>NZ_WOTN01000003.1:0-1200000 GCF_010993745.1 Fodinicola acaciae
CCTGTCTCCATATTCCGCGGGGCGATAGCCGAGCCGCTTTCACATCTTTCTCGGGCCGCCTGACGGCACTTGGATCTCGACTCTCTCATCACCCCGGAATATGCAGACAGGCCCTAGGCGATGCGCTGGCGGATGCCGTCGAAGTGGCGCTCGGTCGCGGCCATCGCGCGTGGCACGTCGCCGGCGCGTACGGCCTCGTAGATCTCGCGGTGCTCGGCGGCGATCCCGGCCGCGTCGGCGTCCAGCTCGCCGAACTGGCGGCTCAGCTCGTGGTAGACATCCCAGAACGCGCCGAGCAGCTGCGCCAGCAGCCGGTTGTGCAGCGGCGCGTAGAGCTGGTCGTGGAACCGCCGGTCGGCCTCCGGCGCGGTGTGTCCGGCGGCGGCCGCGGTCTCCAGCTCGGCAAGAGCGGTTGCGACCCGCTCCAGGCTTTCCGGGTCGCTGGCCGCGATGACGCGTGGCACCAGACCGGTCTCCAGCGCGCTGCGCACCTCGACCAGCTCGCGGATCGCCTGCCGGTCCGTACGCAGCGACAGCTGGCCGCGAAACGCCAGGCCGTCGGCGAGGGCCTCCAGCTCAAGCTGTCCGACGTACGTGCCGAAACCGTGCCGGATCTCCACGATGCCGACCGCCTGCAGTGCCTTGAGCGCCTCGCGCAGTGAGTTGCGGCCGACGTCGAGGCGGTCCATCAACTCGCCCTCGGTCGGCATCGGGTCGCCGGGGTTGAGGCCGTCATCGAGGATCAGCTGCTTGATCTGGTCGCGGATCGCGCGCTGACTGGCAGCCGCCGTCGACCGCGGGGCGCGAGTGGACGTTGGCACTGTCTCCCAGCCCTTTCGACGATGGTCGTCGGAAACTCTACCCGCTCGCCCCGCCAACCTCACCGTACCTCCGGCGAGGGTGATGTTTCAGCGGTTGCCGAGCGCTGTTTCGACCGTCAAACGTCACCTTCGCATAGTAGTTGTGGCGGCTATTGCGACCAACGCGCACAATGCGATTTACGTTCCTACGCAAAGGAAACAGGCTCCACTCGACAATCTGCTGGTCAGTTGTGTCAAGGACGTAACGAAAGTACGACGCCACACCTCAGGAGCCGCACTTTCGTTACACAATTCAACTCCGATCCTGGACCGCCAAGCAGAAACTTTCCTTGGTCTCTCTTGGCAAAATCGCACACCCGCCATCCAGCGCACACCCTTTTCCACGCTCACAAAGAGCTGACGCGTTCCCACGCTTCGAGTGTGTGCACGAAATCGAATTTCGGCCTAGGGCCAAGCCGCGATCGTTTGGCCACGGAGGCGACGGCGGTCGGTCCATTGCCACCATCCCGGAGTACGGAAGGCGCAACGTGACCATCCTAGTGACCAGCGCGACCGGAAACACCGGACGCTGTGTGGTGGACCGCCTGGTCGGTGCCGGCCAGTGGGTGCGTGTGATGTCGCGCGACCCGCGCAGGGTCCGGCCGGATGTCGAGGCGGACCGGCCGGACCGCTGCGCGACCACCTCAACAGGGAGCGGATCGCACACCGCACTCTCGAAGAACACGTGGAAAACAGCGGCGCCGCCTGGACGCACGTACGGCCCGGCCTGCTGGCCGCCAACGCGCTCGGCTGGGCCGAGACCGTACGCACCAACCAAACCGTCACCGAGCCTACGCGGACGCCGGCTATCCGTGGGTCCACGAGGCGGACGTGGCCGAGATCGCGGTGGCGGCGCTGCTGACCGACGACCACCTCGACGCCGCCTACACCGTGACCGGGCCGGAAAAGTGACGCTGCGGGACCAGGTCAAGGCGATAAGTGCGACCATCGGCAAGGAAATCGCCTTCGAAGAAGCGACACCGGACGGCCATCCCGACTGGCTCGTCGAGCTGCAGGCCGGGTCCGTCGACGGTCCGGGATCGCTGCCACCGGCCGACACGTTCTGGCGGATCACCGGCAGGCAACCACGCACTTTCCAGCAATGGGCCGCAGATCACGCGAAGGACTTCCAGTCATGACGATCCTGGTGAGGCGGAGCGACCGGTCTGGTCGGCCGCCATGTCGTGACGGAGTCGCTGGCGGCACGCCAAAAGGTCGCGCACTGAGCCGCCGGCCGACCGATGCGGGGCAGGGCGGAGGCGAGGAATGGGCAGCGACCGTGCCGAGGGTGACCGGCCGGGCGGGTCGCACGTTTCGCAGTGGGCCGTCGATCACACCGCCACCTTCCTGTGACACAACCGACAAAAACCTACAGAGAATGACAAATCAGCGAGGAATTCGATCCAGATAGGCTGTCTCGGTGGACCAAGCGGGGAACGGCGACGGCGGCGCCGAGGGCCGACTCGTCGCGGACCGCTATCGGCTGCGGAAATGGATCGGCAGCGGCTCGATGGGTGAGGTCTGGCAGGCCCTCGACGAGCGGCTCAACCGGATCGTCGCGGCCAAGCAGCTGCTGCTGCCGGTCGGACTGAGCGAGGCGGACGCGGAGATCCTCCGGCAGCGCTCGTTTCGCGAGGGCCGGATCGCGGCCAGGCTGCACCATCCCAACGCGATCGCCGTGTACGACGTGGCCAGCGACGGCGGCCGGCCGGTGCTGGTGATGGAATACCTGCCGTCCCGCAGCCTCGCCGAGGTGATCGACGAGGACGGGCCGCTGCCACCGGAGCGCGTCGCCGACATCGGTGCGCAGGCCGCCGACGCACTGGCGGCCGCACACCGGGTCGGCATCGTGCACCGGGACGTGAAGCCGGCCAACATCCTGCTCGGCGACGACGGCACGACCAAGATCACCGACTTCGGCATCTCGCGGGCCAACGGCGACGTGACGGTGACCAAGACCGGCGTGCTGACCGGCACGCCGGCCTACCTTTCGCCGGAGGCCGCGCGCGGCCAGCCGACCGGACCGCCGTCGGACGTGTTCGCGCTCGGCGCCACGCTGTTCGCCGGCGTCGAAGGCGAGCCGCCGTTCGGCCGCGACGACAACACGATGGCGCTGCTGCACCTGATCGCGACCGGCCGGATCAACCAGCCGCACAAGGCCGGCCGGCTCGGTCCGGCGCTGCTGCGGATGCTCAGCGACAACCCGGAAAACCGGCCGACGATGGCCGAAGTCGCCAAGGAGCTCGCGGCACTCGCCAAAGCCGAGCCGGAGCCGACACCGCAGCCGCCGAGCCTGGTCAAGAAAAACCCGCCGAAGCCGGCGCTGCCCAACATCCCGAAGTTCATCAAGTCGTCGATCCCGCCGCCGCGCCGCGGCGAGCACACGCGAGCCGACCTCCCGCCGGCGCACGCCGCAGCGAGCAGCTGGTCGGTGACCAACCGCTGGCTGGTGATCATCGCGCTCGGCGCGGTCGCGGTCATCCTGCTGTCGGTCGGCGCGGCCCGGCTGCTGGCCGGTCCGCGTACGGTCACACCGCCGCTGCCGACACCGTCGCCGACGCTCAGCAGGAAACCGCAGCCGTCAGCGCCGGCCGCGCGGCCGAGCGCCTCGACGATCGCCTCCGGTCTGCTGGAGTCCGTGGTCACGCGGTATTACGGACTCGTGCCGGACGACCTCGACAGGGCGTGGGCGATGCTCGGTCCGAGGCTGCAGGCGCAGGGCCGCAAGGCGTACGACAACTTCTGGCAGCGGGTCAACGACGTGCGGATCGTGACGCCGCCGCGGGCCGCCGACTCCGAGGTGACCGTCACCATCGAATACAACTACGACGGCAAGGGCGCGTTTCGCGAGCAGCACCGGCTCGGCATGATCACCCGCTCCGGCCGCCCGCTGATCGACTCCGACCACGTGGTCGGCTCGCGGCGCACCGCGGACGCGACGCCGACGCCGAGCGCGTACTAGGGACGTTCGAGCAACGCGTCGAGGCCGACCGTCAGGCCCGGACGGCCGAGGATTTTCCGTACGGCCAACAAAACTCCGGGCATGAACGACGCGCGGTCGTAGGAGTCGTGGCGGATCGTCAGGGTCTCCCCCTCAGTGCCGCACAACACCTCCTGATGCGCGACCAGGCCCGACATCCGCACCGAATGCACCGGCACCTCGTCGACCCGCGCGCCACGCGCACCGTCCAAAGCGGACGTTGTGGCATCAGGCATCGGTCCGAGCTCGGCCTTGCGCCGCGACTCGGCGATGGCGGACGCGGTGTGCCGCGCGGTGCCGCTCGGCGCGTCGAGCTTGTTGGGGTGGTGCAGCTCGATGATCTCCATCGACGGAAAGTACGGCGCGGCCATCGCGGCGAACCGCATCATCAGCACCGCGCCGATGGCGAAGTTGGGCGCGATCATCACGCCGACGCCGGAGGTCGGCTTGAGCCAGTCGCGTATGGTCTGCAGCCGCTCGGCGTCGAAACCGGACGTGCCGACGACCACCGAGATCCCCTGGTCGATGCACCACCGGATGTTGTCCATGACCACGTCGGGGTTGGTGAAGTCGACGACCACCTGCGCGCCGGCGTCGGAGATGTTGAACAACCACTCGCCTTCGTCGACCATCGCCACCAGGTCGAGGTCGTCGGCGGCGTCGACCGCCTTGCACACCTGCGAACCCATCCGGCCGCGGGCGCCGAGCACACCGACGCGCAACGACGACTCGTTCATCGACGCACTCCCACATCGGCGAAGTCCTGGTCGCCGACCGGTCCGATGACACCGAGCGACATCGGCCGGTCGAGTATCTCGGAGGCTATCGAACGGACCTGCTCCGGCGTCACCGCGTCGATCCGGCCGAGCAGCCCGTCCACCGACAGGAAGTCGCCGTAGACCAGCTCGCTCTTGCCGATGCGGCTCATCCGCGAGCCGGTGTCCTCCAGGCCGAGCACTGTCGAGCCTTTCAGCATGCCCTTGGCGCGCCGCACCTCGTCGTCGGTCAGGCCTTTCGCGGCGACCTCGGTGAGCTCGTCGGACACGATCCCCAGCACGTCCTTCACGCGGCCGCGCGCGCAGCCGGCGTAGACCCCGAAGACGCCGGTGTCGGCGTACTGGCTCGCGTACGAGTAGACCGAGTACGCCAGACCGCGGCGCTCGCGTACCTCCTGGAACAGCCGGCTGGACATGCCGCCGCCGAGCGCCTGGTTGAGCACACCGAGAGCGAACCGCCGCTCGTCGTTGCGGTGGATGCCGACCGTGCCGAGCACGATGTGCGCCTGCTCGGTGTCCTTGTCGACGACCCGCAACGGCACCGACTCCAGCGCCGCCGGCTTGGACCCGCGGGGCTCGCGTACGGCCGCGTCGCCGTCCAGCAGCGGCTCGAAGGCCTTGCGCACCAGGCGTACGACGTGCTGGTGGTCGAGGTTGCCGGCGGCGGCGATCACCATCGTGTCCGGCGTGTAGCGGCGCTTGTAGAACGAGTGGATCTGCTTGCGGCTCATCTCGGTGATCGTCTGCGGCGTACCGATCACCGGCCGGCCGAGCGGATGCGCGCCGAACACCGCTTCGGAGAACACGTCGTGCACGACGTCACCGGGGTCGTCGTCGTGCATGGCGATCTCCTCAAGGATCACGCCACGCTCGGTCTCGACGTCCTCCGGCGTGATCAGCGACGAGGTGAGCATGTCGCAGACCACGTCGATGGCCAGCGGCAGGTCGTCGTCGAGCACACGCGCGTAATAGCAGGTGTATTCCTTGCCGGTGAAGGCGTTCGACTCGCCGCCGACCGCCTCCAGCTCGGCCGAGATGTCCAGCGCCGACCGCCGCCGGGTGCCTTTGAACAGCAGGTGTTCGAGGAAGTGCGACGAGCCGGCCAGCGCCGTGGACTCGTCCCGTGACCCGATGCCGACCCAGATCCCGAACGATACGGAACGCTGCGTCGGCATCGACTCGGTCACCACCCGCAGGCCGCCGGGCAGGACCGTACGGCGGACGGTGCCGCCGTACTGTCCCTCGGCCAGCGTGGTGGTCTGGGCCCGGCCTCGGCTCACGCCTGGTCGGCGGTTGCCGTGTCGTCGGCCGCCGGCGCGTCGGCCGGCTTCTCCTCGTCGCGGACCGGGATCAGGCTGATCTTGCCGCGGGCGTCGATGTCGGTGATCTCGACCTGCAGCTTGTCGCCGACCTTGACCACGTCCTCGACCTTGCCGATGCGCTTTCCGTTGCCGAGCTTGGAAATGTGCACCAGCCCGTCCTTGCCGGGCAGCAGCGAGACGAAGGCACCGAAGGCCGCGGTCTTGACGACCGTGCCGAGGAACCGCTCGCCGACCTTGGGCAGCTGCGGGTTGGCGATCGCGTTGACCTTGTCGATCGCGGCCTGCGCCGAGATGCCGTCGGTGGCGCCGACGTAGATCGTGCCGTCGTCCTCGATCGTGATGTCGGCGCCGGTCTCGTCCTGGATGCCGTTGATGACCTGGCCCTTCGGACCGATCACCGCGCCGATCTTGTCGACCGGGATGGTGATCGAGATGACCCGCGGAGCGTACGGGCTCATGTCGTCCGGCCTGTCGATGGCCTCGGCCATCACCTCCAGGATCGTCAGCCGGGCGGCCTTGGCCTGCTGCAACGCGGCGGCCAGCACCTCGGACGGGATGCCGTCCAGCTTGGTGTCCAGCTGCAGCGCGGTGACGAACTCACTGGTGCCGGCGACCTTGAAGTCCATGTCGCCGTACGCGTCCTCGGCGCCGAGGATGTCGGTCAGCGTCACGTAGGTGGTCTTGCCGTCGACCTCGTCCGAGATCAGCCCCATCGCGATACCCGCGACCGGCGCCTTCAGCGGCACACCGGCGTTGAGCAGCGACAACGTGGACGCGCAGACCGATCCCATCGAGGTGGAGCCGTTGGAGCCGAGCGCCTCGGAGACCTGCCGGATCGCGTACGGGAACTCCTCGCGGCTGGGCAGCACCGGCACCAGCGCGCGCTCGGCGAGCCGGCCGTGGCCGATCTCGCGACGCTTCGGCGAGCCGACGCGACCGGTCTCACCGGTCGAGTACGGCGGGAAGTTGTAGTTGTGCATGTAGCGCTTGGTGGTGTCCGGCGAGAGCGTGTCGAGCTTCTGCTCCAGCGCCAGCATGTTGAGCGTGGAGACGCCGAGGATCTGCGTCTCGCCGCGCTCGAACAGCGCCGAGCCGTGCACCCGCGGCAGCACGTCGACCTCGGCCGACAGCGTGCGGATGTCGGTCAGGCCGCGGCCGTCGATGCGGACCTTGTCGCGCAGCACGCGCTGGCGGACCTGCTTTTTGGTCAGCGCCTTGATGGCGCCACCGATCTCACCCTCGCGGCCTTCGAACTGCTCGCCGAGCTGCTCGTACGCCTCGGCCTTGATCTCGTCGAGCTTGGCCTCGCGCTCCAGCTTGTCGGCGATGGTCAGCGCGTCGGCCAGCTTGTCCGTGACGATCTTCGCGACCGCCTCGTACACGTCGTCGGTGTAGTCGGGGAAGACCGGGAAGTCGGCGGTCGGCTTGGCGGCCAGCTTGGCCAGCTCGGACTGCGCCTGGCAGAGCGACTTGATGGCTGGCTTGGCGGCCTCCAGGCCGGCGGCCACGATCTCCTCGGTCGGCGCCTGCGCGCCGCCCTGGACCAGGCCGTACGCACCGGCGGTGGCCTCGGCCTCGACCATCATGATCGCGACGTCGCCGTCCTCCAGGACGCGACCGGCGACGACCATGTCGAAGGTCGCCTTCTGGACCTCTTCGTGGGTCGGGAAGGCGACCCAGTCGCCGTCGATGAACGCGACGCGCGTGCCGCCGATCGGGCCGGAGAACGGCAGGCCGGCGAGCTGCGTCGACATCGACGCGGCGTTGATCGCGACCACGTCGTAGAGCGAGCCGGGCTCCAGCGCGAGCACGGTGCAGACGACCTGGACTTCGTTGCGCAGGCCCTTCACGAACGACGGGCGCAGCGGCCGGTCGATCAGCCGGCAGGTCAGGATGGCGTCCTCGGACGGCCGGCCCTCGCGGCGGAAGAACGAGCCGGGGATGCGACCGGCGGCGTACATCCGCTCCTCGACGTCGACGGTCAGCGGGAAGAAGTCGAAATGGCTCTTCGGCTGCTTGGACGCGGTGGTCGCGGACAGGATGACGGTGTCGCCGAACTGGGCGGTGGCCGAGCCGGCGGCCTGCCGGGCGAGCCGGCCGGTGCCGAACACGATCTCGCGGGTGCCGTGCTTGCCGTTGTCGATCACGGCGGTGGTGCTGTGGACCTCACTCGAAGTGAGATTGTCCGTCATGGGCGATGCCTCTTTCGTACGAGCCGGACCGCTCGCCTTCCGAGGTGGATCGCTGCCGGTCTTCGATCGAGGCACTCGGGGATTCTTTGGCCCGGATGCCACTACCGAGGACCGGCCACTTGCGTATTCCTACGTCAGCGGATGGCCCGGCGGTTGTGTTCGCGTACGACCAGGTGGCCGCACGAGTGGGGGGAGCGGCCGGTGGCCACTCCCCCGCTGGGTCTAGCGCCGCAGACCGAGCCTCTCGATCAGCGACCGGTAGCGCTCGATGTCGACGCGCTTGAGGTAGTTGAGCAGCCGGCGGCGGCGGCCGTTGAGCAGCAGCAGACCGCGGCGGCTGTGGTGGTCGTGCTTGTGCGTCTTGAGGTGCTCGGTGAGGTCCTTGATGCGCTTGGTCAGCATCGCGACCTGCACCTCTGGTGAACCGGTGTCGCCCTCGACGGTGGCGTACTCGGTCATGATGGTCTTCTTCTCTTCACTTGCCAGTGGCACAGGCTCTCCCTTACCGAATGCTCTGGTGTGGCCTCCGGTCCACGTCACGAAGGCAGGCAGTCACACGTCAAAACACACGCCGCACGTGCGGCGCACCACCAGGTTACCAGCCGGTGATGGACATGCCACCAGCAGTACACCGTCGGCGCGTCACCCGAGCACGGGACCACCTTGGCGCAGGCCCGACGACCTCGCAAATCATGCGCTCGCGGCCAGCGTCCAGGTGCGCCGGCGGTCCGCCGCTGAGCCGACACCGGTGTGCGCCAGCAGCACTTCCGTCGCCCCCGCGTCGAAGTATGCCCGTACGCCCGCGGCGACCGTCTCCTCGTCGCCGACGAGCGCGAGGTCAGCGGCTCGGCTGACCCCTTCGGCGGCGACGACGCGCTGGTAGCTCGGGAGCTGGTCATAGAAGGCGAGCAGCTCGGCCATCCCCGCCTTCACCTTGGCCACGTCGGAGGTGACGACCGCCGGCACGGCGGCGACGATGCGTGGCGGCTGGGCGGAGGCGGCGGTGATGGCCGGGACGATCTGCTCGGCGAGCGTACGCGGACCGGCGAGCCACCTGGCACGACGGTCGAGAAGCCGTCCACCGACCCGCCCGCGAACGTTGATCGCAGCACGCTCAGAGTGTCGCGCAGCCGCCGGATCGGTCGGTCGTACGAGACGCCGAACACGCTCTCCACCACCGGTTTCGCCGACAGCCCGACGCCGAGCGTCAAGCGGCCGCGCTGGCCGCCTGCACCGTCTGCGCCTGATTGGCGAGCACGATCGGATGGCGCGGACAGATCGGTACGGCGGCCGTGCCGAGTGCGATCTGCGGCACCTCTCGGGCGATCGCGGAGACGGCCGTCAACGCGTCGATGTCGAACATCTGCGAGATCCAGACGCCGCGTACGCCCAGGCTGGCGGCCTCTCGCGCGTAGTCGACCAACATGTCGACGGCATTGCCGCTTTGCCGGACGTCATTCGGCCCGAGTGGCAGCGTGATGCCGACGGTCATCGCGCTTTTCCTTCCAGGACAACGGTTTTCTCCTCGACGCGTACGCTCCGGCCGGCGACGACCGCGACGGCCAGGCTGGCGATGGCGAGCGCGACACCGATCCACGCCGGCGCGACGAAGCCGTATCCACCGCCGATCGCCAGGCCGCCGAGCCACGGCCCGAGCGCGATGCCGGCGTTGAACGCGGACGTGTTGGCGCTGGCGCCCAGTGGCGAGTCGCCGGCGAGCGCCATCGCGCGTGCGGTCATCGGCGGGTTCGTCGCGAAGGCGACGAAACCGAAGGCGAGAAAGACGACGACGGTGGCGATCTGGTTGTGGATCACCAGCGCGAAGCCGGTGAGTACGACGATCGAGGCGGCCATCATCGCGTACAGGCTGACGTCCGGCCGCCGGTCGGCGATCCGGCCGCCGAGCGCGATGCCGGCGATGCAGCCGAGGCCGTACAGGAACTGCAGGACCGGGATGGCGGCCGGTGAGAATCCGGTCACCTCGGTGAAAATCGGCGAGATGTAGCTGAAGATGCCGAGAAAAGCGGCCAAGGCGAGCGCGTTGGACGTGAGTGTCAGCCAGAGCCGGCCGCGCCGGAAAACGCGCAGACCGTCGATGACGCCGACCGCGCCGCTGGTCGATCGCGACGGGACCCAGACAGCCACAGCGATCCAGCTGAGCGCGGCGAACACCGACACCATCCAGAAGCTCGTACGCCAGCCGAACCGCTCACCGACCACGGTCGCCGCCGGCACGCCGATCACCGTCGCGATCGTCAGGCCACCGACGAGCACGGACAATGCGCGAGCGCGCTTTTCCACGCCGGCCAGTCCGACGACAACCGAGGCCGCGACACCGAAAAACGCACCCATCGCCATGGCGGCGACGACCCGGGAGACCATCAGGACGGCGTATCCAGGTGCGATCGCGCCAAGCGTCTGGCCGGCGACGAACAGCGCGAGCAGGCCGAGCAGTGCGCGTTTTGGCGCTATTCTCAGCGAAAGTACGGTCAGGACCGGCCCGCCGAACATCATGCCGAGCGCGAACCCGGACACCAGCAGACCGACCGCCGGAATCGACACGGCCAGGTCCTGTGACAGCAACGGCAGCAAGCCGGAGAGCATCATCTCGGTCGTCCCCATGCTGAAGATCGCCATCCCCAGCACGTACACGGCAAACGGCACGCCGACTCCATTCTTGACCTGTGGTTACAAAATTGGCGGAAAATTTTTAGAGGACGGCCACCGCCGCTTCGACCACGTCGCGAAGTCGCCGCCGGTCGGCGAACACGTCGTTGAGCACGGTCATGCCGTACATGGCACTGATCACCAACCGCGCCAACCGTCGCGCCGGCACATCGTCACGGATTTCCATCTCCGCCTGACCAAACTCGATCGCCGCGACCAGCGCCGTCTCGGTTTCACTGAACCGCTTACGCAAGACTGCCGTCAGCTGGTCATCGTTGCCACACATCTGCACAGCCGTACTCACCGCCAGACAACCCGCACGCCGTACGCCCGCCTGGTCGTTGTGCATGGTGAGCATGAGCAGGTCGCGGATGCGCTCCTTCACTGGCTTTGGGCCATCGAGAACGTCCAGTTGAGCAACCGCGCCACGCTGGTTGTAGCGCTCGAGGACACGGTCGAAGAGCTCGCGCTTGCCGGCGAAGGCGTTGTAGAGGCTGCCACGGCCGAGGCCGGTGGCGTCACAGAGGTCCTGCGGGGTGGTCGCGGCGTAGCCCTTGCGCCAGAAGACGTCCGTGGCCGCGTCGAGGACCTGCTCGACGTCGAAGGTGCGTGGTCTGGGCATGGGGTCGAGGCTACGACGTTTTGGAACTGGGAGTCAAGAACGGGGGGCTTGGAGGGGTGCGGTGGAAGGGGGTTTCGGGGTGCTGGAGGTTTGCGGTGAGAGGGGGTTGCGCGGCGATGGAGGTTTGAGGTGAGGAGGTGGGTGCGATTTTTGGTTGTCGCGTTGGCGAGGTGGTCTGGGTTTTCTGTTTGTTGCATTGGGTGGGTGGTTACGTCTTCAGCATTGTTGCGTTGGTGAGGTGGTTGGGCCTTCATGTTTGTTGCGTTGGGTGGGTGGTGGGTTTTCGCCTGCACGGCGGGCGCTCCTGCGCGGAGGGCGACCTCAAGGGAGGGGGCGCGGGAACGCCAATCATGTGCATTGAGGGTGCGGGCGGCGGTTTGTGGGCGGGGCTGGGTTCTCCAGGCTTGCTCGGTCACGTATGGAAGCAACCCGTCGGCATGCACGCCAATCACAGCGTCCGGGTGGTGTTGGTGTGACTGGTGTGGCTGATAATGCGGGTGAGGCAGCTTGACTGCGTAGTACTTGTCTAACAAGACATCAAAACGGACATCTGTTACAGCCGAGCGATCACAGCAGCATTACCAGCCTCAGTAGTCACACCCGCCACGGCCTCCGGTGATCACTACGGTGTGAAAGCCTTGTTTCTTGCGTCCAACGCTAGTAACTCGACATTCATGCCACCTGCGACTTTCTCAAGCCGGACATTTAGCGCTCCACACGTCTGTGCATCCCACATAGTGGACCTTCTCGCCACAGGCCGGGACGCCACGGCACCTGCGGCGCCCCAGCCAACCACAAACAAGACCCCGCGCCTCCCCTTGAGGTCGCCCGCCGCGAGGCGCAACCACCCACCCGACGCGACAATCAGAATTCAACACACTATGAAAACCTAGTGTTGCTCGAAAATGTCCCGGGTCCGCCGCACATCCTCGTCAATAGCCGCCACCAGCGCCTCGCGAGACTCGAACCGCTCGGTCCCCCGCAGCCGCTGCACAAATTCAAACCCTACGTGCTCGCCGTACAAATCCTCGTCGAAGTCGAGGACGAAGGCCTCCACGGAGAGGGCCTGACCATCGAAGGTCGGGTTGGTGCCGATGCTGATGGCGGCTGGCGAGGCGGTGGTTTTGTTGCCGCGGCCGCGGATGAGGCGGCCGGCGTAGATGCCGTCGTCTGGTACGGCGGAGTGTGGCATCGGCTCCAGGTTGGCGGTCGGATAGCCGAGCTCGCGGCCTCGGCGGTCGCCGCGTACGACGATGCCTTCGACGCGGTGGTCGCGGCCGAGGGCGGCGGCGGCCGCGGTGACGTCGCCGGCGGCGATGCAGGCGCGGACGTACGTGGACGAAAACGTCGTGCCGTCCGAGGCGACCAGCGGCACCGTCCGCGCCGTGAAGCCAAACTCCTGGCCCGACTGCGCCAGCGACTCACCGTCGCCGGCGGCCTTGTGGCCATAACGGAAGTTGGCGCCGACGACGACCTCGGCCGCGTGCAGGCCGTCGACCAGGATGTCGTGGACGAACTCCTTCGGCGCCAGCCGGGACAGCTCGGCGGTGAACGGCAACACGCACATGCCGTCGACGCCGAGCTCGGCGACCAGCTCGGCCTTGCGGGCCTGCGGGGTCAACAGCGCCGGATACGTCCCCGGCCGTACGACCGAGGCCGGATGCGGCTCGAAGGTGACCAGCACCGACGCGAGACCGGCCGTCGCGGCGCGGCCGACCGCGTCCTTGATGATCTGCTGATGTCCGCGGTGCACACCGTCGAACACCCCGATGGTGACCACCGACCGACCCCATCCGCGAGGCGTCGCCTCGATCCCGCGCCAGCGCTGCACCGGTTCCTCCTCGAGTCCCGGTGATCAGCGTAACGACTACGCCTGCCGCGTCGGCATCGCCACGATGTGCGGCAGGTTGACCCGCCGCGGCCGGCTGGTGGTGAAGGCGACCACGTCGGCGATGTCGCCGGCGGTCAGCGCCTCCATGCCGTCGAACATGCCCTCGACCTGGCTCTGCAGCTCGTCGGACGAGATGTGTTGTGCCAGCTCGCTGGCGGTCAGGCCGGGCTCGATGTTGGTGACGCGTACGTTGCGCGGGCTCAGGTCCGCGCGTACGTGCCGCGAGAACGCCGTCACCGCGGCCTTGGTCGCGCCATAGACCGAGTACGCCGGAAAGGTCATCCACGCGCCGATCGAGGAGACGTTGACCACATCGGCCGGTCCGTCGGCGGCCGCGGCCAGCAGATCCGGCGTGAACGTACGGAACGCCGCCAGCAACCCGGTCAGGTTGAGGTCGATCATCCGCTGCCACTCGTCCATCCGGCCGTCCTCGATGGGCGCCGGCAGCATCACACCGGCGTTGTTGACCAGCAGGTCGACGCGACCGAGCCGGTCGTTGACCGTCGCCTTCGCCGCGTCCAGCGCCGCCTGGTCGGTGATGTCGACCTCGACCGCGACCGCCGTGCCGCCATCCGCGGTGATCTTCTGCACCAGCTCGTCGAGCCGGTCGGCGCGGCGCGCCAGCAGCGCCACCTTCGCGCCATCGGCGGCCAGCCGCTGTGCGGTAGCGGCGCCGATGCCGCTCGACGCACCAGTGACGACCGCCACACGACCGGCCAGCGAGATCTCGTACGTGCCCATGATGTCGTTCCTTCGATCGGATTTCCGCTTACGACAACGACAATGCCTCGACTCGCGAGCCATGCCCAGGCTCCGCTGTGCATGGGTCGCCGGTGCCTAGTCCTGGCATTACCAGGCGCAAAGCGGCCGCACATCGCAGAATCGGTGGCATGGACGCACGCACCGAGCTCGGCGAGTTTCTCCGCACCAGGCGGTCGGCGCTGAATCCCGCGGACGTGGGGTTGACGCCGTTCGGCGGCCGGCGGCGGGTCGCCGGGCTGCGCCGCGAGGAGCTGGCGCAGCTGGCCGGCGTCAGCGTCGACTACTACACGCGGCTGGAGCAGGGGCGCGGCCGCAATGTCTCCGACGCCGTACTCGACGCGCTGGCTCGTGCTCTGCGGCTGGACGACGCGGAAACGCGCCACCTGCGCGATCTCGCCCATCCGACCCGCGTGACCCGCCGCACGAAGACGCAGCGCGTACGGCCGCAGGTGCAGCAGATCATGGACGCGCTCGTCGAGGTGCCGGCGGTGGTGCTCGGCCGGCGGATGGACGTCCTCGCCTGGAACGGTCTCGCCGCCGCGCTGATCACCGATTTCGGTGCGCTGCCGGCAAAAGAACGCAACATGATCCGGCTGTCCTTCGGCGACGACGAGAGCTTCCGCGACCTTTATCCGGACTGGCCGACGGTCGGCAAAGAGACCGTCGCGTATCTCCGCCAGGACGCCGGCCGCTATCCGGACGATCCGCAGTTGTTGGCTCTGGTCGGCGAGATGTCGGTGCGCAGCGCGCAGTTTCGCAAGTGGTGGGCCGCGCATCCGGTGCACAGCAAGACACATGGCACCAAACGTTTCGACCATCCGCTGGTCGGCCTGATGACGCTGACGTACGACGCTTTCATCGCCGCCGACGACCCCGACCAGATGCTCATTTCCTACACCGCCGAGCCAGGCAGCGCGTCGGCGGCGGCGCTGTCCCGCCTCGCCGCTCTCACCTCCGACGCGAAAGCCGAGCGCGCGGCGCTCTAGGATTCGGCCGTGGCTGAGCGCAGGTTTGGCGTACCGACTCCGGAGACGACCTCGACGGTGTACGACCGCGACTGGGACACCGCCGACGTTTCCGGCCAGACGTACGAGAACATCGCGTTCAGCCACGTCGACATGACCGACTCGACCGGCGACGGCGCGACGTTTTCCGAGTGTGTGTTCCGAAACGTGGACTTCAACGTCTCGACCTTCACCAACTCGGCCTTTCTCAACTGTACGTTCACCGGCTGCAACTTCTTCGACGCCAGCTTCACCGACTGCAAGCTGGTCGGCAGCATGTTCGAGCGTTGCGAGTTCGACCTGCTCAAGGTGCGCGGCGGCGACTGGTCGATGGCCGGCCTGCCTGGCGCCGACCTGCGGCGTGCCACGCTCACCGGCGTACGCATGCGCGAGGCCGACCTGACGGGAGCGCGATGTGCCGGCGCGACGCTGACGCGGCTCGTGTTGACCGATGCCGTGTTACACAACGCCGACCTGTCCGGTTGCGACCTGCGCGGCAGCGACCTGTCCGCGGTCGATCCGTTCAACGTCAAGCTTCAGGGCGCCACCATCGAGCCGGACCAGGCATTCGTCCTGGCCTCCGCTCTCGGCGTCGACATCCGCTGAAAGTGCGGTGAAACCGCGGCGTTTCCTACTCTCCAACCGGCGGATTTTGTTCCTGGCAGGGGAACAAAATCCGCCTTTTATGCCGGCGGGTCGAAGCGGCCGTCGACGGCGGTCCAGCCACCGTCGACGGCCAGCACCGAGCCGGTCACGAAACTTGCCGCGTCCGAGGCCAAAAACACGACAGCGCCGGCCAGCTCCGACGGCGCGGCCCACCGGCCGAGTGCTCCTTTCGCCGCGTACGCGTCATACCAGGCCGCGTCTTCCTTGATCTGCGCGGTCAACGGCGTCTCGACGACACCGGGCGCGACGGCGTTGGCGCGTACGCCGGACGGCCCGAACTCGGCGGCCGCGGTTTTGATCAGCTGCACCAAACCGGCCTTGGTCGCCGCGTAGACACCCTGCCCTGGCTCGACAACCGTGCCGCGGATGGAGGAAAAGCCGATGATGCTGCCGCGCTCGCGCTCGACCATGCCGGCGCCAAACGCGCGGATCAGCTCGAAGGTCGCACGCAGGTTGAGGTCGACGACCCGCTGGTATTCCTCGGTGGTGTAGGCCAAAAGCCGCTTCCGCACGTTGGTGGCGGCGGTGAAGACGAGGATGTCCGGCCGCAGTGAGCTGGCGGCGGTGCTGATCGCGGCGGCGTCCAACACGTCAAGCTCGTAGGCGTCGGCGGAGATCGGTCGCGCGGTCTCGGTCGCGGCCGACAGATCCTTGTCGGCGACGGTGACTTTCGCGCCGTGCGCGGCCAAAGCGCGCGCCGACTCGCGGCCGATGCCGCTGCCGCCGCCGATCACCAGGGCGTGCCGGCCGTCCAGCCGGAAGAGATCGACATAGTCCACTGTGGACACTCCCCTCTACGACGGCCGGATGACCGCCATGCGAGTGACGGTCAGCTCCTCGATGGCAAACCGGGGCCCCTCGCGGCCGACGCCGGAGTCCTTGACGCCGCCGTAGGGCATGGTGTCGGACCGAAAACCTGGCACCTCGTTGACGATCACGCCACCGACCTCGAGCGTTTCGATGGCCTCGAAAGCGGTGGCCAGCGACCGCGTGAAAACCGAGGCGTGCAAGCCATAACGCGACGCGTTCACGGTCTTCCATGCCTCGGCGAGCGACGAAAACCTCCGCACCGACACGACTGGTCCGAAGATCTCCTCGTCCCAGGCGGCCACCCCGTCGGCGGTGCCGACGAGTACGGTCGGCTCGATCGACCGGCCGGCACGGCCGCCGCCGGCGACGACCTGAGCGCCAGCGGCCGAAGCCTCGCCGATCCACGACAACACACGGTCGGTCGAGGCCGGGTCGATCAGCGCCGACACGCGCGTACGCTCGTCGCGCGGGTCGCCGACCACGACTTCCGTCAGCCGCGCTGCCAAAAGCTCGACGAACCGATCAACGATCGACTCGTCGGCGAGGATCCGCTGCACCGAAATGCAGGCCTGCCCGGAGGCGTAATAGCCACCGCGCAGCACGGCGTCGACTGCCGCGTCGAGATCGGCGTCGGCCGCGACGACCAGAGCGGCGTTGGATCCGAGCTCCAGCAACACTTTCCGCGGAGCCGCGTCCTTCGCGATCCGATGACCGACCGCGGCCGAGCCGGTGAACGACACGGCACCGATCCGCGGATCGGTCACCAGCGCCGATCCGACGGCCGCGTCGCCGGTCACCAGCTGCACGGCCGCCGGCACGGATTCCAGTGCCTGCCGGAAAAGCTGCACGAGCCACAGCGTCGCGAGCGGTGTCTGCGGCGCCGGCTTCACCACGATCGGACAGCCGGCGGCCAGCGCCGGCGCGATTTTGTGCGCTGCCAGCAAAAGCGGGTAGTTGAAGCCGGCGATCCCCACCACCACACCGATCGGCCGCCGTGTCCAGAAGCCGATCAGGCCGTCGCCGGACGGCAGCAGGTCGAGCGGCACTGTCTCGCCGTGCAGCCGCGCCACCTCCTCGGCGGCCGCCTCCAGCGTCACGAGCGTACGCGCGACCTCCACCCGGCAGTCGACCAGCGGCTTGCCGGTTTCCAGCACCAGCAACGATTCGAAGTCACCGCGACGCGCGGCCAGCTCGTCGCGTACGGCCAGCAACGCCTGCCGGCGTACCCGCGACGGCAGCGCGGCAACCTCCGGCCGCACGGCCACCGCGGCATCGATCGCCGCGTGCGCCAGCTCGACCGTGGCAACCGGCGCGGTGCCGATTTCACTGCCGTCGTACGGAAAACGCACCGACGCCGAGTCGGTCTCGACCCAGCCGGCACCGATCGGCAGTCCGCTCGGGAAACTCATGAGCTCAGGAACTCTCGCGCTGCGACCGCGTAAACCCGCGCGGCCGAGACGATGTCGGCGAGCTCCACGAACTCGTCGGCCTGGTGCGGGATCCACTTGCCGCCGGGACCATAGACGACCGTCGGAATCCCGGCGCGTACGGTCAAAATCGTGCCGTCGGTGGTCCCCGGCACACCACCGAAAACCGGCTCCGTGCCGGTCACCGCGGCATGCGCGCGAGCCAAGGACGCGACCACCAGAGCGTCCACCGGTGTGTCGACCGGCGGCCGGTTGACCGGCACCGTCACCGACGCGCGCAGCTGGCGCTCGCTGGCGATCCGCTCGGCGTGATCGGTCAGTCGTACGACCAACTCTTCGTGGTCGACGCCGGGAATCGTGCGGATGTCCGCGGCGACCGTGGCGGAGGCCGGGATGACGTTGATCTGGTCCAGATCACCGGCGTTCAACACGGTCGGCGTCACGTACGTCGGACCCAGATGCGGATGCGATCCGTGCCGTGCGGTGAAATCGGCCTGCAAATGATCGAGTACGCGCAGGAAATCCGCGGCCGCCGGGATCGGGTTGCGCGCGTGCTGCGGCATCGCGCCGTGCGCCATCGTGCCGGTGAAGGTGACCCGGAACCGCATGGCGCCTTTGGACACCGGACAGATCTCGCCGCCCTCCGGCTCGCAGACGATCGCACCGTCCACATCTGACACCACGCCGCTGTCGACCAGGTGGTGGACGCCGATCATCATGCCTTCCTCGTCGGCGAGCGCACACACCTTGACAGTGCCGGAAAATCCGCCGGCCAGCTGCAACGCGCGTACGCCGTAAAGCATCGCCGCCACACCGGATTTCATGTCCGCGGCACCACGACCGTAGAGCCGGCCGTCGCGGATCTCGCCGCCGTACGGATCGACCGTCCAGCCGTCCAGCGAGCCTTCCGTGACGACATCGGTGTGGCCTTCGAACAGCAGCGTCCGGCCGGGTCCGTCGCCGGTGATGGTGGCGACCACGTTCGGCCGGCCGGGCGCCGGCTCGGTGACGACCGGATCCCAGCCAAACTCGCGCATCTTCGCGGCGACCAGCCCGGCGGCCGGCGCCTCGCCGAAACCGGGCTCGTTGACCGTACGCAGCCGGACGAGGTCACGCGTGAAGGCGACGACGCCGTCGGCGTCGACCGGGATCTGCACATCGAGCCGTTGAGTCGAGGGTGGCGTCATCGGCGCTCCTTCGGTTCACTGGTCCGACCAGTACACTAACGTGATGGCCGCCACGAACAAAGTGCGATTCCAGGCAGTCGAGCCGGTACGCGCCTACCAGCGGGTCGTGGAGCAGGTCGAACAGGCGATGTTGACCGGCGCGCTGAAGCCCGGCGAGCGGCTGCCGAGCGAGCGGGAGCTGATGGCGCAGTTCGGCGTCAGCCGATCGACTGTCCGCGAGGCGCTGCGGGTGCTGGAGAGCGGCGGGCTCGTACGCTCACGGCCCGGCGACCCGCACGGACCGCTGGTGTTGCCGTACTCCCCCGCCGGCCTGCGAAAGTCGATGAGCCGACTGGCCCAGCTCGACCAGCTCAGCCTCGCCGAGCTGCTGCAGTTCCGGATCATGCTGGAGGGCCCGGCCTACCTGCTGGCCGCGCGGATGCGTACGGACGAACAGCTGGCCGAGATGGACGCGGCGCTGGCCGCGATGGAGCAGGCGAGCGAACTGGCCGCCTTCAGCGAGGCCGATCTGGCCTTCCACGACACGATCGCACGCGCGAGCGGCAACATGCTGATCGTCGTCTGCAGCCAGGTCGTACACGGTGTCGTGCTGGACATGATCGCCGGAAAGCTGGCGCAGTCGCCGCAACCGGAGTCGGTGATGGCGGAGACGCTCGACCATCATCGGCAGGCGCTGGCCGCCGTACGAGCCGGCGATGGCGCGCTGGCCGCACGGCTGGCGCGGGAGAAGCTTTACGAGTACTACGCCGACCACCTGTCGGCCGATGAGCAGACGGCGCTGAAGTGGCTGGTCAGCGAGGCGTGAGCCACGGCCGCAGGGCCAGGTCGGTGGCCGCGTAGAGCCGCCGGTTGACCTCGTCCGGATCGCCCGGAGGACTGGCGAGGAGCACCTGGAGCGCGCCGCTCACGGCACCGACGAAGGCGCCAACCAGCGCGGCGGCTGACACCTCGTCGAGGTCGTCAGGAAACGCCGGCTGCAGGGCCTGCGCGATCTTCTGCTGCGCCTCCAGCTGGATCTGCAGACCGCGACCGCGTACGGCCGGGACCGTACGCACCAGCCGGAGCCGCAGCGCGGTGACCCGGCCGACCATGTCGTCAGGACCGTTCAGGCTGCGCAGCGCGCGGAGCAGCACGTCGGCCGGCCGCTCGTCCGGCGCGTGGTCGGCGATCGCCGCGAGCGCGGCCTCGACCCGGCCGTCGGCATCCGGGAACAACACCTCTTCCTTGCTGGCGAAATAGCTGAAAAACGTCCGCGTGCCGATGTCCGCGGCCGCGGCGATGTCGGCGATCGTCGTGCCGTCATAGCCATCGCGCTCGAACAGCTCGACCGCGGCGTCGACGATCGCCTGGCGAGTGCGTCGCCGCTTGCGTTCACGCAGGGTGGCCATGCGCGCAGCCTATCGCAACCAGTGCCGATCTGCATTCATTGCAAATCTGCACTGAGTGCGGATACGCTGTCGACATGCGTACGGTGCTGATCAGCGGAGCCGGCATCGCCGGTTCGACGCTGGCTTACTGGCTGGCGCGCCACGGCTTCCGGCCGACCGTGGTGGAGCGCGCGGCGGGGCTGCGCTCCAGCGGCAACCCGGTGGACGTGCACGGCCCGGCCACCGAGATCGCGCGGCGGATGGGGATCCTGCCGCGGCTGCGCGAGGCCGCGACGCGGGCACCCGAGCTGGCGTTCGTCACCGCGTCGGGACGCCGGATCGGACCGCTGCGGCTCGGCCGGCCGAGCGGTGACGACGTGGAGGTGCCACGAGCCGACCTCGCGACGATCCTGACCGAGGCAGCCCGCGACGACACCGAGCTGATCTTCGGCGACCGGATCACCACCCTGCGGCAGGACGACCACGGTGTCGACGTGACCTTCGAGCGAGCCGCGCCGCGCCGGTTTGACCTGGTCGTCGGGGCGGACGGCCTGCACTCGGCCGTACGAGCGCTGGCCTTCGGGCCGGAGGAGCGGTTTGTCCGCCACCTCGGCCTCTACATCGCCACGCTGTCCTTCGGCCGGCCGGCGGCCGACCCGTCGGCCGTGGTGATGTACAACCGGCCGGGCCGGTCGCTGGCGGTCCACCCCGTACGCGGCAACGCCGGTGCCGGTTTCATCTTCCGCGGTCCGGCCGTCGACGGCCGCGACCCGCGGCAGGTCGTGGTCGACGCGTACGCGACCGAGGACTGGCGGGTGCCCGAGCTGCCGGACCTGACCGCGCAGGTGCGCGCCGCCGACGACCTCTACTTCGACTCGGTCAGTCAGGTGCGGCTGCCGGCCTGGTCGCGCGGCCGCGTGACGCTGATCGGCGACGCGGCGTCGTGCGTGTCGTTGTTCGGCGACGGCTCCAGCCTGGCGATGGTCGGTGCGACCACCCTCGCCGAGGCGTTGGCCAGCAACGAGGTCGGCACGGCTCTGCGCGCGTACGAGGCGAAACACCGCCGGCTGGCCAGCTCCCGTCAGCGCGGCTTCCGGATCGCCGCTGGCCTGCTCGTCCCGAAGACCTCCGGTGGCCTGGCGTTTCGCAATCTGGTCACCAGCGCGCTGCGGTCGCGTTCCTAACCGTCGTTCAGGCCCAGCGGGTCAGCCAGAATCGGCCGCGGCTTTTTGTAGAAACACGCAACTGCGCCGACATTGGCCGCTGGCTAGCGTCGAACCTAAGATGAGCGACAACGTCCAGATGGTGAGCGCAGCACCCCATGGCCACAAGCCGGCGGGGTGTCGTCCACCCCGGAACGCGGCCAGCACCCCGGTCGCGGGAGGAGCAGCCGTGTCCATCTCTTTCGACGTTCCCGTGTCAGCGACGCATCCGATCGACTCGCTGAACGAATGGATCACCCTCGGTCACGCCGCCGACGCACCGGCGATGGTGGCCGCGGATGGCACGCTCACCGGAGCTGCCGCTCATCTGCTCACTCCCGACCCGGCGCTCGCGCGTACGGTCTATCGCGACATGGTGCTGGCCCGCCGGCTCGACCACGAGGCGACCGCGCTGCAGCGGCAGGGCGAGCTGTGCATGTGGATCCCCAGCCTCGGCCAGGAAGGCGCGCAGGCCGGCGCGATCCGGGCCGTACGCGACACCGACATGGTCTTCCCGACCTACCGCGAGCACACCGCGGCGATCGCCCGGTCCGTGCCGGTGTCGGAGTTTCTGCACATGTTCCGCGGCGTCGGGCACGCCGGCTGGGACTCGCACAAGCACCGCTTCCAGATCTACACGGTGGTGCTGTCGGCGCAGCTGCTGCACGCGGTCGGCTATGGCATGGGCATCCAGCGCGACGGCGCCGACGAGGTGGTGCTGGCCTGCATCGGCGATGGCGCGACCAGCCAGGGCGACGCCAACGAGGCTTTCGTGTGGGCCGCCGCGCAGTCCGCGCCGGTAGTGTTTTTCGTGCAGAACAACCAATACGCGATCTCCGTGCCGGTGCGTTCGCAGTCCACGCAACCACTCGCGCGGCGCGCCGACGGCTTCGGCTTCCCCGGCCTCCGCGTCGACGGCAACGACCCACTGGCCGTACACTCCGCCGTCAGCGCCGCCGTCGAGTGCGCGCGTACGGGCGCCGGACCGGTGCTGGTCGAGGCCGTCACGTATCGCCTCGGCCCGCACACCACCGCCGACGACCCCCGCCGCTATCGCGACTCCTCCGAGGAATCGGTGTGGGCCGGGCGCGACCCGTTGGCGCGTACGCGCACGTTCCTGCTCAACCAGGGCTGGGCCGACGAGGCATGGTTGTCCACTGTGGACACTGACGCGGACGACTTTTCTGCCGAGATCCGATCCGCCTGCCTCGGCCTGCCAGATCCGTCCGCCGACAACATCTTCTCGCACGTGTTCGTCGAGGAAACGCCGGACCTGATTCGTCAGCGCAAGGACTTCGCCGCATACCAGGCAGGTTTCGCGGACTGAGCCGCTGCGGTGCCCCGGTGTCCGCTAGGTAGCGAGATGGTCCACCATGTGAGATCCATGAACATGGGTAGCGCTAAATGTCCCCCTTGTGAAGTTCGCAGATGGTGTGCATCTCGAGTTACTAGCGCTGGACGCAAGAAACAAGGCTTTCACGCGTCCGCGATCGCCTGAGGCTGTGACGGGTGTGGCTACTGAGGCTGATAATGCTGTTGTGACTGCGCCTTTGCAATAAATGTCCGGTTTGATGTCTTGTTAAGTCACCCGCCACAGCACGATCGTTTGGCGCCCACGCCGACGGGTTGCTTCCCACACGTGACCTGGCGTGCCCGGAAAACCCAGCCCCGCCCACAACCGCCGCCCGCACCGCTCATGCACACCGATTGGCGTTCCCGCGCCCCTCCCTTGAGGTCGCCCTCCGCGCAGGAGCGCCCGCCGCGCAGGCGAAAACCCAACCACCCACCCACGGAACAACCAAGAGACCCGGCCACTTTCCCAACGCAACAAAGGGAAGACGCAACCACCTCCTCGACGCAACAAGGGACGACGCACCACTTCGCCACTCAGCACACAGAAACCCACCCACCAAGACAGGCATTACCATTACACGGTTTCAGCGAACACTGCGACCGGTCGCGCCTTGCCACCCTTATCCTGCACCAGGGCCAAAAACCGCCCGTCCGGCCCGAACACGGCGACCGGCTCGGCCCCACCGGACGCGGTCAGGAAGCGACCATGCAGCACGTGCTCAGCGTCCTCCGCGTCCAGATCACGTCGTACGAACGTCTGCGCGGCCGCGTCGGCGAGCGGCACGGACACCGGATTTTCGCCTGCCTCAAGAAGATCGTCCAACGGCACGGCCTGTTTCAGGGTGAAAGCACCCACGGCCGTACGTCGCAATGCCGTCAAATGGCCGCCGACTCCCAGCGCGGCTCCGAGATCGCGCGCCAGCGCACGGATGTACGTGCCCGACGAGCAGCGAACGCTGACGTCCAGGTCAAAACACGATCCGACCACACGCGATGCCAGCAGCTCGAACGAAAACACCGTCACGGGCCGAGCCGGCAGTGACACGTCCTCACCGGAGCGGACGCGCGCGTACGACCGCTGGCCGTCGATCTTGATGGCGCTCACCGCCGACGGCACCTGCATGATGTCACCGGTCAGCACCGACATCTGGGCTCGTACGGCGTCCAACGAGGCACCGGAGGCGTCGGCCGAGGTGACGACCTCACCCTCGGCGTCGTCGGTGATCGTCGACTCGCCGAGCCGGATGGTCGCGTCGTACGCCTTCTCCGTCAGGGTCAGATGGCCGAGCAGCCGGGTCGCCTTCTCCACGCCGAGCACGAGTACGCCGGTCGCCATCGGGTCGAGCGTGCCGGCGTGACCGACGCGGCGCGTGTGCGCCAGCCGGCGGATCCGGCTCACCACGTCGTGCGAGGTCATCCCGCCAGGCTTGTCGACGATGACGAGCCCGCCCGGGCCCGCTGGTTGTTTGGCCACAGCACCGCAGTCAACCACACCGCGGTCAGCCGGTGCCGGTCTCGTCCGGGAGGTCGGTCTCCAGGTGGGTGAGCCGGCGCGAAGAGACGCCCCAGATCGCGACGGCGACGCAGGCCAGCCCGAAGACGACGAACTCCAGGCCGATCCCCCGACCATGTCCGGCGCCCAGAATCTGGCCGACGGTGCCGGCCAGCGGCCCGCCGGTGCGCATCAGCGGTTCGAACACATAGTCGGCCAGCGGACCCGAGGCGAGAAATCCGACCGGCGCGGTAGCCGTCGCGACGGTACGCCGTAACGCGAAAATCCGGCCCTGCACCTGCGGTGCCACCTTCAGCTGCCAGATCGCCTGGCTGCAGCCGTTGAGAACCGGTACGGCAAAGGAAAAACAGAAGAGTGCGACGGCGACCAACACGGGCGCGGGCCGCAGACCCGCGACGAGCGACGAAAGACCGAGGACAGCGCCGGCGCCGATCACACCGTAGACCTTCGTTTTGGGCCCACCCCACACACTCATCACCACACCGCCGGCGATCAGCCCGGCGGCGCTGGCCGACATGATGGCCGCCAGCACGCCACCGGTCGCGAACGATGCCACCAACGGCACCGCGAGCACCAGCGGAAATACCACGAAAAGGTTGTTCACCAGGAAAAACAGCAGGAGCCGGACGAGCCCCGGCCGGTCGGTCAGATATGTCCAGCCCTCCCGGATGTCGGCGCGGATCGACGACTTCTTCGGGTTTTTGCGTTCCGGCGTCACGATCCGTACGACCAGCAGCGCGGCGATCGCGATGAGGAACGAGGTCATGTCACTGAGCAGCACGCCGGCAAGCGCGAACAGTCCGACCAGCAGCGTCGCCAGCGACGGTGCGATCGTTTTGGCCACCGCGCTGGAAAGTTCGACCATGCCGGCCGCGCGGGCCATGTGCTTTTTCGGCACGGTCAGCGGCGGCAGTGTGGCGAAGGCCGGCCAGTGCAGCGCGTTGGCGACCGCGACCAGGCCGATCGTTGGATAGATGAACCACAGTTGGAAATGGCCGGTCAACACCAGCAACGCGAGCGTACCGACCGCCGCGGCGGCGAGCGCGTTCGCGCCGATGAGCGTCCGCCGGCGGTCCCACCTGTCCACGTACGCACCCATGATCGGTGCCAGCAGCACGATCGGAAGCTGCGCGAACACCATGATCAGGGTGAACGCGGTCGCCGAGCCGGTCCGCTGATAGGCCCACACACCGAGCGCGTACGCGGTCAGCTCCGACCCGATCAGCGACACGAACTGACCGGCCCAGATCGTCAGGAAAACCGGGAACCTCTTGGTGTCGACCTGCGCCGGAGCGGCCGCGGTGTCAGCCGTCATGGTGTGTCATCCGATCGGTTCGGCGGCGGCAGCCAGCCGCGGCGGGTGAAATAGTCCAGGACAGTACGGAAATAGCGGTCGTCCAGCACCGGCCTCGGCAGCTCGCCGGCCAGCGCCGCGTCGACGTTCTCGGTGCCGAAACGCGGCATCCGCCGGTCGCCGGTCGCCGCGGACAGGTTGCCGGCCAGTGGCTCCAGCGCGTTGTCGTCGCCGGCTTCCAGCCGCTGCGCCAACATCTGCCGCCACTCGTCGAACGGCACACTGCGCACCGGATAGCCGGCGGCACGCACGTGGTCGAAAAGCTCGTTCCACGGCAACGGTCGCGGATCCAGTGGATGGAAGGTGGCGCCGTTTGCTGGCGTACGCAGCGAAATCGCGACGATGACCCTGGCAACGTCATCGACGGAGGCCACCGACTGGGGATAGTGGCGCAGCGGCGCGAGGCCCAGCCGGACGCATCCGGTCACCATCGCGGTCATGTAGTCGTCCACATTGGACACTCCGGTGCGGCTGTCCCCCAGCACGACGCCGGGACGATAGACCGATGCCGGCACACCGCGCTCGGCCGCGATGCGCACCAGTTTTTCGGCGACCCACTTGCTTTCGCTGTACGCCGTGTCGTGCCCGACCGGCGGCGGCAGCGGCCCGTCCTCGGACAGTTCATCGGCGCCACCGACGACTCCGCCCGCGAGCACCGCGAGTGTCGACACGTGATGCACCGGGGTGCCGTGTTTGGCCGCCATCCGCAGGATTTCCTGCGTGCCGAGCACGTTGGCGGCCTTCAACGCACGATACGGTCGTACGAAGTTCACCCAGGCACCGCAGTGATAGATCGCGTCGACACGCCTGCCCAACGCGTCATAAGCCTCAGTCGGCAATCCAAACGCCGGCACAGCCAGATCACCGGGGACCGCCACGATCCGGTCGGCATCGGGCACCGGGAGCCCGGAGTCGGCCAACCGCGCCAAAATCCGCTCGTGGCCGGCGGCCGCGTCCGGTGCGCGTACGAGGCAGTGCACGACAGCGTCGGTCTGTGCCAGCAACTCGGCGCAGAGAAAAGTGCCGAGAAATCCGGTCGCGCCGGTCAGCAAAACCGCACCGGGTGGTCCGCTACGCACCGGCGCGGCCGGCACTATCGACGGATCGAGGACGGCCTCGGCGACGAGATCGACGGCCGGGCGCGGCTCGGCCTCGCCAGCCGATCGCCGGGCCAGCAGACCGCCGAGTTCGGCGACCGTGGGATGCGCGAACACGTCGCGTACAGTCAACGACCAGCCCTCGTCCGCACGCAGTCGCTTGACAAACTGCGCCGCCAGCAGGGAATGTCCACCCAACGCGGCGAAATCGTCATAGCGGTCGAGTTTTTCCTGTCCCAGCAGCTCCTGCCACAGCCGAGCGACGGCAGTCTCGTGGCGACCGACGGGTGGCTCGTACTCGTCACCAGCCTCGGCGGGCTCGTCCACGACCTCGTCGTCAGCAGGTGCGGAAGCGACCAGCCGGCCGGGTGGGATCCAGTGCCGGCGGCGTTGAAACGCGTAGGTCGGCAGCGGTACGCGGCGCGGCAGCGGATCACCGTGCACAGCCTCCCAGTCCGGTTCGACGCCGGCCTGCCAGAGCCGGCCGAGCGATCCGAGCAGGAATTTCAACGCCGGCTGGGGATCGGTGGCGCGCGGCAGGGACGCGACCGCCACCGGCGGCGGCGCCAACCGCTGCGCACCGATCAGCGAGGTCAGCGTCTGTCCCGGTCCGACCTCGAGCATCACCGCACCCGGTGTCCGCGTCGCTTCCCTGACACAGTCGGCAAAACGTACGGGCTGCCGCAGATGCCCGGCCCAGTACGCCGGAGAGGTCGCTTCCTCGGCCGTCAGCCAGCGGCCGGTAACACCGGACAGCACCGGAACGGCCGGCGCTGCCAGCGCGTACTTTCCCACTGCCGCCTCGAAATCGGCGAGATAGGGCTCGACCATCCACGAGTGGCTGGCCACGTCGATGTGCACGAGCCGGCTGTCGACGCCGTCGGCTGCCAGCTTGCCGGCGAGTCGCTCGATGTCCAGCCGCGGGCCGGAAACCAGCGTCAGCTCCGGGGCGTTCACCGCCGCGACCGACAACCGGTCGTCCAGCCGGGATCGCAGCTGCGCCTCGGAAAGCGCAACGGACAGCATGCGGCCGGCCGGCATCGCGGCGAACAGTTCGCCGCGCCGCACGGTCAGGTCCAATGCGTCCGGCAGCCGGAAAACACCGGCCAGGCAGGCCGCCGCGTACTCGCCGAGGCTGTGACCGAGCAGCGCGGCCGGCTCGATCCCCCACGACATCCACAGCTTCGCGAGGGCGTACTCGACGGCGAAGATCCCGGCGAGGACGACCGGCGGGTCGTCCCGCAGCACGGCCGAGAACGCCGATGGGAAAAGGAATCCGCGGATGTCGGCGCCGAGCATCGGCCGCAACAACTCGGCGCATCGGTCCACCTCGGACGCGAAAACCGGTTGATGCCGATAGATCTCCCACGCCATGTCCGGATGTTGGCTGCCACCACCGGGGAAACAGAAAACGACCCGACTGCGGTCGGACGGCACGACCCGCGGTCTTCCCAGTGACCGCAACAGATCCGCGGCCTCGACTGCGTCGCCGGCCACGACGTAGGCACGCCGGTCGAACCCACGCCGGCCGACCTGCAGTGTGTACGCGGTGTCCCGCAGGTCCGCCACGGCGTCGGCCAGCCGGCTCGCCGACGCGGTGACGGATGCGTTGGTGCGCGCGGAAATCGGCAGCAGCTGCCACGGCTGCTCGGCTGGCCGCCTGACCTGGGCCGGCGGCGCCTCCTCAAGGACGACGTGGGCGTTCGTGCCACCGACGCCGAAAGAACTGACGCCGGCGCGGCGGGCCGCGTCACCGGCGGGCCAGGCGAGCGCCGAGGTCGGCACGTAGAACGGCGACTCGTCCAGGTTGAGCTGCGGATTGGGCGATCGGAAGTTGACCACCGGTGGCAGTGTCTTGTTGCGCAGAGCCAAAACCGCTCGCAACAGGCCGGCCACCCCGGCGGCGGCGTCAAGGTGTCCGATGTTCGCCTTGACCGAGCCGAGCGCACAGAAACCGCGCCGGTCGGTAGAAACCCGGAACGCGTCGGTGAGCGCGGCCACCTCGATCGGGTCTCCCATCGGCGTGGCCGTGCCGTGCGCCTCCAGGTATCCGATGCTGTCGGCCGAGACTCCGGCGACCGCCTGCGCGGTCGCGATGACCTCGGCCTGCGCGCGGACGTTCGGCGCGGTGAAGCTGACCTTTGCGGCTCCGTCGTTGTTGATCGCCGTGCCGCGGATGACCGCGCGGATGTCGTCGCGATCGGCGATCGCGTCCGACAGCCGCCGTAACATCACCACCGCACAACCAAAGCCCGGCACGGTGCCACCGGCATGCGCGTCGAACGGCCGGCAATGGCCGTCCGGCGCCAACAAACCACCATCCACCTTCGGATATCCGCTTTTCAGCGGCACATTGACGGCCACCCCACCGACCAGGGCGGCATCGCATTCGTAGTTCAGCAGGGCCTGGCAGGCAAGGTGGGTCGCCACCAGCGACGTCGAGCACGCGGTCTGCACGGTCACCGCCGGTCCGCGCAGGTCGAACAGATATGCCACCCGGCCGGCCAGGAAGTCCTTGTCGTTGTAGTTGCGCGCGAAGTACGCGGCCGCCGAGCTCATGAACCGCTCGTTGGTGTAGAGGTTGATCGGCAGGTATTTGTTCATGAAGCTGCCGGCGTAAACGCCGATAGCGCCGTCGAACCGCGCCGGGTCGTGGCCGGCATCCTCCAAAGCTTCCCAGGCACACTCCAGAAACAGCCGGTGCTGGGGATCCAGCAGCGCGGCCTCGCTAGGGCTGAAGCCGAAAAACTCCGCGTCGAACAGGTCGGCACCATCGACGGCCCCGCTGACCGGCACGAAGTCCGGATCGGCGACCATCCGTGGGTCGACGCCCGCCGCGACCAACTCGGCCGGGTCGAACCGCGAGATCGACTCGACGCCGTCACGCAGGTTTTCCCAGAACTGTCGCACTGTCGCCGCACCGGGGACCCGGGCGGCGGTGCCGATCACCGCGATCGGTTCGAGCTGGTCGTCGCTCACGGCAACTCCCGCGCTGAGGCGCGTGCCGCGTTGCGCCGCGCCGCGCCGGCACGCACCGCGGCGTTTCGGCGATCCGACTCGACGCGAAGGGCCGGCGCCGAGGATCCGAGAGCGGCGGCCAGCGCGCGTACCGTCGGATAGCGGAAAATGTCGACCAACGAGACCGCCAGCCCGTGCTGCTCCACCAGCCGCGCGCGCACCCGCACGGCCAGCAGCGAATTTCCACCGATATCGAAGAAACTGTCGGCGCCGCCGACGTGGTCGACACCGAGTACGTCGCACCAGACGGCGGCGACCAGCCGCTCGCGCTCGCTTTCCGGCTCGACCGGGCTCGTGCGCGCGACCTGCTTGCGATCTGGCAACGCACCCCGGTCCAGCTTGCCGTTCGGCGTACGCGGCAACTGGTCCAGCCGGACATAGCGCGACGGCACCATCGCGGCCGGCAGAAACGCGGTCAGATGCGTACGCAGCTCGTCCGGCTCCGCCGCTCCCACATACCACACCACCAGCTGCTCACCGCGGATTCCCGCCGCACCGGCCGAAATCGCCGGATGCGCCTGGAGCGCGGCCTCGATTTCGCCGAGCTCGATGCGATATCCGTGCAACTTCACCTGATCGTCAAGGCGGCCCAGAAACTCCAGCTCGCCGTCGTGCCACCGCACCCGGTCGCCGGTGCGATACAACCGTCCACCCGGTTCGCCGGAAAACGGATCGGGGACGAACCGGGAAGCGGTCAGGCCGGGCTGGCCACGATAGCCGGCCGCCACGTACGGGCCACCGATCAGCAGCTCACCTGGCGCCCCGGTCGGCACCAGGCGCAGCCGGGAATCGACCACATAGGTGGAAACTCCGGCGAGCGGCCGGCCGATAGCGGCGGAGCTGCCGGTGGTGGCCCAGATGGTGGCCTCGGTCGGGCCGTACATGTTGTGCACCGATCCGTCCACTGTGGACACCAGCGCGTCGGCAAGGTCGGCCGGCAGCGCCTCGCCACCGACCAGCAACCGTTGCAGCGGTCGCAAAGCCACTGCGGTCCGTGGATCGGCGCAGAGCATCCGGGCCAGCGTCGGCGTACATTGCAGGTGCGTCACCCGATGGCGGCCCAGCTGGTCCGACACCGGCTCCTCGGTGCGTTGCGCCAGCAGTGCCGGCACCTCGGCGAGGCTTTCCAGGCCGGCAAGCACATCATCCGCGGCCAAGCCGAAATCGATCAGGCAGGCGACCTCGTCGACGCCGATCGCCGCGAGTCCCGCCACCGTGTCGGCGACCTTTTCCGGCGTACCGATCAACGCGGCGGTCTCGGTGAAACGGCCCACCGCACGGTCGACCAGCGCGTCCAGCTCGGCGGCCGGCAACGACCGCAGATCCCCCTGCGCGCCGGAAAATCCCGACAGCAGGTCCCACGACGTCCTCAGGTAGTCGGCGAGCGGTCCACGCGCTTTCTGCGTCGACGGGCCGACGAACGTGTGCACCATGACGGCGACGCGGCCCTCGCCGGGATGTCCCGCCCCGGCCCACGCCTTGCGATAGATCTCGATCTTGTCCGCAAGCTCGTCGATTCCGTGCCCGAGCAGGTGGGTGAGCAGCCCGGCGCCGAGCTCGCCGGCGAGCCTGAAGGTGTCCGGATGCCGCGCACTGGTCACCCACACCGGCAGCTCCGGCTGCACCGGACGCGGATACGTGCCAACCTCGGTGTCACCCCGCCGGACCGTTTCGCCGCGCCAAAGCCTGCGGACCTCCTCGATGCCGCGCAGCATGACGTCCTTGCGGTCCTCGTACGCATCCGGCGCGAGCACGAAGTCGCGCGGATTCCAGCCGGAGGCAAAGGAAATGCCGACCCGGCCACCGGACAGGTTGTCGACCAGCGACCATTCCTCGGCCACCCGCAACGGATCGTGCAGCGGCAGCACGACGCTGCCGGCGCGAATCGCGATGTTCTCCGTTATTCCCGCCAGCATGCCACCGATGACCGAAGGATTCGGGTAAAGACCGCCAAACCGATGGAAGTGGCGTTCCGGTGTCCACACCGCGGTGAATCCATTGCGGTCGGCGAACGTCGCGCCCTCGCGGAGCAGCCGGTAGGGATCGGGATCCGCGCTCGCACCGTCGGCGGCGTTGCCGAAGTAGAACAGGCTGAAGTCCACCGGCCGGACCGGCTCACGCTGGCCACGCGTTGGCTCGGTGGCACGTACGACCACCTCGAACCCGCGCGCCAACGTCCACAACAGCTCCAGAATCGAGATGTCGAAGGACATGCTGGTCAGGGCGAGCCACACGCCCGGGTCGTCGGCGCCGAGCAGATCGTCCATGCCAGCAGCGAAGGACGCCAGGTTTCGGTGCGTGACCGCCACGCCCTTCGGCCGGCCGGTCGAGCCGGAGGTGTAGATCAGGTAGGCCGCGTCGTCCAATGTGGACGGACGCGGTGTCGCCGACGTTTCGCCCGCATCGGCCACATCTATGACTGTCGCCAACCGCGCCGCGCGACGCAGCAGCCGGCCGCCGCTGACCACCAGCGGCACCGCGGCATCCTCGGCGACCATCGCCAGCCGGTCCGCCGGATATGCCGGATCCAGCGGCAGATACGCGGCCCCGGCTCTCAGTACGCCGAGCAGCGCGATCGGCAGATCGACAGAGCGGTCGAGCAGAATGCCGACAACCGTGCCGGGACCAGCGCCGGCGCCCGCCAACCGCCGCGCCAGCTTTTCCGCGGCACAGTCCAGTTCCGCGTACGTGAGCCGCCGATCCCCTGACGTCACCGCGAAAGCATCCGGCGTGGCCGCCGCCTGCCGCGCGATCTGGTCGTGAAGGGGGGCGAGCGGCCCGATCGGAGCACCCGTGCCGGCGGCAAGCAGGTCCGCGACTTCGGTGGCCGGCAACACCGGCAGCTCGCTCACCAAGGTGTCCGGCGCCGCGATCGCCGCAGTGACCACGGTGACATACTGTTCTGCCAGCCGTACGGCGGTTTCCCGGTCGAACAGGTCGGTGCTGAACTCCAGCCTGGCCCGGTCCGCGGCGATGCTCAGGCTCAGGTCGACCTTGGCCGTGCCGGAATCGCCCGCCCTGGCGCGTACGCGGCAGCCCGGCAACGACCACCCGGTCGAGTCGTCGTCGCGATAGCTGAACAACACGCCGAAAAGCGGGTTGCGAGACAGGTCCCGTCCAGGATGCAGCCGGTCCACCAACAGCTCGAACGGCACGTCGGCGTGCGCCAGGGCCTGCCGTACGAGGTCGCCGGTTTTCTGCACCAGATCGGCGAAAGTGCCGCCTTCGGTGGCCAACCGGAGCACGAGGGTGTTGGCGAAATATCCGATCAGCGGCTCGAACTCGACCCGGTCACGGTTGGCCACCGGCGTGCCGACCACGACCTCGTCGCCGCCGGTGTAGCGGCCGAGCAGGACCGCGAAGGCGGCAAGCAGAACGGTGAATCTGGTCGTGCCGGTCTGCCGGGCAATCGCGTCCACCGCCGGAATCTCGAAAGAGATGGCTTGGCCTCGATAGGTCGCGACGGGCGGGCGCGGCCGGTCGGTCGGCAGCGCCGGAATGTCCTCGACATTGTCCAGACGGCGCCGCCAGTAGCCGACCGACTGGTCGAATTCTCCCACCAGGCGCGCGAAATCGCCGTACTGGACCGCCAGCTCCGGCAGGGTCTCACCGCGATACAGCGCACTGATCTCCCGGCCAAGCACCTCCAACGACGGCCCGTCGCAGGCGATGTGGTGCACCGTCAACAAAAGGCGATGTCGTTGCGGCGCAAGCCGTAACAGGGTCGCTCGCAGCACCGGATCCTTTTCCAGGTCGAACGGCGATGCCGCGGCCTGTGTCGCATGTTCCTCGGCCGCCGACTCCGGCTGGCCGGACAGGTCGACCACCGGCAACTCGATCGGCTGGACGGCACGCACCACTTGTTCCGGCACACCGTCTTTGCCGCGATAGACCGTACGCAGGATGTCGTGCCGGGCGATGACGGCATTCAGCGCATCGGTCAGCGCGACGACATCCAGCGGCCCGTCGATCTGATAGTCCAGCGGCACGTTGTAGACCGCGGCTTCCGGCGCCAGCTGGTCCAGAAACCAGAGTCGTTGCTGCGGATAGGAAAGCGGATGAGTCGGCTCGGCCAACTGGGCCCGCAGGCGCGCGGCGAGCAGCTTTCTCCGGTCGCTCACAGCTGTTCCTCCCGCAGCAGTTCCTCGACCTGCTCGTCGGACAGTTCGTCGAGATTGTCGAGCAGATCCCGCAACTCCTGCCGATGTGGCGCCGGCGCCGCATCCCGCGTGGCCGATCCGACCGCGGTGGCCAGGTCGGCGATCCGTGGCCGGAGCAGGAACTCACCGAGCCGTACGCGGACGCCGAAAGCCGCGTTCACCTGTGCCACCAACCTGCTCGCCAGCAGCGAGTGACCGCCGGCGGCGTAGAAGTCGGTGAACACGCCGACGGTTTCGACGCCGAGCAAGGAAGCACACATGTCGGCGATCCGGCGCTCGGTTTCGGTGCGCGGTGCGGTCGCCTCGGCGATCCGCGCCGGTGGCGCGGCCGGCAGCGCTTGCCGGTCGACCTTGCCGTGCGGGGTCAGCGGCATGCTGTCCAGCCGTACTATCGCCGCCGGCACGAGGTAAACCGGCAGCCGTTGCACCAGAAACTCCCGCAGTCCGGCGGTTTCCTTGGCCACGACGTACGCGACCAGCCGGCGATCGCCGTCGCCATCCACCACCACTGCTGCCTCCGCGACGGCGGGGTGCTCGGTCAGCATCGCGGCGACCTCGCCCGGCTCGACCCGGAAACCGCGGATCTTCACCTGTTCGTCGACCCGGCCCAGAAATTCCAGCTCACCGTCGGACCGCCAGCGCACCAGATCGCCGGTGCGGTAGAGGCGGCCGCCGTCCGCGTACGGATCCGGTACGAACCGGTCCGCCGTCAACCCCGGTTTGCCGACATAACCGCGCGCGACACCGGGGCCGCCCACATACAGTTCCCCGGGAATTCCGCCGCCGACCGGCTTTCCGGCCCGGTCCATCACGTACGCGGTCGTGTTGGCGATCGGCGACCCGATCGGCACTGTCGTCACCCCGGCCGCGACCTCGTCGATGCGTGCCGCGTTCGTGCAGGTGGTCGCCTCGGTCGGACCGAAGTAGTTCACTATCCGATCGGGTTTGTGCTGCCGTGCCAGCAAAGTTCGCAACCGCTCCGGGCTGGCCGCCTCGCCACCGAACAGCACCGCGTGCATGCCGTCGAAAGCGTCGGGCGCGGTCGCGACCACCTCGTTGAAAAGCGCGGTCGTCAACAGCGTCGTCGTGACCGCCAGCCGACGCAGCTCGGCGGCGAACTCGGCTGGGCTCTGCACCACTTCGGGGTCGATCACGCACAGGCAGCCGCCGTGCAGCAATGGACTCCAGAACTCGAAGGTGCTGCCGTCGAAGGACGGGTCGAGAGCCTGCGAGATTCGTTGGTGCGGACCGAAATCGATGTAGTCCTGACCGAAGATCAGGCGCAGAACGGACCGCTGTTCGACCATCACCCCCTTCGGCCGGCCGGTCGAACCCGAGGTGTAGATGACGTACGCGAGACCGCGCGGATGCGCCACTGGGGCGATCGGCCGCAGCATTTCCGCGTCAGGAAAGACGATCGGCAGGCCGTCGACCTTCTTCGCCAACGTCCGGTCGGTGACCACGGCCCGTGCACCCGAGTCCGCCAGCATCCAGCGGATCCGGTCCGGTGGATTGGCCGGATTGATCGGCACGTACGCGCCGCCGGCTTTCAGCGCGCCGAGCAGGCCGACGACGAACTCCGGACCGGGTCGCAGCAGGACCGCCACTGGCATGTCGCGGCCCACACCGTAGGCCTGCAACTGGCTGGCGACTGCCTCCGAGCGCGCATCCAGCTCGGCATACGTGAGCTGCACCTGCCGATGCCGGACAGCGACCGCCGACGGGTTTTTGGCCACCTGCCGAGCAAATATCTCCGCGATGGTCGCGTCCTGCGGATACGGTTTGGCCGTACGGTTGACCGCCCGCACCAACCGCTCTTCGTCGTCCGCGGCGAGCATCGGCACCAGATCGACCGGCCGGTCGGGCTCGCTCAATGCCGCGCCGAGCAAGGCAAAGTAGTGATCGACCATCCGTCGCGCGGTCGCGCGATCGAACAGATCGGTGGCATATTCCCAAATCAGGGTGATGCCGTCCGCGCCGGCGGGGATCGCTACGACGTTGATGTCGGTCTTCGCCGAGCCGTTGTGCCGATATGTCAGCTCACCGGCCAGGCCGCCAAACCGCAGGTCGGGGATCGGCGAGTCGTGAAAGCTGAACATGACGCCGAAAAGCGGGTTGCGGGACGGGTCGCGGGCGATCTTCAACCGGTCGACCAGCCGGTCCAGCGGCAGGTCCTGCCAGGCATCCGCCTCGACCGTGACATCCCGGGCCCGGCGGGCCAGCTCGGCGATTCCGGCGGCACCGGCGACATCCAGTCGCAGCGGCAGGGTGTTGACCACCATGCCGAGCAGTTGTTCGGTCTCGGCCAACCGGCGGTTGGCGATGCCGGTGCCGACGACGACGTCGTCCTGTCCGGTGTATCGCTTCAGCAGTGCGGAGAAACCGGCCAGCATGACGCTGAAAAGCGTCACCTCGTTGGTGTGCGCGAACGTCCGTAGTCGCTTCACCAGCTCCGGCGGCACCGGCAGTTGGATGGCGTCACCACGGAAACTCTGCCGCGCCGGCCGGGGCCGGTCGGTCGGCAGCTCCAATGTCGCCGGCGCGCCGGCCAGTTTTCCGGCCCAGAAGCCAAGATGCCGCTCCAACACCTCGCCACGCATCCAGTCGCGTTGCCACGCGGTGAAATCGCCGTACTGGATCGTCGGCTCCGGCAGCGGGCTGGCCCGTCCACCCGCGTACGCCGGATAGATCGCGGTCAGCTCGCCAAGCAGCCGGGCCAGCGACCAGCCGTCGTGGACGAAGTGATGCTCGACCTGCACGAGCGTGTGATCGGTCTCGCCGTGTCTGAGCAGCGTCCATCTCGCCAGCGGCGGCTTGCTCAGGTCGAAGGAGGTCCGTACGGCGGCGGCGACGAGACTTTCCGACTCTGTCGCGCCGACCTCGATCACCGGCAGGTCGACCGGCAGCGGCGGCACGACCTGAGCCACGCCGACCCCGTCGACCTCCCGAAACCTCGTACGGAAGATTTCGTGCCGGCGAACGATCTCGGTCAGCGTCCGGCGCAGCGCATCGACGTCCAGCGCGCCGGTCAGCCGGATGGTGACCTGCGCGTTGTACGCGAGGTTTCCGGGCACCAACTGTTCCAGGAACCAGACTCGTTGCTGTGGCAGCGAAAGCGGCATCGGACCGGTGCGGTCGGTAGGCCGGATCGGCGGGATCGTGGGCCGGCCCGCCGCGGCAATCTCGGCGACCAGCCGCCCCACTGTCCTTGCCTCGAACACCGCTTTCGCCGGCAACTCCACGCCGAAGGCCGCGCGTACCCGCGACACCAGCCGAGCCACCGCGAGCGAGTTTCCGCCCAGATCGAAGAAGTCGTCGTCGACGCCGACCTTTTCCGCTCCGAGCAACGCCTTCCACACCTGGCAGAGCGTCTTTTCCGTCTCGGTACGCGGTGGCACGTACGGCGTGCTGCTGCGCGCATTCGGCATCGGCAGTGCGGCACGATCCAACTTTCCGTTGGTGGTGACCGGAAGCCGCTCCAGCAGGGTCCAGGCGGTTGGCACCAGGTGCGCCGGCAGTGTCTGCCTCAGCGCCGCGCGGACATCGGCGAGCAGCTGGTCGCCGCTGTGCCAGCCGGAGTCGTTTTCCCCGCTCTGCGGCAGTTCGGTGGCCGGGAGCCGGGTGGCGTAGACGTTGTGGAGGTCGGTGCCGGCCAGCTGAGGATCGCGTTTGGCGACAGTCCGATAGCCCTGTCTGGTCAGCAAATTCGTCACCGCGGCCAGCCGGCCGCCGGTGTCGTGCACCTCGACCACGAGTTGGTCGATCCGTGCGAAGTCGTCTTCTTTGAGACCGGCGAGCACATCCAGCTCGGCCTTCTCCACGTCGATCTTCAGCAGGTCAATATGCTCCACACCGCTGTCGGCGATGACGTCGCTCAATGTGCGCACGGCGCACTCGTAGGTCTCGGTCCGCAACCGGTCGGACAGCAGGTCGTCGATCACGCCGTCGGCCAGGTTTTCGGCCAACTGCCCGGAAACCAGCGAACGTACGACGCCGGCCTCGGCCCGCGGATCGGCATACCGGCCGGACAGCACGGTGGCGTGCGGATAGTAGGAGAACGTCGCGGTCCCGTCCACTTCTCCCAACGCGTACGGGAAAACCTCGGCGGTCACGCCGTGGACGGCCAGGTTGCGCCGCAGCAACTCGACCAGCGGTGGCATCGGCTCGAACGCGAAAATCCGGGCTCGCGGGCAGTTCTGCGCCACGAACAACGAAAACAGGCCCGCGTTGGCACCGACGTCGAACACACACGCGTCCTGCGGCAACCGGATGCCGCCGTCGGCGTACACCCGGTCGGTGAAGATCTCCTCGACCATGAAGTCGGCTTCGGCGCGGTTGGCGACGAAAGCCGTCATCCCACCCGGCAGCTCGACCCTGGTCTGTTCATCGTCAAAGGCGAGGAGACGACGGACCGCGGCCGCTCGCTCGCTGGATGGCACGACGTACGCCGCCAGCCGGTCCTCGCGCAGGACGACGGCCGCCTCGGCCACACCTGGATGGGCGAGCAGTGCTGCCTCCACCTCGCCGAGCTCGATCCGGAAGCCGTGCAGTTTCACCTGCTGGTCGGTCCGGCCAAGGTAGGCCAGCGTGCCGTCCGGCCGCCAGCGGACCAGGTCGCCGGTCGCGTACATCCGCTCGCCGGCCCGCGTCGGGTGGGGCCGAAAGCGATCGGCGGTCAACCCGGGGCGGTCGTGGTAGCCGCGGGCGAGTTGGGCGCCGGCCAGGAAAAGCTCGCCGGACTCGGCCGGCCGCAGGTCGTCGTCGAGGACGAGGACCTCGGTGTTCCACACCGGGCGGCCGATCGGCACCTCGACCGCGCCGCGTTCGTACGGCCACCACGTGACATCGATCGCGGCCTCGGTCGGACCGTAGAGATTGTCCGGTGATACCTGCAAAATCCGGTCGCAGTCGGCGGCCAGAGGGGCCGGCAACGCCTCGCCGCTGCACAGTACGCGGCGCAGGCCGCCACATCGACCGGCAGCCGGGTCATCCAGAAATGCCCGCAGCATCGACGGCACGAAATGGACGGTGGTGATGTCCTCGGCGACGATGGTTTCGGCCAGGTAGCGGGGATCCCGCTGTCCGCCGGGCCGGGCCAGCACCAGCCGCGCGCCGGCCATCAGTGGCCAGAGGAACTCCCAGACCGACACGTCGAAGCTCGCCGTCGTCTTCTGCAGCACGCGATCGCCGCTGTCCAGCCGAAAAGTCTCCTGCATCCAGCGCAGATGGCCGGCGATGGCGGCGTGCTCGACGACGACGCCCTTGGGCAGACCGGTCGAGCCGGACGTATAGATGACGTACGCGGCATCGCCGGGCCGCACCCGCACGAGCGGTTTTTCCTTGGACTGGCCGGAAATCGCCGGGTCGTCCGGACGTACGACGACAACGCCGTCGGCGGGCCGGTCACTGATCAGGATCCCGGCGCCGCAGTCGGCGAGCAGATAGCGGATCCGTTCGGCCGGATACTCCGGATCCACCGGCACGTACGCGGCACCGGCCGCGAGCACGCCGAGAATGGCCACCACCAGATCGAGCGAACGCGGCAACCGGATCGCCACGTATGCCTGCGGGCCAGCCCCCACCGCTCGCAGCTGGTGCGCGAGTTGGTTGACACGCACCGCAAGCGCAGCGTATGTCAGCTCGCCGTCCTCGCCGCGAACGGCGATCTCCTCCGGCCGGCCAGCGAGCAACCCCTCGAGCAGGGTCAGGCCGCGGACCTCCGGCCGGTCGGCACCGACCGCTGTGTGTTCGGTCGCCACCTAGTTTTCCCACCGATAGGGGCTAAACGACCACCCGTCCGGCCCGAGCGCGCAGCCGGCGCCGAGTGTCAACGGGTCACCCTTCCACGGCTGACGAAGCTCGGCACCCATCGCCACCACGCCTTCCGGTGCTCCGTCGTCGACCACGATCCGGATCGCCACGTCCGTGCCGGCCAAGACCTGCTCGCCGTTTTCCCGCGATGGCTGGAATCCGATCGTCTCGAGCGTGCCGATGATGCGCTTGGCGCGCTCGGCGCGGACCCGCAGGGTCACCGCGCCGATGTCGGCCAGCGCCTTGCCGGCCGAGTTTTCGGCCCCCAGCACGGCATCCAGATAGCCACGGCGGGTACGCCGGCCGTCCGCCTCCGGAAGCGCGCCGATATGTTCGTAGTAGACCGGTGAAACCGCGACGAACATCAGCGTCACCGGACTGTTCTCCCCCAGATTCGGCCGCACCAGCCGATACCACGGCAACGTGAGGTCACCTTCGACGGTGCGCTCGACGCGCCGCTGCTCAACCTCGGTCACGCCGGCGTCGAGCAGCCGCTGGTAAACGTCGTCCAGCGCGGCTTCCTGCTCGTACGAGAGCACGACACCACCGCTGATCCCCGGCAGTGGCGGCACCGCCGCGTCGAACAGTTCGAAAAGTGTGTTGGTGCCGGCGACGCAGACGCTGCCGTATTTGCCGCTGAGGTTGCTGCGCGCCTCCTTGACCTTGACCCGCGCGTAGTTTTCCCGCAGAAATGCGGAATCGCGGGCACGTTCGTACGTTTCGGTGTCCACCGTGACAAAGATGTGGTCGAGCAGTGCGTTGTCCATGCGGGTCCTTCAGTATGTGACAGGCAGGGTGCTCAGCTGGCGGAGCGAACCGGTGGCCAGCCATTCGGCCGGGCCGGCAAGCGCCAGGCCGGGGAGCCGCCGCAACAGCCGGTCAACCGCGATTTCGGCTTCCAGGCTGGCCATCGGACCACCGAAGCAGGTGTGGATGCCGGCGCTGAATGTCTGGTGTGACTGCCGACGGCGAGCGATGTCGAACCGGTCCGGTTCCGGATAAACCGCCGGATCGCGGTTTGCCGACGCCAGGATCGCCAGCACCGAGTCGCCTTCGGCGATGCGCTGCCCAGCAAGCTCGACGTCCGCTGCCGCCGTCCGGTTGGTCATCTGCAACGGCGGTTCGAGCCGCAGGACCTCGTGCACCGCGGCCGGCAGCAACGCCGGATCGGCGGCCAGCTTGGCTTTCTCGGCGGGATGGGTCAGCAACAGCCGTACGGTGGTCGCCACCAGCGCCGTGGTCGTGTGCAGCCCGGCGGAGGCGAAAACCAGGAAGAGTGCGTTGGCGACCAGTTCGTCGTCATCGACGAACGCACCGGCCTCCCGCGCCTCGACCAGCCTGGTGAGCAGGTCGTCGGCCGGCTCCTTGCGCCGGCGTTCGACGAGTTCTCCCAGATACTGGCCGAAATCCGTCACCGCGGCACTGGCCTGCCGCCAGGTCTGCTCGGTCGTACCGGTGCCGACGTTGCGCATCGGGATCGACCAGTCGACCAGTCGGGGCCAGTCAGGCTCGGGCACGCCCAACAAGCCGGCCACGACGTGGAAAGGCAGCACCGCCGCATAGTCGGCGACAAGGTCGGCCGCACCGGTGTCGAGCCGGTCGATGAGATAGTCGGCGATCCGGTTGACCACCGGTCGAAGCCGTTGCACTGCACCAACGGTGAAATGCGGCCACAACAGCTCGCGCAGCCGAGTGTGGTCGGGTGGATCGCGATGCGCGATCCAGGTGCGCGCCATCGCGAAATACGGCTTCGCGGCGTCCGGAATCGGCCGGGTCACCGGCTGGCCGCCGGTCGGCGACGGCGCCGACCGCCGTGCCTTCGCGAACCGTTCGTCCTTCAGTACGACCAAAGTGTCGGCGTGCCGGAAGACATACCAGGCGCCTGGATAACCGGCGAGTGCGGACACACCCCAGTGCACCGGGTCACGTTCGCGGTAACGCTGGTAGGTCGGATAGGGATTGCTGATGACATCCGTCGATGACGGATCGAACGGCGCAAGCGTTTCCTCGTCGGTCGAGACATCCGTCATCACGACCCCGCTCGCCGCAGGCTCGCCGGACGCATGTCCGTCCACACCTGGTCGATATGCGCCAAGCAGTTTTCCTTGCTGCCAACTGTGCCGTCCGCCGTCCAACCCGGCGGCAGATCCCGGTCGGCCGGCCAGATCGAGTACTGCTCCTCCCGATTGCGGACCACGACGAACTGTTGCGCCAACTCCATGCCACCGTCCCGACAAACAAGTGTATTCATGACAAAATCGCTCGCGACGACCAACGGAAAGTCTCCGTCCGGTCACCGCAAGCCAGGCCGGCCGTGGACTTTAGTGCGGAGATTCAGGAATGGGAATGCCGAACGCGAGACTTTCTGCCATCCGGCACCAACTTGACGCATCCAGTCGGTCGCAGTGAGAACTTTGTGGCCATTTCCGCGATTCAGGTCCCGGCCGACGAAGAGTCACCTAACCTTTACCTCGCCGACGCTTGTCGGAAACCCGTCAGGTCGGGACCGTCGCCACGATCAGGTCGCGGTTGATGGCTTGGTCGACGCGGTGGGCGAAGCCGCGGTAGGCATCGCCGGAGAGTACGCAAAAGCCAGCGCTGGCCAGGATCTCGGCGACCTCGTCCCACGAGCCGCCGTAGGTGTTCCACGAGATCCCGACGGCGCCGCCGGGTCGTACGAGCTTCGACCAGGGGCTGACGGCCTCGGCCAGCAGAGTCAACGGACTCCGCGACAGTGCCCCGGACTGCCGGCTGCCGTGCTGCACACCGTACGGCAGATCCGTGACCAACACGTCGAAGGACGCCGCCTTGAAGATTTCCGCGCTCCGCAACGTATCCGCGTTGACGAAGCAGATTTTCTGCGGCTCACCGGCTTTCCGGTCGCCGACCAGCGCGTCGAACCGGCGGCCGAGCCGCGCGCGGTTGCGACGCAGCGGCGTGATCTCGGCGGTGTGCTTGAGCCGCTTGGTCTTCAGCCAGGTGCGCAGAAATCCCGCGTACGCCTCGAAATCCTTGCCGTCCAGGTCAACGCCGGTGGCGTCGAAACCGTATGTCATCGCCTGGTTGAGTGTCGTACCGCGGCCGCACATCGGGTCGAGCACCCGCAGCCGGCGGCTAAGGAAATCGGCCGGCCGGTCGGTGGAGACGGCCGTGACGTTGAGCAGCAGCTTGGTGAACTGCTCGTTGGTTTTGCCGGCGTACTTGGGAATGCTGACCAGGTCGCTGGAAAACCGGTCAAGGCCGGTCGCCGGCACCGGCCTGAGCAGATCGCCGTGCAGCTCGAAAAGCGCGTACAGCGACGAAAGATTGGCCAACGCACCGATGTCCACATCGGACAGTGTGCCGTCGAAAACCAGGTACGGAACGCCGGCGAGACGCTCCTCGCGGATCGCCGACAACCGGCCGTCCAACAGCGTGGACGCGAAGACGCCCAGCTCTGCGGTCAGCAACGACACCGACGCCTCGGCATAGACGCGGTTCGCCGACGGTGCGATCAGCACGGCGTACATAGGGATTACGCCGCCACCTACTCGTCGTCCTCGTCGTGCTTGTACGGGTCGGCGTCACCGGCGTACGTGGCGCCGGCGGCGGTCGCGCGTACGGCCGCGTCGGACTGGCGGGCCTTCTCCAGCAGCTCGTCGAGCTGGCGAGCACCCTCCGGCACCTTGTCCGCGACGAACGCCAGCGTCGGCGTGTAGCGCACACCGGTCTGCTTGCCGACCGCGCTGCGCAGCACCCCGGTCGCCGAGTCGAGCGCGGCGCCGGCCTCGGCCCACTGCGTCTCGTCACCGAAAACCGTGTAGTAGACGGTGGCGTCGCGCAGGTCGCCGGTGATCTTCACGTCGGTGATCGTCACCATGTCGACCCGCGGGTCCTTGATCTGCCGCCGCACCATGTCGGCGACGATCTCCTTGATCCGCACCGCGAGCTTGCGTGCCCTCGCTGCGTCAACCATGACCGCTCCGTTCAGTCGTCTTCCCCGTACCAACGCCGCCGCGCGGACAACAGCTGGAGCTCCGGCCGCGCGGCCACGATGCGCTCACAGGCGTCGATCACGTCGCGCACCTGCGCCGCCTCCCCGGACACCACGGCCACGCCGATCTCCGTACGGCCGTGCAGGTCCTGGCCACCGACCTCGGCCGCGGAGACCTCCAGCTTGCGCAGGGCAGCCAGCACCGGACGGACGTACGACCGCTTGACCTTCAACGACCTGGAGTCCGACGGCAGCAGCACGTCGAAGACACACACTCCGGTGAACATGTTCTCCATATGTGGAAAAGCCCGGCGCCACCAAGACATCATCGGAACGCCGGGCCTGTTTCGGTTACGTGCGTGGCTTCTCGCGCATCTCGAACGTCTCGATCACGTCATCCACCCGGATGTCGTTGAACGAGCCGAGTCCGATGCCGCACTCGTAGCCCTCGCGCACCTCGGTCGCGTCGTCCTTGAACCGCTTGAGCGACTCGACCGTGAGGTTGTCCGCGGCCACCGCACCGTCCCGGATCAGCCGCGCCTTGGCGTTGCGGCGGATCAGGCCGGAGCGGACGAGGCAACCGGCGATGTTGCCGAACCGGCTGGACCGGAAGACCTCGCGGATCTCCGCGGTGCCGAGCTGGACCTCCTCGTATTCCGGCTTGAGCATCCCCTTCAGCGCCGCCTCGACATCGTCGATCGCCTGGTAGATGACCGAGTAGTAGCGGATGTCGACGTTCTCGCGCTCGGCCAGGTCGCGCGCGTTGCGCTCGGCCCGGACGTTGAAGCCGATGATCACCGCGTCGGCCGTACGCGCCAGGTTGATGTCGTTCTGGGTGATCGCGCCGACGCCGCGACCGATGATGTCCAGCTGGACCTCGTCGGCCACCTCGATCTTCAGCAGCGAGTCCTCCAGCGCCTCCACCGAACCCGACACGTCGCCCTTCAGGATGAGCGACAGGGTGGTCTTCTCGCCCTCCTTGAGCCGCTCGAAGATCGACTCCAGGGTCGGACGCGCCCGGCTGGCCGCCTGCTGAGCGTTGCGCTCGCGCGCGGCCCGCTGGTCGGCGATCTGCCGGGCCACCCGGTCCTCGGGTACGACCAGGAAGTTGTCGCCGGCGTCCGGCACCGCGGTCAGACCCAGGACCCGGACCGGCCGGGACGGACCCGCCTCCTTCACCGGCACCAGGTGCTCGTCGAGCATCGCGCGTACGCGGCCGTGCGCCTCGCCGGTGACGACCGAGTCGCCGACCTTGAGGACGCCGCGCTGCACCAGCACGGTGGCCACCGGACCGCGGCCGCGGTCCAGCCGGGCCTCGATCACGGTGCCCTGCGCCGGCACGTCGACCGGAGCGGTCAGCTCCAGCGCCGCGTCGGCGGTCAGCAGCACCGCGGACAGCAGGCCGTCGATGTTGATGTTGGCGCGGGCGGACACGTCGACGAACATGGTGTCGCCGCCGTACTCCTCCGGCACCAGGCCGTACTCGGTGAGCTGGCCGCGCACCTTGGCCGGGTCGGCGCCCTCCTTGTCGATCTTGTTGACGGCGACCACGATCGGCACCTTCGCCGCCTGCGCGTGGTTGAGCGCCTCGATCGTCTGCGGCTTCACGCCGTCGTCGGCGGCGACCACCAGCACCACGATGTCGGTGGTTTCGGCACCACGCGCACGCATGGCGGTGAACGCCTCGTGACCCGGGGTGTCGATGAAGGTGATCGCGCGGTCCTGGCCGTCGTGCTCGACGTGCACCTGGTATGCACCGATGTGCTGGGTGATGCCACCGGCCTCGCCGGCCACCACGTTCGCCTTACGGATGGTGTCCAGCAGGCGGGTCTTACCGTGGTCGACGTGACCCATGACGGTCACCACCGGCGGTCGCGCGACGAACTCGTGCTCGTCGTACTCGCCGTCGAACTCCAGGTCGAAGCGCGCGAGCAGCTCGCGGTCCTCGTCCTCCGGGCTGACGATCTGCACGTCGTAGTTGAGGTGCTCGCCCATCAGCTGCAGCGTCTCGTCCGAGCACGACTGCGTCGCGGTCACCATCTCGCCGAGGTTGAAGGCCTCCTGGACCAGCGAACCCGGGTTGGCGTTGATCTTGTCGGCGAAGTCGGCCAGCGACGCGCCGCGCGCGAGCCGGATCGTCTCGCCGTTGCCGCGAGGCGCACCGGACTGCATGGTCGGCGCGGACAGGTTGTCGAACTCTTGACGCCGCTGCTTCTTGGACTTGCGGCCACGGGTCGGCCGGCCACCGGGACGGCCGAACGCACCGGCCGTACCACCGCGGCCGCGACCGCCGCCACCTGGACGACCGCCGCCACCGCCACCGGAGCGGAAGCCGCCGCCAGCCGGCGCGCCGCCACCGCCGCCGCCACCTGGACCGCCACGGAAGCCGCCGCCACCGCCACCGCCGCCGGGACGACCGCCGCCACCACCGGGACGGCCACCGCCGCCGCCGGACCGCGCCGGTCCGCCGCGGCCACCGCCGCCGGGACCGCCCGGACCGCCACCGCCGGGACGCGGCGCGCGCTGCGGCATGCTGCCGGGGTTGGGCCGCGGCGGCATCATGCCGGGGTTGGGGCGCGGACCGCCGGGGCCACCCTGGCCGCCACCGGGACGCGGCGGCATGCCGGCACCGGGGCCGGGACGCGGACCGCGGTTGGGCGCATCGCCAGCGGACGGCGGGCCGGGACGCGGTGCACGCGGCGGCGGCGTACCGGCACCGACGCCGAACGGGTTGTTGCCGGGTCGCGCCGGACCGCCACGGCCACCGCCGGGACGCGGGCCGCCCTGGTTCTGGCCGGGACCCGGCGCCGCTGGCTTGGGGCCGGGACGCGGACCCGGCTTCGGCGCGTTGGGCGCGGTCGGAGCCGCGCCGGACGCGGCGGCCGGCTGTGCCGGCTTGGCCGGAGCCTCGGTCTGCGACTCGGCGGCGCGAGCCGCCGCGGCGGCCTCCTGAGCGGCCTGCATCTCGGCGAGCCGCGCCTCGGCGGCCTTCGCCTCCACACTCTGCGCGCTCGGCGCCGGACCGGGCAGCGGGCCACGGGCCGGTGCGCCCGGCTGCGGCCGCGGACCCGGCTTGGGGCCGGGCTTGGCCTGCGTACGCGGCGACGGTGCCTTCGGCTTGGCCGAGGAGCTCCTCGTCGACCCGGCCGACCCAGCCGACGCGGCGGCCGGAGCCGCCGGAGCCGACGCGCTGCCGCCACCGCCGGAAGTCTGCTGCTGGAAGGACTCGCGGAGCCGTCGCGCGACCGGTGCCTCCACCGTCGACGACGCCGACTTCACGAACTCGCCAAGGTCCTTCAACTTCGCGAGTACGGTCTTGCTTTCCACTCCGAGCTCTTTGGCGAGCTCATGGACGCGGGCCTTGCCTGCCACTGGTCTCCTTACCGGGACCGGCGGCGAACCCGCTCGATCCCACGGTTAGTGCTGAAGCCTGTTCATGCTGGCGACTTCATCGCTTGCTCATACCGGATCGACCTACTTCTTCCTCGCGTACGAACCGGTTGGTCCGCACTGTGTCCCCGTTGCCGTTGCCACGTACCGGTGGACCTCGTCTGTCGCGGGTTGGAACCCGGACACACGCAACGCGCGCGCGAACGCGCGCCGCCGTTCCGCCGATGCGAGACAGCCCGGGTCGGGGTGCAACCAAGCCCCTCGTCCCGGACGCCTGCGCGCCGGATCGGCCACGACCTCGTGACCGACCATGACGACGCGCAGAAGGTCTGCGGCTGGAGCCCTCTCCCGGCATCCGATGCACGTACGAACCGGAGCGTTCGTGATCTCAACTCCTGCAGGCACGCTGAATGGCGGGCTTGGTCTCCAAGCTTCCTCAGAGTCTACCCCGCGGTCGCGTTGGGGGCATGACCGGACGGAGACTCCGGTGCCGGGCTTTGCGCGTCGCTGCGGATGTCGATGCGCCAGCCGGTCAGTCGCGCGGCGAGCCGGGCGTTCTGTCCCTCTTTGCCGATCGCCAGCGACAGCTGGTAATCCGGCACCGTGACGCGCGCCGACTTCTCGGTGGCGCTGATCACCTCGACCTTGAGCGCCTTGGCCGGCGACAGCGCGTTGCCGACGAACTCGGCCGGGTCCTCGGAGAAGTCGACGATGTCGATCTTCTCGCCGTTGAGCTCGCTGGTGACGGCGCGTACGCGCGAGCCCATCGGACCGATGCAGGCGCCTTTGGCGTTGACGCCTTCTGCCTTCGTACTGACCGCGATCTTCGACCGGTGGCCGGCCTCGCGCGCCACCGCGGCGATGGTGACCGTGCCGTCGGCGATCTCCGGCACCTCCAGCGCGAACAGCTTGCGGACCAGGTTGGGGTGGCTGCGGGAGAGCGTGACCTGCGGACCGCGCATTCCCTTGGTGACGCCGATGACCAGGCACTTGATCCGCGAACCGTGACCGTACTGCTCGCCGGGCACCTGTTCGGCCGGCGGCAGCGTCGCCTCGATCTTGCCCAGCGACACCTGGACGAGACCGCGCTCGGCACGAGCGTTGTCACGCTGCACGATGCCGGCGATGACCTCGCCCTCCTTGCCGGCGAACTCGCCGAAGGTGACGTCGTCGGTGGCCTCGCGGAGCCGCTGCAGGATGACCTGCTTGGCGGTCATGGTGGCGATCCGGCCGAAACCGGCCGGCGTGTCGTCGTACTCGCGCAGCACCTCGCCGTCCGGACCGGTCTCGGCGGCCCACACGGTGGCCGCTCCGGTCTTGCGGTCGATCTCCACCCGCGCGTGCGGATGCGCCTCGTCGGTGTGCCGATAGGCGGTCAGCAGTGCGCTCTCGATGGCGGCGATGATCGTGTCGAACGAGATCTCCCGTTCGCGTTCCACGGCCCGCAGCGCGGCGATGTCGATGTTCACGTGGCCTCCCCTTCACTGCGCTGGCCGCCGGTGAACTCCACCTTGACCTTGCCAGGTCCCAGCTGCGCGTACTCCCAGTCCTGCGAGCCGCCATCGGTCCGCAGCGTGACTCCGGCGTCGTCGGCGGCCACGATCCGCGCCGTCAGCGCGCTGCCGCCGGCGGTCACCGCGACCAGCCGGCCGATGTTGCGGCGCCAGTGCCGCGGCTCGGTGAGCGGCCGGTCGACGCCCGGCGAGGTGACCTCCAGCGTGTACGGCGGACCGTCGAACTCACCGTCGTGGCCGTCCAGTGCCTTGGAGATCTGCCGGGACACCTCCGCCACCGCGTCCAGGTCGACACCGCCGTCGCGGTCGACCACCACGCGCAGCACGTCCCGCCGGCCGGCACGGCTGACCGTCAGGTCCTCCAGGTCGTAGCCGGCCGCCTCCACCACCGGCCGTACGGTCGGCTCGACGCCGTCGGCCGTACGCCGTGCCTGCTCCGCCGGCCTCGGGGATCCCGCACGCGTCCGGCCCCCAGCCGCCTGCCTGGACGTCCTACCCGCCACGGACACCTCCCCTGTCATAGGCACCAACCGACGAAAGAGCCCCGGCCGGACAGCCTCCGGCCGGTGCCTCCTCCGGCCACTGTGCAGTTATGGCCGCTCACACCACCTGCGGCGAGGATATCCGTTCCGGCCGCAACCGGCTCGTACGCCAGACGTCGATCATCGCGGGGCGGGCGTGGTATGGGAGGGGCCGCGCGTGTCACCGCGTCGCTCTCCCTGGAAGAATGATGGCCTGGTACGGGACGGGGGAAGGCGGGACGGTGGGTCACAGCCGGCGAGCGGTGCTGCTGGCCGGCGCCGGGTTGTCGGTGGCCGGGGTCGCGGCGTGCACGGGCCAGCCGGCGCCACCTGACCCGGTCACCACCGCGCTGAAAACGTTGCTGGCGGCCGAGAAGGCGTTGGCCGCCAGCTATGACCAGGCGGTCGGGCGGTTCGGTGTGCTCAACGAGCGCGTCGGTGGCGTACGCACCGATCACGCCGCGCACGTCAAGGCGCTCACCGCGCTGATCGCCAGGCGCGACCCGGAGCCGAGGCCGTCCGGGTCGGCTCAGCCATCCCCGGCGGGGTCGTTGTCGGCGAACTCGGCGAGTGGCGCCCGGCAGCAGTTGGCCGCGTTGGAACGTAAGCAGGCGGCCGCCGCGGTCGCGCTCTGCCTGACCGCCAATGATGAGGACGCGACGCTGTTGGCCAGCCTGGCCGCCTCCGAGTCCAGCCACGTCGAGGTGCTGACATGAGCGACCTGCCCGGCGCGTCGGCGCTGCAGGCCGCGCTGTCCGGCGAGCACGCGGCGATCTTCGGCTACGGCGTGGTCGGCGCACGCACCTCCGGCAACGACCGGTCGATGGTCATGGACTGCCAGGCCGCGCACCAAAAACGGCGTGACGCGTTGACCGCCCGGCTGACCGCCGCCGGCGTCGACGCGCCGGCAGCGAGCGCCGCGTACGGGCTGCCGTTCCCGGTCACCTCGGCGGCAGACGCGCGCAAGCTGGCGGTGACCATCGAGGAGCGGATCGCCGCGCTGTGGCGCGCCGCGGTCGCTCCGACCTCCGGCGACGACCGGCGTACGGCCGTCGACGCGCTGACCGACGCGGCCGTACGCGCGACGACCTGGCGGCAGCGCGCCGGCTCGCCACCAACCGTCCCTTTCCCTGGCTCTTAGAGACTGTTGGGGAACTGAGGCATGCGATAGCCGAGCCCAAACGTCGACTCTCGCGCACCTCAGCTCCCCAACAGTCTCTTAGGCGTGTCGCACGACTCGCCGGGAGATTTCCACCGCAAACCGGACATAACCTGATCCACAGGGTAGCCCCGCGATCACCAACCGATACGCACGTTGCAGACTGGTCAGCGATGCCTCTCCATTCCATGGTCACCGAAGCGGTCCTCGGCTATCTGGAAGCCGTCGACGAGCGAGCGCCTGGCCTGATCGAGGGCTTCTACCTGGAGGGATCGGCCGCGCTCGGCGACTTTCAGCCGCACGCCAGCGACATCGACTTCGTCGCCGTCACCGCCGCACGGCCGGACACCGCCGCGCTGGCGGCGCTGGCCGAGGTGCACGACCGGCTCCGCGACCGGCGCCGGCCGTATCTCGACGGTGTCTACGTGACCTGGGACGACCTGCCGCGCGGCGGCACCGACGAGCGCCGCCGGCCGCGCAGCCACGAGGGCCGGCTGACCGCCGACGGCAGTCCGCCCAACCCGATCACCTGGCACACGCTCGCGCGTTACGGCGTGCCGCTGCGCGGTCCGCAGCCGGCCGAGCTGGAGATCTGGACCGACCCCGAGCTGCTGGCACGATGGACCACCGGCAACCTCGACTCGTACTGGCGCCGCCGGCTCGACCGGACCGGCCGGCTGCTCAGCCGCGGCGGCGTGGTGTCACTGAGCGACTTCGAGGCCGCTTGGACGGTGACCGGCGTGACGCGGCTGCACTACACGCTGGCCACCGGCAACATCACGTCGAAGCAGGGCGCGTGCCACTACGCGATGGGAACGTTCGCGACGGAGTGGCACCGGATCGTCCGTGAGGCGCTGCGGCTGCGGCTCGGCAACAGCGGCTCGCTCTATCACAACAACCGGTTCGCGCGGCGCAACGACCTGCGCGCGTACGCGGCGATGGTCATCGAGTCGGCTCACGACCTGGTCAAGCGCTAGACCACTTGTCGATGACCGGCAGCAGCTCGGAGAGCCGCTGCAACACCGCGTCCGGCTCGCCCTCGGTGTGGCCGCGCTGCCAGTCCGGGATCGTGGAGTGCGGCACCCAGGCCGCCTTCATGCCGACGGCCTGCGCGCCGTACACGTCGTCGAAGAGCCGGTCGCCGACGAACACACACCGCGTCGGGTCGCTGGCGCCGACCGCCGACACCGCCGCCTTGAAGACCTCCGGATGCGGCTTGGTCCACGGCACCTCGCAGGTGTAGACGGCGCCGTCGATCTGGTCGAGCACGCCGTCCCTGGCAAACACGCGCTCGTGGTCGGCGCGCGGCCAGATCGTGTTGGACAGGACGCCGATCCGGATGCCGCGCGCGGCCAGTCCGGCGAACACCTCGGGCACGTCCGGGTCGAGATAGGTGTGCGGCTCGAACCACTCGTGATAGGCGGCCACCGCCACCTGGTGTGCCTCGCTCCCGGGGTCGAGGCCGGCGGAGCGGACGATGTCGGCGTACGTGGTGCTGCGGTGCTCGTCGCGGCTGCGCAGCCACGCGGCCTCCTCGGCGGCGGCCAGCGCCTTGGCCACCTCCGGGTCCGCAGCGGTGTCGCTCGCGGCCTGGTAGGCCTGCGCGTACGCGGCCCAGGATTCGGCCACGTCGATCACGTGCCAGGGAGTCAGCGTCCCACCCCAGTCGAAAATCACCGCGTCAATCAAGGGGGCAATAGTCATCTGGACATCATGCCGAGAGGGGCCGACATCGCACAGATTCATTAACCGACGTCACCCTCCGGAATGATGGACACGGGCAGGCTGGGGCCGTACGGTCAGGCAAGCCCGACATATCCCTGATCTCGAGGACCGCGCTCAGCCCCATGACCTACCCCGCGAACAAGATCATCATCCGGCACGGGATCGAGCATCCGACCGGCGCCGGCACCATCACCGGCGTGAGCGTGACCAGGGAGGACGACGGCACGCCGAGCGTCGTGCTGGCGGTCCGGCCGACCGACACCGCGCCGACCAACCGCGACCTGCGGCCCGGCGAGACGTTCGTGATCGGGCCGGAGAAGTGGCAGATGGCCGACCTGCGGCGGGTCGACACGCCAGACTGGTACGCGGTGCTCACGCGCGTCCGCTGACGCCGCCGGGCTCTTACGGCAGCGTCAGGATTTCGTAGCCGTCGTCGGTGACCACCAGGGTGTGCTCGAACTGCGCCGTCCAGCTGCGGTCCTTGGTGACGACCGTCCAGCCGTCGGCCCAGGTGTCGTGCCGGTAGTCGCCGAGGGTGATCATCGGCTCGATGGTGAAGGTCATCCCGGTCTCGATGACCGTCTCCAGGTCGGGGTTGTCGTAGTGCGGCACGTAGAGCCCGCTGTGGAACGTCTCGCCGACACCGTGGCCGGTGAAGTCGCGCACGACGCCATAGCCGAACCGTTTCGCGTACGAGGAGATGACCCGGCCGATCACGTTGATCCGCCGGCCCGGCGCGACCGCCTTGATGCCGCGCATGGTGGCCTCGTGCGTACGCTCCACCAGGAGCCTCGCCTCCTCGCTCACCTCGCCGGCGAGGAAGGTGGCGTTGGTGTCGCCGTGCACGCCGTCGATGAAAGCGGTCACGTCGATGTTGCAGATGTCGCCGTCCTGGATGACGGTCGAGTCCGGGATGCCGTGGCAGATCACCTCGTTGAGGCTGGTGCAGCACGACTTCGGGAAGCCGCGATAGCCGAGGGTCGACGGATAAGCCTTGTGGTCGCAGAGAAACTCGTGCACCACGCGGTCGATCTCGTCGGTCGTCACACCGGGCCGGACCTGCTCGCCACCGACCGCCAGCGCCTGCGCCGCGATCCGGCCGGCGACCCGCATCCGCTCGATCACGTCGGCCGACTTGACCTCGCTGCCGCGAAACGGCTTCGGCGCCTTCTTTCCGACGTACTCCGGCCGCGGGATGTCACCAGGCACCCGCCGGGCCGGCGACAGCTGGCCAGGAGTCAGTGGAGGTCGAGTCTGGGTCGGCATGCGCACCAGCCTACGACCTGGAGGTCGCGCAGATCCGGGGTGTGGGTGAGAGTCGAGATCCAGCGTCGGCTGCCGCCCGCTCCCCCGATCTGCGCGACCTCTCACGTCAGGCTGGGCCTTTCCAGACCGAGGTGCGCCGCGTCGGCCGCCGCCCTGCCGGCACCCCAGCCGTCGCGGTTGCTCACGCTGATGTCCAGCGGCCGCAGCCGCGGATAATGCTCGGCCACCGCCGCGTCGATCGCCTCGCGGCGGCTGGCCAGCACCGGCAGCAGCTCGGTGCCGGTGACGACCTCCTCTGTCACCTGCTCGGCGGCCGCGGCCAGCCGCTCGCCGATCCGGCCGGCGTACGCGACCAGGAACGACTGCCGGAACGACCGCGTACGCGACTGGCCGGTGCGGGTGACGTGCCGGCCGGCGGTGACCATCGCCCTGGTCGCCTGCACGAGCAGCGAGGTGGCCAGCAACACCGTCGCCTCCACGTCGACCGGGTCGCCGACGATCTCGGCGAAGCCGAGCGACGCGGTCACCACCGTGCGGCAGCGGTTGGCCGAGGCGACCACGCCGACCAGGCTTGCTTTCGCGGTCAGGTAAGGGTTTTCCAGCCACATCCGATGGGTCGTGGTGGCGGTCGCGGCGCCGCGCTCGTACTCCACCATGGCGCGCGACAGCGCATAGCGGCTCATCAGCTGCTGCGCCTTCGCCGACAGGGCCTCGGCCTCCTCGTCGAACTCCGTCGACTCGGCCTTGGCCAGCAGGCCACGGACCCGGCCGAGGATCTTCTCGTCGACACCGGCCGGCGGCCGCGTACCGACGACCGCCTGGCCAGGCGGCGCCGCGATGACCGGCAGCTTCGGCAGCGAACGGCACAGCGCCAGCAGCTCGATGACGACCGCCACCGCGTCGGTCAACGTGCGGCCGTGGCGCGCGCACCAGGACGGCAGGTGCGTGGACCCGCGGCCCCACCACACCGTGGCATCCAACTCCCGGAGCTGACCGGTCCAGCGATCGTCCAGCGTCGCCGGCGCATGCCTGGCACACTCGGTCGCCACCGCGTCGGCAAGATAACTCGCCGCATGCCGATCGAGCCGCCGCCGGCTGATCTCCACCATGTCGACCGGCAGCCAACCGCAGGTCGCGAGCATGCGTACGCGCACGCCCAGCAGCCAGCCCACCGCCTCGTCGAGCACGCGCGGCTGGTCACAGCCGTGCGCCACCAACCGCGCCATGCACCGCCGCAGCACATCCGGCATCCCCGCGTACCGCTGGTCGCCGGCGTCCCCGATCAACCTAGCCGCCAGATCCACCGGCGACAGCCCACCGCTGTTGGTCGTCACTTGTTCCTCCTGTCCGACCGGCTGCTGACAAACTCCCAGCCTCCCGGCCACCCCCGACAGTTTCGGCGACCCCTACCCTTTCCTCTCCCGCCGGTCCAGGTATTCCTCCAAGGCTTCGGCCACCAGCGCCGAGAGCGAGGTGTCGACATCGATGGCGTGGTGTTTGATGCGGCGGATGAGAGGTGGGGGGAGGTAGACATTGAACTGGATCTTGGTGGGGGGTTTGGAGGTTGGCATGTCTAGGATGCTAGCAATCTAGGGGTAGGTGGTTGTGGCTGTTGGTTGGTGCGTTGAGGAGGTGATTGCGTCGCCGGTTTGGTTGCGTTGGTGAGGTGGTTGCGTCCTCATGTTCGTTGCGTCGAGGGGTGGTTGGGTCTCCATGTTTGTTGCGTGGATGGGTGGTTGGGTTTTTCGCCTGCGCGGCGGGCGCGCCTACGCGGCGAGCGACCTCAAGGGAGGGGGCGCGTGGCCGCCAATCGTGTGCATTGGGGGTGCGGGCGGCGGTTTGTGGGCGGAGCTGGGTTTTCTGGGCTTGCTCGTATGGGAAGCAACCCGTCGGCATGCATGCCATCACAGCGTCCCGAGTGGTGTTGGTGTGACTGGTGTGGCTGATAATGCGGGTGAGGCAGCTTGACTGCGTAATACTTGTTAAACAAGACATCAAAACGGACATTTGTTGCAGCCCAACAATCACAACAGCATTATCAGCCTCAATAGTCACACTCGCCACGGCCTCCGGTGATCGCGGCGGCATGAAAGCCTTGCTCCTTGCGTCCAACGCAAGAAACTCGACATTCACGCCATCCACGACCCTCACAAGCCGGACATTTAGCGCTCCACATGCCTTCGCATCCCACATAGTGGACCCTCCCGCCACAGACCGGGACGCCACCGCAGCTCCGGCGCCCCAGCCGCGCTCCTGGTTCGCACCCCGTACGAAACCGCACACGCCGCACTCAACCGGACCAACAGCGAACCCCGCGCGCCCCTCCCCTTGAGGTCGTCCTCCGCGCAGGAGCGCCCGCCGCGCAGGCGCACCACCCCCAAAAACGCAACAAAATGAAGGCGCCACCAGCCCCCCAGCCGCAACAACCAGGAAAACGCGACCACCTCACACGCAACAAAATTGAAAACTGAACCACTTCTCCGTACCACCAAACGGAAGCGGCGCCGACAACCGACGACGCCGCTTTCACCAAACACCAACAAAATCAGGCAGGGTCACGCCACATTGGGTACATCCGCTCGCCCTCGTACGGCAAATCCAGCGGTTCCGCGCAATCGACGAAACCGGCCCGTTCGTAGAAGCGGCGGCTGTTGGAGTTGCTTGCTTCCAGATACGCGGGTTTACCGGCCTTGTCGAGCGCATCGCACCACGACTGTAGCAAAACCGTGCCAAGACCCTTGTTCTGAAATTCTGGCATGACACCGAAAAGCGCACAGTATTCATGGTCACCGCGACCGGTTGGGTGCGCATGATGCATCGCTTCGTCGAGGCGCTGCACTCGTGGTGTCCACTCGCCGCACGCCTCGGCCAGGCGTGCGTCGTAGTCTTCCGGGTCCGGGCCTGGTACGACGAAGTTGACGACCACGCCGGACAGGTCGGGGCTCACCAGCACCTCGCCGTGCTCGATGGCGTGGTCGACGGCGATGCGGAAGTACGACGGGAAAATCCGGGCTCGCTCGGCGTCGTCGGGGACGAGCCATCTGGAGACGTCGAGATGATGGAAAGAGGTCGCGATGACCTGAGCGACCGCGGCGCTTTCGGTGGCGTCGGCGCGGCGTACGTCTATGTCGCTCACGCCGCACCTGCCTGACGGCGCGGCTGCGGGTCGGAGCCGAACGGATTGGCGTTGGCGCCGGCGCCGAGGCCGATCGCGTTGTAGACGCCGGGCTTCGACCGGCGCAGGAACAGGCCCCACACGATGCCGCCGATGCCAAGCAAAAGGTAGACGATCGGGAAGACGAACCGCAGCGGCGAGTCCGGCGCGCCAAGCAGGGCACCGAAATTCGACAGGATCAGGATGACGACCGTGATCAGACCGAGGGTGGCCAGGATCGGCGCCACGATCCGCTGCCAGACCGACTCGCCGTCCGGATTGCGGTTGAGGAAGCCGACAACGGCCATCGACGTGCACGTGACCAGGATCAGTACGCCGAATCCGCCAACGGTTCCCAGCGTGAAGAAGAAGTTCACCAGCGGGTCGCCGTTGAAGACCGCGAAACCGATGATGAGCAGCAGGCCGATCGAGCTCTGCATGATCGAGGCCATGTACGGCGCGTTGGTCCGTACGCTGGTGCGGCCGAGGAACGCCGGCAGCACCCGCTCACGACCGAGCGCGAAGGTGTAGCGCGAGCATGTGCCGTGGTACGACAGCGCCGCCGCCACCAGCGAGGTCATGAACAGAATCTGGCCGATGTCGACGGCGAGGGTGCCGCCGAGGTTCTGCGCGACGATCGCGCCCGGCAGCGCGCTCTGGTATTTCTCCGCCGCGGTGTGCAGGTTGTCCGGGCCGATCGCGACCGACATGGCCCACGCCGAAATCGCGTACAGAACCGCCATGACGACAAGCGAAAGGTAGGTCGCCGCCGGCACCGTACGGTCATGTTCCTTGGATTCCTCGGAGAAAACCGCCGCCGCCTCGAAACCGACGTAACCGGTCACCGCGATCGCGAACGCGATTCCCAGGCCTGCACCGGAAAGGCTGGCCGGCGACAAGGTTTCCAGGCTCACCGATCCCTTGAACGGATGCGCTACGTCGACGATGTCATAGATCACCACGACGATGACCTCGGCGATCAGCGCGACCGCCAACACCTTGGAGTTGAGGTCGACGCGAAGCACACCCATCACCGCGACCGCGGCCCAGGCGATCAGCGAGAAAACCCACCACGGCACGCTCGCGCCGGTCTTGTCGTGCACCAGCGTCGCCAGCGTGAAACCGATGCCGCCATAGGTGGCCCACTGCATCATCCCGTACGCGAAGAGAGCGATGAACGAGCCGCCCACCCCAAGCGGCTTGCCCAGACCCTTCGCGATGTAGGTGTAGAACGCGCCGGCGTTGCGGATCCGCCTGGCGACCGCGACGTACCCGACGCAGAACAGTGCGAGCACGACGGCGACGATCAGGAACGCCAGCGGCAGGCCCTTGATGTCGGTCACCAGCCAGCCGGTGGACACCACGCCGGCGATGACCGTCAGCGGCGCGGCGGCGGTGATGACGAAGAAAACCACGTGCATGATGCCGAGCCGGTTCGCGGCCAGCGATGACGACACGATGCTCGATCGTGTGCCGAGAGTTGGCGGAGATTGGGCCATCGTGGAGAGCTCCAGTGAACGAGGGTGGGTGTGGGGTTGGACGAGGTCAGTGCCGCATTCGCAGTACGGCCTCGCCGATGAGACTGTGCACGGTCGCGGTGATCTCCCGCAGGGACGGGTCGGCCTTGGCGAGAATGCCATGGACGAACTCGGAAATCCTGGGCCCGTCGTCCCAGAGGTCCAGTTGCAGCATGCCGACCGCGCCGAGCAGCCCGCCGAGGAAGATCTCTCCCCAGGTGGTCTGTCCGCGTTTGCCGGCCAGTGCCGCCTCCAGCCGGCCGGACCGCCAGAACGCTCCTTCCAGGTCGGTCGGCCGGTAGACGATCACGGTTTTGAGCAGCCGCCGGGTTTCCTGTGGCTCCAGCATGCCGTTGCGAACCAGCCGGTTGGTCACCGTCGTGGTCGCGTTCTGGCTCAGGTACGTAAGCCAGGTCCGCACGTCGTGGTGCGGCTCGGCGAGCATGTTCTCCAGTATTTCCAGCGTCGCCGCGTCGTCCGGAAGTTTTCCGGTCAGTACGTGGATGCGACCGTCGCGCACCTGGATGTTGCGGGACAGCACCAGCTCCCCCACCAGAGCGCCGGCCAGCCCGCAGTCCAGCGCGACGGGACTCACCCGCGGCTTGCCCGTGCGGTCATCGTGTGCGATGAACCACAGGTCGTCGGCAACCCGCAGATGTTCGGCCCACAGGCGCTGATCACGTCTCAGCGTCATGAGCTCTCCGGCATCAGTAGCGTCCAGCCTTTCTGCGAGCGCATTCGCGGCCGCAGTGGTCATCCCGTTGGCGCGAAGACGACACGTCCCCGACATCGAGGCGATCCGGTGCGCTTTCCCACCTGCCGGGTCGGAGGGCAACCAACCAAGATCGCTCGCGGAGACCATACCGTTACGGCGTTCGCTGGACAATATCGCTCGGCGACGAAAACAACACGGAGGTCCGAGGAAGTACGGCAACCTGCGGCGTTATCTTCTACACCGCACCGAAATTCGAACGCGCGTTCGAATTTCGGTGCGGATTTTCCCGCCGGCTCAACTACGTCCTGTAGGGAACTGGACTACTTGCTGATAGGTAGGACGGTTTTGCCAGCTGATTTTCCCGTCCGTGATGCCGCCCAGCGGCCGCTGGATGATCGAATCCGCGCACCACTGGTCGCCTGCCGAACAATCCGCGTCCGCCGCGTACACCTCGTTGGCCGGTTGCGCGGCTGCCTGTTTGAGGCTGGCGGTCAACGCCTGCCGACAGGCCGATAGTTCGCCGTTTCCGCAATAGGTCGCGCCCAACCGGCTCGGCAGCGGCTGACCGAGCACCTGGTGCAGGTCGGCGTTGACATAGCTCCACCAGCCGTACTGGAAGGAGGAACCCTTGTGCGGCTGGGCCTCGTTGAGGCTCCCGCCACCGCCGGCGTCGCCGTTTTGTTGGCCGGAGGGCGATTCGTTGATCTGCAGCGTACGCGCGAGCGCGTCGTACAGGCCGTCCCCCATTCCCGGGGCGAACTCGGCCTTGACCAGAAGTGGCCACCAGGCGTCCAAAATCCGGATCGCCTCGGCGTTCACATATTTGTGGCTGCCGTAGCTGGTCTCGACCCGCTTGGCGCCGGCCTGCTGCCAGGCACGCAGGGTGGCCACCGCCGCCGACACGTCCGGGTCGGTGATCGGCGCGCTGTCCAGCACCCGCAACAACACCGGCAGCACGTCCTCGCCGCGCAGGTCGGTCTGTGCCGCGTCCTGCATGGCTTTGGTCAGCGACACGCGTGTCACTTTCTGACCACTGGCCACCATTGCCTTGACACGACTGTCCAGCAGTGCCACCCGGTGCACCGAACCCTGGCCGTAATCGGCCACGGTGAATCCGGCCGCCTGCTTGTTGTTCCAGCTGACGAAGTAGTCCTGGTCGATCGCCTGCGGATGCTGCGCCGCCGGTGTGTACTGTGCCGTGTTGGTGTCCGGGTCCCAGCCCCGCCACTGGTACGCCGGCTGGCCCCACACCGGCAGGTTACCGTCCACATTGGACGGACGGACCGGGTTGTGGCCGGAGTTGAAGTAGGCGGTGTGCTTGGCGTCCACGTAGAACCAGTTGAAGGTGAAGTTGATGTCGCCGGCGGCCTGCTGGAAGGCCTGCGGCGAGGTGATCGCCGACGGGTCGTTGAACTGCATGAAACCCAGGATCGAGTCGGCCTCGTGCCGATAGCTGGACCGCAGGCTGGTGAAGGCCACCGGTTTCCCACCGGACAGGCCCCGATACGTGACCAGACCGTATTTCGTCCGATAGCGCACCAGGTCGTACGACCCGGCCGGCGTCGAGTCGGCCGTCGTGGGCGACCAGGCATTGTGCACCGCCAGCCGCTCCATCGGCGTGCACTGTCCGTTGTAGAGATAGGAAAGTGAGTCCTTCGTCGCCGGCTTGCCGTCCGGCTCACACAGCTCGACGGCGAAGGTGTCGGTCACGTCCTGGCCCGCCGAGGTGGCGCTCCACGAGTAGTCCTGGCCACGGCCGATCAACACATACATGCTGATGCCGGCAAAGGAAATGCCGCGCGCGCTGATGCCCGGCCCCTGCAGCTCCTGGAGCATCAGCAGCTGCGGCGCGAAATATCCGGTCTGCGGACCGTAGACGGCGATCGGATGGCCGCTGTCGGTGTACGCGCCGGAGACCACCAGCGCGTTGGACATGCTGTGTTTCGTACTGGCGACGAACCCAGGACCGAACACGCCGTCGTTGAAGATCCCCCTGGCCGGCGAAAGATCGCGCGGATCAGGCTTCTTGCCAGACTTCGGTTGCGTCGTTTTCGGGCGTACGGCCAGAGTTTTCGCCGTTGTCGCGGAGCCCTGCGGATTTTCCACGATCGGCTGCGCGGTCAGCGAGCCGCTGTCCGGCATCGCCGCGCCCACCGGGTTTGCCGGCGCCGCGCCGTACGGGAACTGCTGTCCATTGTGGACGGTGAGGACGGCGGACGGGTCGTTTTCCATCCGCAACGAGCGCCAGATCCGGTCGCCTTCGGCAACGCCATAACGTGCCCGCGCGGCCTGGCGCACCTGCGCCGAGGCGATCTCGTTTCCGCCACCTGTCCCGAAAAGAGCGCCGATGACCGCCGCGATCGCGATCATGTCGGTCGGCTTGAACGGCTCGATGGTGCCGGCGTTGGTGATGGCGTCCATGTGACCGGTCAGCACGTACTCGCCGGGAAAGTTGCGGTTGGCGACCGACTGCGAGATGTAGGCGTTGATGCCGGCGACATAATCCTTGACGTCCTGCAATGCCTGCTGTCCGCGCGCGGAGCCGGACGCGAGCCGGTCGATCTGGCTCTGCAGATCGGCTTCGGTGTAGGGCGCGCCAGCCCACAAACTCTGCTCGAACGACCGGTTTGCCGGTGCGCCGCCAGCAAAAGTCGTCAGCGTCGCGCGGCCGACATGGCGCAGCAGGTCCATCGTCCAGAGCCGGTCGGCGGCACCGGCATAGCCGGCGCCGAACTCGGTGCCGGAGCGCGTTGTGCCGGTGATGTGCGGGACGCCGGTCGCCTTGTCGCGCACGATCGTCACATCCGGCCGCGGCGAGACCGTACTGGCGACCTGGTCGGCCGGCACGCCGAAGGACGCGTCGTTGAAGAAGGTGTTGAGCTGTGCCGTGGTGAGTCCGGTGTATTGGCTCGCCAGCTTCGCGTACGGTCCGAGCTGGTCGTCGGTGTGCGGCGGCCGCGTGCCGATCGTCCGGTTGCCGAGGATGTCGAGCAGCGTCGCGTTGCCGTTTTCCCCCGGCGGCAGGACGTCGCCGCACTGTCCCTGGCAATAGTCGGTGACCGCCGCCGGCCTTTTCGCCGCGTCGGCCGGTGTGGTGGCCGGCATTCCGGCCGCCAGGCAGGCGACCGCCAGGGCCGCGATGAGCAGGATCCGCAGTCGGGTCACGAGCCGCCTCCTCGCCGGTTTCCGCACACCTTGCCACTCTGTGTGACCTAGCGCACACATCGTGCGGAGTTTGTCACTCTTCGCCGCGAAGGGTGGACAAGGCGGCAAGTTGGACGCCATGCGCGTCCAAGTCAAACCGGCCATCTCTGGCTCATGTCACTACTTTCTGCTATCGTACAACTACATTGCGTAATTGATGATGTGGAGGTGTGGCATGAGCCGACCAGTGGTCGCGAGAGGTCGCGACCTCTCGTCGTACGACAGCAACGTCAACTACGGCGCGTACGACTTCATCATCGGCAAGTTCACCGAGTCGGACAATTTCGTCTCGCCCGGCGCGCTGGACCGGGCCAGAGCGACCCGCGCGGCCGGCAAGGTCTTCTCCGCATACCACTTCGCCAGGCCGGGCAACGGTGCCGCGCAGGCCGATTTCCTGCTGTCGGTGGAAATGCCGAAAGCCGGCGACATGCCCGGCTGGCTCGACTACGAGGTGAGCGGTCTGGGCATCGGGTTCGTCAACGCCTTCAGCGAGCGCTATCACGCGCGCACCGGCTGGTGGCCCGGTGTGTACGCGAATCTCTCGACATTCCAGGGAGAACTGCAGTCCGGTCGTGGCTGGCGGCGACCCGGCCAGCGCCTGTGGCTCGCCCGCTATGGCGCCAACGGTCCGGGCGTCGCCTGCGACATCTGGCAGTACCAGGGCGGCCCGGACCTGAACGTCGCGTACACGCCGCTGCCGGAAATGGTCATCCAGTCCGCCGGAAGGAGCGCCGAAATGGCCATGGTGACACTGTCCGACGAACGGGTCGCGGTCGTCGTCCGCGGCACCGATCGCCGTCCGTACGTCCGCGTGCTCGGCAGCGACGGAGGCGCGCGCACCGATTGGCAACTGATCGCCGACGTCGTGCTCGGCTCGGCGGTGGGCGCGACCACTCGCGACGGCACCGGACTGGACATGGTGGCGCTGGACAGCGACGACCGCTCGGTGCTGTTCATGGCGATGGCCGACGCCGAGCGGCCGCAGGAGGTCTACGTGCAGGACCTGCAGGGCACCGGCACCGGTGGCGCGCCGGGCATCACCGCCGTCGACGGCAACCTGATCGCCTCGGTCGCCGGCGTGCTGCCGCGGACCGGCGAGGTCTATCTCAACCGGTGGGACCGCGCCACCAACACCTGGCGCGGCTGGTGGGACGCCACCGGCCAGGCCAGCTGAGGCGGAGGTGCACCATGTCCGCCCAGGCATTGTGACCAGGCACCGATGACTTTCGTCTTCCTCGGACGTCCAATGATGGACGTCTGAGAGGAGACAGGATGGAGAAGGTTTCATCGGCCGACGGCACGGTCATCGCGTACGAGCGCACCGGCAGCGGCCCGGCGTTGGTGCTGGTGACCGGCGCTTTCTGCGATCGCCAGTCGAGCGCCACGCTCGCCGAGAAGCTGACCGGCTACACGGTCTACCGCTACGACCGCCGCGGACGCGGCGACTCCGGTGACACGCAGCCGTACGCGACGCAGCGCGAGATCGAGGATCTGGCCGCGATCGTCGAGGCTGCCGGCGAGCCGGCATATGTGTTCGGTCACTCGTCCGGCGCCGTGCTGGCGTTGGAGGCCGCCGCGTACGGCGTACCGATGCGGCGGCTCGCCGTCTACGAACCGCCCTACACCGGCGGCGGCGAGCCGGCCGAGCCGACGGCCGCGCGGCTGGCCGAGTTGGCGGCGACCGGCCACCGCGACCAGGCCGCCGAGGAATTCCTGCGGCTGACCGGCATGCCGGCCGAGGTCGTCGGCCACATCAAGACCAGCCCCGGTTGGCAGCCGATGTTGGCGATCGCGCACACGCTGGCATACGACGTGCGGCTCTGCGACGACGGCTTGGTGCACGCCGACCGGCTGTCCCGGATTTCGGTGCCCACCCTGGTGATGGCCGGCGGCAACAGCGCTCCGTGGGCGGAGCAGGCCGCTGACGCGGTGGCCGCCGCGGTGCCCGGCGCGCGTACGCGCGTCGTCGACGGCCAGGACCACGGCGTCGCCGACGAGGTGCTCGTGCCGTTGCTCGAGGAGTTCTACACGTAACGGTAGGTGGTGATCAGCTGGTCGACCGGCGCGCGGTCATCGGTGAGTGGCCTCGCGTCGCCGACCAGCGCGGCGAGCTGTGGCGCGCTCGCCACGTCGTCCGGCTCGCCGCGTTTCGCGCCGGCGGCGAGCAAAGTCTGCCGGTCGGGCAGGTCGCCGGCGACGATGACGAAGTTGCCACCTTCCTTGCCGTGCAGCGCTTTGCGGGTCCCCATCACCGTGACCGTCCCGAAAACCGCGCGTACCGTCGCGATTTCGGCCCCCAGCAAGGAAAGGGGCGGCAGGTCGATGACGTTGAGGACATAGACCCCGCCGGGACGCAGCACCCGGCGCACTTCGGCGGCGAACTCCTTCGTGGCCAGGTGCCACGGCACCGCGGTCGAGCCGAACGCGTCGCCGACCACCAGGTCATAGCCGGCGGCCGGCTCCGACCGGATGCTGACCCGCGCGTCGCCGACCCGCACCTGCAGGCTGTCGGACGTGCGCAGACCGAGCCGTTCGCGGCCGAGCCGTACGACCACCGGATCGACCTCTAGCACGCGGCTCGTCGACCCCGGCCGGGTGGCCGCCAGCCAACGCGGCATGGTGAAACCACCACCGCCGATGTGCAACGCACGCAACGGTTTTCCGACCGGCGCCATCGCGTTGACGACATCGCCATATCGTTGGGTGTACTCAAAACCGAGATAGCGATAGTCGTTGATGTCGACGTACGAATGGCGCGCGTCATCGAGCCAGAGCGTACGGCCACCAGGGCGCTGTGGATCATCGGTGACACGAGCGCAGTAGTAAGCCGTTTCGTAGTCGCACGGCACCGGCAGCGCCGCCGCACCACCGACTGCCAGCAACAGCACCAAAACCACGCCGACGACGGCTTGTTTGGTTGCCAGCCAACGTGATCCGACCAGCTGCCAGATCCCCATCGCGACCAGTACGACGCCGGTGCCCACCAGGATCACCGACACCGGCAGCGTCGCGAGCAGGACGTAACCGGTGAGGAACGTGCCGGCGAGGCCGCCGACCGTACCGAAAGCGCTGAACCGGCCGACAACCGTGCCGCTGTCTTTCAGTGTCCACAGCTGGGTTTTCACCACCACCGGACTGATCGCGGACAGCACCGCCACCGGCAACGCGGCCGCCAGGCCGATCAGAATGATGCTGCCGGCCGGACCGGTGTCGCGTACCAGCGGACCCACGGCCAGCACGATCGGCTTGCTGGCCAACACCAGCACGCCGCCGAGCGCCAGCAGCGGACCGATGATCGCCTTCGCCGGCCAAGTGTCCGCGGCCCAGCCGCCGAGGTTGGCGCCGAGCGCGATCGCCGCCAGCGTCACGCCGATGGAGGCCGTGTAGGTCTGGAAGGTGTTGCCGACGTACGGCGCCGCGAGCCGTACCGAGATCAGCTCAAGGACCAGCACCGCGGCGGCGGACACCACCACCAGCGCGATGGCCCACCAGCGTGCCATCACCGGCGTGCCTTCGGCGACCGCCACCTTCTCGCGAGTCTGCTGCATAGCCGCCATCTTGCCGAGCGGCCGCCGACGCACGGCAGACGGCCTGGAGACTACCTATTTATGTCCGCAAAATTGTGGCTTGGCCGGCTCTGAATCGAAGAGCCCGTGATAAGGGTTTGCGCACACTTCGTACGAGGGAGCCCCCATGTCCATCGCTGGTACGTTCCGTACGCTGGCGGCCGCCTGTCTGGCCGCGGCGGGGTTGGTCGCGTTCGCCGGTCCCGTGCAGGCGGCCACGAACTATGTCGCGCTCGGCGACTCCTACTCCTCCGGCACCGGAGCCGGCACCTGTGGCCGTACGACGACGGCCTATCCGGCGGTCTATGCCGACAAGACCGGCGCGACGCTGAACTTCCAGGCCTGCTCCGGCGCGAAGACCGGCGACGTACTGAACAACCAGGTCGGTGCGCTGACCGCGAGCACCAACCTGGTGTCGATCACCATCGGCGGCAACGACGCCGGCTTTGCCAACATCCTCATCTCGTGCCTGCTCGGCGGCGACTCCGGCTGCAAGTCGGCGACCGACCGGGCCAAGACCTACATCCACGACACGCTGCCGGGACAGCTCGACCAGGTCTACGCGGCGATCAGGAGCCACGCGCCGAACGCGAAGGTCGTCGTGCTCAGTTATCCGCACATCTTCACGCTCGCCGCGTCGTGTCCCGGCCAGCCGTCGCAGACCTCACGCGGCTATGGCAACTCGGTCGCCGACGCGCTCGCCACGACGACGCAGTCTTCGGCCGCCAAGGCCGGATTCACCTTCTCCGACGCGCGTACGACCTTCGCCGGACACGAGATCTGCTCCAGCGACCCGTACCTCGACGGCGGCAACTACCACCCCAACGTGAATGGCCACGCCAAGGGTTACGTACCGGCGCTGGAAGCCGGCGTCGGCTGATCTCGCGCGCCGGCTCTCCACTGCGGAGAGCCGGCGCGTTCTCAGCTGTCGAGATCGGCCAGGCTGGCCGCGTTCATCGCCGTGCGGAACGCCACTTCGGGATCGCCTTCGGCCAACCGGCCGGCGATGCGATCGATCCGCGGGTCGTCACCGAACCGCGACCGCAACATGATGCCGACCATTTTGGCCCCACCACGGGCTTCGCCGAGCGCCACACCGCGTGCCTCACCGTCCGCGTGCGCCTGGATGATGCCTGGCGACGGCGGGAACTCACTCAGGTCGAACGGCATCCGAGCTTCCCTCCCGGTCGCGGTGACCACGTCGAGCGGCAAGCATATCCGCGCGAGCGTCTCCGCGATTTCCATCAATGTCTTGGTATGCGGCGCGCCGGACTTCGCGATGGCTTCCAACGCGTCGCGCAACAACTGGCGACGGCCGCCCCGCGAACACTTCGCCAACACGGCCAACGGAGCCGCGGCCGGCCGCAGCAACAACTCGGCCGGGTCGCATTCGCGGAGCTTGATGACGTGGAAGTGCACCGTGAGCGCGTCACGCCGAAACTCCTCCTCGATCTCTCCCGCGCCGAGCAGCAGAATGAACTGCTCGATGCTGAAACCCGGAAAGCGCTGCCCCGCTCGAGCCAGGTATTCGACCATGCGCGCCGCGGCGTTTCGGTCGCCGCGACGAAAGAACTCGATGTGCGCCAACCGCCGGTCGCCGATCCGCACCAACAGGTCGACCCGCTGGCCGTGTGCCGGCAACTCCTCCGACTCCGCGACCACGTCGACCGGCGAACCCAGACCAAGCCACTGGCAGATGTCGCCGAGATGGTGCGCCGTCAGCCGCTTCAACGCGTTGTCGTAGATCGGTCCCGGCTGCTGTTCCCCCATGTGCCACCTCCTGCGATTGACGCTAGGAAGCGGGTCTGACAGAAATCGTGAGGAGCGTTGGATGGCGCGCCTACGGGCCGGCCGGACACCAGGACGCGGCTGGGATGCCGGTAGCGGTGCCGCAGAAGGCCTGAATGGTCGGCAGCACTTCGCCGTTCTCAACGCGCATGATCGCGATCGGCTTGTTGAGCGGTACGTGCCGCGCGATGTCGCCGCCGTAGTCGATCGCACCGGTAACGCCGTCGATGTGCTTGTTGATCTGCGCCGCCGCCGCAGACGTGTGGATCGCGGTGATCTCCCGCCAGACCGCACCGGGACTCACCGGGATGTCCGCGGACGACTCGCGCAGATACGCCGTGGCGCTGATAAACACCAGCGACGCGTCGTACGCCAGCGCGGCGTGACCGTCGAGCGACCGGCCGTCGGCGGAGTCCTCGAAGCCGAACATCTCGTTGAGCCCCAGGTAGAAGTCCCTTGCGACTCCGCGCGCCTGCGCGACCGGCGCCGGTGCCGCGGCGAACGAGGCGTAGTAGTACGGCAGGGCGCGGTTCTGTCGCCGTGTCGGCTGGTCGGCGACATAACGCGAAACGTCGTCGTCGCCGATGATCGTGGCGTCGCTGCCGCACAAGGCGGCGGCGCTGACAAAGTCGCCGAAGTCGGGGACGCCACGGCCGGCGAAGAAGACGACACCGCCGTACGAGCAGGTGGCGCGGCCGGCCGCCGCGGCATTGCCGAACAGCGGCTCCGCGTAGTGGACGTGCGCGGGATCCGCGCTGCCTGGGTCATTGGGCCGGAACGCCGCAGCGCTGACCGGAATCCCTCTCCGCCGCAAGGCTCGAAGCAGGTCCTCGCGAAGGTTGCTGCTGTATTTGTCGCTTCCGTCGTCAGAGTAGTAAACGCGTGCTGACGGCAGCTTCGGCTGCCGCTTGACGAACTCCGCGACCACCTCGGCCTCGCGCTGGTTTTGCGGCGCCACCTGGAAATACAGCGGGCTCTGACCGGCCAGCTCGTCGGCCGAGAGGGTCGAGGCGACCATGGGAATGCCGGCGTCGGTGATGGCCTGGATCGTGTCGCTGGTGGCGTTGCTGCTCATGTCCAGGCCGACGACTCCGACAATGCCGCGATCCCGCGCCGCCATCACGGCGAGCTGGCGGGCGACCCGTACACCTTCCCGCATGCCGCGACCGGCGTTCGCGACCAGTACGCGGACGATCGGATCGGCGGTCCCCCGCGCGACCAACTGGCGCCGCTGCGCCACCGCGACGCCTTCCAGCCCTTCCCGCGCCGCGGTCAGACCGTCGGCCGTGCCATTGGACGAGGTCAAGGCCTGCAGGCTGACCAGGGTGATGTACGGCCGCGCGGGATACGCGTCATGGAGTTGCGCCGCCTGCCTGTTCTGGTCGGCGATCCGATCCTCGACCTGCCGGATGTGATCGTTGGACGGTTGGAACATCGGGAAGGTGCCGTCGGCGACTCCGACGCACTCGAAGCCGGTCCAGGTCACCGAGTCGATCAGCGATCCGCAGTGGCTCTGCCGGGTCGCGGCCACCGCGTACGCACCACCGCCGACAACACCGCCAAGGAGGATCGCCGCCATGCTCAGCCGCATCCACCGCCTGGTCCACAGGAGCGGCCTGTCCAGCTGGTAGTCGCCGTGGTAGCCGCCGAGCGAATTCCACGCGCTGACGGCGACGGCCGGATCGGGAAGGTCCATGGTGTCGATCCGCAGTGGGAGAAACCAGGTGATCTTCCGGCGCGCCAGCCGGTCGATCGGCAGCGCCGCCTGCCAGCTACGGTAGGCCGTACCGGCGGCATCGGCTGTGGACTTCAGCCGGGCTCCTCGCACGGGGGCGGAAAGCACCGCCCGCACCGGCGGCGGATACTCGGATCCGCTGGTGATCAGCAACAACGGGTCGAAGTCGCCGAGTTGGTTGCGCACGGCGTTCACCAGCCGGAGCAGTTCGTAGCCGCCGTTGTCGGCGTCCGCTCCGTCGAGTAGGAGCATCGGATAACCCATGCGGCGCTTGCGCCAGACCTTCCAGAGACCGATCCGGTACGCCCGCCGCAAGTCCTCCAGGAACGCGTTGACCAGCAGCCGGCAGACGTATTCGGGATCCTCTTTCTGCCAGTGACCGTCGGTGAGGCGACGACCGAACCGCAGGAAGTTCCGGCCGGACAGCTTCGGCGCCAAATGCGGTTGGCGGACAAACCAGCGGTATTTCCCGGAAATGACAGGCACCCGACCGGGCACGGTGATCCAGAACCAGAGCAGGCTCACCACGAAGCAAAAGAAGAGAAACAACCGCAGCACCGGCGGCGCGTCCGGCAGCGAGCCGTCGATTTCTTGGACCGCGTGCCGAAAACGATGGTGCAGGCTGATTTTCTGGACGCGGAAAGCCAACGTCCGGTCCGGATGCTGATCGCCGTCGTCGATGCGCTCACCCATGAGCCACACCAGCAGCGTGAAGAGCGGAAAGCGCGGCAGCCGGCCACCGGTCGACTGCTGCACAAGACCTTTGCGTGCACTGACGAGGATGTCGCGTACGGGCTCGACATAGCCGTGCCGGCGAACCGGCGTCGGCTGCACCGCCAGATCGCGATAGACGTACGGCGTGGGTTCGGGCTCCGCGCTCTCGTGGAGCAGCTCGCAGATGACCTGGAGGGCCGGAAACCGGGCCCGGTCGGCGTTGACCAAGCAGAGCATTGGCAGTCCACGAGACCCGTCGACGTCCACCGGGTTGCGACGCCTCCAGCGCACCTCGGACTCGTGCAACTGCCGGGCCGGATCACCCGCCCTCGGTCGTTGCCGCAGCGCTCCGACGAGCTTCACCAGCTCGACAGCGCCCTTGAAAAGTAGTGGACCGGTTTTCCCCTCTTGCCCCCGCAACGTAGAGACCATGGCGCATCATGACACGCCGCGTCGGGACCGCTCCCCGAAGTCTGCGAACTGCGGCCGCGATCAGAACAGCACCGAGGCGAAGGTGCCGACCTGGCGGAAGCCACACCGCGCGTAGACGCGGCGGGCGGCGTAGTTGAAGTCGTTGACGTAGAGGCTCACGACCGGGGCGACCCGGCGCAGTGCGTGGTTGACGACGGCGGACATCGCGGCGGTGGCGATGCCTTCGCCGCGGCGCTCGGGGTGGACCCAGACGCCCTGGATCTGGCAGCACGACGAGGTGACCGCGCCGAGCTCGGCCTTGAAGACCACCGCGCCGTTCTCGACGCGTACGTACATCCGGTTGGCGGCGATGGCGCCGGCGACCCGGCCGCGGTAGTGCGCGCCGCCGTCGCGACCGATCGGCGAGACGCCGACCTCCTCGTGGTACATCGCCACGCAGGCCGGCAGCACCAGATGCATGTCGGCCGGCTCGGCCAGCCGTACGGTCGGGTCCGGCGACACCGGCGAGGGTCTGTCGGTGGCCAGCAGAGGTTGGCAGGCCCGAATGTCACGCGCCGGTCCCCAGTGCGGCCGCAGCGTCCCCCACAGCTCCAGCACGCTGTCCGCCTCGCCGAGGATCGACGAGCAGATCCGGCCCTGCATCAGCGCGCGGTCGGCGAAGGCACGCAGGTCGGCCGTGTCGGTGCCGAACGGCACCAGGTTGCCGCTGGACAGGCAGATGGCCCGCAGCTGCCGGCCGCGCCACGACCCCCACAGTTGCGCGCCGAGATGTTGCTCGGCCAGGCCGGAGGTGGTGAGCTTGGCCGCCACCACCGCGCCGCCCACCGGGTCGCGCTCCAGCAGCGAGCGTACGGCCGGCAGGTCGGGGCCGGTGAGTACGCTCGCGCGCTGCCTGGTCAGCATCACCGCAATCTATCGCGAGGCGGTTATTTCACCTCTACGACAGGCGCGAGTCCGCGCAGCTCCTCGGGCAGCTCGGTGCCCATCTCCTCGGCCAGCCGCAGAGCCTCCTCGATCAGGGTCTCCACGATCTGCGACTCCGGTACGGTCTTGATGACCTTGCCCTTGACGAAAATCTGGCCCTTGCCGTTGCCGCTGGCGACTCCGAGGTCGGCCTCGCGGGCCTCACCTGGACCGTTCACGACACAGCCCATAACGGCCACCCGCAGCGGCACCGGCAGGCCCTCCAGACCGGCGGTGACCTGGTCAGCGAGCGTGTAGACGTCGACCTGCGCGCGGCCGCACGACGGACACGACACGATCTCCAGGCCGCGCTCGCGCAGGCCGAGCGACTCCAGGATCTGCGAGCCGACCTTGACCTCCTCGACCGGCGGCGCGGACAGCGACACGCGGATCGTGTCGCCGATCCCCTCGGCCAGCAGCGCACCGAAGGCGACCGACGACTTGATGGTGCCCTGGAAGGCCGGACCGGCCTCGGTCACGCCGAGGTGCAGCGGATAGTCGCACTGCGCGGCCAGCTGCCGGTACGCGTTGATCATCACCACCGGGTCGTGGTGCTTCACCGAGATCTTGATGTCGCGGAAGCCGTGCTCCTCGAACAGCGAGCATTCCCACAGCGCCGACTCCACCAGGGCCTCGGCGGTGGCCCGGCCGTACTTCTCCAGCAGCCGCTTGTCCAGCGAGCCGGCGTTGACGCCGATCCGGATCGGCGTGCCGGCGGCGCTGGCCGCCTTGGCGATCTCGGCGACCTTGTCGTCGAACTGCTTGATGTTGCCGGGGTTGACGCGTACGGCCGCGCAGCCGGCGTCGATCGCGGCGAACACGTACTTCGGCTGGAAGTGGATGTCGGCGATCACCGGGATCTGCGACTTCTTGGCGATCGCCGGCAGCGCCTCGGCGTCGTCGGCGCTCGGCACCGCCACCCGTACGATCTGGCAGCCGGCCGCGGTGAGCTCAGCGATCTGCTGCAGCGTCGCGTTGACGTCGGCGGTCAGCGTGGTGGTCATCGACTGGACGCTGACCGGCGCTCCGCCGCCGACCAGCACACCGCCGACGTTGAGCTGGCGGCTCGCCCGGCGCTTGGCCAGGGTCGGCGCCGGCGGCGCCGGCATCCCCAGGTCAATGGACACGAGAACGACTCCCTTTACTGGAAGATCTGGATCGGGTTGACGATGTCGGCGGCGATGGTGAGTACGCCGAACACCAGGAGCACGAGCACCACGGCGTAGGTCAGCGGCATCAGCCGGGCGTAGTCGACCGCACCGGGGTCCGGCCGGCCGCGCCGGTTGGCCCACCAGGACCGGATCCGCTGGAACCACGCGACGACCACATGGCCGCCGTCCATCGGCAGCAGCGGCACCAGGTTGAAGATGCCGATGAAGATGTTCAGGCTGGCCAGGATCGACAGGATCAGCGGCAGGCCCTGCTGGCCCTGGCTCTCCAGCGCCTCGCCGCCGAGCCGGCTCACGCCGACCACGCTGACCGGGCCGTTCATGTCGCGGTGCGCGCCGGTCAGCGAGGCGATCAGGTTGGGCACCTTCTGCGGGATGGTGCCGAGCGCGGCGAACGTGCCGGTGAAGACCATGCCGGTGATCTGCGCGGCCTTGCCGGCGCTGCCGATGGGGCCGTAGTACTCGGTCTTGTCCAGGTTGCCGTAGAGGCCGATGGTCGGCGTCGGCTGCGCCGGCGCGCCGGCCTTGGCGCCAGGTGGGGTGCGCTGCGCGCTGATCAACGTGACCTTGCTCGAGACTGTCTTGCCGGCGCGCTCGTACGTGATCGGCACCGGACCGGTGGTCGGTGCGCTGCGCAGCGCCTGCTGGAAGGCCGCGTACGTCGGCGTCGCGACGTTGTTGACCGAGAGGATCCGGTCACCGCCCTTCAGCCCGGCCGCGGCCGCCGGGCTGGCCGGGTCACCGGCCTTGCAGGGGCGCAGCGCGCCACTGCTGTCGACCTCGTTCTGGACCACGACGCAGGTGGCGACCGACTTGACCAGCGCCGGCGCCTTGTCCGGCGCCTGCTGGACGGTGATGCCGTACACGCCGACGGTGATCCACAGCAGCACGAAGGCGATCAGAAAGTGGGTGAGCGAGCCGGTGACCAGCACGATGGTGCGCTTCCACACCGGCTGCCGGATGAACGAGCGGTGCTTCTCGTTCTCCGGCATCTCCTCCTCTTCCTCCGGCGTCATGCCGGAGATCTTGCAGTAGCCGCCGAACGGCAGCATGCCGATGCCGTACTCGGTCTCGCCGCGGTGAAAGGACCACAGCTTCGGGTTGAAGCCGACGAAGTACTTGGTGACCTTCATCCCGAACATCTTCGCGGTGAGCATGTGGCCCGCCTCGTGCACGCAGACCGAGATCAGGATGCCGATCGCCACCAGCACTACACCGAGTACATAAGCCCACATGCGCTATTGGTCTCCGGTCCTCATGGTCCTGCCGGTGAGCTCGCGAGCCCGCTTACGAGCCCAGTCCTCGGCCGCCAGTACGTCGTCCACGTCGGTCGGCTCCGCGCTGCCCAGGGTGGCCCGCGGTGCCTCGTCCAGTATTGCCGCAACAGTGTCCACGATGCCGGTGAACGGCAGGCTTCCGGACATGAACGCGCCGACGCACTCCTCGTTGGCCGCGTTGTAGACGGCCGGCAGCACTCCGCCGGCCTGGCCGGCGGCGCGGGCCAGCGACACGGCCGGGAAGCGCTCGTGGTCCAGTGGCTCGAACCGCCAGCTCTGCGCCCGCGTCCAGTCCAGCGGCACGATGGCCCGCGGGATGCGGTCGGGCCAGCCGAGCGCCAGGCTGATCGCCAGCCGCATGTCCGGCGGGTTGGCCTGCGCCAGCGTGGAGCCGTCGGTGAACTCGACCATGGAGTGCACGATCGACTGCGGATGCACGACCACGTCGATCTGCTCGTACGGCACGCCGAACAGCTCGTGCGTCTCGATGACCTCCAGGCCCTTGTTGACCAGGGTCGCGCAGTTGATCGTGATGACCGGCCCCATGTCCCAGGTCGGATGGGCCAGCGCCTGCTCGACGGTGACGCCGGCCAGCTCGTCGCGCGTGCGGCCGCGGAACGGGCCGCCGCTGGCCGTCACGATCAGCTTGGCGACCTCGGCGCGGCTGCCGCCGCGCAGGCACTGCGCGAGCGCGGAGTGCTCGGAGTCGACCGGCACGATCTGGCCTTCGCCAGCCACCCCGCGTACGAGCGGACCACCGGCGACCAGGGACTCCTTGTTGGCCAGCGCGAGCGTACGGCCGGCCCGGAGTGCGGCAAGCGTCGGCCGCAGGCCGATCGAGCCGGTGATCGCGTTGAGCACCACGTCGCACGGCAAGGCGGCCAGCTCGGTGGCCGCGTCGGGGCCGGCGATGATCTTCGGTACGGCGAACTTGCCGGACTCGTAGCCACTCGCCGCGGCCGCCTTGTAGAAGGCCAGTTGGAGGTCCTGCGCCATGGTCGCGCGAGCGACCGCGACGACGTCGACCTTGAGCTCCAGCGCCTGCGCGGCGAGCAGCTCGACGTTGCCGCCGCCGGCGGCGATGCCGACCACCCGGAACCGGTCGGGGTGGCGCCTCATCACGTCGATCGCCTGCGTACCGATGGAGCCGGTCGAGCCGAGCAACACCACCTCGCGAACCGTCACCGCTCCATTGTCCCGCACCGCCCGGCGCGACGCTGGCGCGGCCGCCGGAGGGGTCGGCTGGGTCACGTCGACGGCGGTCACCAGGCCGTTCACCTCTCCTCCACGCCGGTTGCCGGACGGTGGGCCGGACCGCGTACGATTGCCGCCAATTGCCGACACCAGCGGTAAACCTCAAGGAAACCATAAGATTTCCGTAAATAGCGCGCCGATGTGGACAATTAGCCACGGACCCCCTTAACGTATCGCCACGCGAACGGCCGGGATAGGACTTTTGTTGCCTCCCACCCGGCTGTGATCTGTCCCGCGCGTACAACGGCGCCACCACCTGCGAAAGGCCGGTATGAAGAAGCTCTCCCGTTCCCTGGTCGCGCTCGCCGCCGCCGGTGCGCTGGTCGTGCTGGCGGCGCCGGTGGCCTACGCCGGTGTGCTCGGCGGCCACCATCCCAGCGAACCGGCCGTGGACCTGGGTGAGGTCGTGTCGACCGCACTGCACAGCGACGCCACTTACTGGACACCGCAGCGGATGCGCAAGGCCAAGCCGGCCGACGTGCTGGCCCGGCGCGCGTACGACCGGCAGCGCAAGGCCGGCCTGCTCGGCGGCGTCGGCGACCTGGTCGGCACGCCGTTCAGCCTGCCCTCGACCAAGGCGGCCGCACCGGGGATCGCGCCGGTGGCGCACGTCGGCAAGGTGTTCTTCACCTTCGGCGGCGTCGACTACGTGTGCTCCGGCAACTCGGTCAGCAGCCGCAACCACGACGTGGTCGCCACCGCCGGCCACTGCGTCAACGAGGGTCCCGGCGCCTACGCGTCGCACTGGACCTTCGTCCCCGGTTACGACGACGGCAGCGCGCCGTACGGCAAGTGGACGGCGCGCAGGCTGGTGACGACCAGCCAGTGGGCCAAGAAGGGCGACCTCAACTTCGACACCGGTTTCGCCGTGCTCGCGACGCGGAGCGGCCGGCACATCGGCACGGTGGTCGGCGGCTCCGGCGTGGCGTTCAACCAGCCCAAGGGCCAGACGTACACGCTCTACGGCTATCCGGCGGACAGTCCGTTCGACGGCGAGAAGCTGCAGAAGTGCACCGGCAAGGCGGTCAAGGACTCCTACGGCAGCGCGGACCAGGGCGTCACGTGTGACATGACCGGCGGCTCGTCCGGCGGCCCCTGGCTGGTCGGCAGCGGCTCGCGCGGCACCCAGCAGTCGGTGAACAGCTTCGGCTACGACTCCGACCCGGACCGGATGTACGGACCGTACTGGGGAAGCGCCATCCAGGGCTCGTACAACTCGGCTAGCGCCGGTTGAACCGGCCACGGACGAACATGTAGGCCATCAGCAGGCCGAAGACGACGAGCAACACGATGAGCACGATCTTCACCACCCCGGCAGCATAGTCGCCGGCGGCCGTGCCAGACTTTGCGCAGGATGCCTTCGCGGCCTGCATAAGGAGGATGTTGCACGTGGCGGAAGAGGAGATGGTCACCTCCCCCGACCAGCACAAGCCTGGCCCGAAGAAGGCGGCCCGCATCGGCCTGCTCGTCGTCGCGGTGATCCTGCTGCTGATGAACTTCGGCAACCACCGCGGCCACGTCGAGGATCTCTGGCTGTGCGGCATCGCGGCGGGCCTGATCGCGATCCTCCTGGTCGACTGGGCCCTGCGCAAGAACGGCCTCAAGCGCGACAGCTAGTACGACAAAACCGCAGGGACCCCTTACGTCGCCAAGGGGTCCCTGCGGTTTTGTCGTACGGAAGGGTCAGCCGCGGCGGCCGAGCATGTTGCGGACCTCGCCGAGGGCCGCGTCGACCTCGTCCTCGTAGTAGCCACCCTGCACCAGCTCGAAGTGCGGCACCAGGTCCTCGGGGTCGATCCGACCGCCGGAGCGGCCGGTCACCACGGCGCTGATGCCGTCGAAGAGCCGGTCGACCTGGTCGACGTCATAGCCCGAGCCGAAGCGGCGCTGCTTGAAGGTGGAACGCAGCTGGTCGACCTTGGTAGCGTCCTGCGGCGTGTACGGCGAGGAGTTGCCGTACTGCGGCATCTCCGCGGTCATCTCCGACTTGCCGTGCCGGCCGTCCCTGCTGCCGACGCCGGGCAACGGGATGTCGGCGGCCCCGCCGGCCCCCTGGTTGCTCCACATCACCGTCGCGCCGGTGTCCCAGCTGCCGGGGTCGCGGCTGCCGCCGCCCTGTGTCTCCCAACCCTGGGTCTCCCACTGCCGGCCGTCGCGGTCCAGCTGGGCGGACCAGCTCTCCTCCTCGGCCGGCTGCTGCTGGCCGCCGGCGTACCCGGCGGCGCCGCGGTAGGAACCCGCTCCGGTCGGCTCCTCGCGGTAGGCCGGCTGCCCGTACGGCTCCTGGTAACCCTGCTGCTCGGCGTACGGCTCCTGATAGCCCTGGTCGTAGCCGGCCTGCGCGGCATAGCCCTGCTGCTGGTCGGGGTAGTCGCGCTGGTAGGGACCCTGCGGCTGGGCCGGCTCCTGGTAGTCGTCCTCGGGGAAGTCGTCGCGGAACTCCGACGGCGTGTCGAACTCGTCGGTCGGCGGGCCGCCGTCGGACGGGTCACCGTACGGGCTGGGCCGTACGGCCGGCATGAACTGCGTCGAGGCCTCGTCGGTCGGCGACGCCATGCCGACACCGCCGCGCGAGGTGCCGCGCGTGTTGCCGACCCGCGACGGGCTCGGCACGGCGGCCCGGCTGCCGACCGGCGTGGCGACCGCGGCCGCCGCGCCGCCGACCAGCGCGCCGGCTCTGGCCGCCGCCGGCTCCCGCCGCATCTCCCGGGACGGCAGCGCGGCTGGGTGTGCGGCCGGATGCGCCGCCGGCTGGTTCTCCATCTCGGTGAGCTGACGTTCGAGCCGGTCGAGGTGCTTGTCGACCTCCCACTCGTCGTAGCCGCCGAACCGTACGCGGAAGACCACGTTGTGGACTTCCTCCGCGGTCACCGGCGGGCCGTCCGGGTTTCCCACCAGGGTGGCGTCCACCCGTTCGAGAAACTCGTCGACCTCGTCGACCTTGTAGCCCCGGCGCAGCGCACGTCGCCGGAACCGCTCACCCGGATCAGATCCCTGCACCGTCACACCTCCGCCGCGGCCAACTGCCCGCATGCCCCGTCGATCTCTCGACCACGGGTGTCTCGTACCGTCGTCGATACGCCGCTAGCCCGCAACCGCCGGACAAACTCCCGCTCCGCTCCAGTGTTGCTCGCCGACCACTCGCTGCCCGGCGTCGGGTTCAGCGGTATCAGGTTGACATGCGCGAGCTTCCCAGCCAACCGGCGGGCCAGCAGATCGGCACGCCAGGGCTGGTCGTTCACTCCCGCGATCATCGCGTACTCGATGGAAATGCGCCTCCCTGTCGAATGCGCATAGTCCCACGCCGCCGCCAGTACGTCGTCAACAGGCCACCGCTGGTTGATGGGTACGAGCGTGTCACGCAGCTCGTCGTCCGGCGCGTGCAGGCTCACCGCGAGCGTCACCGGCAGCTTCTCGGCGGCCAGTTTCGCGATCGCCGGCACCAGCCCGACGGTGGACACCGTCACCCCGCGGGCGCTGATCCCCAGCCCCCGCGGCACCGGCTCGGTCAGCCGACGCACGGCGGCGACGACCCGCTGGTAGTTGGCCAGCGGCTCACCCATGCCCATGAACACGATGTTGGAGACCCGGCCCGGACCGCCGGGCACCTCGCCGGCGGCCAGAGCGCGCGCTCCCGCCACAACCTGTTCCACGATCTCGGCGGTCGAGAGGTTCCGCTTGAGCCCACCCTGGCCGGTCGCGCAGAACGGACAGCCCATAGCACATCCGGCCTGGCTGGACACGCACATCGTGACACGATCCGGGTAACGCATAAGTACGCTCTCGAAGAGCACTCCGTCGTACGCGCGCCAGAGCGTCTTGCGGGTCGTGCCGTCGTCGCAGGCGATGTCGCGCACGGTGGTCAGCAGGTCCGGCAGCAGCGCGGCGCCGAGCGTCTCGCGGGCCGCGGCCGGCAGGTCGGTCATCGCCGCCGCGTCGCCGGAGAGCCTGCCGAAGTAGTGGCGGGAGACCTGGTCGGCGCGGTAGGCCGGAAAGCCCAGCTCAGCCACCGCGGCGCGGCGCGCGGCGGTGTCCAGGTCGGCAAGATGGCGTGGCGGACGGCCTCGGGTCGCCTTGCCAGCGAGCCCGGGTCCGGTCAACGGCTCGGTGGAACCCGTTGCGGTCACGTCGGCTTCGAGATCGTCCAGGAGGGGCAGCGTCGTCATCGTGTGGCCCATTCTCCCATGGCCACCCACGAGAAGTCGCCGGTATGCAGGTGAGCCGGGTCATCCAAGGCATCCCCCACACAACCCAAAGTCGCGACCCGGTTGCTGACAGCAGAACATCTTACTCGGGTCGTATCGGTGGGTCACAGGCAGTGGTCAGCCATCGTTTCGGCGCCCTCAGTGCGGCGGTGCCAGCGAGGCCAGCAGGACGTACGCCACCGGCGCCGCGACCAGCACCGAGTCGAGCCGGTCCATGAAGCCGCCGTGGCCCGGCAGCAGGCTGCCCATGTCCTTGATGCCGAGGTCACGTTTCAGCATCGATTCGGCGAGGTCGCCCAAAGTGGCCGCGATCGCGATCGCGAGTCCGAACAGGACGCCGTACCACCACGGCCGGTCGAAGAAGAAGTGCATGAACAACGCGCCGGCGATCGCACACGCCAGCAGCGAGCCGGCCAGGCCTTCCCAGGTCTTGCCGGGGCTGGCCAGCGGCGCCATCTTGTGCCGGCCGAACAACACGCCGGTCGCGTACGCGCCGGTGTCGCTGCAGACGACCGTCGCCATGAAGGCGATCACCCGCAACGCACCGTCGCCGGGCACCAGGAGCAGGACGCAGAACCCGGCCATCAGCGGGATGTACGCGGCGATCAGCGCCGCCGAGGTCACGTCGCGCTGATAGCCGACCGGCCCGTCGCCGAGCCGCCAGAGCATCACCGCGATGATCGTCAGCACGAAACCGACGGCGAGCATCGAGGCGCCGGCGAACCAGGCCAACGCGATCATGCCGACACCGCCGGCCAGCAGTGGTACGAGCGGCGGCCGCGCCTCCAGCGGTCGTACGGCCCGGACCATCTCGATGACCGACAGGACGACCGCGACGGCCGCCACGACGGCGAAGACCGGCCGATAGATCAGCAGCGACGCGAGCACCAGCGCGCCGAGGCCGCAGCCGACGGCGATCGCGACCGGCAGGTTACGGCCGGCCTTGGGCGCGGCGGTCGGCTGGCGCTCGCGCGTGGCCCGGTGGCGACCCCGGCCGCCGGCCGGTTGCGGCTCGGCTGGCTGCGGTGTCGTCACAAGGTCATTAGACCTCAAGCAGCTCCGCTTCCTTGTGCTTCATCAGGTCGTCGATGGCGGCCACGTACTTGTGCGTGGTCTGCTCGAGCTCCTTCTCCGCGCGGTTGACCTCGTCCTCGCCGGCCTCGCCGTCCTTGCCGATGCGGTCGAGCTCCTCCTTGGCCTTGCGGCGCACGTTGCGGATGGCCACCTTGGCCTCCTCGCCCTTGTGCCGCGCCACCTTGACCATCTCGCGCCGGCGCTCCTCGGTGAGCTGCGGGAAGACGCAGCGCAGCACGTTGCCGTCGTTGGCCGGGTTGACGCCGAGGTCGGAGTCGCGGATCGCCTTCTCCAGCGCCGCGATCTGGGACTGGTCGTACGGCTTGACCAGCGCCATCCGCGGCTCGGGCACGTTGATCGAGGCGAGCTGCGGCAGCGGCGTCATGGCGCCGTAGTAGTCCACCATGATCTTGTTGAACATCGACGGCGCGGCGCGGCCGGTGCGTACCGAGCCGAGGTCCTCCTTGGCGACCTCGACGGCCTTTTCCATCTTCTCCTCGGCCTCGAGAAGTGCATCGTCGATCACGTTGGTCGCCTCCTGGAAATGCGGGACTGGCATTATGCCGCGTCCAACCGTATCGGTGCGCGGGGAACGCGGGGTGGGGAGCCTATCGGTTGGTGAGCAGCGTGCCGATCTTCTCACCGGCGATGACCCGGCCGATGTTGCCTTCGGTCAGCAGGTCGAAGACGACCATCGGCAGGCCGTTGTCCATGCAGAGGCTGATCGCGGCGGTGTCGGCCACGCCGAGCCCCTGGTTGAGCGCCTCGGCGAAGCTGATCTCGTCGTATCGCTTGGCGTCCGGGTTCTTCTTCGGGTCGGAGTCGTACACACCGTCGACCTTGGTGGCCTTGAGCACCACGTCGGCGCCGATTTCCAGCGCGCGCTGGACCGCGACGGTGTCGGTGGTGAAGTACGGCATGCCGGCGCCGGCGCCGAAGATGACGATCCGGCCCTTCTCCAGGTGGCGCATCGCGCGGCGCGGGATGTAGGGCTCGGCGACCTGTCCCATCGTGATGGCGGTCTGCACGCGCGTCTCCACACCCTGCTTCTCCAGGAAGTCCTGCAGCGCGAGGCAGTTCATCACGGTGCCGAGGATCCCCATGTAGTCGGCCCTGGCCCGGTCCATGCCGCGCTGCGACAGCTCCTCGCCGCGGAAGAAGTTGCCGCCGCCGACGACGATCGCGACCTGCACGCCGCTGCTGGCGACCTCGGCGATCTGCCGCGAGATGTCGTGCACGACGTCGGGGTCGACCCCCACCTCGCCGCCTCCGAAGACCTCGCCGGAGAGCTTGAGCAGCACTCGCTTCCAGCCCTGTCGGAGGTCGACCGCGGTCGGCGAGGGGTCGGCGGCAGTGGAGGTCATGAAGGTCTGGTCCCTCTCATCGGCAGATGTGCACTCACCGCAATGTATCGGCCGGCACCTGGTGACCAGGATCCCACCCCGCGTACCGCCTCACCTAGCCGGCGATCCGACAAGTTCATCGTTCTTGACAAATATTTCTGTCGGTGCGACGGTGGGACCATGCTGGAAATCGCGGTGATTGACGACCCGGCCGCGGCCGGGGTCTCGCTGGATCCGATGCGGTCCCGGTTGCTGGCCGAGCTGGCCGAGCCCGGGTCGGCCACCATGCTGGCCGCCAAGGTCGGCCTGCCCCGGCAGAAGGTCAACTACCACCTGCGCGAGCTGGAGAAATACGGCCTGGTGGAGCTGGTCGAGGAGCGCCGGAAGGGCAACGTCACGGAGCGGCTGATGCGGGCCACCGCGTCGTCGTACGTCATCTCCCCCGGCGCGCTGGAGGCCGTACAACCCGATCCGGACAGGGCACCCGACCGGCTGTCGGCGCGCTGGCTGCTGGCCCTCGCGGCCCGGCTCGTACGCGATGTCGGCGACCTGATCAAGGGCGCCGACCGGGCCGGCAAGCCGGTCGCCACGTTCGGGATGGACGGCGAGGTGCGCTTCGCGTCGGCGGCCGACCGGGCGGCCTTCGCCGAGGAGTTGGCCACCGCGGTCGCCAGCCTGGTGAGCAAATACCACGACGAGCGGTCCGAGCACGGCCGCCACCACCGGATAGTCGTGGCGATCCACCCCATCAAGAAGCCGAAGGAGCAACCTCGTGGGTGACGAGTTCGACATCAGCAAGGAAGTAGAGATCCCCGGCACGCCGGAGCAGGTCTGGGACGCCATCGCCACCGGACCCGGCATCTCGTCGTGGTTCATGGGCCCGCACGAGGTCGAGCCGCGCGCCGGCGGCCGGATCACCATGACCTACGGCGACTTCTCCGACGCCTCCACCATCACCGGCTGGGACCCGCCGAAGCGGCTCGCCTACCGCGGCGACCCGGCCGAGGACGGCTCGTTCCACGCGATGGAATACCTGCTGGAGGGCCGCGACGGCGGCAGTACGTGGCTGCGGTTCGTGCACAGCGGCATCACCTCCGACGACTGGGGCGATGAGTTCCTGGTGATGACCAGCTACGGCTGGGACCTCTACCTGTTCACGCTCGGCGAGTACGTCAAGCACTTCAGCGGCCGCTATGCCACGTACGAGGAGGTGCCGCTGCCGCCGGTCCCGGACGGGGTCGACATGTGGAGCACGCTGTCCGCGGCGCTCGGCCTGCCGGTGATGTCGCAGGTCGGCGATCGCGTACGCATGAGGCTCGACGGCGCCGAACCGGTCGACGGTGTCGTCGACTTCGCGCCCGGCTTCCCTGGTGTGCTCGGCATCCGCGGCGAGGACGCCTTCTATCGCTTCCACGGCCCCAACGGCATCGGCCTGCATCTGTTCGACGGCGATCCGCAGCAGGCCAAGGCAGCCTGGCAGCGTACTTTCAACAACGCTTTCGCCTGATCCAGCACAAAGCCGGTTTTGCCGCAACGCCCCGCTACTGGCACCTGCCAGTAACGGGGCGTTGCGGCAAAGGCGTGGCCTACGGCTGGCCGGCCTCGAAGCGCGCGAAGCGGGTGACGGTCACGCCGGCGTCGGCGAGCACCTGCTTGACGGTCTTCTTCTGGTCCTGCACGGAGGACTGCTCGACTAGCACGACCTCCTTGAAGAAGCCGTTGACCCGGCCTTCGACGATCTTGGGCAGCGCCGCCTCCGGCTTGCCCTCCTCCTTGGCGGTCGCCTCGGCGATGCGCCGCTCGTTCTCGACCACGTCGGCCGGCACCTCGTCGCGGGTGACGTAACGCGGACGCATGGCGGCGATGTGCATCGCGACGCCGCGCGCCACCTCCGGCTCGTCACCGGTGAACTCGACGATCACGCCGACCTGCGGCGGCAGGTCGCTGGAGCGGCGGTGCATGTAAGCGGTGGTCTTGCCGTCGAAGACGGCGACCTTGGCCAGCTCCAGCTTCTCGCCGATGACCGCGGACGCCGACTCGACGCTCTCGGCCACCGTCTTGCCGTCGGACAGCTCCAGCGCCTGCAATGCCGGCAGGTCGGCCGGCTTCTGGGCCCATGCCACGCCGGCGATGTCGGCGGCCAGCTGCTGGAACTGCTCGTTCTTCGCGACGAAATCGGTCTCGCAGGCCAGCTGGATCAACGCGCCGTCGACCGCGGCGACGATGCCGTTGCCGGCGGTACGCTCCGCACCCCGCTTCGCCGCCTTCGCCGCGCCCTTGACGCGCAGCAGCTCGATGCCCTTCTCGTGGTCGCCGTCGACCTCTTCCAGGGCCTTCTTGGCGTCCATAAACCCGGCGCCGGTGGCGTCCCGGAGCCTCTTCACGTCAGCGGCGGTGTAGTTCGCCATCTCTTTTCTCTCTCGTTTCGATGGTCAGGCGGGGCCACCCGGCCGTACGCGGTCCGGCCGGGTGATGATCATGCCGGGATCAGGAGTTGTCGGCGCCGACCGACGCGGTCTCCGGGGCGGGCGTCTGTCCGGCGGCCTCGGCTTCCTTGGCGGCGTTGCCTTCCAGCACCGCGCGCTCCCACTCCGGCATCGGCTCGTCGGCGCCGATCGCCGCCTCCGGCTTGTCCTCGCCTTCGGGCGCGTTGGACCGGCCGGCGCGCGCGATCAGGCCCTCGGCCACCGCGTCGGCGATGACCCGGGTGAGCAGCGCGGCGGACCGGATCGCGTCGTCGTTGCCGGGGATCTTGTAGTCGACCTCGTCCGGGTCGCAGTTGGTGTCCAGGATGGCCACCACCGGGATGCCCAGCTTGCGGGCCTCGTCGACGGCGATGTGCTCCTTCTTGGTGTCCACGATCCACACCGCGGACGGCACCTTGTTCATGTCGCGGAGGCCGCCGAGCGTACGGGACAGCTTCTGCCGCTCACGCGACAGCACCAGGGCCTCTTTCTTGGTGAGCACGTTCTCGCCACCGGTCTGCTCGATCATCTCGAGCTCCTTGAGGCGCTGCAGCCGCTTGTGCACGGTCTGGAAGTTGGTGAGCATGCCACCCAGCCAGCGCTGGTTGACATACGGCATGTTGACCCGCTGCGCCTGCTCGGCGACCGCTTCCTGGGCCTGCTTCTTGGTGCCGACGAACAGGATCGTGCCGCCGTGCGCGACCGTCTCCTTGACGAACTCGAACGCGGTGTCGATGTAGGTCAGCGTCTGCTGCAGGTCGATGATGTAGATGCCGTTGCGCTCGGTCAGGATGAAGCGCTTCATCTTCGGGTTCCAGCGCCTGGTCTGGTGCCCGAAGTGGACCCCGCTCTCCAGCAGGTTCCGCATGGTGACGACGGCCACTTCTGGTCCGCCTCCCTCTTGTCTCGCACGGCCTGAGCCGCGCTGGCTCGGTTGTCGCAGGTCACCGGGTTGGCGCCCGCCCTGGCGTCCCAGCGAGAAGGCGAACCGTCCAGGACCTGGACGGACCGAGACCTCGATGCTGCCGGCTGGCCGGCTGAGGACGCGCGTAGTCAACCCGCACACACGGGCTGCGTTATCAGTGTACGCGCCGCTCTGGCGCCTTTTAAGTCGGCCTACGCGGCGATGGCGGCGAAGAGCATCAGCAGGACGCCGGCGACGACGAAGACCAGCGGCGGGCTGACCAACCGCTGCAGCACCGGCTCCTCGGCTGGTCCGCGGCGCAGCAGCTGCGCGATCAGGCCGCCGGCCAGCGTGGCCGTACCAGCGAGCAACAGCGCTCCGCCGATGACCCCGTTGCCGTCGGCGGCCGGCAGGTGGCCGGCCGCGCGCCAGGTCAGCAGGCCGGCCGGGATGCCGATCACCAGCAGGCCGACGGCCACGGCGGCGACGCCGACGATGGCGCCGGCGCTCAGCGCCGCGCCCGGCAGGCCGCGCGGCGGCTGCGGCTGAGGCGGTGCCGGCGGAACAGGCGGGATGATCTGCGGCGGGACTGGGCCGGCCGGCGGCGACGGCTGCTGCTGCTGAGGTGGCACGTCCTGCGCGGAGTGCGCGCCCTGGCTGTATCCGGCCGGCTGGCTGACCGATCCGCTGCTGTAGACGGTGCCACCGGTGTTGGGCAGCTGCGTACGCCGGGTGGCGTCCGGGTCGAGCTGGCGGGTCGGGTCGTTCAGGTCGTCACGCTGGTTGGCGTTCGGCGGATAGCTCATGGGTCCCCATCCAACCGCACGCCGTCCGGACATGTGACCGGTTCATCGCGAGTCAGATGTCCGCGAGGTGCGCGATGTTGGCCTGGTCACCGGGATCGTCGCTGGCGGCGGCCGCGAACCACGCGTCGAGGATCTCGGCCAGCTGCGCGGCGGAGGTCAGGCGCAGGCTCAGCGCCAGTACGTTCGCGTCGTTCCACACGCGCGCTCCGCGAGCCGTCTCCGCATCGACGCACAACGCGGCGCGTACACCAGAAACCTTGTTGGCGGCGATCGACGCGCCGGTGCCGGTCCAGCAGCAGACGATCCCCTGCTCCGCGCGGCCATCGGCGACATCGCGCGCCGCCGCCTCGCTGGCCCAGGCCCAGTCGTCCCTCTCCTCGACAGACAACGCGCCATGCACGACGACCTGATGACCGCGCTCTTCCAGCAGGCGTACGACGTCACGCGCGACGCCGGTGTCCTCGTCGGCGGCGACCGCGATCCTCATCGGCCGAGCCATGCCAGCGCCGCGGTGGTCAGTGTCTCGACGCCGGTCGTCAGCGTCGGCTCGATCAGCGGCGCGAACTCCGGCGAGTGGTTGCTCGGCAGCGAGCCGAGGTCGCCGGACTGGAAGGCGGCGAAGACGCGCTCCGGCTCCAGGCCGCCCCAGAACCAGAAGACGGTCGGCACGCCGGCGGCGGCGCCGAAGTTGCCGACGTCCTCGCTCGCCGCCACGGTGGGCATCGGGATCAGCCGCTCGGTGCCGAAGTGCTCGGCGAACGCGGCGACCGTCCTCCTGGTGGCGTCCGGGTCGCTGACCAGCAGCGGCGCGCTGACACCCCAGGTGATCTCCGGCTCCGGCGCTCCGCCGGCGGCCGCCTCGGCACGTACGATCCGCTCGACCGCCGCGCGTACGCGGTCGCGCACCGCGGCCGAGTAGGTGCGGATGTTGACGCCGAGCTCGGCCTCGTCGGGGATGATGTTCTCCTTCGTACCGGCCTGCATCCGGCCGACCGTCAACACGGCGACCTCGCTCGGTGGCACCTCGCGCGAGACGATGCTCTGCAGGCGTACGACCGTCGAGGCGGCGATCAGCACCGGATCGACGGTGGCCTCCGGCCGCGAGCCGTGGCCGCCACGACCGCGGATCCGGATCTCGGCCGAGTCGGAGCTGGCCATCAACGGCCCCTCTCCGTGACCGACGAAGCCGGCCGGCAGCGGCGCGACGTGCTGGCCGAGCACGACCGACGGCTTCGGAAAGCGCTCGAACAGCCCGTCGTCGATCATCGCGGTCGCGCCGGCGGCCAGCTCCTCAGCCGGTTGGAAGACGACGTTGAGCGTGCCCTTCCACGACATGTCGGCCAACAGCGTCGCGGCGCCGATCAGGCAGGTGGTGTGCATGTCGTGGCCGCACGCGTGCATCAGCGGACCGGTGGCGGCGTACGGCAGGCCGGTCTTCTCCGCGACCGGCAGCGCGTCCATGTCGGCGCGCAACATGACGACCGGCCCGTCACCGCGCCGGAGCACACCGAGCACACCGGTGCCGCCAACCCTGGTGGTCACCTCGTAGCCGAGCGGCCGGAGCGCGTCCTCGACCACCGAGGCCGTCCGGTCCTCGTGTCCGGACAGCTCGGGGTGGCGGTGCAGGTCGCGGTAGACGTCCGCCAGCTCCTCGGCCAGTCCGGCCGGCCAGGTCATCGATTCTCCCGCCACATCAGCAGTCTGCCCCATCCGTACGCGCGCGCGGCGGTCATGAAACGGCGGGTCGCCAAAACTGTCGGCCACCGCTGGAAGAATTGAGGACGGGGGTCCCCAGGGGGCCCCGGGGGCGCGAGGTCCCCTGAGTCAAGTCTTCCAGGTGGGTCCGACAGTTTCGCCGACCAGCGCGGTGGCGGCTTGACCTTGTCGCAGTGACAAGGTTTCTACTGGCGGCATGACGCTCCTGCGGATCGGCGAGGTCGCGAGAATCGCCGGCATCTCGCCGCGGGCGGTCCGGCATTACCACCGGATCGGCCTGTTGCCGGAGCCGGCGCGGCGGCCGAACGGCTATCGCGGCTATGACATCGCCGCCGTCGTACGCCTGCTGCGCATCCGCCGTCTGATGGACCTCGGCCTGAGCCTGGAAGAGGTCGGCGCGGCGCTCGCCGATGACGACGGTCGCGAGCTGCGCGAGATCATCGCCGACATCGCCGCCGAGCTGGCCGAGCGGGAGGCGCGGATCCGCCGCCAGCGCGAGCGCCTGCTGGAGCTGGCCAGCCGCGGCGGCGACCTGACCGTCGACGCCGGCCTTGCCGAGGTTTTCGCTTTCTGGGACGAGAAAGCCGGCGACCATCCGGCGTACGCACGTGAGCGCCGCGTGGCCGAGCTGATGGCCGCGACCGGCTCGGGCGACGCCGTCGACAGGGCCATGCGCGGCGTCATGGACGACACGCGACTGGTCGAGCGCGGCCTCGCGATCTCCCGGCGCTTCGAGGAACTGGCCGACGACGCCAGCCAGCAGGCGATAGACGACGTGGCCGTCGAGCTGATCGCCTACGCGCGGGAGGTGACGGCACACTTACCGGCCGGCGACGACCAGGCGACCGACGTCGAGGTGTTCCTGAAGGCGGTCGGCTCGGACCTGAACGCCGCGCAGCGACAGGTCTTCCAGCGGCTGACCGGCGAGATCCGGAGATGGGCACAGCGATGACCGCCAACGTCCTCCTGCTGCAGCCAAAGATCGTGGTCGCGCTGGTCCGCTGGATCCTCCGCAGGCCTGACGTTGCGGGCGGCGTCCCGTTCGGCTGTCCGCGGGACACGTTCTTTCTGTGGGCGATCGTGGCCGGTACGGCGGTCGAGTTGGGGGTCGTCGAGTTCCTGCTGGTCATGCTGCGCGTGCCAGTGGGATGGACGGTCGCGGCGGCCGCCCTGCACGCGTACGCGGTGTTCTGGCTGCTCGGGATGATGGCCGGCTTCGCGGTGCGGCCACACCTGCTCACCGCCGAGCACGTCATCGTCCGCGACGGCCTGTTCACCGAGCTGACCTTTCCGTACGAGTCGGTCGCCGGCGCGGTCGCGGCGGTGAAGCGCGCCGACGGGTTCGGTGGCCGCACCGGCCTGAAGGTCCGCGACGGCGTGGCGACCCTGGCGTACGACGACGCGACGGTCCGGATCGACTTCCGGCCGGACGCGGTCATCTTCCGCGACGGCGTACGCGTGGCGACGCCGTACAAGAGCCTGTGGATCAGCGTCGGCGACGCGCCCGGGTTCGTTGAGTGGTTTTAAGCTCTCCGCATGACGGCAGGGCTTGTGACGCGGATGCGGGAGTTTGGCACGACCATCTTCGCCGAGATGTCGGCGCTGGCGGTGCGGACCGGAGCGATCAACCTCGGTCAGGGTTTCCCGGACACCGACGGACCGGCGGAGGTGATCGAGGCGGCCGTCGAGGCCCTGCGGACCGGACAGAACCAGTATCCGCCCGGCCCCGGCATCCCGGCGTTGCGCGCGGCGATCGCCGACCACCAGCGGCGCTGGTATGGCCTGGACTACGACAGGGACTCCGAGATCCTGGTCACCGCCGGCGCCACGGAGGCGATCACCGCGGCGATCCTGGCGCTGTGCGAGCCAGGCGACGAGGTGCTCTGCCTGGAGCCCTACTACGACTCGTACGCAGCCTGCATCGCGCTCGCGCAGGCGGTCCGCAAGCCGGTGCTGCTGCACGCGCCGACCGAGGAGGGCGGCCGGTTTTCCTTTGATCCGGACGAAATGCGTGCCGCGATCACGCCGCGGACGAAGGTGCTGCTGCTGAACTCGCCACACAATCCGACCGGATTCGTGGCCACCCGGGCGGAGTTGGCGGCCATCGCGGAGATCTGCGTCGAACACGACTTGGTGGCGATCACCGACGAGGTCTACGAGCACCTGGTTTTCACCGACGCGGCGGCCTATCGCGACGATCCCGCGGTCGCCGGTGTCCAAAGTGGACATATCCCGCTGGCGACCTTCCCCGGCATGCGGGAGCGTACCGTCCAGATCTCCTCGGTCGGCAAGACGTTTTCCTTCACCGGCTGGAAAGTCGGCTGGGTCTGCGCGCGGCCGGAGCTGGTTTCCGCGGTCACCAAGGTGAAACAGTTCATGACGTACGTGAACGCCGCGCCGCTGCAACCGGCGGTCGCGGTCGCGCTCAACCTCGGCGCCGGCTACTACCCCGAGTTCACCGCCGGCATGCAGACGCGGCGCGACCTGCTGCGCGCGGGCCTGGCCGACGCCGGCCTGACCGTCTTTCGCACCGAGGGGACGTATTTCGTCACCTGTGACGTGTCCAGCCTCGGCGTGACCGACGGCCTGGAGTTCTGCCGGTCGATGCCGGAGCAGTGCGGCGTGGTGGCGATCCCCAGCCAGGTCTTCTACGACCACGGCGACGAGGCGAAACGGCTCGTACGCTTCGCGTTCTGCAAGCGACCGGAGGTGTTGACCGAAGCTGCGCGCCGGCTCGGCAAACTCGGCCACCGCTAGCCAGATATCCTGAGAGTCATTATATTGAGGTCATGGCATCGCGTGACATGACCGAGCCGGCGTTCTTCGTGCTCACCGCGCTCATACCCGGCCCACGACACGGCTATGGCATCGTCGGAGAGGTCCTGGACCTGTCCGGCGGCCGGGTGAAGCTGAAGATCGGCAGCCTCTACGGAGTGCTCGACCGGCTGGTCACCGAAGGTCTGGTCGAGCTGGACCGCGAGGAACCGGAGAACGGCCGGCTGCGCCGCTACTACCGGATCACCAGCACCGGCCGGCACACGCTGGCCGCCGAGGCCGAGCGACAGGCCGCCAACGCGCAGCTCGCGAACGCGCGGCTGGCGCTCGGTGGTGCCTCGTGAACACTCTGGAATGGCGTTATTGGCGCGTCCTGCGGTTGCTGCCGGCCGCGTACCGGCAGCGGTGGCAGGACGACATGGTCGACGCCTTCCTGGAAAGCACCCGGACCGGCGATCCGGAGGCCGACGACTACCAGCGCGACTATGGCCGGCCGAGCCTTTCGGAGACCGGCAGCGTGGTCGCGTTGGCCGTGCGGCTGCGGCTCACCGGTTCGGCCGGCAGCTTCGGCTGGGGTGCGGCCGTACGCCTCGCGGTGCTGGTCATCCTTGCCGTACAAGCCGCTTATGGGCTGGTCACGCTGTCGAACGCGGTGTGGATGACCGGGTGGATTCACTGGCTGCCGACGCCGCCGATGACGGCACCGTCGCTGCTGCCAGCGATCTTCCACGCCGGCTGGTTGGTGGCGTTCCTGTCGTTGCTTCTCGGCTATCGCCGTACGGCCGTGTGGCTGATCGCCGGCGCTCCGGTCTTGAGCGCGATCAGCCAGCTGGCATTCGGCCACGTCGTGGCCGTCGGCACGATCTTCGATCTGATGCCGGCAGCCATCCTGGCGGTGGCCGTCGGATGCGCCTTCCAGGACGGCGTGCCGGCGCCGCGTCCCCTGCCATGGCTGCTCGCGCTCGCCGGTGGCGTCATCGTCGCTGTCGTCCCGTCGGTGACCGGCGGGTTCTGGGTGACGGGCGACAACGTGCTCGCCGGCCTGCTCATCGCCGGGTTGGTCGTCGCGCTCTGCCGTCCGTCGATCCCGGTGTCCCGGCAGCTGGCAATGGTCGTGCTCGCCGTCGCCCTGGTTGGTGCCCGGCTGCCGGCGCTGACCCTCATCGGCTATCAGGTGGTGTCCGAGTCCAGCCTGGCGCTCATGCCAGCCGTGTCCATCTACCTCGCGCAGAGCGTCGCGGTCGCCGCACTTGGCCTCGCCTGCGCGTACCGACTCCGCGGAGTGCTCTCAGCGGAGCCGCTTGGCCACTGACCTGATCTGTGCGCGTGGCGGCGAACCGCCTGCCAGGTCAGACGTGAGGTTGTGTTGCCGGCGGCTCATTGAGTGTGGGGAAATCCCGGTAGAACCGGGCCTCGATTGCGGGATTTTCCCGCACTCGACGCGCAAGTGACGCGACGGCGCGGAAAAGTCGGCCCTCCATGTGAGGCTGATTTCCGGGGGCCCATTTCTCGCGCCCGCGCGTGGGGGACCCCCCGAATTCCATTCTTCCAGCCGGTGCCGACAGTTTCGGCGAGCGCGACGCCTTGCATAGCACGGAAAACGCACCGAAAACAGTTGTCCACAGCCCGATTTTCTGTCCACAGATTCGCGATCCGACCGGTTCCCGGCCGCCGCCGGCCGGCAGGCTGGACGCATGCGCCACCTCCCGCCTCCGCGCTCCGGCCGCGCCGCCTTGGCGGCCCTGCTGTCGCTGGTGCTCGCCCTCGCCGGCTGGCCGGCCAGTGCGGCCGCCGCCGGCACACCGACGCTGATGTGGCCGCTGGACGGCACACCGCAGGTGACCCGCGGCTTCGACCCGCCGGACAGTCCGTACGGCGCCGGTCACCGCGGCGTCGACCTCGCCAGCACGCCGGGCGCGGTGGTGCGCGCCGCCGCTCCGGGACGCGTCGTGTACGCCGGCGACCTCGCCGGCCGGCCGCTGGTGTCGATCGAGCACACCGGCGGCCTGCGCACCACGTACGAGCCGGTCCAGCCGGCCGTCCACGCCGGCGACCAGGTCGGCTACGGCACCGTCGTCGGCCACCTCGTCGCCGGTCACCTCGGCTGCACGCGCGCGGCGTGCCTGCACTGGGGTGCCAGGCTCGGCGGGCAATACGTCGACCCGCTCTCACTGATGGAGGGACTCGGCGTGCCGGTCCGGCTGCTGCCGCTCAACGGCCACGGCCGGCGCGACATCGCACCGGCACGCGGCCTCGCGGTGGTGGCGGCCGCGCGACGCTGGCTCGGCACGCCGTACGTGTTCGCCGGCGGCGACGAGCACGGCCCCACCGGCGGCACCGAGCCGGGGATCGGCTTCGACTGCAGCGGCCTCACGCTCTACGCCTGGGCTCAGGTCGGCGTACGGCTGCCGCACACCGCCAGCGGCCAGCACCGGCTCGGCCGGCCGGTGCCGCCTGGCGCCGAGCGACCCGGTGACCTGGTGTTCTTCCACACCACCGGCGACCCACCCGACTACTACCACCACGTCGGCATCGCCATCGGCGGCGGCCTGATGATCGACGCGCCGCACTCCGGCGCCACCGTACGCATCGAGCCGGTCTGGCCAGCCGAATACGCCGGCGCGCGCCGATACTGACGAGGCCGCCCTGTCGGTTATCAAAAGAAAAGAGTCTCGGTGCATCGCGACGACAAGCGCTCGAACATATGCATCCGTGCACCGACAATCGCGCCATGGCGCAGGTGCGTCTTGCGGATGCTGCGTGACCCTCGGCTGGTCTGGCCGCAGGTCCCCCGCCGACGTGCCCTCTTCGATGTCATCGCTGCGCCCTTCGGTCGACATCGAGGCGCTCAAGGGCGAAGCGGGCGAGGATTTCGCCGCAGGCTGAGCAGATTCCCGGTGGGCACATCTGCTGGCCGGCGAAGGACACCCCTGGGTATTTCTCAGCCGCCTCGATGAGGTTTTCGGCCAGCTGACCGCGGCGCTGTAGCCGTGCCCCGCGTGAGGCGATCCGCCTCGGCGAGAAGGAGGTTGCCAAAGGGCTGGAAGCCGACTCTGACGCCGTTCAGCCCGCCGATCACGCGATGGATCGTTCCCCACTCCCAGATCGCGGTGGCGTCGACGCCAGTACGAGCGGCCAGACGTTCCGTCCTGACCCGCAAGTCGTCGCCGGAGTCGGGGGTGCAACGGACGATGGTCCCGAGGTCACATGCCGGTTCCGCCCTGAGGCCGTCGGGATCTATCAGCTTGAAGGTGGCGCCTTCTGCTTGGAGTGCGTTCGCTTCATGGACGTCGCCGTGCACCAGCACGGACGTTCGACGGTGGTAAGCGCGCTCGCGGCGATCGGCACATTCGACGGCGTCGTCGATCGTCGCCGCCGAACAGGGTCGTGCCAGCTCCTCCCAGAGCCGCGGTATGCGGTGCCGCATCCGATGTGCCAAGTCGGCGCCGGTCGGCAGGTCGATGTCGTCGTCGAGCGGGCGCCAGAGTTGCGCTACGAGGTCACACAACAGGTCGTGTTGCGCGTGATGGTCCACGATCACGTCGTGCATCGCCGGCCCGAGCCGCTCAAGCAGGAGTGCGTCTCGGGCAAGGTCGCGGCGGATCAGCCGTACGCAGCTCTTCCCCGCGGCGAGCTCGAGCGCGGTTGCTTCGTGGCCGAGCTGGCCTCGCCGTCCCGGCACCGCGACCTTCAGGACCGACGGGGTCCCGTCGGCGAGCGTGGCTTCGACGACCAGGGCACCGTGTCCTCCGCGCATCGTCGCGCCGATCGTCAGCGACCAGTCCTGGGCCAAGGAGTCCAGGACAGACGGCAGGCCGTCGAGCCATGCCGCGTGCCCGTCGGCGAGCGCGCTGTTCCGGACCTCATCGGGGATGTCGAGTGTCATCCGATTCATTTTCTCGCACCCGCCGCGGCACGAGGGCAGCACTGCTTGACGCCGGCCGACAAGTACGCTGTCCGGATGGCCTCCACCTCCGAGCACGTCGAGCTGCGCGACGACCTGCTCCGGCTGGTCACCGGCCGGCTGGTCGACCCGCTCGGCATCCTGCTGCAGTCAGAGGCGGCGGTCGCAGGCGTACGGCGGCAGCTGCGCAGCGACGCCGAGATGTGGGCCGCTCAGCTGCTCGGCGACGACCAGGAGCAGGCGAAACGGCTGGCCATCCGGCTGCTTGCCGCGCTCTATCCCAGCGACGAGCCGTTCCAGCCTCCCGACCAGTGGTGGCGCACGCCGCTGGGCCGCGTGGTCGCGCGTACGGTCGGCCATCCGGCCGCCGAGAGCCTGTCGCTCGCGGTCGCCGGCGCCATGCTCGGCATCAGCCGGCAGGGCGTACACGACCTGGTACGCCGGCACAAGCTCGACCGCCATCCCGACGGCGGCGTCACGTCGGAGTCGGTACGCCAGCGACTGCGCGGCTGAGAGGGCTCAGGAAGTCGGCGACGATCGGCGCCAGAATCTCCGGCGGCACCACGTGGCCGTGGCCGGAGACGATCCGCTGCCGGCCGTCCGGGATCGCCGCGGCGACCAGCCGACCGGCCTCGATCATCCACGCCGCACTCTCGCCGCCGGCGAGCACCAGCGTCGGCACCCGTACGTCGCGAGCCTGCTCCACCGGCGCGCGTCCGCCGCGACCGCGCGCGCTCAGCACCTCGTAGTCATACGGGATGGTCGCGGCATTGGCCTCCATCCAGCCCCACCACGGCCCGGACCGCATGCCGTCCACGACCTCGGCCGGCATCCCGGTACGAGCCAGGTGCGCCGCCACGGCGTCACCGAGCCGGCCGTCGGCGATGAGCGCCGCCACCTCGCCGTCCGGCTCGTCGTCGCTGAACGGCGGCTCATGCAGCACGAGCCGATCGATCGGCAGGCCAGCGGCGGCGGCGTGCAGCGCGAGCGCGGCACCGGACGAATGTCCATAGACCGCCGCCTCGCCGCCGACCGCCGCGATCAGCGCGGCCAGATCCTCGATCTCGCGACGCACCGCGTACGGCGCCGTGTCAGCGCTCGCACCTCGCCCCCGCCGGTCATAGTTGACGACCGCGAAACCGCCGGCGAGTGCCTCCGCGTACGGCAGCATCCCCTCACGTCCACACAACGCGCCGCCGATCAGCACCAACGGCGCGCCGGCACCGATCACGTCGTACGCGATGCGCGTGCCGTCAGCGGATGTCACGGTCTGGGTCATGTCCAGCTCCTCTCGTCACCAACGAATCGGAGCCGGCGCCGCGGTTTCGACATCGAGGATTTACGTTCGACGCGATCCTGCCGGCCTGACAGGATCGGCGCCGTGATTCCACTGGACACCTCACCGCGCGCGTTGGCTTTCCGCGCCGCGTACGACCGGCAGATCCGCCAGCGGCCCGGCAGCGCCAACGGCGGCACCATCGACAGGATCGGCCCGCTGGTCCGCAAGATCGGCTTCGACGGCGACGGCCTCCTGCTCTATCAGGGTGGCGCGAGCGGCGGCGAGCTCGACGAGCTGATCGCCAGCCAGATCGAACACTTCGGCAAGCTCGACCGGCAGGTCGAGTGGAAGTACTACACGTACGACGAACCGGCCGACCTGCCGGACCGGCTGGCCGCCGCCGGTTTCGTGCCGGACGAGCCGGAGTGCCTGCTGATCGGCGAGGTCGCAGAGCTGGCCGGCGAGTCGCCGCCGCCGGAGGGCGTGACGCTGCGCGAGGTGACCGGCCGGGCCGACCTGGAGCGCATGCGGGCGATGGAGGAAGCCGTCTGGGGTGTCCCGCACGACTGGCTGCCGGACGCGCTGACCCGCGCGATCACTGACGATGACCCGGCAACGGTCGTACTCGCGGAGGCCGGCGACCAGGTCGTCAGCGGCAGCTGGATCCGCTATTACACCGGCACGGAGTTCGCCTCGTTGTGGGGTGGCTCGACGCTGCCGGAGTGGCGCGGCCGCGGCATCTACCGGTCGCTGGTCGCGCACCGGGCGCGGCTGGCCGCCGAGCGCGGCTATCGCTATCTGCAGGTCGACGCGTCACCGGACAGCCGCGGCATCCTGGCACGGCTCGGCCTGCTTCCGGTCGCGGTGACGGTGCCCTACATCTGGCGGCCGCGCGGTGACTGACCGTACGCCGCTGCCGCTGGACGGTCCCGGTGTGAAGGTCGGCGACCCGCGCGAGCTGCTGCTCGGCTATCTGGACTGGTATCGCGAGGCGTTGCGACGAAAACTGGCCGGCCTGACCGACGCTCAGCTGCGCGCGCCGGTCGAGCCGTTCGGCTGGTCGCCGATCGGCCTCGTGCAGCACCTCGGCTGGGTCGAGAAACGTTGGCTGCGTTGGGGGTTCGCGGCCGCTGACGTGGTCGCCTATCCGGCCGGTGGCGACGCCGAGGAATGGGCCATCGACGCACCGACCGACGAGGTGTGGTCAGCGTACGAAGAGCAGGTGCGGCAAGGAAAAGCGGCGATCGGCGACGCCGGCCTGCAAACCGTCGCGAAAACCGGCGGACGCTTTCCGACCGAGGCCGACGCACCGCCGCTGGGCCGCATTCTTTTCCATCTGCTGCAGGAATACGCGCGCCATGTCGGCCAGCTCGACCTGCTGCGCGAACTCATCGACGGCACGACCGGAGAGTGACCCGGCACGACACCCGCGCCTCCTCGGCGCATACGCTCCTGACGTGCTGGTTTTGCTGCCACCGTCGGAGACCAAGGCGTCAGGCGGTCGTGGCCGTCCGCTGGATCTGGACAGGCTGTCCTGGCCGGAGCTCACCCCGGTCCGCCGCAAGCTCGCGGACGCGCTCGTCGAGCTGGCCGCCGACCTGCCGGCGAGCCTCGCGGCGCTGGAGCTGTCCGAGCGCCAGCTCGACGAGGTCGCGCGCAACGCCGTGCTGTGGGTCACGCCGACCATGCCGGCACTGCACAGATACACCGGTGTCCTGTACGACGCACTGGACCTCGGCACGTTCAGCCGGCAGGAACGGGTAAAAGCGCGCCGCCGGCTCGCGGTGGCGTCGGCGCTTTTCGGCATCGTCGGCGCCGCCGACCCGATCCCGGCATATCGACTGTCCGGCGGCAGCACGCTGCCGGCGATCGGCGGCCTGCGCGCCCTGTGGCGGCCGGTGCTGGAGCCGGTCCTGGCCGCGGTCGACGGCCTGGTCGTCGACCTGCGCTCCGGTGTGTACGCCGCGCTGGCGCCGGTCGCCGGCGCGGTGACCGTACGCGTCGTCACCGAGGACGACACCGGCCGGCGGCTGACCGTCAGCCACCACAACAAAATGTACAAAGGACGGCTCGCGGCGGCGCTGGTCCGCACCGGTCGCGAACCGTCCACTGTGGACGGTCTGGTGCGTACGCTGTCGCGGGCCGGGTTTCGCATCGAGCGATCCGGGACACACGACCTGGAGCTGCTGACCGATTAGGCTTGCCGCATGCCGCTCACGATCGCCGTCGCTCAGCCGGAGTGCGTCGCGTACGGCGTCACGAAAAACGCCGAGACGCATGCCGCGGTGATTCGCCAGGCGGATGCGCGGGTCGTGGTGTTTTCCGAGCTGTCGTTGACCGGATACGAGCTGGACGCGCCGGCGATCGCCGCCGACGACCCGCGGCTGGCGCCGATGGTCGACGCGTGCGCCGCGACCGGATCGATCGCACTGGCCGGTGCTCCGCTGCGTGGCGACGGCGACACGGCACACATCGCGACGCTGGCGATCGACGGCTCCGGGGCTGCCGTCGCCTATCGCAAGATTCACCTTGGTGGCGGCGAAAAACGCTTCACCGCCGGTGAGAAACCGGCCGTGCTGGCGGTCGACGGTTGGCGGCTCGGCCTGGCGATCTGCCGGGACACCGGCATCGCGCGGCATGCCGCCGACACCGCCGCTCTCGGCATCGACGCGTACGTCGCCGGGATCGTCGAGGACGACCTGCCTGCGCTGGACGACCGCGTCCGACGGATCACCACCGACCACAGCGTGTGGGTCGCGATCGCCAGCTTCGCCGGCCGCACCGGCGGCGGTTACGACCGGACACTCGGCCGGTCCGGGATCTGGTCGCCGGCCGGTGTCGCGGTCGCGCGCGCCGGCGCCGAGCCCGGCGAGTTCGTCCGCGCGGAGATCAGCCGACCTGCGACATGATCGCCAGCGGATGGCCGTCCGGATCGGCGAAGAAAGCCATCCACTCCTGCACGCCGGATTCGTGCCGGAAGATCATCTGCGGCGGCCGGATGAACTCGACACCGCGCGTACGCAGGTCGTCGTAGGCCGCCTGGATGTCCTCGACCCGGAAATAGAGCACCGACTGCTCGTCTTTCGGCTGGTCGGCGCGGCTGAGGAACAGCCGCGTCCCGGCGCAGTCGAAGAAGGCCAGATCGCCGAAGGTGTAGAGGTGCGGCAGGCCGAGCACCTCGCCATACCAGGTGACGGCTCGCGGGATGTCGCTGACCGTACGGGAAACCTGGCCGAGCTCACCGAGCATGACCGCTCCTCTCGCCGCGACCAGGTTAGCGGCGGCTACCAGCGCACGGGGAGAGCCTGCAGGCCGAAGACGGCCGCGTTGTACTTGAACGGCAGCTCGGCGACCGGCGCGTCGAGCGCCAGCGCCGGCACGCGGTCGAAGAGCGTACGCAACGCGGTGTCGATCTCCGCACGCGCCAGGTTCTGGCCCAGACACTGGTGAATTCCATAGCCGAAGGCCACGTGCCGGCGGCCCGACCGGTGGATGTCGAAGTCGTCCGGCCGCTCGAAGGCCCGCTCGTCGCGGTTGGCCGAGGCTGCCAACACGAAGACCGCCTCGCCGGCCTTGATGGTCTGGCCGCCGATCTGGATGTCCTCCACCGCCATCCGGTCGAAAGCGGCCCAGTCGACGATCGAGTGGAAGCGCAGCAGCTCCTCGACCGTGCCAGACCATTGCCGCGGATCGCCGGTGAGCTCCGCGAGCGTTTCCGGCCGTTCGATCAGGGTCAGCGCGCCGAGCGAGAGCAGATTGGCGGTGGTCTCGTGACCGGCCACGAGCAGCAGAAACGCCATGCCGACCAGCGCGTCGCGGTCGAGCTGGCCGGTCCGCAGCCGCTCGGTGACCAGCCGGCCGATCAGGTTGTCACCGGGCTCGCGCTCGGCGGCAGCGACCAGATCGTCGAGATACTGCCGGATCTCGGCTATCGCCTGGAAGCCTTCGGTCGGGTCGGCGTCGAGCTGGACGAACTTCTGCGTGCGCGACTGGAAGAAGTCGTGGTCCGCGTACGGCACGCCGAGCAGCTGGCAGATCACCAGCGACGGCACCGGCAGGCAGAAGGCCTTGACCAGGTCGGCCGGTGAGCCGGCGGCGAGCATGTCGTCGATCAGGCCGTCGACCGTACGCTGGATGCCTGGCTGCATCTTTTTCAGTCGTGGCACGGAAAACTCGGAGATCAGCATCCGGCGCAGCACGTCGTGCTCCGGTGGGTCCATGTCGATGAAGAAGCCGGCGCTGAGCGGCCTGGCCGTCGGTTCGTCGTCCATCACCCGCGGAAAGTCCGGCCGGCTGCTGTCGGTGCTGATCCGGCGGTCGGTCAGCACCTGCTGCGCCTCGGCGTGCCGGGTCACCACCCAGCCGGTCAGGCCGTTCGGAAACAACACTCGCACGACCGGACCGGCCGCACGCAGCGCCGCGTACTCGGCCGGCGGCTCGTACGGACAGCGGCGCATCATCGGAAAGGTCTGCGTGGCACCCGTGTCGGGCTGGATCGTCGTCATAATGTGGCCTCTGGAAGGAGTCGCCTTGATTGCTTACTTACACGAAAGTAAGCAATCAATCAGCCGGCGTCAAGGGACCGAACAGGCAGGAGCGGATGAGCGGCCGCCGTACCGACACCCGTGAACGGATCCAGCAGGTGGCGCTGGAACTGTTCTCCGAGCGCGGCTATGACAAGACCTCGCTGCGCGAGGTCGCCGAGCGGCTGGAGATCACCAGGCCGGCGCTCTACTACCACTTCCGCACGAAGGAAGACATCCTGGTGAGCGTCATCGACGACCTGAACGCGTCGATGGACGAGCTCATTGCCTGGGCCGCTGACCAGCCGCGCGACCGGGCCGGCCGGCTGGCCACGCTGCGACGCGTCAGCGCGCTGCTCAACGACAAGTGGCGGCCGATCCTGCGCTTCGCTCAGCTCAACCAGAACGCGATGCGGGACCTGCACAGCGGCATGCAGATGGAAGACCGCATGCTGTCGTTGATCTCGATGGTCGCCGACCCGGACAGTCCCCCGGAGCGGCAGTTCGAGTCGTGGCTGGCGATCATCGCGCTGCTGATGGGGACGATGCCGTTCGTCGTCCCGGCTCTGCGGGACGACGAACGCGCGCGGATCGCCATGGAAACGGCGATCCGGCTGATCGATCAACCCAAGGCCTGATTCATCGGCGCGAAAATCCGGTCACGCTCACCCGGCCACTGTCCATTGTGGATCATCAGCGGCGCCTCGTTCACGGCCTCCGGACCGTGCGCGCCGACCCAGTCGCACAGCCATGGATGCCGGTGGTCGACGTCGATCCTGACCGGTCCTCGCCACCGCTCGGTCAGCGCGGCGACAAGCGACGCGGCGGTGCGTACGTCCGGCGCGACCACCGGACCGACGACCAAGGTGTCCACATTGGACCAGGCGGCGCCGTACGCGTTGTCCGTCGCCAAAAATCGATCGGCGTTGCCGGCCAGCCATCGCAATGCCGGCGCGCGGTCGGCGCCGTACGCCGCCAGATCCAACGCGCCTACGCTGGTGGCAGCCGGCAGCTCTTCGGTCGCGTCGGCCTGAAACTCGCCGACGAAGGTCGTCACCGCGCCTGCGACGCGGAAGCCGATCCTTTCGTACAATGGCCGACCTTGCGTTGTGGCGTAAAGGAAAACCGTGGCGCCGCCAGCCGTTGCCAGCAGGTGCTCCATCAGCCGCCGGCCGAGGCCGCGCCGGCCGAAGCGCTCGGCGGTCAGCAACATGCCGATCGCCGCCAACTCGCCGCCGTAGCGGGTCAACGTGCCGGTGGCGGCCAGGCCGCCATCCGGCGCGTCGATGCCGAAGACCTCGCCGACGTCGAACATCATCGGCCACTTGCGGTCGTCGGGCGGCCAGTCGCGGTCCGCCGCCAGCGCTTGGCAGGCCGGCAGGTCGGCGGGCGTCAGGCGGCGCAGGCTCCAGTCAGCGGTCAACGGCGTAGCCGGTCACCCTGGTCGGCGTGACGCGTACGATCACGCGGACGAAACCCTCCGGATCGGGGTCCTTCGGTTTTCCGTCGTATTTCCAGGAAAGCTTGTCGTCGAAGGCGAAGGCGTCCTGCTCGGTGATCGTCGCCGTGCCGCGGATTTCCGCGTAGTTTTCCGGATCGCGCAGGTCGAAGACAGTGATGCTGACCCGCGGGTCGCGCCGCAGGTTGAGGTCCTTGCGCCGGCCGGCGACCGTACAGAACAGCACGTCGTCGCCGTCGCGGTCGATCCACATCGGCGAGGTCTGCGGCGCGCCGTCGGGATTCACCGTGGCAAGCACGGCGTAGTTCCTGCCGTCGACCAGCGCGCGGACCTTGTCGTTCAACGTCACTGCCATGACGGCAGCTTAGGCGCGGGACAACTCCATGATCCAGTTCGTTTCCCAGTCCTGGCCGCCGTCCGCCGAGAACGCCTGCTGCCAGCGCGCGCTCCTGTCGGTGATGTCCGACCAGGTGTAGCGAACCAGGATCGGCCTGCCGTCGTAGGTGTCCTCGCCGTAGAAGAGCCCCACTCCGTCCTGGAACCCGCCGCGTACCGGACTCGGCTCGAAGCGACCGAACCGGCTGTTGGCCCAGTCGATCGTCCACTGGCGCTTCTCGGGGTCGAACAACCGCACGGACATGCCGGAAAAGCCGCGGTCAGGCGCCTGGAACTCGTCGATGCTGACCGCACTGCCGGTGCCTTCGAACAGTTTCCAGGCCCTGGCTCGGCTGGGGAACTCGTCCCATTCGTTCCCACCGGACAGGATCGCCGTCAGCTTGCGGTTGTGCACTGTCCAGGTGCCTGGCAGGAAGTCGAAGTCGGCCGGCGAGCCCTTGATCTCGAACATGTGAGCCTTTCGTGTCGTTGGTGGACGTCAGCCTGGCCGCCATCACTGCCATCTACTGTCAGTGGTCCGCGGTATTTTGCCGAAGTGCGTGCGAGCCGACTGGTGTCACTGCTTCTGCTGCTGCAAAACCGTGGACAGCTGACCGCGCAGCAGCTGGCAGACGAGCTTGAGGTGTCGATCCGGACGATTTATCGGGACATCGAGGCGTTGTCGGCCTCCGGCGTGCCGGTCTACGGCGAGGGTGGGCCGAGCGGCGGCTATCGGCTGGTGGCCGGTTATCGGACCCGGCTGACCGGGTTGACCGGCGCGGAGGCCGAGTCGCTGTTCCTGTCCGGTGTGCCGGTGGCCGCCGCCGAGCTGGGGCTTGGCTCGATGCTGGCGGCCGCCGAGCTCAAGCTGCTGGCCGCGTTGCCCGCGGAGTTGCGGGATCGCGCCGGTCAGATCCGGCAGCGGTTTCACCTGGACGTGCCGGGATGGTTTCGGGAGGCCGAGCCGACGCCGTTCCTGGCGGCCGTCGCCGACGCGGTGTGGAAGCAGCAGCGCGTACGCGTGGACTACGAGCGGTGGTCGGGCCGGGTCGTGCGTACGCTCGAACCGCTTGGCGTCGTGCTGAAAGCCGGACTTTGGTATGTGGTGGCGGCTTGTCGTGGCGAGGTGCGGACGTATCGGGTGGCCAGCATCCTCGGCCTGGAGACGCTCGACGAGGTTTTCCAGCGGCCTGAGGGTTTCGACCTGCCGGCGTACTGGTCGGCGTGGGCTCGGCGTTACGAGGCCAGCGTGCACGAAGGCGAGGCGGTCGTCCGGCTGTCGATCGAGGCCGTCGCCAAGGTGCCGATGGTGCTTGGCCGAGCGGTCGCCGATGCCGTGGAGCTGACCGGTGTGGCGGACGGCGACGGCTTCGTACGCGCGAGGATTCCGGTCGAGAAACCGGCGGTCGCACACGATTTCCTGCTGAAGCTCGGCGCCGGCGTCGAGGTGCTGGAGCCGGCGGAGCTGCGCGGACTCATGGCCGCCACCGCGCGAAAACTCGCCGAGGCCTATCGGGTGGCGCCGACGACGGCCCAGTTGCCGTAACGCTGGCGAGCCAGCAGCGCGACCAGCCGCACCAGCATCATCAGCGACAGGCCGGACCAGATGCCGACCAGGCCCCAGCCGAAGAACAGCGACAACAAAATCAGGGGCAGATAACCCAAAAACGCCGCCGCGACCGTCGTCGTACGCAGATAGGCGGCGTCGCCGGCGCCGAGGAACACGCCGTCGAGCGCGAAGACGACGCCGGCGATCGGCTGCAGCACAACGAAAAACCACCAGGCCAGCGGAATCTGCTCAAGCACGCCGGTGTCGGAGGTGAACGCCTGCGGCAGAATGCCGGCCAGAGCCGCGAAAACGACGCCGACGGCGGTGCCGAGCAGCAGGCCGTAGGCGGTGATCCGCCGGGCCGCCTGTTTGGCCAGCGGCGCGTCGCCAGAGCCGAGCGCCGCGCCGACCAGCGACTGCGCGGCGATGGCGAGCGAGTCCAGGACCATCGCGAGAAATCCGTACAGCTGCAACACCACCTGGTGCGCGGCCGCCGCCTCGGCGGACGTACGCGCCGCGACCGAGGTGGCCGCGACGCCGGTGACCTGGAAGGCCAGCGAGCGGATCACCAGGTCACGACCGACCTTCAGCTGCGCGACCATCGTTTTCGCGTGTGGTCGCAACGAAACGTGCTCGGTGGTGAGCGCGCGGAGGAACAGCGCGGCGCCGACCAACTGGCAGACGACGTTGGCGACCGCGGAGCCTTCCAGGCCCCAGCCGACCGGATAGACCAGGATCGGACACAGGATCGCCGACGCGACGTTCGCGGCGAGCACGTAGCGGAGCGGCTTGACGGTGTCCTGGACGCCGCGCATCCAGCCGTTGCCGGCCATCGTGACCAACACGAGCGGAGCACCAAGCAACGCGATCCGCAGCCAGCCGGTCGCCGCCGCCGCGACCGGTCCGTCACCGGCCAGCGCGCGGGTCACCGGACCGGCCAGCAGCTCACCGATGACCAGCAGGATCACGCCGATCGCGAGCGCCAGCCAGGTCGCCTGTACGCCTTCGGCCACCGCCTCCGACCGCCGGCCGGCACCGTGCAGGCGCGCGGTGCGCGCGGTGGTGCCGTAGGAGAGGAAGGTCAGCTGGCTGGACACCAGCGTGAACAGGACACCGCCGAGCGACAGGCCGGCCAGCGGCACGGCACCGAGGTGGCCGACCACCGCCGTGTCGACCAGCACGTACAACGGCTCGGCGGCGAGCACCCCGAGCGCCGGGACCGCCAGCGCGAGCACACGACGCGGCCCTGCGTCCACCTGGGTGGCGGTCATCGACTCCTCTAACCGTAAGGGGCAGATGTGCTTTCTACCCCTGACACGCTAACACGCCGTCCACCACCTGCCGCCTCCCCATGTGGCCACCGCGACACGGCCGGAAAATGGACCCCCGAAACCAGTCTTCGCCGCGCGTACGACATTTCCTGCCCGCTCCGCATCTGCGGCCCGCTCCGCGGGGTCGCCGAAACTGTCCGCCGGTGGAGGCAACGTGGAACCCATCGGGGGGACCAAAAGTGACTACGCGTGTGAGCAGATGGTCAGGCGCGGGGGTGGGCCTGGCGGTAGGCGGCGCGGAGGCGGTCGGCGGTGACGTGCGTGTAGATCTGCGTCGTGGCCAGCGACGCGTGGCCGAGCAGCTCCTGCACCGTACGCAGGTCGGCGCCGCCTTCCAGCAGGTGCGTGGCGGCGGAATGGCGCAGGCCGTGCGGGCCGATGTCCGGTGAGCCGTCGACGGACCGCGCCGCCGCGTGTACGACGCGGCGCACGGTGCCGGCGCTGATGCGGCGGCCGCGAGCGCCGAGGAACAGCGCCGCGCCGCTCTCCGGGATGCGCAGCTCGGGACGCGACCTTTCCAGATATGCCTGCAAAGCACGCTCGGCCGGCACGCCGTACGGGACGGTACGCTCTTTGCCGCCTTTGCCGAACACGCGGACCAACCGGCGGCCGGCGTCCACCGACGGCAGGTCGAGGCCGCACAGCTCGCCGACGCGGATGCCGGTCGCATAGAGCAGCTCCAGGATCGCGCGGTCGCGGATCGCCACCGGCACATCCGGCTCGACGGTCTGGACGACCTCGGCGGCCTGGTCGCGACGCAACACCGCGGGCAGGTCACGGCGGGCGCGCGGGCTGCCGAGCAGAGCGCCGGCATCGGACGGCATGACACCGGTGCGGTGAGCCCATGCCGTGAACACGCGCGCCGCGGCGGCACGGCGGCCGATCGAGGTCTGCGCCGCTCCCCCGCTGCGCAGGCGCGCCAGCCAGCTGCGCAGATGCTGGAGCTCCAGGCCATCCGGCGAGGTGATGCCGAGCCGGTTGGCGTGGTCGAGCATCGACACGATGTCGGTGACATAGGCGCGTACGGTGTGCTCGGACCGCGCACGCTCGGCGGCGAGATAGCGCTCGAACCGGTCCACCGCCGCGCGATGGCCGGCCGGCAGTTCCTGCCGCATCACCTTCGTGCTGGTCGCCACCTCACGACGTTAACCCGCGCGCCGGGTCGGTTTTCCCCGTCGACACGCCGGAAAGCTCGCGTTCCAGTGGCGTGCGGAAGGCCGGCGTGATCCGCCGGTCGCCGATTGCGGTGGCCAGCTTCGCCACCTCCGCCTCGATCGTCTTCACCGCGTCGGAGCCGACGTCCTCCAGCAGCTCGTACGCGATCTCGCCGGTGTCGCGCTGAGCCCAGCCGCCGACGATCCGGCCGTCCCACCAGACCGTCGGACCGATGTTGCCGTTGTTGTCGAACAGCCGCGGACCGTGGTCGCCGAGAAACCAGCCACGCTCCTGCCAACCCATCGGCGTCGGATCGAGGCCCGGCAGCAGCGCGGCCCATGGGCGTACGCGCGGCGCCGGCTCCAGGTCGTCGGCGAGCGCGACTCCAGGCTGGCCGTCCAGGTCGACCTCCACCACGTCGAGGCTGGCCAACACCTTCCGCGTCTGTGTCAGCGGCCAGCCGGTCCACCACTTGAGGTCACCGACCGGCGCCGGACCAAAGGTCCTCAGCCAGCGCCTCGCCAGCTCACGGTTTGCCTCGTCGGCGTCGATCGGTGGCGGCGGCGCGCCGAGCCAGTCGCGCATGGTGGACCACGTGTAGAGCCGCGACGACCACGAGCTGCCGCCGGTCGGTCCGCGTACGATCCGGCCGTCGGCGGCGAGCAGGATCAGCACGCGGCCGGTGATGTTGACCTTCGCCTCGTACGGCTTGCCTTCGGACATCACGATCGGGGTCCGCAGCCGTGGCACGGCCGCCGACAACTGCGCCGCGGTCGCCTGGCCGCGCTCGTGCAGCGCCTCGTAGGTGGCCTCCTCGACCTCGTTCAACCAGGTCGCCTTGTCGCCGTCGATGTCGACCTGATCGAGCAGCTTGACGAGCAGTTTTCGTTGCTGTTCACCGACTTTTCGGGCAGCGGCTTCGTGGATCACCGGCACCGTCGCGACCGGCACGACGAACAGCGTGCGGCGCATGCCGAGGATCCGCAGCACGGACCGGTCGTCGTACATGGCGCGGTCGACCTCGTCAGGGTCTGGTTTGCGGATCCGGGACAGCACCGACAGATAGACCGTCGCCGGATCGCTGGCGTGCAACGCGACCATGGCCTCGGCGATCTCCGCCGTGCCGGCGACGCGCGCGGCCGGCGCCAGGCAGTGCCTGGTCGCGAGCCGCGCCCGTCGTTGCTCGACGCCAATCCGTACGCTCATCGGCCTGAGCCTACGGTGAGGCTCCGACATTTCCGGGCCAGACGCGGGTGTCAGGTCGCTGCGGGGAACGGCACGGTGTCCTGACCACAGCGGGAGCCAGGATCGGGCAGCTGTTGAGTCAGCAGGTATTTCGCACGAGCGTTGGCCGAGCAGACGCTTGCCTGCGAACAGTGGCCGAACCCGTCGATGGTCAACAGCTGCGCGTTGCCGAGCTCGAAGGCCAGATGAGTGGCCATCGTGTAAGGCGTGGCGGGGTCGAACGTCTGGCCGATCACCAGCACCGGCGCCGAGGTCTTGCGGTCCCACGGCCCGGCATAGCGCTCCTTCGTGACGACCGGCCAGGTCGCGCAGGCCACCTCGCCGTAGAGCTCGGAGCGGCCAAACGTGCGGTGCGCGGTCTCGAAAGCCGCCGCCAGCGGCGGATATTTCCGCTGGTCCCGCGGCATCGGCGCGTCGACACAGTTCACCGCGTAGTTGGCGTCGACGCTGTTGTACGAGTACGCGTCACCGGTCGCGGCGAGCGGACCCGGCTGCTGGTCGAAGCTCGGACCGACCCGCCGCTGGGTCAGCATCGACAGCGGCGCCGCCTGCGCCGAGCGCTTGGACGCCGCCGACCCGAACGCGAGGTCGTACACCCGGTTGAGCTCGGTGGCCAACGGCTTGAGCCGGTCGAGCCGGTAGAGCGCCGAGCCGACCGCGTCGGTGAAGCTGGAGATCGTCACCACGCCGGTGCCACCGGCCGGCAGTGGACCGGTGCGCAGCCTTTCCCGCAGCTTGTCGAACTTCTGCCGCGGAGTCAGCGATCCGCCGTACAGCGGACAGGCGGTGGCCGACGACTGGCAGTTGGCCAGAAAAGCGGCGAGCGCGGTCTCGAAACCGCCGGCGCGGTCGAGCTTGTTGGGGATCCGGTCGTTGGTCCGGCGATCGGCGTCCACCGGCCCGTCGAGCACCAGAGCGCGGACCTTGTTGGGAAAGACGTTGGCGTACGTCGCGCCGATCAGCGTGCCGTAGGAGAAGCCGACGAAGTTGAGCTTGGCGTCGCCGACCGCCTGACGCATGACGTCGAGGTCCTTGACCACGTTGAGCGTGCTCATGTGCCGGAGGAGCGGGCCGGCGTTCCTGCCGCAGGCCTGCGTGTATTTCCGGTTGGCGGCAAGCGTGTCGGCGATCTCGCCGCTGCTCAGCGGCACGCTCGGCACCGCGCCGAGCACCGCCTCGAACTCCGCGTCGGTGGCGAAACACCGCAGGCCGGAGCTCAGCGAGATGCCGCGCGGGTCGAACCCGATCACGTCGAACCTCGCCACCACGTCCTTGCCGAACACCCGCTCGGCGTTGCGGCCGTAGGCGCGGCCGGAGCCACCGGGACCGCCGGGGTTGACGAACAGGCTGCCGATCTTGTGCGCCTGGTCGTCGGCCTTGCGCCGCTCCAACGCGAGCTTGATCGTGCTGCCGTTCGGACGCTGGTAATCCAGCGGCACGGTCAGCGTGCCGCAGTCGACCTGCGGAGCGTCCGCACACGCCGTCCAACTGATCGTCGGCGCCGCTGGCGCGGCTCCGGCCGCATGCGGCACGGCCGCGCCGGCGATGACCAAACTTCCGGCGACCGCCATCGCTGCGGCCGCACACCTCCGCGTCCACCGCTCCACGCCAGCTCCTGTCTGCCGAACGCCAAAGGAAAAGAATGGTAAAGCTCGGGCTGACATTAGACCAGGACGACCTCTCTTATGGCCGCAAAGGAAACTTTTCCGCTTCATCTGACCACCGGTTTCACGACCCGCGGCTGGCTGTCGGCACGGCCGGCGGCGGCGAACCGTACGCGCGTGCCGTCGCGCTCCAGACGGCCGGCGACGGCGAGGCCGGCGACGATCTCCTCGATGCGAGCGGCGGCGACTGGGACGGCGGCCCGCAGATCGTCGAGCGGCATCCAGTCGACGGCCGGCATCGCTTCCACGACCGCTGACGACATCGCGTCGAGCGTGTCGCGCCAGTCCTTCGGCGCGCGCAGCGGTGCGGTCAGGTCGGCGCCGATCCGGCCGACCTCCTCCAGCACCTCCTCGGCCCTGGTCACCAGGCGAGCCGCCAACGGGCCGCGTACCAGCTCGTGGCAGCCGACCGAGCCGGCCACCGTCACCGGGCCAGGCACCGCCATGAGTGCGCGACCCAGCTCGTACGCCCGCCTGGCGGTCTGCTTGGCGCCGCTGCGTACGCCGGCCTCCACGACGACCGTGCCGGCGGTCAGCGCGGCGATGACCCGGTTGCGGACCAGGAACCTCGGGCGCTGCGGAGTGGTGCCCGGCGGCCACTCCGACAACAGAAGGCCGTCGACCGCGATCTTTTCGAAGAGGCTCGCGTGTCCTGGCGGATAGGGCACGTCGGCACCGCTGGCCAGCACCGCCACCGTCGGGCCGTCGGCGGCCATCGCACCTTTGTGCGCGGCGCCGTCGATGCCGTACGCGCCACCGGACACCACCGTCCAACCGCGGTCGGCGAGGCCGTAGGCCAACTCGCCGGCGACATGAGTGCCATAGCCGCTGGCCGCGCGCGACCCGACGATGGCCACCGACTTGGCGACGGTCTCGGCCAGCCGCGGCTGACCACGCAGCCAGAGCGCGACCGGCGGAGCGACCGTGCGGTCGATGGTCGGCAGCGACTCTCCGCCAGCCACCTTCCGCTGCTGGCGGTTGGCCAACGTCAGCAGCGCGTCCAAGCCGTGCGGCCACTCTCGGTCACCCGGCAGGACGAGCCGTACGCCCGCCTTGCCCGCTCGCTCGAGCAGCCGGTCGGCCAGGTCGAACGGCTCGAGGTGACGGTCGGAGTTGGCGGCGATCCGCCGTACCAGCTCCGCCGCGCCGACCCGCTCCACCGCGTCCCAGACCTTCAGGTCGCCGGGCTCCACCAACGCCGTCAACGCGGCCCTGGCCCGCCGCTCCTCGCCGTCGGTCATCACGCCGCCTTGCCGACGCGCAGCTCGACGGCCCGGTCCACGTCTTCGGCCGCCGGGATGGTGCGGCCGGCCAGGTCGCAGATCGTCCAGGAGACCCGCAGCACCCGGTCGTAGCCACGCGCGGACAGGTTGCCGCAGTCGAAGGCCACGTCCAAGCCGCGACGGATCTCGTGCGGCAGCTTGAACCTGCGGCGCAGCGCCGGACCCGGCACGTCGGCGTTGGTGGCCCAGCCGTACGGAGCCCACCGCTCGGCGGCGGCGTCCCTGGCCTGCCGGACCCGCTTGCGTACCACGGCCGAGGACTCCAGCTCCTCGGTCTGGCCGAGCAGGGCCGCCGGCCGGACCGGAAACAGGTTGATCCGCAGGTCGACCCGGTCGAGCAGCGGACCGGACAGGCGGCTGACGTACGCGCGGCGAGCCCGCGGCGTGCACTCACAGGCCGCGTCGCCTTTCGGCGAGGCGCACGGACAGGGGTTGGCCGCCAGCACCAGCTGGACCTTGCACGGATAGCTCATCGAACCGCCGGCTCGGGACAGCCGCACCTGGCCGCGCTCCAGCGGCTGGCGCAGCGCGTTGAGCACCGGCGACTTGAACTCGGTCGCCTCGTCCAGGAACAACACGCCGTGATGCGCCAGCGACAACAGGCCAGGACGCGGCATGCCGGACCCGCCGCCGACCAGCGCCGGCTCGGTCGCCGAGTGATGCGGCGCCTGGAACGGCGGCCGGCGGATCAGGCCGGTGCCGGGCGGCAGCACACCGGCGATCGAATGCACAGCGGTCACCTCCAGCGACTCCGTCTCGCTCAGCGCGGGCAGCAGGCCAGGCATCCGCTCGGCGAGCATGGTCTTTCCGGACCCCGGCGGCCCGATCATGGCCAGGTGATGTCCGCCGGCCGCAGCGATCTCGACCGCCGTACGGCCCTCCGGCTGACCCACCACGTCGGCCAGATCCGGGCCGTCGTCCAACTGCTCTCCGGTGACCGGCGCGGGTTCGTCGTCGAGGTCGAGCGTGCCGCGGGCCAAGCCGATCAGCTCGGCCAGGCTGTCGATGCCGGTCACCCTGATCGCCGAGCTCGCCAGCCTGGCCTCGGCGGCGTTGCCAGCCGGCACGATGGCCCACTTGACCCCGGCCTGGCTGGCCGCCACCACGGCCGGCAGCACACCGGGGACCGTACGCACCCGGCCGTCCAGCGCCAGCTCGCCGATCAGCACCGCGCCGGCCAGCGCGTCCGGCGGCAACGCCTCGGCGGCGAGCAGGATCGCCGCGGCCATCGCCAGGTCGAACCCGCTGCCGTGCTTGGGCACCGCCGCCGGCGACAGGTTGACCGTGATGCGGCCCGGCGGCCACTCCTCGGCCGAGTTGACCACCGCCGACCGGAGCCGGTCGCGCGCCTGGCCGAGCGCGGTGTCGGGCAGGCCGGTGATCACCAACCGCGGCAGGCCCTGGCTCAGGTCAGCCTCGATCTCCACCAGATGTCCCTCGATCCCGACCAGGCCCACGGAGGCGATCCTGGCGACGTTCACAGCACACCTCGCAAGTGCTGCACCTGCGTGCCGCGGTTGCTGGACAGCCGCACCTCGACGACGTCGAACCGCAGCTCATGCGCGTGGTTGCCGGAGTCGGCGAGCCACTGCAGCGCGAGGTTGCGCAGCCGCTGCGCCTTGTCGGCGCTCACGGCCTCGGCCGGTGTGCCGCAGACAGCGCCGCGGCGGGTCTTCACCTCGCAGAACACCAGCGAGTTGCCGTCTCTGGCGACGACGTCGATCTCGCCCATCCGGCAGCGCCAGTTGCGGTCGAGGACGGCCATTCCGGCGCCGCGCAGATGCTGCACGGCGACCTCCTCGCCGAACCTGCCGACCGCATTTCGGATCCTCATCGCTTCCGTCCCCCAGCCACGTCGCCGCCGGCAGGTGGTGCCGGCACCGGAAATCCTGCCTGGCGTGACCGGGACGTGGCGGGGGCCGGCGGAAATCTGTGGACAACAATTCGACCTGTGGAAAACGGCGCCACGGCACGAAAATCTGGTATTTAAGGCGTCCGTTTCGCTTGGCGCAGCTCGCGGCGGGGCCGTCGCGAACTCGACGTTTTCGTCGGTCTACAACGATATAGAGCACCAAAACGTCGAGTTCGCGAGCTTGCCGGCTCTGAACCTTCTTGTACGACACGAAACTGTCGTACATACGAGCAAGAATGGCCCCCACCCAGTCCGGGGCGGGGGGTGGGTGTGAGGCTCCGCCACCTTGAATTTTTTCTTCAGGTGGCAGAGCCGCGAGCCACCCCCGCCCCGAACTGGGTGGGGGAAGAATGGCAGGTGCGTACGACAATTTCGCGCCGTAGCGGGTAAAGCTGCTTACGCGGATTCGCCGGCGGCTCGGCGGGCGAAGAAGCCTTCGGCGTTTTCGTCGGTGAGTACGACCCGTCCGGCTGGCTGTGCGACCGGGCGTGCGGTGCCGGCGTCGGAGTGGCTCTGCCATTTGGTCGTACGCCACGGACTGTCCGGCTCGGTGGCCAGGATCTCGTGCACGTTGAGCATGTCGCGGTAACACGAGCCGAAGTCGCCTTCGTCGAAGCGCAGGACGCGGCCGAGGGCGTAGCCGGCGGAGAAGTCCGGCCACGAGGCGTACGCGGCCTGGCTCAGCTCACCGGCCTGCCTGATCAGGTTTTCGGCGGCGTCACGCGTGCAGTAGCGCGCCGCGAGTCCCCAGCGCGTCAGGTTCACCGCGCGGCCGTAGTCGTAGCCGGCAACGGTCGCCACGACCTGGTTGGCGTCCAGCATCCGCGCGTCACGGAAGGCGGCCTCGTAGTCGATGATCATGCAGAGCAGATCCAGCGTTTCCTCCAGCACTTCCTCGGGGATCTGCCGATCACGGGCCCACGCGATGAACTCGTTGCGCCACCGCTTGACCGACAGCGAGGCGGCCGCCGCACCGCCGAGCCGCTGGCGCATCCGCAGCAGCGCGTCGATCGCCGGGTCGCTGTTCTCCGCGTTGAGCAGGTAGGTGAGCTGTTTGGCCCAGTCCTCCGGGCCGTTGATCGACCAGTCGCCGCGAAGGCGCTCCATGTCGGAGCTGTAGTCGCCGCTGTAGGTGTTGATCGTGGTGTTCCAGATGGCACCGTTGCCGATCGCCAGATGCGCTCCGCAGGCCAGGCCGTGCGCCAACGGACCACGCGTCGGGCCACGGCGGGTCGTGATCAGCTTGTCGTGCGTGAACCGCCCAGGCGGTCGGCCGGGCAGCCGCAACCACTGCTGGATCATCTCGTAGCTGAACGCCGCCTCGATCGGCGTGCCGCGGTTGACGACGAACCAGCGATAGTCGTACGCGTCCTGCTCGGCCAGGTTTTCCCAGCGCGCGCAGTACGTCACCCAGTCGTCGTCCAGCTCGTTCAGCTCACCGACCGTGCAGACGTCCATGAACTGCCGGCCGAGCTCGGTGCGCAGCGGCAGCGGATAGCCCTTGGCCTCGCCATTGACCAACGCGTCGCCGTCAGCCTTCGGCACCCGCATGTAGACCTCGCCGCGGCCAAGGATGCGCTGGTACGCGGCGAGGTCGCCGCGGCGCTTCGCGACCTCGAGTTCCTTCTCCAGATATGTCGGCGGTTGCCAGGACGACACCGGCGGGCCCCTCTCCCATCGGGAACCCACCAAGACTATTCGGCGTCGTCACTCACTTTCTCCACGACCTCGCGGCCGGGCGACGACGTCCGGTAACGACCCGGCGCGGCCGTACGGGACGTGTCGACGTCGTCACCGCCCGGCCCCACGTCCGGCGTGAAAACACCTTCGGCCGGCGGAAAACTCTCCGAGGTGTAGTCGGCGGTGACGCCACCGGGATCGACGCCGTCCGGCGCGCCACCGTCCCGCGGCTGACCGGCGTGCAGGTCCGGATAGGCCTCCTGCGGCGTCAGCCGGTCACGGTCGGCCGGCACCTGCGCACCGTTCTGCTGCGCGGCACTGTCGTACAACGGCTCACTCATGCGGGCCGGTTACCCGTACGATGTGACCGCTATTCGCCGAACGGTGCCGAGCCGTCCGACGGCAGCGAGATGTCCGGCTTGTCGAGCTCCTCGACGTTCACGTCCTTGAACGTGACGACCCGTACGTTCTTCACGAAGCGGGCCGGCCGATACATGTCCCAGACCCAGGCGTCGGACATCTCCAGCTCGAAGTACACCTCGCCGTCGGCGTTGCGCACCTGCAGGTCCACCGCGTTGGCCAGGTAGAACCGCCGCTCGGTCTCCACCACGTAGGAGAACTGCCGGACGATGTCCCGGTATTCGCGATAGAGCTGGAGCTCCATCTCGGTCTCGTACTTCTCCAAGTCCTCTGCGCTCACTCGGCTAACACCCCCTCCAACTGCATATCATCGCTTACCGCGATCGACACGTGACGCTGCGACCCCAGCAACGTCGACACGTTGACGAACGACGAGCGATGGATCTCGCACGGTCCGTGTTCGGCCAGCGCGGCCGTGTGTTCGGCGGTGATGTAGCCCTTGTGCCGAGCGAAATCGTACTGCGGCCACGACTCGTGCAGCTGCATCATCAGCCGGTCTCGGGTCACCTTCGCCAGCACGGAGGCCGCCGCGATGCACGCGACGACCCGGTCGCCCTTCGGCACGGCCAGCGCGGGCGCGCACAGACCGTCGACCCGGAAGCCGTCGGTCAGCACGTACTGCGGCTCCGGATCGAGCATGCCGACCGACCTCCGCATGCCGTCGAGGTTGGCCGCGTGTACGCCGCGGTGGTCGACGTCCGGCGTGTCGATGACGACGATCGCGTACGCCTGAGCGCGCTTGACGACCTCGGCGTAGACCTCCTCGCGGCTGGCCGGGGTGAGCAGCTTGGAGTCGGCCAAGCCCGGCACCTCGCCGCGGCGCCCCGGCGGCAGCATGCAGGCGGCGACCACCAGCGGCCCCGCGCAGGCGCCACGGCCGGCCTCGTCGGCACCGGCGATGCGGTCGAAGCCGCGGCGGCGCAGCGCCTGCTCGATCGCGTACATGCCGGCCTCACGGCGGACGACCGTGCGGGGAGGTGCCAGCATCAGGCCACGCTCCGGATCAACTCGGCGAGGTTCGGTGGATAGATGGTCTCGCTGGTGGCCGACAGTTCCTCGGCCGACCACCATTCGTACCCGTGACAGGACGCCCGCTCCACCTCGTCCCAGCCACTCGTGTCGACCTCGATGTGGTCACACCGTACGACGTAGAAGACGTTGGCCTGCCGATAGGTCCTGCCGTTGAACGGGAAGTCCACCACCTCGCGAAAGACGGGCCCACGCAGGTCGTCGACCGTCACCCGCAGGCCGGTCTCCTCCGCCAGCTCGCGTACGGCGGCCTCGGAGGGGTCCTCGCCGTCCTCGATGCCGCCGCCGACGGTGATCCAGTACGCCGGCGTGTCCAGGTCAGCCGGATCGAAGGCGTTCATGAGCAACACCCGGTCGTCCGGGTCGATGAGCAGCACCCGGGCCCCGGCCCGGTCGATCACCCTGTCAGTCATCGCATCCCAGCGTAGATCCCTAGTGTCCCGACACTAGCGACTCGGTGGTGGTATGTGTTCGAAGGTCTCCGGCACCGGCAGGCCCGACCAGTGGTTCACCGGCCAGTAGATGGCGAAGGCCGGCCCCACCACGCTGCCTTCCGGGATCGTGCCTGAGTTCTCGTCGAGATGGATCCGCGAGTCGCCGGACAGGCTGCGGTGGTCTCCCATCACGAACAGCCGGCCAGCCGGTACGCGTACGTCGAAACGCCGGTCGGAGGGGTGGTTACCGGGATAGAGGTACGGCTCGGTGAGCGCATACCCGTTGATCGTCACCTGGCCGGTGGCGTTGCAGCACACCACGTGGTCGCCGGGCAGCCCGATGAGCCGCTTGACGAAGTCCTTGTCGGCCAGGCTCTCCCTCCAGGACGCCGGCGGCTCGAAGACGATCACCTCGCCGCGGTGCGGCGGACGCAGGTGATAGATGATCTTGTTGACCAGGATCTGGTCGTTGACCCGCAGCGTGTTCTCCATCGACGGAGACGGGATGTAGAACGTCTGCACGGCGAACTGGCGTACGACCAGGGCCACCACCAGCGCGATCACGACCAGGATCGGCAACTCGATCCAGAACGGCAGCCGTCGCCTGGACCGCTCCCCCGAGGCCATCGCCGCCGACTCAGCCGCCGGCCGGCTTCGGCACGCTGCCGAATATGTCTGGTACGCCGAGCGCCGTCCACCGGTTGACCGGCCAGTAGATCGCGAACGCCTCGCCCTCGACGCTGCTGATCGGGATCGTGCCCGAACTGTCCCGCAGGTGATAGCGCGAGTCGCCGGAGATCTCCCGGTGGTCACCGAGGACGAACAACCGGCCGGCCGGCACGGTCACGTCGAACCGGATGGTCGACGGCGCGTTGCCGGGATAGAGGTAGGTCTCCTTGAGCGGATAGCCGTTGACGGTGACCGCACCGGCGGCGTCACAGCAGACCACCCGGTCGCCGGGAGTGCCGATCACCCGCTTGATGAACTCCTTCTCGTTGGCCGGCGCGTTCCAGCTGGCCGGTGGCTGGAACACGATGATCTCACCGCGGTCCGGCGACCTGAAGTCGTAGATCAGCTTGTTGACCAGCAGTTTGTCGTTGAGCTCCAGGGTGTTTTCCATGGAGCCGGACGGGATGTAGAACGTCTGCACGACCCACGTGCGAACGACGAGCGCCACCACCAGGGCGATGACGATGAGGATCGGCAACTCGATCCAGAACGGGAGGCGCTTACGTTTCGGCTCAGCTCGCACCGAAACAGCCTACGATGCCGCCGCCGGCCGCCGCCGCCAGGTCCACGTCCTGTTCCAGTCGTGTTACCGCGCGCCATGATCGCTTTACTCCGCCTGTACGCGGCCAATGCACGCATGGCCACCATGCGTGCGTCCAGCGCAAGCATGGTGGCCATGCGAACTTAGGAGCGGCGACGGCGGCGGTACGGCAACATCAGCAGCAACGAGGAGTTGAGGCCGCCGAAGGTGTCCGGCACCTCCAGCGAGCCCGCGTGCGGGATCGGCCAGACGATCAGGAAAGCCCGGCCGATCACGTCGCTGACACTGATCGTGCCGTGCCACTTGTCGGCGATGTGATAGCGCGAGTCGGCCGACACGCCGCGGTGGTCACCGAGCACGAACAGCCGGCCGTCCGGCACCTTCACCGGACCGAAGGCGCGCTGCTCGACCGGCGTGTTGTCATGGACGTACGGCTCGTTGAGCCCCAGGCCGTTGACCGTGACCCGGCCTTGCCGGTCACAGCACCTGACCGTGTCGCCGGCCACCCCGACGACCCGCTTCACCAGGTCTTTCTCGCCTGGTGGCGTAGCACCGAAGAGGCTGCCGACGTACGCGCCGACGGTCGGGAAGAAGCCGGACGGCGGCGGCTCGGCGCCTTCCTCGTTCCAGTCGTCAGCGCCTTTGAACACCACGATCTCGCCGCGATGCGGCTCGCGTACGGTGTAGATGATCTTGTTGACCAGGATCCGGTCGCCGATCCGGAGGGTCTCCTCCATGGAGCCGGACGGCACCGTGAACGCCTGGACGAGAAACGCGCGCACCAGGATGGCGACCGCCAGCGCGACGCAGGTCAGCAGGATCGTTTCCTGAAACAGCGACAGCGGACGGCGCTCCCGGATCGCCCGATGCCGACCGCCACGGTGGCCGTGGCTGGGCACCGGGCTCTACGCCAGACGACCGCGCTCAGCGCGCGGTGGTCTCGCGCTTCTCCTTGATCTTGGCGGCCTTGCCCCGCAGGTCGCGGAGGTAGTAGAGCTTGGCACGGCGTACGTCACCGCGGGTGACGACCTCGATCTTGTCGATCACCGGCGTGTGCACCGGGAAGGTGCGCTCGACGCCGACGCCGAAGCTCATCTTGCGGACCGTGAAGGTCTCCCGGACACCGGCGCCCTGCCGGCGGATGACCACACCCTGGAAGATCTGGATCCGCGAGCGGTTGCCCTCGACGACCCGCACGTGCACCTTCAGGGTGTCGCCGGGACGGAATTCCGGGATGTCGGACCGCTTCTGGGCGGCGTCGAGCGCATCCAGGGTGTTCATCTCAGATCGCTTCCTTGTCTTTCACCGGGTCAAACGCGTCAATGCTGGCCCAGCGGCTAACGCGGGCTCATGCTGGCCCGGGAGCGGGCGGCAACCTGTCCATGGTGCCACAGGCCCGCGTGGCCGGTAAAACCGCCCGGTCCGCTTCGCTCAGCGCCTCCGGCGGCAGCGCCGCGAGCAGGTCGGGACGCCGCGCCGCCGTCCGGGTCAGGGCCTGTTCACGACGCCAGCGCGCGATCCGTCCGTGGTCGCCGGAGAGCAGGATCGGTGGTACGTCCCGGCCGCGCCAACTGGACGGTTTGGTGTAAACCGGATATTCCAGCAGGCCGTCCGCGTACGACTCCTCCTCCAGCGACGCCGGGTTGCCGAGCACGCCCGGCAGCAGCCGCGCCACCGCCTCGATGATCACCAGCGCCGCGACCTCGCCGCCGTTGAGCACGTAGTCGCCGAGTGAGATCTCGGTCACGCGCATCCGCGTCGCGGCCTCCTCGGCTACTCGCGCGTCGATGCCTTCGTACCTGCCGCACGCGAAGACCAGCCGCTCCTCCTCCGCCAGCTCGTGCGCGAGCCGCTGGCTGAAGACGGTGCCGGTCGGCGTCGGGACGAGAAGGCGGGCGTCGTCAGGCGCGAGCTCGTCGAGCGCCTCACCCCACGGCTCCGGACGCATGACCATGCCGGCGCCGCCGCCGTACGGTGTGTCGTCGACCGTACGGTGCCGGTCGTGCGTCCAATCGCGCAGGTCGTGGACCTGGATGTCGAGCAGGCCGCGGTCGCGCGCGCGACCGAGCAACGACTCGCGCAGTGGCGCGAGGTAGCCGGGGAAGATCGTGATCACATCGATGCGCATGGCGGCATCGACGCTACCGTTTGGCGATATGCGCAACGAATGGAGCCTGCTGGCGCCGTTGGGTCTCGCGCTGCTGCTCAGCTCGGCCATCGGACTGGAGCGCGAGATCCGCTCGAAGAGCGCCGGACTGCGGACGCACAGCCTGGTCGGCCTCGCCTCGGCGCTGATCGTGTTGCTGTCCGCGTACGGCTTCAGCTCGGTCCTCAGCCCCGGCCACGTCGTGCTCGATCCGTCCCGGGTGGCGGCGCAGGTGGTCTCCGGCATCGGCTTCATCGGCGGCGGCCTGATCTTCATCCGGCGTGACCTGGTGCGCGGTCTGACGACGGCAGCGACGATCTGGGTGGCGGCCGCGGTCGGGATGGCGTGCGGCGCGGGGTTGCCGTTGCTCGCGACCGCCACGACGGTCGGCCATTTCGTGGTCGTACTCGGCTATCCGCCGGTGGTGCGGTGGCTGCTCGGCCGCGGTCACGAGCCGCGGATCCTGCGTGTCACGTACGAAGACGGTCGCGGTGTGCTGCGGCGGCTGCTGTCGGTGTGTACGGACACCGGCTGGCTGGTGCGGCGGGTCGCCGTCGACAGCGAGGAAGGCGTGACCGCGGTGGTGGTGCTCACGCTGTCCGGACGCGGCTCGATGAACGACCTGATGGCGAAGCTGGGCGCGATGGACGGGGTCGTACACGTGGCGGCCGGCGACGACGAGGCCGCCTGATCCCACACTCCGCGGTGCGCCGGCCCGTGGCCGCGCGCGGTGACCGCCGCACGCATCGAATGCGCAAAGGAAGACCACTTTTGTCGCGGAAAGTGGGCCTACTTTGCACATTCGACTCAGAGCCCGTAGCGGGTGGTTCAGAGGTCGAAGAGGCCGGCTGGTGGGTCGATGGTGACCGTACGCGCGTCGACGGCGGTCACGATCGCCTTCACAAACGGCACCAAGTGAGTTCGGCCGTCGAGGCCGGTCAGGATCAGCAGGTCGCCGCCGGGGCCGTGGTCGACGGCGGTCACCGTGCCCAGTGGCGCGCCGGTGGGGTCGACGGCGGCGAGGTCGATCAGGTCGTGGTCGCGGAACTCGTCCGGATCGTCCAGCTCTGGCAGGTCGTCGGACTCCACGACGAGCAGGACGCCGCGGAGGCCCTCCGCGGCGTCCCGGTCGTCGACGTCCTTGAAGTGCAGCACCAGCCGGCCGCCGTGCCAGAACGCGTCCTCGACGGACAGCGGTCCGGCCGACTCGGGGTCGGTGGCCAGTACGGAGCCGAGCGCGAACCGGTCGTCCGGCTCGTCGGTGCGGACCTCGACGGTCACGTCACCGCGTACGCCGTGCGGACGACCGATCCGAGCGACGACCAGTTGCACAGTGTCAGTGCCGGTCGGTGTCGACCACGTCGACGCGTACGCCACGGCCGCCGACGCCGGTCATCACCTGGCGCAGCGCACGAGCCGTCCGGCCGCCGCGGCCGATCACCTTGCCGAGGTCGTCGGGGTGGACGCGCAGCTGCAGCGTCGAGCCGCGGCGACCGTTGACGACACCGACGCTCACCTCGTCGGGATGGTCGACGATCCCGCGTACGAGGTGCTCGAGTGCTTCTTCCAGCACTTAGGACTCCGAGGCGGCGGGCTCAGCGGCCTTCTCGTCAGCCTTGGCGTCGGCCTTCTTGGCCGCCTTCTTCTTCGGTGTGGTGGCCGCGCCCTTGCCGTCGGCGTTCTTGTCCGACTCGGCGAACACGGCACCGATCTCCGGACGCGGGGCCTTCGGCTCGGCGACCTTCAGCGGAGCCGGCGCCGGCTCGCCCTTGAACTTCTGCCAGTCGCCGGTCAGCTTCAGGATCGCGGTGACCGCCGCGGTCGGCTGCGCGCCGACGCCCAGCCAGTACTGCGCGCGGTCGGAGTTGACCTGGATGAAGGAGGGCTCCTCCTTCGGGTGGTACAGGCCGATCGCCTCGATCGCGCGGCCGTCGCGCTTGGTGCGCGCGTCGGCGACGACGATGCGGTAGTGCGGCGAGCGCATCTTGCCGAGGCGCATCAGCTTGATCTTGGTAGCCACGGGTGTGGTGTCTCCTACGACTGTCGAGAGCTGGTGGGCCGCGCCGGCACATGTGGGGACCTGGCCTGCGCACCCGGTGGACCCGGCCACGGCGGTTGAGAGGGTCCGCGCGGTCAGGTTCAGCGGTCCATTGTGCCAGATCCGCTGACCAGCAGCGCCGCCGGCCTGTCCCAGCCGGCCGGCAGCGACGGTACGGGCCAGGACGGGTCCGGCCGGAAGTCGGTCCAGGTGCCGTCGTACGGCCACCGGCCGGCCTCGGCGTCCTCGATCGCGGCCTGCGCCTCGACCCGCGCGCGCTCGGCCCAGGCGGCGCTGACCTGGCCCACCTCGTACGCGGCCGCAGCCTCGTCCTCGTCCTTGAGCTGCCAGCTCCGGTCCGGCGCCACGACGACGTCGAGTTCCAGGTCGTCGGTGTCAAAGCCGGCGGCGTCACCGTCGTCCCAGCGCACGTACGGCGTCTCGGTGTTGACGTACCAGTTGCGAAACGAGCCGTCCGGCGTGAAGAACCAGTGGACCGAGTGCCAGGTGTCCGGCCGCATCAGGATCAGCGTGCTGGTCCCCCGCCAATGGTCGTCGACCGTGTGCCACGGCTCGCGAAAGCGCTGCTCAAGTGGCACGTCCCTGACCTCGCGGCCGTCGGCGTAGCGGGGAAACCGCACCGGAGTCCCGTGCGCGAGCCACAGCACCGTACGGTCCGGCGTGTCCTCGACGACCGTGCATGGCCGTACACCTCTGAGCTCGCCATCGCGGTGATAGCGCACAAGCATCGTCTGCGGCATGCGACCAGTCTTTCAACCGACCGGTACGCGCCTGCCGGACAGCTCGTACAACCGCGCCAGCAGTCCCTCCGGATCGACACCGGCCGGCACCGGCAGGACAGCCGCGCCACGCTGCCGGATCATCAGCGCCAGCGGCCCGTCCCACGGCCAGCGCGAGTCGGTGTCGAAGGCCACATAACGTACGCGCGCGCGGAGATACGGGCGGATGTGCCGCACCGATTCCCACGGCACGAAGACCGCCTTCGCGGAGAAGACCGTGCGCCTCAGCCACAGGCCGCTGTCGTCGGCGGCGAGCATCGGCCCGCGCATCGCCAGCCGCAGCCAGCACCAGGTGAAAGCCAGCGCGACGGCGACGCACACCACGGACACGATCGACCATGGCGTGCCGACCCCCCGGCCGGCGAGCAGATCGGCGAAGCGCGGCAGCGAGTTGAGGATCCACACCGCGAGCACCAGGACCGCGATGGCGAGCAGGATCGCCAGCTGGCCGCGATGTGGTCGTACGACCAGCGATGCCGACTCCGGGATCCGCCTCACCCCGTCAGTCAACCAGCTCCGCGGTCACGTCGGGCGTCCAGTCGAGCTGGCCGAGCCGGTCGCGGGTCGCCAGCGCGCTCACGTACGCCTGCACGTCACGCAGCGGCAGAGCCGCGCCTTCGGTCCGCAGCCGGGAGATCACCGGCATGACCTCCTCGTCCCACCACTGGCTCGCCATCCGATCGCGGTCGGTCAACCGCCGGCCGGCCAACATCGACCGATAGGCCCAGGCCTCGGCCGCGTCGGCCAGCCGCATCCACTCCTCCGGAGCGTCGAGCCACAAGTCGGTGCGTACGGCGTCCGGCAGTGGCACGCGCTCCAGGAACAGCCGCTCCGCCGCCTTGTTCTCCAGGTGCGCGAGCGTCAGGCAGGCCATCGCGTACGCGGTCGTGCAGATCCACTGGACGCGCGCGGCGATCGTCGGCCGTCCCAACGCGCGCGACACTGACACGCGGTGGTGGCCGTCGCGGACGAAGTACATGTCGCCGAGGCGTACGAGGTCGACCGGCGGGAAATCGGAACCCGACTGTGCGGCTCGCGCCAGCGACTGCCAACGGTCGGCGAGCGCCGGGTTGAGCAGCCGGAAGCCGCGGTCGAAATCGCACGAGCGGCTGACCGTGCCGACCACCTGGTCGACCGGCACCTCGCAGCGCCCGACCTCGGTGACACCTTGCCTGCCGAGCGCCGCGACGGCGTCCTCCAGCGTCATGATGGCGTCCGGATTGTCGGCCCGGTCGCCAAGCGCCAGCCGCACCTTCGCCAGCACGGCCTTCAGCCGCACGTCGTAGTAGCCCATGACACAACAACAGATGCCGCGTTCACGATCTTCCCGTGCGGTAGTCGCGGGGTGGGACGCCGAAGTGCGCGCGGAAGCGTTTGGACAGGTGGAACTCGTCGGTGAAGCCGAGCGTACGAGCGATCTCGCGCAGCGTCATGTCGGTGAGCCGCAGCAGCGTCGCCGCGGCCTGCAGGCGGCGGCCGTTACGGAATGCGAGTGGTGGCTGGCCGACCTCGGCGACGAAGCGGCGGCGGAAGACGTCGTACGGCAGGCCGACCTCGGCAGCGATGACGCGCAGGTCGACGGCGCCCGCGAGATCCTCCGCGAGCCGTTCCGTGGCGGTGGCGACGGCCGGACTCAGGCCGCCGTCGTCCGGCGCGGTCGCGTCGAGCAGCCAGTCGGCCAGCGCCATCAGCTGATGTTCGGCGGCCAGCGGCGAGCGTGGACTAGCCCGCAGGACCGTACGCAGCGCGCTCGGCGACGGCGTGGCGCGCGGCTGCCGTGGTCCTGACCTGCCGACGATGCCGGCCAGCGTGTCGAAAAGCGGACCGGTGACGACGGCGAACAGCTCCGACCATCGCTGTCCTGGCGCCGTGCCATACCAGTGCGGCTCGCCGGGCAGGACGATCGTGACCGAGCCGGCGACGATCGGGTCGACCTGACCGTCGGCATACCGATAGCGACCGCGGCCATCGGTCACGAACGACAGGATGTACGCGTCCATCACCCGAAGCGGCGCCGGCACCCACGGCTCGTCGTCGTCGACCTCACCGGCCAGCACCAGCTGTCCGATCCGGGTCGGCGGCACATCGGAGGCGAGGATCCGGGTGTCCATCCGCCAAAACGTACATGGATCCGCCACCGTCGCCATTCCTGATCGCGCGGCGTTTTCCTAGCATCGACACCGGCTGAGTGGATGGAGGCGGAAAGATGGCGGTCACGGCCGAGATGTGCGAGCAGTACGCGAACGAAGGCTATTTCGTGCTGGAGCGCGCGCTCGACGACGAACAATTGGAGCTGCTGCGCGGCGGCGCGCAATATTCGATCGAGAAGATCGAGCGACAGATGGACGAGGCCGGAGTCGACCGGCTCAACATCAACGCGCGCGGCAAACGCTATTTCAGCCACATGATCTATCAGGACCGACCGGAGCTGCGGCGGTTTCTGTTCGGCGAGACGATGGCGCAGATCTGCCGCGCGACCCTCGGCGAGGAGGCATACCTTTTCTGGGAACAGTACGTCATCAAGGCCGGTGACCCGGACACTTCCTTTGCCTGGCACCAAGATTCGGGATACGTGCACGAAAACCACCGGCCGTATCTGACCTGTTGGATCGCTCTGGACGACGTGACCGAGGAAAACGGCTCCGTCTATCTCTTGCCATACTCACGATCCGGCATCCGGTCGTACGTGAAACACATCCCCGATCCGGTGGTCAACGACAAGGTCTGCTATTTCGGCTCCGATCCGGGGATCCCGGTCGTCGTGCCGGCCGGTTCGATCGCGGTTTTCTCCAGCGTGGTGATCCACCGCAGCGGCCCCAACCTCACCGACCAGCTGCGCCGTGTCTATCTGGCGCAGTATTCCGGTGAGGTCATCAGGAAGCAGGACGGCGTGCAGCCGTGGGGGTCGTACGAGCAGTTCCTCTCCGGCGGAAAGATGGTCGCCGGCATTTAGGCGGCGTGCCAGGACGGAGGAAGCGTGGGCAGCGGCCAGGACGGGTCCGGCCGGAAGTCGGTCCAACGGCCGTCGAACGGCGGCGCGCCCGCCTCGGCCAGCGCGATCAACCGCTCGCCGGCGGCACGGATGTGCACAGCGCTGGAGGCGTCCCAGTAACCGGGCAGGCCGGTGAGGTCGGCGAACTCGTCCTCGTCCTTCCACGACCACGTCCGGTCCGGCTCGAACCAGATGTCCAGCGCGTTGTCCGCGGTGTCGACGTATTGCACGCCGTCGACCACCTGCCGCACGTGCCGCTCCTCCAGGTTGCCGTACCAACCGGCGAAACCGCCGTCGGCGCGGAAAAACCACCACACCGACCAGTCCTCGGCCGGCGGGATCAGCATCAGGATGCCGGTGCCTCTCCATCGCCGCGGCCGCAATGACCGCGGCAACGACGCGGCCGCCACCACCCCGACATCACGTACGGACCGGCCGTCGGCGAGCTGACCGCGTACGACCGGAGTGCCACCGGCCAGCCAGAGCAGCAGACCGGTGGCATCCTCCGTGACGATCGTGGTCGGCAGCGCCGCATGCGGCTCACCGGCACGAAAATGCCGTACGACGACCTGACTTCCCGACTGCCAGGCCACGGTCTAGTACGACCGGCCGACCCACGCGGTCAGGCCTGACTCGTCAGGACTTTCCGGCACGCTGCCGTCCGCACGGGTCAGCACGCGTACGCTCACCGCGTCCTTGGCCAGCTCCGCCTCGCCTTCGACGCCGAGCACGTCCCACGGGATGCGAGCCCAGCCGGTCTTGGCCGCCTCGACGGCATCGCCGAGCGTCTTCACGTCCACAGTGGAGGATTCGCGGCGCTCCAACGCCTCCGAATACAAGGCGTCCTGGTCCTCGGTCAGCGCCGCCTTGGCGCCCTCGACCGCGGCGGACAGCGCGATCGGCGTCTTGGTGCCCGGCACGCGCCGCACCAGCGTCACTTTCTGCTCGGCGAGGTCGCGAGGACCGACCTCGATCCGCACCGGGATGCCTTTCAGCTCCGCGTCGACCGCGCGCCGGCCGAACGGCGTGTCGACCCGGTCGTCGAGCGCGGCGCGCACGCCTTCGCGGCGCAGGTCGTCGACCAGGCCCTCGGCGGCCGCGGCGACACCGTCACCGGCCTTGACGACGGTGACCAGCACCTGCGTCGGCGCGAGCCGCGGCGGCACGCGCAGGCCGTTGTCGTCACCGTGCGCCATCACGAGTGCGCCGATCATCCGCGTGGTCGAGCCCCACGAGGTCGTCCACGCGTGCTCGCGCGAGCCGCTGTCGGAGGTGAACTCGATGCCGAAAGCGCGCGCGAAGTTCTGGCCGAGCTCGTGGCTGGTCCCCATCTGCAGCGCCTTGCCGTCGCGCATCATCGACTCGAGCGTCATCGTGTTGATCGCGCCGGCGAAGCGCTCCTTGGCGGTCTTGCAGCCGGGCACCACCGGAATGGCCAGCACACCGGTCATCAGGTCCTGATACGCGTGGTGCAGGATCCGCCGCGCGTACGCCGCCGCGTCGGCCTTCGTCGCGTGCGCGGTGTGACCTTCCTGCCACAGGAATTCGGTCGTACGAAGGAAAACCCGCGGCCGCAGCTCCCAGCGCACCACGTTGGCCCACTGGTTGAGCAGCAGCGGCAGGTCGCGATAGCTCTGCACCCACTTGGCCATGAACTCGCCGATGACCGTCTCGGAGGTCGGCCGTACGACGATCGGCTCGTCCAGCTCCTTGCCGCCGGCGTGCGTGACGACGGCCAGCTCCGGCGAGAAGCCCTCGACGTGCTCGGCCTCGCGGGACAGATAGGACTGCGGGATGAACAGCGGGAAGTACGCGTTTTCCGCGCCGGCCGCCTTGATCCGGTCGTCCATCTCGCGCTGCACGCGTTCCCACAGCGCATACCCGGTCGGTCGGATCACCATGGTGCCGCGGACCGGGCCGTTGTCGGCCAGCTCGGCCTTGGCAACGACGTCCTGATACCACCGAGGAAAGTCCTCGGCCTGCGGGGTGAGCACTCCGGGTTTGGCCATGCGGCGAATTCTAGTGAACCGGGTTTGGCCGCCTACACACCGCAGTCAGGTGAGCGACGACCTCACCCAGTGGCACGTCCTCGCGGTCGCCGCTGGCGCGGTCGGTGACCTCGATCGTGCCGTTGGACAGGCCGCGTCCGACAACGGCGATGGTCGGCACGCCGATCAGCTCGGCGTCGTTGAGCTTCACGCCGGGACTGATCCGCCGTCGGTCGTCGAACAAGACGCGCAGGCCGGCGTTTTCCAGGTCTTTGGCCAGTGTCTCGGCGGTCTCGAAGACGGCGTCGTCCTTGCCGGTGGCGACCAGGTGGATGTCGGCCGGCGCGATCTCGCGCGGCCAGCACAGGCCGGCGCCGTCGTGGCTCGACTCGGCGATCGCCGCGACCGCGCGGGAAACGCCGATGCCGTACGACCCCATCGTGACGGTGACGCGTTTTCCGTTCTCGTCCAACACCGACAGGCCCAGCGCCTCGGCGTATTTGCGGCCCAGCTGGAAAATGTGGCCGATCTCGATGCCGCGCTGCAGGCTGAGCGGACCGGAGCCGTCCGGCGCCGGGTCACCGTCGCGCAGCTCGGCCGCCTCGACGGTGCCGTCCGGGGTGAAATCGCGGCCACAGACCAGATCGAAGACGTGCCGGCCGGCCTGGTTGGCGCCGGTCAGCCAGCGCGTACCGGCGACGACCCGCGGATCGACCAGATAGCGGATGCCGGTCACCGACTCCGCGCCGAGCGCCTGCGGGCCGATGTAGCCGCGGACGAGTGCCGGATGCGCGGCGAAATCGGTGTCGGCGAAGACATCGACTGTCGCCGGCTCCAGCTGTGCCTCGAGCCTTTTCAGGTCGACCTCGCGGTCACCCGGCACGCCGACCACCAGCGGTTCGCGCTTCCCGTCCGGATGGGTCAGCATCACCACGACGTTCTTGAGCGTGTCGGCCGCGGTCCATTTGCCGTTCTCACGCGGAAACTTCTCGTTGGCCAGCGCCACCAGCGACTCGATCGTCGGCGTGTCCGGCGTGTCCTCGACATGTGCCGCCGGCGCGTCGTCGTACGGGATCGGCTCAGGCGCAGGCGTACGCACCGCCTCGGCATTGGCCGCGTAACCGCCAGGCGAGCGTACGAACGTGTCCTCGCCCACCGGCACCGGACACAGGAACTCCTCGCTGCGCGAGCCACCCATCGCGCCGGACATCGCCGACACGATCACGTATTCCAGCCCCAGCCGGTCAAACGTCCTGATGTAGGCGCGGCGGTGGTTTTCGTACGACCGCTCCAAACCGGCGTCGTCGATGTCGAAGGAATACGAGTCCTTCATGACGAACTCGCGGCAACGCAACAGGCCGGCGCGCGGCCTGGCCTCGTCGCGATATTTGGTCTGGATCTGATAGATCGACAGCGGCAGGTCCTTGTACGAGGAACACAGGTCCTTCACCATCAGGGTGAACATTTCCTCGTGCGTCGGGCCGAGCAGATAGTCGGCCTGTTTGCGGTCCTTCAGCCGGAAAAGCGTGTCGCCGTACTCGGTCCACCGGCCGGTCACCTCGTACGGCTCGCGCGGCAGCAGCGCCGGAAAGTGCACCTCCTGGCAGCCGGCCGCGTCCATCTCCTCGCGGACGACCCGCTCGACGTTGCGATAGACCAGATAGCCCAGCGGCAGCCAGCTGTAGACACCCGGCGCGGCCCGGCGGATGTAGCCGGCCCGCACCATCAGCCGGTGGCTGGGGACCTCGGCGTCGGCCGGGTCGTCGCGCAACGTCTTCACCAGGAGCGTGGACATCCGAATCAACACCACGGCAGGGTAACCGGCGCGGCCGCCGGCGCTCGCTCAGGCCTCCGCGAGAGCCGTCTGGTAAGTCCCGAAACTCCAGATATTGCCTTCGAAATCCTTGGCCACGTACTCGCGCGAGCCATAGTCCTGGTCGGTGAGGCCGCGCACGATCACCGCGCCGGCCGCCTTGGCGCGGTCGTGATGCGCGTCCGGATCGGCGACGACCACATAGACCGAGGCCGCGCCGGCCGGTGTCGCCAGCGACTCGTCACCGCAGTCCTGGCCAAACATCACCAGGCCGTTTCCGTACGCGAGCTCCGCATGGACGATCGCGCCGTCGTCGTCCTGGTAAACACCCTTGGCTTGGAAACCGAACGCCTCGCACAGCCATTCCACCGCTTTCTGCGGGTCCTTGTATCGCAGCGTCGGAAAAATCGTCGCGAGCGCCATTGCCGTCCTCCTCGGGTCGCGGTTGTACGTCCTGAGTCTGCGCGACCGCGACCGACGGCTATTGCAAAAATCTGACCCGCTCTCAGACGTGCTGTGCGTCGAGTTCCATGTCGAGCTGCGGCCAGACGCTGTCCAGATAGGTCCCCGGCGTACAGCCGCCGAGCGCGCGGAAGTCTCGGACCATGTGCGCCTGGTCGTAGTAGCCGCACTCGGCGGCGAGCGCGGCCATGCCGTGCGGATAGCCGCTGGCCAGCATCCGCGTCGCGCGGTGGAAACGCAGGATGCGGCCGACCAGCTTCGGGGTGACGCCGACGCGCTCGCGGAACAGCGAGATGAGGTGCCGGTGGCTGTAGTCGGACTCGGCGACCACGCGGTCGATGTCGACCCGGCCCTGCGAGGCGGTCAGCAGGTCCCAGGCCCGCAGTACGCCGTCGGCGCGCATCGGATCCCGCTCGAAAGCCCTGGTCAGGCGGTCGGTGAGGAGCCGGTCGACGAGGTCGAAGCGGCTGGTCCAGTCGGGCTCCTCGGGCAGCCGCGCGGCCAGCTCCCTGAGCTCCAGGTCGCCGAGCTCGTCGAAGTCGATCATCCGGTCGGCGACCTCGTGCATCGGGATGCCGAGCAGCAGGTAGGCACCGATCGGCCGGAAGTCGAGCTGGAAACCGCCGGTGGCGCCGTCGTACGCGGTGCCGGCCCAGGTGCGGCGAAGGCCGGCCAGCAGCGACTGGTAACGCCGGGTGCCGGGCTGCAGCGGGTCGTCGATGATCAGCGGAGCCGCGAAGTTGATCACCACGACCACGTCGGCGTTGGGCATCACCCGCGGGTGGATCTGTGCCGCCGGTGAGTTCCAGCCGGAGTATCGGCGCAGGTAAGGCCGCAGCGCTGGCGGTGGCACACGGGTCACCAGCTCGGTGTCGTCACCACCGAGCACCTGCAGGTCCGGCCGTTCCATGCCTCCACCGTACGTCCTGGTTACCGGATGACGCGGCCGCGCAGGATCATGCGTGCGGGCTTGGCGAGCGTACGCAGGTCGCGGCGCGGGTCTTCGGCGTAGACGACCAGGTCGGCGAGGCCGCCCTCGACCAGACCGGACAGGCCGAGCCAGTCGCGGGCCTTCCACGACCCGGCCGCCAGGGCGTCCACTGTGGACATTCCGGCCTGGTGGAGTCGTACGATTTCCCGCGCGATCAACCCGTGGTCGATGCCGCCACCGGCGTCCGTGCCGGCGAAAATCGGCACGCCGGCCTCGTGCGCCGCCGCGACCACGCTCGGGAAACCGGCCATCAGCCGCCGCATGTGGTCGGCGTACGTGGGGAACTTGGCCTGCGCTTTCTCCGCGATGCCACCGAAAGTCTCGATGTTGATCATGGTCGGCACCAGCGCGGTGCCGGCTTTTGCCATGATGTCCAACAGATCCGGCGACAGGCCCGTACCATGCTCGATGCAGTCCAGGCCAGCGGCCAACAAATCCGGCAGCGCGTCCTCACTGAACGTGTGCACGGTGATTCTGGCGCCGTTGTCGTGCGCGGCTTTTACCGCCGCTGTCAACGATTCGCGGTCGTAGTTGGTGCCGAGATCGCCGGCCGCGCGATCGATCCAGTCCCCCACCAGCTTCACCCAGCCGTTGCCGGCCTTGGCCTGCTCGGCGACCGCCGCCGCCAACTCCGGTCCGGCCGCGTCGACCGCGATGTTGGGCAGATAGCGCTTCGGCGGCGCGATGTGCCTGCCGGCGCGCAGAAGTCGCGGCATCTCCGGCTCGTCGTCCAGCTCCGCGTACGGCGTCGGCGAGCCGGCGTCGCGGATCGTCAGCACACCGGTGGCGCGGTCGACCATCGCCAGCTCGCGCGCCTGCTCGACGGTCGCCGCGACACCAGGCGGCACGAGGCCGAGGTGGCAATGCGCGTCGACCAGACCCGGGACGGCCCAGCCGGACCGTACGACCGTCTCGGCGCCCGCCACCGGCTCGTAGGTCAGCCGGTCGCCGACAACGTAAATGTCGCGCTCGACCTCGTCCGGCAGCGCGACGGCCCGTACGTGCAGCGCCATCAGGCCGTGACGGCGACGCCGGCCTCGGCGGTGTGCACGAGGAAAGTCAGCGTTTCGTGGAAATAGAGGTCCACAGCGGACACGTCGTGGCTGAGATAGCCGATCGACAGGTCCTGGCCGAAGTACAGCTCGAAATCGCCGCCACGACAGGAAACCAGGCACGCGCCTTCGATCGCCGGCGTCCAGATGATGTCGCCGGAGACGATCTGGTTGAGGTGGTCGATCACCGGATATCCGTGGTCGGCCGCCTCGATCGCCGCCGTGTACGCGGTCGCGCTGAGCAAGAGACTGTAAGGCCCTTCGACACCTTGCGAACGCAGCCTGTTCAGTGCGTCACCGACCGCGTTGGGATAATCGCGCGCCTCGGTCGGCAGCGCGATGGAGTCCACAGTGGACGCCGGCCGGATGCCTTCGATGCCGGCGTCGGAAAAGCCGTCGAACACCAAGCGATCCTCGGCGTACGCGATGGTCTGCGCGGCGTCCTTCACCGGCTGCCAGTCGGAATCCTTGGCGCCACGCTCGACGTCGTCGACCGCGTCGCGCGTCACCGTGAACGGCACGCGCAGCTCGACGATCGGCTGAGCCGTGCGTACGCGTGCCTGCACACCACTCGCCGGCGCGGCGATGGCCTTGAGATGACCGGTGCCGACCGCGGACAGCGACGCCTCACCGGTGACGGTCACGTCGACGATCCGGCGCGCCGAGGCGTACGTGGCGAACGTACGCTTGGCCTCCTCCTCGATCTCCGACCAGGCGGCGGCCGAGATCGGAGCGAGTTCACGGTGCAGGTTGTTCATGGCTGGCTCCTTCGCAGGCTGCCGATTCCCAGTGACTCCGGCTGGGTTTCCGGCTGGTTGTCGAGGAATTCCGCGGTCGGCACGTAGAAAAGGGTGCCGGTGACCGGGGTGGAGAAATCGAGGATGCGGTCGTAGTTTCCCGGTGGGGAGCCGACGAACATGTTTTCCAGCATCCGCTCGGTGACGCTCGGAGTTTTGGCGTATCCGATGAAATAGGTGCCGAACTCGCCGTACGCCGGACGACCGAACGGCATGTTGTCGCGCAGGATCTCGCGTTCCGTACCGTCCGGCTCGGTGATCGTGTTGAGCGCGACGTGCGAGTTGCTCGGCTTTTCCTCGTCGGACAGCTCGATGTCGGAGAGCTTGCGGCGGCCGATGACCATTTCCTGGTCCTCCGTGGACAACGCGTTCCACGCGGTCATGTCGTGCAGATATTTCTGTACGATCACATAACTTCCGCCGTCGTCGGCCAGGACCGCGTCAGACGCGTCCGGACCCGTCGGGTTTTCCGTACCATCGACGAAACCCAGCACGTCACGCGCGTCGAAATAGCGGAAGCCCTGGGTCTCGTCGGCGACCGTGACCGCGCCGGCGAGCCGCACCATCAGCTGCGTCTCCAGCTCGAAGCACAGATCCATCCGCTCGGCGCGGAGGTGGAAGAGCAGGTCACCTTTGGTCGTCACCGACTTGTGCTGGTCGCCGGCGAACACCGGCAGCTCGTGCAACTCGGGCGGCTTGGGTCGGCCGTACAACCGGTCCCAGGCTCGCGACCCGATGCCCGCGACGCACGACAGGCCGCCGTCCAGCGACCGGAAGCCGACCGCCTTGACCAGGCCGGACAGATCGGCGAGCAGGCCGCGTACGGTGTCCTCGCCGCCGGCGTCGACCGTCACGACCAGGAAGATCGCGGCCCTGGTCAGCGGCCCCAGCACCGCCTGCGGCCGCGGCGGCACCTCAGCCGACCCCGCCGAAGTCACCACACCATCCCCATACCACACCCGTCCTTCTCCGGCCGTCGCTCATCCACACACCACCCCTCATCCTGCAGCCTCCCCCACTTCCCCGCTCCCCGACCCTCCCGCCTCTTTGGTCGCATGGCCACCATGCGTGCGTCCAACGCAAGCATGGTGGCCATGCGACCAACCGGTTATCCACAGGTGAGAAATTAGGTCAGCGCGGCCAGAGGCGCACGGTTCAGGATGTAGCTCATGAAACGGGGCCGATGGGCTGACCAGCCGGAGCTTCTGCGCAAGCGCAGCAGGCTCAACGTGATCAAGGCAAGCACGCTTCGCGAGCTTGGCATGAAGGACAGCACGATCTATCGCCGCTGTCGTCCGGACGGGCCTTGGCGTCGACTGCTGCCAGGCATCATCCTTCTCCAGTCGTCACCTCCGACCGCGGACCAGCGTGCGGTGGCCGCACTCCTGTACTGCGGGCCACTGAGCCAGATCACTGGCGCCGAGGCGTGTCGCCGCCACGGTCTGCGCCTGCCAAAACTCGGGGACGACCGTCTCCACCTTCTCAATCCGCACGAGACGAAGGTCGGCAGCAGCGGCTTCGTGCTGATCGAGCGAACGGCTCGCCTGCCGGAGCCGGTGGTGCGCGAAGGCATCCCGCTGACGCCTCTCACCCGAGCCGTACTCGACCTCACCAGGCGGATCCCGGAGGTCGAGCCGGTTATGCAGCTGGTCATCGAAGCGATCCAGCGGGGCCACTGCGTGCCAGAGGCGATGTCGAAGGAGTTGGAGATCGGTGGCCGACGCGGCTCCGCCATTCCTCGCCAGGTGCTCTCGCGGATCACCGACCTCCGTTCCGTCGCGGAATCTCACGGTCGCGACCTGAGCATGCGGATGAAGGTGCCTCCGTCGGACTTCAACGTCGACGTGTACGACGCCAACGGCAGGTACATCGGCAGGCCTGATCAATGGTGGGACCACATCGCCTTGGCACACGAGATCGACTCGTTCGACTTCCACTTCTGGAAGGACGACTACGCACGTACCGTTCAACGCGACACTCGATACGCGGCCGCTGGGATCATCGTCGTACGCACGCTGCCATCGCGGATCCTGCAGGAACCGGACGAGGTGCTGGCCGAGCTGGAAGCGGCGTATCAGGCGGCGCTCGCGCGACCGCGGCCCACCGTCCGCGCGATTCGTCGCGCCGCCTAGTTCGCATGGCCACCATGCTTGCGTTGGACGCAAGCATGGTGGCCATGCGGACTTTAACCACGTGCGGTGATGAATGGGATCGGAATCTTGTGTTGGACGGGGGCGGTAACCGAGGCGGAGGGTGATGGCACAGGCCACGTGGAGGAGTGAGATGGAATTCCGTACGCTCGGCGGCACCGGGACGATCGTGTCGACGCAGTGCCTTGGCACGATGACGTTTGGCAACGAGAGCAGCGAGGAGGTGTCGCACGCCCAGCTCGACCGGTTCGTCGAGGCGGGCGGCAACTTCATCGACACCGCCAACGTCTACTCGCGCGGCGTCTCCGAGGAGATCGTGGGCCGCTGGCTGGCCGGGAGCGGCCGCCGCGACGAGGTGGTGATCGCGACCAAAGGCCGCTTCGCGATGGGTGACGGACCCAACGACGTCGGCCTCAGCCGTACGAGCCTGACCCGCGCACTCGACGCGAGCCTCAAGCGGCTGCAGGTGGACACCGTCGACCTCTACCAGGCACACGCCTGGGACGCACTGACGCCGATCGAGGAGACGCTGCGATTCTTCGACGACGCGGTGAAAGCCGGCAAGATCCGGTACGCCGGCGTCAGCAACTTCCTCGGCTGGCAACTGCAAAAGGCCGCCATGCTCACCGACATCCTTGGCCTCACGCCGATCGTGACGCTGCAGCCGCAATACAACCTGCTGGTACGCGAGATCGAGTTCGAACTCGTCGACGTGTGCGAAAACGAAAACATCGGCATCCTGCCGTGGTCGCCGCTCGGCGGCGGCTGGCTGACCGGCAAATACCGCCGCGACCAGACGCCGACCGGCGCCAGCCGGCTCGGGGACGATCCCGAGCGAGGCATGGAGGCGTACGCGCCGCGCAACGCGCAGGAGCAGACCTGGCAGGTCATCGATGCCGTGCGCAAGATCGCCGAGTCGCGTGGCGTGAGCATGGCGCAGGTGGCGCTGGCCTGGACGGCCGACCGGCCGGCGGTCACGTCCGTGATCCTCGGCGCGCGGACGGTCGAGCAGCTCGACGACAACCTCGCCGCCGCCGGGCTGCACCTGAGCGACGAGGAGACCCGGCTGCTCGACGACGTGAGCGGCCCGATCGTCGGCGAATACCCATACGGTCCACAGGGTCGCGCGCAGCGCGCCTCCGGCCGCGAGCTCTGAGCGTTTTACGACGAGGTTTGGCGCACAATCCGGTCACCGCGCGAAAGACGGCCTGCCAAGCAAAGCGGTGAGCCGAGTGGTGAGGTCGTCGAGGTCGACAGGTCCTGACGTGTCGACCTCGACGAGGGGTCCGATCCCCACCGGCTGCCGGTATTCGTCGAGCGACGACGCGGCCAACGTCGTCAGGGCGTGCGCCGGATGAGCCGTACGCGCGCGTTCGGCGTAGCGGCGGATGATCTCCGCATCCGAACAACGGCAGCGAACTTCGACGAACCGGGCGTCGAGCCGGCGCAGGTGCTCCTGCTCGATCGCGCTGCCAGGCCGGAAATTCGCCTCCAGGATCACCTCCGGACACTGCGCGGCGACCAGCCACAGCACTTCCATGGCCGCCGCGCCGATCCGGCGCGACCAGGCGAGGTCACCCGCCGGTCCGCCCATTGCGTCGAAGATCGTTTCCTTGAGGTCGTCCTTGCTGATCAACGGCAGGTCCAACCGCTTGGCCAGCGCACGCGCCAATGTCGTCTTTCCGGCCGCCGGCGGGCCGGATACCAGAAGCACCAACCGCACGCGCCCAGCCTACAACGACGGTTGTCAGGGCCCGATGATCTCGCGGCAGGTAACGTGCTTTCGAGAGATCGCGGACAAGCTGCGGTGGACGTAGGAGACAAATTCGCATTGGCGCAAGTCCAGCTTCAGTGGCGTGCTGACGTCCGTCGCGGCCGTGAGGGCCGATGCGCTGACCGCGTGAGGTTCAACGACCGCTGGCTCTCCTGGGTCCTGGCGATCGCCGTCACCGCCATCGGCGGCGTCCTCCGCTTCGCATACCTGGCGCGACCGCACGACCAGAAGGCCGGCGCGCTGGTCTTCGACGAGATCTACTACGTGCCAAACTCCTGGTCGTTGCTGCACAAAGGCTATGAGCTCGGCGGCTATGACCTGTCCAAGCACGGCGAGTTCATGGCCCATCCGCCGATGGGGAAATGGTGCATCGCGGTCGGCCAGGCGCTGTTCGGCAACACGCCGTTTGGCTGGCGGTTCAGCGCGGCGGTCGCCGGCACCGTTGCGATCCTGTTGCTCGTACGCATCGCGCGGCGGCTGTTCGACTCGACGTTGCTTGGCTGCGCCGCCGGTCTGCTCCTGGCACTGGACGGCCTTGCCCTGGTGGAAAGTCGCACGGCGCTGCTCGACATCTTCCTGATGACCTTCGTGCTGGCGGCTTTCGGCTGCCTGCTGCTCGATCGCGATCGACGCCGTACGACCAACACACGTGTGCCTTGGTGGCTGTTGGCGGCTGGCCTGCTCACCGGCGTGGCCACGGGAGTCAAGTGGAGCGCGATCTACTTCGTACCGGTTTTCGCGGTTTTGGTGGTGTGGTGGGAAATCGGCCGGCGGCGGCTGGCCGGTGCCGACCGGCCGGTACGCGGGGCGTTGCTTTTCGGCACCGGCTGGATCGCCGTTTTCGTTGGCTGCGCGCTGATCGCGTACGTGGCGACCTGGACCGGCTGGCTGGTGACCAGCACTGGCTATGACCGCAATTTCTACGCCGACCACAACGGCCATCCGCTGCCGCCGGTCGTCAACGCGCTTTACAACCTCGGCGTCTATCACTACGAGATGTACCATTTTGGCGCCACGCTTGACAGACCGCACACCTACCAGTCGCAGCCGTGGAGCTGGCTGGCGATGCTGCGACCGGTGGCGTACGGCTATTCGACGGCCGGTCCGTGTGGTTCCGCTGAGTGTTCCGCGGAAACTCTGGCGCTCGGTACGCCGACACTGTGGTGGAGTTTCCTGCCCGCGCTGGCCGCCTGCTGCTGGCAGTGGATCGCGCGACATGACTGGCGCGGTGCGGCGGTGGTGATCTGCGCAGCCGCCGGCATCGTGCCGTGGCTGGCTTTCCCCAACCGTACGATGTTTTTCTTCTACGCGTTGCCGTCGCTGCCGTTCCTGATCCTGGCGGTGACGCTCGTACTGGGGATCGTGCTCGGCGACTCCTCCGCGAGCCTGCAGAGAAGGCAGGCCGGCGCGCTCGCCGCCGGCGCGTACGTCGTCATGGTCACGCTGACTTTTGCCTTTTTCTGGCCGGTCTACACCAGCGAGATGCTCACGTACGCCCAATGGCGGCTGCGGATGTGGCTGCCGTCCTGGATCTGACGCGCATGCCTAAGGCTTCTTGCGGTTTTGCAGTTGGTTGAAGTCGATCTGCGGCATTTGGAAGTTGGTCGGCAGGCCGCCGGCGCCAGGCGGGACCGGGCCGCCGGGTGGCAGCTGACCGAGCGGGTTGGCGGCGCCGCGCCGGACCGTACGACCGGCCTTGCCACCTTTGCGTTTGTTTTTCGGCGACTTGGTGGCCTTGCGGCGGCCGCCGAGGCCCGGCAGCCCCATCTGGCCACCCATCTGCTTCATCATCTTGCGCATCTCGAAGAAGCGGTCGACCAGCTGGTTGACGTCGGTGACCGTGACGCCGGAGCCGTTGGCGATGCGCAGCCGGCGCGAGCCGTTGATGATCTTCGGATCGGCGCGCTCGGCCGGGGTCATGCCGCGGACGATCGCCTGCACGCGGTCGAGATGCTTCTCGTCGAGGTCGGCGAGCTGGTCCTTCATCTGCGCGGCGCCGGGCAGCATGCCGATCAGGTTGCCGAGCGGGCCGAGCTTGCGTACGGCCAGCATCTGCTCCAGCAGGTCCTCCAGCGTGAAGTCCTCGCCACCGGTGATCTTGGCGGCCATCCGCTGCTGCTGCTCGGCGTCGAAGGCGGTCTCGGCCTGCTCGATGAGCGTGAGCACGTCACCCATGCCGAGGATGCGCGAGGCCATCCGGTCGGGGTGGAAGACGTCGAAGTCCTCCAGCTTCTCGCCGGAGGAGGCGAACATGATCGGCTGGCCGGTGACGTGGCGTACGGACAGCGCGGCGCCACCGCGAGCGTCGCCGTCGAGCTTGGAGAGCACGACGCCGGTGAAGCCGACGCCGTCGCGGAAGGCCTCGGCCGTACGCACCGCGTCCTGACCGATCATCGCGTCGACCACGAACAGCGTCTCGTCCGGCGACACCGCGTCGCGGATCGCGGCGGCCTGCGCCATCAGCTCCTCGTCGATGCCGAGGCGGCCGGCGGTGTCGATGATGACGATGTCGCGCATCGCGCGCCGCGCGTGATCGATGGACGAGCGTGCGACCTGCACGGGGTCGCCGACGCCGTTGCCCGGCTCGGGCGCGTACACCTCCACGCCGGCGCGCTCGCCGACGACCTGCAGCTGCTGCACCGCGTTGGGGCGCTGGAGGTCGGCCGCGACCAGCATCGGCTGGTGGCCGTTCTTGCTGAGCCAGCGGCCGAGCTTGCCGGCCAGCGTGGTCTTGCCGGCGCCCTGCAGGCCGGCGAGCATGATGACGGTCGGCGGGTTCTTGGCGAACTGGAGCCGGCGCGTCTCGCCGCCGAGGATGCCGATCAGCTCCTCGTTGACGATCTTGATGACCTGCTGGGCCGGGTTGAGCGCCTGCGAGACCTCGGCGCCGCTCGCGCGCTCCTTGATCGCCTTGATGAAATCCTTGACGACCGGCAGGGCCACGTCGGCTTCCAGCAGCGCGACGCGGATCTCGCGGGCCGTACGGTCGATGTCGGCGTCGCTCAGCCGGCCCTTGGAGCGCAGCGACGAGAAGACGGCGGAGAGCCGGTCGGAAAGTGTGTCGAACACGTGGCAGCAGTCCTCGGATCGCGAGCGGGCTAACTCCCTAAGCCTAACGACCTCTGGCCGTACGCGATGGCGGCATGGCCGTACGCGGCGATCGGGCCGGATGGTCGCATGGCCACCATGCGTGCGTCTGACGCACGCATGGTGGCCATGCGGCTAGGCGAGCTTGAAGGCGAGGTCGGTCTCCCACTTGGTCACGTCCGGCTGCGTGGTGGGGTCGGTCTGGTAGATCTCCAGCCGGCAACCCCAACGCTCACCGTCGCGGTCCCAGGTCAGTCCCTGCTGGTCGGCCCACGTCAGCAGGGCCGCCGTGGCGTCGACGAGCTGGCTCGGCGGACCGACGTGCGTGACCGTCGCGTACCGGCCGGCCGGGATGACGCCGCTGATCATCTCCGGCGCCGGGTCGACCGGGGTCTGGGTCGGTACGCCGGCCTCCATCTCCAACTCGCGGCCCATGTCGATCACGTTGTACTTGAGGAAAGGCGCGCCGGCCAGCGGGATGTCGTTGGCCATCAGCCAGCCGACGACGTCACCGATCCGGTCGGCGATGGCCGGGATGGAGGCCATGGTGACGGTGGCCCGGTAGGCGACGTACGGCTGCTCGTCGCGGGTCACGATGGTGGGTTGTGGAGTAGTCATGACCACACAGACCGTCGCACGCGGCGAAACTCATCGACGACCCTCCGACAAGATTTTTTGTCATGCGGCCTCTCAACCCACCCCCCACCCGACTCTGGGTGGGGGCCCAGATTGGCAGGTGGGTATGACAGTTTCGAGCCGTAGCAGGTAGTCAGGCGGTGGGGTCGGCGGCGGTGAGTACGGCCTTGTCGACCAGGTCGCGGGCGGCCGGGTCGGCGTAGGAGCCGTCGAGGTAGAAGGTGTCGACGGCGTCGACACCGAAGGTGGATACGCGCGCGCGGTCGACCTTGGCGCCGACGGACTCCAGCGCGGCGGTGACGCGATAGAGCAAGCCGGGCGAGTCGGCTGCGCGCAGCTCCAGCACGGTCCCGGCGCTGGCGGCACCGGCGACCCAGACGACGCGCGGTGGTGGGGCGGACGAAGGGCGGTACGAGCGGCGCATCGCACCGATCCGGCGGGACACGTCCAGCTCACCCCGGATGGCGCGGCGCAGCTCGCCGGACAGCAGCGTCGCGTCCGGCCACGAGCCAAACCGTGGCTGTGCCACCAATACGACGACGGCCATGCCGGCGACGGTACGCGCGTCGGCCGACAGCACCTCCAGACGATGGACGGTCAGGACGCCGGCCGCGGCGGCGAGCAGGCCACGCGAGTCCGGCGCGACGACGGTGACGGCACTGTCGTCGACCCACACGGCCAGCTCGCCGGAGTCGGCCAGGGCCAGCAGCTGCGACCCCAGCGGCGGCGGATCCGGCAGCTCACCTTCGCCGATCAACGCGTGCGTACGCTCCACCAGCGTCGACACCAGGCCGGCGCGCCAGTCGGTCCACACGCCGGCGCCGGTGGCGACCGAGTCGGCCTCGGTCAACGCGTACAACAGATCCAGCACCTGCTGGTCGTGACCGACCGCCTCGGCAGCGGCCTGGATCGTCACCGGATCGTCCAAGTCGCGGCGGGTGGCCAGCTGCGGCAGCGTCAGATGCCGGCGTACGAGCCGCCGGATCACCTCGACATCGGCGGCGTCGAAGCCCATCCGTTGCGCGTACGCGGCGGCGATCGGCGCACCTTCCACACTGTGGTCGCCGGGCAGGCCTTTTCCTATGTCGTGCAACAAAGATCCGACCAGCAGCAGGTCCGGCCGCGACACCCGGCGGGTGTGCCGGGCGGCCTGCGTCGCCGCCTCGACCAGATGGCGGTCGACGGTGAAGCGGTGCATCGGATTGCGCTGCGGCAGCGACCGTACGCGGCTCCACTCCGGCAACCACCGCTCGACCAGGCCGTGCCGGTCGCACGCCTCCCACACCGGTACGGCGGCCTCGCCGGTCCCGAGCAAGGACACCAAAGTCTGCCGAGCGGCAGCCGGCCACGGGACGGGCAGCTCGGCCCGCGACCGAGCGAGCCAGCTCAGCGTGTGCGTACTGATCGGCAACCGCGCATGAGCGGCCGCGGCCGCGACTCGCAGCGGCAGCAACGCGTCGGTGTCCGGCCGGGCCTCACGCGCCAGCACGACCTCACCGTCCTGCTCGACGACACCGTCGGCCAGCGGCCGCCGGTCGGGCTTGCCTCTGCGCAGCAGTCGCCGCCGGCCGGCCGACCATCTTTCCACCGCCAGCCAACAGGTTTCCGCGGCGTAGGCGATGCTGCGCGCGTCGTCGGCGACCCGCCGCAACAAGGCGTCGGAGTCGGCCAGGCCGAGCCGCTGAGCGACGTTTTCCTGCTCCTGCAGGCGCAACGTGTCCTTGCCGCGACCGGTCACCTCGTGCAATGCGTGTCGTACGTCCAAAAGTCGCTCGTACGCCTCGCGCGCGGCCGGCGACGGTCCCTCGGCGACCTGCGCATAGCCGGCACCGCGGATCGCCAGCAGGTCACGCAGGCCACCACGCGCTTCTTTCAGGTCGCCTTCAAGCAAAAACGCCAGCTCGCCATAGCGTTCCCAGCGCTGTAAGGAAGACTCGCGCAGCGCGGCGAGGTTGCGGGCCGCGTCGGCGCGCCAAGCCGCGCGCAATCGGGCCCCGAATGTGACGGCCAGGTCCCGGTCGCCGGCCACATAGCGCGCGTCCAGCATGCCGAGCGCGGCGCGTACGTCCTCGCCGGCGACCTTGGCCGCCTGCTTGAGCGTACGCACCGAATGGTCCAGACCGACGCCGGAATCCCAGACCGGATACCAAACCTTGTCGGCGATCTCGGCCACATTGGACAGTCCATCGTGGACGAGGACCAGGTCGACGTCGCTGCCCGGCACGCAGTCGCGGCGGCCGAGGCTGCCGACCGCGACCAGCGCGACGCCCGGCACGTCCGGCAGCAGCCCGGCCAACCACGCGTCCAGCCGGTCGGCGATCGCGCGCCGGCCGGCCGGACCGACCGCTTCAGAGTGCGTCAAAATCCCGCTCGCCGGTGCGTACGCGCACCACCTGCTCGACCGGGGTGACCCACACCTTGCCGTCACCGATCTTGCCGGTCCGCGCCGCGGCCACGATCGCCTCCACGACCTTGTCTGTGTCGTCCTCGTCGACCAGCACCTCGATGCGCACCTTCGGCACGAAGTCGACGGTGTACTCGGCGCCGCGATAGATCTCGGTGTGGCCTTTCTGCCGGCCGTAACCCTGCACTTCGGACACCGTCAGGCCGTTCACGCCGAGCGCGGCGAGCGCGTCCTTCACGTCGTCCAGCCGGAACGGCTTGACGACCGCGGTCACCAGTCTCACGACTCCTCCTTGCCAGCCTTGACCGGCTCGGCCTTCGGCGGCGCCACCGGCACTGGCGCCGAGTTGATCCGGCCGGCCAGGCCGCCGCCGGTGACGAAGAACTCGTACGCCGACTCCGCGTGCGAGGTGGTGTCGACGCCAGTGGCCTCGTCCTCCTCGGTGATCCGGAAGCCGATCGTCTTGTCCACGATCTTGCCGAGTATCCAGCTCAGCACGAAGGAGTACACCGCGACCAGCACGACACCGATCGTCTGCTTGCCCAGCTGGGCGAGGCCGCCGCCGTAGAACAGGCCGGCCGCGCCGGGCGTACCGGGATGCAGGATGCCGGTGACCCAGCCGTCGGCCAGGAAGCCGATGATCAGCGAGCCGGCGATGCCGCCGACCAGGTGGACGCCGACCACGTCGAGCGAGTCGTCGAAGCCGAGCTTGTATTTCAGGCCGACCGCGACGGCACACAGCGCGCCGGCGACCAGGCCGACCACGATGGCCCCCATCGGACTCACCGAGGCACAGGCCGGTGTGATCGCGACCAGGCCGGCCACCGCGCCGGAGGCCGCGCCGAGCGTCGTCGACTTACCGTCGCGCAGCTTCTCCACCAGGATCCAGGCGAGCAGCGCGGCACCGGTGGCGACCTGCGTGTTGATGAACGCGACACCGGCCTGGAAGTTGGCGGCGACCGCGGAGCCGGCGTTGAAACCGAACCAGCCAAACCACAGCAGGCCGGCGCCGAGCAGCACCAGCGGCAGGTTGTGCGGTTTGAACTTCTCCTTCGGCCAGCCCAGCCGCTTGCCGAGTACGAGCGCGAGCGCCAGGCCCGCGGCGCCGGCGTTGATGTGGACGGCCGTACCGCCGGCGAAGTCGAGTACGCCGAGCCGGTCGCCGAGCAGGCCACCCTTACCGCCGTCGAACATGAAGACCCAGTGCGCCACCGGGAAGTAGACGATGGTGACCCAGAGGCCGACGAACAGCATCCAGCCGCCGAACTTGGCGCGGTCGGCGATCGCGCCGGAGATCAGCGCCGGCGTGATGATCGCGAACATCAGCTGGAACGCCGAGAACACCAGCGTCGGCAGCGTGCCGGAGGTGCCGTCCAACGCGCCGCCGGCCAGGCCGACGTACTTCAGGTTGCCGATCAGGCCGCCGAACGCGTCCGGCCCGAAGCTCAGCGAGAACCCGTAGAGCACCCACAGGATGCTGACCAGGCCGATCGTCGCGAAGCTCATCATCAGCATGTTCAGTACGCTCTTGACGCGTACCATTCCGCCGTAGAAAAACGCCAGGCCGGGCGTCATCAACAGCACCAGTGCAGAGCTGGCCAGCAGCCAGGCGGTGTCGCCAGAGTCGATCTTCACAGGCATCCTCCTCGTGAGGACACGGTGGCTGCTGGCTGTTTCGGCTCCGGTTCACCGGCATTTCGTTGATGTTCCGCAATGTTTCGATCCTGTAACGACACCGGTGCGCGTTCGACATATCACCGCAAGTGCACGATCGGTGGCCGTTCGGCCAGACCTGCCGGCGATTGTCGGCGGTCGCCGGCACACTCGGGACATGGAGTATGTGAGCGCGGCCTTCGGCGTCGCGGCCGGGGCGTTGGTGGCCATGTCGCTGCTGGCCGCGGTCGCGCTGGTCGTGCTGGCGACGATGTGGCGGATCGCCGAATGGGTGCGGGTCGAGGCGGCCAGCCGGATCGACGCCGGCCTGACGCCCGACCTGGTCGGATATCTTCGCGGCGGCGGTGAAGCTGCCTTGCTGGCGTCGATCGCGCGGCTGCACGCGTCCAACGCCATCGGCCAGCCGGGTTTGGTGGCGACCGGGCCGTACGCCGGCGGCACACGGCTGGACTCCGCCGTCTACGCGGAGATCAGCGCGAAACCCGGGCGCGGCTTCGGCGACCTGGCGCGGTCGGCGAGCGTGGTCGCCGCTGTCGAAGCGGTCAGGGACACGCTCAAAGCCGGCGGCTATCTCGGCAGGCGGTCCGGGCGATGGCTGCGCCGCTGGGGCCGGCTGGTGTCCGTGCTGATCGGGATGTCCGGGTTGGCAGTTGGGCTCTTCAGCGTGTACGGGCGGTCCAGCGGCGGTGAGCTGACCGCGTTTCTACTGGTCGGGTCGGCGGTCGCCAGCTTCGTCCTGTTGGGGGTGCTGATCAGGGACCGCCGGCTCAGCGCGCGCGGCGAAGGTGCCGTGCGGCACCTGGCGCGCCGAGCACCGGAGTGGCCGTACGCCGTCGCCATCCACGGTGGGCCGGCCATCTGGAGCGTCGATCCGGCGTTCGCGGCGGCGGCCGGCATTCCGGGCCAGGTCTGACCGGAAAGCCGGGGACTCCCGCTGGCATGGTTGCGGCACACTGTGCTCACGAGCAGATCGGGGGTCGACAATGCCGACGTACGCAGCCGCTGGTGACACCTGGGGGATCTCCGGACCGGCCTTCCTTGGCCTGTACGCGTTCCTGCTCCTCGCCGGGATCGTCGTGGTGGTGGCCGCCAACATCCTGATCCGGCAGTGGAGCCGGCCGGCCGGCGAGGTGACGCTCACGCCGAGCGAAGCCGCGGTGTTGCGACACCGCGGCCAGCTGACACCGGTGTTGGCGGCGCTGGCCTACCTTCGTGCCGCCGGAGCGATCGCGACGACCGGCACGACGGCTCTGCGCGCGACCGGACCGCTGCCGGCCGGGTCTGGTCCGGTGGAAGCGGCCGTCCATCACGCGATCGCCAGCGGCGCCACGAAACTGTCGACGCTGCAGCACGACCCGCGGGTGGCGAGCACGATCACCGGCGTACGGGCCGACCTGGACCGGCGCGGCATGATCGAGCCGTTCGTGCTGGCGGTCTATCGGATGACGGCCAGCCTGGGGCTGGTCTTCGTCCTCGTGCTCGGCATCGTGCGCATGGTCGCCGGCACGCTCAACGGGAAGCCGGTCTCCAACCTGCTGGTGTTCGTCTTCCTCACCGGCGCCGCGATCGTGGTGGCGCTCATCGTCGGCGCGCGGAAGCGGCTGCCGGCCGCGGCGAAGGCCGGCCTGGACACGCTGCGGCGGCGTACCGGCGCCGACCGCCGCTATGCCGGCGCGTCGCAGCTCGCCGGACCGCTCGGCGCCGCGGCGTCGGTGGCGTTGTTCGGCGCGGCGGCGATCTGGGCCACCGATCCGGAGATGGCCGCCGCCGCCGGCGTACCGCGCATGACGAGCGGAGCCAGCGGCGGTGGCGACAGCGGTGGAAGCGGTGGCGGCTGCGGTGGTGGAGGTGGCTGTGGCGGCGGTGGAGGCTGCGGAGGCTGAGCGCTGCCTGAGAGGATCGAGGCATGGGACCGCTGAGCGGACGGGGACTCGGGATCGGCTGGCGGCCGGAGATCCACGCGTACGTCTCCAGGCTGCCAGGCCTGCGCTGGTGCGAGATCATCGCCGAGTCGGCGCGGCACACCGTGCCTGAGGGTCTGGACACGCTGATCGACCGCGGCGTCGCGGTCGTCGCGCATGGCACGCGGCTGTCGCTCGGAGGCGCCGAGCCGCTGGAGCCGGGTCGCGTCGCCGGGCTCGCGAAGGCCGCCGAGCTGCTGGGCTCGCCGCTGGTCAGTGAGCACATCGCATACGTACGCGCGGATGGCACCGAAGCCGGCCACCTGCTGCCGGTCCCCCGCAGCCGCGACGCGCTCGAGGTGCTGGTCGACAACGTGAAGCAGGTGCAGGCCGAGCTGCCGGTGCCGATCGCGCTGGAACCGATCGCGGCGCTGTTGGAGTGGCCCGACCAGGAGTTCACCGAGCCGCAGTTCCTGACCGAGATCTTGCAGCGTACGCAGGCATATCTGCTGCTGGACGTGGCCAATCTCTATGCCAACGCACGCAATCACGGTCGTGACGCGCTCGCGGAGCTCGACCAGCTGCCGCTCGAGCGCATCGCATATTGCCATGTCGCCGGTGGATCCGAGCGCGGCGGCCTCTATCACGACACGCACACCGATCCGACGCCGCCGGAGGTGCTGGAGCTGGTCGCCGAGCTGGCACGCAGGTCGCCGCGGCCGGCGCTGATGCTGGAGCGCGACGGCAACTATCCGCCGGCCGCCGAGCTGACCGCCGAGCTCGACTCGATCGCCGACGCCGCCGGCTGGGACCGGATCACATGACGCCACGCGAGCGGCTGGCGGCGAGGCAACGCGAGCTCGTACGAGCCCTGGTGGCCGGTGCCGCGGCGCCGGCCGGCTTCGATGAGTCGCGCGTACGCGCCACCGCTCGCGCGCTGCTTTCCAAGCGTGCTGGCGAAATCGCGGCCACCTGGCCACGGCTGCGGGTCGGCCTGGACGACCGGTTTCGCCAGCTGTTCTTCGACTGGGCCGACGGCCGGCCACCGCTCGGCGCTCTGGTCGACGGCTTTCTGTTCGCCGGCGACCTGGCCGACGCCGACGCGCTGCCGCAGCTCGGAGCCGAGGAGCTGGCGGACGTACGCGCGTGCCTTTTCCTTACCTCGCGCCAACATCTGCACCGGCGTCCCGGTTTCGCGGTCGGCCGCGCGACGATCGCGTCGTCCGATGGCGGCGGCACGGCGATCACGTACGCTGTCCGCGGCCGCATCCTGCACCGTCGCCGCGGTCACGGGGTGAGGTCGCGGCGGCGCCAGGAATAGAGGCCGATGGCGACCAGGGCGGCGGCGATCAGGGTCAGCCAGAGCAGGTTGACCGGCGACGCGCCGCCGGCCACCAGCACACTCGGCGTCGCCGCGTACGGCGACAGGAACGACACGTCGTCGACGATCCGGAACTCCGCCAACAGGTCCAGCAGCAGGAAAACGCCGAGCACGGTCCAGGTCAGCGCCGCGGCAAGCCGTGGCAGCAGACCGAAAAACGCGACGCCGAGACCGACCAGGATCCAGGTCGCCGGCACGTACGCCAGCGTCGCGAGCACCGAGGCGGCCAGTCGGCCGGAGGAGATCCCGGCACCGATTCCCAGCGCCAGCAAGGCAATCACCGCGCTGGCGAGCGCGACGACCAGGTGGCCGGCGATCCATCGCAGCCGGCCGACCGGCGCCGCCAACAGCGGCTCGGCCCGGCCGGCCGCCTCTTCCGACCGTGTCCGCAGGACACCGATGATCGCCACGCCGGTCACGATCTGGCTGATGACGTAAAGGACGACGGCGAAGAAGACGGCGGAGATGCGTGCGCCAGGACCGCCAAGAGCCGCCGCGTACGCGCGCATGGCCGGCGTGTTGAGCTGCTGGTCCAGGCCGCTGGACGCGAAACCGAGCAACAGACCCAAAAGCGCGAAGCTCACACACCAACCGACCAGCTGGCCACGCTGCAACCGCCAGGCCAGCGCGGTCGATCCGGTCAGCCAGTGCGTCGCACGTTCGCGGCCGAGCCGTGCCGGCAGCAGGCCACCGGCCACGTCACGACGCACAGACAGCGCGTACGCGCCGGCCGCCAGCGCCGCTGTTGCCAGGACCGGCAGGGAAAGCACCCACCAGTCGTCGGTGGCGTACGGTTTCGCCAGCCGCGACCAGCCAAACGGCGACAGCCACACCAGCCACGTGCCGGTCACGTCGCCGAGGCCGCGCAGCACGAAAAACGCGGCGGCGACGGCCACCGCGATCGACCGTCCGGCCGCGGCGCTCTGCGAGATCTGCCCGGTCATCCCCGCGAGCGCGGCGAAAACCCAGCCGCCGATGCCGATCGCCAGGCCGAACAGGAACGAACCGCCGGCCGGCTGTCCGACCGCGATCAGTCCGATCGCCGCCAACAGGCCAAGCGCGAGATTCGCCGCCATGACAACCAGAAGTGCGGCGGTCAGTGGCGCGTGCCGGCCGACGACGGTGGCGCCGACCAGCTCGCGCCGACCGGCCTCCTCCTCGACGCGTGTGTGCCGGATGACCAGCAGGATGCTGATCAGGCCGCCGATGATCAACGACGACGAGCTCAGCGTCCACGAGGTCAGGCCCCCGACACTGGACGAGAAGACCGTGCCACGCGTGAAAAGCTCTGCCGGGCTGCCGGCGACGCCGGCAGCGAACGCCGCTCTTTCGGCCGCGTTCTTGTAAAGGCCGTTCGTCGAGACGGCGACCGTCATCGGCAGCAGCGCGGTGATGAGGATCCACGCCGGCAGGATGACGCGGTCACGCCGTACGACCAGTCGCACCAGCGAGCCGGTGCCAGCCAACGCGTCCATCAGACGCCCACCTTCTCCGGCTCGGCGTCGTGGTAGTGCCGCAGGAAAAGCTCCTCCAGCGTCGGCGGCTGGCTGGTCAGGCCGCGTACGCCGGTCGACACCAGCCGGCCGAGCAACGCGTCCAGAGCGGCGGAGTCGACCTGGCACCGCAACCGGTCGCCGTCGACGTGGATGTCATGTATGCCAGGCAAATCGTCCAATGCCGGCACCGGTCCGGCCAGCTCCGCCGTCACCGACGTGCGCGTCAGGTGTCGCAGCTCCGGCAACGTGCCGGACTCGACCGTACGACCCGACCGTACGATGCTGACGCGGTCGCAAAGTGCCTCGACCTCGGACAGAATGTGGCTGGACAGCAACACGGTCCGCGATCGCCGGCGCTCCTCTTCGATGCACTGGTTGAAAACCGCCTCCATCAGCGGGTCGAGCCCGGAGGTCGGCTCGTCCAGGATCAGCAGCTCCACGTCGGACGCGAGCGCCGCGACCAACGCGACCTTCTGCCGGTTACCCTTGGAATAGGCGCGACATTTCTTCCTGGTGTCGAGCTCGAAACGCGTCACCAGCTCGGCGCGCCGTTTCGGGTCGATGCCACCGCGCAACCGACCGAGCAGATCGATCACCTCGCCACCGGACAGCGTCGGCCACAGCGTGACGTCCCCTGGCACGTACGCGAGCCGGCGGTGCAACTCGGTCGCGTCACGCCACGGATCGCCGCCGAGCAGCCGGACCTCGCCGTCGGTCGGCCGCATCAGGCCGAGCAGGATGCGGATCGTCGTCGTCTTGCCCGCGCCGTTTGGACCGAGGAAACCGTGCACCTCCCCCGCGCGCACCGACAGGTCGAGGCCGTCCAATGCGCGCGTACGTCCGAAATGCTTCACCAGGCCGCTGATGCTGACAGCCTCACTCATCGCTTTCCCCTTGCTGGTAACGGCTGATTCCGTCGCGCGCCAGATCGACGATGTCTTTTCCGACGAACTCCGGCGAAATGATGTCCAGACCGGCGCGTCCGACCCGATGGATCGCGTCGCCGTTGAGCGCGTCGGCGCCGAGTGCGCGCGCGACGTGGTTGTGCAGCACCGTGACGCCGAGCTTCATCGCGGTGAAGACGGCCGCCTGTGCGCGATTGTCGCTGAGCGGTTTTTCCGCGTGCTGCTTGAGATATCGCTCGGTTATGTCGACGATCTCGTCGAACATGGCGGCCGCCGCCGGCGATCCGTCGACCAGCGCGCGGCCGAGATAGGCCATCACCGGCGGTGCGGTTTCGTAGGTGGACGACAGAAACTCCGGGTCGTCGAGGTGCCGGTCGTCGATCGCCGTCCTGGTCGCGCCGCGGATGTAGTCCATGACGTACTCGTCGCAGGCCTCGCGCAGCTTCTCCTTCGAACCGAAGTGATGCTGGACGAGCGCCGGCGACACGCCAGCCGCCTCGGCCACCGCGCGGATCGTCGTGGCCTTGATGCCGCGCTCGCTCAACATCGCCAGCGCGGCATTGCGGATCCGCGCTCGCGCCGTCAGGTCCTCATCGCTCACTGAACGCACAACCAGCATCCTATACATACGTACAGCCATTTGTACAGTCGACCAGCTCGACCGCGTTCAGCGTTGGAAAGGCATATTTCGGGTCGCGTTTAACGACCGCTGAATCGCAGCTTGGGTGGAAGCCTTCCACTGTTAATGGTTTGTCGGTAAAAATCGTCATCGAAGCCGCCAGCAGGAGGACGCCATGACCGGTCTGCGAAGGTTCACGCTCACGGCGGGACTTGCCGCCGCCATCCTCGCGGCCGGCGCTCCGGCGTACGCCGACAGCAGCCGCTGCACGTCGGACAGCGGCTGCGCCGGCAAGGCGACGTTTGCCTCCTACGGAGAAGTTTTCACGGTGTACGACCAGAAAGCCGACGGCCACTCGGCCGCGCTGCTCTACTGGCTGCCGGACGGCGTCGGGCCGATCTACGTGTGGAACCACAGCGGCAACGGCACGTCCGTCAAGGCCGACCTGGAGCTGCCCGAAGGCAGCTGGGTCACCTATCGGGTCTGCCTCGGCGAATACGGCACGAAGCAGATCATCGCCTCGACCTGCGGCGCCACCATCACCGACTACGCCTAGAAAGGCCGCTGTGATGCCAAAACTCAGTCGCCGTACGTTCATCCTCGGCTCGGTCGCGGCCGGTCTGCTGACGATGCCGGGGATCGCCACCGCCGCCTTGCGCTATCCGTTTGAGCTCGGCGTCGCTTCCGGCGATCCACGGCCGGACGGCATGGTGCTGTGGACCCGGCTGGCGCCGGCGCCGTTGGACGTCGGCGGCGGCATGGGCACCGCGAATGTGGCCGTACAGTGGGAAATCTCCAAGGACGCCAACTTCGCGACCATCGCCGCCTCCGGCACCGAGACCGCGGTCGCCGGCGAGGCGCACAGCGTGCACGCCGAGCCGCGCGGCCTGGCCGCCGGCACCGAGTATTACTACCGTTTCAAGACCGGCGAGCACGTTTCTCCGGTCGGACGCACCAAAACCGCGCCGGCCGCCGGAGTCGAGCCGGCGTCGGTGACGTTCGCGATGGCCTCCTGCGCACATTTCGAGGAAGGCTGGTATCACGCGTATCGCGGCATCGCCAACGACGACCCGGACCTGGTGCTGTTTCTCGGCGACTACATGTATGAGAAGCAGTCCGGTCAGTCCACCAAGGTGCGCGGCTATGTGGACTTCGACGAGACCGACACACTCGACGAGTATCGCGTACGCTATGCGCAACACAAGACCGATCCCTATCTGCAGGCCGCACACGCGGCCGCGCCATGGCTGGCGGTTTTCGACGACCACGAGCTGAAGAACAACTGGTGGGGCTATCAGTCCGATGTCACCGCCACCCGGAAACAGGCCGCATTCCAGGCATTCTGGGAAAACATGCCGATGCCGAAGTCGATGAAGCCGGCCAACGCGGCCATTCCACTCTATCGGCGCGTCGGTTGGGGATCGTTGGCGCGTTTTCACATGATGGACACCCGGCAATATCGGTGGAAGCAGGCGCCAAACAACAACAACACAAACTGCACCGAGCTGAACCGCACGGACCGTACGCTCACCGGCGTGGCACAGGAGAAATGGCTCCTCGACGGCCTCGCCGCCGGCGGCTCGCGCTGGGATTTCCTCGGCCAGCAGGTGTTTTTCGCCTCGCAGGACAACGACGGCGCCGCGAGCACCTGTGACGTCAACGAAGACGCTTGGGACGGATATCCGGCCAGCCGCAAACGTATCGCCCAAGGCATCGTCGATCGGCACGTCCGCAACCCGATCGTGCTGACCGGTGACGTACACCGCCACTGGGCCAACGACCTGCGCGTCAACTACTTCGACCACGCCTCACCGCTGTTCGGCTCGGAGCTGGTCACCACCTCTGTCACGTCCAACGGCGGCACCGGTACGCCGGCGGGATTGGACAAGAATCCACATCTGCATTATGTGGCCAACAAGCGCGGATATGTGCGGGTCACGTTTACTCCGGCGCAGTTGACGGCCGAGTTCATGACGGTGTCGTCGGTGTTTGAGAAGGATCCGGCGAAGGTGACGATCGGTGTGGAGAAGCGGTATGTGGTGCAGGACGGTGTGGCTGGGTTGCATTCGGCGTAGGCGCGGGGCTCCCTGCGTGCGATAGATCAAGCGTACGTTGGGTAAATGGGTTGCGTCTCTTGTTTGTTGCGTCGGGTGGATGGTGGGCTTTCTAGTTGTTGCGTTGGGGAGGTGGTTGCGTTTTCTGTTTGTCGCGTCAGGGGGTGGTGGGTTTTTCGCCTGCGCGGCGGGCGCTCCTGCGCGGAGGGCGACCTCAAGGGAGGGGCGCGTGGATGCCAATCGGTGTGCATGGGGGTGCGGGCGGGGGTTTGTGGGCGGGGCTGGGTTTTCTGGGCAAGCCAGGTCACGTGTGGGAAGCAACCCGTCGGATGGAGCCGATGATCTTTGCTGTAGCGCTAAATGTCTGCCTTGCCGGTTTGTGTTGTGGTGGTAAGGCCTCCTTACGTGCGTCTGACGCACGCATGGGGGCCTTGCGAACATCGAGTGGCGGCGGGGGTGGCGCTGGTGTGACTGGTATGGCTGACAAGACATCAAAACGGACATCTTTGCCGGCCAGCAGTCATGACAGCATCCGCGAACCTCTCAAGGCGGACATTTAGGCCGCGCCCTCCCCTTGAGGTCGCCCGCGCGAAGGGGAGGGCGCAACCAGCAACCAGCTACACCTTCTCGGTCGACAAATACAGGGAATTGAACAGGAGCTTGAAAGTGCCGTGCGCCTGCGCGCGATGCTGGACGCTGAGGCCCAGCAACACGACCCGTCCCTTGCCAAACGGCGCATTGACCACGCTGCTCCGGCCGGCGACGACGTCCGCGCCCAGGAGCCAGCCGCTGCGCAGAATGCCAGCCTCAGGATAGCGTACGGGAGTCGAAATGCCGTCGGCGTTCGGGACGAAGGCGGGGCTGTGGTCAGAGTACGCGTCGAGATTGGCCGGCAGACCGTAGGTGACCGGGTCGGTCTCCACACGGTTGGCCACCACCGAACCAGGAGAATAGTATTTCGTCGACGGCAGGCCGGAAGTCACATCGGTGACCGGCAGGCCAAAGCCCTTGATCGGCAGCTCCGACGCGCCGTCGACGGTCACGATCGTGCCGCCGTCGGCGGCGAACTTGCGGAGGTTTTCCACGCCGGCAGCTGTCATGCCACCGGCATACTCCGGCGGGATGGTGCCGGCTTTCAGGCCGTCGCGCATCCGAGCGTACGTCGCGTCCGGGAGCACGATGACGTCATATTTAACGGAAAGATTGCCTGCGCGTACGTCCGCGTCGTGGACCTGCTGATAGCCGAAGGAAAAACCTTCCAGAACATAACGCGTCCAGCCTTCGTCGGCATTGCCGCCCCAGCCGTGATAGAGACCGACACGCGGCGCTTTCACCGCGACGGCACCGGACGGCTCGGCGTCGACAGCGGCGACGGTCAGGCCATAACGCTTGGCCTCGGCCAAAACCTGCGGATCGCGTACGAGGAACGTGCCGGCCGGCCACTGGCCGAGTGAGGTCGCCACCGGTGCGGTCGTACGCGTGACGGCGACACCGCGAGCCATCAGCCGGTTCATCGCGGCGAACGAATCATTCTGCCGCGTGTCCACGGCGTACGCGTATTTTGGCAAACCGGAGGGCACGACGGCCGGCGGCACCGGCGCTGTCGTCACCGTGCGGCTGTTCACGTTGAACGGAGCCGAAATCTTGTCGACGGTCACACCCATCTGATACTGCAGCGTCCAGCCGGCCATGTCGTATGGCCGTTCCGGCGAGCCGTCGGGGTTGCGGCGGTCCGGATACACCTGCGGATTGAGCAGGTCGACCACGGCGGCCCGGTACGGTTGCGCCGCGCGTATGACAAAACTGCCGGCTGGATAGGTCTTTCCGCCGGCGTCAAAGGAAGACAGCGCCTGCTCGACGCGGATGTTGCTCTGCCGTAACACGTTCACCATCTTGGTGGCGGTCGCCGGATCGGCCTGGTCGGCCGGGATCACGTACGACTCGTCGCCGCCGGCCACCACCGCGCGCTTGGCCATCCGATACGAGCCATAGAGCCACTGGAACCGGTCGACGTCGGCCTGGTGCAGATAGGCCCAGCCGGTCGACTCGATGTACGCGCAGCTGTCCGACTGGTGCCACCAGCCGCCTTTCCACGGCGACGGGTAGAAAGCCGACGGCTCGCTGGTCGACACGCCCTGGTACGGGAAGGTCTTGGGGAAGGTCGCCGGATCGTAGTACTTCGGCGTGGCCGAGGCGTGCGAGGTCTCGGTCAGGATGCCGACCTGGTTGTGGAAGGCCGGCGCCGAACGCAGGCCGCCGTTCCACCACTGGTCATACTGCTGGCGCGAGACCGCGCCGACCTTGCCTTCGCGGTCGAGCCGCTGCGTCATCGCGTCGCCGACCGAGTTGATGTCCCGGATGATCTCCGGCGGAATGTTGGGGTTGCTCGGATCCTTGAACGGTGGCACGAAAATCCGCGCCGGGAAGGCGGCCTCCTGGTGGGTGTTGTAGACCAGCTGCGGCGTCCAGTCGTGGAACAGCACCTTGCCGAGGTTGCGGGTTTCGGCCAGGTTGAACATAAACCAGTCGCGGTTGTCGTCGTGACCTGCGTACTTCTGGTAGAGCTCCGGATAGGTCGAGTCACGATAGGGCGTGCCGACGTGCTGCATGTACCAGTCGGAAATCTTGGTGGTGCCGTCCGGGTTGATGTTCGGTACGAACAGCGTCACGACGTTGCGGCGGATCGACCGCGCCTCGTCGGTCTCGGTGGTCACCAGGTCGTATGCGAACTGCGGTGCGGTCTGCGTCGGCGCGACTTCCGTCGAGTGGATGCCGAAGTCGACCCAGGCGATGGTCTTCCCGTCGCTGGCCAGCTGCCGCGCGGTCTTGTCACTGACCGTGCCCTGCGAGAGCTGTTGCGAGATTCGTTGGTATTTGGCCAGATTCTGCGGGGTCAGGTTCTGCGGGTCGGACACGATCGCCATGATCTGGTCGCGGCCCTCGGTGGTCTTTCCGAGGCTGACGATCCGCATCCGGTCCGAGGCCGCGTCCAGTGCGCGGAAATAACGGGTGATCTGCTCGTACGTCGAGAGTTTGTAGTCGGCGCACGGCTTCCAGCCGAGCACCGACTCCGGCCGCGGCGCGACCGACGCGGCCGCGATCGAGCCACTCAACAACGTGCCGCTCAGCGCCAGGCCGATCGCTATCGGCACGGCCACGGCACGTACGTGTTTCCGGCGCATCTTTCCCCCTAGCAAGAGAAATGACGGGCCTGTCGGACCGCCTCAGGCGGCTCGACAGGCCCTGGTCAAACTAATCAAAAACTCATTACTTAGGGAGAGGTTTTCTTTGGCCGGTATCAGACGTCGAGATCGACGACCACAGGCGCGTGATCGGACGGCGACTTGCCCTTGCGCGCCTCGCGGTCCACGTACGAGTCGGTGACCGCGCCGGCGAAAGCCTTGTTCGCGAGCACCAGGTCGATGCGCATGCCGCGGTTTTTCGGAAAGCAGAGCTGCCGATAGTCCCAGTACGTGAACGGATGGTCGTATTTGAGCGGACGCGGCAACAGATCCTGCAGCCCGGTGCCGACCACACCGGCCAGCGCCTCGCGCTCGGGAGCCGTGACATGCGTGTCGCCGGCGAACGCCGCCGGATCCCACACGTCCGCGTCGGTCGGCGCGATGTTGAAGTCACCGAGTACGGCGAACGGCCTCGTCCCCGAGGCGTCGTCGGCGACCGCCGCTCGCAACGCCTCCAGCCAGCGGAGTTTGTAGTAATAGTGCGGATGCTCGACCTCGCGGCCGTTGGGCACGTACACCGACCAGACGCGCACCGGACCGCAGGTGGCCGCGATGGCGCGCGGCTCGGCGATCTCCAGCATCGAGTCCTCGGCCTGGAAACCCGGCTGCTCCGGCAGGTCGCGGACGACCTCGGCGAAGCCGACCTTGGACAGGATCGCCACGCCGTTCCACCGGCCGGTGCCGTGCGCCTCCACCTCGTAGCCGAGCTCGCGCACGTCCTCGTACGGGAACGCGTCGGCCGCACACTTGAGCTCCTGGACACACAACACGTCCGGTTCCGCCTTGCCCAGCCAGTCCAGCACCTGCGGCAGGCGTACGACGATGGAGTTCACGTTCCAGGTGGCGATCCGCACAGCCAGAACCCTAACTGGTCAGGACGACCAGCCGTTGGGTCGCTCGGGTCATCGCCACGTACCGGTCGACCGCTCCTTCGATCCCTGTGCCGAAACGCTCAGGATCGACCAGCACCACCAGGTCAAACTCCAGTCCCTTGGACAGCACCGGCGTCAGCGACCGTACGCGCGGGCGCTCGGCAAACGCCGGATCGCCGATGACACAGGCGGTGCCGTCGGCGTTCTCGGCCAGCCACTCGTCCAGGATCGCGTCCAGCTCGGACACCGATCCGTGCCTGACCGGGATGCCGCTGGCCCGGATCGAGGTCGGCACGTTGGCGTCCGGCAGCGCGGCCCGGATGACCGGCTCCGCCTCGGCCATCACTTCCTCCGGCGTCCGGTAGTTGATCGTCAGGCCCGCCATCGTGACCCGGTCGAGGCCGACCCGCTTGAGCCGTTCCTGCCACGACTCGGTGAAGCCGTGCCTGGCCTGCGCGCGGTCGCCGACGATCGTGAAGCTGCGTGACGGACAACGCAGCAGCAACATCTGCCACTCGGCGTCGGTCAGCTCCTGCGCCTCGTCCACCACGACGTGTGCGTACGGACCGGCGAGCACGTCCCGATCGGAGGTCGGCAGGACGTCCTCGTTGACCAGGCTGACCTGCGCGTCCTCGCCGCGCAGCATGTTCACCAGGCCGATGCCGTCGTCAGGATCGGCGCCGGAGTCGCGCGCGGCCGAGATCAGGTTGTCGACGACCAGGTCCATGTGTGCGCGCTGGTCGGCGAGCGCGGCGGCGCGCCGGCGCTTCTGCCGTGCCGCCGCCGGATCGCCGAGCCGCTGCCGCGCCGCGTCCAGGTAGGGCAGGTCCGAGACCGTCCAGGCCTGCGGATCGCGCCGTTGCAACGCTCGCACCTCCTCGACGCTCAGCCACGGCGCGCATTTGCGCAGGTACGCCGGCACCGACCAGAGATCGCCGACCACATCGGCGGCCTCCAGCAGCGGCCAGGCGGTGTTGAGCGCTGCCATCAGCTCGTTGTTACGCAGCAACGACCGCCGAAGAAGGTCGTCGTCCAGCTCGCCTTCGTACTTGTCGGCCAGGATCTCCAGCAGCTCGCCCAGGATCAGCTCGCGCGCGTCGTTGTGCGGAACGCCGGCCTCTGCCGCGTCGAACGCCTGCGCCCAGTCGGCAGCGGTCAGCCGGATGCCGACACCGTCGACGGTGACCGTCGTGCCTTCCGCCGGCGGCTCCTCGTAGAACCGTACGGCCGGCTCGATCGCCTTCACCAGCTCGGCCGACGCCTTCAGCATCGCCACGTCCGGATCGGTCTCGACGGTCGCGATCGCGCCTTCCGTGACGAGGTCGCGCAGCGTGCAGGTGCGTACGCCCTCCTCGCCCAGACTCGGAAGCACGTCGGCGATGTAGGCCAGATACGGCCGGTGCGGACCGACGAACAGCAGACCGCCGTGCCGGTGGCCGAGACGCGGATCCGAATAGAGCAGGTACGCCGTGCGGTGCAGCGCGACGACGGTCTTGCCCGTACCAGGGCCACCGTCGACGACGAGCGCACCGGACGACCCGGCACGGACGATGGCGTCCTGGTCGGCCTGGATGGTGCCCAGTACGTCCCGCATCCGCGGTGACCGGCTGCTGCCGAGGCTCGCGATGAAGGCCGACTGGTCGTCCAGAGCGGCGGCGTGGCCGACCAGGCCGTCCGGCGTGAAGACCTCGTCCCAGTAGTCGGTGACCTGGCCGCGCGTCCAGCGATAGCGGCGCCGGCTCACCAGGCCCATCGGGTTGGCGTGGGTGGCGCCGAAGAACGGCTCGGCGGCCGGCGACCGCCAGTCGATCAGCAGCTGGCGGCCGGCGCTGTCCTTCAGGCCGAGCCGGCCCACGTACACCGGCTCGGGGTTGTCGGCGCTGACCATGTGACCGAGGCAGAGGTCCACACCGAAGCGCCGCAACGCGCGCAGCCGCGCGGCCAGTCGGTGGACCGCCAGGTCGCGATCGAGCGCGGCCTGTCCCATGCCGCCAGGTGCCCGGCGCTCGGCGTCGAGCTCCGCGGAGATCTCGGCGATCGACCGCTGCAGGCTCTCGGCGATCGCGGCGAAGTGCCGCTCGTCGGCGGCGACCAGCGCCGGATCGGCCTTGGCGGCGAGGTTGTCAGGAAGGTGGAACACGTGCACGCAGTGACTCCGATGTCCGCGGTTTGCTTACGGTCGGTGATTCTGCGGCAGCACCGGGGTCTTGTGGCAAGGCCTATGTTGCGGTATACGTTAAAAATGGAGGGAGGTCGTCCCTCCTTTTTTGTTGCGCTAGGCGCGCAGCGCGTGCTCCCAGTGTGCCCGCTCAGCGTCGAGAATCCGCAGGTCACGCATCGGCCGGCGAAGATGGCCGCGCTGCACGATGCGTACGAACGCCGGCTCACCGGCCGCCGCCATCCGCCGGATGCCCTCCACGTGATCGACGATCCGGCGGCGGATCACCCGCACCAGCCGCTCCCGGTCACGCGGCGTGAGGCCGTACGCGTCGGCGAACAGGCGCAGCCGCCGCGCCCGGTCGGGCTGCTTCCAGCCGAGCGTCGCCGAGTCGCGGTCGGAGAACAACGGGACCCAGGTCCACGCCGAGTACGCCACGTCGTAGATCCGCGCGCCGGGACTGGCCAGGTCGAAGTCGATCATCGCCAGGCTGCCGTCCGGCCGCCAGACCACGTTGTGCGGCGCCGCGTCGTGATGGCAGATCACCTCGGTGTCCGGCGGCGGTGGGCCGAACGACCGCCAGGTCGCGCCGGCCGGCGGCACGAAACCGCGCTGCGCGTCGTGGAAGAGCCGCAGCATGGTCGCGACCGTGGTCAGCGCCTCGTCGGTCGTCCAGTGCTCGGCCAGCGGATAGTCGCCGCACTCCCCCTCGACGAAGGAGAGCACCTCACGGCCCTTCTCGTCGATGCCGAGCGCGCGCGGGGCGCCGGTGTAGCCGACGGACTCCAGGTGCCGCAGCAACGCGTGCACGGCCGGCGTCCAGGGACCGGTGCTGCGGCGTACGGTGTCGCCGACCTTGACCACGGTCGAGACGTTGCCGCCGTGCAGCGGCGTCTCGTTTTCGTCGCGTTGCTGGGCCGGCGGCTGGCCGTACTGGTTGTGCGGCGGCGTCACCTGCTGCGCGATCGAGGTGTGCGGATGCTGGTAAGGCTGCGGTTGGTAGGGCTGGTAGGGCTGTTGCGGCGGATAGCCGGGCCATCGCTGGCCATTCTGTGGTGACTGGCTTTGGGGTGCCTGGTTCTGCGGCGACTGGTTGGGAGGCTGGTTGTAGCCCGCACCCGGCGGTGGCGGCTGGCTCACGCGGTCTCCCCCAGTAGGGCATCGACGAACTGCTCGGCGTCGAAGGGTGCCAGATCGTCCGGTCCTTCGCCAAGACCAACCAGTTTGACCGGAATGCCAAGCTCGCGCTGGACGGCGATCACGATGCCGCCCTTGGCGGTGCCATCCAGCTTGGTCAGCACCACCCCGGTCACGTCGACGACCTCGGTGAACACGCGTGCCTGCGCGAGGCCGTTCTGGCCGGTCGTGGCGTCGAGCACGAGCAGCGTCTCGTCCACGTCACCGTGCCGCGACACCACCCGCTTGACCTTGCCGAGCTCGTCCATCAGGCCGGTCTTGTTCTGCAGCCGGCCGGCGGTGTCGATCAGTACGGTGTCGACTTTGTCCTCGATGCCGCGTTTGACGGTGTCGAACGCCACCGACGCAGGGTCGGCGCCCTCCGGGCCGCGTACGACCTCGGCGCCGACCCGGGAGGCCCAGGTGGTGAGCTGGTCGGCGGCGGCCGCGCGGAAGGTGTCGGCAGCGCCGAGCAGCACGCTGCGGCCGTCGGCGACGAGTACGCGCGCGAGCTTGCCGCAGGTCGTCGTCTTGCCGGTGCCGTTGACGCCGACCATCAGCAGCACCGCCGGACGGTCGTCATGCGGCGCCGTGTGCAACGAACGGTCGACGTCCTTGCCGATCGCGTTGACCAGCTCCTCGGCCAGCAACGCGCGCAGCTCTCCGGTCTCGCGGGTGCCGAGCACGCGCGTACGCTCGCGCAGCCGCTCCACGATCTCGGAGGTCGCCTTGACACCGACGTCGGCGGTGAGCAGCGAGTCCTCGACCTCTTCCCAGGCATCGTCGTCGAGCCTGTCACGGGACAGCAGGCTGAGCAGGCCGCGGCCCAGCGTCGACTGCGAGCGAGCCAGCCGGGCGCGCAGCCGTACCAGCCGGCCGGCGGTCGGCTCCGGGACCTCGATGACCGGCTCTGGTGGCGCCTCGACCGCTGCCGGTGCCGGTCTCGTCGCTTCCGGCTCGGCGGTCGCCTCTGGTGTGCTCGTGTCCTCCAACTGCCGCTGAGCGTTGCGCCGCCGCAGCGCCGGCACGGCGTACGCGACACCGCCGGCCACCGCGGCCAGCACCACGATCGCGGCCACCACAATCGTGACGAGCACCCAATCCATGGCCGTAATCCTCCCAGATTGGAGCCACGGGGCTCGCCAAGGGCTCGGCCGGGTTGGCGCATGCGCTAGACATGGGGGATGCCGAACCTGCGCCTTGGACCCGTTCTTCGTTACGTGTCCAGCACGGAAGCGACCATTTGGGTGGAAACCGACGAGCCGTGCGAGGTGGACATTCTCTCGCATCGTGCGCGTACGGTGACGGTCGGCGGCCATCATTTCGCGCTGGTGTCGGTGGCGGATCTCACGCCCGGTTCGCGGACCGCGTACGAGGTGCGGCTGGACGGCGACCTCGCCTGGCCACTGGCCGAGTCGCCCTATCCGGCCAGCGTGATCCGCACGCCACTGCCGGAGCAGAAGCTGCGGTTCGCCTTCGGCTCCTGCCGGCACGCGACGCCGATGGCCTTCGGCGAGCAGAGCCCGCACGATCCGGACGCGCTGGACACGTACGCGCGGGATCTCGCCGCCGGCACGAAGACCTGGCCGGACGTGCTGATGCTGCTCGGCGACCAGGTCTACGCCGACGAGACCTCGCCGGACACCAAGGCCTTCATCGCGACGCGGCGCGACATCGAGCGGCCGCCTTATGGCGAGGTGGCCGATTTCGAGGAATACACGCGGCTTTACCTGGAGTCGTGGGGTGACCCGGACGTACGTTGGCTGCTGTCGACGGTGCCGAGCATGATGATCTTCGACGACCACGACGTACGCGACGACTGGAACACTTCCGAGTCCTGGCGCCGAAAGATGGCCGCGACCGACTGGTGGCACGGCCGGATCACCGGCGGGCTCGCGTCGTATTTTCTCTATCAACACCTGGGAAACCTGTCGCCGGCGCAGCTGGCCGCCGAGCCGACCTGGGCCGAGGCGCAGAAAATCAGCGCCGACGGCGCAGATGCCTGGGACCTGCTGGAAGGTTTCGCCGAGCGCGCCGACGCCGAGGCCGACGGCGGACCCGGCTATCAGTGGAGTTATCGCCGTGATTTCGGCCGTACGCGCGTGTTGGTGATCGACACGAGGTGTGGACGCGTACTGACCGACGGACACCGCTCGATGGTGAGTCCGCCAGAATGGGCCTGGATCAAGGAACAACTGGCCGGCGACTACGACCACCTGCTGATCGGCTCGTCGCTGCCCTGGTTGATGCCGCAGGCGATTCACGACATCGAGGCCACCAACGAGGCGATGGTCGCCGGCGTCTGGGGACCATCGTGGGCCGCCCGCGGTGAAAAGCTGCGACAGTTGGCCGACATGGAACACTGGGCCGCGATGCGCGAGTCTTTCGAGGCTTTCCTCGACCTCGTACGCGCCGTCGGCCGCGGCGACTACGGCCCACCGCCGGCGACAATTTGTGTGCTGTCAGGCGATGTTCATCACGCGTACGTGGCCGAGGCCGACATCGCCGGTGTTTCTTCGAAGGTCTATCAGCTGACCTGCTCGCCGGTGCACAACGACGTACCAGGATTCATGCGCGTCGGCTTCACCGCCGGCTGGTCCCGCTGGGCCGCGCGACTGACCCGGCTTTTCACTCTTGGCGCACGGATTCTGCGGCCGCGGCTGACCTGGCACAAGCTGGCCGGTCCATACTTTGGCAACATGCTTGCGGTTTTGGAGATCGACCGGCGTGCTTCCCGGATTACGCTGAACAAGTCGTACGCCGGCACCCGCGCCGCGCTGAAACCGGCGGCCGCCGTACCGTTGTCATGGCACAACAACCTGCCGCCAGCCAAGCCTCGCCGCGCCCGCCGCTAACCGGCCAGAGCCAGCACCCCGACCGCGAGCAGCCCGATGATCTTCGGGATTTCCAAGGCGATGTAGGCAAAATGCAGTCGTGACCGCGGCAGGTCCTCGCCGGCCAGCACGCGATCCGACCGGCGGTTGAGGCCTGGCCGTATGGCGATCAGCTGCACCAGCAAAACAACATCGATCGCGACGATCCCACCGACCAGCCGGGTGGCCGCGAACGCGGCGGCCAGCAGGACCAGCCCGAGGACCAGCTCGATCGCATTGAGCGCACGAAAAACCACCCGCCCGATGCCAAGCCCGATCGCCGTCGTCACGCCAGGCGCACGAAACTTCAGCGGCGCCTCGACGAACGAGATCCCCACCACCAGCCCAAACCACACGAAGCACACAGCCGCGACAACCGCCATAGCCCCTATTGTCCCTCCCCGTCTCGGCAGGTGACGGCACGGTCCACTATGCGACACCCGGCCGAGCCCGCCTCACCCGTATTGCCAGCCACACCAGTCACCGCCCGGGCCGCCACTCAATGTTCGCAAGGCCCCCATGCGTGCGTCAGACGCACGTAAGGAGGCCCTACTACCAAAACCCCAACGCACCAAACAGAAAACCCAACCACCCTCCACCGCAACAACCGCATGGCCACCATGCGTACATCCAGCGCACGCATGGTGGCCATGCGACCAAACCTACGAAACAGGCTCCGGCTCGCGGATGCGCTGGCTGATGACCTGCGTGATGCCGTCGCCGCGCATCGATACGCCGTAGAGCGCGTCAGCGATCTCCATCGTCCGCTTTTGGTGCGTGATGATCAGCAGCTGCGACGTGTCACGCAGTTGCTCGATCAGTGTCAACAGCCGACCGAGGTTCGTGTCGTCCAAAGCCGCCTCGACCTCGTCCAGCACGTAGAACGGCGAAGGCCGCGCGCGGAAGATCGCGACCAGCAGGGCCACCGCGGTCAGCGAACGCTCGCCGCCGGACAGCAGGGACAGCCGCTTGACCTTCTTGCCCGGCGGCCGCGCCTCGACCTCGATGCCGGTGAGCAGCATGTCGTCAGGATCGGTGAGGATCAGCCGCCCCTCGCCGCCGGGGAAGAGCGTACGGAAGACGACCTCGAACTCGGCCGCCACGTCGTTGTACGCCTCGGTGAAGACCTCCAGGATCCGCTCGTCCACGTCCTTGATGACGGTCTGCAGGTCCTTGCGGGTCTTCTTCAGGTCCTCCAGCTGTGTCGACAGGAACGTGTGACGCTCCTCCAGCGCGGCGAACTCCTCCAGCGCCAGCGGGTTGACCTTGCCGAGCAGCTGCAGGTCGCGCTCGGCCTTGGCGGCGCGTTTCTCCTGTACGGCGCGGTCGTACGGCTTCGGCTCCGGCGGCTCCTTGCCGTCGGCCTCGGCCTTGGCGAGCTCGGCGGCCGATGGTGGTACGAGCTGCTCGGGGCCGTATTCCTCCAGCAGCGTCTCGATCTCGATGCCGTGGTCCTCGGCGGCCTTGGTCTCGAGCGCGTCGATGCGCATGCGCTGTTCGGCGCGCGCCATCTCGTCCTTGTGTACGGCGTCGGTCAGTTTGTCCAGCTCCGAGGCCAGCTCACGCGTACGCGCGCGCAGGTTGACCAGCTCACCGTCGACGGCTGCTCGCCGGTCGTTGGCGGCGTCGCGTTCGGCGGAGGCGATCTCCAGCGACATCGCCACCTTCTCGGCGGCCTTTCGCGCGGCGACCGACACGGCCTTGGCGATCTGCGCGCCACGGATACGAGCGGCACGCGCGCGCTCGGCACGTTCGCGCGCGGCGCGCTCAGCGGCGGCGGCTCGTTCCAGCGAGTCGGCGCGACCGTGCAGCGCACGCACGCGTTCCTCGGCCGTACGCACCGCCAGCCGCGCGTCCATCTCACGCTGGCGCGCCAGCACGACCTCGGCGCTCAGCTCGTCCCGCTCGTCGGTCGACGGCTCGTCGTCGACCGGCGTGTCCTCGGCCGCGAACAGCCGCTCCTCCAGCGCGTTCAGCGCCTCCAGGTCCTGGTCGCGGGCCTCCTCGGCCTTGCGGCGAGCCGCCGTCAGCCGCTCGGCCTCACCGGTCGCCGACCGCGCCGCCGCGCCGAGCTGCGCCAGCTGCTCGGTGACCGCGTTGAGCCGCGCGTCGGACTCGTGCAGAGCCTGCAGGGTGGTCTCGACCTGCTCCTTCGCCGCCGCCGACGCGGCGGTCGCCGCCTCCAGCTCGGCGGCCAGCCGGCTGGCCTGCTCCTCGTATTCCTTGCGGTGGTGCTCGGCCTCGTCGACCGCCGCCTGCACCTCGATCAGGCTCGGCGCGGACGCCGAACCGCCGGCGGCCCAGTCGACACCGAGCTGGTCGCCTTCTGCCGTCACGGCGCGTACGGCCGGGTGATACGCGACCAGCGAGCGAGCCGCCGCCAGGTCCGGCACGAGCGCCACGCGATCCAACGCGCGTACGAGCGCACGCTGCAGATGCTCAGGAGCGCGGATCGCGTCGACCGCCCAGCGCGCACCGGCCGGCAGCGGCGGCCAGCTGTTGCGGTCGACCGGCGGACCGGAGCTGCCGATCAGGATGCCGGCCTGGCCGGCGTCCTCCTCGCGCAGCAGCTTCAGAGCCGTGATGGCGTCGTCGGCGGTGGCCGCGGCGACCGCGTCGGCGATCGGACCGAGCGCGGCGGCCAGCGCTGCCTCGGCGCCGGGCTCGACGGTCAGCAACGCGGCGACACTGCCGAGCAGTCCCGGCGCGCGCTCGCCGGCGGCCAGCAGCGCGGCGGCACCGTCCTTACGGCGCAGGCCGAGCGCCAGCGCCTCCTCGCGCGCCTTCCACTCGCTGGCCGACTTTTCCGCCGCACGCAACGCGTCTTTCAGCTCGTCGACACGTGCCTTGGCGGTCTGGTATTCCTCGCTGGCGGCCTCGTGCCGCTCGTCCAGGCCCAGCTCGCCCTCGTTGAGGCCCTCGATCTGCGCCTGCAGCGTGTCGAACTCGCTCTGCGCCTGCTGCGCGCGATCGACCGCCTGCGCGATGGTGGCCGACAGCCGCTCGATCTCGTCCGCCTTGGCGGACGTACGGCTGCGCGCCGCGTTGACCTGGCCGGTCAGCTTGGCCAGCCCCTCACGCCGATCTGCCACCGACCGTACGGCCGCGACCAGCGCTTTCTCCGCCTGCTGCAACCGGCTCTCGAACTCGCGGCGCGCCTCGATGGCGTCCTCAAGACGCTCGCTCTCGGTCTCCTGCAGTGCGGTGAGCTCGGCTTCTTCCTCGCGTACGGCGGCGGCCTCGCGTTCCAGCTGCTCCGGGTCGCGGCCGCTGCGCGTCTCCTCCGGCTCGCTGGACAGAAACCGTACGCGCTCGTCGGCCAGCTGCGCGGTGCCCCGGAACCGCTCGGCCAGCGACGACAGCTTGTACCAGGTCTCCTGCGCGCGAGCGAGCGCCGGCGCGAGGTCGGCGACCACCTTGTCCAGCTCGCCTTCGCGCTGCCGCGCCTCGCCGAGCTCGCTCTCCACGTACGTCCGCCGCTCCCGGATGGCCGCCTCGTCGGCGACCTCCTTCTCCAGCGTCGTACGCAGGCTGATGAAGTCGTCGGCGAGCAGTCGCAGCCGCGCGTCGCGCAGGTCGGCCTGCACGGTGGCGGCGCGGCGGGCCACCTCGGCCTGCTTGCCGAGTGGCTTGAGCTGGCGGCGCAGCTCGGCGGTGAGGTCGGTCAACCTGGTCAGGTTGGCGCTCATCGCCTCCAGCTTGCGGACCGCTTTTTCCTTGCGCTTGCGGTGTTTGAGCACGCCGGCGGCCTCTTCGATGAAGCCGCGGCGGTCCTCCGGCTTGGCCTGCAGGACCGAGTCGAGCTTTCCCTGGCCGATGATGACGTGCATCTCGCGGCCGATGCCGGAGTCGGACAGCAGCTCCTGCACGTCCAGCAGCCGGCACTTGTTGCCGTTGATCTCGTACTCGCTCTCGCCGGAGCGAAACATCCGGCGGGTGATCGAGACCTCGACGTACTCGATCGGCAGCGCGCCGTCGGCGTTGTCGATCGTCAACGTGACCTCGGCGCGGCCGAGCGGCGCCCGGCCGGCCGTGCCGGCGAAGATGACGTCCTCCATCTTGCCGCCGCGCAACGACTTGGCGCCCTGCTCCCCCATCACCCAGGCGAGCGCGTCCACCACGTTGGACTTCCCCGAGCCGTTCGGCCCGACGACACAGTTGATGCCGGGCTCGAACTTCAGGTGCGTCGCCGACGCGAAGGACTTGAACCCCTTCAGGGTAAGGCTCTTGAGGTGCACACCATCTCCGGATGTCGCAGTCGACTCAGCCGTTTAACCCGGACACTTTTCGCGATGACCGGGTGGACGGGGGATGAGAAGGCCGACGCCGTGTGAGTGGAGGTGCACCGGCGGGGGAAAGGGCCTGTCGCACAGGCCGCCTTGGAGGCGAAAGTTAGGTCAGGGCTGGTTCTTCCAGTCGGATCGCGTCCTCGGATACGGCTACCGCCGCGTGCAGCCGGTCGTTGTCGGCGCGCAGCCGAGCGACCTCGAACTCCAACGCACGTACCCGAGCGCGCAGCCGATGTACCTCATCGGTGAGACGCCGGTCTGGCGCCGTACCGACGTGGCCGAGCAGGGCCTTCGCCATCATGACTCCTCGTTGCAGCGCCAGCTGGTTGCGGGCGCAGACTTTTGAACCTCGGCAGTTGTACGTCACTCCAAGGCGGTCACCCCAGTGTCCGCCGGGTGGCACGACCGGTCAAGTTGGTCCCCCCACAGCCCGGTCGCACCTTGCTGACCAGCACAAACACTCTCCTAGGCACTTTCGCGCCCTCCCCGCGCCGGTCAGCGCTCCACAAATCCTACCGCCATCCCCCGGGCCGGTGACCAGCGCTCCACCACCGCGTCGACCCGGCCCGGCGTACGGCCGCTGTTGAGCGCCACCAACAGCCGCTCACAGTCCGTTTTATCCCCTTCGGCGACCACCTCGACGCGGCCGTCCCGAAGGTTTGACGCGTAACCCCGCAGGCCGAGTTCCAACGCGCGAGCACGCGTCCACCAACGAAAACCGACGCCCTGCACGTGACCGCGCACCCACGCGGTCAGCCGTACGACCTCCTGCTCCGCCACGCTCGCGACCTTATCGCCGGTCCGCTTAGGGGTGATCAGGAGATTGCTATGCGTGTCGCGTATAGCTGTCACGACTCGACGACCGACTTGAGGCGGTCGAGGGTGCGGCTGATGTTGCGCGTGTTCTCGGCCGTACGGTCGCGGACGCCGGTGACCGGGATGCTCGCGTATCGCAGCCACGCCGGCCGGCGGTCCCAGGTGCTCTCGGTGACCGTGCAGCCGTCGCCGGTCGCGACCAGGTCGAACTGCCAGCGCGCCACCGGCGTGCCCATGGTGATCACCTCGAACGCGAACCGCTTCCCCGGCTCGGCGTCGGTCACCCGGCTGACCGTCGACCAGCCACGCCGGCCGCGCCTGTTACGACCGCGAAACCGCGCGCCCACGGCCGCGGTGCCGCCGTCCAGCCACTCGCAGCTGACACATTCGGCCGAATACTCACCGGTCCGCGTCACGTCGCTGACCAGGTCGTACACCGCCTGCGGGGAGGCGCTGACGGTGACGGCGGCGCTAGCGGTGGGTGGGGTGGAAGGCATCGGTCTGCTCCTGTCCGGCGGCCTCGTCGGAGGACCCAGCCCACGCAGCGTACCGACGCGCGAGCACCGCGCAGGCCATCAGCTGGATCTGGTGGAAGAGCATCAGCGGCAGCACGATCAGGCCGACACCGTGCGCGGCGAACAGCACATTGGCCATCGGCAGACCGGTCGCCAGGCTCTTCTTCGAGCCACAGAACACGATCGTGATCCGGTCCTCGCGTGAAAACTTCAGCAGTTTCGCGGAGAAGTTGGTGATCGCGAGTACGAGCGCCAGCAGCACAACGTCCACGGCCAGCAGCGCGCCGAGCTGCCAGCCGGACAACCGCTGCCAGATGTGCGCCGCGACCCCGGCGCTGAACGCCGTGTAGACCACCAGCAGGATCGAGCCACGGTCGACCAGCATCAGGATTTTGTTGTGCTTCTGGACAAAGTCCGCGGTCCAGCGACGGGACAGCTGACCGATGACGAACGGTACGAGCAGCTGCAGAGCGATGTCCGGAATGGACGACGCGCTGAATCCGCCGCTCGCGGAAAGGAAAATCCCGACCAACAGCGGAGAAACGACCACACCGACCAGATTGGACAGTGACGCGCTGGTGATCGCCGCGGCCACATTGCCACCGGCGATCGAGGTGAACGCGATCGACGACTGCACGGTGGATGGCAGCACACACAGGAAAAGAACGCCGGCGTACAGCTGCGGGCTGAGCACCCCGGGCACCAACACCTGCGCGGCCATGCCGAGCAACGGGAAAAGCACGAACGTGGAGGCGAGTACGACCGAGTGCAGCCGCCAGTGTTTCAGGCCTTCCCACGCGGTCGCGGTCGACAACCGTGCGCCGTAAAGGAAAAACAACAGTCCAATCACGATGGTCGTCGCGTGGCTGGCGATCGTGGCGGCCAGGCCGGTCGCCGGCAGCACGGCGGCCACGCCGACGGTCGCCAGGATCGCCAGAATGAACGGGTCGACCAGCCGGGAAAGCCGTTTCACCAGCGCGCTCGCCGTGGCCTCGGTTGGCATTTCGGGCACGTGTAGCTCGACCTGTTCATGAACGGATCGCGGCGGATCGCGGTGCCACAACGCGGACACGGCAGGCCTTCCTGGCCGTACGCGTTGAGCGACCGGTCGAAATAGCCGCTGCTTCCGTTGATGTCGACGTACAGGCTGTCGAAGCTGGTGCCGCCTTCCCGCAGCGCTGCCTCCATGACATCGCGGACATGGACGACGATCGAGCGGATCGCCGGCGCCGTCATCGTCTCGGTCGGCCGCGCGTAATGCATTTTGGCGCGCCACAACGCCTCGTCGGCGTAGATGTTGCCGACGCCGGAGATCAGCGACTGGTCGAGCAGCGCACGCTTGAGTCCAGTGCGGCGGGCGCGAATGCCGGCGATGAAAAGCGACTCGGAGAACAGCTCTTCGAGCGGGTCCGGTGCGATGTGCTGCAGTGTCGCCGGCACGTCGGTGTCCGGATACAGGTCGTACGGCACGAGAGTGTCGACGAACATGCCGCCGAACGTCCGCTGGTCGACGAACCGCAGCTCGCGGCCGCCGTCGGTGAACGTCCAGCGGATCCGCAGGTGCGTCTCGTCCGGCGCGTCCGGCGGCTGCACGAGCAGCTGGCCGCTCATGCCGAGATGGCCGACGATCGCCTCACCGGAGTCCAGTGGCATCCACAGGTATTTCCCGCGTCGCCGCGCGGATAGCACCTTGCGACCGGCGACACGGTCGGCGAAGCCGGCGGCGCCACCGACCTCACGGCGTACGGCCCGCTGGTGCAGCACCTGCACGGCGTCGACCGTCCGGCCGGCGACCCACTGCTGCAACCCGGCGCGTACGGTCTCGACCTCGGGCAACTCTGGCACCGGAAAACCTTATCCAGGCCACACCGCCGCCGGTCAGCACGCACCGCGCGTATTTGCTCACACCCTTGCCGCGGTGCGGCGAAACTACGAGGTGGTGGCGGAGCCGTCGGCGATGGCCGGCACCGAGGCCGCGTCCGGCTGGCGGGAGCGCAGCAGCCGCCAGGCGGCTTCGGCGGCCTCCTGCTCGGCCTCCTTCTTGCTGTGGCCGGTGCCGCTGCCGACGTCCTCGCCGCTCACCACGGCGACCGCGGTGAACGTCTTGTCGTGGTCGGGCCCGGTGGCGGTCACCTTGTATTCCGGCACGCCGAGCGAGCTGTCCGCGGTCAGCTCCTGCAGGCTGGTCTTCCAGTCCAGGCCGGCGCCGCGCTCGGCGGCGTCCGAGATGACCTGGCCGAACAGCCGCTCGACCACCTCGAAGGCGGTCGGCATGCCGTACTGCTCGTAGACCGCGCCGATGACGGCTTCGAGCGTGTCGGCGAGGATGCTGGACTTGTCCCTGCCCCCGGTGGCCTCCTCGCCCTTGCCGAGGTAGACATGCGCACCCAGGCCGCCCGGCCCGAGCCTGCGGGCAACGGCGGCCAAGGCGCGCATGTTCACCACCGAGGCGCGCAGCTTCGCCAGCTGGCCCTCCGGCAGGTCGGGGTAGTCACGGTAGAGGCGGGTGGTCACCACCACGCCGAGCACCGAGTCGCCGAGAAACTCCAGCCGTTCGTTGGTCGGCAGGCCACCGTGCTCGTACGCGTACGAGCGATGGGTGAGCGCGCGTATCAACAGCTGCTCGCCGACCGGCACCCCGACCGCGTCGGTCAGGTCACTGGTCGGCGGACGCTGGTAGGTCTGCGCGGCGCGCTTTCCGGCTAACGGGGCATCTGATCCCTGGGCTACCGGCATAGGCTCTACGCCGGTCAGACCGCGATGACCTGGCGGCCGTTGTAGCGACCGCAGACGCTGCACGCGGTGTGCGGCAGCTTGGGGGAACGGCACTGCGGGCACGGCTGGGTCGCGACGGCCGTGGTCTTCCACTGCGATCGACGCGAACGGGTGTTGCTGCGCGACATCCGGCGCTTCGGGACGGCCACGGTCAGTTCTCCTTCTGGCGATGCGGCCGCGCGTCGCGACCCTGGTCTTCTGATCCTACGGTTGGCTCGGCCAGCGTCTGCAACGCCTGCCACCTCGGGTCGGCCTGCTGGTGGGCGTGACCGGCCGGCAGGTCGTCCAGCCGGCCGCCGCAGTCCGGGCACAGGCCGGCGCAGTCGGGCCGGCAGACCGGGTTGGCCGGCAGCGCCAGCACGATGGCCGTACGCACCGGCTCCTCGAGGTCGAGCGTGTCGTCGTGCAGCCGAGCGACCTCCTCCTCGTCGGTGGTCTCGGCCGTGGTGCTGGTGTCGAAGACGTACAGCTCCTGCAGGTCGACGACCAACTCGGTGTCGATCGGCTCCAGGCAGCGGCCGCACTCGCCGACCACCTGCGCGGTCACCGTGCCGGAGGCGTACACGCCCTCGCTGACCGCCTCCAGCCGCAGGTCGAGATCGAGCTCGGACCCCTCCGGCACGCGGATCATGTCCAGGCCGAGGTCGGCCGGCGCCGGCACCCGCAGCTGCGTCTCACGCATCTCGCCCGGCTGGCGGTCGAACTGGCGCACGCCGACGACGAACGGCGACCGGTGGTCGACGCCGGTCCGGCCGTGGCCAGTCCTGTTCTCGGGCATAGCGGTTTCTTGGCGGCTTCTCTGTGATTGGTGACAGCGCTGAGCGGCCCGCTGCATGCAGACCGAAGAAAGAGGCTACCTCAGCAACCCGTCCGCGTCGAAATCGGCCTCAAGGTCGCATGGCCACCATGCGTGCGTCCAGCGCACGCATGGTGGCCATGCGAGCTTTTAGAACGGCAGCGGGCCGGCGTCGTCGGAGGCCTCGTACGGACCGATCTCGGAGAGGGCCTTGAGCTTGTCGCGGCTGCGCTCGACGAAGGCCAGGTTGCGCTGCAGCGTCTGCTCGAAGTTGGCCAGCGCGGTGTCGATCAGCTGGTCGGTCTCCTCGCGGCGGCGCTGCGCGGAGGCCTTGGCCTCGGCGCGGATCCGGTTGGCCTCGTGCTGCGCCGCCACCGTGACCTCGGCGGTGGAGACCAGCCGCTGGTGCTCGGTGTGTCCCTCGGCGATGATCCGGTCGGCCTCGCGCTGGCCGGCCGCGACCAGCTTGTCGCGCTCCTCCAGCAGCGCCTGCGCGCGGCGGATCTCGGTCGGCAGCTCCACCCGCAGCTCGTCGAGCAGGCCGAGCAACTCGCCGCGGTTGATGATGCAGTTGGACGACATCGGAACGCCGCGCGCCTGCTCCACCATCGCGGTCAGCTCGTCGATGCGGTCCAGCGCCGCCTCGGTGCTGCCGCGCCGCTCCGGCTCGGCCGGCTCATAGCCGTACGGCTGCTGCTCGTAGGCCTGGTCGTACGGCAGCGGCCCGGTCGGCTGCTCGGCCACCGCCTCGCCACCGGCGAAGAACTGGTGCCGGCCGGTCTGGTCGGTCTCGCTCATGTCAGATCCCCCCTCGCCGGCTCAGCCGGACTGTCCGAACTGCTCGACGAGCCGCTTGCGCACCGCGTCCGGCACGTGCTCGGACACGTCGCCACCCCAGCGTGCCACGTCCTTGACCAGGCTGGAGGACAAGAAAGAGTGCACCGGGTTGGTCGGCATGAACAGCGTCTCGACACCGGCCAGCTCGTGGTTCATCTGCGCCATCTGCAGCTCGTAGTCGAAGTCGCTGACCGCGCGCAGGCCCTTCACCACCACCGGGATGTCCTTGGCCCGGCAGTAGTCGACCAGCAGGCCACGGAACGAGTCGACGACCACGTTGCCATAGGACGAGGTGACCTCACGCAGCAGCTCGATCCGTTCCTCGACCGGGAACAGGCCCTGCTTGCTCGCGTTCATCAGCACCGCGACCACGACCTCGTCGTAGAGCCGGCTGGCCCGGCCGATGATGTCGAGGTGACCGTTGGTGACCGGGTCGAACGAACCGGGACACACCGCACGCCGCACGCGTGACCTCCCTAACCTGGGACGGCCTGACCGTACCAAAGGGTGCACTCTCCGTACGCACGCTGGCGCACCGCGACGAGTGGATCAGGCCACATCCACGGCTCGTCCCGCGAGGAGCGTTCCACCACGATTGTCGCGTTTTGCCGCAGCCAGCCGTTTTCCCGCAGGTCAGTGAGCACCTTGCGCAGATCGTCGGCCGGCAGCGCGTACGGCGGGTCGGCGAAGACGACGTCGTACGCGCGCGGCGCATGGCTCGCCGCCAGCCGCTCGACGGCGGTCGCCTCGATGGTGACTTCGAGGCCGAGGCTGGCGGCGTTCTGACGCAGCGTGACCAACGCCGGTCTCGCGTTCTCGACCAGCGTGACCGCGAGCGCGCCGCGCGAGGCCGCCTCCAGGCCGATCGCTCCGGAGCCGGCGTAGAGGTCGAGGAAGCTGCAGTCGGCCAGGTCGACCAACGAGTTGAGGGTCGAGAAGAGGGCTTCGCGCGTGCGGTCGGCGGTCGGTCTGGTGTTACGGCCAGGTGGCACTTGTAGCCGGCGGCCACCGGCCACACCGGCCACGATTCTTGTCACGGGGGTGAGCCTAGGTGGTGCGGTCTTGGGCTTGGGGAGTGGCGCGGTGGGGCATGGGTGAGCTGTGGGCTGGCGGGGGCGGTGGCGGGGCAGTTGGCTGAGGCGGGGCAGTTTTGGTGCGTTGGGCAGGTAGTTGCGGCGTGGTTGCTGCATGGAGTGAGGGTGGTTGCATCTCCTGTTTCTCGCGTTGTGGAGGCGGTTGCGTCGTCCCTTGTTGCGTTGGATCGGTGGTGGATTCGCCCGTTTGTTGCGTCAGGGGGTGGTGGGTTTTTCGCCTGCGCGGCGGGCGCTCCTGCGCGGAGGACGACCTCAAGGGAGGGGCGCGTGGATGCCAATCGTGTGCATTGGGGGGTGCGGGCGGGCGTTTGTGGGCGGGGCTGGGTTTTCTGGGCCGACATTTTGGAAGCAACCCGTCGGTCTGGATGCCAGCGATTGCGCTGTAGCGCTAAATGTCTGTCTTGTCGGTTTGCGTTTGGTAATGGGGCCTCCTTACGTGCGTCTGACGCACGCATGGGGGCCTTGCGAACATCGAGTGGTGGCCGGAGTGGTGCTGGCGCGACTGCTGTGGCTGACAATGCAGGTGAGGCGGGCCGACTGCGTAATACTTGTTAAACAAGACATCAAACCGGGCATTGTTGCGAGCTGCCAATCACGGCAGCATCACTGGCCTCTTCAGTCGCATTCACCACACGACATTTAGCGCTACACACGCGCTCCTGGTCCATATACTGGATCTTCTCGCCACCTATCGGGACGCCGACGGCTCCTCGGCCGCGCAGGCGCCTTTTACCGAGCGAGAGCGCCCATCGGGTCCCAGGCTGGCAGGACGATCGGGTCGGTGTCGAGGGCGGCGGTCAGGTTGGCGGGCAGGGCCGAGCGGCGGGCGGCGATGACGAAGACGTATTCGCCGAACCAGGAGTCGTTCATGGTCCAGAAGCCGTCGTTGCCCTTGTCCTCGCCCCAGCTGTTCTCGACCCGCCACCGCCGCGGCGCGCCGTCGACCACGTCGACGCCGGTGAACAGCATCGCGTGGGTCATCTGGCTTTCGTGGTGCAGCAGCCGATCGGCTTTGCCGAGGCCGAAATCCGTATCATAGACGGATTCGTAATCGTAAAGCCGCACGTCCCACATGCCGAGCTCGGTGCTCATCTGCTGACCGACATCGCAACCGAACCAGACTGGCTCGCCGCCCACGAGGCTGTCCATCGCGAGCTTGCGCAGCACGTCGATCTCGGTATTCACATACACGACCGGCGGAGCCTCGACGATGTTTCCAAGGTATTGCACGGTAAACAGCCGCCCGGCGGGACTGGACGGTCGCGGGTCGTGCACCAGGCAGACATAGTCGTCCAGCGGCAGTTGGACGTACGTGTCGGCGAACTCCGCCGGCGTCAGCCAGCCGTCGCGGTGGAAGACCTTGTCGTCGTCCTTCCACTGCCACAGAAACGTCCGCGGCGGCGTGCCGAGGTGAATGCTCAGGACGCGGTGTACGACCTTGAGGATCTCTTCCTTGCGCTCGCGCCGCGCCGGCTCGTCCGGCAGCGCGCGCAGCGCGCGGGCACCTTCGCGCAACACCTTGCGCAGGATGCCGTTCATCGCGCCGGTCGCCGCGGCGCTGTCGGTCTCCGGCATGGCGACCTTGGGCACCAAGCCATATTTGCGGACCAGCGCGGCGAACATGTGCCACTGGCCGCCGTCGTCGATCGGCGACGACAGCAGGTGCGCCACCGTACGGTCGTCGACGTCGCGGTCGGCCGTCTCGATGATCGCCTCAAGGAAGTAGTTGGCGCGCTCCAGCTTGTCCCACCACTGGACGTACGCCTGGGAGAACTCGAAGTCCTTCACCCCGAGCTTGGCGGCCGCGCCGACCCGCAGCAGGTTGAGGCCGGCGAACATCCAGCAACGGCCGGACTTTCCCTGGTTGGTGACCTTCCAGTCGTCCAGCAGGTGCGACACCGAGCCGTCGATGCCGGTCACCACCCGCCGGTCCAGGGCGATGTCGGCGACCGCGGTCTGGGTCACCGCGTTCTGCATCAGCCGGTAGGCCGGCCTGGCCGCGAAATCCTTGTCGAAGAGTTCGAGGTGTTCGGTCCGCAGAGTGCGCTCCATGGTGAGGAACGCTATATCAGCGAACAAACTCCGCGTAGTCCTCGCATCACTGGACGTCCGGCATCGTCCACGTCGGCCCGTGGTCGCCGACCGGTACGAGATGCGTGACCGGATCCGGACCATCGAAGAAATGCAGCAGGAAACCCGGTGGCTCGGACCGGAAGGTGACCTCGGTGGCGCCGGTCAGGTCGAGGGTGACCTGGCGCGCCGTGCTCGGCGACACCGTCACCGTCGTGCCGCCAAAACGTGCGCTGACGGACCGGTGGATGTGACCGGTCAGCACGCGTACGACGTGCGGATGGGCCGCCAGCACCTCGGCGAAACCGGGAGCGGTCAGGCCGATCGCGTCCATGCCGGCGATGCCGGTCGCCATCGGCGGATGGTGCAGCGCGACCAGCGTCGGCGTGTCGGGCCGCTCGGCGAGGGTGGAGTCCAGCCAGGCCAGCCGGTCGGCGGACAGCTCGCCGGCGGCCGAGCCGGGGATGAGCGAGTCGAGCACCACCAGCCGCGTGTCGCGGATGTCCACCGCATACTGCACGAACCCCTCGCCCGGCAACGAGAACACCTGCCGAGCGGCGGCGCGATCGTCGTGGTTGCCGAGTACGAGGTGCACCGGCCACGGCAGGCCGGCCAGCAGCGGCCGCAGCCGTTCGTACTCGGCGACCTGGCCGTTGTCGACCAGGTCGCCGGTGATCACGACCGCGTCAGGTGCGTACGCGGCGACGGTCCGCAGGGCCGTACGCAGGCCGGCCTCCGGTCCGTCGCCGGCAGGTCCGACCGTGAGGTGCGGGTCGGACAGGTGCGCTATCAGCGTCATCCTTTGGAAAGATAGTCGGCCGAGTCCGGGTTGAGGAACGCGTCGACGGCGACCGCCAGTGCCGTGTGCTTGGCCAATGTCGGATCCTCGTTGACGATCTGCGTCGCGTCCTCGCGCGCGTGAAGGATCATCTTGCGGTCGCGCTGCAGCGACAGCAGCCGCAGCTGCGACCGCCGGCCGGACTGCGCGGCGCCGAGGATGTCGCCTTCCTTGCGGGCCTTCAGATCCAGCTCGGCCAGCTCGAACCCGTCCAAGGTGGACGCCACGTCGGTCAGCCGGGTGTGCGTCTTGGTGCCGTACGGAATGGTCGTCACCAGGAAACACATGCCGGCCGCCGAGCCACGGCCGACCCGGCCGCGCAACTGGTGCAGCTGGCTCACGCCGAACCGGTCGGCGTCCAGGATCACCATCACGGTCGCGTTGGGGACATCGACGCCGACCTCGATGACCGTGGTGGCGATCAGTACGTCGACCTTGCCGGCGGCGAAGGAGGTCATCACCGACTCCTTCTCGTCGGCCGGCATCCGGCCGTGCAGGATCCCGCAGCGTACACCGGCCAGCTCGCCTCGCATCAGCGCCGGCGCGACCTCCAGCACGGCCTGCAGCTCCTGCTTCTCGCCGCCTTCGTCGTCGTCCAGGAACTCCTCGTCGACGTCGTCGTCGGCGCCGCGCTCCTCACCGATGCGCGGACACACGACGTACGCCTGGCGGCCGGCGGCGACCTCGTCGCGCACCTTCTGCCAGGAGCGCTCGATCCACTTCGGCTTGTCGGCCGGCACGACGTGGCTGGTGATGCCGGCGCGGCCGGCCGGCAGCTCGGACAGCGACGACGTCTCCAGGTCGCCGTACACGGTCATCGCGACGGTCCGCGGGATCGGGGTCGCGGTCATCACGAGTACGTGCGGCGGTTTGTCGGACTTGGCGCGGAGGACGTCGCGCTGCTCGACACCGAACCGGTGCTGCTCGTCGATCACCACGAAACCGAGGTCGGCGAAAGTCACGCCTTCGGAGAGCAACGCGTGCGTGCCGACGACGATGCCGGCCTCACCGGAGGCCGCCTCGGCCTCGGCGGCGCGGCGGGCCGGCGCGGACAGCGAGCCGGTCACCAGCGTCACGCGCGTGGCGTTGTCGTCGGCACCGAGCTCTCCGGCGGTCGCCAGCGGACCGAGCAGCTTGCGCAGCGACCGCGCGTGCTGTGCGGCCAGCACCTCGGTCGGGGCGAGCAGCGCGGCCTGGCCGCCGGAATCGACGACCTGCAGCATCGCGCGCAACGCACACACCGTCTTGCCGGAGCCGACCTCCCCCTGCAGCAGCCGGTGCATCGGAAACGGCTCGGCCAGCTCGGTCGCGAGCGTCTTGCCGACCGCCAGCTGGCCGTCGGTGAGCCGGAACGGCAGCCGCTCGTCGAAGGCGTCGAGCAGGCCGCCGAGCCGGCCGGGCCGCGGCGTGGCCGGGTTGTCGCGAGCCGCGTGCCGGCGCTGCGCCAGCGTCACCTGCAGGGCCAGTGCCTCGTCGTACGCGAGGCGCTTGCGCGCCTCGTTGAGCGAGTCGCGCGTCGTCGGCCGATGGATCTCCTTGAGCGCGGTGGCCAGGTCCATGAAGCCGTGCCGCCGGCGTACGGCCTCCGGCACCGGATCCTCCGGCGGCGCGAGCATCTTCAGGACGAAGTCGACCGCCTTGGAGATGTCCCAGGTGGTGACCTCCTTGGTGGCCGGATAGAGCGGGATCAGGCCGGCCGCGAACACCTCCACCGGATCCTCGCCGTCGGCCAGGTCGGTCACGTCGATCGGCTTGAAGTCGGCGTTGGTCAGCTGGTAGGCGTTTTTGAACTTACCGACCCGGCCGGCGAACAGGGCCCAACCGCCGAGCTGCAGCGCGTGCACCCGCTTGCGCTGGTTGAAGAAGGTGACCTTGAGCCGGCGCTGGCCGTCGCCGACGGTGAACTCGGCGATGTGCAGCGGCTTGTCGTCGGTCTTGCGCCTGGTCTGGCGTACGTTCTTGGACACGATCTTGGCGATGATCGACACGTCCTCGTTGACCTTCAGGTCGCCGAGGTCGGTGGCCTCGCCGCGCTCGCCGTAGCGACGGGGGAAGTGATAGATCAGGTCGCCGACGGTCAGCAGGCCGAGACCGTCGGCCAGCTTGCGGGCCTGCGCCGGCTTGAGGATGCTCTTGAGCGGCTTGTCCATCGCATACATGACGGCTACGAGTCTGTCACTCGACACCGACAAGAACCGGCCGCGACACCTGACCGCCGGCGAACACCTGCGCCTCGGCCAGCGGCCACCGCGCGGCGACGTGCTCCTCGACCAGCTCGGCGAGGCCGTCCGGCGCGTCCGCTCCGGTGACGACGGTGACCAGCTCGCCGCCGGCGCTCAGCAGCCGGTCGATCAGGTCGGTCAGCGCCGACGCCAGCACCTCCTCGGCCGACCCGTCGGTGACCGCGATGACCTCGCCTTCGACCAGCGCCACGACGTCACCGGCACGAGCGCGGCCGGCGACCGTCAGCGACTCCTTGGTCGCCACCACCAGCTCGGCCCACCGCGTCGCGCCGGCCGTCTCCGCCATCGTGATGACGACGTCGTCGAAGCGGCGCTCCGGATCGAAGACGGCGGTGGCCGCCAGCGCCTGGACCGGCGACGCGACCGGTACGACCGTGACGCGGCGGCCGTCCTCGCGCGCGCCGTGAGCGGCGGTGTCGACGGCCGCGTGGCCGCTGCCTTCGCCTTCGACATCGGCCAGGCAGACGATGATGACCTCGGCCGCGCCGGTCGCGTCGATCGACGCGCGTACGTCCGCCGCGCGCACCGGACTCGCCGCCAGCACCGCGGCACCGGCCTCCTCAAGCACCTGCGCGAGGCCCGTGCCAGCGATAATGACCAGCACCGCGCGACCGGCCGGCCGCTCCGGCTCAACCGGCGGCTGGTGCACGTGGCCGGCGTGCGGCGCGTGGTCGAGCTGGTCGGCGAACCGGGTCACCGAGATGTGGTGTGGCCGGCCGGACTGGATGCCGGCCTCGATCGCGGCGCCGATGTCGTTGACGTGTACGTGCACGTTCCACGTGCCTTGGTCGGCGCTCACCACGGCCAGCGAGTCGCCCAGCGGCGCGAGCTTGCGGCGGAGGTGGTCGACCGCCGACCTGGTGGCGTCGAGCAGATACTGCACCTCGTACGCGGGTGGTCCGGCCGGCTTGGTCTCCTCCGGCTCGTCGGTGTCGTCGTCGAGGATCGAGCCGCCGGTGGCGACCGTCGTGAGCGCCTCGAACAGGACGAGCAGCCCGCGGCCGCCGGCGTCGACCACGCCGGCGGCGGCCAGCGCCGGCAGCTGGCTGGTCGTGCGCTGCAACGCCTGCGCCGCGCCGTCGGTCGCCGCTTCGCAGACCGACGCGAGGTCGCCGGCGGCCTTCGCCGCCTCGGCGGCGGCGCGCGCGACGGACAGGACCGTGCCCTCCAGCGGCTGCTCGACCGCCGCCGTACAGGCGTCGGCCGCCACTGTGAAGGCCTCCGCCAGCTCGGCCGGTGTCGCGACCCTATGGCCGGCCAGCGCGTCGGCCATGCCGCGCAGGAACTCGGCGACGATCACACCGGAGTTGCCGCGCGCGCCGAGCAGCGCTCCTCTGGCAGCATGCCGGAGCACCTCGCCGACGCGCTGCGCGTCCTTGCCGTCGGCCAACGAGCGGCAGGCGGAGCGCATGGTGAGCACGAGGTTCGTACCGGTGTCGGCGTCCGGCACCGGAAAGACGTTGAGGCCGTTGATCTCGTCGCGGTGCCGTCGCAGCTTGGCCAGACCGGCTGCACACCAGCGGCGCGCGATGGCCGCGTCGAAGACGCCGTCTGGTGTCGACACGGTGTGAGAGCCTAGCCTGCGGACCCGGTTTGGCCGTGGCCAATGGTGCTGGTTATTCTTGACAGGTTGCCTGCCGCACCCGATGGTGTCGCGTCACCGATCATGAGCTTGAGGAGAGAGTCAGTGTCCGCACATTGTGACGTCTGCGGCAAGGAGCCCGGCTTCGGAAACACCGTCGCCCGGCTGGGTAAGAACGCGATCAAGCGGCGGGTCAAGGGTCGCTCGGCGCGGATGTTCCGGCCGAACATCCAGTCCGTACGGACTGTCATCAACGGCACCCCCAAGAAGCTCAGCGTCTGCACCTCCTGCCTGCGCAAAGGCAAGGTCCAGCGGCGCGCCGCCTAGCACTTTTCGCCAGTGGGCCCGGTCGCTCGGCGACCCGGGCCCACTGCTGTCTCGGCCGGCGGTCTCAGGGGTTGGTGAAGTGGTCGTGTCCCGGCGGTCCGTCGTATGTGCCGCCGTCGACGGTCACCGCCGGACCGTGCGCGCCGGCGGCGACGACGTGGCCGACCGGCCGCCAGGACGCCGGCAGCCTCACCGCGGCCGGAAAGGTGGCCAGCAGCGCGTGGTCGTCGCCGCCGGTCAGGATCCAGCGCAGCGTGTCGTGGCCGAGCGCGGTGGCGGCGTTGGCCATCGCCTCCGGCACATCGAACGCCGCGCTCTCCAGGTCGATCGATACGCCGGACGCGCTGGCGATGTGTCCGGCGTCGGAGAGCAGGCCGTCGCTCACGTCGCACATCGACGTGGCACCGAGCGCCGCAGCGGTCGGCCCGGCGGCGTACGGCGGCTCCGGCCTGCGGTGAGCGTCGACGAGTACGCGCGGCGAACGGAAGCCGCGGGTCAGCGCGGCGATGCCGGCGGCGGCGTAGCCGAGCCGGCCGGCGACCGCCACCGTGTCGCCGGGTCGCGCGCCGGCGCGGGTCACCGGCGGTATGCCGGCGAGGTCACCGAGCGCGGTCGCCGAGAGCATGATCACATCGGCACGCGAGATGTCGCCGCCGACCACCGACGCGCCGATCCGCGCGCACTCGTCACGCAGGCCGTCGGTGAACTCCTCGACCCAGGCCACCTCGATGTCCGGCGGACAGGCCAGGCCGACCAGCAACGCGGTCGGCGCGGCCCCCATCGCGGCGATGTCGGCGAGGTTGGCGGCGGCCAGCTTGTGGCCAACGTCTCGGCCGGACGACCAGTCCCGGCGGAAGTGCCGGCCTTCCAGCATGAGATCGGTGCTTGCCACCACGCGACCGTCGGTCGCGCGTACGACCGCGGCGTCGTCGCCGGGTCCCAGCAGGCTGGTGGCCCCTTGCGGCAACCGTGCCAGAATGCCGGCGATCAGCCCGAACTCCCCCACATCCCCCACCGACACGCACCCTCCCCGACGGCTGAAGCCCCCCGCAACCGATCAACGCATGACGCGCATACGGTAGCGTCCGGTCGTTGAATGCCGTCGACGACAGCGTCAATAGAGGAGGTCCCGTTGGTCCAGGCCTACATCCTGATTCAGACCGAGGTCGGCAAGGCGCGTGATGTCGCGGCCACCATCGCCGAGATCAGCGGCGTCTCGAAGGTCGACTCGGTGACCGGCCCGTACGACGTCATCGTGCTCACCGAGGCCGACACCGTCGACGAGCTCGGCAGCCTGGTGGTCTCGCGCGTGCAGAACGTGCCTGGCATCACGCGTACGCTGACCTGCTCGGTGGTGCACCTGTAGCGACTGGTTTCCTTTCTCGCGTGTCCGACTCAGAGCGGAAACCACCAGCCACCGACCGGCGCGGCGCCGCGCGGCTGGCCGCGTTCATCGCGGTGCCGATCGCCGTCGTCGCCGGCATCGCGTTCTTCGCGATCCGATCCGCGACCCTGCCGCAGCCGGCGGCGTCGGCGACCCCATCCGTCGCGGCCAGCGGACCGGTCACGGTGACCGCGCCGCCGTCCGCGCCGGCGGACGTCGTGGCACTGTGCGGCAAGATGATCGGCTCGCTGCCGATCGTGCTGGACGGCAAGCACTCGCGCGCGGTGAGTACGGCCCCGGACCGCGTGGTGGCCTGGGGCGACCCGGCCGTCGTGCTGCGCTGCGGCGTCGCACCGGTGACGTATCCGCCGGACGCCAACCTGCTCGGCATCAACGGCGTCACCTGGTACGGCAAGGCCGTCGGCCGTGACGTCGTGTTCACCAGCATCGACCGTAAGGTGCCGATCGAGATCACCGTGCCGGCCGCCAAGGGCAACCCGTCCGACCCGATCGCGACGCTGTCGACGCCGATCGGCCACATCGTCCCGCCGAAGTGAGGAATGCGGGGCACCTGGCTCGCTGTTCACCCATCAGACATCCGATCGACGTCCGGGCCACCGGACGTCGATTGCTGCGAGTGGGGAGGGGAAACATGAGCGACCAGCCAGCCACCGAGGGCACCGCCGAGGTCTACGCGCGTGCCGAGCGGTTCCGGTCCGCCGGACAGCCGGCGGAGGCCGCTCGCATCCTCGAGCCGGTCGCCGCCGAGCACCCGGACAACGCCCAGGTGCTGACCACCCTCGCGCAGGCGTACTTCTCCTCCGCGCAGCTGGGCCGCGCCGAGGAGACCCTGCGCCAGCTCGTCGAGGTGGCCCCTGCCGACCACTGGGCCCGCTTCGTCCTCGGCCGTACGTTGGAACGCCAGGGCCGCTATCCGGAGGCCCTCGGCCACGTACGGCTCGCCGCCGCGATGCGCGACCATCCCGACTACCAGGCCACCCAGAACCGCCTCGAGGGCATGGTCCGCGACAACGTCTAAGAGGTCGCGCGGATAGGGGAGTGGGTGACTCCGCTATGGCCTCTCCGGCTGCGGCCGCTGCCGTGGCACGTCGGGTTTTTCCTTCAGTTCCCCGGCGATCTCGGTCGCCAATGCCGCCGCGCCCTGCAGTTGTCGGCTAGCGAAGCGCACGTCGTCGGCGAGATCAACTGGCCGGCGCGCGGCGGCCAGCCGGTGTGACTCGGCCAGCAGCGGGAGCGCTTTGCTGAGCAAGTCCGCCCGCTCGGCCGCCAGCAGTGCGTTTTCTCGTTGCAGCGCTCGTGTGTCCGCCGTACGCCCGAGCGCCCGCCCGCGCTGGAGGTTGCGCAGGATCCGCGAATCGTACGGCGACTCCGTCGGCGTACGTTGCAACCTGCGGCTCTGCCGCCTCGTCTCGACCCTGACCAGGGCGACGTCGACCACGAAGGCGACGGCGACCAGCACCAGCGAGCCGAGGACTCCTGGCAGCAGCCGCTGGCCCGCCACCTGGAATCCGGCGAATATCACCAACGTGCGTCCCCAACGCCATCTCCGCCGATCCCAGATGCTGTCCTCGGCCCACGCCCGTGCCGTCAGGCGTTCATCGGCCGAGCGCACGAGCGACCGCGCCGGGCCTGTGTATCGACGGAGGCCGGCGCCACCGTCGTCGATTCGGTCGAGGTAGCGGATGATGTCCATCATGTCGATGGTGAGTTGAAAGAGATCGGTCGCGGTTTGCCGGCGTTGCTGGCGATTTCGCATCAGCGGGCTTTGGTCAGCGCGTCGACCAGGGCGTCGGCGACCGGCAGGTCGAACTGCATCGCATACCAGCTCCACTCCGCGGTCGGGTCGATCTGCGTCAGCACCCACGGCCCGTCGCGCGGCACGGCGAAATCGAGAGCCGTGTAGCCAAGGCCGGTGTCCTCCTGGAAATCCCAGATCGAGCTCGCCACCTCGTCGGTGACGGTGGTCAGGTCGTACGCGTCCTCGTGCGTACGAAAGGCGAAAAGCCGGTTGCCGGCGACGATCACGTGGACGTTGACCTCGCGTTCGACGTATTCCTGGAAGAGAAATCCGTCCAGCCGGTGGTGCTGGTATTCGGCTCGCAGCACCGGCCGGCTGTACGCGGCGCCCGCTTCGGGGTCGACCAGCGGCACGCAGAGCACGTTTTTGCCATGTTTGCAGGCAAAGTCGGTGACGCCCTGCCGGTTGTTGGCCAGCAGGCTGGCGGGCAGCCGGAATCCGCTGTTCGCGGCCGCGGTCAGCAGCGGAAGCCGGTGTTCGTCGGTGTAGCGGCCCGGATGGTTGACCCACCGGCACGGCAGCGACGCGAGCATCCCGTACAAGGTGACGCGCGCGTGCGCCTCACGGCTGAGCGCACGCGGGCCGGGAACCATCCGGCGTACCGGCCCGGTGATCGAGTTGCCGCCCGGCTCGCGCACCCACAGCCGCGGCGGCCGGTAGTAGATCGCCGACACGTCCTCGACGGCGATCGTGTGGTCGATGGTGCGCAGCTCACCGGTCCAGCGGCCGTCATCGCCGTTGTCGCAGCGCAGCCGTACGTCCAGATGCATCGAATGCTCGAACTGGCTCGGATCCACCGGCGCGTAGCTGATCCCGCGCCGTGCCAGCGCATCACACATCGCCGTCGCGTCGGTGTCGCCCGCCGGCCCCACCACGACCACCATCGGCTCGCCCGGCACGTGCGACAGCGCCGGCTCCCTGTTGTCCAAGTCTTCTCCCGTACAGTGATTGCCCGATCTCGAAGTGCGACACGAGCTAACTGACACGGGCACTCGATACGCAAGTTGCGCTAGCCTCGTTTCGCCGGAAATGGCCGAAGATGTCGGATGAGCGCGGCGGCCGTTTCACAACGAGCGCTGTTCGTGGCTCGCTTCGTAGGGAAAAGTAGGAGGGGCCATGCCCACCACCGAGATCGGCTCGACCGTGCCTCGCCGCCAGCTCGGCCGCGAGCTGCGCAGGCTGCGCGAAGCCGCCCGGATCACCGTCGACGAGGCGGCCGAGCAGCTGGAGCTGTCGCGGGTCAAGATGTGGCGGATCGAGAAGGGCGCGTCGGCGATGCGGTCGCTGGACGTCGAGCACATGTGCCGCCTGTATGGCCACGGCCCGGACGCCGAGATCACCAAGGCCCTGATGGCCCTCGCCAAGGAAACCAAGGAAAAGGGCTGGTGGGTCAGCTACGCGGGTGTCATTCCGCGAGGATTCGAGGCATTCATTGGCTTGGAAACCGCTGCGTCGTCGATGTCCGCGTATGAGCCATCAATCGTGCCTGGCCTTCTTCAGACCGAATCGTACGCGCGAGCGATCGTGGAGAAGGGTGGGCCTGCCGAGCTTTCGCCTGCGGAAGTCGAGCGCACGGTCGAGCTGCGCATGGAGCGTCAGAAGATCTTGACGCGCACCAAGAAGCATCCAATACAGCTGGATGTGGTGCTGGGCGAAGAAATTCTCCATCGCCTCGTGGGCGGCCGAGCGGTCGTGGCGGAGCAGCTGCGCCACCTGCTCGTAGTCAGCGAGCGAGTCGACACAATCCGCATTCGGATCGTCGACAACGCGAGCGGCGCCCATGCCGGGTTGTCTACCGGCGGCTTCGCGTTGCTGGACTTTCCGCGTAGCGGGACGGGCAAGCCGACCGAGCCGACCACTGTCTATTTGAGTATCGGTTCGGCGTCTCTGTACCACGACAAGCCGCGAGTTCTCGGCTACTACCAGAAGACCTGGCGTGCCCTGGATAAATCTGCGCTTGACGAAGAAGCAACACGTGTCCTTGTCCGCGCTGCAATACAGGAGATGGAGAAGCCATGAATCCTGCCCTGACGTGGCGGAAGAGCTCCCGTAGCAATCAGCAGACGAACTGTGTTGAGATCGCGGACGCTGGCGATTTCACATTCGTACGGGACTCCAAGCTTGGGGATGACTCACCAGTCTTGAGCGTCGCTTCGTCCAGTTGGCGGTCATTTGTCGTAACCATCCGCGAGGGGACCCTCACTTGATAGCCTGACGCCTGCTGCGTACATACACGGGTGGAGTCCTAATGACCAAGATCATCGTTCCCGTCGGCTTCGACAACGGCCCGCGTTACGCGGCCTCCGAGTCAACGTCCAGTTACTACGAGCTCCTCTTGTCACACGATGAAGGCCTTGAGCTTCCTGCCGACGCGTATCGGGCGTGGACCCTTGCGGCGACAGACCTCCAAGCCCATCAAGACTTGGCCTTCACCCGCGAGCGGCTCATCAAGCTCGCGTCAGCCGGCCCGGAGAACGTGGAGCAGGCCGAGGGAATCATTCAAGGTCTGGTCGAGGCCGGCGCACTTGCCGAGTATGAACCGGGCACGCAGTCGGCAATTGAGATCCTGCGCCGACACCGGATGTTTCCGTTCGCCCAAGGCATGGGAAACACGCCAGATCGGCCGGACATGTTCAGGATCGGCCGCAACGGCGAAGTGTTGCTCGAAGTTTACTCAGATATCTACTCGGTATGGAGTCTCAACCTCGACAACTCGAACATCTGGGAGATGATCGAGGAATTCTGCCAACCGCCAGCGCCGCTGAGCGCCGAAGAGACGGCATACATGTTCGCCCAGGCATTGCCGACGTTGGTGACTCTGCAACTCGGTTATCTGATGCCATCATGAGTCAGCCAACGTTCACAAGAACCCCGACCAAAGGCAGACATCGCGTTGATCGGCCGGCGCGGTGGTGGCAGTTTTTACGCCGGAACAAGCTGACTGATGCGAAGGCCAAGGAGTCGCTGCGGGTCGAGAACCTGATCAATCGCGACAAGGCGTTCTGGGACATACCGACGAGGCTCGCGTTCAGCGGCGCGGTGACGGTCGCGACCTGGGCGCTGGGCAAGTACGTCGGCGCCCTGCCGATCAACGGGGTCGAAGTCTCGCAGTATCTCACCGCCATCGCCGCGCAGATCCAGGCGCTCCCGGGCGGCCGGGCGCTGACCGGCGCCATCGGGTACGCATCCGCCGCCGGGCCGCTGGCAGTCGGCACCGTTGCCGCCAGCTATGTCGGCGATCGCTACAAGTCCGGCCGCAAAGCCCAGGTCGAGCAGCAGAAAAACCAGGCGGAACAGCAGAAACGCGCGGAGCAGCGGCAACGCGGCGTTGACGTCGACACCGACCCGTACGAGCAGATTCACGCGCTGAAGACACAAAACGCCGCTCTCCAGAACGAAAACGCCGGATTGCAGGCGCAGGTGTCCGAGCTGCAACAGTTCAAGGCGTACGTGGAAGGGCAGTTCGCCGCGATCAACGACAGCCTTCGCGACGCCTACGGGGCACACGTCGCCACCAACCAGCGCATCGACAACCTCGAACGACAACCTGTTCCGTGGTCACGGCCCGACGATGATGATCCCGGCTTCGGCCCCGACGGGCCGCGCCCTCCGGCAGCACCCCCGCCTGGCGCCGGCCCGAAACCACCGGCGCCACCTCCAGCCGCGCCGTCGCAGATGCTCTCGCGCGAGACCTCCAACCAGGCGCGCAACCTGCTGTCGCGTGCTCAGCAAACCCAGCAGACACTGGGAAAGTCGAAGGCAGAACCACCGACTCCGCCCGCCGACCGGCAGCGCGGCGCGACGCCGTACCAGGCACCCGCCACCCCGAGTCGCCCCCGCCGATAGCTCCACCAGATTCTGACCATCTGTGCCTGAGCTATCACGTGCCGTGGATAACGATCTAGGAAATAAGCGACAATAGGTGGTGGTGGAGTCTGCGCGGCTGAGGGGAGCCGGAGCCATGACAGAAGCACCGCCCGCCACCTATCGCAGCGTTTTCGCGGTTGCCGAGTTTCGGAACCTGTGGCTCGCGCACATCCTGTCTGTCGCCGGTGACCAGCTGGCGCGGGTCGCGCTGACCGTGCTGGTCTTCGACCGTACGAAGTCGGCCGGCCTGGCGGCGTTGACGTACGCGATCTCCTTCGTCCCCGACCTGGTCGGCGGCGCGCTGTTGTCCGGCGTCGCCGACCGCTATTCACGTCGCGCGGTCATGGTCGTCGCCGACGTGGCGCGCGCCGCGTTGGTGGCGGTGATGGCGCTCGGCGGGCTGCCGCTGGCCGGCCAGGTCGTGTTGCTGGTCGCCGTACAGCTGTTGGCCGTGCCGTTCTCCGCGGCCCGGTCGGCGACGCTGCCCAACGTGTTGGAAGGCGACCGGCTGATCGTCGGCGTCGGACTGATCAACATGACGTACCAGCTCGGCCTGGTCCTCGGCTTCGCGGCCGGCGGCGCGGTGGTCGCGGCAATCGGTGTGAACGGTGCGCTGCTGGCCGACGCTGGCACCTTCGTCGTGTCGGCGTCGGTGATCGGTCTGGGGATCCGGCGGCATCTGCCGTCGCGTACGGCCGAGAGCCGGCCCAGCTGGTGGCATACGACGACGGCCGGCCTGCGGATCGTGGCCGGTCATCCGCGGCTGCGGCTGTTGGTGAGGTTCGCGTGCCTGTCCGGCTTCTTCGTGGTGCCGGAGGGCCTCGCGGTGCCGTACGCGGCGCAGATCGGCGTCGGCGCGGCTGGCGTCGGGTTGCTGTTGGCGGCCAATCCGGTCGGGACGGTGGCCGGGATGCTGGCGTTGAAGGCCGTACGGCCGGATCGCCGGCTTCGGCTGCTGGGACCACTGGCAGTGGCGACCTGCCTGGTCCTGCTGCCGACCTGGCTGGCGCCAGGACTGGCGCTGTCGGCACTGCTGTGGACGGTGAGCGGCGTGGCGAGCGCCCACGACATGATCACCAACGCGACCTTCGTGCAGACCGCACCGGATCACGTACGCGGCCAGGCGGTCGGCTTCGCGGTCGCGGCGTTGCGAGCCAGCCAGGGCTTCGCGATCGTGATCGGCGGCCTGCTCGCCCAGCTGTGGCGGCCGGCCGCGGTGATCGGCCTGGCGGCGGCCGCCGGCGTGGTGACGGCGTCCGTGATCGCCGTACGTTGGTCGCGCGTCGTAGGGCGTGGCGGCTGACGCGGTGCTGGCCTGTCGCACGCCGCTGGACGACAGGCGGACCGGGGCCGGTCACCAGTTGGAGTCGCGCATGGCTGTTCACCTCCTCCGGGCCAAGGATGTGAATAGCTCGCAGCAACGGGCTGCTCTCTCAGAGTGTTTTCTCCCACAGGATTCGTCAAATCAGCGGAAAGTAATTTACTTTCCGTGCTCACTCGACTACTCTTAGCTGCGGATTTGCATCCATCACGGGGCTGTAGGTGAGTACAGTGGGGGCACTGGAGCATCCGCGAACATGGTTCGCTAACTGGCGGCTATGGCAGGCGTCACGACAAGTCCTGATCTTTGTGGCGGTGATCGAAGCTGTCGCGGTCATCGCGTCGGCCGGTACGGCCATGCTGCTGCCGGTCAGCGGGGCCGACTGGGCCCGGTTCGGCGTGTTGGCCGTCGGAGCCGCGATCTACATCGAGCTGACCCGGTCGATCGAGCGGCAACGCGAGTTCGTCGCCGGCGCCGGGCCGTACGTCGACACCAAGTCGGTGTGGTCGTTCGCGGCCGTACTGGTCTGTCCGCCGGCGCTGGCCACGCTGATGGTGGTCTTCACGTACGCGCTGGCCTGGTTCCGGATCTGGCCGCGCCGGCGACCAAGCCCGCTCTACCGGTGGATCTTCTCCGCCGCGACCGTACTGTGCGGCACGCAGCTCGCGGTCGCCGTCCTGCACCTCGGCATGAGCCACTACCCCGGCATCCCCAGCGCACAGCTGCCGGCCGGCATCATCGACGTCGGCATCGTGGCGCTGGCCGGACTGGCGCGCTTCGCGGCCAACTACGGACTGGTCATCGTCGCGGCCCTGATGGCGTCTCCTGACCTCAAGCTGGCGAAGCTGATGGAGACCTTCGGCGAGCAGTCCCTGGAGGCCGCCGCGCTCGGCCTCGGACTGGTCGCCGCCACGCTCGTCACCCTGCAACCGGTCGTCCTCGTCGGTGTCGTCATCGCGCTGGTGGCGCTGCACCGCTGCGTACTGCTGGCGCAGTTTCGCCAGGCGGCGCGGATCGACGCGAAGACAGGGCTGTACGCGTCAGGCTGGTGGCCGCAGCTGGCGGAGCGAGCGCTGGACCGCGCCAAGGTGCGCGGCACCGGCCTGGCCGTACTCATGCTGGACCTCGACCATTTCAAGGACGTCAACACCAACTTCGGCCACCTCGGTGGCGACGAGGCCCTGCGCGCGGTGGCGCGGGAGATCGCGGCTGAGACCCGCGACTATGACATGACCGGCCGTTTCGGCGGCGAGGAGTTCATCGTCTTCCTGCCGGAGGTCGACACCAGCGAGGTGCACCGCATCGCGGAGCGGATCCGGCGCCGCATCCATGGCCTGGCCATCCCGAACGGCGCGTCGGACGAGCCGATCACCGGGCTGACCATCTCGATCGGCGCGGCGATCTATCCGGACGAAGGCATCGCGACGCTGGACGACCTGATCCGCGCGGCCGACAAGGCGCTGCTGCTCGCGAAGGACAGCGGCCGCAACCAAACCCGTATCGCCAACACCTTCTGAGTCTCAGGTTCGCATGGCCACCATGCGTGCGTCTGACGCACGCATGGTGGCCATGCGAACCTGTGGTCAGCGCAGGCCGGTGCCTCGGCGCAGGGCCGCGCGGACCAGCCGCGCCAGCAGCTCCGGATATGGCAGGCCGGTGGCGGCCCACATCGCCGGATACTGCGAGATCGAGGTGAAGCCGGGCATCGTGTTGACCTCGTTGACCAGCAGCTCACCGTCGTCGGTGTAGAAGAAATCGACCCGCGCGAGGCCGGCGCCGTCCAGCGCGGCGAAGGCGCGGCAGGCCATGTCCTGGATGCGGTCGATCACCTCGGCCGGCACGTCCGGCGGGATGTCGAACTCGGTGGCGTCGTCGAGATACTTGGTCTCGTAGTCGTACCAGCCCTGCCGCGAGCCGATCACCCGGATCTCGGACGGCAGGCTCGCCTCCGGACGGCCGCCGTCCTCGCCTTCCAGCACGGCGCATTCCATCTCGCGGCCGACGACCGCGGCCTCGATGAGCACCTTCGGGTCGACCTGGCGGGCGGTGGCGATCGCCGTCTCCAGCTCGGCCCAGTCGGACACGCGCGAGATGCCGATGCTGGAGCCGCCGCGCGCCGGCTTCACGAAGACCGGCAGGCCGAGGCGGTCGCGGTCGGCCTCGGACAGCGTCTTGTCGTGCGGCCGCAGCACCGCGTACGGTCCGCTGCGCAGCCCCTCGGCGGCGAGCAGCTTCTTGGCGTATTCCTTGTCCATGGCGACCGCAGAGGCCAGCACGCCGGCGCCGACGTACGGGATGTCGGCCATCTCCAGCAGGCCCTGGATGGTGCCGTCCTCGCCGTACGCACCGTGCAGCACCGGAAAAACGACGTCGACGCCGGACAGCGCGGCGACGCCCTCGTCCGGCCGTACGGCGAGGAAGGCGCGGGTCGTCGCGTCGGCCGGCAGCACGACCTCGGTGCCGGTGGACACCTCCGGCATCTCGCGGCCGGTCAGCCGCAGCTGCTCCGGGTCGCCGCTGGTCAGCAGCCACTGGCCGCGCCGGTTGATGCCGATGGGCACGACCTCGAACGCCGGGTTGGAGGCGAGGTGCTCCAGCACGCTCGCCGCGCTCAGTGCCGACACACCGTGCTCGGTGCTGCGACCGCCGAACACGACCGCGACCCGGATCTTGCGCTGACCATTCATCGCTGCGAGGTTACCTGGACGCCGTGTGTAATCGGCTCCTACCCCGGCGCGAGTCCGGGAAATCGGGTCCCGATTGCGCGGGTGACGGTCGTTACAGAGCGTGATCCAGCGCGGCGCTGACGTCGGCGACGAGGTCGGCGGTGTCCTCGCAGCCGGCGGAGAAGCGTACGAACCCATCGGGCACGTCGTCGCCACCCCACTGCGCGCGGCGGTCGACGGTGGAGTGCAGGCCGCCGAACGAGGTGGCGGCGCTGACCAGGGCCGACTCGGCGACGAACCGCGCGACGGTCTCCGCCGATGGCAGCGTGAACGACACGACGCCGCCGAAGCGGCGCATCTGGCGAGAGGCCAGCGCGTACGCCGGATCCGCCGGCCAACCGGGATAGCGCAGGCCGCTGACGCCATCGGTTTTTGCCAGCACCTCCACCAAAGCGAGCGCGTTGTCGGCCTGCCGGCGCAGCCGCAGGTCGAGCGTGCCGAGCGAGCGGTGCGCCAGCCACACCTCGAACGGCCCGGGCATCGCGCCGGCGGCCCGCCGCCAGGCCGCCAGCCGGTCGGCCAACCGCTGGTCGCGGCAGCCGACATGGCCGAGGATCAGGTCCGAATGGCCGGTCAACGCCTTGGTGTCGCTGGAAATCACCAGATCGGCGCCGAGTTCCAGCGCGCGCTGGCCGAGCGGGGTCGCCGTGGTGTTGTCGACTGCCACGAGCGCGCCGGCACGATGTGCCGCGGTCGAGATTTCGGCGATGTCACAGACATCCAGGCCGGGGTTGGACGGAGTTTCCAGCAACACCAACCGAGCGCCGTCGACCGCGGCCGAATGATCGGCGGCCGTCGGCACTTCTCGCACCTCGACACCGCGCGGCGCCAGATAGTCCGCCGCCAGCTGCCGAGTCGTGTAATAGCCGTCCGACGGCAGCACGACCGCGTCACCAGGCCGGAGAGACTCCAGCAGTACGGCCGAAACCGCGGCCATGCCGGTGGCGAAAGCGACCACCGGTCCGCCCTCCAGGCCGGCCAGCGCGGTCTCGAAATGCCGGATCGAGGGATGGCTGATCCGGCCATAGCCGTCGGCGGTGCCGGCCGGCTGGTCGCCGAGATGGAAAGGCGCCGCGAAAACCGGGCTCGGCAGCAGCGGCTGACCGGCCTGCGCCGGTGCCATGCCGCCGGTGACCACCCGCGTGCCGTCACCCCACTCGTTCACGCCGTCTCCGACTTCGTCTCGCGTCCCATCAGCTGTTTCACCGCCACCGCCGGCAAAACCCCGGAATGGCAGACGCGTACGACCTGCTCGGTCAGCGGCATGTCGACGCCGTTCTTGATCGCCAGGTCGAGCACCGAGCGGCAGCTCTTGACGCCTTCCGCGGTCTGCCTGGTGGCCGCCGTCGCCTCCGCGAGGCTGGCACCTTTGCCAAGCCGTACGCCAAAAGAGTGGTTGCGGGACAGCGGCGACGAGCAGGTGGCGACCAGGTCGCCGAGGCCGGCCAGGCCGGCGAAGGTGAGCGGGTCGGCGCCGAGCGCCTGGCCGAGCCGCGCGGTCTCGGCAAGTCCGCGGGTGATCAGCGTCGCCTTGGTGTTGTCGCCGAAACCCATCCCCTCGGCCATCCCGCAGGCGAGCGCGATGACGTTTTTCACCGCGCCGCCAAGCTCGCAGCCGAGCACGTCGTTGTTGGTGTACGGGCGAAAATACGGCGTTGTGGTGGCACGCTGCAGCCGCTTGGCGCGCGCGTTGTCGGCACAGGCGATGACCGTCGCGGCCGGCTGCCGATCGGCGAGCTCACGTGCGAGGTTGGGGCCGGACACGACCGCCACCCGGTCGGCCGGCACGCCGGTGACCTCGACGATCACCTCGCTCATCCGCAGGGTGGTGCCGAGCTCGATGCCCTTCATCAGGCTGACCAGCGTCGCGTCCTCGTCGATCCAGTCGCGCCAGCCTTCCAGCTGGCCGCGCAGCGTCTGCGACGGCACGGCGAGCACCACCAGCTCCGCACCGCTGATCGCCTCCTTGGCGTCGGTGGTCGCGGTGAGCGTCGCCGGCAGGCCGATGCCCGGCAGGTATTCGTCGTTACGGTGCGTCGCGTTGACCGCATCGGCGACCTCCGGCCGGCGAGCCCACAGCGTGACGTGGTTGCCGGCCTCGGCCAGGATCTTCGCGAACGTCGTGCCCCACGAACCGGCTCCGATGACGGCGCTGTGTTGCGTCACGAGGTTGCCTCCCGGCGGCGTCGCAGTCGGAACAGCGGTCCGGTCGGCGCCGGCTCGCCGCGCAGCTCGGCGACCATGTCGCGGAGCCGGAACATCACCTTCTCGGTGATCTCCTCGAGCAGCTCGGCGGTGACCGGCCGGTCCGCGTACGCGCTCAGGTCGATCGGGTCGCCGACGACCACCGACACCGGCGTACGCCACCGCGGCCGGAACTTGTTGGTGATCGGATGGTGGATCCGCTGCGCACCCCACTGCACCACCGGCACCATCGGCGCGCCGGTCAGCAACGCGAGCCGCGCGGCGCCGGTCTTGCCGACCATCGGCCACAGGTCGGGGTCCTTGGTACAGGTGCCTTCCGGATGCATCAGTACGAGGCTGCCGTCCTTGACCGCGTCGACCGCCGCCGCCAGGGCGAGCGCGGCGTCGGTCGTGTGCCGGCGTACCGGGATCTGGTGTGCGCCGCGCATCACCGCGCCGACCAGGCCCTTCTTGAACAGCGTGTCCTTGGCCAGGAACCGTGGATTGCGCGGCAGGTCGACGATGAAGTGGCCGAGCACCAGCGGGTCGACCTTGGAGATGTGGTTGGTGACCACCACGCCGCCGCCGGCCGGCACCTTCTCCTGACCGCGCCACTCGCGCCTGGTCATCAGCACCATGACCGGCCGGAGGAGGACGATCGCCAGCCCCAACCAGAACCCACGCTTCACTCTGGTCACACGGCCACCCCTGTCGACACACCCATCGACCGATCATTGCTCAGCCGGCGTACGGGTGTCGAGGCAGGCGGTCAGCCGGTCGGCAGGATGGTGACCTGACTGGCCGTACGCGAGGTGCCACCGCTGCCGGGCTCGCTGGTGACCGACACCGTGCTGCCGGCCTTGAGGTCGGTGGCCGCGCCGGCCGCCGGCTTGTAGACCTTGGCGCCAGGCGCGAGCGTCACGGTGACGCTGCCGGCGCGCGTCTGGAGCACCACGGTGTTGCCGGACACCGAGGTCACGGTGCCGGTCAGCGCCACGTTCCGGCCGCCGCCAAAGCCCTGGCCGCCGCCAAAGCCCTGGCCGCCCGGTCCGTAGCCGCCGCGCTGGAACTGGCCGCGCCCGAAGCCGGCCGGTGCGGTGAACCGGCCGGCCGCGAAGCCGCCGCCGAAGACGACGACCAGCGCGACCACCGCCGCGACGATCAACAGCGGCTTACGGTTTGCCGGCGGCTTCTGGCCACCGAGAGCTTCGCCGACCAGTGGTGCGGGCTCAGACATGGTTTCTCCTCGTTTTCACTCGTGCCGGAGTGCTTCGACCGGGTCGAGCCGCGCGGCCTGCCGGGCCGGCCAATAGCCGGCGACGATGCCGACGACCACGGCGGCGGCCACCGCGAGCGCGACACCGGACGCACTCGCGTGCGCGGATACGTTGATCGCCCGGCCGACCAGGCTGGTGGCGACCGCGCCGACCACGGCACCGACGGTCGCGCCGCCGATGGTCACCAGCACCGCCTCGACCAGAAACTGCAGCCGCAGGTCGCGCTGCCGAGCGCCGATGGCCTTGCGCGTGCCGATCTCACGCGTACGTTCGCGTACGGCCACCAACATCGTGTTGGCGATGCCGATCCCGCCGATGAGCAGCGCGATCGCGGCGATGCCGATCAGGAAGTTGCTGATCACCGAGGCCTGCTGGTCGGCCACCGCGAGCAGCTGGTCCTGGCTGACCACGGTGAAGTCGTCCGTCGCCGTGCCGGTCAGGCCGTGCCGCTGGCGCAGCAGCGCGGTGATCTGCGCGGTCGCGATCGTCGTCTGCGACGGATCGCGCAGCGACAGCGACACCGAGCGCAGCGAGTTGCCAGAGACCAGCCGGTCTGCGGCGGTGGTCAGCGGGATCAGTACGTAGTCGTCGGGGTTGAGACCGCCGCCGCCCTTCGGCTGCGTCACGCCGATGACGGTGAACGGGATGCCGTCGATCTTGACGCTGGAGCCGACCACGGTGGCCGGCGTGAGGCCGAGGTTGGTCACCGTCGTGGGACCGAGCACGGCGACCGGCAGCTTCCTCGCGTAGTCCAGCGCGGACATGAACGTGCCGACCTGCAGCGTGTAGCCGCGTACGGTCGCCTCCGCGGCCGTGGTCGCGGTGACGGTCGTCGTGAGGTTGTACTGGCCGCGTACGACCACACCGTTCAGCGCCACTTCCGGCGCGTACGCGGACACCGTCGGCAGCCGGCCGAGCGCCTGCGCGTCCTGCAGCGTCAGGGTGGTGGCCGAGCCGGCCGCCTGCCGTACGCCGCCGGTCGTCGTCGCGCCGGCCTGCACCGACACCAGGTTGGTGCCGAGGCTCGCCACGCCCTGGGTGAGCTGCGTACGCGCGCCGTCGCCGACCCCGAGCAGCGCCACGACGGCCGCCACGCCGATGATCACGCCGAGCGCGGTCAGCGCCGTGCGCAGCTTGTTGACCGCGAGCCGCCGCAGCGCCAGCCGGAGCGCTTCGGAGACGCTCACCGGACGAACCGGCCGTCGACCAGCTCAAGCCGGCGGGTCGCGGTCGCCGCCACGCTCGCGTCGTGCGTGATCGTCACCATCGTCATGCCGGAGGCATGCAGCTCTCCGAGCAGCTGGAGGATCGACGCGCCGGCATGCGAGTCGAGGTTGCCGGTCGGCTCGTCGGCGAGCAGCAGCTGTGGCCGCGTCACCAACGCGCGCGCGATCGCGACGCGCTGGCGCTGACCGCCGGACAGCTGCGACGGATCGTGGCTGAGCCGATCGCCGAGCCCCACCGAGACCAGCGCCTCGGTCGCGCGCTGCATCCGCTCCGCTCTGCGTACGCGCGCATAGACAAGTGGAGCAGCGACGTTTTCCAACGCCGACTCCCCCGCGACCAGGTTGAAGCTCTGGAAGACGAAGCCGATCGCGCGGTTGCGCAGGATCGCCAGCTGGTCGTCGGTCAGCGTCGCCGTGTCGACCCCGTCCACGTACAACGTGCCGCCGGTCGGCCTGTCCAGCAGGCCGAGCAGGTGCAGCAGCGTCGACTTGCCGGAGCCGGATGCCCCCATCACCGCGACCGACTCACCGCGCAGGACGGCGAGGTCGATCTCGCGTACGGCGTGCACGACCTCGTCGCCGACCTCGAAGTCGCGGCTCAGCCGTACCGCCTGGAGCACCGGCAGCGGCTGGGGCGGCAGCTCCATGGTGATGGCGCCGTAGGGGTCAGCGGCCACCGGTGCCTCCGCCATTGCCGGTGAACCGGCCACCGCCGCCGCCTCCTCCGAAGCCACCACCGCCACCGCCGAAGCCGCGGGTGTTGCCACCGGTCGTACCGGTGCTCTGCTGCGGGTTGACCACACCGGTGACGACCGTCTGGCCGACGCGCAGGCCGACCACGATCTCAGTGAGCTGGCTGGTGGTCAGGCCGATCTCCACCGGCGTGGACACCGGCGTGCCGTCCGGGCCGAGGATCTGCACGGTCGGCTCGGAGTCGGTGCCGCCGACCGCCGAGGTCGGCACGGCCAGGACGTTGGCATGCGAGGTGATCGTGATGTTCACCGCCGCCGACATGCCAGGCAGCAGGCCGGGCGGCAGCGTCGAGAGGCTGAGCGAGATCGGGAAGGTGACCACCGACGACGTACCACTGCTGGTGTTGGCCTGCACCGGCCTCGACACCACTGTCGCCGGCGTGGAGGCGCTGCCAAGCGCGGTGAAGGTGACGCTCGCGGACTGGCCGGCGGTCACGTGGCTCACGTCTGCCTCTGGCACGGACGCCTGGACCGTCATCGTGCTGGACCGCACGTCGATCGCGTCGGAGCTCGGCGGCGGCACGCCGGCGCTCAGGTTGACCGCGGTGACGACGCCGTCGAACGGCGCCTTGAGAGAGGTCGCGGCCAGCGCGTTCTCCGCGTCGGTGACCGCCTGCTGCGCCTGCTGGACGGCCACGGCGTCGGCGACGGTCTGCACGACGTACGAGCCGGTGCCAATGGCCGGACGTGCGCTCATCGACGTCGATGGAGTCGGCTGCGGACTCTGCGTCGGCTTCGGCGGCGGTTTCGCGGTCGTACGGCTGGGGCTCGGCTGGCTTTGGCTCTGGGTGGTCGCGCCGGCCTGCGCCTGCGCCAGCTGTGCCTGGGCCAGCGTCAGCTGCTGTCGCTGTGTGGTGTCGTCGAGCTTGGCCAGCTGCTCGCCTTTGCTGACCGTGTCGCCGACCGCGACCGAGACGCTCGTCACTTTCGCCGCGCCGCTGGCCGCCGACAACGCCGAGTTGCCGCTGCCTTGGCTGGAGCCGTTGCCCTGGTTCGAGCCGGTGCCTTGGCCACCACCGCTGCCGAAGGACAGCGCGACGTTTTGCGACGCCTGCGCCGTACCCGTCGCCTGGATCGTCTCGGACACCGTCGTCCTGACCACTTTCGCGGTCAGATAGCTGGTTTTGTCGGTGCCGCCGGACCGGGTCGCCACCGCCCACGCGCCACCGCCGACCGCGACCACGACGATCACGGCACCCGCTACCACCCATGCCGGCCTCAGCCGGATGCGACGTTGCATGTGCTGTTTGTAGGGAGCGTGGCTGTGATTGTGATGTGAATCGGCTGAGCGCGTACTGAGAGCGCTGTCGTCGGCTGGTGGGACAATCGAGATCGTGGTGTCGTCCCTGCGGTGGTCGGTGGTCATACCGGTCAAAAGGCTCGCGATCGCGAAGACCCGGCTCCGTCCGGGGCTGCCTGGCGTCAGCCATCTCGAACTCGTCACGGCGATCACCGCCGACACGGTCGCGGCCTCCATCGCCAGCCGCGCGGTCGGACGCGTCGTCGTGGTGACCGACGACGACGAGATCCGGCCGTCGCTGGCCGCGCTCGGCGCGATCTGCGTACCCGACCTGCCGGACGCCGGTCTCAACCCGGCGCTGGAGTACGGCGCGTCCGTCGCCGCCGAGCTGGCGCCGGAGGATGGCGTCGCCGCTCTCGGCGGTGACCGGCCGGCGTTGCGGCCAGCCGAGCTGGCGTCAGCACTGGCCGCGGCCGCCGGCGCCGACCGCTGCCTGGTCGCCGACACACCCGGCGACGGCACCGCGCTGCTGACCGCTGTCCCCGGCACGCCGCTGAAACCGGCCTTCGGACGCGGGTCGTACGAGGCTCATCTGGCCTCCGGCGCGGTGGCGCTGACCGGCGCGTGGCCGTCGCTGCGGCGCGACACCGACACGCTGGCCGACCTCGCCGACGCCACCGACCTCGGCCTCGGCCCGCGTACGGCCGCACTCGTCGCCGCGGTCTCGGTGGTCAGTTCCTAGTGTGTCCACCCTTCCGACAGCCTTGCTTGTCGGTGTGGCTTGCGGAGTCCATATATCCACGTTTGATGTCTTGTTAAAGCGGCCTCACCACCGTCACCCAAACCGGCAGGGCGGACATTTGGCGCTGCACGGCCCATTTTTGCGACGGTGACGCCCCGACTTGGCTTGAACTCAAGACCCCAGGCGATTTGTCCGTGTGCGACCTTGTTGCCCGTACGGATCGATTCAGCAGGTCAAGAAGGTGACAATGGGGCGCGCCCGGGCCTGTCCGAATGTCACCCGGCCAACTGTTTCCGCAGGTCAGCCCACCGCAGACGACGCAATCGGAATCCGATTGCGTCGTCGCTGGCGGGCGGTCAGGAGTCGCAGGCGAGGGACTGCTTGGCGCCTTCCGGTGTGCCGGCCGGGAACTGGTCGGGGCGCAGGCACTGCGGGCCGTACGCGGCGACGGTCACCTTCGAGCCGTCCACCTTGAAGATCATCGCCAGCGGGTCCAGGTCGTTGCCGCCGGCGTCCTGCGCCTTGAGCACTCCCCACGCGTACGAACCGCCGTCGCACAGCGGACCCGTGACGAATGCCACGTTCTTGACGTCGGGCGCACCGATAGCGCCGTTCGCGGCCGTCACCAGCCGCGGTTTGAGCGAGCCGACCGACTGCGGGCAGGCACCGGTCTTCACCGGCTTCGGAGACGGCGACGCGGCGGTCGGTGCCGACGCCGCGGCGGACGCGCTCGGCGTCGGCGTGGCCGTCGTCGTCGTGCTCGGCCGCAGAAGGAAAAACGCCGCCACCGCGCCGACCACGACCACGACCGCGGCGATCGCGCCGACAATGATCCAGCGCCGTCCACCGGAGCGTGGTTCCGGTCTGACGTGGGACATGCGACATCACTCCTGATCCGGCGGCGGCAACCCGAACCACATTACTGAGCCTTCGACACCGGCCGACGCCGGCCGAAGCGTTCCGGAGTTGGTGGTGTGGTGTTCACCAAACCGGGGGATGATGGCCGCCGTGAGTACGACTACCGAAACCGCCGACCAGAGCGTCGCGCCGGAGCCGGCCAGGCCGGTGCCGGCGCCGCTGCCGGACGACCGGTTCATCAACCGCGAGCTGTCCTGGCTGGACTTCAACGCCAGAGTGCTGAGCCTGGCGGAAAACCCACGGACCCCGCTGCTGGAGCGCGCCAAGTTCCTGGCCATCTTCGCGTCCAACCTGGACGAGTTCTACATGGTGCGGGTCGCCGGCCTGAAACGCCGCCAGTCCACCGGCCTGTCCGTACGGTCCCCCGACGGCCTGTCGCCGCGCGAGCAGCTGGAGCGGATTTCGGTACGCGTACTGGAACTCGTGGCCAGGCACGCCAACTGTTTCGTCAACGAGGTGCAGACCGCGCTGGAGACCGAGGGCGTCCGGATCGTGCACTGGGACGACCTCGACTCGACCGAGCAGGACCGGCTGCACACCTATTTCCGCGAGCAGGTCTTCCCGTTGCTGACCCCGCTCGCGGTCGATCCGGCGCATCCTTTTCCGTACATCTCCGGGCGTTCGCTCAACCTCGCGGTGACGGTACGCGACCCGGACGACGGCGCCGAGCGGTTCGCCCGGGTGAAGGTGCCGAACAACGTGCCGCGCTTCGTTTCGGTGGCCGACGGCGGATTCCTGCCGCTGGAGGACATCATCGCGGCACACCTTTCGCAGCTTTTCGAAGGCATGGACGTGGCCGAGCACCACGTCTTCCGAGTCACCCGTAACGCCGACCTGGAGGTCGAGGAGGACCGCGACGAGGATCTTTTGCAGGCGCTGGAACGCGAGTTGGCGCGCCGCCGGTTCGGCCCGGCGGTCCGGCTGGAGGTCGCCGAGACGATGACCGAGCGGATCCTGGACCTGCTGGTGCGCGAGCTCGACGTGAGCACCGCGGACGTGCAGCGGGTGCCGGGTTTGCTCGATCTGACCGCACTTTGGCAGATCTACGACGTGGACCGGCCGGAGCTCAAGGACAAACCGTTCGTGCCGGCGACGCATCCGCGCTTTGCCGAAGGCGAGACACCGCGCAGTGTTTTCGCCACGCTGCGGGACGGGGACGTGCTCGTCCACCATCCGTACGAGTCGTTTTCCACCAGCGTGCAGCGGTTCATCGAGCAGGCGGCCGCCGATCCGAACGTGCTCGCGATCAAACAGACGCTCTACCGCACGTCCGGCGACTCGCCGATCGTGGACGCGCTGATCGACGCGGCCGAGGCCGGCAAACAGGTCGTGGTGCTCGTCGAAGTGAAGGCGCGGTTCGACGAGCAGGCCAACATCACCTGGGCCAAGACGCTGGAGCGCGCCGGCTGCCACGTCGTCTATGGCCTGGTGGGCCTCAAAACGCACTGCAAGACCTGTCTGGTGGTACGCCAGGAGGGCTCGCAGATCCGCCGCTATGCCCACGTCGGCACCGGAAACTACAACCCCAAGACCGCACGCCTGTACGAGGACCTCGGACTTTTCACGGCGGATCCAGCGGTCTGCGCCGACCTCACCGACCTTTTCAACGTGCTGACCGGATATTCGCGGCAGACCCACTACCGGTCGCTGATGGTGGCGCCGTACGGCATCCGGTCCGGGATCATCCGGCGGATCGAGCGCGAGGTCGGTCACGTCCGCGCCGGCCGGCCGGGGCTGATCCAGATCAAGGCCAACTCCATTGTGGACGAACAGATCATCGACGCGCTCTATCGCGCCTCGCAGTCCGGCGTACGCGTCGACCTGCTGATCCGCGGCATCTGCGCGCTGCGCGCCGGAGTGCCGGGGTTGAGCGAAAACATCCACGTGCGGTCGGTGCTCGGCCGGTTCCTGGAGCACTCGCGCGTGCTGCGGTTCGGCAACGGCGCGTCGCCGGACCAGCCGGAAAGCTCGGCCTACCGGGAGGAGTTCTGGATCGGCTCGGCGGATCTGATGCACCGCAACCTGGATCGCCGGGTCGAGGCGCTGGTCCAGGTGACCGACGGCAGCGCGCGCCGGCGGCTGCGCGAACTGCTGGATCTCATGCTACGGCCGGAAACCGGCGGCTTCGACCTGCTGGCCGACAACACCTGGCGGCTGCGCACCGGAGCCGACGGCGAGCCGAGGCGCGATCCGCAGGAAGAGCTGCTGCACCGTACGGCATCGCGCGCGGACTGACACTTTGCCAGCAGACGCCAGCAATCCCCACTCAGCGCCACCGAGCCGGCCTGAGCGGGGTTCTCACGCGCGTTGGAGTGGCGAGCGGCTTTTGTTGCCGCTGCGGCGCTCTGCGCGCCTTCCTGTTAGTCGGAGGTCCGTCCCGTGAGTTCTGAGGCTGCCACCGGAGCCGCCGTACGCGCCGCCGGTGGTGTGCTGTGGCGGCACACCGGCGGCCCGACCGAGATCGCTCTGGTGCACCGGCCGCGTTACGACGACTGGTCGCTGCCGAAGGGAAAACTGGCCACCGGCGAGCATCCACTCACCGCCGGCGTACGAGAAGTCGTGGAGGAGACCGGCATCCGGCCGGTGCTCGGCCGCCGGCTGGTCTCCACCACCTATCCGGTCTCGGTCCGCGACACCATCGTCGACAAGCTCGTGGACTACTGGGCGATGCGCGCGGAAAGCGGCGATTTCCAGGTCAACGACGAGGTCGACGAGCTGCGCTGGCTGACCGTCGCGAAGGCGACAGAGACGGTTTCCTATCGGCACGACCGCGCCGTACTCGCCGACTTCGCGCGGATCGCGGCCGGGACGACCACGATTGTGTTGGTGCGGCACGGAAGTGCCGGCGACCGGCACCAGTGGCGCGGCGACGACCGGCTGCGTCCGCTCGACCCGACCGGCGCGAAGCAGGCCGGCCGGGTGGCTGGCGTGCTGCCGGGTTTCGGTCCGCGGCGGGTGATTTCCGCGGACAAGGTGCGGTGCACCCAGACCGTCCGTCCACTTGCGACAGTGCTGGGCGTGCCGGTGGAGGTCGACGACGACTTCGGCGAGGAACGGCACGCGCGCCGTCCCGGCCACGCCGCACAACTCCTGCGCGCGTTGGCCGAGGCCGGCGAACCGGTGGTCATTTGCAGCCAGGGTGGGGTGATCCCGGACAGCGTCGAGGAGCTGGCCGACGCCGACGGCGTACCACTCACGGATGTCCCGGCACGCAAGGGAAGTGTGTGGGCCCTCAGCTTCGCCGGCCGGCGGCTGGTGTCGGCCGACTACTACCGCAGCCTCAAGGCACCGAAGTAACGCACGAAAAACGCCGGACCGGCCGCGCGGCCGATCCGGCGTTTGGTGTCGTGCCTTGCGTTCCTACCGCTTGCGGGCCGGCGCCTTGCGGGCCGGGGCCTTCTTGGCGGCGGCCTTCTTGGCCGGCGCGGCCTTCTTGGCGGCAGCCTTCTTGGCCGGAGCAGCCTTCTTGGCGGTCGCCTTCTTCGCGGCCGGGGCCGGTCCGCGGCTCGCGCCGACGGCGGTGGCCTTGGTGGTGGCCTTGGCGCCCGGCGTCTTCGGCAGCTTCTTCGGGTCGGCGACGACCGTCTTGAAGCCAGTGCCGGGACGGAAAGCCGGCACCGCGGTCTTCTTCACCTTCACCGACTCGCCGGTGCGCGGGTTGCGAGCGGTACGCGCGGCACGCACGCGCTTCTCGAAGACACCGAAGCCGGTGATGGCAACCCGGTCGCCCTTGGCGACCGTGCGCTGGATCTCGTCGACGATCTGCTCGAGAGCGTTCGCCGCGGTCTTCCGGTCCTCGAAGCGCGTCGTCAGCGCCTCGATGAACTCGGCCTTGTTCACCATTGTCCCCTCCAGGGTACGTGTATCGGCCCCATCGAGGCCGTTCACCGAGGAACGGTAAGGCCTAACGGCCGAAGACACAAATATTCGTCGGCCGGATGTCGTTGCCAGACAAGGCTTTGGAGGGGTCCGTGGGGGCCTATCGGGGCCCTCGCTGACAAAACGGGGCGCCAGTTCCGGTGGCCCTTGGAGAGCCCGAAAAGATGGCTCGGCGGCTCGGAGGTCACGCAAAGATCGTATATATATTTGGAAAATCGGCGCAACGGCCGAACCAGTGACCGGCGTTCGGCGAGGTCGGTGCGGGACCTCCGGAGGCGCCGGCCGAAGCGACCCGCCAGCGTGTCATGCAGGCCACCAAAAAATTTTTCCCACTCTGGCGTGTCGCGAGGTCGTTCGGCGCGTCGCACGGCCCGGTCGGACCCCCTTGGTGGCCCCAAAACCGGCCTTCGCCGACCGCCGCGGCACGACCGGACGGCCCCGGTCTGTCCCGATCCGCGCTCTGCAAAGCAAAGTGCCCCACCCGCTTTCGCGGGCAGGGCACATCAACCGTTCGGGCTACTCAGGCGTCGACGGTCGTACGAGGCAGATATCCCGGCCGGTTGCGCTCAAACTCACCGATCTGGTCGGTGTGCCGGAGCGTCAGTCCGATGTCGTCGAGGCCCTCCATCAGCCGCCAGCGGGTGTAGTCGTCGATCTCGAAGGGAACGCCCTCCGATCCCCACCGCACCTCACGCGCGACCAGGTCGACGGTCACCTCCGTTTCCGGGTGGTCGACCAAATCGGCCTGCAGCTGCTCGATGTGCTTCTGGTGCAGCGCCGCGGCGAGCAGACCCGCTTTACCGGCGTTGCCGCGGAAGATGTCGGCAAACCGAGAGGATAGTACGACCCGGAATCCGTAGTCCATCAGGGCCCACACCGCGTGCTCGCGGGACGAGCCGGTGCCGAAGTCGGAGCCGGCGACCAGGATCGAGGCGCCGGTGTAGCGCTCATCGTTGAGCACGAAGGACGGATCGTTTCGCCAGGCCGCGAACAGCCCGTCGGCGAAACCGGTGCGGGTCACCCGCTTCAGGTAGACCGCCGGGATGATCTGGTCGGTGTCGACATTGGATTGCAGCAACGGCACGGCCCGGCCGGTGTGCACGGTGATCTTTTCCACTTAGGCCTCCAGATCCGCTGGCGCGCTCAGGTGTCCGGTCACCGCGGTGGCGGCCGCCACCAACGGCGAGACGAGGTGCGTACGGCCACCCTTACCCTGCCGTCCCTCGAAATTCCGGTTCGAGGTGGATGCCGACCGCTCACCAGGCGCGAGCTGGTCGGGGTTCATGCCCAGACACATCGAACAGCCGGCGCCGCGCCATTCCGCGCCGGCGGCGGTGAACACGTCGTGCAGTCCTTCTTCCTCGGCCTGCAGGCGCACCTTCGCCGAGCCAGGAACCACCAGCATCCGCACCGAATCGGCGACCCGCCGGCCGCGGATCACCGCGGCCGCCGCGCGCAGGTCCTCGATGCGGCCGTTGGTGCACGACCCCAGAAAGACGGTGTCGACGGCGATCTCGCGCAGCGGCGTGCCGGGTTTCAGGTCCATGTAGGCCAAAGCGCGCTCGGCGGCAGACCGGTCGGACGGATCGCTGAAGGACTCCGGGTCCGGCACCGCGCCGCCGAGCGGCAGGCCCTGGCCGGGATTTGTCCCCCAGGTCACGAAAGGCGTGAGGCTGGCCGCGTCCAGCTCGACCACCTGGTCGAACTCGGCGTCGACGTCGGTGGCCAGGTCGCGCCAGGCTTTCACCGCCTCGTCCCAGTCGGCACCTCGCGGCGCGTGCTGGCGCCCCTTCAGATAATCGAAAGTCGTGTCGTCGGGCGCGATCATCCCGGCTCGCGCGCCGGCCTCGATGCTCATGTTGCAGACCGTCATCCGGCCTTCCATCGACAGCGACCGGATCGCCTCGCCGCGGTATTCGATGACATATCCCTGGCCGCCGCCGGTGCCGATCTTGGCGATCAGCGCGAGAATGATGTCCTTGGCGGTCACGCCGTCGGCGAGCGCGCCGGCGACCTCGACCGCCATTGTCTTGAACGGCCGCAAAGGCAGCGTCTGGGTGGCCAGCACGTGCTCGACCTCACTCGTGCCGATGCCGAAAGCGAGCGCGCCGAAGGCTCCGTGCGTGGAGGTGTGGCTGTCGCCGCAGACCACCGTCATTCCCGGCTGGGTCAGGCCGAGCTGCGGTCCGATCACGTGCACGATCCCCTGCTCGGCGTCGCCGAGCGGATGCAGCCGTACGCCGAACTCCTCGCAGTTTCGGCGAAGTGTCTCCACCTGCGTGCGGCTCACCGGGTCGGCGATCGGCTCGTCCACGTCGACCGTCGGCACGTTGTGGTCCTCGGTCGCGATGGTGAGATCGGGCCGGCGTACCGGCCGGCCGGCCATCCGCAGGCCCTCGAAAGCCTGCGGACTGGTCACCTCGTGGACGAGATGCAGATCGATGTAGAGCAGGTCCGGCTCACCGTCGGCCGACCGTACGACGTGGTTGTCCCAGACTTTCTGTGCCAGGGTGCGACCCATTTTCCTGTTCCTAATCTCTGATAGACTTCCTGCATAGTGGGATGATAGTTTCGTACTGTGGGACAGACTATCAGTGGAACAGCGGCCGCGGGCAGCGCGTCCGGCGACGGATCCCGACGTCAGACCGCCAGCGGCGTCGGGGTACTGGACAAAGCGGTCGCCATTCTGGCCGCCACGGTCGATGGCGCGAGCCTCGCCGAGTTGGTCGACCGCAGCGGCCTTCCGCGCGCGACCGCGCACCGGCTCGCGCAGGCACTGGAAGTCCACCGGATGCTCATCCGCGACGCGCAGGGTCGCTGGCGGCCGGGTCCGCGGCTGGCCGAGCTGGCCAACTCCGCGCCGGACGTGCTGCTGACCGCCGCCGGTCCGGTGCTGAGCGCGCTGCGCGACGCGACCGGCGAGAGCGCGCAACTTTACCTGCGCCGCGCCGAAGAACGCATCTGCGTCGCCGCCGCCGAGCGCGCGAGCGGCCTTCGCGACACCGTGCCGGTCGGCGCTGCGCTGCCGATGACGGCTGGTTCGGCCGCGCAGATCCTGCTGGCCTGGGAGCCGCCGGAGTCGGTGCTTCCGTTGCTGCCGCGCGCGAAGTTCTCCGCGCGTACGCTCGCCGAGGTGCGCCGCCGCGGCTGGGCCGCGACCGCCGGCGAACGCGAGCCGGGGGTCGCCAGCGTGTCCGCCCCGATCCGCGACCGCGGCGGCCGGGTGATCGCCGCGGTCAGCATCTCCGGCCCGATCGAGCGCCTCGGCCGCCGGCCCGGCGACCGGCACGCCGTCTCGGTCGTACGCGCCGGCCACCGCCTCTCCGGCCTCTGACCCGGAGGATGTCCGGATCGAATGTGCTAACCAGGCCCACTTTTCGCGGCAACGGTGGGCCAACTAGCACATTCGACGGCCCCGCACCAAAAGGTGACGGTCAGCCGAAGGCCTTGCCTTCGCCGCGATAGGTTGGCGCGACCGCCACGACGGTGCCGTTGTCGATCAGGTGCAGCTCGTTGACGTGCTCGCACAGCTCCCCGGCCTTGCCGTGCCGAAACCACACCCTTTCCCCCACCCGCAACGAATCCGCGGCCGCGCCGCGCAGCGGTGTCTGCACCTCGCCGGCGCCCTCGGACGGGATCATCCGCAGTCCGGCAGGAAAAACCGGCGCCGGTACGCGGTTGGGCAGCTGCGGGCCGGAGGCAATCCAGCCGGCGCCGCCGACGGTCACGATGCCGGGCGCCGGCCGGCGGGTCACGGCGAGCGCGAACAGCGCCGCCGGATACGGCGTGAAAGCACGGTATTCGTCGAAGAGCCGCGGCGCGTAGAGGCCGGAGCCGGCGGCGACCTCGGTGATGGCGGACTCGCGTACGGTCCGCTCGACGCTGCCGGTGCCGCCACCGTTGACAAACTCCAGGTCGGCGAGCGCCGAGACGGCGGCGACGACCGCGGCGCGACGGTGGAACAGCTCGGCCGCCGAGGCCGCCTGTACGGCGCGGATCGCCAGGCCGCGCAACGGATTTCCGGCCGGCCGGTCGCCGAGGCCGGCGATCTGTCCCTCGTACGACATGATGCCGACCAGCAGGAAACGCGACCGTTGCACGATCCGGCGGGCCAGCGACACCGCCGACGCCACGCTGTGCACCGGCGAGCGGCGCGTGCCGAGATGGACGCGTCCGCCGGCCAGCCGGAGCGAGGCGTCCAGGTCCAGGCACAGTCGCAGCGGTGGACCGGAAACTCCGGCGATCGCGGCGTCGATCAGGTCCAGATGCTCGACACTGTCGACCATCAGGGTCACCCGCGCGGCCAGCCGCGCGTCGGATGCCAGCCGGCGCAACGATTCGGCGTCGGTCGTCGGATACGCGACGACCACGTCGTCGAAGTCTTCGGCCAGCCACAGCGATTCGGCCAGGGAGTACGACAGGATGCCGGCGAAACCGTCCATCGCGAGCACCTGGCGCAGGATCTCCCGGCAGCGCACCGATTTGCTGGCGACCCGGATCGGCCGGCCGGCCGCACGGCGCACCAGATCGGCGGCGTTCGCGCGTAAAGACGGCAGATCGACGACCGCGAACGGCGGCGCCAAGCCGGCGGTCGCGACGTCGAGAGCGGCTCGGGTGAGGTGCGGCACGCGGCGAACGCCGGTCTCGGTCATCTCACGCCCTGCCGGCCGCGGCCGGCACGCGCCGCCGCGACGACCGGCGCGGCCGCGCCAGCGAAGCGAAATGTTCGGCGCTGGCGTCCAGGACGGCAAGCGCCTGCTCGGAATCCCGGTCCACCAGCCAGTTGAGCGTGAGTCCGTCGACCAGCGTCACCAGCATCCGCGCCAAAACCTCGACCGGCAGCCGCCAGTCGACCTCGCACGCGTCACCGATCCGCTCGATCATCTCGCGGCAACCGGCCTGATATCGCGCGTATTGGCGCTGCGCCAGGTCTTCCAGGCCGGGAGTCCGCAGCGCCACCTGGGTCAGCTCGTACAACACCTGGTGCTCGCCCGGTGCTTCCTCTACGAGTTTCCAGTACGCGCGCAATGCGGCGCGGATGGTCGCCTGCAAACCCTCGCCGAGCAACAAAACCGTGGATGCCGCGTTGACCTCGCGCGCGACCATCTGGTCGGTCAGCTCGCCGAGCAGCTCGTTTTTCGACCGGAAACAGTAGTGAAAGCTGGACAGCGGCATGCCGGCCTCGGCGGCGATCGCGCGCGTGGTGGCGGCCCCGATGCCGTCGGCCGCCATCACCCGGAACGCGGCGGCGACCAGCTGCCGGCGGCGCTCGTCGGCCGGGATTCGCACCACGGTGGCCTCCTTCGTGACGAAGTCCCAGCATGCGGCCGATCAGTTGTCCAAGTCAAGCGTTCCGGACAGTTGACTTGGACGTATGACCCAGTCACACTGGCCGGAACCCAGCGAGAGGAAATGCCTGGTGAGAGCGTTGCGACTGCCGGCCGGCTTCGAGTGGGGGATCTCCACGTCCGCCTTCCAGATCGAAGGCGCGAGCGCCGCCGACGGGCGTACGCCCTCGGTCTGGGACACGTTTTGCGCGCAGCCGGGCCGGATTGCCGGCGGCGACCGTCCCGACCCCGGCTGCGATCACTACCACCGCTGGAAAGACGACGTCGACCTGCTCGCCGGCCTCGGCGTCGACAGCTATCGGTTCTCGGTTTCGTGGTCGCGGGTCCTCGCCGGCGGCCGCGCCGCCAACCCGCGGGGTTTCGCCTTCTACGACCGGCTGGTCGACGCGCTGCTCGCCGCCGGCATCGAGCCGGTCGTCAACCTCTTCCACTGGGACCTGCCGCAGGATCTGCAGGACGCCGGCGGCTGGCGGTCCCGCGACACCGCGTACGTTTTCGCCGAGTATGCCGAAAAACTGGCCACCGCGCTGGCCGACCGGGTGACCCGCTGGTCGACGATGAACGAGCCGTTCGAGCACTTCGGCCTCGGCCACGTGCTCGGTTTCCACGCGCCAGGCCAGAACCTGACCGGTGTCGCCGCGTTTTCGGTCGCACATCACCTGTTGCTGGCACACGGCCTCGGTGTCCGTGCGGTGCGCGCCGGCGGCGCCCGGCAGGTCGGCCTGATCAACAGCTATGCGCCCGTACGACCCGTCAACGGCGGTGGCGACGGCGCCGCTGCCTGCGCGCTGGACGCGATCCAGAACCGCCTGTTCACCGATCCGGTGCTGCTCGGCGAATATCCGGCCGGGCTGGACGCCTTCGAGATGGATCCGGCGAGCAAGCCGGTGCGCTCCGGCGATCTGGAGATCATCGCCGCTCCGCTGGATTTCCTCGGCGTCAACTACTACAACGTGCTCGCCGTGTCGGCACCGGAGCCGGCCGACCCGCTGCCCTTCCGGCTGGCCGAGCTGCCTGGCTTCGACCGGACGGCGTCCGGCTGGCCGGTGGTGCCCGACGGCATGCGCGAAACGCTGGTCATGCTGAAAGATCGCTATCGCGACGCGCTGCCGCCGTTGTACGTCACCGAAACCGGCGCCGCCTACGACGAGAAGCCGGACGCTGACGGCTTCTGCGACGACTTCGAGCGGGTCGCCTTTCTCGCCTCGCACGTCGAGGCGATCGCCGAGGCGGTCGCCTCCGGTGTGGACGTACGCGGCGCGATGTTGTGGAGCCTGCTGGACAACTTCGAGTGGGCCGAAGGGTTTTCGCAGCGGTTCGGCCTGGTGCACGTCGACTTCCAGACCGCGCAGCGTACGCCGAAAGCGTCCTATTACTGGTATCGCGACCTGATCCGCGGGGTGACACCGTGACCGAGCTGCGAGTCGAGCGTCCGTCGGCACTCACGGAGCCGCGCGCACGCGTCGGCAAACTGTGGATCGCGTTGCTGTCGCTGTCCAACATCGGCCTGTGGCTGGCCTTCCTGACCCCGGTCGAGGTGCTGCTGCCCAAACAGGTCGCCCTGCTGGATCCGACCGGCAAGGTCGTCGCGCTCAGCTGGGTGACCGGTGCCGGCGCGGCAGTGTCCATTGTGGCCAATCCGCTGTTCGGCGCGCTGTCGGATCGTACGGTCTCGCGCTTCGGCCGGCGGCATCCGTGGACGTTCTGCTCGATCCTGGCCGGCGCGGCCGCGGTTTTCCTGGTGAGCCTGCAAACCAGCGTGCTCGGCGTCGCGTTGTGCTGGATGGCCGTGCAACTCTGCCTCAACGCGATGACCGCGACCCTGACGGCGGCGGTGCCTGACCGCGTACCGACCGAACAGCGCGGCGTGGTGTCGGCGTGGGCCAGCCTGCCGCAGGTGATCGGACCGCTCATCGGCATCGCCATCGTGACCGTGTTGGTCACCGCGATCGTCCCGGCGTACGGCGCGTTGGCGCTCATTCTCGTCGCGCTGGCGATGCCTTTCGTGTTTCTCACCAAGGACGATCCGCTGCCGCGCGAGTCTCGGCCGGCCTGGTCGTGGCGCGGTTTTCTGGCCGGATTCTGGGTCGACCCGCGAGCCTACCCGGATTTCGGCTGGGCCTGGATCTGCCGGTTTCTGGTGCAGCTCGGCAACTTCATGATGACGCTCTACATCCTCTACTTCCTCACCGACGCCGTGCACTATCCGGACCCGGACACCGGTTTTCTCATCGTCACGGCCACGTTCAGCGCAGGCATCCTGGTGACCTGCGTGGCCGGTGGCGCGATCAGCGACCGGCTCGGCCGGCGGAAGATCTTCGTGTTCGGCTGTTCGATCGTGCAGGCGATCGGCTCGCTGATCGTCGTTTTCTGGCAGACCTGGCCGGCGACGCTGGCCACCGGAGCCGTACTCGGCCTCGGATTCGGCATGTATCTCAGTGTCGACCAGGCACTGATCACCCAGGTGCTGCCGGCCGCCCGCGACCGTGCCAAGGATCTCGGCATCATCAACATCGCCAACTCGGCGCCGCAGGTGCTCGCACCAGCCGTCGCCGGCGTCGCGATCACCTATCTGGGTGGCTATCGTGGCATGTTCCTGCTGGCCGCCGTCGTCACGTTGCTCGGAGCCTTCGCCGTCGTACCGATCCGGAGTGTCAAATGACCAGCGACCGTTGGAAAAACTGGGCCGGCAACCAGCGCGCGACCGGCCTGACGGTCCATCATCCACGTGGTACGGCGGAAATCGTCGACGTCGTCGACGCGACGCGTAAAGCCGGCGGCCGGTTGAAGGCGATCGGCAGCGGCCACTCGTTCACCGCGATCGGCAAGCCGGACGGCGGCCAGGTCGCCTTCGACCGGCACGCCGGACTGGTCTGGCTGGACCGGAAAACCGGCCTGGTCACCGTCGAGGCCGGCATGACGATCCGTACGCTCAACGGGATCCTGCGCCAGGCCGGCCTGTCGATGACCAACCTCGGCGACATCGACAAGCAGACGATCAGCGGCGCGGTCTCCACCGGCACGCACGGCACCGGCGCGGCTTTTGGTGGCATCGCGACCCAAATCCGCGGCATGGAGCTGGTGCTCGCGGACGGCTCGGTGCTGACCTGCACACCGGAGGAAAACCCCGAGGTGTTCGCGGCGGCTCGGGTGGGGCTCGGTGCGCTCGGTCTGGTCTCCACGGTCACGCTGCAGACCGAGCCGGCTTTCGCGCTGTGCGCTGAAGAAGGACCGATGCCGCTGGCCGACGTGCTGTCCGGCTTCGACTCGCTGGCCGAGGGCACCGACCACTTCGAGTTCTACTGGTTTCCGCACACCGATCTGGCGCTGACCAAACGCAACACCAGGCTGCCGTTCGACACCGAGCTGGCGCCGCTGCCGCGCTGGAAGTCCATTGTGGACGACGAGGTGCTGTCCAACGGCGCCTTCGGTGCCATCGTGGGGATCTCTCGCCGCGTGCCGGCCGGCATCCCGCGCTTGAACCGGATATCGGCCCGCGCGCTCGGTTCGCGTACGTTCACCGACTACTCGGCGGAGATCTTCGTGTCACCGCGGCGGGTCCGGTTCGTCGAGATGGAGTACGCCGTACCTCGTACGGACATCGTTGATGTAGTCAGCGAAATCCAGGCCACCATCGACCGCGACGGCCTGCGCGTACCGTTTCCGATCGAGGTGCGAGTGGCCGCGGCGGACGACATTCCGCTGTCCACGGCGTCCGGCCGCGCGTCCGGCTATGTGGCCGTACACATGCCGGCCGGCACCGACTTCTGGCCGTATTTCCGGAAGGTGGAGGCGATCGCGGTCGAGACCGGCGGCCGGCCGCACTGGGGGAAGCTGCACACGCTGGACGCCGCCGCGCTGCGCGAGCGCTATCCCCGCTTCGACGAATTCGTTGCGCTGCGCGACAAGCTCGACCCGATCGGCCTGTTCTCCAACGCCTACCTGGATCGCGTGCTCGGAACAGGCCCTAACGCGGAGGCCGCATCCCGTCGGTGAGTACGTCGACGATGTGGTTGGCCTTTTCGCGCTCCAACTGGTCCTGCGCGCGTACGCAGCCGACCATCAGCGCACGCACGTCGTCGGGGTCGAGGTCGGCCCGCACGGCGCCGGCTTGTTGCGCACGCCGCAAAAGCTGACCCATCAGGACCCACAACGTGTGCACGGTGTCCGGCTGGTCGCGGCGACCGCCGGCACCGCAGGAAAGCTCGATCGCGTCGGACAGCGCCTTGTTGAGCGAGGCCTGCTCGACCTTCATCGCGAAGAACTCGAAAAACGCGGCGCCGGCGTCCTCGGCGGACAGCAGGCTGGTCGCGTCGCCGAGCAACTGCTCCAGCCGCTCACCCACCACCGCCTCGAAAAGCGCCTCTTTGGTGGGAAAATGCCGATAGACCGTGCCGGCTCCGACGCCGGCGCGACGAGCGATCTCGTCCAGCGGCACGGCGATCCCCTGCACGGCGAACACTTCCTCGGCGGCGCGCAACACGCGGAGTCGGTTGCGACGAGCGTCCGCGCGCATCGGCGGACCAGCCTGGTCCGATGCTGACCGGACGGCCGACCGGACATCTGAAACCGCGGTTTCTTCGGCCATCACCCGAGTATCCCCTCTTTTCGCGCTTTGACAAACGGGGCCACCGATCCGTATGGTCGAACTAAGCGGGGCGATCGTTCCGCTTTGCTGTCGCCCACGTCCTCAGGGAGAACCATGACCACACCCAACCCTCCGACCCCGGCCGAGGTGGCCGCGCAGCTGCGCCGAGTTTTCGAGATATCCAACGGGTTCGAGATCTTCCTCGGGCTGTTCGCGGAGGACGGCGTCTTCGAGCTGCCGTTCGATCCGCCGGACCGGCCGACCCGTTTCGTCGGCCGGCAGGCAATTCGCGACGGCCTGACCGCACGCGTCAGGTCGAGCCGTGCGCGGCTGGACACCCGCGGTGCCGAGATTGTCGTGCATGAGACAACTGATCCCGAGGTCGTCGTGGTGGAGTTCGAGGCGTACGGCAGTGTAAAGGAAACCGGCGAGGACTACCGCTTTTCCTCCTCCATCGGGATCATCCGGGTTCGCGACGGCCGGATCGTGCACTATCGCGACTTCCAGAACCCACGCGTCATTTCCGTCGACTGAGCACAGTTTGGAGTGTGTCCGATGAGTCAGCCAACCGCTGTCGTAGAACGTTTCATCGAGGTTTCCGCCGCCGGGGCGTACGACCAGCTCGCCGATCTCTACGCCGAGGACGCGGTCATCGAGATCCCGTTCGCGCCGCCGGGAGTGCCGCGCCGGTCACAGGGACGCGAGGAGTTTCGCGCTCGTTTCCAGTCGGTGCGGGGACTGTGGACCATCGACGGGATCGAGCCGGTGCGGATCTACCAGACCACCGACCCGGAAGTCGTCGTCACCGAGTTCACCCTTCAGCGTACGGTCACCGCGACCGGCGCTTCCTTTGCTAGCGACTACATCCTGGTGATGACGATCAGGGACGGCCTCATCGCGCATTCGCGTGACTACGCCGATCCGGTGGCGTCGGCGCGCGCTTTTGGCCGCCTGGAGGAACTTGTCGCGGCCTACCGTTAGCTCGGGGCGACGACCCCGCTGGTCGCGCGGTCGTACAACAGTTGGATGTCGTCACCGAAATACGGACTGTATGACACGTCGTCGGTGTCGCCGCCGCCTTCGTAACCGCCGATCAGGCCGACGATCGCGCCGGTCTCGGTGGCCGGGTCGAAGGCCGCCTGCCACGGACTCCCGCTGGTGCCGCCGCTGAAACCGGCGCAGGCGAAACGTAACTGCGACGCGCTCAGCCGAGATGACCTGTTGACACAGGTGATCGGCGCGTCCTGCGACGACGGATAGCCGGTGACCCGGACGATCTGGTCGGAGTCGGCGTTGAACACCAGCTCGTTGGCGCCGATGACATCGGCGATCCGGCGGCCGTTGTTTGGCGCCAGCTCGACGAAAGCCACGTCGACGTCGGGATCTTCGTTGGATTTCCAGCGGTCGTCGACGACGATGTTGGTCGGCGTCCACACACCGTATGGCATCTGGCCGGCGTTGTAGTCCGGCACGAAGGCGATGTCGCTGCGCGGCGAGCCCTCGCTGTAGACGCAGTGCGCGGCGGTCAGGATCATGTCGCGGCCAGGCGAGTCGACCACGCTGGCCGTACAGAAGTGGCCGCCGTCCACGTCGTGGTAGAACAGGCCGCCGACCCGCAGCTCGGTCGCCGCGCGCTCCTCCTTGGCGGCCTGGCCGTCCCGCGCGGTGTGTGCGCGCACCGGCCGTGCCTCGCGCAGCCGGTGCGCGTTCCAGTATGCGGAGGCCTCCGAGTGCGGCGCTTCCAGCCGGTGCGCCGCCGGCATCGCCGGAGGGGTGGACAGGCCGCAGGTTGCGAGCACTGTCGCGGACAACGCCGCCATGATCACCATGAACCGCCTGCGCATGCGCCTCCTCCCCGGCCTCCAAGACGGTACCTCGGCCGAGCCCGCGACCACCAATCCGACAACTGTGATTATCGCAGGTCAGCGGCCATTGGCCGGATCGAGACGAAACGCTGGCGGCCGGTTGGGAGATCCTTTGGCCGCGACGCCTCGTCACTGGCGGCCAGGGCCGGTAACGAGGCGTTGCGGGTCGTCGGGGACGCCCGGATAGGCGCTGGTGCCGTCCGGCAGGTACGCGGCCGCCGGTGAGCCGGCCGGCACGAACACGGCGACCTCGACGATCGGCGTGTCACCGGTGTTTTCCACCTGGTGCAACGTACGCGCCGGCAGGTGCACGCAGGTGCCTGGGCTCAGCGGGTTGTGTTCGTCGTCGACGTGCAGGATTCCGTTGCCGCGCAACACGTAGATGACCTCGTCGTAGAGGTGGTAGTGCACCGGCGCCGGCTCGCCGGCCGGCACCTCGCCGACGAAATGCGTGCCGGAGCCGAAGCCGGTCGACGGATCGGCCAGGATCCGGTATTGGCGCCCGGCGGTGGCGTGGCCGATGTCGCGTGCGTGCAACGGAGAAACCCTGCGCCGCTCACCGACGGCCACGTCGCCGGCCGGCCGCATGACGCGTACGCACACGATCTCGACCGGATCGGCGATCTCCAGCTGACAGGTCTCACCTGGCGCGATGTGGATGCCGGTCTGCGGACCGAACTCCTGCCGTGTCCGGCCGACCAGGAGGTGGCCGCCGCCGCGTACGACGAACAGCAACTCCTCGTGGCCGCCGGGGTCGAATGACGCGGTTGTGCCGGCCTGGAAGGAAAACACCGACTCGGTGAGCAGCCGGCAGCCGAACTCCTCGGTCAGCACCGCTCCGTCCGGCCGCGCGGCGGACCGGTGCACGACGAACCGCGAGGCCATCGCGCCCTCCTTTCGCCGGCATTTCCAGGGTAATCTCCGGATCAGCGCCGCGCGATGACCGGATGCGGAATCGCGCGATAGGCCGCGACCGAGGTGAGCGCCAGCCACAACCAGGTGGCGACCACGGTGATCCAGATGAGGCCGACGCCGCCAGGAAACGCGGAAAGCGCGCCGCCAGCGACAAAAGCGACGATGATCACGACGCCGGCGAGCCGAGACCACAGGCCGCGTGTGTGCCATGAGCCGGCGATGATCGCCGCGACGCCGACGCTGAGAAATCCGATGCCACCGAACACGAAATGAAGCATGCCGGCGGCGGTGAACGCTCCGCCTCCGGCGCCGGGCGGAAAGTCTTTGGTCGCGTCCGGCGGGAAAATCGCGCTGAGCACCAGGCAGATGCCGTACGCGCCGACCAGCGCCGCCGCTGTGCGCGACCATCGTGGCGTACGCAGAAGGCCGATCGCGGCCACGACGGTCATCAGGCCGGACAGCACCAGGTTGCACCACTGCAGCCAGCCGAGGTTTCCGATCAACAGCAGGCTCAACGCATCGCGTGTGAGGTCGAAGCCGGCTCTGGTGAACGCGAGAACGAGGCCGAATACGAGATAGAAGGGGCCGGCGACCACACCCCAGCCGAGCATCGAGCGGGTCACCGCGGCGCCGCGGTCGAAGCCGGACGCGGTCGGGTCTGTCATGTCGTCACTCCCGTCGGGTCAGCGGCCGTACGCCGCCAGGAACATGGATGCGGCGGCCTTGGCGATTCTGGTCCGCTCCGCCGGCCGCGGTGTCTGTCCGGATTGGAAAAGCGCGTGATCCTGGCTGCTTCCCAGCACCAGATAGGCAAACTGCGATGCGGCCAGCCGCAGGTCCGGCGCGGCCAGCAGACCCTGCTCGGACCAGCGGCGCAGCGCCGACTCGATCAGGTCGAGCCCGCGCTGAGGACCTTGTTGGTAATAGTGCGACGCCAGCTCGGGAAACTGGTCTGCTTCGGCGATGATCAACCGCCGCAACGAAAGCACGGGTTGCTCCATGACGGCGTCGAGATATCGCCGCGCCAGGCGTTGCAGGGTCTTGCGCAGGTCGTCACCGGTGCTGACCGGCGTCTGCGCGATCGCGGTGAGCTCGTCCAGGATGTGGTCGGACTTCCCGGTCACGCCACGGGCGATCTCCTCGAACAGCGTTTCCTTGTCCGCGAACTGCTTGTAGACGGTCTGTTTGGAGACACCGGCATCAGCCGCGATCTGGTCCATGCTCGTCTTGTCGTATCCGTTGCGCAGGAACAGCGCGAGCGCCGCGTCGGTGATCTGCCGGCGCTTGAGTGCCGTCCGTCCCCGCGCCAACTCGGCAGGACCGAGCTCGTCCATGTGACCTCCTCGTAGAACTGGACCGTACAGTACTCCTCCAGTACTGTACGGTCTAGTTCTCAGACAGGAGGTCAGCGATGAGATTCGACGCGGAGCTTCGGCTCAACGGGAAGACGGCGACCGGCATCGCCGTGCCGGAAGCCGTCCTGGACGGACTGGGTGGCGGACGCCGGCCGCGCGTTTCGGTGTCGTTCAACGGATACACGTTTCAGACGACGCTCGGCACGATGTCCGGCGAGGTGCTGATCCCGGTCAGCGCGGCCGTCCGCGAGGCGGCCGGCGTACGCGCCGGCGAGCGGCTGACCGTCGAGATCGAGCTGTGCCACGAGCCGGCGCAGGTCAGTGTGCCGGACGACCTGCGAACCGCGCTCGCCGCCGAACCGGACGTACGCGCGTTTTTCGACGGCCTGACCGCCAGCCAGCGGCGCGGCTACACGGAGTGGATCGAGCAGGCGAAGAAGCCGGAAACCCGGCAACGCCGGCTGGAGCAGGCGATGGAGGCTCTGCGCGCACGCCGTACCCGCCGATGACCGATCGGCCGGCCGCATATGTCGGAAATGACAAGCGACCAGCCGTACGTTGCCGTAGACCAGCGGCCTGCCGGACGGATCAGTCCTTGCCGGTCGGCTCGCCGCGATCGGCCGGATGGACTAGACACCTGGTCTAACCGGATTGCCATCCCCCCTGGTGAGCAGGTCGTTCGTCACCCATGGTGTTGTGCACGTCATCGTGACGCAGGGTTTCTCAGCACCACCTGGAGCGGACATGGCACGTTGGAAGACCGCGCTCGCCAGCGCACTCGCCGCGACTCTGGTCGCCGTCGGCCTGACGGCCTGCAGCGGATCGGGTTCCAGCGGCGTGACGACACTGACCTTCTGGACGCACACACATCCGCCGATGATCGAGCTGAACAAGAAGATCATCGCCGAGTACGAGAAGGCGCATCCCACCGTCAAGATCGACTACCAGACGATCCCCAACGACGAGTTCGGCACCAAGATGCTGACCTCGCTCAGCAACGGCACCGGTCCGGACGTGCTCAACATGGACGACAGCGCGTTGCGCGGCGAGTACATCCCCAAGCGGCTGCTCGCGCCGCTCGACGCGGCCGCCTACGGCGCCGGCTCGGTGCCGGCCGTACGAGCGAAGTACAACGCCGGCACCCTCGGCGGCGCGACCGGTGACGACGGAACGCTCTATGGCGTACCGAGCGAGTTCAACGCGACCGCGTTTGCCATCAACACCAAGCATTTCACCGACGCCGGCCTCGATCCGAACAAGCCGCCGGCGACCTGGACCGAGGTGATGGCCGACGCGAAGAAGCTCGTCGCGGCCAAGCACACCCAGGCTTTCAGCTTTCTCTACCTGCATTCGGGCTGGTACACGCAGCAGCTGCAGACGCTGCTCAACCAGACCGGCGGCACGATCACCGATCAGAAACACGAAAAGTCGACGATCGCCTCGCCGGCGGCGGTCGCCGCGCTGAAGATCTGGGTCGAGCTGGCGACCGGCGCCAACCGCGCGGCCGATCCGAACAAGTCGTCGCGTGAGGCGACCGCGCCGTTCAGCGACCTCGCGACCGGCCGGCAGTCGATGGCGATCGTCTATCCGTGGGCGATGGAACAGATCCGGCAGAGCAACCCCGACACGTACAAGCAGCTCAAGGTCGTGCCGCTGCCGCAGGTCGATCCGGCCAAACCGGCCGGCCGCTGGTATGGCTACTACTGGTGCGTCAACGGGGCGAGCAAGCATCAGAAGGAGGCGTGGTCCTTCATTTCGTACCTGTCCAGCCAACACGACCGCTGGCTGTCCGATGTGGACTTCATCCAACCGCTGAAAGGCTGGGAAAGCAGCGCGGCGGCGAAGGCGGTGCCGGCGCTGCCGGTGTGGTCAGCGGCCTACCAGAACGGAAAGTTCGACCAGGTCGCGCCGCATTACGCGGAGATCCAGGACGCACTGACCGCGATGGTCAACGACGCCGTCTTCAACGGCCTGGCACCACAGGCCGCGGCGGACAAGGCGTCCGGCCAGATCCAGCGAAGTCTTGGCAGCTGATTCGATGGCTACGCTCAGCGTCCTTCGGCCGGTCCGCCGGCCGAAGGATCCCGCGCAACGGCACCGAAACCTGGTCGGCGTGACGCTCGCCGCGCCGGCACTGGTGTTGTTTGCGGCGTTCGCGATCTATCCGATGTTGCGGGTCTTCTACCTGTCCGTCTTCGACTACAGCCTGACCGCGCCGCCGGAGTTCGTCGGCCTGAAAAACTTCCAATATCTGGCAACGGATCCGCGCTTCGGCGCGGCGCTGGCGCAGACGATCTGGTATGCCGCCGGCACGTACGTCCCGGCGCTGGTGCTCGCCCTAGTGCTCGCGCACGCGTTGAACAGCCGGATGCGCGGTCTCGGACTGGTGCGGCTGCTGTATTTCCTGCCGGTCGCGATCAGCTGGGTCGCCGTGTCGGTGATCTGGCGGGTCGTGCTGAATCCGGACGGCATGCTCAACCAGACGCTGCACCTGAACGTGAACTGGCTGACCAGCTCGACCAGCGCGATGTGGGGCCTGGTGCTGATGAGCGTGTGGAAGGAGACCGGCTTTTTCCTTATCCTGTTCTTGGCCGGCCTGCAGACAATCCCGGACGACGTCTTCGAGGCGGCTCGGCTGGACGGCGCCGGCTGGTGGCACCGCTTCTGGTATGTGACGCTGCCGATGCTGCGGCCGGTCACCGCGGTGTGCTCGGTGATGGCGGTGATCCGCGGCTTCCAGGCGTTCAGTCCGCAGGCCGTGCTCACCAACGGCTCCTTCGGCACCGAGGTCGTCAACCTTTTCGTCTACAAGACGGCTTTCGAGAACGCCCGGATGGGTCGCGCGTCCGCGGTAGCGGTCATCATGTTTCTTTTGTTGCTGGCGTTGACGCTGCTGCAGCTGCGAGTTTTCGCGCGGAGGGACCGATGACGGATCAGGCGACCCGGCCGGCGCGGACTCCGGTCGTCGAGGTCCCCGCGGAGCCGGTGCGGCGGCGGTCGTACCGGCACCGCCCGGCCGCCATCGCCGGACGTACGCTCGTGGTGCTGCTGGCCACCGCCGGCGGGCTGGTTTTCCTTTCTGTGCTGGCGTACGCGGTGCTGACCGCGCTCAAACCCGCCGGTGAGGTGCTGGCCGTACCGTTGAGCTGGCTGCCGAGCCACTTCGACTGGGGAAACCTCGCGTTGCCTTTCACTCAGACGCCGTTTGCGCGCTATTACGGCAACAGCGTGTTCGTCGGTGTTTGTGTGACGGCTCTGAACGTGCTGACCTGCACTGCGGCCGGCTACAGCTTCGCGAAGTTTCGTTACCGGGGACGGAATGCCGCCTTCGTGATCGTACTAGCGACGCTGATGGTGCCGGTCGAGATCATCTACGTGCCGCTCTACACCCTGGTCTATCAGCTCGGCTGGGTCGACAGCTTCGCCGGCCTGATCGTGCCGGCCGGCACCAGCGCCTTTGGCATTTTCCTGATGCGGCAGGCGATCGACGGCGTACCGGACGAGTTGCTGGAGGCGGCGCGGCTGGACGGTGCCGGCGAGTTGCGAACGCTGGTCTCGATCGTGGTGCCGGTGGTCCGCGGTCCGATGGCCGCGCTGGCGTTGTTTGTGTTCATGACAAACTGGGACTCGCATTTGTGGCCGTTGTTGGTGGCTTCGGACGATGACCACCGGACGTTGCCGGTTGGGTTGGCGGCGATGCAGGCCAACAACCTTGGCAGTGCCGGCGTACCCATGATGATGGCGGCGGCGCTGCTGGCCTTGCTGCCGACGGTCTTGTTGTTTGTCACCCTGCAGAAGCGGTTTGTGGAAGGGGTGACGATGTCGGCCGGGATCCGGTGAGCATTTGGCGGTGGCGTGGTTTTGTCGGTGCGTTAGATGAATTGATGTGGCTCGCTGGATGGCGTCGGAGAGCTGCGACGGCTGGGATGGCCGCTCGAAGCGCCAAACACCGCCTCGCAGTGGCCATATATCGCGACAGCGGCAATGGGAGTGCGACGACCGATCGCGGACTACGATTTCGCTTGCGGCGAAGGAAAATAGCCAGGTTTGGCGGCCGGTTTTGTCGGCAAGGCCGGTATTATTGGAGGCATGACCACTCCTTCCGTCGCCACCGCGCCAGTCGGTGACCCGTGGCCGGAGGAAGACCCGAACGTGCTGGCCGCGATGCTGCGTGTCGCCGAGCGGGAGTATCGCGAGGCCGCGGCCAGTCGCCGGGTGCAGCGCGCTCGCGCGTTCTGTCCGGGCATGGCGTTGAACGGTGAGATGTTGGCGCCGAAGCTGGACCTCGCCGCCCAAGCCATGCGCCGCGGCGACCTCGCGGACTCGCAGTTGGACGCGATCCGTACGGTGATCACGAGGTTGCCGGCGCACGTGGACTTCCAGCAGCGCCGCGAAGCCGAAGCGGCCATCGTGGAAGGCGCCAAGCATATGGATGCCGGCCGGCTCTATCGGCTCGGCACCCGGCTGCATGCCTACCTGGACCCCGACGGCGCCGCGCCATCGGAGAAAGAAGACGCCAAGCCGCGCCGGGAGCTGCACTGCACACCGGTCGCGACGGCCGCCTCGCGTTGCGCGGCATTCTCGACGCCGAGACCGGCAGTCTGTTGCAGGACGTGCTCTCGCCACTGGCCAAACCAGAGGGTGAGGACGGTAAGCCCGATCCTCGATCAGCTGCCGAGCGTAACGGTGACGCGCTTGCCGACATCCTGAATCTCGTGGCTGATGCGGGGAAGTTGCCGATCCAGGGCGCCGAGCGGCCGCACCTGACGGTGACGATCTCCTGGGAGATGCTCCGCGACTGCCTGGGTGTGGCGCGCGCGTACGAGGGCCCGACCATCAGCCCCGAAACCGCCCGCCGCCTCGCCTGCGACGCGGACATTATTCCGGTCATCCTCAACTCCGAAGGCGTACCACTGGACGTCGGCCGCAAGGAACGGCTGGCCGGCCCAGAGCTGCGGAAAGCGTTGATCGCCCGCGACAAAGGCTGCACCCGGCCCGGATGCACGCGGCCCGTCCGGCACACGCGGTCGACCACATCGTGTCGTGGGTGGACGGTGGCACCACCTGTCTGGAAAATTGCGTGTTGCTCTGCGACCGGCACCATCGCGAAATTCACCACACCGACTGGACCATACGGATGAACAACGGCCACCCTGAATTCACCCCACCAATCGACGTGGACTACGAGCAAAAGCCGCTCCGAAATGCCTATCACCTGTACGGCTGAACCGAACAGGTGGACCACCAACCAACAACACAAACGCTCGCTCCTCGCCTCAGCAAACCGAACGCTGAGGCGAGGAAAGGCATGTCTCGTGCGGCTCGATGAAGCGGCCGAAACCACCAGGTCGCTGTTGCTTGCGGACGCGAAAGTTGGACACAACCCACGCCGCGTCAGAAAGCGTTGGATTGTCATCGTGTCGCGTTGACTCCGGCGCGGGTCACGGCACGCTTTCCCGGCACGCCCAGCCGCCTTCTGGATCACCGGACCCGGCATCCCATTTCAGAAACACACCACTAGGACGTACGGGTGAAGGTGACGTGGGTGATGCCGCTCGGCGCGGACGTCGCCTCGACCTGGTAGTCGTTTTCCAGGCCCTCCAAGCCATCCCACAGACGTACGCCACGGCCGAGCAGGATGGGGACGATGGCGACGTGCAGGTGGTCGACCAGGCCGGCGGCGAGGAACTCGCGGATGACGGTGGCGCCGCCGCCGAGGCGCACGTCCTTGCCGTCGGCGGCTTTCCGCGCGGCCTCCAATGCCTCGGCCGGTGAGGCGTCCAGGAAATGGTACGTCGTGCCGCCTTCCATTTCGATCGACGGCCGCGTGTGGTGCGTCAGGACGAAAACCGGCGTGTGGAACGGTGGATTGGGGCCCCAGGCGCCTTTCCAGTCGGGGTCCTCGTGCCAGCCGGGGTGACCAAACTTGCCGGCGCCCATGATTTCCGCGCCGATGCCCGGATCGTGCTGCTGGACGAAGGCGTCGTCGACACCACCGCTGCCGCCGGCCTGCCACCAGCGGGTCGCGAACATCCATTGGTGCAGGCGCTCACCGGCGTGACCGAAATGTGCGTCGGCGCTCTGGCCGGCGCCGGTGCCGAAGCCGTCGAGTGAGATGGCGAAGTTGTGGACGCGCAGGAGTGACATCGTCGCCGTTCCTTCGTGAGATCGGGATGGGTGCCAATGAGCCTGCGACGGATCGGCTCATACGTCCAATGCCAAAGTTCATGCGGTTCCATAGATAAGGTCAATACGCGCTGGACAGCGATTGGAGAATGACGGCATGTTGCGGGTTCTGGTCGCCGAGGACATGCGGATCCTGCGCGACACGCTGGTTGCCGTCATCAACCTGGAGGACGACCTCGAGGTGGTCGCCGAGGTGGCCAGCGGAGACCAGATCGTGGCAGCGGCGCTGGAACACCGGCCTGACGTGGCCGTGCTGGACGTCGACCTGCCCGGCGTGGACGGGCTGACCGCCGCGGCGACGCTGCACGACGAGCTGCCGGCCTGCCGCGTACTGATCCTGACCGCGCTCGGCCGGCCGGCCCATCTGCGGCAGGCGGTCGCCGCGCACGTCGCCGGGTTCATGGTCAAGGACACGCCGTCCGACCAGCTGGTCGCCGCTGTACGCCGAGTCGGCGCCGGTGAGCGGGTGTTCGACCCGGCGCTGGCGGTGGCCGCGCTGGAGACGGCGACCAGTCCCTTGTCCGATCGCGAGCGCGAGGTCCTCAAACGACATGCCGAAGGTGCGTCGGCGGTGGAGATCGCGGCCGCGCTCCACCTGTCGTACGGCACCGTACGCAACTACCTGGCGGCAGCCGTGACCAAGCTTGGAGCGCGCAACCGCGTCGACGCGGCACGCATCGCGCGCGAAGCCGGCTGGCTCTAGTGCAATCTGCACATTGACGTCGTGCCGGTGACACTGGCTGGCCGGCCGCGGCGCGGCCGAGACTGAGGCCATGGGTACGAGGGTCCTGATCGCCGAGGACGTGGCCGTGCTGCGGGAGACGCTGGTCGCGCTCCTGCAGCTGGAGGCCGACCTGGACGTCGTGGCCGCGGTCGCCGGCGGCGATCACATCCTGCCGGCCGCGCTCCGCCACCGGCCCGACGTGGCGCTGCTCGACATCGACCTGCCGGCCGTCGACGGCCTCACCGCCACCGCCGAGCTGCGCGTACGGCTGCCGGCCTGCCGCGTCCTGATCCTCACCGGGCTGGCGATGCCGGACCGCGTCGACCGGTCACGTGCCGCCGGAGCCGCCGGCCTCCTGGTCAAGGACACTCCGGCCGACTTCCTCGCCGACGCCGTACGACGCGTCGCGCGCGGCGAGCGTGTCTTCCCCGGCTGATGGCACGCGTACGGTCAGCTCGAACCGATCGCCGTCGCGGCTCGCCGACACCTCGCCGCCGAGCGCCGAAGCTCGGCTGGACATGTTGGCCAACCCACGGCCCCGCCGCTCAGTCGCCTCATCGCGTACGCCGTCGTTGACGACTCGCACGCCATCGATGGCGACCTCGATCTCGCACCATCTGGCATCAGAATGGCGCAGCACGTTGGTGACCGCCTCGCGCAACACGGTGGCCAGCACCGCATCGACCTGCTCAGGGAGCGCCGCCGTGCCGCGTACGTCCACCGACACGCCGGCGGAGGTCAGCAGCGTACGAGCGGCCGCCAGCTCGCTCTGCAACGAGACGGCGCTCTCACCGACGGTGACCGAGCGGAGATCGGCGCGCGCCTGTCCGGCCAGCCGCAACATCGCCGCCAGCTCACCGGATGCACGCTCGTCGTCGCGGCCGACCAGCTTGCCGGCCAGGTCGCTTTTGAGTGCCAGCGCGGACAAACCGAGGCCGAGCAGGTCGTGCGTGTCCTGCGCGACGCGCTCTCGCTCGCGGGCCAACGCGGCACTGGCCAGCTGCCGGCGGACCGCCTCGACCTGCTCGGCGAGATCCGGCAGCCGTGACAGTCCGTAGACGACAATGCCGGCGGTCGCCGCCGCACCGGCCTGATAGAGGACGGTCGCGCTGTCCGTGGCGACCCCGTAGACGGCCCGGTTGCCGATGCCGTAGTAGAGACCGAGCACCGGCAGGCTCCACGCCACGCCGACGCCTGTGACGACCGCGACGAAGGCGCTCCACCCCCAGCGTCGTGGCAACAGCAGAACGGCCGAACCGGCCGCGAAACCGGCCAGCGTGAGGATGTTCCAGTCGTACGCGGGAAACCACGCGAACGGCAGCAACGTCTGGACGGCCAGCGTGAAAGGCCAGCCGCGTGGCCGGGCGGCGGCCCGCCAGCCGAGGCTGTGATGGAGCTGCAGCGCGACCAGCACGGCGATGCTGGCGATCGCCACCGCGGAGCCGCCGGCGACCAGGACGTTCGCGGTCAGGATCACCGCCTGGCCGGCGAGTACGACCGCGAGCGTCACCCTCGCCAGCCGAGGCGCGACGCCGGAGGTCGACGGCAAGGACGCAGGTCGCGGCTGGTCGGCGGCGACGGCCGTACGCACCTGCTCGAGACCGCGGCGCGCCGCCTTCGCCGCCGCCGTCAGCTCGGCACGAGCCGCGTCACGGTCGGTCGGCAGCACCGCGATGGCCGCGCGGACGTGCTCGGTCGTCGCCTCAAGGTTGTCGCCGATGGCCGTACGCAGCCGGTCGGCCGACCAGCGCCGCTCCGCTGCGACAGCCAGCTCGGCGAGCTCGGTCCTGGCCGCGCGCAGCGTGGCGACCAGGTCGGCCGGCCGCACCAGTCCAAACAACGCCAGGCCGGTGACGACCGGCGCGACCAGCATCCAGGTGTAGAACGCGCTTTTGGGACCATTCCACGGAATTCCCAGCACCGCGATGCGTGCGGCCTCGACGACGACAACCGCGCCGAAGAGCGGCCACGACCTCGGCGCTCGTACGGTCAACAGCAACAGACCGGCCAACAGACCGGCCGCCGCGTTGATCCAGCGTTGACCGAAAACCGCGAGCGGCGCGTACGTCAGCATCGCCTGCACGGCCAGCAGCCAACCGGCATGCCGCGCCCAGAACGCGCGACCGAGCGGCACCGCGTAGAGCAGCGGCAACACGAACAGCGCCGCCAGCACCGCGCCACCGCCGGGGCCGCTCCAGTAGATCGCGTTGCCGAGCCGGGTCAGCAGCGTCAGGCCGAGAAACGCCACCGGAAGCACCTGCACGAGTCGGTACGCCGGCGTGAGCCGCTCGCTGTCCGTCAACCGCACTCCTCACCGATCGACCTGACGATACGGCCTGATGTGCAAAGTGCACACCAACTCCGATGCACATTCCACGCGCTCCTGATGATCGCAGGCACTGGTCGCGTATCCGCAGGTCAGAAGACACTTACGGCACACAGAAGAACGCACTGAGGAGTCAGCGATGCGAGGATGGCGCAGGTTTGCTTTCCACTATCTGGAAATGACCGTGGCGATGCTGGTCGGCATGGCCGTGCTCGGCGGCGCGCTGCGGCTCGCCCTGGCAGCGGCCGGCGTGCCGTACTCGATGGACCGCTATCCGGTCCTGGTCACCCTGGAGATGGGCGTGACCATGGCGGTCGCGATGGCGGTGTGGATGCGCGTACGCCGGCACGGCTGGCCGCCGACGGTGGAGATGAGCCTGGCAATGCTGGTGCCGGCGGTCGCGGTCGCGCCGCTGGTGGCGTGGAACGTGCTGGACGGCATGTCCTCGATGGTCGTCGAGCACACCACGATGTTCGTGCTGATGCTTGTCGTGATGCTGCGGCGGCGCGACGAATACCTGGCGCATCACCACGGCAGCGGCCGGCTGGCGAAAGCCGTACGACGTGTGCTGCCGGCGTTTGGCCGTGGGCTGTTTGTCCTGCTCTCCATCGCGATCCTGCCGTCCGCGGCGTTCGCCATCGGCTCGGTCAGCTACGAGCACAGCCGCTATGCCCCTGCCGCGTCGAGCGCCGTCGTCAATGTCGCGGCGCCGGTGTACGACCCGAGCAAACCGACCGTCGCGATCGTCGTCGGCAACGATGGCGCCAATGTCGCCGACACTCTCGTGCCGTACGCGGTGCTGTCGGCCACCGGCAAGGTCAACGTCTACACCGTCGCGGCCGAGCGGCGTCCGGTCACGCTGCTGGGTGGGCTCGACCTGGTGCCGGATCTCAGCTTCGACCAGCTCAGGCAGCGCGTCGGCGCGCCGAGCGTGACGATCGTGCCGGACATGCCGCCGTCGGACACGGCAGACGCCAAGGTGGCGGCGTGGCTGCGGAGTGTTTCCGGTCACGGCCTGGTGCTCGGCGTGTGCACCGGCGCGCGGCTGCTCGCCAAAGCCGGCCTGCTCGACGGCCGCCCGGCGACCTCGCACTGGTATCGGCTTTCCGAGCTGCAGCACAAATTTCCGGCGGTCAACTGGCAGCGTGGAGTGCGTTACCTCGATGACGGCGACCTGATCACCACCGGCGGACTGTTGTCGTCAGTGGACGGTACGCTCCGCGTCATCGAGCGGCTGCTCGGCACCGACGCCGCTTCGAAGGCCGCCACCACGGTCGCCTGGCGCTATTACTCGCCCGGCAAGCCGGCCGCGCTGCCGGTCGAGCGGCTGACCGCCAGCGACGCGATCACCCACATCCTCAACAGCGGCTTTCGTGCCAACGACACCACTGTCGGCGTCGTGCTCTCCGACGGCGTCGACGAGCTCGACCTGGCCGCCGCCTTCGACCCGTACGGCGAGATCAAGGCCGCGCGTACGCTCGCCATCAGCGCCGACGGCGGCACCGTACGCTCGCGGCACGGCCTGACCTTCGTGCCTCGCGCCGGCATGGACGCGGCCGGCCGCGTCGATCACCTGCTGATTCCGCGCAGCGACAAGGATTCCGATCTCTCCGCGGCGCGGCGAGCGCACGTGCCGGTCGCGTATCTGGCGCACCAGTCCGGCTTCGCGTTCGACGCGGCGCTGCGCGAGCTGGCGCTCACGACCGACACGACGACCGCGCACTGGGCCGCAAAAATCCTCGAATATCCCAGTGCCGACCTGGACCTGGCCGGACCCGGCTGGCCGTGGCTGCCGACCGTACGGCCGGCGCTGCTCGGCCTGACCGGACTCGCGATCGCCCTGCTGGCTGTGTTCCTCTGGCGACGCGGTCATAAGTCGACGGTCTGACCGTCAGTCCGACGATGTCTTGGACGACTGGCAGCGTGCGAGCCAGTGTGGTCGTCGTACCGATAGTGGAGGAGTCGACGTGGACCGCGGTTCGTACGCCGTCAACAGCATCAGCCTGGACAACCACGAGACGCTGGCCGCGTCCGTCGGCGACCGCGGTCCGACGGTCGTCCTGGTGCACGGCCTCGGCCTCGACTGGCGGATGTGGCGGCCGGTGATGGACCAGCTGGCGCGCGGCCGCCGTGTCATCGCCTACGACCTTCGCGGCGACGGCGAGCCGTTCACGATGACGGACGCGGCGGCGGATTTGTTCGGCGTACTCGACGCTTTCGATGTCCCCCAGGCACATGTCGTCGGCCTTTCCTTCGGTGGTGCGATCGCCCAGACCGCGGCCGTCACCAATCCGGGCCGCTTCGCCTCGCTGTCACTGCTGGCCACCACCGACATTCCGTTTGCCGGCTTCGAAAACCGCGCCCGGTCGGCCGAGGTCGATGGCATGGCCGCGCAGCTGGAGCCGTCGCTGAGCCGGTGGTTCACGGCTTCGGCACTCGCCGCCGACGGTGCGGGCGTACGTTATGCCCGCGAGCAGGTGCTGCGCGGCAGTCCGGCGGCCTGGGCCGCGGCGTGGCGCGCGTTCAGCGGATTGGACGTACGCGGCCGGCTGGCCGATTTTCCGGCGCCGGCGCTCGTACTCGCCGGCGAGGCCGACGTGTCCACCACGCCGGAGCTGATGCGTCAGATCGCCGCCGGCATTCCCGGCTCCACGTTCCGTGAGCTGCCGGCCGCTCCGCACATGCAGACACTGGAATGTCCGGACGCGGTCGCGGCGGCACTTGACGAATTCCTGCCGCAACGCTGACGAACCGTTGACACAGTCGCCCCAGTCGGTAATGTAGCGCTAAACCTCGACGATCTTGACGAGGTCTTCTCCACCAACTTTCAGGAGTGACGTGACAAACAACGAACAGCTGGCATTTCTCGACAACATCGAGGCCGACCTGGCCACCACCCCGGCGAAGAGCCGCACCCCGGGCGGGATCCGGCGGCGCATCGGCATGGGGCTGGCGATGGCCGCGACCGGCATCGGATTCCTGGCCATGACCGGCACCGCCGCGCACGCCGACAATCCTTACTGTGGCGTGCCAAACCCGGTGACCTACGACCACACCAAGTATTGCACCGCGCTCGCCTACTATCATTTCGAATATCTCGGCCAGACGACCGCCGGACCCGGCGGCCAGCGGACGTGTTATCAGTTCTGGCGTACGTTCGTCGACTGGGGCTGCGGTTCCGACCCCGGCCGGTTCGCGTCGGTCTGCGTTTAGCCTACCCGGAGGCCGCGTCTCGATCAGGGACGCGGCCTCTTCGCGTGAACGGAATCCAAAGTGGACACTCCAGTCACCGTCATCGTTGTCGCCAAAGACGAACAGCGGTGCATCGGTCGTTGTTTGGACAGCGTGGCCGGCCTCAACGTACTCGTCGTGGACACCGGCTCGACCGACCAGACACCGGGAATCATCGCCGACCGGGGCGTACGCCTGGTCCATCAGCCGTGGCCCGGTTCGTTTGCCGAAGCGCGCAACGGCGCGATCGACCTCGTCCAGGACGGCTGGATCTTCTTCCTCGACGCGGACGAATGGCTGGCCGACCGGAACATCCATCCGCTCCTGGCGTCGGCGGCACGGACGTACGATCCGAGCCGTACGGTCTTCGCGCCGGTCATCCAGCACGTCGGGCGCGACACCGCGATGACCGACGTACCAAGGATTTTCCTTGCTTCCAGCGGCATTCGCTATCACGGGCGGGTCCACGAATATCCGGTGGCATCCGGTCCGCTCGAGCTGGTGGGGCTTGGCATCCAGGTCAACCACGACGGTTACCACCCGGACGTGCTGACAGAAAAAGACAAGCTCACTCGCAACCTCGAGCTGCTGCGCGCCGCGCGGCAGGAAGATCCCGACAATCCGCGCTGGTGGTATTTCACCGTACGCGACGGCCTGCGCACCTACGACCGCGACCAACTGGTCGACCTTTGCGCTGCCTCCAGGGATCTCGCCAAGCGCAGTCCGGTCACCGGCGACCGTCTCGACGCCGTCGACTACTACCGCCGGACGCTTTTCCAGGCCTGCCAGGCATTCGCCATGATGCAGGACTGGAACCAGGTGCTGCGATCCTGCGCCGAGCTCGACCGTGTCCATGACGGCGACAGTCCGGACGCGCACTATCTGCGCATGGTCACCGTACTTTTCAACGATGCCGCGGCGGCCGCCGATCTGGTCAAGACAATCCAGCTCCGGCGCGCGTCCGACAACCTGGCCACCAGCGTCATCGATCCAACCGGCCGCCACCTGGACGCCGTCATCGTCGCTTTGCTGGCACGTCTGAGAACCGAGGACGAGGCCGACCAGTATCGCCGGCTCAGCAAGCCATGGACCGATCTCTTCTTCGAGAACTCACACCTGCGCGCCTTGCACGATACATAGATCATCTTTATATTGGTCGACGTGGAAGCACTACGCGAGCCGACTTTCCTGATCCTGACCGCGCTGGCTGACCGGCCGTTACACGGCTATGGCGTCATCCAGGAGGTCTGCGCGCTGTCCGACGACCGGGTGCGCCTGCAGGCCGGCACGCTCTACACGGCGCTGGACCGGCTGGTCGCCGAAGGCCTGGTCAGTCCCGACCGCGAGGAAATCGTCGACGGCCGCAAACGGCGCTATTACCGGTTGACCGACGACGGCGCCGCGGCGCTGGCCGCCGATATCGCCCGACAGCGCGCGAACGCGGCCGCGGCCGCTCGCCGGCTGAGAGCTCGCGCCAGCGTACGCACCGCATAGAAAGGACCCCGATGAGCAACGACGCCGCCGGGTTGGACAGGCGTTATCGCCTGCTGTTGCACGCTTATCCGCGCGCATATCGCCGCGACCGTGGCGAGGAAATCCTCGACACCCTGCTGGCCGCCGCGCCACCTTCTCGCCGTTTTCCGGCCATGCGCGAAACTTTCAACCTGCTGCGCGGCGGAATGCGCTGCCGGCTGGGCCGGCCACGCAGCCGGATGATCGTGGTCGTCGCCGCGCTCGCGGTCATCGTCGGCGCGTTTCTCGGCGCCTCCGCCGCTTCGTGGCTCGGCTGGCAAACCGCACGTGCGTTGCCGGATTCGGCGCAAACCGCCGGCATTTCCCGGCTCATCGGCGATGCACCGACGAATCTCACCCGGCACGACGAGCTTTTCTACTATCCGTACACCGGTCCGGACACGCCGCTGTTCGGCGAGGACGACTACAACGCCGGCGAGATTTCCTGGGGATATCAGGTCAACGTCACGCCGGCCAACTTCCCGGCGATCGCCGCCGCCGCGCGCGACCGTCTCGCCGCGGCGGGATGGCAGGTCAGCGGCGTCATCCCGCAGCAGGAAGGCACGATGCCGGAGGCGAGATTCCTTGCCAGCAAAGACGGACTGACCTTGACGTACTCGGTGCAGCCGGACACGACACCGCCAGGACCGCAGGTGTCACTGGAGCGTGCGGAGCCGTGGCCGGTCTGGCCGCTGACCGCGCTCGGCATCCTGCTCGGCGGTCTCGCCGGCTGGCTGTTCGCCGGCTGGGTGAGCCGGCGTACGCAAACCCGCGGCTGGTTCATCCAGGCGCTGACGCTGTCCACCGCGGCCGTCAGCATCGCGCTGACACTTCTGTTCGTGGCCATCATCGTTTCCTCGCAGCTGACGATGTGGACGGACCCGGCGACCTGGACGCCGGCCTTCCGGCCATTCGCGCTGTGGACGCTGTTCATGGTTTTTCCGTTCCGGCTGCCGCTGCTGATCGACCTGGCCGCCATCCTGGCCACCGCCGCGCTGGCCGCGCTGCCACACCGGTCGCGACGCCGCACGGCCGACGCGGCGCGAGCGTGAGCATCAGGCACCGGTTTCATCAGATCTGGTGACGAGTTCCGCTGCCTCTGCGACCAGACTGAAACGCGTCACCGGCCGTGACGTTCGCGGCCCATGGCGGAAAGGGACAGCTTGATGGACAGGCGAACGCTTTTGACCGGCGCTGCCGCGGTTGGCGCGTCGATAGCGGCCGGCGGTCTGGCGACCAGTGCTGCGCCAGCCTCGGCAAGCAGCGCCGGCACACTTGGCGACCTGCGTGAGGCGATGGCGGCGCGAGTCGCGCGCGGCGAACTGGTCGGCATGGTGTACGCGGTCGCGCGGCAGGGCCGCGTACATGTCGACACGGTCGGCACGATGTCGCTGGACAGCGACCAGCCGATGCGGCGCAGCACGCCGTTCCGGATCGCCTCGCTGACCAAGCCGGTCGTCTCGACGGCCGCGATGATGCTGGTCGAGGACGGCCGGCTGGCGCTGGACGAACCGGTCGACCGGCTGTTGCCGGAGCTGGCCGGCCGGCGCGTACTGACGAAAATCGACGCGCCGCTCGACCAGACGGTGCCGGCTCGGCGGCCGATCACCCTGCAGGACCTGCTGACCCTGCGGATGGGCTACGGCATGATCTTCGAGCCGAGCTTCGAGCCGTCGTATCCGGTCATCAAGGCCGCGAGCGACCTGCAGCTGGTGATGGCGCAACCGGATCCGCGTACGCCGTGGCGTCCGGACGAGTGGATCCGCCGCTTCGGCACGCTGCCGCTGATGGACCAGCCCGGCGAGCACTGGCGTTACAACGCCGGGATGCTCGTGCTGGGCGTACTGGTCGCGCGGGCCGCTCGCCGTCCACTTGGCGACTTCCTGGCCGAGCGGATCTTCCGGCCGCTCGGCATGCGACAGACCGGTTTCTGGCTGCCGGCCGCGCAGGCACGCCGGTTGCCGGACCTCTACGTCGGCGACCCACAGACCGGCAAACTCCAGAAAGACGTCAGCTCGCCGCCGCAGGTGTGGTCGCGGCCGCCGGCTTTTCCGTCCGCTGCCGCCGGTCTGGCCTCCACCATCGACGATTACCTTGCTTTCAGCCAACTCCTGCTCAACAGGGGCGTCAGTCGGCACCGGCGGCTGCTGTCGGCGGAGTCGGTCGACCTGATGACGACCAACCACCTCACGCCGCAGCAGCTCGCCGCGGTCGGGCCGGGACCGCTGGGCAACCGCGGCTGGGGATACGGCATGTCCGTGTCGGTGACACCCGACGCCGTCTCCGCTCCTGGCCGCTATGGCTGGGAAGGCGGCTATGGCACGCTGTGGTTCAACGACCCGCACCGCGATCTCACCGTGATCGCCATGACGCAGACCGTCGACTTCCTGTTCAACGGCGGAGCCGACGAGTTTCAGCGGCTGGCGGTCACAATCTAGGCCAGCCGTACGTCCTTGACGGCGAGCGAATGTTGGCCTTTCTGGTAGGAAACCTCGCGGATGCCCAGCGCCTGCCCGAGCTTTCCGGCCGGCAGCACCACCGGTGTCGGCGCCGGTCCATGACCCGGCGCCGGCAGCGGGTACGCGGTGGTCGTCGCGCTGTGGAAGGTCACGTTTCCCTCTGTTTTGGTGAAAAGCTGGTGCACATGACCGTTCAGGCAGGTGACGGAGGAAAACCGGCGCAGATAGCTGAGGGCCTGGGTGGCGTCGTCGGTCCCCCAGCCCCAGGCCGGATACATCGCGAACAGCGGAATGTGGCTGAAAACCACGATCGGCGTGTCGGAGGACAGTGACGCCACGTCTTTACGAATGAACTCCAGCTGTTCGGCGCCGAGATGTCCGAGCTTTTCCAGGCTCAGCGTGTTGACCAGCGACAGGAAATGTACGCCTTTAACGTCGAAGCTGTACCATCCGTCGCCGCGCGTACCGGCACCGAAGAACTGGCGATATTTCTGTCCGGTGTCGTCGATCGAGTCGTGCTCGCCGGGGACGGTCATCGCCTTTCCGGTGCGCAGTCCGCTCATCATCTGCTTCACCTGGTCAAACTGCGCCTTGGTGGCCAGATGCGTCAGGTCTCCGGTGTGCATCACGAAATCCGGCCGGCGCGGCAGCGCGTTGATCTGGTTGATCGCATGCGAAAACGACTCGGTGACGGCGGTGTTGGCCGCTCCGGTGAAACCGAGATGGCTGTCGCTGACCTGTACGAACCGCAGCGCGTTCGGATCGTCGGCGGCCGGCGGCGCGGACTGGCCGGCCACATGGCTGATCACCTCACCACCGGCGACCACCAGCACGACCGCGGAGCCGAACCAGGCCGTGTGCCGCAGCAACTGCCGGCGGCTCATGCCGTGCGGATCCTGTTTCTCCTCCGTGTTTTCCTCTGTGGTCATCGCGTCACCACCACGGTCCCGGTCATGAACGGGTGGATCGTACACAGATACTGATATGTCCCCGGAGCGGTGAAAGCGTGCCGGTAGACGCCGCCGGTGTTCAGCGTCGGCGACCGCAGCTGGCTGGCCGGCGGCACCGACGTGACCGTATGCGCGTCCTGGTCTGCGTTCGTCCACGTCACGGTCACACCGGCCTTCACGGTGATCGTCGCTGGCACGAAGGCGAAGTTCTTGATCGAGACGGTGTTCGTGGCGACCGGTGCGGCGTTCTGGGTCGCGCTCGGCGCCGGCATGGACATCCCCGGCATCGGCTGGCTGGCGCCGGCCGGAGCCGCCGGCGCGGTCGACCCGCAGCCGGCGAGCAGTCCGAGGCTCACCCCGCCGGCCGCGCAGGCGACCCCGATGGCAGTTATCCGCATGGTGGTTTTCCTCTCCTGGACCGGTTTTTCGGTTCATCTACCGATAGCCGGCCGGGTTACGCGTGCGGAGCGAAAACCTGGATGGCGCCGTCGATCTCACGGACCGCGAGGCGCGGCAGCGGCGGCAGCTGGGTCGGCAGCTGGTGCCGCAACACCTGTCCACCGACCGAAAACGCGGCGCGATGGCACGGACAGTTGAGCTGGCGGTGCGGCAGGTCCAGCACCAGCCGGCAGCCCAGGTGCGTACACACCCCGGAAACCGCGCGCAGTTTTCCGTCCGTACGCTGGACGAATCCCAGCACGGTCCCCAGGTCGAACGGTTTCACGCCACCGTCGGGCAGCTCCGCGCTGGCGGCGACCGTACGCCACTGGCCGTCGTTGGGCTGCAGTGTGTCGCCTTGGTCGGCCAGCGTTTCCTGCTGGCCCAAGGTGAATCCGGCGGCCGCACCGACCGCCGCCGAGCCGGCGGCGACACCGGCCACCATGCCGGCCGCCTGCACGAACCGCCGCCGGCCGGTGGTCAGCCTCACCGGCTCGGCGGACTCGTCCTCCATGGCGGCGCTGAGGCGTTTGCGCAGCGCGTCCACGAACTCCTCGGACGGCCGGTCACCGGCTGCCGAGCGCAACTCGATGGCCGTACGCACGTACGCCTCCTCGTCCGCGTCGGCGGCAAACCTCCGTGTCCGCCGGCCACGGAGCAGATCGGCGACGAACCGCCGCAGCTGTCGCGTCCTCACGGCCTCATCCCCTCCGCAACCACCGCCGCCTGACGTAAGGCACGGTGCTGCAGGACCTTCACGTTGCCAACTGTCACGCCGAGCTCGGCGGCGGCCTCTTTCAGCGTGTACGCACGCAGAAACCGCAGCTCCAGCACCTGCCGATAGCGCGGCGGCAACGCGGCCAGGATCATCTCGGCACGCGCCGACGCCACCCCGTTGGGCCGCGCCGGCTCGAAGACGTCCTCGATCTGCTCGGTGTCCAGCGTGGTGACCGGCCGGCCGAGCGTACGCCGCCAGTATCCGGCCAGCACCGTCCTGGCCACGGTGAGCAGATACGCGCGCACCTCGCCGACGCTCGCCGACATGCGCAACGGTCGCAGTGCCGCCAGAAAAACCTCCTCGGTCAGGTCCTCCGCGTCCGGCCGGTTGCCGACCTTGGCGAACATCAGCCGATACACCCGGTCCACATTCTCTCTATAGATCGTCTCCCAGTCGGGATACACGTCGTCACCGACCACGCGCAGCCTCGGTGGACCGGTGACCACGTCCGTCGTGGTCCGCTCCGCCTGCTCCGCCGGCCCGCGCCATGCTCGAAACCGGTGCGGCGCCACCTCTCACCATCCCCGCAAGTCGCCTGCGGTCCATAACCGCTTCCATGACGAGATACACGGTCGGGTTACACCCATGGGTTCAAGACGCATCTGGGTGAGGTGTCGACAGCTCGACGGCTCGACGGCTCGGTCGCGGCAACGCCGCCGCCGCGGGCGACCGCCGGTCCTCCGGTCGGACCTCACGCGGCCGAGATCAACATCCTCGCAGTCACCCCACGCGGTGGTGATATCGCGTTGGCGGCGAGGAGGGGCACGACGTACGAGGTCGACTATTTCGCTTGTAGCGAAGGAAAACAGTTATCACAGATGTGTTTGGTGGCGTGGTTTTGTCGGTGTGGCCGGTATTATTGGAGGCATGACCACTCCTTCCGTCGCCACCGCGCCAGTCGGTGACCCGTGGCCGGAAGAAGACGCGAACGTGCTCGCGGCGATGCTGCGTGACGCCGAGCGAGAGTATCGCAAGGCCGCGGCGCGGGTGTTGAAAATCGTCAAGGCGATCGAGCACAAAGAGGCGTACGAGCAGCTGCAGGCCAAAAACATGCAGCAGTTGCCGGAAGATCAGCTGTTGCTCTCCCCGACCGAAGCCAGTCGCAGGGTGCAGCGCGCCGGCGCGTTCTGTCCCGGCATGGCGCTGACCGGTGAACTGTTGACGCCAAGCATATGGATGCTGGTCGTCTCTATCGGCTCGGCACCCGGTTGCATGCCTATCTGGACCCGGATGGCGCGGCGCCGTCGGACAAGGACGATGCGAAGCCGCGCCGGGAGTTGCACCTGCACACCGGTCGCGACGGCCGCCTCGCGCTGCGCGGCATTCTCGACGCCGAGACCGGTTCCCTGCTGCAGGAAGTGTTGTCACCGCCGGCAAAGCCGGAAGGTGAAGACGGCAAGCCCGATCCTCGATCAGCTGCCGAGCGTAACGGTGACGCGCTTGCCGACATCCTGAATCTCGTGGCTGATACCGGGAAGTTGCCGATCCAGGGCGCCGAGCGGCCGCACCTGACGGTGACGATCTCCTGGGAGATGCTCCGCGACTGCCTGGGTGTGGCGCGCGCGTACGAGGGCCTGACCATCAGCCCCGAAACCGCCCGCCGCCTCGCCTGCGACGCGGACATTATTCCGATCATCCTCAACTCCGAAGGCGTACCACTGGACGTCGGCCGCAAGGAACGGCTGGCCGGACCAGAGCTGCGGAAAGCGTTGATCGCACGAGACAAAGGTCGCACCCGGCCCGGATGTACGCGGCCGGTCCGGCACACGCGGTCGCATCACATCGTGTCATGGGTGGACGGTGGCACCACCTGTCTGGAAAATTGCGTGTTGCTCTGCGACCGCCATCATCGCGAAAATTCACCACACCGACTGGACCGTACGGATGAACAACGGCCACCCGGAGTTCATCCCACCACTCGATGTGGACTACGAGCAAAAGCCGCTCCGAAATACCTACCACCTGTACGGCTGACCCGAACAGGTGGACCACCAACCAACAACACAAACGCTTGTTTCCTCGCCTCAGCTATCGGAATGTTGAGACGAGGACCAAGCGTGTCCCATGTCTTTCAGCCTCACACAGCAGGGGCGAAGCACTGCCCGCCGTCGCGCTGGTGCCATACCTGCCACCAAATCCTACGAACACGACAACGCACCACTAGTCGTCGATGGCCTGGTAGACCGTCGTCCAAAAATCCTGTGAGCTCGGCAGCCGCTGGTCGCCGGCGTGCGCTCGTTGCATGAACAGGATCGTCGTCAGGTCCTCGACCGGGTCGTTGTACCAGACGGTGCCGTAATAACCAGGCCAACCATAGCTGCCGACCGAAGGGCCGAGATGTGTACGGCGAGTACGCACCGACAGGCCAAACCCCCACCCCATGGCACCGAAGTATCCCGGCCAGAATCCGGAAACCGCCTTCTGCGCCGGGGTCAGCTGGTCTGTGGTCATCAGCGCCACCGCCGGCCGGGAGAGCGCTCGGCCACCGGCGAGCAACGCGGACGCGAAAGCAAGGTAGTCCGCGGCGGTGGACACGAGTCCACCGCCACCTGACTCGAAGAGCGGCGGCCGGCTCCATCGTCCGTCGGGACGGTCGTCGACGACCAGCTCGCCGGTGGCTTCGTCGCGCGCGTACGCGGTCGCCAAGCGGTCGAGGTGTTCGCTGCTGAAGCCGGTGTCGGGCATGCCGAGCGGTTCGCAGATCCGTTGGCGTACGGCCGCGTCGAGGGACGTGCCGGTGGCGCGCGCGATGAGTACGCCGGTCACGTCGGCGGCGGTGTCGTACATCCAGCGCTCACCCGGCTGATGGACCAGCGGCAGCGCGCCGAGCCGGCGCATCCACTCGTCCGGCGCCGGCTCGCCGATGGCATCGAGGGCGTCGGCGATTGGAGCCTCGGCAACGACCATGCCAGTGCCGAAGGTGAAGGTCAGCAGGTCCCGCAGCGTGACCGAACGATTCGCCGCGACCGTGTCGTCCAGCGGTCCGTACGGGTCGGCCAGCACTCGCATGCCGGTCAACTCCGGCAGAAGGTCGTCGACCGGATCATCGAGGCGCAGCGTGCAGTCCTCCACGAGCGTCATCGCGCACGCGGCGACGACCGGCTTGCTCATCGAGGCCATCCGGCAGATCGTGTCGGCGGCCATCGGGGTCGTCGAGCCGGCGCCTTCAAAGGCGAGGTTGCCGACTGCCGCGATGTGGACGTGGCCTTTGCGTGCGAGCACGACCAGCGCACCGGGGACGAAACCGGAGTCGACCTGACGCGCGAGCAGATCCCACAGCCGCGCCAGCCGTTTCGACGAGAAGCCACCAGAAGTCACCGGTCGAATATGGCCGTAAAGCAAGGCTGTCGCTACTGCGACTCCGCCAGTCGCGCTCGCCGCGTCCGCAGGAAGGTCCGCTCGGTGTCGTTGGTGGCCAGGGCGATCGCCTCGTCGTACGCAGTGACGGCCTCCTCGGCCCGGCCGAGGCGGCTGAGCAGGTCCGCCCGGGTCGCCGGCAGCAGGTGATAACCGGGCAGGTCCAGCTCGTCGATCGCGGCCAACGCCAGTGCGGGTCCGTGCACCTCGGCCACCGCGACCGCGCGGTTGAGCGCGACGATCGGCGTCGGGGTGTGCGCGAGCAGCTGGTCATAGAGCGCCAGCACCTGCGTCCAGTCGGTGGCCGGCCCGTCCGTGTGTACGGCGTTGATCGCGGCCTGCAGCTGATATGGCCCCGGCTGATCGCGGCGCAGGCAGCGGCGCACCAGCTCGTGCCCCTCGGCGATCAGCCGCCGGTCCCACAACGAGCGGTCCTGCTCCGGCAGTACCAGCAACTCGCCGGACGGCCCGACGCGCGCCGGCCGCCGGGCCTCGGTGAGCAGGAGCAGCGCCAGCAGGCCGAGCACCTCGGGTTCGTCCGGCATCAGCTCGGCCAGCGCCCGGGCCAGCCGTACGGCCTCCAGGCACAGGTCCGTACGCAGCAACTCCCCCGAGGTCGAGGCGTAACCTTCGTTGAAGACCAGGTAGACGACCGTGAGCACGGAGGCCAGCCGGTCCGGCAGGTCGGCGTCCGCCGGCACTCGGTAGGCAATGCCGGCGTCGCGGATTTTTTTCTTCGCGCGGGTGATCCGCTGGAAGACGGTCGCCTCCGGCACCAGGTAGGCGCGGGCGATCTCGGCCACCTCCAGACCACCGATCAGCCGCAACGTGAGGGCCGTCCGCGCGACCGGCGACAGCGCCGGATGGCAGCAGGTGAAGATGAGGCGGAGCTGGTCGTCCCGCACCGGTCCCACCTCCACGGGCTCGTCGGGTTGGTGCAACAACATCGCCTGTACGTGCCGGGACTCGCGGGTGGACTCGCGGCGCAGGCGGTCGATCGCGCGGTTGCGCGCGGTGGTCACGATCCACGCACCCGGGTTGGGTGGCAGCTCGGTCCACCGCTGGACGGCGACCGCGAACGCGTCCTGCACGGCCTCCTCGGCAAGCCCGATGTCGCCGAGCAGGCGGGTCAGCGTCGCCACGCACCGGCCGTACTCGGCGCGGTAGACGCCGTCGAAATCGAGCGCCATCTAGTCCTCGGAGCCGTCGTGAAACGGACGCACCTCGACCGGTTGTCGGCAGGCCAGCGCACATTTGCTGGCCCACGACAGTGCCTCGTCGAGGTCCTCGCACCGGACCACCCACAACCCGCCGAGCTGCTCCTTGGTCTCGGCGAACGGGCCATCGGTCATCGTGGTCGTGCCGTTGCCCGGTCGTACGACAGTGGTCGCGTGCGAGGGCAGCAGGCCGCCGACGAACACCCACGAGCCGGCGGCCTTCATGTCGTCGGTGACCTTGCCGGTCCTGGCCATCTGCTCGCGCAGCTCGTCCCCGGTCTCCGGCGGCGCGCTCTCGTCGTACTGGACGGCGATCAGATATTGCTTCACGGCGGTCTCCTTCAGGCGTGCGGAACGGGTCGATAGATGAGTTCCTGGGTGTGGCCGTCGAGCGTACGGGCCCGCAGCAGCTCGAGGTCGAAGTCGGCGCCGCCGTGGAAAACCGGGTCCGCTCCGGTCTGGCCGGTGATCACCGGGAACAGCGTCACCTGCACACGGTCGACCAGGCCGGCGGCCATCAGCACGCGGTTGACCGACAGGCTGCCGTGCGAGCGCAGTGGCACGTCCGACTCCTCCTTGAGCCTCGCGACGATGTCGACAATGTCACCACTCACGACGGTCGCGTCCGGCCAGTCAAGCGGCTCGCGCAGTGTGCTCGAGATGACGGTCGCGGGCATCTCTCTCATGAGCGTGACCCACGCGTCGAGCGCCTCGGACGGTGGACTGCCGGCGGCCAGCATCTGGGCGTGCGCGCGGTAGGTGTTGGCACCAAAGACCATCCGCTGCTTCCGCGCGTACAGCTGGCGGCGGTGTTCCAGCAGCTCAGGGCCCTGTTTCCCCCAGTAGCCACCCCAGTCGCCAGTGTGCGCGCCGAAGCCGTCCAGGCTGGTGAACACGTCGAAGGTGTAGGTCGCGGTCATGATGTCTCCTCATAGGTACGGCGGCGCAATTGCGTGGTCATGACGACAATCTCCTGGCACTAGGGCAGCCGGCGGGCGATGGCCGGGATCACGATCGCCGCGGCGACCAGGTGCGTCACCATCAACAGCACCTTCGTGACCACGGCGGCGTCCACGAGCAGATCCGGCACCAACGACAGGGCGGTGAGCACCACCGTCGTACGGACGAACGCCGCGCGCGGATGGCGGACCGTACGCCGGAGGACCACGGCGAGCACCAGGCCGACCGCGGAGAAAATGGCGGTCAGCATGGCAAACCCGGGCGCCGGGATCGGCGCGCCGCCGACGGCGAGGCTGATTCCGGCGAACTCGCCGGCCGCGGCGATCAGCGCGGTCGCCCCGGCGGCTGCCGCCGCGGCCAGCAGACCGGTGGTGACCAGGGGTTTCGCGGCAGTGATGGCGATGGTGGACATGTGCGCCTCCAGGTGGCGGACGGCCGGCCCGGTGCCGGCCTCTCACCCTGACTACGAACGCGCGTCGCGCCATTCGACATCGCCGGGAAAAAGTCCGCGGCCGGGTCGAAACGGCATGCCCGTTGCCGGACAAGAACGGGTATGGGGACGAGCAAGCCCGACAGCCAGGACACGGACAGTCGCCTCGACGACATCTTCCGCACCACGCATGGACGGCTGGTGCGTACGACCGCGGCCTTCACCGGCAGCCTCGCCGAGGCTCAGGACGTGGTGGCCGAGGCATTCGTCAGGGTCGTCTCACGGCCGGAGAAGCTGCTGGCCACCGACCGTCCGGACGCCTGGCTGCACACTGTCTGCCGGCGGATCGCCATCACGCGGTGGCGGCGAGCGCAACGCCAGGCCGGCATCGCCGAGCGGATCGCCGACCGCGAGCCGGTGGAGGACCGTACGGCCTCCGACCGGGTGGCCGTCATCGCCGCGATCCGGCAGCTGTCCTCGATTCACGCCGAGGTGCTCGCTCTGCATTATTTCGCCGACCAGCCGGTCAGGGAGATCGCCGCCAGCACCGGAGTCTCGGAGAACACCGTCAAGTCCCGCCTGCTGCGAGCGCGTGACGCGCTTGGCAAGGTGCTCGCCTGCTGAGTGCGTACGAAACCGGACACGTCCGCAATCGGCAACTCCCTAGCCAGCGCGGACGCCGCCTTTTTGAATGAACTGCAGCTCGACGTGTTGGTGACCACCTGAGAGGCAGTCCGCATGCCCGACCGCCGCGACCTCTTCCGTATGGCCGGCCTCGGTGCCGCCGCCACCGTGCTTCCCGAGGCGTTGGCCGGCACGGCGTCGCCGGCCACGGCGGCGCCGGCTGCCGCGGACCTGCCGTTGATCGGTGGGCCGGAGTTTCCGATCGGCATTTTCTGGCCGCCGCCTCCGTACGAGACGACCGCCAGCCGGTACGCCGAGATCGCCGCCGCCGGTTTTACCTTCGTGGTGAGCGGAAACTACGCCGACGACGGCTACATCATCGGCCGCCTGCTGTCGCTCGCCGACCAGGCCGGGCTGAAGGTGCTGGTGTCCGACGACACGCAGGTCCGCAACATGACCCGCTGGTTCACCATTTCCGACGACCACAGCGTACCGATGTCGATCACCACCGCGGACGCGAGAGAGCTTTTCAAGCGTGCCTTGGACGCATACGGTCCACACCCGTCGCTGGCCGGCTTCAACCTCTTCGACGAGCCCTGGACCGGCATCTTTCCCAGCCTCGGCAAGGCGTTCGACATCGCGCGCTCGATGGCGCCGCAGCTGCTGCCGTACGCGAACCTGCTGCCTGGCAACGGTCCGTCCTATGACGCGTACGTCAACGGCTACATCGCCGCGCTCAAGCCGCCGCTGCTGTCATTCGACCGCTATCCGCTGTTGACCTCAGGTGAGGATCCCGGATATTTCCAGAACTGGGCGCAGATCCGTGCGGCCGGCCTGGCGCACGGGCTGCCGACCTGGACCTACATCCAGACGCTCGCGTACAACGGACACCGCGTGCCGACGGCTGCCGAGCTGCTGTGGCAGGTCAACGTGAGCCTCGCGTACGGCGCGAAAGGGATCCAGTATTTCACTTACTGGACACCGGATCCGGCTCGCGGCGAGGGTTTCGAGCCGGCGTTGATCACCGTCGACGGTCATCGGACCGACCGATACGCGGCGGCGAAGAAGATCAACCTTGACTGGCTGCAACCGGTCGGCCGGCAGCTCAAGCCGCTGGTTTCCGAGTCCGTCCAGCACGCCAACGAGCCGGCGCTGCCGGTCGGCACGACCGGTTTCACCCCCGACGAGCACGTCGCCGGTGTCACCGGCAGCGCCGTTGTTTTGGGACGGTTCACCGAATCCGGCAGCTCGCGGCGTCACCTGCTGGTCGCCAACCGGTCGTCCGCGAACGCGGCCGCCGCGGTCGTGACCCTCGGCTCCGCGGTCACCGGCACGCAGGTCTTCAACCCGCGGCAGAACCGTTGGCAGGCGGCGCCGGCACACGAGCTGGCGGTCGCGTTGCAACCCGGCGAAGCCCAGCTTCTCCGACTGCTGCATTAGGGTCAATCGCCAAATTTTCACCAAGTTTTGGTACGACAACTGGCCATGATCAATTCGCGAACCCGCCGGAATGCCGGCCGATTTACGGTTTTCTTAAGGTTATCGGGAAAATCTGGTCCGTTACCGGCCAATCGCTGGATCGTCGCGGCGGGGTGTGCCAGCATGCCGCTGCGTCGACGGCGGCGCCCGACGGATCGGGGTCAGCATGGCATTTCCGAAGGCAGCAACACGTTCGTCGTTATTCTCCCGAGCGCCCGGAACCGGCCGGTTCCGTTATCGGCATCCCGTTGTCGTTCTGGCGACGGTCGGGCTGACCGTCCTGGCCGGGGCGATGCCAGCGAACGCGGCACGAAATCCGGATCCGTTGCGTGGGGTGGCGAAAATCCAGGCGGCACAGCACGCCCGCGCCACCGGGATCCACCCGTTGCAGCGTGGTGAGGGCGAAGGCGACGCGCTCGAGGTAGCCGACCAGGCCGAGCAGTTCGCGGGTGAACGCAGCGCTCCGGCCGACTCGGTGCCGGCGGCCGCCCTGGTCGCGGCACGCGCACAGGCCGCCGGCCTGCCCCGCGCACAGGGCCGGGCGACCGAGCTCACCGGCCAGCCGCTCGACGCGGAACCAGCCGGCTACACCGATCCGACCTGGTCCAACGACGGCGCCGGCTTCCGCGACGTCGCCGGTCGTACGACCGCGTTGGCGGTCGACGGCAACACCTACTACCAGGGCGCGGCCGATGGCGGCGTGTGGAAGTCCACCGACCGCGGCCGGACCTGGCGCTCGATCTGGGACGGCCAGAGCACACTGTCGATCGGCGCTCTGCTGGTCGCTCCGGACCACTCGCTGTGGGTCGGCACCGGCGAGGCGAACACCAACAGCGACTCCTACCTGGGCACCGGCGTCTACCGATCCACCGACGGCGGGCGCAGCTTCCGCCGCGTCGGCGGCGACGAACTGCTCGACCGCCAGACCTTCCGGCTGGTCGCCGATGGTCAGGGAAACGTGTACGCGGCCACCAACCAGGGCCTCTACCGGCATTCCGCGACGACGAGCGCGGGAGCCTGGACCCTGGTCCTCAAACCCGACCCGAATCCGACCGGTTCGCCATACCACACCTCGATCATCACCGATGTCGTCGTCCGCCCCGGCACCCACGGTCAGACCGTGCTCGCGGTCCTGGGTTGGCGGCTGGGCACGGCGTACAACGGTTTCTACCTGTCCACGACCGGCGGCGGCGCCGGGTCGTACCGGTTGATCAACCCGAGCGGCGCCATCGACACCACCGACATCGGGCGTACGACCCTCGCGTACGCCGCCGACGGCTCGCGGTTGTACGCGATCATCCAGTCGCCGAAGCGACTGGCGGCCAACGGCGCCACCAACCTGCAAGGGGTTTTCGTCTCCACGACCGGCGATCCGACCGGGCCGTACCAGAAGATCGCCGACTCCGACTCGCTCGGCGCTTCCGGCTCGGCGCTGCAGAACCTGGACGGCTATCACGTCGGCATCCAGTCCTGGTACAACGAAGCACTTGCCGTCGACCCGACAAACCCGCTGCACGTCTACGTGAGCCTGGAAGAGGTGTTCCAGAGCAACGACGGCGGCGCGACTTTCCAGACGGCGAGCCAATACTGGAACTACAACCTGAAATGTGGCGACGCGGCCTGCCCACCGGCCACGCACCCGGACCAGCACGCGTTGGCGCTCACCAACGACGGCCAGGTCCTGATCGGCAACGACGGCGGCGTCTATCGGCGGCCGATGACCGACACCGGATACGGCGACTGGACCGATCTCAACGACACCGTCCGTACGCTGCAGTATTACGACGCCGCGGCCGGGCAGAGCGGCCGCGGTTTCGCATACTGGGGCGGCCTGCAGGACAACGGCACCTCGGCGCTTTTCCCGGGCCAGCGCAAGAACATCGAGCCGGCCGGCGGAGATGGCGGCATGGTGCTGGTGAATCCGCGCGACGGCCAGCAGGCGGTCGGCGAATACACCAACCTGGCCATGTATCGCACCAGCGACGGCGGCCACACGTTCACCACGATCAGCCCGGAATGTGGTTACTACGCCGACAAAACCGCCTGTGACCCGTCGGCCCGGTTCATCGCGCCGTTCCAGGCGGACATCCACGACGCCAACCACTGGGTCGCGGCCGGCAACAAGGTCTGGGACTCCACCCGCGGCTGGGACACCACCTGCGCGACGACCTGTGACTGGACGCCGGTGCACGGCTTCGGTCTGGACGCGGCCGGCGGATACAACGTCGGCACCGCGTTGGCGGTCAGTGGCGTCGTCACGTACGCGGCCTGGGTGGACAGTGGCGCGAACCCGTCGCCGTCCTTCGCCAGCGGAATCGACACCAACTACGGCGGCAGCTGGCACCGGATCGCCTCTCCGGTGCTGCCCAACCGGTTCGTCGCCGGACTCACCGTCGATCCGGCCAATCCCGCGCACGTTTATGCCGTCTACAACGGCTATTCGCGACGCTGGATCCCGGGCGGTGGGCTGGGTACGGTCTTCGAGTCCACCGACGGCGGGTCGAGCTGGCGCAACGTCAGCGGCAACCTGCCGGACGCGCCGGGCGACGGTCTTGCCGTCATCGGTGGAAAACTCGTCCTCGGCACCGACATCGGCCTGTTCGTCGCCGACCAGCGCCATCCGGCCGCGTGGTCGCGGCTCGGCGCACTCCCGAACGTGGTCGTCACCAACGTGCGGACCGTCCCGGGGCGCGCCGCCGTCGTGGTCGCCACCCACGGCCGCGGCATCTGGCAGGTAACCCTCTCCTGATGCACTGTGCGCGGTGTGCCGCGAGAGAATTCGGTGGCACACCGCGCATTCAGTCAGCGCGTACTGCTACGGCCGACCCATCGCGACCAACGCGACGACACAGAGCAGGAGAAACGCGACTACGACCGCCGCGGTCGACATCGGCGTCGTGTCACCGAAAGCGCCAGGCAGCGGCGCGGCGACCGCACCGAGGACGAACTGCGCGCCGCCGAGCAGTCCGGACGCCGCGCCGGGAGATTCCTTGCCGATGGCCAGAATGATCGTCGTCGACGCCGGCAGCACGACGCCGAACCCAGAGGTCAGGCCGAAAAAACACAGCCAGGTGGTGACCAGCGTGCTGATGCCGGCCACCAGCAGGACGACGAGCGTGAGCATCGAAACCAACGCCACCGCCAGTCCGGCGGTCAGCAGGACGGGCAGCCGTACCCGTCCGGCCAGCCGCCCGAACACGATGCTGGCGACGACCGTGCCGACGGCGTTCACCGCGAACACGAAACCATAGCTGGTCGGCGACAGCCCGTACGCCTGCTGGAAGACGAACGGCGAGCCGGTGATGTAGGCGAACAGGCCGGCCAGGGCGCAGCCCATGACGAGTAGGCAGCCCACCAGTTCGCGACGCCGCAGCAGGCGACCCATCGCCGGAAACGCCGTGCGCAGGCCGCGGCTTCTGCGTTGGACCGGCAGGGTTTCCGGGACATGCGTGTAAACCGCCGCCATCAACGCCATCCCGGCGGCGGCCAGGACCGCGAACACCATTCGCCACGAGCCGACGCCGAGAATGAGGCCGCCGGCCACCGGCGCGATCACCGGCGCGGTCATCGCGATCGCGCCGAGCGTGGACAGCTGTCGTGCCGCGCTGACGCCGGTGGCCCGGTCGGTGATCACCGCCCGCCCGATGACCAGACCGGCGCCGCCGGCCATCCCCTGCAGCAGCCGGGCGAGGTCGAACGCCTCGATGGTCGGCGCGAGGACACATGCCAGCGACAGCAACGAAAACAATGTGGTGCCGGCCAGCAGGAGCCGTCGCCGGCCGAGCGTGTCGCTGACCGGCCCGAGCACGACCTGGCCGACCGCCGTGCCGACCAGACAGGCCGTCAACGACAGCTGGACCGCCGCCGGCGTCGTCCCAAATGACGCGACGATCTGCGGCAGGCCGGGCGCGTACATGTCGGTGGCGAACGGCGACACGGCCGACAGGCCACCGAGGACGACGAGCAGCGGTCCCGCTTTTTCCGCCACGGCGGGGCGCGTACGGACTGACATCGGTCTCCATCCAGGTTTTCGCGTCACAACCGGCGTGCGCGGCCGACGACCGCGGCGAGGCGACGAATCTCGGCCGCCATCCCCGACCAGCTCAGCACGGGCTCGGGATTCCACTCCCCGACCTGGTGTGCGCGTACGGCCGGCAGCGTCGTCCACATCGGATTGGCCGCCAACTGCACGGCGCGCTGGCTGTATGGCCGCCGGTCCAGAAGCAGCAGGTCGGCCCGGCAGCGATCGGCGTTCTCCCAGGACAGCGAGGTGGAATATCGGGCGCCGGCCGGTTCCAGGGTGGCCACCGGCAAACCTGACTCTCCGGCCAGTGCGACGATCGGATAGGCCGGGCTGGCGACATCCATGGTGTGCGGCCGTGCCGCGACAAACGCCGTACGCGCTGTGGCCGGATTTCTCACGCTCGCCGTGAAATCCGTCAGTGCCGCATGGAATCCCGGGCGCTGCGCGTCGGCGCTGGCTTGCGCGGAACGACCTCCCAGTGACGCCGCGAGATCGGCGACCCTGGCAAGTGTCCGCGACGCCGGATGCGCGTGCATTTCCAGATTGACCACCGGAAGCACGGCGCTGACCGCACCGAGGTCATAGTCGGTGAGCAGCGCCGCGCCGCGCATCCGGCCGACGATCACCAGGTCGATCCCCGCGGCGAGCACCTTCTCGACTTTCAGTTCTCCCCAGCTGTCACCAAAACTCGGCGTGACCGTGCGATCGAGGTTTCCGGAGGTGCTGCGATCGCCTGCCGTCACGGCGTACGTGCCGGCGCACCGAACGCCGTAGTCCCACAGGGCTGCGGCGAGATTCAGGTAACACAGGACTTTTCGTGGCCGGTCAGGCGACACGACGGTTTTACCGAGGTCGTCGACGAAACGCCAGCGATACATCGGCGCGGTCGTGACCGTACGGGCGCCGCAACCGGCGACGAGCAGGCCACCCGCCGCGGCCGTGAACAGTTGGCGACGGCTGGTCATGTCAGCCGACCCCACGTCGCAGCAGCCAACCGCCCAGCGCTCCGGTGACCAGTGCCAGGACCCCACAGCAGACCATCGCGTTGAGCAGCCCGGCTGTCGGCGAAAAATGGCCTGTGGCGGCGAAAATCACCCCGCACAGCGCGATGCCGAGGGCGAGGCCGAGCTGGCGAGCGCCGTTGGCGGCGGCGCCCGCGGTCGCCCCGAAAGCCGGTGGCACGGCGGCGATCGCCACCGCGGGGAACACCGGCGAGACGATGCCGGCGCCGATCCCGGTAAGTACGAAGGCCGGCAGCAGCGCGAGCCAGCTCGGCAGCGCGAGAATCAGCGCCGCCGACAGGCAGCCGACACCGATCAACACCGTGGCACCGCCCAGCACGCGTGCTGGAGACCGGCCATGAAAACGCGCGCTGAACAACGCCGACACGACCACGAAAACGACAACCTGCGAGGCCAGCGCAAGCGACGTGCCGGCCGAGCTGAGGCCCGTACTGTCCTGCAACCACAACGACAACACCGGCAGCGCGCCGAACGCCGCGAAATAATAACCGAAAGCCACCAACAGGACGCCGACAAACCCGCGTGTGCCGAACAAAGCCGGCGGCAGCACCGGCGCGAGCGTACGCCGCTGGATCACGACGAACAGCCCGGCCGCGACGACGCTGACGACCCAGCCGGTCACGGTCGTCGCGGCGGTCCAGCCGGCCTCGCCACCGCTGATGATCGCGTACGTCAACGCCGTCGTGGCGATCGACAAGGTCACCATGCCGGCCACGTCGACCTTGTGGCCGGTCGGCGGGCTCTCCGCGAACGACCGCGCCGCCAGCACGATCGCGACCGCGCAGATGGGCAGCGAAAGCAGGAAAATCCATCGCCAGCCCAGAAACTGGGCGATGACGCCGCCGCTGAGCGTACCGATCGCACTGGCCACGCCGGCCACCGTCCCCCAGACGGCGAAGGCCGTGGCGCGATCCTTTCCCCGGTAGGTCAACGCCACCAGCGGCAGGATCGTGGCGAACATCGCGGCCGCGCAGATCCCCTGCACGGCGCGAGCGGCGATCAGCATGCCGGTGGACACCGACAGCCCGCAGGCCAATGTCGCGAGGCTGAAACCCACCAGCCCGGCCACATACACCCGCTTACGGCCGAGCGCGTCGCTCAGCGAGCCCAAGCCCAGCAGTGTCCCCGCCAGCAACACCGTGAAGACGTCGACGATCCATTGCAGCGCCCCGAAACCGGCGTGCAACTCGAGCGCCATGCGGGGCAGCGCGACGGTGACGATCGTGGCGTACACCAGCAACAGGAAGGTGCCGACGCATGCGGCGACCAGCGGCCACCACACCCGCTCCGGCGTGCCGGTCACGGCCGGCGGCGAGGTCAGCTGAGGCATGCCCTCACTGTGCTGTAATGACCTTGTGCAGGAGAACCATTACTACCGCGATGCGCTCTGTCTTGTGACCGACCTCATCAACGAACCGCCGCGCGACCCGGCCGACCTCGCCCGCCGATGGAACAGCCGTGACCTCGGCCACCGCGTGACCGCCGAGCAAGCCGACCCGCACGACGTCCAGGACATCCTGCGGACCTGGCGCGACATCGTCGACGCGGACACCGAAGCCGACCGCGTACGCCTGCTCAACGCCCTGCTCGCACAGGCCGCGGCGTATCCGCGGATCACCAACCACGACGGTTCCGGATGGCATCTGCACTATCGCGACGACAACGCCTCGCTGGCCGCCACCATCCGCGCGGTCACCGCCGTCGCCGCCGCCCGGCACCTCAGCGAAAACGGCATGCACCGGCTCGGCCGTTGCACACTCGCCGAATGCCGCCGCGCGTTCGTCGACCTCAGCCGCGGCGGACGGCAGCATTACTGCACCAGAGTGTGCGCCAACCGTGACGCCGTACGCCGGCACCGCGCCCGTAAGAGCCTGTTGATGAACGGTGGTGGGTGAGAGTCGAGATCCAAACATCGCTCTGCCGGTGCCGGACGGAGCCCCAAATAGCAGCGCTATGGTGGGGTTTCGTGCGGTGCCGGCAGGCGGCGTTTGGGCTCGGCTATCGCGTGCCACCGTTTACCAACAGGCTCCAAAGGCGAGATCACCGCTGACGCTGGCCCGGATCTCCGGTCTTCGCGACGGAGCCGAGCACCTGGCGGATGGCTTTGAGCGCGGGGTGTTCGCTGGCACCGCGGCGGGTGGCGACGGAGATCCGCCGGGTGGGTTGGCCGGGGAGCGGGTCGAGTCGGATGGCCGGGTCGTCATGGACCGACAGCAGAGCGGGCAGGAACGCCACCGCGTGGCCGGTACGAACCAGGTGGGTGTGGAGCAGCAGATCGGACGTTTCGTAGCGGACGTCTGGTTCGAAACCGGCATTGCGGCAGACGGTGATGGCCCAGGCCCTGGCGAGCGAGCCGGCCGGTTCCATGATCCACGGCCGGTCGGCCAACTCCTCCAGTCCCGAGTACGGATGGTCGCCGGGTTGCGCGAGTTGGATGGGGTCTGCCATCAGGTGGTGGTATTGGATGTCGGGTCGCCGGCGTTGCGGGAGTGCCGGATATTCCTCCAGCAGTACGAGGTCGAACTCGCCGGCGACCAGTGCGGGCAGCGCGGTTTCCGGTTCCCGGTCGCTGACCAGGACCCGGAGCTCGGGAAACGACGCGCCGAGCGCGTCGAGGGCCGGCGGGAGCAGAGCGTGCGCGGCCGTCTGGAAGACGGCGATTCGTACGGTCCCGGCGATCGCGCTGTGCGCGGAGTCGAGGTCGGCGCGCGCTCCCTCCAGGATCGCCAGGATCGCCTCGGTGTGCTCGACCAACCGCTCGGCGGGACGGGTGAGCCGGACCCGCCGCCCGACCGGTTCCAGCAGGGCCACCCCGGCCTCGGCTTCCAGCACCTTGAGTTGTTGGGAGACCGCCGAAGGCGAGTACGAGTGCGCCTCCGCGACCGCGGCGAGGGTGCCGCGGAGGTGGAGCTCGCGGAGCAGCCACAGCCGGTGCAGGTCCAACACCCGAGTCTCCGATCGGCCAGTTTTTCTTATCAGTATTCCTCAGAAACATGCGCTGGACTCACGTATCCACGGGCATTGATCCTTGTTGGGTGCTGATGACCGAATGTGGCTCCTGGTACCACCAGCCGGACGCGCGGTTGTGGCGATGCGCGCCCCCGCCGGAAACGGCGTTCCAGTACCACCGTGGATTACCCGCCTATCGACCGACGGCGTTGGTGGAATGTCCAACGCTGGCAACCGAACTGGGCGTCGGCCGGGTCTTCGTCAAGGACGAGTCGTCGCGGCTGGGACTGGGTTCGTTCAAGGTGCTGGGAGCGTCCTGGGCCGTCGCGCGACTGCTCGCTGCGCGTACGGTCGCCAACGCCTCGCTCACCGTCGACGTGCTGCGGCAGGCCGCCGCTGAGGACCCGTTCGAGCTGGTGACCGCGACCGAGGGCAATCACGGTCGCGCGCTGGCCTACGTCGGCCGCCTCCTCGGCCTGCCGGTACGCGTTTTCGCGCCGGATCGGGTCCCAGCCGCGGCCGTCGCGGCGATCGCGGCGACTGGCGCTGAGGTGAGTACGGTCGCCGAACCGTACGACCGCGTGGTCGACCGCGCCGCGGACTACGCGGCTTTTCGTGGCCGGGAGCTGGTGCAGGACACGGCGTGGCCCGGGTACGAGCGCGTACCGGGGTGGATCGTGGCGGGCTACCAGACCCTGCTCGGCGAGATCGACGGTCAACTGCGGGTGCACGGCGAGCCCGGGCCGGATCTGGTGGCGGCGCCGGTCGGGGTCGGGTCACTCGCGCAGGCCGTGGTGACGCACTATCGCGCCGCGCAGCCGCCAGGGCCGGCCGTGCTGGCGGTGGAGCCGACCACCGCCGCGGGACTGATGGCGAGCCTGCGGCGCGGCACGCCGCAGTCGGTGCCAACCACGCACACCACGATGACCGGGCTGAACTGCGGTCGGCTGTCCAGCGCGGCGTGGCCGGTGCTCGCCGCCGGGTTGGACGCGGCGACCGCGGTGGACGACCAGGCCGCGCAGGCTGCCGTCGAGGACCTGGCCTCCCTCGGCATCAGCTCGGGCCCGAGCGGAGCCGCATCGCTGGCCGGCGTACGCGCCGCACTCAGCGGCACCGGACACGAGCGACGTCGCGAGGAGCTCGGCCTCACCTCCGCGTCGACCGTCGTACTGCTGAACACCGAAGGGGCAACAAACCGATGAAAGGGATGTCATGACGCGTACGAGGTGGGCGATGTTGCCCGCGGCCGCGATGGTCGCCAGCCTGCTGGCGGCCCCAGCCGCGGCGGCCGCCGGCCGGCCGGGTGGACAGTCCATCGGCGATCCATATTTTCCGCACGACGGGAACACCGGTTACCAGGTCGACCACTACGCGCTCGATCTGTCCTACCAGCCCGGTGCCGACAAACTGAGTGGCACGGCGACGATCTCGGCGACGACGACGCAGGACCTCAGCAGTTTTTCGTTCGATTTCGCGCTCACCACCTCAGCCGTACGGGTCGATGGCCAACCGGCGGATTTCGCCAGTAAAAACGACAAGCTGCTCATCACACCGAGGAAAGCGGTGCCGGCAGGCCGGCCGATGACGGTCGCGGTGACGTATTCCGGCGTTCCGTCCAAGGTGCGGATGTACGGCGAACAGGCCTGGTTCGCCAGTCCTGACGGCGCCGCATCGGTCGCTCAACCGCATTACGCCGCGTTTTGGTTTCCCTGCAACGATCATCCCTCCGACAAGGCGACCTGGTCCGCCGCGGTTTCCGTACCGGCCGGCACCACCGCGATCACCAGCGGCAAGCTGGACGGAACGCGGAAGGTCGGCGACCGGGTCGTCTGGAGGTGGAGCACCGACATTCCGTTGGCCACCTACAACTCCTTTATGGCCATTGGAAAGTTCAATTTCAGGAACACCACGGCCCCGGATGGACGGCCGTTTATCCGCGCGTACAGCCAACGCCTCCCGAAGACGGAAATGCAGAACGCGATCTCCGGCATCGAACGTACGCCGGAGGTGCTCGCCTGGGAGTCCAGCCTCTTCGGACCGTATCCGTTCGACGTCGAGGGTGGCGTCGCCGTCAACGCCGGCAAGGTGCAGGACGCCGAGGAGTTCCAGACGAAGCCGGTTTACAGCAACGTATTCACCCACGACAACGACCTGGGCGATGTCGTACACGAGAACGCCCACCAATGGTTCGGCGACGCGGTTTCCCCCAGGACCTGGCGCGACATCTGGCTCAACGAAGGCTTCGCCCGCTACAGCGAATGGCTGTGGGACGAGCACGAAGGCGAAAAGCCGGCGAGCCAGGCCGCTGACGAGGACTACCGGAAATACGCCAGCGGCGACGGGTTCTGGCGGACAGCTCCCGGTGACCCGGGTGCCAGCCATCTGCTGGACGACCCGGTCTACGAGCGCGGCGCGATGACCCTGCAGGCCCTGCGTTCGACCGTGGGCGACGACGCGTTCTTCCGCATCCTCAGACACCGGATCAGCGACAACCGGTATGGCAACGAGTCGACGAGCGAGTTCATCGCGCGCGCCGAGAAAATCTCCGGCAGGTCGCTGAAACCACTGTTCGAAACCTGGCTTTACGCCAAGAAACGCCCGGCCAGTCCACCCAGCAATGGGACTGCAGCTGGATGAGTGGGTGGCCCCTGGCGGTGCCACGGGGTCAGAGCCCTGAGCTACTGACCCGGTTGCGTCTCAATCGTCACAGTGACGGTGATCCATCATGGCGTAGGCTCCGCATTGCAACGTGAGAAACGGGACGGTGGACGAATGACCGACGAACGCGTCGAGGAGTCGAAGGCCGAAGAGGGCCGCTACGACGGACGCTACGGCGCTGCCGAGCCGGCCGGCGATCCGGACAACGACAATGTGCACGTTCCGGGGATGCTGGAGAATTTCCAGACCGTGTTCGGCCGCCATCGCGCGCAGGGTCAGAGCGACGCGGACGGCTCTTGAGGCAAAGTGCCGGTGTCAGGATCTGAGGCCATGTGAGCGGCTAGCGAATGCCATCAGGCCCGCGACGACGTACGTGTAGGCCAGCAGTAGACGAGCCCAGATCCTCGCTCCGAGGGCACCGGTCGTGATTCGAGCAAGAGGTTCACGCTGTCAGCAAAACCGGTTCGGGTCGCCGCGACACCCCGGCATGCTGGGTCTATGGATCTTGGATTTAGCGATGAGGTCGTCGACCTCTATCACAGATACCGGCGCGGTTATCCGGCTCCGGTGATCGCCACAATCGCAAAAGCGTTCGGTCTGGCCGCCGACGACGTCGTCATCGACATCGGCTGCGGAACAGGTCAATTGACGCTGCCACTCGCCCGGCGCGTACGAGCGGCCGTCGGTGTCGATCCCGAACCCGACATGCTTGCCCGCGCACGCCAGACGGCGCACGAGCAGGGCGTCACCAACATCAGCTGGATGCTTGCCGCCGACGCGGACCTGCCCGCGTTTGGCACGCTGGTAGGCAAGCACCGGCTTGCCGCGGCAACCATCGGCCAGGCATTGCACTGGATGACTCCCGAGACGCTGTTTCACGATGTGGCGCCACTGCTGCGACCCGGCGGCGGCGTCGCGGTGGTCACCAACGGCACACCTCTGTGGCTGCAGCAAACCAGCTGGTCCAAAGCGTTGCGACACGTTCTCGAACAGTGGCTGGAAGAACCTGCCACCGATCCATGCGGCACCGACGAGGCCAGCCAGCACCGCTACGCCAACGCCCTCGCCGCCGCGGGAATGCACGTCAACCGGGCCACTGTCAACTACACCGATGAGCTTAACCTCGACCAGGTCATCGGCGGCGTGCTGTCGGCCTTCTCCGCCGAACAACTACCAAGAGCAGATCAGCGCGACACGTTCGCCCAACGAGTACGCGACGCCCTGGCCCCACACCAGCGGTTCTCCGAGCACGTCCAAGTGACCGTCCTGACGGGTATCGTCGGCAACCCTTAGGACCTCACGGATGGAGAGAAACCTGAGCCTCAGTACGTTGTGTAGTAGAGCAATTCGCCCGACTCACCGGCCGCTGCCCCCTCGCTGGGGATGAACAACGTCACCAGAAGCGCGCGGCGTCCGCCCGGTGCGGTCAACACCGTGAGGGTCGGGTTGGCGAACGCTGTGCTGCCGCCGTCGGTGTGGATCGTCGTACGGTCCGCGTTGCCGGTCTGGTAGTCGTAGACGAAGGTTCGCCACGATCCGAAGGCGCCCTTGGTGTATTGCCCTTCGATCAGACCGAAACTGTAGCCGGAAAACATCGCCTGGTCACGGTCACCGATATTTCCGCCGACACCCCAGTAAAGCAGCGCGTTGTCGACGTTCGGCTGGGCCGCCGTCGACCACGACGAGAAATTGCTGAGCCGGCCACGCTGCTGACGATCGCGGTCGCAGTTGGACCAGTAATGACCACCGATGTCGACTGTGGAATGGTCGATGTCCGGCGACAACGTCACCGAATAGATGTTCGGGGTGCCTTCGGCACATGAGGAAAGCGTACGCGCCGCGTCGTAGGATCGGGACACCTTGCCGGCAAGCAGGTCGTCGCGGCTGGCGAAATAGCGGAACGCGAGATGGTTGTCGCCACCGCCGGGTTTTTCCTGTTCCCAGGCGAGGACGAATCCTTCGTTGGGCGCTTGGGCGATCGTCGGCTGCGAAGCCGGGCCGGTGCTGCTGCCAGCCAGTTCCCGCACCCAATGCCAGTTGAGCAGGTCGCTCGACGTTGCCAGATTCACGCGAAAATGGCCGTCCGCGGCCATGAAATGGGAGACCGCGAGATAGCCACCGGTGCGGTCCTGGATGACTTTGACGGTGTCCATCGTGTGTCCGGCGTCGTCATGTACGCCGTAGCGGTGAGCCGTCGACGCACTCACATTTTCCACCAGTCCCCGCAGTTGTGCGCGAGCCGGATCGGACGGCGCGCCCGCCGGCGCCGGCAGCAACGCGGCAACCAGCGCCATTCCCGCGACAAGTTTCAGCATCGACGCCTCCAGTCGACGCGCACGCTATCACCGGATTTGTCAACGTCGTGCGGCCAATTCCGGCCACGACCGTCGATACGTCGTCCGACGTAGCCAGAAATACCGCCGGGAGCGGACGCTCCGTCGCGTCCGCCTCCGGACAGTTGACCCATGAGACGACTCACCGGAACGACGATTCTGACCCTGTTGGCTGCCTTTCTCGCCGGGCTCCCCAGCCCCGCCGCGGCCAGTTCTGACGACCGAGTGCGCACCGACGACGGCTTGCTCCAGGGCAGCGTGACCGCGAAGAACCGGCACTTCCAGGCAATCCCGTACGCCGCTGCACCGACCGGCGCGCTGCGCTGGCGCTCACCCCGGCCGCCGGTGCCCTGGCCGGGCGTACGCGATGCCACCAAGGCCGGCCAGCCATGCGCGCAAATCGGTGCCGAGGGACCGAACCAGCCACTGCATTTCATCGGCAGCGAAGACTGCCTGTTCCTGAACGTGACCACGCCGCGCACCACCAGGAAATCGCTGCCAGTGCTGGTGTTCCTGCATGGCGGCGGCCTCGTCAACGGGAGCGGGTCCGCCTACAACAGCGACCGGATCGCGCAGCGGGACACCATCGTCGTGACTCTGAACTATCGCCTTGGCGCCCTGGGATTCCTGCGTCACCCGGCGCTGTCCGACCCGTACGCGGGCAACTTCGGCACCGCCGACCAGGCCGCGGCCCTGCGCTGGGTGCGCCACAACATCGCCGCTTTTGGCGGCAACGCACACAACGTGACGGTATCAGGCGAGTCTGCCGGCGCCTTCAGCGTCTGTGCGCTGCTCGCCGCACCACCGGCACATGGTCTTTTCGACAAGGCCATCGTCGCCAGCGGGCCATGCGCAAACCCGTTCACCGATCGTCGTACGGCCGATCGGCACGGCCGGGTCTTTGCCGACGAGGTGGGCTGCGCTGATCAGACCTCGGCCTGTTTGCGCCGTGTGCCGGCAAAAGAGCTGATGCGTCAGTCGGACATCGACCAGGTCTATGGTCAGCTGCACCGGCGTACCGCCGACGTGCCCTGGACTCCGGTCACCGGCACCGCGTTTCTGCCTCTCCAACCGCTGCAGGCCCTGCGGCTCGGCGCCTCAGCCAACGTGCCGATCATGCACGGCGGCACCAAGGACGAGATGCGGGGCCATGTGGCCACCGTGTACGACAGCCAGAGCGGGCCGGTGACGGCCGCCGGCTATCCCGCCGCGGTCAGGGCGGTCTTCGGTTCTGACGCCGACCGGGTGCTCGCGGCCTACCCGGCCGGGAAATACCCGTCACCGAGCCTTGCATTGGCGACGTTGCTCACCGACTACGGCAAGTATGTCGGCGCCTGCAGCCAGTTGCCGGCGATCGATGCGATGCGATCACCGGTTTTCGCCTATGAGTACGCGCAATCCTCGGGTGAGCACGTCGGCGACTTTCCCCTCGGTGCCTACCACGGCGCCGACATCGGATATCTGTTCGACGGCAACTTCCCCGGCACGCAACCGCCGAACTGGACTCCCGAAGAGCGGGCGTTCGCCGGCCGGCTGACCGGCTATTGGACCGAATTCGCCCGGACCGGTCGGCCGTGGCCGGCCTACCAGAAAGGCAGCGCGACCGTACTGTCGATCGCGATGGCGCACACCGGGCCGGTGAACATCGCCCAGACCCACAACTGCGGATTCTGGCGCACTATTTCCTAGGGCCTAGCCGCGATCTGGACCCGGCATTCGGGACCACGCCGAGATGGTCGCCAGCCGGCTCGGCCGGACGCCGTACGACCTGAGGCACGCGTGCCTGAGCACCTACGCCCGCTGCCTGGACGGCGAACACGCGGCGAAGGCCCCCTCCCCAGCGTTTCTGCTGGTGAGGGGGCCTTTCTCGGTGTAGCCCCGACCGGATTCGAACCGGCGCTACCGCCTTGAGAGGGCGGCGTCCTAGGCCGCTAGACGACGGGGCCAGAACTGGTGCTGCTTTCCTCTGACACCAATGGCGTTGGTGCCGGTCCCAATAGTGGAACGCTGGGGTACCAGGACTCGAACCTAGACTAACGGAGCCAGAATCCGTCGGGCTGCCAATTACCCCATACCCCACTGGCGTCTCTCAACGCCTGGATAACCATACCGGACGGTCGTTTCGGCTTCCAAAGCGGGTGCCGGTGTTCGGTGGCTCACTCGGCTTGACCCGAGATGTCCGGTCGGGCGATAATTCATCGCAGGATGAATAAAGATCGAGAGGGGTTGCACCATGAACAGCAAACCGCTCGACTGCGTCGTTGTCGGCGGCGGACCGGCCGGCATGATGCTTGGTCTCCTGCTCGCGCGAGCCGGTGTGGAGGTGGCCGTGTTGGAGAAGCACGGCGACTTCCTGCGCGACTTCCGTGGCGACACCGTGCACGCGTCGACCCTCACGTTGTTGGACGAGCTGGGGCTCGGCGCACGGTTCGCGGCGATGCCGCACCGGCTGATGGAGCGGATGAGCCTGGTCTTCGGCGGCGAGACGGCGACGCTGGCCGACTTCTCGCTGACCAACTCGGCGCACAAGCACATCGCGATGGTGCCGCAGTGGGACCTGCTCGACCTGCTCGCCGACGAGGCGCGTACGGAACCGACCTTCCACCTGCACATGAACACCGCGGCGACCGACCTGATCGTCGAGGACGGCAGGGTCGCCGGCGTACGGACGACGGCCGGCGACATGCGCGCCCGGCTGACCGTCGCCGCGGACGGACGGCACTCGAAGCTGCGCGCCGGCGACATGGAGAAGATCGAGTACGCGGTGCCGATGGACGTGTGGTGGTTTCGCCTGCCGCGCGCCGACGCGGACGTGGCCGGCGGCGTAATGACGTTCAACCGCGGCCACGCGATCGTGGCGTTCGACCGCGGCGACTACTACCAGGCCGCCTATCTGCTGCCGAAAGGCAAGGACGCCGAGCTGCGTGCGCAGGGCCTGCCGCGTTTCCTCGCGATCGTCGAGGACCTGCTGCCGTGGACGCGGGGCCGGCTGGACACGATCGGCGGCTGGGACGACGTGAAGTTCCTGGACGTACGGCTCAACCGGTTGAAGACCTGGCACGCGGAGGGGTTGCTGGCGATCGGCGACGCCGCGCACGCCATGTCACCGATGGGTGGCGTCGGCATCAACCTCGCCGTGCAGGACGCGGTCGCGGCGGCCAGGATCCTGGCCGGTCCGCTGCGCCGCGGTGACGTGACGACCGACGATCTCGCGAAGGTGCAACGGCGGCGCGAGCTGCCGACGATCGTCACGCAGGACGTACAGCGGATGATGCACCGCGTCGCGGTCGAGGCGGCGCTGTCCGGCCGGCTCGGCGACAACCCGCCGGCGCCGGCGCGGGTGATCTCACGCTTCTCGTTCCTGCAGCGGCTGCCTGCGCAGTTCGTCGGCGTCGGCGTGCGGCCGGAGCACATCCCGTCGTACGCGCGACGCTCCCCCGCCACCCACGCCGCCTAGCCTCGAACTAGGGGCGGCGGGCGTAGAGGATGGCGCCGGCGACCGAGAAGACCAGCTGGCCGAGCAGCAGCTGCGAGTTGACCGTGCCGAGACCGACGGCGACCCAGGCCGGCAGCGTCAACAGAGCGGCCAGGTCGAGGCCGGACGCCAGCCACACCAGCGGACCGGTCGGGATCAGGCCCATCGGCGTGGAGAGTACGGGCAGGTCGTTGCGCACCGGTCCACGGCTGGCCGCGCGCAGCGCACCGACAGCCCACCCCGGCGCGGCGACCACTCCGAGCCCCAGCCACATCAGCATCGACCCGGAGAAGGAGGCGCCGAGTACGGCGAAGGTCGCCAGTCCCCACAGCACCGCCACGACGATCGGCAGCACCAGCCTGACCGTACGCAGCTGACCAGCCGGCATCGCCAGCAGCCGGGACAGACCGGCCGCGTTGGCCTCGCGGCCGGCCGGACCGGTGGTCAGGCCAGCGGCCCAGGTGCCGCAGATCAGCAGCACCAGGCCGGCGAAGATGGCCGACGCGCGGCCACCGCCGGTCAGCGCCAGCGCCAACCCCGGACCGAGCGCGATCACGACGGCCGCCGCCGCTCGGTCGAGCCGCCGGCGCAGCACCAACAGGTCCTGGCCGATGAAAGCCGGCAGGCCGCGCCACTTCGGCAACCGGCCGCGCGGCCGGCGCCGGCCGACCCGCCGCGCCTCGGCCGCGGGCGCCAACGCACCAGGGTCGAGCACGGTCGCGGCGCCGACGATGATGGCCGTACGCGCCGAGGCGTCGGCGACCGCACCGAGCCGTACGCGGGGCAACGCGAACACCAGCGCGACAATCGCCGCCACCGCGAGCACAACGGCCGCGCCAAGGCCGCCGATGGCCAGCGCACCACCATGGCCGGCGAGCGCGAACCAACCCCACGGCCCCGACCAGTCCAGTACGTCGCGAACGGCCGCGATGACCGAGGTCGACGGCACCAGGATGGTCGCGGAGGCGATCACCCCGAGACCGGCCAGCACGCCACCGACGACGCCACCGATTCGCTCGGCGGTCTCGCCCGCGAACTGCAGCAGCACGCCCACCGCGACCAGCAGGAGACCGGTCGCGACGCCGAGCGCGCAGACGGCCACCAGGCCGATCGCGGTGATCGGCGGCGAGACGGCCGCGACGATGCTCGCGACCGTACCCATGAAAAGCGCGGTCACGATCGCGGCCGCCAGCAGCCGCGCGAGGAACAGGCCGGCGCGGCGGACCGGCGCGCGCAGCAGCCAGGCGACCTCGACCGCCGGCAGCCAGACCGGACCGATCCGCAGCAGTACGCGCAGCGTCGCACCGACCAGCGCCAGCGTCGCCGCCGGAGCCACGACGGAGGAGTACGCGCGCGCGACGCCGGCAGCCGCGGTCGTACCGCTCAGGACGACGCCGAAGAAGCCGAAGATCGGCTGTCCGAAGACACCGAGCGCGATGGCCACGACGACGATCGCGTAGTAGATCGCGCCGGCGATCTTGACGATCGACCGCTGCTCGTTTTGGTAGTCGCGGATCTGGCGGCGGATCTGCCGCGCCGACACCGCAGCGGCGGCTGGTACGTCGACGGTCGTCACTCCGGCACCTTGTCCAGCGACCGTACGCGCGCGCCGACACCGTCGATCAGCGTCTTGTCGTGGCTGGCCAACAACAACGCGGCACCGGCGTCGACTCGCTCGCGCAGCAGCTCGGCCAGCACCGGCCGAATGTCGGTGTCCAGGCGCTGCTCCGGCTCGTCGAGCATCAGCACCTTGGACGGCCGGCAGAGCGCGGCGGCGAGCATCAGCCGCTGCCGCTGTCCGGACGACAGCACGGCCGGCACGACGTCCGCGCGCTCGGTCAACCCCATCGCCTCCAGCAGGTCGGCCGGCTCGGGGATGTCGCCGGGGACCGGCGCGTGTACGGCGCGGAGCAGCTGCAGATGCTCGATGACGGTGAGGTCGGGATACCAGGCCTCGTCGCCGAGCAGCATGACCACGTCACGCCACAGCTGCGGACCGGCACGGCTCGGCTCGACGCCGGCGATGCGTACGGTGCCGGCGTCCGGCTTGAGCAGGCCGCCGATGGCGCGCAGCAGCGTCGACTTGCCGCTGCCGTTGCGGCCGACCAGCGACACCGCCTGGCCGTAGTTGACCTTGACGCTCACACCGTCCAGCACCGGCGTGCCGCCGAAGGCGATGACGACGCCGCTCGCCTCGATGGCGGCCGGCGCTTTCCTCGGCTTACTGGTCATGGGAGACGACCGGGTTGGTCAGCTCGCCGAGGCCGTCGACCGCGACCGTCACCTTCTGGCCGGCCTCGATCGGCCCGACGCCGGCCGGCGTACCGGTCAGCAGCACGTCGCCCGGCAGCAGCGTCATCACCGAGGAGACGTACGCGATGAGGGTGGCGATGTCGAAGATGAACTGGCTCGTACGCCCGTCCTGCTTCACCTCGCCGTCGACGGTCGCGGTGACCCGCAGGTCGGCGGGATCGAGCGTGGTGTCGATCCACGGACCGAGCGGACAGAAGGAGTCGAAGCCTTTGGCCCTGGTCCACTGGCCGTCGCTGCGCTGCAGGTCCCGCGCGGTGACGTCGTTGGCGACCGTGTAGCCGAAGACCGACTTCATCGCGTCCTCACGGCTGGTCATCCGCGCTCCTGGCACGCCGATCACCACCGCCAGCTCGGCCTCGTGCTCGACCCGCTTGGACTGCACCGGCAGCCGGATCGCGTCGCCGGGGCCGATGATCGAGGTCGACGGCTTAAGGAAGAGCAACGGCTCCTTCGGCACCTCGTTGCCCAGCTCGGCGGCATGCGCGGCGTAGTTGCGGCCGACGCAGACGACCTTGCTCGGCAGGATCGGAGCGACCAGGCGTACGTCCCCCATGGCCCATCTCTGGCCGGTGAAGGCGATCTGACCGAACGGATGGCCGTCGATCTCGGCGACCGTCCACGCCTCCTGGCCAGCCCCGCTCTCCCCCTCGATGACCCCGAACGACATCCCGCTCTGGTGAGCGAAGCGCGCAATCCTCATGGAACAGCAGCGTACGCACGCGCTGCCTGCGGCTTTCGTAGGGACTGGCCGCACGGCCGCCATACGTGCACTGGACTCGGGTTTCACGCTTGCCGGTTGTCGGGGTCGGGTTTTCTGATTGTTGCGTTTGGATGGGTGGTGGCGCCTTCGCGGCGGGCGACCTCAAGGGGAGGGCGCGGGTTTGGTTGGTGGTCGGGTTGGGTGCCGCGGTGCGGTTGGGTTTGTGGGGTGGTCCGGTTTGTTCGTTCTCCCCCGTCGGCGAACGAACAAACCGGACAGCCGCGAGTCGGGAAGCCCGTCGCGTCGGCGGTGTGACTGCCGGCTCTGCTTGCTGTGGTTCGGTAACAGCCTCGGTGCAAGCAAGGCCTCCATGCGTGCGCTGGCTGCACGCATGGGGCCATGCGGACATTCCGAGCGTATAGGGTCGCCTGGGACCATCAGAGGTAAGGAGACTGGATGCTCCGCACGAAGTTCCTGCTGACCACCGCCATGACCAGCGCGGCGGTCCTGCTGGCGCCGGTCGCCGTCACCGCCGCGCCGACGCCGGGCGCGCCGGGCATCGGCGACCCCTACTACCCCACGTACGGCAATGGCGGTTACGACGTCAAGTCGTACGACATCGGCGTCCGCTACCAGCCGGACAGCAAGAAGCTGACCGGCACGACCACGCTGGTCGCCACCGCCACCCAGGACCTGTCCAGCTTCGACCTGGATTTCGGCCTCACCGCGAGCAAGGTCACCGTCGACGGCCGGCCGGCGCAGACGCGTACGGACGGCTTCGAGCTGATCGTGACGCCAAGCCGTCCGCTGCACCGGCACGCTCCTTTCGTTGTGACGGTGGAATATTCCGGCACGCCGAGCAAGGTGACCATCCCCGGCACCACCAGCACGCCATGGGTCACCACGCCCACCGGCGCGGTCGGCCTGGGCGAGCCGGAGGCGTCGGCCTGGTGGTTCCCGGCCAACGACCATCCGCTGGACAAGGCGACGTATCGGGTCGCCATCACCGCACCGAGCGATCTTTCCGCGCTCAGCAACGGAAACCTGGTGTCGAAGCAGACCACTGGCGCGGACACCACGTGGACCTGGGTGGAGAAGCTGCCGCAGGCCACCTATCTGGCGTTCATGGCGATCGGCAGGTACGACGTGCTCTCCGGCCGGTCCGCTTCCGGCCTGCCATACACCACCGCCGTCGCGCAAGGGACCTCGCCCGAATACACCGCGGCGAAGAAAAACCTCGCACAGACCGGCGAGGTGGTCGACTGGCTGAGCAAGCAGTGGGGACGTTATCCGTTCGACGCGATCGGCGGTGTCGTGCCGGACGGCGAGATCGGCTACGCACTGGAGGATCAGACGCGGCCGGTGTACGACACGGCCTTCTGGCGCGGCGGTCGCGACAACATTTCCGTTGTGGTGCACGAAAACGCGCATCAGTGGTTCGGCGACAGCGTGTCCGTACACCACTGGCGGGACATGTGGCTCAACGAGGGTTTCGCCTCGTTCTCGGAGTGGCTGTGGTCCGAGCAGCACGCCGGAAAGACCGGGCAGCAGGAGTTCGACGCGCTCTACGCAAAGCCGGCCAACGATTCCTTCTGGTCGATGGTGATCGGCGAGCCCGGCGCGCACCACGAGTTCGACGGTCCCGTGTACGACCGTGGCGCGATGGTCGCGCAGGCGCTGCGCAACCGGGTCGGTGACGCGACCTTCTTCCGGATCATCCGGAGCTGGGTCGTCAAGCACCGCTATGGCAACGCGCGCATCGAGGATTTCGTCGCGCTGGCCTCGAAAGTCGCCAAGCAGGACCTGCGGCACTTCTTCCAGGTCTGGCTGTTCACCGGCGAGAAACCCGCGCCGACGGTGGAAAACGGCTTCCCGCCGGACTACAAACCGGCGGCACCCAAGGCGGCGCAGCAGCGGTCGCTGCCGCGCCGCTGACGGTCACTCGACGGTCTGGATCACCCAGAAGTCGTCGGCGAGCCCAGCGTCGGTCAGATAGTCGTACGGCAGGGTGAAATATCCGTGATCGCCCCAGCCCTCACCCCAGGAGTTGCGGACCAGGAACCGGCCGGTCGCGTCGTCATAGCCGACGGCGAGTACGGCGTGACCGCCGAGCAGCTTCTCGTCGTGGCCCGGCATCGGCGCGTCGCCGGTCCGGGCCACCTCGGCCGACTCGAAGCTCTCGTAGACGCTGAAGCCGAAGACGAACGGATAGCCGGCGGCCAGGCAGCCTTTGAGCTGGTCCGCCTGTTGGCTCAACCGCTGGTATTTCAGCGACTGGTGCAACGAAGCCTCGTCGTACGCGCGTTTCGGCGGCTTCTGGGTGAACTTTCCGATGTCGTAGGCCCAGTCCTCCTCCGGCGGCGCACCGAGCCGGTTGACACATTTGATGCCGTCGCGGATCATCGCGCCGCTGTCGCTGTCGATGGTCCCCTCGACCTCGCGCTCGCAGTAGTAGACGAACAGCCGCGACGGCACGAAATCCTTTTCTTTCTGCTTGATCTGGTCAAACTGCAGCGCACCGCCGATCGCGTTGGCCGTGCAGGATCCCAGCTTTCCCTGGTCGTACACGGCCGGACAGTGCTCGCGCAGGTCGACGCTGGCCGGCAGCGCGGCGAGCGTGGCCGCCGGCGCGGCATAGCGCAGGTCCCGGAAATCGGGAAGGTCGGGAATCCAGCCATAACTCGGCATCGGACACCTCCGTAAAAGGAAAAGAATCTTGAATACGGGTTGAGATGTGCGGAGCACTCAGTGTGAAACTCGAGCGCGCTGACGCCGGGGGATACGGCACAGCGGTGTCCGGCCGAGCCCGGTATCCTGCCCGAAAGTGCGCCAACCGCTGGAGTTGACGTGGACAGTCCACCGAGCCTGCGCGCCGCGCGGCCGCTGACCGAGCCGCCGGCGCGGGTGGCCGGCACGATCGCCGCGCGGATCGCGGCCGGCCTGGCGCCGGTCGGGCGTGACCATCCGCGCCGGCGCCGGTGGATCGGCCTGGCCGGCGCCACACTCGTCGCGGCGCTGGCCGCCAGCCTGGTCCTCGGCTGGTACGCGGTGCTGCTCGCCTTCGCCGCGACCGTCGCCGTTTTCCATTACGTACGAACGGATCCGCTGCGCCTGTCGGCCAGCCAGTGCGGAGCCTACGTGGCCTCCACCAGCTGGCAGAGCGAGCAGCCGTGGAACGCGCGGAATTGCGCCGGGCCGCAACGCCGGCTGGTGGCGGTCGCCTGCGACGCGGTCGACCGGATTGTTTCCAGCCGCAGCTGGCCAACTCCGGCGCTCGACGAGCACCGGCTGCGGCTCGACCTGGCCGCCGAGCTGACCGACATCGACCGCCGCGCCTACCTGCTCACCGAAACCAGCCTGCCGCCGGCGCTGGAAGCCTTGGAGGCACGCGTCGCCGCGTTGGCCTGCTATGCCGACGAGCTCGCGGTGGCCGACCGGAAACTGGCCGTACGACCAGAAAATCCGGAGGCCGAGCTGCTGGCCGGAGCGGTCCGCGACGCGTACGCGACCGGTCAGCTCACCGAGCTCACCGAAGAGCTGCGCGGCCTCAGCGACGCCGACTGATCGCGCCGCCGCAAGGAAAGCGTGAATCCGCGCGGCTTGACGGTCAGCAGTTCGGTGACCCGCAGCCGATAGTCCGGATCCGGTGTCATCTCATAGCGGTGCAACAACATGCCGAGCACCAGGGTCGCCTCGTGGATGGCAAACTGGCGGCCGATGCACGCGCGTTCGCCGGTGCCGAAAGGCTTGTACGCGTGCGGCGGCCGTTCTTTGGCTCGGCCTGGTGCGAAACGGTCCGGGTCGTACGCCTCCGGGTCCGGACCCCACACGGCCGGATCGCGATGCAGCAACGGAAGCGGGACGATGACGAAGTCGCCCTTGCGCATCTGGTAACGGCCGCCGAGCAACACGTCTTCGCGTGCCTCACGGAAAAACGCCGGCGCGGTCGGCCACAGCCGCAGCGCCTCGTCGAGCGCGCGGCGTACGTATCGCAGCTTGGTCACCTGCTGGAAAGCCGGCGCCGGATCCGGGTCGTCGCCCCAGACGCGGTCCACTTCGGCCCGCGCCTGCGCCAAAGCCTCCGGATGGCGGGTCAGGTAGTAGAGCGCGAACGACAACGCACCGGAGGTGGTTTCGTGGCCGGCGACCAGAAAAGTGTGCACCTGATAGCGGATGTTGATCGGGTCGAGCCGCTCGCCGGTCTCCGGATGCCGCACGGTCAGCATCATGCCGAGCAGGTCGCTGGTGTCGGTCACGGCCGCCTTCGTACGCTCCGCGATCACGTCGTCCACCAGCGCGTTCATGGTCGCCACGTCGGTCTCGTGCTGCCGGTCGGCCTTACGGCTCAACAAAGAACCCACCACCGGGAGCCGGAACACCTGCTGCTGCGCGTAGCTGAGCGCGCCGACCATGGCCGACACGTACGGATGCGGCTCGTCGCGCTGGAAAGAGCCAAAGGAATAACCGAAACCGGTGCGGCCGATGGTCTCCAGCGTCAGCCGCGTCATGTCCGCGGCCACGTCCACCGGCTCGCCCCCGACGCGTTTGTCCCACGCGCCAACCAGTTGCCGCGCCACGTCGAGCATCACCGGGTGATAGCTCTGCATCGCTTTCTGGGTGAACGCCGGCATCAGGATGTCGTGCGCGCGTTGCCAGTTGGGTTCGTCGTTGTACGCGGTGAAAAGTCCGTCGCCGCCGATCCGGCGGAGCTGGTGGAGCCCCATGCCGACGAACTTGGTGAACCGCCGCTCGTCGCACAGCTCGCCGACCAGGTCGGCGCCGCAGACGATGACGATCTCGTGGTTGAGGAACTTCCTGGTGAAAATCGGACCCAGACCGGTGCCGAGCCGCACGGTGTCCTGCACCGGCGACCGTCTGCGCAGGTCGACCCCGACGAAGTCACCGAGCAACGGGATCCGCCGCGGCGGATGCGGCAGCTTCGAGGTGTCCACGGATATCCCTCACGCTATTGAATCGAGGTCCAATAGTGTCAGCATTCGCTCGTACTGAACCGATGTCAAGTAGAGTCGCCAGGATGCGGACCAGGCTCAGCACCGAGGAGCGCCGGCGACAGCTGCTCGCCATCGGCGCCGAGCTGTTCGCCAGCCGGCCGTACGAGCAGGTGTGGATCGAGGAGGTCGCCGAGATCGCGCAGGTCTCGCGCGGCCTGCTCTACCATTATTTCGCCACGAAAAAAGACTTCTACGCGGCGGTCGTCCGCACCGAGGCCGACCGGTTGCTGCGCCTCACCGAGCCGGATCCGGCGCTGCCACTGGCCGAACAACTCGCCGCCGGCCTCGACGCGTATCTGGACTATGCCCGCGAGCACCGCCTCGGCTTCCAGCTCATGCACAACACCGCCATCCCGGCCGACGAGGACATCCGCGCGGCGCACGAGGAGGCGGTGGCCAGGCAGTGCGCGCGGCTGCTCGACGCGCTGCGGCAGCGGATGCCGGTCGACGAGGCGACCCGGATCGCGGTCGCCGGCTGGCTCCGGTTCGTCGCGACGGTGAGCCTGGACTGGCTCGACCATCCCGAGGTCGACCGCGCGCAGATCCGTGACATCTGTGCACGTGCGCTGCTCGCCGCCGCCAATCTGCCGTCAGCCTGAGGTCCTCCGGCGTACGGCCGTCGCGGCGTCGAGCGTCTGCCCGTGCCCGTACGCGAGGTCGAAACCCAGGTCGCCGACCGACGCGCGTACGACCGCCGAGATGCGGTCGATCTCGGCCTGCTCCGACGGACCCGGCGGCAGCGACATCGCTTTTCGCAACGCGGCAGCGGCACCGAGCAACTCCGCGGCGCCACCGCTGTCGCCGGCCAGCGCGCAAGCGCCGGCCAGGCCTTCCAGGCAGCCGACCCGGTCGCGATCGGCGTCCAGCTTTTCGGCGAGATCAAAGGCTTCCAGCTGCAACGTACGCGCCAGCGCGGCATCGCCTCGTTGCTCGGCAAGGAAACCCGACTCGACCAGCAGCATCGACAGGTGCAGCGGCACATCGCCGTCGACCGCCTGCCGCCGCGCCTCGTCCACCAGCCGGCCGAGATGCCGCTCCGCCAGCTCGAGGTCGCCCCTGCGCCGGGCCGCATAGCCGAGCCCGGTCTCCGCCATCGTCTGCACCATCCGCGAACCATGTTCGCGCGCCATCCGCAGCGCGTACGTGCACTGCTCGACGCCTTCGGCGAAACGGCCTTCCTGCATGGCGATCCAACCGAGCCAGGCCAGCCGCATGGCGATCTCCGGTCCGAGATCGAGCGACTCGGCGATCGGCAGAGCCTCGCGATGCAGTCGTACGGCCCGCCGGTAGTCGCCGGTCATCTCGGCGTGGCCGGCCAGCCACTCGTTGGCTCGCAGCTCACCCCACAGGTCGCCGATCTGGCCAAACGCGCGCGCACTCCGCTCGGCCGCCGCGCGCAACGCCGCGACATCGCCGCGGATGTGCGCCAGTTTCGCCTTGGTGAGCAACGCGCAGGCCTGACCCCAGCGATCGCCGGCCTCGGCGAAACCGGCGTTTGCCTTGTCCAGCAACGCTTCCGTCGCCTCGATGTCACCGAGGTCGCTGCCGGCCTCGGCCAGAAACCAGGCCTCGCGCGGTCCGCTCGCCGGCAGGTCCCGCCAGCGCGTGTCTTTTCCTTCCAGCAAAGCCATTCCGGCGTGCCAGGCGGCACAGCGATCGATCAGCGCCGGATCGCCGCCGTCGACGGACAACGCCTCGCCGAGCGACCGGTGCGCCTCGGCCAGCCGGCCACGCAGATACCAGTACCAGGTCAGCGCGTACGCCAGCCGCAGCGCCACCTCCGCCCGGCCGTCGGCCACCGCGCCCTGCAGCGCCAGCCGCAGGTTGGCCACCTCGGCATCCAGCCGCAGGAGCCATTCGCGCTGCTCAGGGCCGCGCAGCTCGGCCGCCTCGGCGAGCGCCAGACAGTGGTCCTGGTGCCGCCGGCCTACGTCGGCGAGCTCGCCGGCATCGCGGAGGCGGTCGAGGCTGTAGGCGGCGACCGACTCCAGCAGGCGATAGCGCGGCCCCCGTTCGCCGTGCACCGCGACGACCATGCTGCGGTCGACCAGGCGGGTCAGCAGGTCGAGCGTGTCGGGCCGGCCGGCGACCGCCTCGGCGGCCTCGGCCGTACAACCATCGGCGTGGATCGCCAGGCGCCGCAACACGATCCGCTCCGGCTCGGACAACAGCTGCCAGCTCCAGTCGATGACCGCTGACAACGTCTGCTGCCGCGCCGGCTGGCCGCGAAGTTTTCCACCGAGCAAACGGAAACGGTCGTCGAGGCGGTCGAGCAGTCCGCGTACGCCGAGCGCGGCGACCCGGGTGGCCGCCAGCTCCAGCGCGAGCGGCAGTCCGTCCAGCCGGCGACACAGCTCGGCGACCGCCGCCTGGTCCAGCGCCGCGTCTCTTGGCGCGCGAGCGGCGAAAAGCCGCGCCGCGTCCGGCTCCTCCAGCGCAGGCACGGTCCAGACGACCTCGCCGGCGACGGCGAGCGGCTCGCGGCTGGTCGCCAGCACGCGTACGTCCGGCGCGACGTGCAGCAACCGGTCGACCAGCTCGGCGGCCTCGTCGATGACGTGCTCGCAGTTGTCGATCACCAGGAGCAGCTTGCGATGGCGCAGCGCGCTCGCGAGCGGGTCGCTCTCCCCCGGCGTCTCGCGCACGCCAAGCGCTGCCAGCGCCGCGTCGGCGAGCCGACCCCGCTGGCCGGCGAGCTCGACCAGCCAGGCGTTTCCGTGCTCGCGGGCCACCGCCAGCGCGAGGCCGGTCTTGCCGACTCCGCCAGGCCCGGTGAGCGTGACGAGGCGGTGTTTTCGCAACTCGGCGAGGATTTCGGAGCGCGCCGCGTCGCGGCCGATCAGGTCCGTACGGGCCGGCGGCAGGTTGCCGTGCCGTTCGGGCGCGGCCAGCGACGCGTCCTGCGTCAGGATCGCCTGCCGCAACGCCACCAGCGCCTGACTCGGATCCAGCCCAAGCTCCTCCGCCAACTGGTCGCTGAGCTGCTGGAAGCTGTCCAGCGCCTCGGTCTGCCGGCCGGCGCGATAGAGCGCGCGCATGTGCGCCGCGCGCAGCCGCTCGCGCAGCGGATGACTGGCCAGCAGGCCACCGAGCTCGCCGGCCAACGCCGTGTGTTCGCCCAGCTCAAGCCGCACCTCGGCGTGTTCCTCGTACGCGGCCAGCCGCTGCTCGGCGAGCCGGGCGATCACCGGCTGCGCGAAGGTCTCGTCGGCGACGTCCGCATACGCGCCGCCACGCCACAGCGCCAACGCGTCGCCGAGCAGCTTCGCCTTCGTTCTGAGGTCGTCGGCCTGCTCGGCTTTCGTTGCCAGATCACGGAAATCGTACGCGTCGACGGCGTCGGTCCGCAGCGCATAGCCGGCCGGACCAGACGTGACGAGCGACTTGCCGCCAGCTTCGGCGTCCTCCAGCGCGCGACGCAGCTGCGACACCTTGACGGCGAGCGCGGCTGCCGGATTGCTCGGCGCCCGCTCGCCCCACAGGTCGTCGATGAGCCGGTCGGCGGTCACCGCGCGGCCTTCCTCGCTGAGCAGGACGGCGAGCAGCGCGCGCACCTTCGCACCGGGGATCGCCACCTGCTCACCCCGGTCGGTCCACGCCGTCACCGGCCCCAGCACGCCAAACCGCATGTCGTCACCATACGATTGGTGGAGTGCGGATGGTGACGGAGCTGCAGTGGCGCGACCGCCGCGCCGCGTACGAGGCCGCCGTCGACGACCTCACCGCCGCGCACCGCAAACGCTCACAAAACGGCGAGAAACATCCGGTTTTCGACTTCCTTTTCACGTATTACTCGCCGCGACCGAGCAAACTCCGCCGCTGGCACGCCGGAAGCGGTGTGGTGCTGGAAAACGCCGACGAGTTCCTGTCGCAGGCCGGTTACGTACGCACCGATGCCGGTGTCACGGTCGAGCGAGCGGCGCTGCCGGAAAGGCAGCAGAGGGCGGCGGCGAATGTCCACCGGCTGCTCAAGGCGACCGCCGGTCGCGCGCCGCGTTTCGGCTGCTCCGGCCTGCACGAGTGGGCCATGGTCTATCGCCAGCCCGCGGAGCGCCGTCATGCGTACGTGCCGCTGCGGCTCGGCGCTGCCGGCACCGACGCGGTGGTGGAACAGCTGCCGATGTGCTGCAGCCACTTCGACGCGTTTCGTTTCTTCACCGAGCAAGCGCGGCCACTCAACCCGGTGCAGCTGACCCGCGAGTCCACAGTGGACAACGAGCAGCCGGGCTGCCTGCACGTCACGATGGACCTCTACAAGTGGGCGTACACACTGACGCCGCTGGTGCCCAGCGAGCTGGTGCTCGACTGTTTTCGGCTGGCGCTGGACGCTCGCGAGCTGGACATGCGCGCGTCGCCGTACGACCTGAGCGCCTTCGGCTATCAGCCGGTGCCGATCGAGACGCCGGCCGGCCGCCGCGCATACGCGCAGGCGCAGGCCGCGCTCGCCGAGCGAGCCGTGCCACTGCGCGAGGAGCTGATCCGGCTCAGCTCACCCTGAACGGGTCGAAGCACACGCGCGTCTCGGCCGCGTCGCTCCAGCGGACCTGGACCGTCGTGTCCTCGACGACCACGTCGGACACCGCACCGGCCAACGAGTTTTCAGTGGAAAGACTGGCCAACGCGACGAAGATGCCGGTCCGGCCGGACGACAGCCGCGGCATGACCGCCCATGGTGTGTACGCCGTGCCGTGCGGTGCACGCACCTCGTCCTGCGTTTCCCAGCCATGCAACGGAAGCAGCGCGGACACCAGCGACTCCTCAGGTCCGACCGCCCAGCCGGTCTGCTCGAAACGCGCGCCGTGCGGCGCACCGACGACCCGATGGACACGCAGCTCGTACGCGCCTCGCGCGACCGTCACGCTCTCGACACGCAACCCCGGCACCATCGACGGACCAGCACCAAAAACCGGCAGGTGCCAGGACGCGGCCCACCCCCAGTCGTCGACGTTTCCGGCTCCGAGCGGCCGGATCCGCCGGCGGACGCTGCGTACGCCGTCCACCACGACGCAAAAGTGGTTGTCCGCCGCGTTGACCTTCGAGGTCGGCCCGGTCCGCGTCGAATACGCCAGCCGGCCATAATGCGGGTCGTCGTCGGCCGCCGACTCGCCTTCCTGCGGCCGCACGTGGTCGCTGCCGTGGTTGTGCAGCCGTACGATCCCGTCGGCCTGCGTGCTCTGCAACAGAAAACCCGGCGCCGGCACGGCCAACACCCGGTCGGCGCCGTCGCTGGAGGGCTCCGGCTCCGTCCACAGTGGATGGTCGGCGGCGGCGAGCAGGCAGACGAAGGCTTTCGAGGCCCAGTAAGGCGAGCCGGGACCGGAGTAATCCTGCAGCGTCGGCGCGTGCGTACCATGCCAGCCAAGGCTCAGCACGTCGCCGGCCGCCGATCCGCGATCGAGGAAATACCGTAAAGATCCGCTGATCAACCGCCGAGAGGCCGCCGGACTGAGTGGGGTGTCGCCGGTGACCGCACCAAGCGCGACACCAGCTGCTGCGGCAAAACGGTAGGTCAGTGACCGGCCATAATGCATCGGCGCGCCATCCGCACCGAACATCAAGGAAAAACTCCTCAGGTGCTCGCGCAGCCGGTCACCGTACGGCGTGCTCTGGCCGGCCAGAAACGCGTCCAGCACCGGATAGAGATGCAGGGCCCAGCCGTTGTAATGGTCGAATGCGCGCCCGTCGCCGTCGGCATACCAGCCGTCGCCGCGATACCAGGTCTCCATCAGCTCCAGGGCACGCTCGCGCGACCGTGCGGTGTCGGCGTCTCCGCGACCGACCGACTCCAGGAAACCGGCCACCGTGAACGGAAACAGATACCAGTTGTTCGGCGCCGGCACGTGCCGGATCGAGCCCCGCAGCCATTCCTCGGCGCGGTCCTGCGCCCCACTGTCCAGCTTGTCCCACAGCCACGGCCGGGTCAGCCGAAGGCCGAGCGCGACCGACGCGGACTCGACCATTGGCTGTCCCTGCACGGAATGATCCAGGATCAGCGGCCACGACTCGGCGTCGTCACGGCCGGGCGTACGGGTGCCGGCCACCAGACCGTCAGCGTAGCGACCGAGCCAGCCGTGCGGATCTTCGCCGCCAGCCGTACGAAAAGCCGCGGCGAGAAACGTACGCGCATAGCCTTCCAGGCCGTCGGACCGCACGCCGCTTCGGGACGGCGGACCCGGCAGATCCAGCAACGCACCCCGCGGTGTCGCGTAACGCCAGGCACCGGCCAGCAGCCCGTCCGCCACGGCGACCCAGTGATCGCGCGTGAAACCGGTGTGCGGACTGAGTTTCCGGTCCTCGGCGGGAAGTTTCATGCGGTCAGGTCCAGCCTTTCGCGTCGTACCGGATGAGCGAAGCCGACTCCCTCGGCCCAGCGGCGCAGCTCGGCGGCGGCCAGCTCGGCCAGCCGCCGCCACTCGTTTCCCTGCGAGCCGGCCAAATGTGGCGTGATCAGCACGTTGTCGCAGTCCCACAGCGGGTGGCTGGCCGGCAGCACCTCCGGATCGGTGACGTCCAGGACGGCGCGTACGCGACCCTGCTGCGCCGCCTCGGCCAGCGCGTCCTGGTCGACGACCGCGCCGCGAGCGGTGTTGACCAGCACGGCGTCCGACCGCATCGCCGCGATCAGCTCGCGGCTGACCAGGCCGGTCGTCGCCGGCAACAGCGGCGTGTGCACGCTGACGACATCGCTTGTCCGGAACAGCTCCTCGAGGCCGACGAGTGGCACGCCAAGCGCGGCCGCGTCTTCGGTGGAAACGTACGGATCGTGCAGCAGCACGCGCAGGTCGTAGGGCCTGAGCAGGTCGATGACCCGCCGGCCGATCAGCGATGCGGACAGGATCCCCACCGTACGGCCGAAATTGCCGACCTCGCGCGGTGTCGCCAGCCAGTTGTCGCGCGCTCGCCTGACCTGATATTCGCGTGCGCGCTCGAAAACGCGTTTCCCGGTCAGCAGGATCATCGCGACGGTGTATTCGGCGACCGGCAGCGCGTTGGCGGCGGCCGCCGACGACACCGCGATGCCGCGATCCCAGCATGCCGCGGTGATGTGCGCGCGGATCGAGCCGGCGGTGTGCACGACCGCGCGTAATCGCGGCGCCGCGGCCAAAACCTCGGCGTCGATCGGCGGACAACCCCAACCGGTGATCAACACCTCCACGTTGGCAAGGACAGCGCGCGCGTGCGCGGTGCCGAAATCGTCGAGGATCGGGCCAGGCAGCAACTCGCAGGACTCGGCGAATGCTTTGAGCGCGCGGTCGTCGATGACCGCCGCGGCGGCACCTGGCGACATCGCGAGCGCGGCACGCGGCCGGTGGCCGTTTGACGTGACGGACATCTACTTGACGGCTCCCGCGGTCAGGCCGGACCGCCAGAAACGTTGCAGCATAAGGAAAGCGACGATCAGCGGCAACACAGCGAGCAGGGATCCCATGACCACCACCGGATAATACTCCGGCGACACGGTCGCCTGGCTGTTCCAGGTGTAGAGACCCAGGCTGACCGGATAGAGGTCCTGATCGGACAGCATCACCATCGGCAGGAAGAAGTTGTTCCAGATCGCGGTGAGCTGGAACAGAAAGATCGTCACCACGCCGGGTCCGAGCATCCGCAACGCGACCCGGCCATAGCGCGCCAACTCGCCGGCGCCGTCGACGCGCGCGGCTTCCAGCACCTCGTCGGGGACATAGCCCTGGCTGAAAATCCGGCCGAGATACACGCCGAACGGGTTGAACAGCACCGGAATGAAGACGGCCCAGAACGTGTTGACCAACCCGGCCGCCGAAGCCATCAGATAGAGCGGCAGCGCCAGCACGGTCTGCGGCACCATCACCGCGCAGAGCACCAGGCCGAAGAGTTTTTCCTTGTGCCGGAAGTCGTACTTGTCGAAGGCATAGCCGGCGGCGATGCTCACCATCGCGCTGATCGCCGCGCCGACGACGGCGTAAAGCAGGCTGTTGAGATACCACCGGCCATAGATGCCGTCGTCCATCGCGAACAGGTCGGCCAGGTTCTGGAAAAACGAGAAGTCGCCGAGCGACAGCACATTGCTGCCGAACAACGCGTCGCGGTCCTTGGCGGCGGCCAAAACCAGCCACAGCACCGGCAACACCGTGTAAAGCACGGCGATCCCGACGACGAGGTTGACCGCCGTACGACCGAGCAGTCGCGGACGAAGCGCGTTCACGAGGTGACCTCCTGGCGGGCGTCGGTGCGGTTGGTCCACTTCGTGATGCCGTATGACAAGGCGATCGTGAAGACCAACAGGACGACCGCGGCGGCCGCCGCCAGGCCGTAGTTGTTACGCGTGAACGCCGCGTCGAAAATGTACATGCTGGGGGAAAAACGCGTGTTGATCATCGGCGTGGACTGGCTGAGCAACATCGGCTCGGTGAACAGCTGCAGGGCCCAGATCAGGGTGAACATCGCGACCATCACGATCGCGGCGCGTACCAGCGGCGTCTTGACCCGCAGCGCCGTGCGCACCGGACCGGCGCCGTCGACCACCGCGGCCTCGATCACCTCGCGCGGCACCGCCTGCAAAGCCGCGTAGAAGACGACCATGTTGTAGCCGAGGTTGCTCCAGATGGCGATGTTGACGATCGACGGCAGAACCGTGTGGACTCCGAGAAAGTCGACGGTGATGTCGGCCCTGCCGAGCAGCTCGATGACCGGACTCAGGCCCGGTGTGTAGAGATAGAGCCAGATGATGGCCGCGATGATGCCCGGGATCGCGTGCGGCACGAACAGCCCGAGCTGCGCCCACGCGCGAAGTCTCACCACGCCAGAGTCCAGCAGCAGAGCCAAAAACAGTGCGCCAACCAGCATCAGCGGGATGTAGAGCAGGCAATAGACGACAACCACGCCGAGGCTGCCGAGGAAGGTCGGGTCGGTGAGGACCGCGAGGTAGCTGCGCAGGCCGACGAAGATGTTGTGCTCCGGACCGAATCCGAGGCCCGGCTCGTCCTGGCCGAAGAAGCTCAGCCACACCGCGGTCGCCACCGGAACGAGAAAGACGATGGTGAAAAGGACGAAGAAGGGTCCGAGCAAGGTGGCGCAAGCCAGCCGTTCGTTGCGGTGCGAGCGACGGCGCGTACCCGACCGCCTGGTGACTTTTGCCTCGCTGGCAAGGGTTGGTGGCGCCGCCGTGGTCGTCATCGGTTGCCCCTAACTGCTGTGTTCGGAGGTGGCCAGGCCGAGCGCACGCAGGTCCGGCATCGTGCCGCTCTGCGCCGCGCGTACGGCGTCGATCAGCGTGTCCTGGTGAGCGCCGGCGCGCGCGAAACCGTCCTGCATGACGCGCTGCGTCGCGCTCATCCGCGGTCCCCAGATCCAGCCGTCGCGGATTTTGTGTGCCTCCTGATCGAAAAGCGAGTAGATGTCCTGGTGGTTGTAGTAAGCACCGGGAAACGCCTTGCGGTCGACCGAAACGAGCTCGGGCACCGCCGGATATTGGCTGCTGGCACCACTTTTCAGCCGGGCGGTGAGCGCCGCCGGGTCGGCGACCTGCCAGGCGATGAACTCCATCGCCGCCTCCGGATGCCGGCTGTCCTTGGTCACCGCGAAAGTCGAGCCGCCCTGCGTGCCGACCGCCGGATGCGCGAGATCCCACTGCGGCATCGGCGCGATGGCCCATTTTCCTTTCTGTTTCGGCCGTGCCTTCATGTTGGCGCCGGCATCCCAGGCGCCGCTGAGGCGTACCAGCACCAGTCCCTGGCCGAGCCGCGCGTCGTTCTGCCGTCCGCCGCCGGGGCCAGCCCACACCAGGTCCTCGTCGATGAGCCGCTGCCAGAACGCGGCGATCCGGCGGGTTTGCGCGTCGGCCATCGAGACGTTCCAGACGCCGCCTCTGATGTCGAACCATTGCGCGCCGGCCTGCCAGCAGTAGGAGGCGAAGTTGAGCGCGGCGTCGGTGGCGAAGACGGCAAGCCGGCGAGTTGGTGCCTTGGCCCGGACCGTACGCGCCAACGCCTCGAACTCGTCCCAGGTGCGCGGCAGTTTCAGGCCGTACTGCTGGAAAAGGTCGGTGCGATAATGCATCACCATCGGCTCGACGTCGATCGGCACGCTGAAGACCTTGTTGTCGAAGGTCGTCAATCGCAGCGATGCCGGCAAAAGTTTCGCACGCAGCTTGTCGTCGAGCAGCGAACTGAGGTCGGTGGCGACGCCGTCGATCGCGAAACCCGGCACCTGCGGATATTCGATGGTCGCCACGTCCGGCGCGTTGCCAGCTCGCGCCGCGTTGCTCAGCTTCGCGTATCCACCCTGGTCGCCGGACGGGATCTGCTGGAAGTCGACCTGGATGGTCCGGTGCGTCTTGTTGAACTCGGCCACCACTTCCTTGCTGCCGCGCAACGCCGACCAGAAGGTGATCCGCGCGGCTTTTCCGCCGGTTGTGGCGGTTTGACCGGCGGCGCAGGCGCCGAGCGGCAGAGCGAGGCCGGCGGCGAGCAGCGAGCGACGGCTGAGGTGTTGTGGCATGGATGACTCTCCTCGCGACAACCGCATCCTGATCGGCTGAGCGTTTTGAGTCAAGAGATCGCTCAAAAGATCTCCACAACGATCAAACGGTCAAAGCTTTTGTGTCGATTCGCGAATTTTCAGCTCCGGCAGCAACTGCACGCGCCGCGGCTGGCCGTGCTGGCCGTCGAGCCGCTGCAGCAGCAGCTCGGCCGCGACCCGGCCGACCTCGGCCTTCGGCGGCGCGATCGCGGTCAACGGCGTGGTGCCGAGGCCGGCGACGGTGTCGTCGTACGCGATGACCGAGAAGTCGCGCGGGACGCGGATGCCACCCTCGGAGAGGTGCTGCGTGAGCATCAGCGCATCGGTGTCGCCGTGCAGGATCGCCGCTGTCGCGCGGCGGTCGCGTACAAGGCTGGCCAGCGGCGGGAGCGTGTCGACCGTGTCCGGCTCGGCCGTGGCCGACGGCGAGCTGAGCACCACGGTCGCGTCCTCGATCCCCGGCCTGGCGGCGGTGATCTCGGCGAACGCCGCTCGGATCGCGCGCGCCGTCGGACTGTCGTCGCGGGCCGCCAGGATGATCCGCCGATGACCGAGTGACACAAGATGATCGATCGCCAGATGCACGCCGTACCAATGATCGGAACAAACCGAATCGGTCGCATGCAGCACGCTGCCGAGCCGCGGCCGCCGCTCGACGATCACGACCGGCACCGGCACGTCGACCAGCCAGGCATAGTCGGCCTCCTCCGCCGCCACCGACCGCCAACGCGGCGAGATCAGCAGGCCGCGTACGTCCTCAGCCAGCGCACGCTCGACAATCGGCCGCTCAGCACCGCCAACCGGCGGCGCGATATGCAACACGATCCGAAGACCGGCCGCCTCCAACGTCGTACGCGCGCCGTGGACGACCTCGAACAGATACTGGTGCCGCTCCGGCACTATCAGACCAACCGCGCCGCCTTCGGCCCCGCTGCTCGCCTGCGGCTGCTCGACCGGAACGATCGACCGCGCAAACCCGTGCCGCCGCTGCAACCTCCCCGCACGTGCCAACTGCTCGACGTCCCGGCGCACGGTCACCACGGAAACTTCCAGCTCAGCGGCCAGATCGCTGACCCGCACCGCACCACGCGACAGCACCACCGCCAAGATCCGCCTACGGCGGACGTCGCCCGGCTCGCGCATCTCTCGACGCCTCTCGTGGTCGTTTGATCGTTTGGGTGAGCATATCGATCGAGGGGGAAGCGGCAAGGGGTGTGGCGAGGGTGTTGTGGTTGCGGTGAGGGGCGGCGGCGGGGTGCGGTGAGGGGGCGGCGTTTTGTGGTGGGGGTGGCGGCGCCGTTTTGTGGTGATGGAGCGGTTTCGTTTTCCGTTTCGTGTTGGGGAGGTGAATGGGTTTTCTGATTGTTGTGTCGGGGTGGTGGGTTTTTCGCCTGCGCGGCGGGCGCTCCTGCGCGGAGGGCGACCTCAAGGGAGGGGCGCGGGAACGCCAATCTGTGTGCATGGGGGTGCGGGCGGCGGTTTCGTGCGGGGCTGGGCTTTCCGGGCCACATTAGTCACAACGGCATTGTCGGTCTCAATAGGCGCAGTCGTTACGACGTCCGACGAGACTGGGCTGTGAAAGCCTTGTTTCTTGCGTCCAGCGCTAGTAACTCGACATTCACGCCATCCGCCAACCTCGCAAAGGTGGGCATTTAGCGCTACGCATCGCTTTTATCTCACGTAGTGCGCCTTTTCGCCACCTGCCGGGACGCGACCGCCCTCCGGCGACGCCAGTTACGACTCTTGGCCCGGTTTGCCCGTTCTTGCCGCCAGAATTTACAGAGCCGCCACGCCGGGCTGCGCCTCGGACAGGGTCCGCAAGGCCTCATCCGACCAGGCGTCCGTCACGATGACCATCACGTGATCAAGACCGTACGACCGCAGCACCGCGCAACGCTCCACGAAACTCGCGGCGGACTCGTCTGCTCCGAGGCGTGTGCTCACGGTTTTGTCGATCGCATCGTACGGTCGGCCGACGTCCTCGCAGTGGCCGGCGAGCACTTCGAGTTTGTGTTTGATGGTCGTGCCGCCGTCGGGGATATCGAAGACATTGCAGGCATCCCCATACTGCGCGACGAAACGCAGCGTCTTTTTCTCGCCGGTGCCGCCGATCAGGATCGACGGGTGCGGGCGCTGCAGGCTGTTGGGGCTGTTGACCGGATTGTCCAGCCGATTGTGCTTTCCCTCGAAGGGCGACGCGTCACCTGACCACATTCGCAGTGCGAGCTGGAGGGTGTCCTCCAGGTGCTCGAAGCGGATTTTGGTCTCTGGCAACGGAAGTCCCATCGCCTTCGCCTCCTCGAGATGATAGCCGGCGCCGATGCCGAGCCAGGCGCGACCGCCGGAGAGTACGTCGAGGGTGGTGACGGCCTTGATCAACAGCGCCGGGGGGCGGAAGGTGACGCCGGTGACGGCGGCGCCGAGGCGTACGCGGGTGGTGCGGGCGGCGAGGAAGCCGAGCGTGGTGTACGCCTCCAGCATCTCGTCCTCCGGGCCGCTTCCGGGCGCACCCTGCAAAAGGTGGTCCGGGACCCACACGGTGTCGATGCCGGCGTCGTCGGCCGCGCGTACGACGCGGTCCAGGTGGCCGGCGAGCCGGTCGGCGCCGTCGCCCCAGCTGAAGTTCGTGATCGACAGACTCAAACGCATCAGGGTTCTCCTTCGACAGTCAGGAACGCGGACCGAAGGCCGGCGCGCCGATGGGGCTGAGATGGATGCCGGCGAGCAGCCACTGGCCGTCGCGGCGCAGGTAGATGTGCGTGCCGCGGAAGGCCGCGTCGGCGCGGTTTCCCTGGAACGACGCCTCCTGTGTGTGCCGGCCGATCGCGACGGCGGTGTCGCCATAGTCGCGGACCGCGACCTCGTCCCACACCAGCTTCTCGGTGGTCAGCCCACCGCTCTCGTAGCGGTGCAGCCACTGGTCGCGGTCGAGGATGAAGCCGAGCGGCCCCACCAGCGTGAAGTCGTCGACGACCAGACTGGCCAGCGTCGCGGTGTCGCCGCTCTGCTCCGCCGTGGCCCAGCGCTCGCCAAGGTCACGGATCTGCTGCTCAGTCGCACTCATGATGTCTCCTCCTGAATCGGTGTGCCGCAAACGCTAGCTACCAAATCGTTCGACGTCAATACGTTCGATGTCGAAGGATATGATACGGTGGTTGTCATGCCACCACGCTTCACGGGTCCGCCGATCGGCGTACAGCTGGCCACCACGGCTCGTGCGGTCAGCCGCGCGTTCGACGCCGCGCTGGCTGCCGCGGACGGGTCGCTGCCGGTCTGGCAGGTGTTGCTCGCGCTGAAGACACGGCCGACCGCCAACCAGCGCGAGCTGGCGGCGGCGGTCGGCATCGGCGGCGCCACGCTGACCCATCACCTCGACGGCATGGAGTCGGCCGGCCTGGTGACGCGGCGGCGCGATCCGGCGAACCGGCGGATGCACCTGGTCGAGCTGACCTCGCTCGGCGAGCAGGCCTTCCTGCGGCTACGAGACATCGCGATCGCGCACGACCGGCGGCTGCGCGACGGCATCCCGGAGGAAGACCTGGAGGTCGTACGCCGCACGCTCAGCCGGATGTCGGAAAACGTGACACCAGACTAAAAAACCGCATGGCCACCATGACATCGCATGGTGGCCGTGCGGCCACGTCAGCTGACGGTGAGCAGGTATTCCGTACTGCCGGCGGTGCCGGCCGAGTCGGTGGCCGTGACGACGATCTTGTACGAGCCGGGGGTGAACGGCGCGAACACGGTCATCGTCGAGGTGCCACCACCGCTGACCGTCTGCGGGCTGAAGAACGGGTTCAGCTGCAGGCCGGCACCGTTGGCCGACAGGTTGACGCTGCCGGTGCCTCCGCTGACGGTGATGGTGGTCCTGGCCACGCCGCCGCGGCTGGCGGTGCCGGCGGCCGGCGACGCGGTGACCTTGAGGTTGCTCGGCGAGCCGGCGCCGACGGTCAGCTTGTACGTCGTGGTTTTGGTCGTGGAGCTGCCTTTTCCGGACACTGTGATCGTGTAGTCGCCGTCCGGTGTGGAAGACGTCGTCTGTACGGTCAGTTTCGCGTTGGCCCCGGAGTCGACCGTGGCCGGCTGAAACGTCGCGGTCGCGCCGGCCGGCAGGCCGGTGGCGGTCAGGTCGACCTTCTCCGAGCCGGAATCGGCCGCAGTGCTGGTGATCGTGGTCGACACGTAGTCACCGGCGCGCACCTGGCCGGCGGCCGGCGACGCGGCCAGGCTGAAGCCGCCGCTGGGCTGGTCGCCGAGCTGCTGGTGAGCCCAGTCCCCCATTTCGTTGGTGAGCCGAGAAAAGATGCTGTAGCGGTTGCAGGCGCTGGCGCCCCACGAGGTGAGTCCGACGATGATGCCGTCGACGATCAGCGGTCCACCGCTGTCACCGGAGCAGATGCCGTCATGGCCGTCGTCGTAGCCGGCGCACACCATGAAGTCGGGATTGACCTGTACGTCGAAAACCTGGCAACCGCTCGCGTCGTTGATCGGCAGCGTCGCCTTTTTCAGTACGCCGGCCGCCGTACCGGTGCCGGTGCTCTTGCCATAGCCGATCGTGATTCCCTGTTTGCCGGGCTGGGTCAGCGCACTGTCGGCGGAGGTGGCGAACTTGGCCCATTTCTCCGGTGGCACCGGCAGGTCGTCGGCGACCGTCACGACAGCCACGTCATAGCCGGTCTTCCAGCTGCCGGGACCGGTGTATTTCGGATGCACCTTGTAGTCGGTCACCTTGGTGCGGAACGACTCGCTGCCGACGACGTTCAGGTCGTTGCTGCCATACCAATAGCTCTTGTCGCCGCCGACATCGATCATGCAGTGCGCCGCGGTGAGGATTTTCCGTTTGGCGACAACGGAAGCAGTGCACGACTGGCCCTGCGGATTGCCGCCGCCCACGCGCATGCCGGCGATGATGAACGGGTTGTCGGCGACGGTCGTCGGCTGGCCGCCGATGATCGACGGGCGTACGCCGCCGGCCGGCAGCTGGTCGGTCGGATTCGCAGCCTTTGCGCGTATCTTCGCCAAGGACGGCGTGATCGACCACGAGGTCAGCGAGCCGACATCGAAACGATAGACGTCCTGGATGGACAGTTTCCAGGTGCCGTTGGCGTTTTCGGTCGACGCGTTCACCGTGTACGTCGTGTGGACGCCGGAAGACGAGCCGAGGTCACCTGACTTTTTCAGCACGTACGACCTGCCGCTCGGACCGATCAGCGAGATCGCCAGGTCACCGGTGTAGGAATGGTCGATGTCGACCTTCACCGGCAGCGACGAGGCCGCGGTCCCCTGGCAGCCGGAGACCTGGATCTCGCTGGTCACCGTGGCACCGGCGTCCGGAATGGCGAGCCTGTCGCTGTTGGACTTCACGCCACAGGCCGGATTTCCACCGCCACCGATGAAACCGGTGAAGAGCAGCTTGTTCGGCGAGCCGCTGCCGGGATTCCTCACCACACCGGCAGTGGCATTGCTGACCAGCGCGTCCTGCACCTGCGCCGGCGTCGCGCCGGGGTTGGCGGCCAGATAGAGCGCCGCCGCGCCGGTGACGTGCGGCGCCGCCATCGACGTGCCGGACATGTTGGACGTGCTTCCGTTGCTCAGACCCAAAGACGTCACGTTGACACCCGGCGCGAACAGGTCGACGCAGGAACCGTAGTTCGAGAACGACGCGCGGTTGTCGCCGTTGTCAGTCGCGCCGGCGGTGATCGCCTCCGGCACGTGCGCCGGACTGGTGTCGCACGCGTCCGCGCTGGAGTTCCCTGCCGCCAGGCCGAAAACGAAACCGGCCGCGATGGCCTTCTTCAACGCGTCGTCACCGACACCGAGTTGGTCCATGGTGAGGCTCATGTTCGCGACGCCCGGCTTGCTGCCGTTTGCGGTCAGCCAGTCCAGCGCGGAGATGATGGCCGAGTCCGGTCCGTTGCCGCTGCAGTCGTTGCCGAGCACCTTGAGCGCGACGATCTTGACTTTCTTTGCCACGCCGTACGTCTTGCTGGCGATCGTGCCGGCGGTGTGCGTGCCGTGGCCGTTGCAGTCGACGCCCTGGCCGCCGACGAAGTCCTTGCCGACGCTGGCGCGTCCCTCGAAGTCGGGGTTGTCCGCCTTGATGCCGGTGTCCAGATCGTACGCGGTGACGCCTTCGCCGGCGTTGGCATAGGTGTATTTGTTGTCCAGCGGCAGGTTCTTCTGGTCGACCCGGTCCAGTCCCCAGGTCGGGTTGTTCTGCGTGTCGGCGACCTTTGCCGTGCCGTCCTCGTAAACGATGCGTACGGCCGGGTCGGCGGCCAGCCGGCGCGCCTGCCGCGCGGTCATTCCCTTCACGGCGAATCCGTGAATGGCGGCCGTGTACGTCGCCGCCACGGTGCCGCCGTATTGCGCGGTCAGCGACTTCGCCGGCTGCACTCCGTCTTTCAACACCACGATGTACTGGTCACCCCAGTGGTGTTTTGCCGGCACCACAACGCCTTCCGGTGGTGCCGCTGTCGCCGGCACGCCGGCGACGGTCAGCGCGGCGACCGCGACACCGATCGCGACTCCGAGCAGTCGGGTTCTCCAACGCATGGCGCTTCCCCTCTCAGTCGGCCAGCGTCACTATGGGATCGGCGGATATGCCGAAACAACCGGTGCGCGGGTCCGTAGGGGTACTTATTTATTGGTACGCCTCCCGCAGCGTCGGCCACTGCGTGAGATCGTGGTTGTGGACCACCAGTCGCACCTCGCGCTCGCGCGCGATCGTCATGAGTTTTCGTTGCGCGGCACGCGTTTTCGCCTCGTCGAGATCAAACGGCGTGATGTCTCTGGTGTCCGGATCGGTGTCCCGCATCCAGGCGTCACCGGCCAGCATGACCAGGCCGGTCCGCGGCAGGTCGACCAGGACGGCCTGATGTCCCGGCACGTGGCCACCGCACTCGACCACCGACAGACCGGGCAGCAGCTCGGTGTCGCCGTCGACACACCGATAACGCAGCCGCGGATCGTCCCAGTGCGCGCGCATCCACTCATAGCGATGCAGACCGGACGAACGCGCGTGGTCGAGCTGCGCTCGCTGGACGACGAACTCGGCGTCCGGAAACTCGTCGTGCGCGCCGCAGTGATCGGGGTCGAGGTGACTGACGATGACCATCGAGATGTCGCCAGCTGCCACACCGAGCTCGGCGAGCCGCGTGCGCACGTGTACGGCCGCGAACGGCGACTCCGGATCGCCGACCATTTCCTTCGGACAGCCGGAGTCGACGAGCACCCGCCGGCCGTCGGCGAGTGTCAGCAGGTAAGCGGCGATCGGCACGCCGACGCCGCGCACCGTACCGAGATCGAGGACGCGCAGTTCGGAGATCATGAGCCAGAGTAAACATGAACGACTTCAAGTTTGCAACGACTCAGGACCGGCTATGCTGAGGGCATGGAGACCGGCCGCCGCGAGCGGAAGAAGCAGCAGACCCGTACGGCGTTGAGCGAGGCCGCGAGCGCGTTGTTCGCCGAGCGCGGCTTCGACGAGGTGACGGTCGCGGAGATCGCCGCCGCCGCTGACGTGGCGGTCGGCACCGTGTTCAACTACTTCGCCAGCAAGGAGGAGCTGTTTTTCGACCGCCTCGACGGCATCGTCGCGGCACTGACCACCGCCGTACGCGACCGCGCACCTGACACCAGCGTCGCCGCGGCTTTTCGCGGCTGGCATGAGAAGGAGCTGGCGTTTCTGTTGCATCCCAGGGGTTCGCGCCGGTCGATACGGTTTTTCCGTACGATCGCCGCCAGCCGGTCGTTGCAGACCGCCGAAATCGGTATCCATCAGCGATTGGAGACCGCGCTCGCGGAGGCGATCGGCTCGGACGACACGGCCTCGCTGCTCGCCGCGCAGTTGATGGCGATTCACCGCACGGTCGTCGCGAAGTGCCGGTCGCTGCTGCTCACCGGCACGTCTCGCCCGATCGTCGCCAGGAAAGTGGAAGCACTCACCGTTGGCGGATTCGAGCTGCTGTCCACGGCAGCGCTCGACTATCAGCCGGTGCGCACCGACAGCAGGTTGCCGCGCCGCTCATCGAAAGGCAGCGGCAGCGACAGGTGACCGTTGGCCGGATCGTTGACGTAGTCGAGATAGTCGGCCGAGTCGGCCACCGCGTTCTCGCCGAGCACGATCGCGCCGGGCCGCAGATGCGGCTCCAGCACTCGCAAAACTGGCAGGTAGAGGGTGAACACGCCATCGAGATGGACCAGGTCCACCGGTTGGTCGATGCCGGACCGCAGCGTCTCCAGCGCGTCACCGGACCGTACGTCGACTAGGGTCTGTTTCGAAGTCCCACGTGGATGAGAGTCGAGATCCAAACGTCGTCTGGCGGTGCGCGGCGCTGCCCGGCGTGGCAGCGCCACGTGGGCGGTTTCGCCGTGCCGTCAGGCGGCCCGAGAAAGATGTGACAGCGGCTCGGCTAGCGCCGCGTGGGACTTCGAAACAGACCCTAGTTGGCCGACTGACCGATGATGGCCAATGATGTCCGTGAACTGACCAAGGAGACACCATGCTGGTCGCCGTCGACGCGGGAATGGACCGCGGAGATTTCCTTCACCAGCACCAACATGCCCAGCACCTGCTGGCCTGGACGACGACGGCCAGCATGCTGATCCGGACCGGCGACACCGACTGGCTCGTCCCGCCGACGCACGCGCTCTGGCTGCCGGCGCGTACGTCCCACACCACCGAGGGTCATCCGGTCCGGCCGCGACCACGCCGTGCTGTTCGAACCGGACCGCTGCCCACTCACCTGGACCGAGCCGACCGGCGTACTGATGACGCCGCCGCTGCGCGAACTCGTCATCCATCTCGGCGAAACGTCGCACGCCAGGCCGCTGGCCGAAGCCCTGCTTTTCCAGCTACTCGAACCCGCGCCGAGCAACACTTTTCCGGTGCCGCTGCCGACGGACCCGCGCATCCGTATGATCGCCGAGACATTGATCGCCAACCAGGCCGACGGCCGCGAGCTGCCGGCCTGGGCCAGCCACGCGCACACCAGCGTACGCACCATCACTCGGCTGGTTTCCGAGGAAACCGGCCTGACCTTCGCACAGTGGCGCACGCGCGTACGTATCCGTGCCGCCCTCACGATGCTGGCCAACGGCAGGCCGGTCGGCGCGACGGCCAGGGCGCTCGGATATCGCAAGCCGGCGGCCTTCTCGGCCGCGTTCCACCGGGTCACCGGCCAGCATCCGAGCATTTACCTGGACGCCGGCTGAAACAGTTTCGCAACACCGCGCGTGGCAGACTCGTCTGCGTGCGCATTCTGGTGGCTGAGGACGAGGCGGTGCTCGCCGACCTGCTCGGCGCCGGCCTGCGCTCGGAGTATTTCGCCGTGGACGTCTGCTATGACGGTCTGGAGGCGGAAAAGTTGTTGACCGTCAACGATTACGACGTGGCCGTGCTGGATCGCGACCTGCCCGGCGTGCACGGCGACGACCTGTGCCGCGGCATCGTCGAGTCCGGCGGGCGTACGCGCGTGCTCATGCTGACCGCGGCGGCGTCTCTGGACGACCGCGTTTTCGGCCTGGACATCGGCGCCGACGACTATCTCACCAAGCCGTTCGAGTTTCCGGAGCTGCTGGCGCGGATCCGCGCGCTGAGCCGGCGCAACCGGCCGGCGCTGCCGACCGTGTTGTCCACCGCCGACCTGCAACTCAACCCGGCGACCCACACAGTGACCCGCGCCGGGCGGCCGATTCGGCTGTCCCCCAAGGAATTCGCCGTGCTGGAGGTGCTGCTGCGCGCCGACGGCGACGTGGTCAGCGCCGAGCAGATCCTGGAACAGGCATGGGACGAGAACGCCGATCCGTTCACCGCGGCCGTACGCGTCGTGCTGTCGCGTCTTCGCGCGCGGCTCGGCTCACCGCCGCTCATCGAGACCGTGCCAGGCGTCGGCTATCGCCTCTAGCTGACGTGGCCATCAGGTTGGTAGCAGTCGGTGATTGGTGCTTGTCCTCCGAATGCGCTGCGGCGGAAGCGTGCGGTATTTGTAAAACTGAAGCCATGTGCGGGTCGTCATCAGCGGCGTAATGGTCGATCCAGGTCCCTCACCCACACTTGTCGGACACGCCCATCGCAACGGCGATGTGGGCCTTCTTTCCAGCCAGCCGCCGAACGCCGAACAATCAGTCCTCGCCGCTACCAACGTCCGGGCATGCCCGAAAGCGACGCCAAATTAGTGGGCCACGTGCCGGAGTTGCCGGATTTACCTCGGCCAGTTTGCGAAAACGGCGATCACCATCCACTTCGGAGCCGATTCTCGCGCTTGCGCCAGAAAAACCTATCCGCGGATGTGTTTGGTGGCGTGGTTTTGTCGGTGTGGCCGGTATTATTGGAGGCATGACCACTCCTTCCGCCACCACCGCGCCAGTCGGTGCCAGCTAGGCGTCGAACTTTTCGCTTCTGTCCTCGGAATATCTTCCGGTGATCGAGCCGGTCGAGCCGAGCCACAACTCGAAACCGTTGAGCAACACGTGATATTGCACATCACCACCGGAGTGGCTGTAGCGCAGCCGCCACGTGCCCGACACACCACGTTTCGGCACGGTGATCGCCTTTCGCCACGGCAACCTCAGGTTTTTCAGCGTTGTCGGCTGTCCGTTGACCACGTACGTCAACGACGTCACCGTTGTGTTGCCAGTCAAGTAAAACTGCAGCGTCACGGTCGGAGCCGCACTGGGCGAAGGCGACGAAGAAGGCGACGAAGAAGGCGACAAGGACGGCGACAAAGACGGCGACGGTGGTGGATTGGCGCCACGTAAGCCAAACCACGCGGCAAGCGCACCAACGCCAACCACGACACCGCCGCCACCACCAAACAGCAGTGCACGCCGGCTCAGCTTCGGCGACGACGCGACAACACCGGCGACCGGCGGATTCTCCGCCTCGAGCGCGCGCCGCTGCACCTCGGTCACGATCGGCTCCGGCAGCCAGCTCCGGTGCTCGGTCGGCAACACCGTCGCCAGATAACCGCGCAACTGCGTCGCCGTCGGCCGAGCCGCCGGGTCGCGGGCCATCAGGTTGGCGATGAGTACGCGCAACGGCAGGTCGGCGACGCCGTCCAGCTCCGGCGCGCCGTGCTGGATGCGATACCTCTTCACGTAGTCCACGCCGTCGCCATACGGCTCGACGCCGGTGCTCGCATACGCGAGCGTCGTACCAAGGGAGAACACGTCGCTGGCCGGTCCGGCCTCGGCACCGGCCGCCTGCTCCGGCGACATGTAGCCGGCCGAGCCGGCGATCGGCATCGCGTTGGTGACCGTGCCGGCGCCGGCATCCGCGGCGCGCGCGATGCCGAAGTCGATGACGCGCGGCCCGTCCAGCGTGAGCAGCACGTTTGCCGGCTTCAGGTCGAGGTGCGCGATGCCGGCCGCATGGATGGCGGCGAGGGCTTCGGCGACACCGGCGGCGAGCATCCACACGGCGGCGGCCGGCAGCGGACCGAAGTCGCGTACGGCCTCACGCAGCGACACCGCCGGCAGGAACTCCGAGACCAGCCACGGCATCTCGGCGTCCGGATCGGCGTCCAGCAGCGCGGCGCTGTACGCACCGCCCACCCGCCGCGCCGCGGCGACCTCGCGGCGGAACCGGTCACGATAGCCGCGCTCTCCGACGTACTCGCGGTCGATCAGCTTGACCGCGACCGGCCGGCCACCGCGGGACCGGCCGAGATAGACCGTCCCCATCCCGCCGGCGCCGATCCGCGCGAGCAGCCGGTAGTCACCGACCCGCGCCGGGTCGCCCGGCTCAAGGGCCCGCACCGGCACCCCCGGGCGGCCGCAGCGCGATGATCTGGCTGTTGGCGTCGCCGATGACCACCAGGCCGGCGACCGGCAGCGGCGCGAAGAAGCGCGTCATCGCCGTCTGGTATGTCCACAACGTCCGTCCGGTGGCGCTGTCCAGCGCGTACGTGGCCGTGTCGGTGCCGACGAAGACCGTCCGGCCGACCGCTCTGACCTGCGGCGCACGGCCGGAGTTGGGTCCGAGCGTACGGTCCCAGACCAGCTTGCCGGTGGTGCCGCGTAGTGCCAGCAGCCGGTCGGAGTCGGCCATCACGTACAACAGACCGCCGGTGTATTGCAGGTTGAGGCTGGCCAGCACCGGCTGGCGCCACACCGGCCGACCGGTGGCCAGGTCGACGGCGTGCAACATGTCGGCGTCGTCGGAGCAGAAGGCCAGCGAGTCGCCGATGATGGCGTCCCAGCCGGCGGCGGTCGGATACGTCCAGACCTGCCGGCCGTTGCCGCCGCCGATGCCGGTGAGCCGGTTGTTCGACATCGCCAGCAGCCAGCGTCCGCCACCGCCGATGCCGCGGTTGGCGGTCACCGTCGAGGTCCACGCGGTCCGGCCGTTGGCGAGGCTCAGCGCGCGGACTGGATTGTTGGCGAAGCAGCCGACCGAGCCGAGCAGGACCGGGCCGAGCAGCTGCCAACCGCCGGTGGTGTCCGGGCCGTACGACCAGATCACCGAGCCGTTCTCCGGCCGGATGGCGCTCAGCGTGGCGGTGTTGTCGTACTCGAAGACCAGGTTGCCACCGGTCGCGTGCAGCATGCTCTCGCCGGCGTCGCCGTTGCGGCTCCAGCGCAGCTTGCCGGTGCGCGGATCGAGCGCGCGCAGGTGCTCCTCCGACCAGGCGACCAGCGATGATCCGGCCACGTCGACCTGCGGAAAGTAGTCGGTGACCCTGGCCTGCCAGGCGACCGTCGCGACCGGCGGCGGCAGGCTGCGGGTCGGGGACGGCTTCGGCGACGCGCTGGTGGACTGCCGCGGTTGTTGGCTCCACCACAGCAAACCGCCGCCACCGGCGGCAGCGACGACACCGGCGCCGACCAAGCCCGCCACCAGCTTGCGGCGCGACGGTCCGCGCGCTGGCGGCGGAAGGGTCGGCTGAATCGTCGGCACGTCGACGACGGCCGGATCGATCGGTGGCACGACCGGTGCGAGCGCCGGCAGCAGGAACGCCTCGGAGGTGCGCCGGTCGACGGCGTCCGCGACCGCGGCCGGCAGCCAGCTCGTACCCTGCAGCGACAGCTCCGGCCCGCCGAGCCAGCCGGCCAGCGCGGCGGCCGTCGGCCGGGTCAGCGGATCGGCCCGCAGACAGTGGTTGACCAGGTCGAACATCCATTTCTCCCGGATGCCGGACAGGTCGGCCTGGAGCGTCGCGACCCGGCCGAGCCGCGAGTCCGGCGTGCCGGAGCCGAAGACCTCGACACCGGTCGCCGCGTACGCGAGCACCGCGCCGAAGGTGAAGACGTCGCTCGGCGGCCCCACCTCGTGGCCGAGGACCTGCTCCGGCGACATGAACCCCGGCGAGCCGATCCAGCCGCCGGCGCGGGTGATCGCGGTCGCGTCGGCCGGCCGGGCGATGCCGAAGTCGATCACCCGCGGACCGCCGGCGGTCAGCATCACGTTGCTCGGCTTGAAGTCGCGGTGCACGACCTCGGCGGCGTGGATCGCCGCCAGCGCCTCGGCGAGGCCGGCGGACAGCGCGTGCATGGTCGGCGCCGGCAGCGGACCGTACGCGGTGACCGCCTCCAGCAGCGTCAGGCCCGGCAGGAAGGCGGTGACCAGCCACGGCACCTCGGCGTCCGGGTCGGCCGCCAGCACCGGCGCGGTGAACGGGCCGGTGACGCGCCGCGCCGCGTCGACCTCGCGCCGGAAGCGCGCCCGAAACTCCGGGTGACGCGCGTACGGGCCGCGGATCAGCTTCGCCGCGACCAGCCGGCCGCCGGCCGAGCGCGCGAGATAGACGATCCCCATGCCGCCGACGCCGAGCCGTCCGAGCACCCGGTACGGACCGACCTCGGCCGGGTCGTCCGGCTGCACCGGCCGCACCTACACCTCCACCTGGACACCAGCGACTCTCAACCAGTGGCGAGAACCGTACTCGGTGCCAGTTTGGCGGCTCGTGCGGCCGGAAACCAGCCGGCGAGCGCACCCGTGAGGACCGCGGCGCCCAGCCCCAGGCCGACCGCGGCCCACGGCACCACCGGTGGCCAGTCGCTGACCAGCGCGTACGCCGTGCTGATGGCAAGGCCAAGCAGCACACCGAAAACGCCGCCGGCGGCGGAAAGCAACACCGCCTCGGTGAGAAACTGCGCACGGATTTGCCCTTTGCGGGCGCCCAAAGCGCGGCGCAGGCCGATCTCCGGTCGCCGTTCCAACACCGAGATGACCATCGTGTTGGCCACGCCGACGCCACCGACCAGCAGGGCGACGGCCCCGAGGCCGAGGAAGAGCTGGACGAAGGTCGCGCCGGCGGTCAGCTGCGCCTGCAACGCGTCCGACGGCCGGCTGACCGTCACCTGGTCCGGGTTGGCCGGGTTGACGCTGGCCGCCAACACCTCGCGTACGTCCTGGACGGACTCGTCCGGCGACCGCTCGTACACCGTCGTCGGATGTCCGTCGAAACCAAGGACACTCTGCGCCGCGTCCCAGCCGACGAACGCGGCGCGGTCGAGATTCGGCGCCAACGTGAGCGGAGCGAGAATGCCGACCACGGTGAACCAGCGGTGGCCGAGATAGATCTGGACACCGGGAGTGTCGATGCCGAGTTGCTGCGCGGCTTTCGCGCCGAGCACGACCGCCGGGTATTTCGCCGTCGCGGCGTTGAGCCACTGGCCGCCGGACGGCCTGCCGGCGAGCGTATCGAGCAGGTTGAGTTTCGCCGCGTTGACACTGATTCCGCCGGTCGCGCGCGGATCCACCTGGTCGTTGCGGTAAACCGGACACTTGTCGAGCTCACCGACCGCGCTCGCGGTCTGCACCGGACCGATGCGCCGCACCATCGCGACCGCGTCCTTGGGAAGTGTGGTGTCGCCGCCGAAAATGTCCTTGCCTGGCCCGACACTGAGCAGGTTGGTGCCGAGTTTGCTGAGTTCCTCGGCCAACCGGGCGTGGCTCGCGGTGCTGATGCCGAGCACCGCGACCATGGCGGCGACGCCGATACCGATCCCCAGGGCCGACAGGACCGCGCGGGTCGGCCGGCCGATCAGGCCGGCGAGGCCGGCGCGTACCAGGTCGGTGGGGGCCTGCCGGGTCCGGCCGGGCAGCACGGGCAGCACGGTCACGCGGCGCGTCCACTGTCGCGCCGGATCCGTCCGTCCAAAATGGACACCCTGCGCGGCATGCTGTCGGCGATGGCGTTGTCGTGGGTGATGACCGCGATCGTCGCGCCTTCGCGGTGCAGGTCATGGAAAAGTCCGAGTACGCCGCGACCGGACGCCGAGTCCAGCGCGCCGGTCGGCTCGTCGGCGAGCAGGATCGACGGCCGGCCGGCGAGCGCGCGAGCGATCGCGACGCGCTGGCATTCGCCTCCGGACAGCTCGGCCGGCCGGTGCCGCAGCCGGTGGCCGAGGCCGACCCGCTCCAGCGCCTCGATCGCGCGCCGTCGGCGGTCGGCCGGCCGTACGCCTTGATAGAGCAGGCCGGCCGCCACGTTGTCGATCGCGGACAGGTGTGGCGTAAGGAAAAACCGCTGGAACACAAAGCCGATCCAATGTGCGCGTATGGCCGCGACCGCTCGGTCCGGCAGGTCCGCCACCGGGTGGCCGTTGATGCGTACGGCGCCATCGGTCGGATGGTCCAGCGTCCCCATCAGCTGCAGCAGCGTCGACTTTCCGGAGCCGGACGGTCCGACGACGGCCACCAGCTCGCCTGGATGGATCCGCAACGAGACCGATCGCAGCGCGTGCACGTCGCCTGGATATCGCTTGCTCACCTCGGAAATGTCGATTACCGGTATCACGCTCGTGCTCATTCTGAGGCCACCGTCACTTTCATGCCATCGCGTACGCCTGCACCGGAAACCTCGACTTTTCCCTGTGCGTACATGCCGGTCGTCACCGCGACGATCTTTCGTCCGCCGCCAGGAGTGACGGCCTGCAGGCCATAGCCGCCTTCGGCGAGCGCCAGCAACGCCGACACCGGCACGGTCAGCACGTCCTCCTTTTTCCGCGCCACGAAAGCGACCTGCACCGGCGCCTGGTCCAGGACCGGCGCGCCGGCGCCGAGGTCGACGGTGACGTTCACGGTTGGTCCCGTGCCGGCGCCCGGCCCATTCTGGTCGGGTTTGCTGGCGACCGTACCGATCGCCGAGACCTTCCCCTGCACCGTGCCGCCGTCCGGCATCGTGACGGTGACCATGCCGTTGAGCTTTGCCTCCGCCTGTTTGTCGACCGGCATCCTGACCGTGACGATCCGCCGCGTGCCGGACGCGTCGAGGATCTTTCCCTGCGCCGGCTGGCCAAGCATGCCGGTGACCGAGGTGACCCGGATGTCACCTGGCAACATGACCACCGCACCTGGCTCGACGCGCCCGGTTTCCGGCAGGTCCAACGACTTCTGCCACTTCCTGATCGCCGTCGCGGTCGCCGCGGTGAACGCCTTGTTGGGCGTACGGTGGAAAAAGCCGAGATCGGCCAGGTTTTGCTCCAGCTCGCGCACGTCCACGCCGTCGCTTGTTCCGCTCGCCAGCGGCCGCCAAAACGGCGTAGTGCCGCGAAACAGCGGCACCGGCACGTTGTTTGCCTTGTAGACGGCCTCGCCCTGACCGATGACCCTGCCGGCGGACGGCAGCCAGGTGAGCAGGCCGGCGCCGGTGCCGGTGCCGGCGATCGAATATCCGCCGGCATACCCGAGCGTGCCGTCGATCGTGTCCTGCTGGACGAGAGTCTGCCTGGTTACCGACGCGGTCTGCGCCGGAGCCGGCGCCGGACTCCGCGCGCCGCCGGCGGCGCCGCGGCCAAGCACCGCGGCGACTCCGGTGCCGCCGACGGCCAGGGCGGCCCCAACCGCGATCAGCACGACGTTTCTGCGGCTCGTCACTTCTTTCCGCCTACCTCTTTCTGGCACTTCGCATAGATTTTCTGGGTTTTCGGCGTCAGCTCGATCGTCTTGCCCTGTTTCGGATCGTCCGACACGTCCAGGCCATTGGCGCGCAGGCATTTGTTGAGCTTCAGCACATACTGCGGATCGTCGCCACCGACACGGTTCTGCTGCGGCATGTATTTCCGGCAGACCGCCACTGCCTTTTCCACCTTGCCGTTGTCGCCACCGATCGGAATCCCCGGCACCGCGATCGGTCCGCCGTTCTTGTCCGGTGGCTGCGGATCGGCGACGTCCACGCCGTGTTGGCGCATGCACTGCGAAAACTTCAACGCAAGCTGGTACGGGTCCGTTGGCACGCCGTTCGCCGCCGCGCCGGCGCTGGCGCTCGCACTGCCACCGGCGCTGGCCACCTCGCTCTTCTTTCCGCCGCCGCAGCCGGCGAGTGCGATGACGACGGCTACCGGGAGAACGGCGATCGCTGCTCTACAGGTCGTTTTCATGCGCCGATTCGTACCGGTCCGGCTGTTTCACCGGCGTTACAGCCGGTTGGAACATTTCTGAAACAGGCCGGCTGCCACCCTCTTCGGAGGGGACATCTAGTGTCCCGAGTCGGGACACTAATAGGGGATGCTCATGCCGACCGGCACACTGGTGTCATGCGACTGACCGCACGCGTACGCCTGGCGGCGACTTTCGGCGCGCTTTTCGTGATCGGCGGCCTGGTGCTCACCACCGCGATCTATCTGCTGGTCCAGGCCGATCTGGTGGCACAGCTGCAGAAAACCATCACGGTGGCCGCGCTGCCGGCCTGCACCGAGACGCCGGCCGGCACGGTGCACGACGGCTGCGTGACAGTCGTGCCGGGGACCCGATTCGAGCCCGCCATGCCGGCCAGAACGGTGCCGCGGGCTGCCGCGGCGTCCGGCGCGACCGTACTGGACAAGTTGCTGGCCACGTCCGGAGTTTCGCTGCTGCTCATGACGATCCTGGTGCTGCTGATCGTCTGGTGGCTGTCCGGCCGGATGCTGCGGCCGGTGCACGAGATCAGCGCGCTGGCTCGCCGGCTGTCGTCGGAAAGCCTGCACGAGCGGATCCACCTGAACGGACCGAAAGACGAGCTGAGTGAGCTCGCCGACACCTTCGACGACATGCTCGAACGGCTGGAGAAAGCGTTCGAGAGCCAGCGAAGGTTCATCGCGAACGCCTCGCACGAGCTGCGTACGCCGGTGTCGATCCAACGCACCGCGATCCAGATCGGCCTGGCCGACCCGACCGCGAGCAGCCTGGCCAAGACCCGCGCCAACCTGCTCGACGCCAACCGGCGGATCGAGCGGCTGCTGGACAGCCTGCTGGTGTTGGCGCGCAGCGACCGCGGCCTCGACCATCGCGAGGACGTCGACCTGGCCGCGACCGCGCGAAACCAGCTCGGCCAACATCGCGCGGCCATTGCCTCGCACGACCTGGAAATCCGTGCGCGCCTTGACGACTGCACGGTCGACGGCGATCCGGCATTGCTGACGCAGCTGGTCGACAACCTGGTCGGCAACGCGATCCGGCACAACACCAACGGCGGATACGTCGATGTGCGTACCAGCGCGGGCAAACTCGTCGTCACCAACTCCGGACCGGTCGTCACCGGCGAGCTGCTGGACCGGATTTTCCAGCCGTTCCAACGCGGCGAAGGCCGCGTGGCTGCCGGTGGCAGCACCGGCCTAGGACTGTCCATTGTGGAGTCGATCGCCGATGCGCACAAAGCCGCCGTCCAGGCCAGACCCGGCCCGGACGGCGGACTCGAAGTGACGGTTACTTTCTAGCTACGGTTGGCGTCCGGTGGTTGCGGGGCGCGCGCGATCGGCCTGGTGGCGATGTGGATTTTCTCGTTGTCCGAGAGATCCTTGTACGGCACGAGCAACGCGACCGACGGGTCGCCGGCGATTCGCTTGTCATTGCTCGGGTTCTGTGTGCTCACGGTCAGCGTGCCGCTGCCGATCCGCACGGTGCCACCGGTCGGCTCGCTGACCCACGGATCGCGCGAGTCCGGGAAGGTGAACTGCGTTCCCAAGCCGATCGCGATGCGGTGGCCCTTCAACAGGTTCCACTCCGCGGACCGCAGCGGGATCGAGTAACTTCCCTTGCGCACCAACGCCATCCGCTGGTCGAACAGGACGGCGATGCCGTCCGGACCGACATCCCACAGCTCGATGTGGACGTTGCCGGTGTTGTCCGGACTGCTCTTGCCGTTCTTGTCCACCACACCGGTCACATTGAGCGTCACCGCCGGCGTGCCGGTCACCCGTACGTCCGACTTCACCGGCGCCAACCAGGTGAACTGCGTGTTCAGCGTCGGCCAGACAGCGTTGGGCTCCGGCGGGCCGCTGGACGGTGGCGGCGGATCGGTGACCGTACGCGCCGCGGAATGCGAGTCGAGATCCTCGATCCTGGCCAGCCGCTTGGCCCGCAGGCTGGCACCAGGCGTCGCGACACCGGTGTCGGTGTAGCTCGCCGGCGCGATCGCGTAAGTCGCGCTCTTGGTCGCCCTCGGCCAGTCGTTCTGGCTGCGCCAGCGGCCGTTGCTGTCCTGGATCGCGAAGGTCGGGTCGTGCACCTGCGACGACTTTCCCTTCAGCGTACGGTCGAACAGCCGGACGACCTCGTCGAACCAACCCTGGCGGCCCATCTCCAGCTGGCCGAACTCGTTGGTCTCGTTGCCGCGTACGTGGCCCCACTGGCCGATCCAGCCGCGGACTTTGCCGCCGTAGTTGTAAAGATAGTCGTGCATTCCCTGCGCCGGCGTGCGGTCGTCGATCACGCCTTGCGTGTAGAGCAGGTCGGCGCGTGCGTTTTTGGCTCCCGCGATCAGATCGCGCGCACGCCAATATGGCGCGGTCGCGCGCGGTGTGTCGTGCCCGACCGTCGTCAACGCCACACAGTTTTTCACTCGCTGCTCGAAAGTCGCGTTGTTCCGATAGCGGGCGGTGTCGTCGGCGTAACCGGTGAAGTCGGTGGCCTCCTCCGCGTACACCTGCGGCAACGAGCTTTGCCACATCGGCACGCCAAAGCTGAACGCGGTGCTGAAGGTGTCCCACACCGGTTCCTGCGCGACCGCGGCCTTCAGGTAGGGATCGCCGAGGTTGGCGGCGATCAGCGAGGTGCTGGCGTCGTACGACTTTCCGTAGATGCCGACCCGGCCATTGGACCACGGCTGCTTGCCGGCCCAGTCGATCGCGGCCTTGATGTCGGCCTGCTCACCCTGGCCGAAATAGTCCGTACAACCGGTGCTGCCGCCGAAGCCGCGCAGGTCGACCTGGACCCAGGTGTAGCCGCGCTTCATCAGCTGCGCGCCGTCGATGAAGTCGCGAAACCGCTCGTTGGGTCCGGCGATTTTCAGGTCGGGATAGCCAAGGCTGCTGTCGAAGTCGTCGTGGCCGAAGTACGGTCCGATGGTGAGCACCACCGGTGTCTTGGCCGTTGCCGGCAGATTGGCCGGACGGAGGATGTCGGCGTGCAGTTCGACCGCCGAGCCGTCGGCGGATGGCCGCGGCGAGGCGAAATACTGCTCGGTCCACAACGCACCGACCGGCACGCGGCCGTTCTGGTCATGACCGGTCGGTGGCCGGTTGCCGTCCGGCGGGTCCGCGTACGCCGGCGCCGCGCCGCCGGCCAGGATCGCGATCGTCGCGGCCGCGGCAAGGAAACTACGTCTCATCTTTACCTTCGCTGTCCGTTGGATGAGCCGATGGCTCGCTCGTCATTCGAGGCACTTCGATGAAACTCACAGAAAAACCAGGCGCTCTTCGACCTCCCCGTAAAAAGCCAGCATGGTAATCTGCGAATCCTTGCTCTCGGATACACGCGGCGTCAAGCAGCTATTGCCGGTTGTCACGGCAGGTTTGCATCGGCTGGCCGGTTGCGGACAGCAAAGTGCCGTATTTCCGCCGGCAGCGGAAATACGGCACGCGTCGGTCGGGCTATCGCATTGGTTTCAGCGGATCATGGCCGATCGACATCATCCGGTGGCGCCACGCCGGGTCGCCCGCCGTGGCGGCAAGGTCGTCGCGCCGCTCCGCGTGCACGCGGTCGACCACCTTGCGGATGACGCGTACGTCGTCGTCGGTCAGGTCGGTCCGCCGCTTGCCGAGGATGCTCAGGACATGCTGGCCGGTCGGCGGCCCGGCCTGGTCCGGAAGCGCCTCGGTCCGCGGTCCGGCGGCACGCGTTCGCAACCACTCGGCCAACTCGCGTGACGACATGTTCACCACCCGGTGGAACTCGTCCCACAGCTGCGTGTCGATCGCACTCTGCGCCATCAGACCATCACCTCCGTTTTCCGGCGTACCCCGCGACGGCCGCCGGTAAACCGGGTTTGATCGGCCGGCGGCGCGGGTAGATCGCAGCTGTGACGGTGGAAACATATCTGGCCGGCCTGGTTTTTCCGGTCGACAAACGACAGGTGCTCCGGCACGCGGCCGAACGCGGCGCGGACGCCGGCATCCGAGCGCGCCTGGAAGCTATTCCGTGTGTCGTATATTGCACGCTCGGTGAGTTGATGGCGGCCGTACGCCGTCATTCGCCGTCGGCCAACATCGCCTCGCGCAACTGATGAAGTGTCCTGGCCAGGATGCGTGACACCTGCATCTGCGAGATGCCGACCTGCTCGGCGATCCTGGTCTGGCTCATGTCCTGGAAGAAACGCAACATCAGGATCCGTCGCTCGCGCTCCGGCAGCGCGGCCAGCAGTGGCTTGAGCGCTTCGTGGTTGTCGATGCCGTCCAGCCGCTCGTCCTCGTCGCCGAGCGTGTCGGCCAAGGTGATCCCGGCGGTTTCTCCCGGCACCTCCGCCGACAATGACTCCGGATGGTAGGCGCGCCCGATCTGCAAGCCCTCGTAAACCCGCTCGATGTCGATGCCAAGATGGTCGGCGAGCTGCGCCGGCGTCGGCGCGGAGCCGAGCTTCTGCGACAGCTCACCGGCCGCTGCGTGCACTGCGAGGTGCAGCTCCTTCGCACCACGCGGCACGCGCAGAGTCCAACTGCTGTCGCGAAAATAGCGCCGCACCTCCCCCATCAGCGTCGGCACCGCGTACGACAGGAAATCGTGGCCGAGCGACGGATCGAACCGGTCGACCGCTTTCACCAGGCCGATTCTGGCGACCTGCACGAGATCGTCATGTGCCTCACCGCGATTGCGAAATCGCGCCGCGATATTGTCGGCGAGCCGCAGATAACCGGTCACCAGCCGCTCGCGCAGCTCGGCACGGCGCGGATCCGACTCGTCCAGGCCGGCCAGCTCGGCGAAAAGCGGCTCCAGTCCAGCGTATTCCGGCTGCGGCTCGGAACCGCCGGTCACTCCGGCACCACCCGTTTCCTGACCAGCTCGATGTGCACCTCCGGCGGACTGTCCGCCAGCCAGGTGCGCGCCGAGTCGACCAGCGTCGACAACACACGCCAGCCAAACGACGCCGTATTCGGCGCCAGCTGGCCGGCGATGCTGCCGTGCACGACGAGACAATCCGGTCGTAGAAGGAAAGTGCAGCGCAGCGTACCGTCGGACTTGGCCATCAACTGTGAGCACAGCTCGTCGATCGCCATCGTGATGTCGGCGATCGCGTCGAGGTCGAAGTTGGCGCGCATCGCGATGGTGTGGGCGACGGCGCGTGCGACCGGCAGCTGGTCCGGCGCGGCCGGCAGCGACAGCTGGATCGGGGTGGCATCCATGGCGGCTCCAGACAGCAGGACAGGACAACGGCTGCCTGCTGAACCGCTGACCTCACTCTATCCCAGGACCGTCGTCCATGACGCGACTGGCATCTCTGGTGCGCGGCGGCTGGCGTGAGGGCGACGTTTTGACGGTTGCCGAGCGTCGGACGACCGCCAAACGTCACCCTCGACATGGCCGACACCGGCCTGACTGTCGGCCCAAGTCTTAATGGCGGTAGCTGTACGCGTGCGCGTTGCGGCCGACGCACGCCTTGGAGATTTCTTTTGCGTTGATGGAAAATAGTTATCCACAGATGTGTTTGGTGGCGTGGTTTTGTCGGTGGGGCCGGTATTATTGGAGGCATGACCACTCCTTCCGTCACCACCGCGCCAGTCGGTGACCCATGGCCGGAAGAAGACGCGGACGTGCTCGCGGCGATGCTGCGCGAGGCGGAGCGGGAGTATCGCAAGGCCGCGGCGCGGGTGTTGAATATCGTGAAGGCGATCGAGCACAAAGAGGCGTACGAGCAGCTGCAGGCCAAGAATATCCAGCAGCTGTTGGAAGACCAGTTGCTGCTCTCCCCGACCGAGGCCAGTCGCCGAGTGCAGCGCGCCCGCGCGTTTTGTCCGGGCATGGCGTTGACCGGTGAGATGTTGGCGCCGAAGCTGGACCTCGCCGCCCAAGCCATGCGCCGCGGCGACCTCGCGGACTCGCAGTTGGACGCGATCCGTACGGTGATCACGAGATTGCCGGCGCACGTGGACTTCCAGCAGCGCCGCGAAGCCGAGGCGGCGATGGTGGAAGGCGCCAAGCACATGGACGCCGGCCGGCTCTACCGGCTCGGCACCCGGTTGCATGCCTATCTGGACCCGGATGGTGCCGCGCCGTCGGACAAGGACGATGCGAAGCCGCGCCGGGAGTTGCATCTGCACACCGGTCGCGACGGCCGCCTCGCGCTGCGCGGCATTCTCGACGCCGAGACCGGCTCCCTGTTGCAGGAAGTGCTCTCCCCGCTGGCCAAACCAGAAGGTGAGGACGGCAAGCCCGATCCCCGATCAGCCGCCGAGCGCAATGGTGACGCGTTGGCCGACATCCTCAACCTGGTCGCTGATACCGGGAAGTTGCCGATCCAGGGCGCCGAACGGCCGCACCTGACCGTGACGATCTCCTGGGAGATGCTCCGCGATTGTCTGGGTGTGGCGCGTGCGTACGAAGGCCTGACCATCAGCCCCGAAACCGCCCGCCGGCTGGCTTGCGACGCGGACATTATTCCAGTCATCCTCAACTCCGAAGGCGTCCCGCTGGACGTCGGCCGCAAGGAGCGGCTGGCCGGCCCAGAATTGCGGAAAGCGTTGATCGCACGAGACAAAGGCTGCACCCGGCCCGGATGTACGCGGCCGGTCCGGCACACGAGAGCGCATCACATTGTGTCGTGGGTCGATGGTGGCACCACCTGCCTGGGAAATTGCGTGTTGCTCTGCGACCGCCACCACCGCGAAATTCACCACACCGACTGGACCATACGGATGAACAACGGCCACCCCGAATTCACCCCACCAATCGACGTGGACTACGAGCAAAAGCCGCTCCGAAATACCTACCACCTGTACGGCTGACCCGAACAGGTGGACCACCAACCAACAACACAATGCGCTCGCTCCTCGCCTCAGCAACCAGAAAGCCGAGACGAGGAACAAGCGCGTCCAACATTCGAAATGAGCCGTTCCTGCTGCCGTGTCAAGGTGTTGATCGTGATCCACGCAGTGGATGGCCAGATAGTCGGCCAACTTGCTCAGGCTCCACACGCTGAACGACAGTTTCCAGTTCTTGGGTTTGCCGCAGGCGATGCGGCAGATCCGCTCACGCGCCTCGGCCGACCATCTTCGGCGCCCCGCTGCGATCTCGCCGATCCGTCGCCCCTGCCCGAAGCCAGCACGAACCTGGCCCGCCGCAACCGAACCAGGGCGCGCGACGTGTCACGACTCCATGGCGAGGTTGCGCACTCTCTCCGTCCACACCCGGTGCGTCGGCCGCCGCCGCATCCAGATCGTCCACGCGGTCAACAGCGCGATCACGGCGAGCAGCACCGGCGCCGACAACGCCACCACCACGTCCACCGGCAACACCATCACCGCGACGATCCGCGCCACCGCCTCGGCCAGCAGGCCGACGCCCCACACGGTCGACCCGAGGACGTAGATCCGCCGGAACTTCGGCTCGGTGGACCACAAAAGGTCCCAGCGCCGCTCGCTTTCCGCGTCCAAAGCACGAAACTTCTTCGAGATAAGATACATCACCGGCCGACCGACCAGCGCCGTGACGATGAACGTCCCGCCGACGAAAATCGTGGTGATCGAGTCTTTCGCGGCCAGCACGCGCACGTCGCCGGTCGTCACCAGACCGAGCAGGCCGAGCAGCAGAATGCCGATCATGAACGCGGCAAGGCCATCCAGGCGCCGGTGCCGGACGAGCACATAGAGCAGCCGCAGGCTGGCGACCCCGGTGCCACCGAGCAGCGACGCCGTCTCGTTCAGGCCGGCCAGCCGAAACCCGAAATACGGCAGCACCGACAGGCCGATGTCCCACAGCAGAAGGCTAATCAACGCTTTACGCGCGGCGCGGCTCACACGTCCTCCTCGTCGGCGATCCAGCTGCCGTGAAATCCGGCCGGCACCCAGCGCGGCAGGTGTACGGTGGCGACCGGCGCCGCGCGGACGTCGGTGGCATCCAACACGACCAGGTCCGAGGTCGCGGTGTTTCGGTTGCTGACAATGGAAATCAGCCAGCCGTCGTCCTCGTTGACACCGTCGGCGGCGGGTACGAACACCGCCTCGCCGGCCAGCTCACCGGGACGCAGTGAATGCACCTCGCGTACGCCGGAAGCCGTGTCGAGTCGTACGATCCTCTGCTCATCGGTGCCGTCCGGATGGCCGACCAGATAGAGAAAACGATATGGCAGACCCACGCGGTTGTCGTTCACGGTCGGAAACTCCAGCAGCCAGTCGTCGACCGGCGACTCGCTCGCACGACCGGTGACCGGGTCGAGCGTCCAACGATAGAGCCGGCGCGACGGACCGGGAGGTGCGGCCTCGACCTCAAGCGCGCGTACGCTCCATTCCCTGGCGAAAGCCACCGGCTCATAGCGCACCGCGTCGAGTACGACGCGACCCTGCGCGTCCTGGCGTGCGTTGCCGACATGGAAGACATAGCAGGGATCGATGGAAAACCAGCGTACGGCACCACCGGCGCGCGGCATCACGCCCAACCGAGCCTCGTGTGTTTCGCTCCAGCGAAACCGAAGACCGCGGATCGCCTTGTCGTGTACGACCGGCAGGTCCAACCACACGACGTAATCCTCGGTGATGGCGAAATCGTGCATCATCGTCGCCGCCGGCACGTCGACTTCGCGGCTCTCGACCAGCTCACCGGCGGCGGAAAGCCGGTGGTAGGTAAGAAAAGGCGGCTCAGTGCCGTAACCGAAGAAATGCAGCTCGCCGGTGACCGGATCGGCCTTCGGGTGTGCCGTCATCGCGGTGGTGAGCCGGCCGCCGAAGTCGTACGCGCCGACCGTGGTCAGGTCACCGTCCAGCTCGTACGGCAAACCGCTTTCCACCAGCGCGAAAATCCGGCCGGCGTGCTCGATGACGTGCGTGTTGGCCGTGCAGGCGGCGAGGTCGCGGCTGCCGTCGGCACGCTCGCGCGGCGCGCCGGCCAGCAGGCTGGTGCGGACCCAGCGGTTGCGATACCAGAGCGCACGGCCGTCCCTGATCCGTACGCCGTGCACCATGCCCGGCTCGGCGAACGGATGCCGCGGCGGCGCGCCGGGCACCGGATTGGGGCCGTTGCGCAGATAACGGCCGGACAGCTCCGGCGGCAGCACACCGTCGACGGGCAGGTCGAAGGCGTCGATCTCATCGACCACCGGTGTGTAGTGACTTTCGACAGTCAGCGTCACGACGGCTCCTTATTTAGCTCAACTGTGCTACGTCAAGCTAGCACGGTCGTGCTATAAAAAGTCAATGCCGAAGGTGGTGGATCCGGTCGAGCGCCGGCAACACGTGGCAGAGGCGGTCTGGCGAGTGATCAGCCGGGACGGCCTCGGACGTGCGTCGATGCGCCAGGTGGCGGCCGAGGCCGGCCTGTCACTGGGGTCGTTGCGGCACTATTTCGCCACGCACACCGAGTTGCTGACGTTTTCGATGCGGCTGGTCATGGACCGCGGCGCCGCGCGGTTGCGCGCGTTGGAGGAGCAGCGACCGGCCGACGGCGTGTTCCGGCGCGACCCGGTCGAGGTGGTCGAGACGGTGGTCAGCTCGGTGCTGCCGCTGGACGCGGAGCGGCAGCTGGAGTCGCAGGTGTGGTTGGCGTTCCTCGGCGCCACGGTCGCCGATCCGCAGCTGCGCGCGATCAGCGACGAGATCTATGACAACGTGCTGGCCATGGAGCGGATGATGCTCCACCAGCTCGTACGCTCCGGCGCCGCGTCCGGCCTGGATCTCGACCTGGAGGCGATGCGGCTGCACTCACTGCTCGACGGCCTGTCGGTCGGCGCGGTCACCCGGCCGGAGCGCGTCACGGTCCGGCGGATCCGCGCGGTCGTACGCCGGCACCTGCGTTCTCTCTGTCAGGAGGGCGACGTCAGCGTCGCCGCGATCGCGCCAGCCGTGCAGACGACCGCGAGAATGCCGAAGAGCACGGGATAACCACCGACGCCGGTGGCGATCACCGCACCGGCGCCGGGTGCGATGGCGGTGGCGATAGTGACCGGCGCCGAGAGGATGCCGTTGAGCCGGCCGTACGCGGCCGCACCCCAGCGGTCGCTGATCGCGGTGGCCTGCACCAATGTGTAGAGGCCGCGCGCCATGCCGGCCAGGATCGCGACCGCGACCAACACGACCGGCGGTCCCGGCACCAGTGCGAGCAAAGCGGTCGTCGCCACCCCGGCCGCGAGGACCGCGACCGTACGCGGCACGGCCGAGACCCGCGCCAGCACCGGAGAGTAGAACAGCCGGCCGGCCACCTGGCCGGCACCGCCGAGGCCGAGGGCCCAGGCCGCCATGGTGGCGTCCATGCCACGCGCGATCAGCAGCGGCACCTGGTTGACCACCACCGCGTACATCGCGAAACCACCAAGCGTCACCGCGGCCAGCAACGCGACGAAACCACGGCTGACCACCACCGCGCCGACCGATGGGCTCGCGTCGGTGTCATGGCGCGGCGCCGGCGGCCACGGCAGCCGCAACACCGTGAGGTGGATCGGGATCGTCACCGTCGCGAGCACGACGGCGAGCACCAGGTACGCCCCGCGCCAGCCCAGCCAGCCGTCCAGAGCGGCGGCGAGCGGCGCGAACACGGTGCTGGCGAAGCCGGCGACCAACGTCAACGCGGTCAGCGCCTTGACCCGGTCGGGTCCGTACCACCGCGTCACGGCGGCGAACGACGGCGGATAGAAGGTGGCGGCCATCGCCGGACCGGCCAGCAGCCAGGCGGCGACGAACACCGGCAGCGTCGGCGCCAACGCGATCGCCACGACGGCAACGACACCGAGCACCGACCCGGCGCTCATCAGGCCGCGCGGACCGTGCCGGTCAAGCCACCGGCCGGCCGGGATGCCGACCAACGCGGACACCACCAACCCCGCGGAAAACGCGGCGGCCACGACCGACACCGGCCAGTGCGTCTGCGCGGTGATCGACGGCGCGAGCACCGGAAAGGCGTAGAAAAGCACGCCCCAGCTGGTGATCTCGGTCGTACACAGGCCGACCAGCGCGGTCCGCCGCGACGGCTTGGCCGTGACCAGGTCCTCGACGGAGGCATCGCTCATCGCTCCAGACAAACCCGCCGGCGCGGCCACCGGCCGGCGGTGTCGCCAAAGTCACGGCGGTTGTCCTGATACGGCCCAAAATCACGGAGAGCCTTGTTATCGTTACGCGACACCCTCGGAAAGGACCGCGATGGCCGGACCCGGGTTCGAGGAGCGTCCGGCGAGGGCCGCGGCGCGCAGACCGCGACAACGACAGCTGCCGCCAGAGGCCGGCGTGGCCGGTTTTCTCGCCGCCGTCCAACGTACGGCCGGCAACCGCGCCGCCGCCGCACTGGTCCGGCGGGTCCCGGTGCAACGCTGGCTCGAACGCACCGCCGACGGTTGGCAGGAAAACAACCGGCCACCGGTCGGCATGTATCGCTACACCGAGATGGTCGAAGGCGAAATGCACGGCTTCGAAAGTCCGGCGGCCGGCGGTCCGTTCGTGATGACCGACTGGCATCGTGACCGTACGACCGTGCCTGGTCCCGAACGTGGACGGTCACCGGCTCGCGACGCGCCGGCCGGCCGTGGTGAGAAACGCCGCCGCAGTCCGAGCCCGCCGAGAAACGAGAAACCGAAACGTATCCGTGGCGGCAGCGACACCGAAGCCGAGCCGGAGCCGCAGTGGTACGACGACAGGCGCGGTCGTTGGCGCACCGGCCAGCCGGATCCGCGCCGTTATCGACCGGCGACGCCGGACGATCGCCTGCGCAACGCCACCGACATGGAGCGGACCGCTGCCGAGCACGGCTATCCCGACGGTCGACGGCCGCCGGTCTTCGTCCGGCGGAAGTTCCGCCGCGTAGTGACGCCGCAGGCGCCCGATCCGCGCGGCCCCGGCCTGCGGATGCGCGACCGCGTCGGACGCGTCGCGTACGTGGACCGGCGCGGCGGCACTCCGCATCTCTCCGTCGTCATGCGACCGGGCGACGACCGGCTCACCCTCGCCGGCAACACCGGCAAGCGGCACGTCACGACGGCCGATCGGGAGGCCGGTGAACGGCAGCTGGACGATGCGTACGGCGCCGGGCCGCTGCCGCGGGACCGGCGCCGCCGGCAGGATTATCTGAAGCTGCGTGCGCTCAAGTCGGGCGACTATCAGGCGACGCACGGTGGAATTCCCTCACTCGGCGACACCAGGCGCGCTCTGACGAAGTCGTCGAGATGGCTCAACGTCGACCGCGGCGGTCGCGGTCAGTCCGAGCACGGAGAGATGACCACCATCGGTGTCCTGCTGGCAGACCTGCGCCGCCGGCCGCCGGCCCCGCCAGGCCAGGTCGAGGAGCTGCCGGTCGGCGGGGTGAAATGCAGCTGCCGCGCCTGCCAGTGGGCCATCGACGCGTTCAACGCACACATCGGCCCGCGCTACGGCTGTCGCCTCGCGGTCTCCGGAACGCACGGCTTGTTGTTTCCTGGCTGGAAAATGCCCGACTGGCTGCGCGACGACCGGACGGCCCGGGACGCGGTCGTCGAACAGGCTCGCCGAGCCGGCTGGCGCTTCGAGGACGGGGTCCTGGTCCCGCCGCGCGACTTCCGACAGGTGGACCGGGACCAGAATCCGGCCGATTCCGAATCCGAATGGGAGGAAATGTCAGACTAGCGGATTTCCCTGATTCCACAGTCCTTTCCGGCTGATGGCTGGCTCGTTGCGACCAGGTCGAGCAGAAATCCCTTGTGGTCGGTGTGTCCTACGACGTGCACCTCGCCACAGCTGTCCCTGGTGAACTGCCGCGAATAGTAAATGTGCTGCAGTCCACTTTGCGGGGTCCGATCGCCGGCGGCCCAGTCGAGGTCTTTCAGGCCCCAGTAGCGATCCGGTGCACAATGCTGGTTGGCGGCTTTGCGGTTGACATCGCCGGCGAAGACGGTCGGATACGTGCTTTGGTCCAGCAGCGTACGCAGGACCGAGCATTCCGCCGGGTTATGGTAATAGCCGCCGTCGTTTTGGGTCGTGAGCGACAGGTGCGCGGTGCAGACACGTACGCCCGAACCGAGCACGGCGCAGACGAAGGACCGATAGCCGTAATATGACGGCCCCGCCTCGAAATATCCGGCGGTGACCGAGCCGCTGGTCCCTTTCACCAGGATAGCGTTGACCGAGTCGCCACGTCCGACCGTACACTGCCGCGCGGCGGTGCCGTAGCCGGACGCGCCATTTCCGCGACCGGTCTCGAAGGCCTGATATGCGTACGGCAGGCCGAGATTCCGCAGCCCGGCGGCGATCGCCACCACGTCGGCACGGCAGCCTTCGCTGATGGTGACCGCGTCCGGTTGGAAGTCCCGCACCCGCGAGATGACCGACTGCCGCTTCGCCTCGGCCATCTGGGTTTCCGCCGGCTCGTAGCCGGCATCGCCAGGATGAAACTGGTTGGGGAAACAGCTGTCCGCCGGATGGGCGGGGTTGTAGATGTTCGAACCCCACATGCACATGTTCAGCTGGAAAACCCGGACGTGAGCCGGCGTGGCCGCCACGGCGGCCACGCCGGAAATCGACGTCAACAGTGCGGCGCCGATAATTCCGGCAATCGGCGCGTACCTTCGGACGAACATTCACTCCTCCTCGTGCGACAGATGCGTGGACGGCTGCGGACGTTACGTCCGGAGGCGATCGCCGGTCAGCATCTTTCAGGCTCAGCCAAAACGCTCGCGGATTCTTGACATGGAACGCCGTGTCGTTTTCCCTTGCTGCGGGGATCAGCGGAGAGGACATTGGTGATGGCTCACCGAAAAGGCCGGCTGGCGCTGCTCATGGCTCTGTTGCTGGCAGGAATGACGGCGAGCCCGCCGGCGGTCGCCGAGCCCGCCGGCGATCCGATCGTCGCGGCCGACGGCAACATTGTCGCCAATGGCGGCTTCGACGCGGGCGATCCGGCCGGACGGCCATCGCGGTGGATTCTCGGCGCCGCGCCGAGCCTGCAGAGCGCGAAACTGTCGACGACGGTCCACTCCGGACACGCGTCGTTGCAGATCTCGGACAACGCGACCGACAACAACATCACCGTACGCAGCGAAAAACGCCTCGCCACCGCCGGCACGACCTACGCGGCAACGGCGTGGGTTCTCGGTGGCAGCGGCACGACCGCCTGGTTCTACCTGGAGTTCTGGGACGTGACCGGCGCCAGGTTGATCGCGGTCGACAAGCAGCCGGCGTTTTCCACCAGCTGGCAGAAAGTGCAGCTCAGCGCGACCGCACCGGCCGGCACCACACACGTGACCGTGGCAATATACGGCGCACAGGCGACTACTGGCGTTTCCTATTACGACGACGTGTCGCTTGTCGCGCAACGCGCGTACGATCCGCGGATCGGCGTCAACCGCGAGCTTTTCGTCGACGGCTACCGGATCGACTCGATGAGCGACGTCGGCCGCGTCGTCCATGCCGGCACCACCGGAAAACCGGTCATCAAAGCCGACCGGCCGTGGGAGAAAACCGTCTACATCTACGGCACGGTCGTGCAGGACGCGTCGACGTACAAGATGTGGTACATGTGTTTCTCGCCGGCAGGTACGTACAACCTGTGTTATGCCACCAGCGCGGACGGCATCACCTGGACCAAGCCTGTCCTCGACATCGTCGACTACGACGGATCCACGGCCAACAACATCGTCCTTCCCGGCGGCGGCACCGTCGTCTACGACCCGGACGCCACGGATGCCAACCGCCGCTACAAGGCGATGAACTATGTCGCCAAGCCGCAGGGATATGACGTCTATTTCTCGCCGGACGGCCTGCACTGGACGGCGTCGACGGCAAATCCGGTCCTGCCGTACGGCGATGTGTCCAATGTGGCCTATGACCGCGTCAACCACCAGTTTGTCGCCACCACGAAACAGCGTATGTTTCTCAGCCAGACACCCGGCACCAACGACCGCGCCGCTTTCGTCTCGACCAGCAAGGATTTCGAGCACTGGACGACACCGACGCTGGCGGTGGAAGGCGACGCCGCCGACACCGCCGCGGCGGTTTCGCACGGCTCCATCGAAACGCAGATCTACGGCATGCCGGTGATCCCGTACGCCGGCACCTACCTCGGCCTGCCGTGGAGGTTCGAGATCAACAACTACGCCGACGGACCGTCCGGACCGGGCTATGGCGACGGCCCCGTCGACGTCGGCATCGCCGCATCGCGTGACCTGACCACCTGGAGCAGCCCCGACCGTGACCCGGTCCTTCCGGTCGGGACACCGGGCAGCTGGAACGACGGCACGATCTACACGGCGACGACCATGCAGGTGACGGACAACGAGTTTCGGCTCTACTACGGCGGTTTCAACGTCGGTCATGGTGGCGGTGACGACCAGCGCGCCAGCATCGGAATCGCCAGCTGGCGCCGCGACGGTTTCGTATCCCTCACCAACGGCGGCGACGACCCCGGCACCGTCACCACCAAACCGATCACCGTCCCGTCCGGCGGTCTTCATGTCAACGCCAAACTGCAGGCCGGCGGAAGCCTGTCGGTCGAGGTACTGGACGCGTCCGGCGCTCCGGTCAGTGGCTTCGAGCACGGCAATCCGATCAGCGGCGACCAGCTTTCCGCGACCGTCTCGTGGAAATCCGGCAGCACGATCGACTCGCTGGCAGGCAAACAGGTGCGCCTGCGTTTCCATCTCGACGGCGGAGACCTGTATTCGTACTGGTTCGCCTGACCACCGATCACCGCCGGCTCACGGTCAGCCGCCGCTGAGCAGCCAGTTGCGCCAACTCTTACGGGTCAGCGGGCGGCCCGGGTGGGCGGCGACGTACAGCACGAATCGCGCACGCGCGGCGACCGGCGGATCGGTCTCGTGGACAAGTCTGCCCACACGCGCGCGAAAAGTCGCGTCGACGACGTGATCGACCAACCGCGCATACAACCAGTCCTTGCATCGGTACGGCCGGCGGATCGCGGCGAGGACGAGGCCTGCGGCGGTCGGGCGCAACGAGTCGGGGACGCCGACCTTTCCGAGCCTGGCCAGCACGAGCTCCTTGGTCGTCCAGGGCGACCACAGGTTGACCTCGGGCGTTCGCCACTCCTGCGGAAATTCGGCTTCCCAACGCAGAAAGAGCAGCGCGTACGTGGTGGAGTCGAGCTCGGGCTCGGATCGCAGGAAGGCCACGATCGGCCCGGTGAAACCGCGCCGCTCGTGCCAGTGATAGTCCGTTTCGGCCTGGTCCCACTCGGCGTGCAGATGTGGCGGCGCTGCCGGCGCGGGCCGGCCGGCCCGCCGCCACACCCGGTTGGACCACTGCCGCGCCTGGACAGCGGCCGCGACGTAGGCGCGTTGACGGTCCAGCGCCCGCGCACGTACGCGCTCGTCGGGATCGACCAGATCGTGCAGCCACGTGTGGTCCAGCGCGTCGGGACGATCGCCGATGCTCATCGCGTCCCTCCCGCCGGTCCACCTGACCGTACGACAGCCGCGGGAGGGGTGTAAGAGCCGTTGACGCAAAAGCGCCGTTCCCGTGGCTTCGGCGGCAAGCCTGTCTTGAAGAGAGACAGAGGTGACGGCAGAAGTTTCGGCGATCGTTGCACTTTTCATGCCAGCGGCGCCCTAAGAGACTAAAGGATCTCGGTAACGTGGTAGGCGACTCCACCATCGACCAGATATCCGGATCCGACCGAGACAATGTCGTTGAGCCACGCGTATTCATTGGCGCCGGTCTCGAACAGCGGGTTGGTCCGGAAGTAGTATTCCGACGGGTCGATCTGATATCGCCCGACCGGGTCCGCCATGTCGGCACGCAGCGAGGTTGGCACGGTCCAGCGTCCGCTGTAGGTCATGCGCACCAACGCCTCGTCGTGCGTACGCAGAGTCAGCCGGACGTCCAAGGTCATCGTGCCGTCCGGACGAAACAGTGCCCAGTCGCCGCCGCCAGGCAGCACTTCACCTCTGAGCTTGGGGCCCTGGAACGAACCGCCGGCGGCACCGAAAAGAACGCGTCGACCGTACGGCCCCTGACCGATGTCCAGCCGTGGCTGCAAATCGACCACGATGTCAAACAGATGTGCCGTCTTGATCGCGCCAACGTCGCGTACTCGCGCGTCAACGGTCATGCCGCCGCTCCGAAGATGTGTCGACGTACGGCATCGGTGGACACCCCCGACTGAGCACACAGCTCGGAGAGGTCGAAATGAAACCGTTCGCCGGCAATCAGGTCGTCGTTGAACGAGAACTGGATGAACACCGGCAGCTCGACGCGCCGGCCGTTGGGGACAACGCCGAACCGGTCACCGGTCATCGTCATCCGCGCGCGGCCCCAGCAGACCAGCGTCTCCCCATCGCTGGCGTGTCCCTCCAGCGCGACGTCGTAATCAGGAAAGGTCGAAAAGAATCCGGTCAGCACCCTGGCGTTCGCGGCCCGGCCGCTTGCCTGGGTCCCGAACGCCGGAGTCACCAACACCATGTCGTCATGCATCAATCGGACCGCCGCCGACACGTCCCCTCTGCTCTTGGCGACCGCCAACGCCTGGGCCAGTTCGAACATTCGCTCGATGTCCATGCATTCCTCGTCTCATCAGCTCCACCTGACACAAAACATACGATCGATCGTATGGTTTGACAATCGGTGTGACGGGCGAGACGCGCGGAAGTGTACGATCGATCGTACGTATAGGCTGTCCGCTCACACAGACGAGGGAGGATGCGGGATGGAGTCGGATGCGGCTGTCACCGACCAGCGACGCGTACGCGGCGCGAGGACCAGGCACGCGGTCGCGCGCCGAGCGGTCGACGTGGCCTCGGTCGACGGTCTGAGTGGCCTCAGTATCGGTCAGTTGGCCGCCGACCTGGGATTGAGCAAGAGCGGGGTGCAGACCCTGTTCGGCACCAAGGAACAGTTGCAGCTTGCCACCATCGAGTGCGCGCGGAGCATGTTCGCCGAGGCGGTCATCGAGCCTGCGCTGAGCGCCGACCCTGGCATGGCCCGACTTCGCGCACTGATCGAGCGCTGGCTGGCGTACGCGCAGACCCCACTGTTTCCGGGTGGATGTTTCTGGGTGGCCAACTACGCCGACTTCGACAGTCGACCCGGACCGGTCCGCGACACCCTCTTTCGCCAGCAGGCACACTGGCGCGCACTCCTCGCTGCCGAACTGCGCCACCTGCAAGAAGAGAAAAAGGTCGCCAACCTCGATCCCGAGCTGGCCGCGTTCCAGATCGACGCCGCGCTGTGCGCGACGAACATCGGACTACGAATCGACGACAAGAACGCTGTCGGCAACGCTCGCCGGACGATCGAGCAAATACTACAAACCGCCGACAGGACCTTCAACGTATGACATCCTCCGCCATCGACGATTGTCCGGATGGCGGATCCGAGCGGTGATCAGCGCGGCCAGGCTGTCGACGGTCGAGGTTGCAACAGCTAGCCGTCCGTCAATGTTTGGCTTGGGTGAGGGTGGCGAGGGTCGCGCGGATCTGGCCGGCGTCGGGATGGTTGAGTTCGGTGAGAATGACCAGAGCTGTTCGGTACGCGTTGATGGCGCTCGGATCGTCGCCGACGGCGTGCTGGGCGTCGGCGAGGCGGGTCCAGGTGGCGGCCATGCCGTGCCGGTCGCCGAGTTGGCGGAACATGCCGATGGCCCGCCGATAGCTGTCGATGGCGGCGTCATGGTCTCCCAGGCGGTGGTGGATGAACCCCAGGCTGTCCCAGGTGTGTGCCAGACCATCGCGGTTGCCGAGTCGTTCGTGGAGGGCCAGCGCTTGTTGGCAAGCGGTACGAGCTTGCCGGTCGTGACCAAGTTGCGCGTGGTGCCAGCCGATCGCGTTGAGGTCATCGGCCTGTCCGACCAGGTGACCGGTGGCCTCGTGGAGCAGGAGTGCTTGTTCGGCGTGCTTGAGGGCTTGAGCGTGGTGGTTCTGTCGACCCCAGACGAACGCGAGTGTGTAGTGGATGCCTGCCTGGCCGGTCAGGTCGTCGATGCTCTCGTACAGAACTCGCGCTTGCTCGAGTTCGGCGTGCGCCGACGGATACAGCGTCAGTTCGGTATAGGCAGCGGCAAGGTTTCGATGGGTCCGTGCCTGCACGGCTGGGTCGCCCAGTCGATCGGCGGCGGTGACGGCGAGGTGGCTGGTGGTGACCCAGTCGTTCCACAGACCACGCCGGTCCAGATAGCTGAGCAGTGTCCAGGCCAGTTGCCAGGCGTGTGTGTCGTGACCGGTGGCCACGGCGTGCTCGACGGCCGCGACCAACACGGGGTGTTCTGCGTTGAACCACACCAAAGCGTGATCCGGGTCGACAACCCGTTCGGGGACCACGTCCGATCGAGCTCCAGCTAAGGCGATCGGGTCCCGGGTGGGATGGAGCATGCGCTCAGCGGCGTACGCGGTGTGCAGGTAATGGTCGAGCATTCGGTGGCTGGCCTCGGGGTCGTCGCCGGTCAGCTCCATGGCGTAGGCACGGAGCAGATCATGGAAGGCATAGCGCCCGTGCCGATGCTCGACGATCAGGTTGGCGTTGCTCAGCTCGGTCAATGACTGGCGTGCGGCGGTGACTGCCATACCGGCGAGGCTGGCGGCGGCCGGTGCCGAGATGTCCGGGCCGGGGTGCAGGCCGAGCAATCGGAACAGTCTCGCCGTCGGCGGCGTCAACGCCTGGTACGACCAGGAGAAGACCGCGCGCAGGTCCGAGTGCTCATCGTCGCCGGCCAGCAGGTCGAAGCGGTGGTCTTCCAGTTCGGCGGCGAGGACGTGCAGCGGCAAGTGCGGCCGCAGGGCAGCGCGCGCGGCGACCACCGCCAAGGCCAGCGGCAGCCGCGCGCAGCGGGTGACGATGTCCGCGACCGCCGCCGGCTCCGTCTGGACGCGGCCCTGACCAAGACGATTGGTCAACAGCCGCCTGGCATCCGGCTCGGACAGCAGGTCCAGCGACAGCGGACGGGCACCGTCCACCGCGACCAGGCCGGTGAGTTGGTTGCGGCTGGTCACCAGCACGAGGCAGGACGGCGTACCGGGCAGGAGCGGCCGAACCTGTCGGCTGTCGCGCGCGTTGTCCAACAGGATCAGCATCCGCCGCCCGGACAGTTCGCTGCGATATCGGGCCGACTGCTCGTCGAGTCCGAGCGGCATCCGTTGTGATGTGACACCGAGCGCCTCCAGGAAGCCTCGGATCGCCTCGGCTGGATCGAGTGGTCCGGCCGGATCGAATCCACGGAGGTTCACATACAGCTGACCATCCGGGAATCGCTCGGCGATCCGATGGGCCCAGTACACCGCCAACGCGGTTTTGCCGACCCCGGCGGTGCCTTCGATTGCCGAGATCACCACCGTGCCGGCCAGGTGCGCCTGGCTGGTCAACGCGTCCAGCTCAGCACGTCTGCCGGCGAACTGCGGCACCGCCGGCGGCAGCTGGCGTGGTCCGGTCGGCGCGCTGGCCAGCGATACGGTTGGCGCCGATCCCGACTGGCCGCGCAGGATCCGCTGGTGTGCCGCTCGCAGCTCGGCACCGGGGTCAGTGCCCAGCTCGCCGACGAGCCGCTGCCGTACGGTCGCGTACAGGTTCAGTGCGTCGGCAGTTCGTCCGGTCGCGCTGAGTGCCTCCATCAACGCCGCGCTCACTGACTCGGCCAACGGAAACTCGCCAGCCAGTTCGCTCAGCGGGCCGACCACCACGGCCGGGTCGCCGACCCGTACCTCGGCCAATCCCCAGGCGACCATCGCGTCCACGTACTGCTGGCGTAAGGCCAGCCGGGTGCTGGCAACCCACGAGCCGGACAGGCCGGTCAACGGCTCACCTCGCCAGAGCGCCACCGCCTCGCGCAATAGGCCAAGTCGTTCGACGTCGGTGGACTGCGGGATACGGGCCCGATTCACGAGTTGTCGCATTCGCAACGCATCGACTCTCGCGGGGTCGATGTCCAAGAGGTACCCGCCGGATTGGTGAGCCAAATGGGTTCCGCTTCCGACGTCGGCCAGGATCCGACGAATACGGGATAAATGTGCGTTCAGGCTGCCGCGCGCGTCCCGCGGAGGTGCCTCACCCCACACCCGATCGACCAGGCCCTGGACGGAGACGACTCGACCGGCATCGATGAGCAGGGCGGCCAGGACGGTGCGCTGCCGTGGCTGCCCGGCGTCCGCGCGCCGCCCGGCAGCCCAGATCTCCACCGGTCCCAGCAGCCGAAACTCCATCGCGTGCCCCCGTCACCACCGCATCTACCAGCATCGCAAGGATTCCACAACCGCGCCAACCATCGGCTGCCGCGATCCTGCTCTGGTCACAGCCGGCTGGTCAGCAAAAAAACGTTGTCTAACGGGAGGAAGTCAATGAACAAGACCAAATTGGCGATGTTCGGGACCGTCCTTGCGGCCGCCGCGATCCTCGGCGCCGCCGGCGCGGGTCCGGCGCAGGCGCAAGAGTCGAGCGCCGCCCACAGCGGTCTCGCGATCGCGCGGACCGTCTTCGCCTCGTCAGATCCGGCGAGCTCTTACGCCAGACTCTCGGCTTCGGACCGCGCCGCTTTCGACGCCGTAGAAAAACCGACCACCGAGTTCACCGACACGACGATTCTCAAGCACCAGACAAACACCGGCGCATGGGTGCGTACCGACGCGGCCGCCGCGCCGGCCGCGACCGGATGCTGGGACGCCTGGGTCCGCTACGGCTGGAAAGCCGCGGCCGGAAACACCGTCTACACGGCATGGCAGGGTTTGACCTGGTGCAGCCGCTCAGGGACCGTCTACGGCTGGCGTGTCTACGATCGCGGCGGGGAGACGAACACGCCCGGCTGGAGCTATCGAGGACACGACGGACAGGGAATTCGTAGCGTCGGATGGGAAGTCCGCTCCTACACCAAGGAAAAATTCCACTTCGGCGCCGGCCCGATCGGATTCGACAATTCACGTTGCGTCCAGATCCGCGGCGGGCAAGGCCTGTACTCGTCGCGCGCATCCTGCACCCTTGCCTAGCCTGCTGGCTCGAGGGCAGTGGCTTTGAATGAATGATTGCCCTCGCCGCGGGTCGGCGAGGGCAATCAGCGTGGAGCGCGCATGAGTATTCGCCTACTCAGATGCGGCATCGGCTCCTTCCCGCGGTGTCGTCATCGCAGCGACAGAGCGAGAATTCCGGCGCCAGGTACGGTCGCCTCGAGGCCACGGCCGGTTTGTGTCAGCGTCGCCCGCACGGGTTTGCCGTTCAACGTGGCCGATATCAGCGTCGTGCCGGCTGGCAGGACGGCACCGATGGTCATCTTGAGTGGGCCGGAGGCGGTGACGGTGAGCGTACGCGCGGAAAGAACGGCGCTCACCGAGACCTCGCCGGGCCCGACCCGGATGTGCCCGCCGGCGATGCGTTGCTGGCCGGTCGGGATCTGTGGCACGACACGGACGCGGCCGTCGCCGGCGTCCGGGTCGACGCCGAGTTGCTGGTGCACGACCGGCCACAGGATGCCGTAGGCACCCCACGCCTGCAACACCATCGACCTCTCGATGAGCTTCTTGTCGATGTTGGCACCGAAATCCGGACTCGGCGAGATCTCCGGCATGGCACCGGGCATCTCCCACACCGACGGATCCAACTGCACACGCGCGTTACCGGTCGTGTACGCCCGCGCCGAACGACCGTAGTTTCCCTCCGCCACCGCGATAATCGACGTGTTCAACGTGAACACCGAACGCTCCGACGGCACACTCGACACCGCGGAATCACACGCGGGCCCCGGATTGGACGGACCCGTGCCCGTGTGGAACAACCCAAACTCACCCGTGTAACACGGCTTCTCATGCTGCACCAACGTCGCCACACCATGCTCCGGCGACGCCAACGGCACATTGCCCGGCAACTCGACCTCCGCCGGCGTCAACCCGATCCAGTGCCGCTGGAACACCTTGGCATTGGCGTCAGTCAACGAATCCGCATACGAAGCCGTATCGCCACCAAACCACCACGCATCCTCAAACCGCTTCCGCACATCCGCCGCTTTCGCCGCCGCCCAACCAGCCGTCACCCGGTCACCCTTCGCGACCGCCAAATCGGCCAGATCCGCGTAACCACGGATCGCATACACGGCGTTGTCCAGCTTCTCCGGGCCCATCCCCGGCCGCTCGACATTGCCCAGCCCCTCCGGCCAGCCATCATGGTCGGCGTCCAAAGTGGACACGTAACGCATCGCGCGTACGGACGCGTCATACATGTCGTTCAGGAACCGCCGATCCCCACTCCACCGCCACAACAACGCCACCGCACTCGGAAACTTCGCCGTCTCGTCCGTGTTACCGGGATCGGAATTCGCACCGAAATACACCTGACCATCCGGCGTCACCTCGTGCACGATCTTGCCGCTGCGTTTGTTCACCTTGTCACTGATGTCGCGCAGCGTACGCAAATGCGCCGCCACATCCTCGAACTGACCAGCGGCCACCGCCGCAAACGCGGTGTACTCACCATCCGTGCCGAAAATCCAACTGTAGTCAGGAAAACCCGCGCCATACCAACGTGCGGTGTCCAACGTGCCGACCGGCGGTGGATAAACCGTGCCGGCCGCCGTCGGCCGCAGCCGCAGATTGTGCGCCTCCTGCACCGAATCCGCCAGATTCTGCTTCGTCCACGCCACACTCCGCGCGAGAAGCGGATCACCAGGCAGATCCACCACCGTACGACCGGCAACCGCCTGCCGCGCACGAATCTTCGCCGCCAACAACCCCGCCGGATCCTTCAACACCCGACCCAACGTCGACTGCGCCGCAGCCGGACCAGTGTCCGAACCAGCCACACCAAACCACACGTTCACCGGCTTCCACGCCGGCAACATCACGCTGTACGCCAACTGACCACCAGCACCCTTGCCATATGCACTGTCGTCACACCGAGCCGGCGGGTCCGGCGTGCCAGGACCAGACGCCGGACAGATCACCGGCGGATCCTGCGGACCACGAAAATCCTTTCCCACAGCCGAAGAAGAAGGCTTCAAGGACGTACCAACCGCAGCGGCCCAGTCATGCCGCACCTGATTCTCCCCCGGCGGCGTCCCCACATCACGGAACAACAAAGAACTCCCGGAAACACTGGCCGTGTCCGGGAGATTCACCGTCGACTGCGAAGGTTTCGTCTCGCCCCACGGATACATCCCCATGAGCTCGGAATGCGCGTCAGCAGCCAACTTGATCGTACGCGTGTGGTCGCTGACCAAGGTCAGGCCGATGAGACCGGCGCGTTCACCGTCCGGCGAGAAATCCGTACGCGTGACCCGCAAGCCGCTGGATGCCGGATATTCCGTGCGTGCGTAGCCCCAACCGGATCGCATCCGGTTCGCCGCCGGCAGCCATTGTCCATCGACACCGAACCACAGGCCGTCGAGGACTTTGATGGGTGGCGCGAAGAATCCACCCATTTCTCCGCGGGTGTGCCAGCCGGCCGCCGGAAAACGGCCATCGGCGGTGCCGAGTGACCAGAACCGGTCACCGGTCACCACCACTCGGCGGTCGGCCAGCCGCGTCGTCACGGACAATTCCGGACTGCGCGCGGCAGCCACCATTACCGGCGGTGGAGCCAAAATCGCCAGGACGACAAGGACGACGAGACCTGCGTAGCGCTTCGCGACGGCCATGACTCCGGGACTTTACCCGCGCGCAGCCGGATCCGCTCGCCCACGTCAGCGGTGAATACGCGGAAAAGGCCGAGCCTCCTCCAGCGCGTACGCCGTCTCCAGCAGCGTCCGTTCGTCACCGTACGCGGCGGAAAGCTGCACACCGATCGGCAGGCCGTCGTCGGTCAGACCCATCGGCAGCGACATCGCCGGACTGCCGGCAACGTTGTTCAACGGCGTGAATCCGACGTACGCGAGCAGCCGCTCGAGCAGCTCCCCAAACGGTACGGTCGGGCTCAGGTGGCCGAGTTTCGGTGTGGTGTGCGCCAAAACCGGCGACAGAACCAGCTCGTGATGGGCGAACATCCGCGCGTACGCGTGTTTCGTGCGGGTCAGCCGATAGATCGCCGCGGGTGTGTCGCGGATGTTGCGCAGATAGTGCTGGCGCAGCCCGAGCGTGAGACCGTCCAACGCCCGCCGGTCGTACGCGCGATCCTGCAGCTTGCCGGTGCTCACCGCGAGCGCGGCCAGCATTCCCCAGTAGAGAACGAAATCCCGCGCGAACCGCGGGCCGACCGGCGCGGCGATCGGGTCGATGACGTGGCCCTGGCGCTCCAACAGGCCGGCGGTGGCCTCCAACGCGGCTTTGGTCTGCGGATCTGTCTGCGAGCCGGTGACACCGTCGACGATGAGGCCGACGCGCAGCCGCCGCCGCGCCGGCCCGGTGACCAGGCCGATCGGCGGCAGCGCCGGATTGCGCCAGCGGTCCTCCGCCGCGGCAAGGTATGCGGCGGTGTCGCGCACCGACCTGGTCAGTACGCCCTCGGAGATCACGTTGAGCGGCATCGCGCGCGCCGTCGGACCGTCGACGTGCCGGCCTTTGCTCGGCTTGAGGCCGACCAGGCCGGCGCACGCGGCCGGGATGCGGATCGAGCCACCGCCGTCGTTGGCGTGCGCGATCGGCACCACGCCGGCCGCGACCAGCGCGGCGGCACCGCCGGACGACGCGCCGACCGAATAGTCGGTGTGCCACGGATTGCGCACTGGCTCTCGCGTCATGAACTCGGTGGTCGCGTTGAAGCCGTATTCCGGCATCGCGGTCTTGCCGAGCACGGTCAGGCCGGTGCCGATGAACTGCCGCGCGTACGGTCCGTCGACCTTCGCCGGCGGCGCCACGTACGCGGCGGTGCCGTGGTTGGTCGGCATGCCGGCGACATCGGTGTTGTCCTTGACATAACTCGGCACGCCGAAGAGCGGCACCGCCGGATCGCGACCGAACCTCGGCTGGTCGGTGTGGACGACGGCGTTCAGCGCGGCGACCTCGGCGGCGCGCTCAACGGCGGCGGCCGCCACCTCCTCCGTGCTCAGCTCGCCCTTGCGTACCAGCTGCGCGATCCGGACCGCGTCGTGATCACTCAGGGCGTCGTCGCCGAAAGCGTGTAAGCGCATGTCAGCCATCATCACCCGCGGCGACGCGGGCGTCAGCGAGCAGGCCCTCCAGTGTGTCGTGGACGACTTTGGGCTGCCGGCCGATCGCGGCCACGCCCGTCTCGGTCTGCTGATCGAGCTGCACACCTCAGCGGAGGTCCTGTCCGTCGACGTCGGCCGCAAGGAGCGGCTGGCCGGACCCGAGTCGCGGAAAGCCTCGATCGCACGCGACAAAGGCTATGGCAAGGCCCACGGTGAAAAACGCCGCGGACCTTGACCCGACTTTCTAACCGCGAGCGCGCGACTTCGGCAGGACGAAGCCGACGTACGTCAGCCAGATCAGGCTGCCAAACCTGGCCACCGGCAACAGGAAATACAGCGGCGACCAGACCATCCCGACCAGCGCGAGCGCATCCACCGCCGCCAGCACGAAGCCGATCTGCAGCACAATGCCAGGAACAATGCCGGTGTGACGTGCCGGACCGGCGACACCGAGCAGGATCACCCCGAGAAAGAAGGCAAAACCGAAGCCGCCACTGGCAAACGCGAGCACCTGCAACGCGCGTACGACCACCAGGTCACCGACGATCTCCGGACGTGTCAACGTCCACAGGAAAAACCCCGACAGCACCGTCAGGATCACCGCGCCGGCGCCACCGATCTGCACCAGTCCGGCGCCGCCGCGGGTGATGCCGAGCAACCGGAGCCGAGAGGCCAGCGCACCAGCGAAAATCGCCAGGAACGCCGAGGCGGCCAACGCGAACGCGCTGGTGACGAGTACGGCGGTGGAATGCTGCGAGAAGTAGGTCCTGACCACGTCGTCGGGCGAGGTCGGCGACGGGATCACCCCACCGGCGATCGCACTGGCGGCGACGCCGGCGACGAACATCAGGGTCGACAACAAAGCGAGCGCACCGGTCGGCGGGCCGACCTGCGGACCACTCGTCCGGCGTACGACGGTTTCGGTCATGTCAGCCTCCCGCTGCCGGTGAGATGGCGGTGTACTGCGTCGCGGCGAGCTGCCAGCCGCTGGTCGTACGCAGCCAGACGCTGAGCACCCGGTAAAGGCCGCCGATCCGCTCGCCTTGGAAGACGCACGCCGACCGCTGCATGTCGCTGCGGATCGCCGTGTCGCCGTGGTCGATGACCTCGGACTCCACCGTCTCCAGACGCACCTGCTCGTACACACCGCTCGCGTGTACGTCGATCCACTCGTCGGTGGCGACCATGAACCCCTTCGGTCCGATGATCCGGCAGTCGTCGGCCACCAGCTCGCGCAACGCCGCCGAGTCGCCGTCGACAAGTGCCTGGTTGAGCCGGATTTGGACCAGCTCGATGGTGTCCGTGACAGTCGCTGTCATTCCGGTCCCCTTTCTCCCGTGCTTTCGGTCCGGCGCCGACCCGCCTGCGCCGAGCCTGCCGGCCGCGGCCAGCCGAAACATTGACCAGCTGGTTGATCCGCAACGCCGAGGTGGCTATTTGTCTGCCGATACGATCCCCGGCATGACGGCGCACAACCTCCCGGTCGAGCTGACGCGGTTCGTCGGCCGCGCCGAGGAGCTGGCCGACATCGAGCGGCTGCTCGCCGACCGGCGGCTGGTGACGCTGGCCGGTGTCGGCGGCGGCGGCAAGACCCGGCTCGCCGTCCAGGTCGCCAGCCGTCAGCTGGACCACTGGCCGGGCGGCGTCTGGCTGGTCGACCTGGGCCCGGTGACGGACCCGGATCAGGTGGCGCGCCAGGCCGCGACGGCCCTCGGTGTGCTCATCGAGCCTGGTGGCGACCCGGTTCAGGCGCTCGCGAGCCAGCTGCGGCAGCGCCGGCTGTTGCTCTGCCTGGACACCTGCGAGCACCTGCTGGACGCGGCCGCCGCGCTGGCCGAGACCGTGCTGCGCGGCTGCCCTGAGGTGTCCGTGCTGGCCACCAGCCGCGAGCCGCTCGGCGTGCCGGGCGAGACGGTGTGGCGTACGCCGTCGCTCAAGGAGGACGAGGCGGTCGAGCTTTTCGCGGATCGGGCAAACCTGGTGGCGCCGGGCTTCGACATCCGTGCCGCGCAGACGGACGTACGCGCCGTGTGCTCGCGGGTCGACAACATCCCGCTGGCCGTCGAGCTCGCCGCCGCCTGGGTCCGCGCGTTGTCGCCGGCGCAGATCGCCGCCGGCCTCGACGACCGCTTCCGGCTGCTGGCCGGCGGCGCGCGGCGCGCGGTGCCGCGCCACCAGACGCTGCAGGCGTCGATGGCCTGGAGCCACGCGCTCCTCGACGCCGACGAGCAGACGGTGTTCCGGCGGATGGCGGTCTTCTCCGGCAACTTCCCACTCGCCGCGGTGGAGGCGGTGTGCGGCGGCACGCTCGCGATCGTCGGCCGGCTGGTCGACAAGTCGTTGGTGACCGTACGCGAAACCGCCGGCCGCGCACACTATCGGCTGCTCGACACGGTCAGGCAGTATGCCGCGGAGCGGCTCGCCGAGGCGGCGGAGACGACCGAGACCCGCAGCCGACATCTGGATTTCTACCTTGCCAGCGTGGAAAAAGCCGAGCCGGGGCTGGATGTACAGCGGGACAACGTCAACGCCGCGCTGGACTGGGGACTGTCCACATCGGACGGTCGTGGCCGGCAGCTGGCCGCGGCGATGGCGCGCCGCTGGTTCGTCGACGGTCAGGTGCACGCCGGCCTCGGTTTTCTGCGCCGCGCTCTGGATCCCGACGACCGCTCGGCGCTGCAGGCGCAGCTGCTGGCCGGCATCGCGATGCTGCAGACGATCAGCGGCCGGCTGTCCACCGCGGAAGCGACCGCACGACGCGCGCTCGAGCTCGCCGACGAAAACGGTGACGAGATCGCGCGCGGCCGCAGCCTGGCCGCACTCACCTTCTGCCATTTCTTCACCGATTTCGAGCTGTGCCAGGACACCGCACGCGAGGCACAACGCGTCGCCACGGAGCCGTTTTTCCATGACTGGGCCGCGATCATCGAGGGATACTCGCTGACCACGCGCAACCGGCACGAGGAGGCCACCGCGATCGCGCGCCGCGTGTACGAGCGCGGCGACCGGTTTTGCATGGCGTTCGCGCTCGGCATCCAGCAGTGGGCCGCGCTGGAGACCGGCCGGCTGCGCGAGGCGGCCGAGATCGGCGAGGAACAGCTGGAGATCGTGACCGCGATCGGCGACTATTTCGCGGTCGGCACGCTGGTCAGCCCGATCGCGCTGGTCAGCGGCATGACCGGGCACCTCGCGGTCGGCCGCAAGATGATGGACGCGGTCGTACGCTCCATTGACGAAATGCCGGACGCCGACGCCGTCGGCTTCGAGCACACCATGGGATGGCTGCACCTGTGGGACGGCGACCTGGACAACGCCGTGCGGTGGTTCGGCCGCGGCATCGACCGGATGGCCGGCAACACCCGCGAATGGACCGCCGCGCGGTGCCTGCCCGGCATGACCGCGGCGCTGCGGCACCTCGGCCGCCTCGACGAGGCGTGGACCCAGGCCGAGCGCGCCGCGGAGATCGCCACCGCGTACGGCGCGCCGTATCTGCTGGCCGAGGCGCTCGACGAGCAGGCCCTGCTGATCGCCGCCCGCGACCCCGGCCGCGCTCGCGACCTGTGCCACGAGGCGCTGGCGCTGCGCCGCGACAACGGCCTGCGCACGTATCTGCTGAAAAGCCTCGACGTGCTGATCAAGCTGGAGCTCGACGCCGGCAACGAGGCCGAGGCCGCGCGGCTGCTGGCCGCCGCGAAAGCCGCTCGCGCCGAGATCGGCTATCCGTGGCCACCGCTGGAAAATCCGCCGGAGCTGGACACCGACACGATCGACCCGCCGTCACTGGACGACATTCTCGCCGTGGTGACGCGCGGCCGCGGTCCGCGCAACCGGCCGCAGGTCGGCTGGTCGAGCCTGACGCCGGCCGAGCTGGAGGTCGTACGGCTCATCCGCGAGGGACTGTCCAATCCGGACATCGCCGCCCGGCTGTACGTGAGCCGCGCGACCGTCAAGGCGCATCTGACGCACATCTACGCGAAGCTGAGCGTCGCCAACCGCACCGAGCTGGCGACCGTCGCCGCCGACCGGGAAAACCGGCTACCGCCGGCCTGACCGGCGAAACGTACGCGCGTTGCGAGCCGTCGTGGTGATCAGCACCGAGACCACGACCCCCATCACCAGGTCCATCGACGCGGTCGCGACGCGGCTGTTGAACCCGACGTCGAGGGTCAGCGGCGCGAGCGTACCGATCAGCGTCGCGACCCCGACCAGCCAGCCGAAATACCAGGTCGGCCGGGGCACGACGACGGACAGCAGCTGCAGAATGCCGGCGGCGATCAGCGTCAGGATCGCCGCCGCCAGCGCGTACGCGCCGGTGTTCACGCTCCCCCACGCGCCGGCGGCCGTCGGCGCGAGCAGCGGCACGCCGAACGCCGAACGAGCGATCAGGATGCCGGCGACCGCGACCAGCGCGGCGATGACCGCGCTCACCACCGCACCGGCCCACAGCCGGCGCGGATCCAGCCGCGAGTCGTCGCCGCCATAGCCACCGTCGCTCATCCGGGCCCCTTCGCCGCCAGTTCCCCCAGAATCGTAGCGAAACGGCGGTCGTGGAGCAGGTCAGCGGTAGCCATGCCGCACGCGGCGCCAACGCCGCCAAAAACACGACACTCACCGAACGCCGCGATCCTGACGACGCTCGCCGAACGCCGCACCTCCCGCAGCCGCCACCGAACGCCGCACTTCAGGAGACACCCGACCGCCGGCGCCGCCAAAACCCGACACACACCGAACGCCGCACCTCCCGCAGCCGCCACCGAACGCCGCACTTCAGGAGACACCCGACCACCGGCGCCGCCAAAAACCCGACACACACCGAACGCCGCACCTCCCGCGGCCGCCACCGAACGCCGCGCTTTTGCCGACATTGGACCGCCGACGCCACCAAAAACCCGACACTCACCGAACGCCGCACTTCCCGCGGCCGCCACCGAACGCCGCGCTTTTGCCGACATTGGACCGCCGACGCCACCAAAAACCCGACACTCACCGAACGCCGCACTTCTCGCGGCTGCCACCGAACGCCGCACTTCTCACGGCACGCACCGAACGCCGCACTTCAGGCGACACTCGACCGCCAACGGCACCTAAACCGCGGCGCTCGCCGAGCGCCGCGGTTTAGGTGACAGTCGGTGCGACGGGCCTACATCTGGTACGCGGCCGAGGCGGACACACCGAGGCTCGCGGCGGCTACCTTCGCAGGCCGTACGTCAACGCGTCGACCATCGCGCGCCAGGACGCCTCGACGATGTTTCCGTGTACGCCAACGGTCGTCCAGTCACGCTCGGCGTCGGTCGTCTCCAACAAAACGCGCGTGACCGCGTCCGTGCCGGGGCGGCCTTCCAGGATCCGCACCTTGTAGTCGGACAGCTCCATGCCGGACAGGCTCGGATAGCGGCTCACCAGGCCTTCGCGCAGCGCCTGGTCCAGTGCGTTGATCGGACCGTTGCCCTCCGCGGTGGCGATGATCCTTTCGTTGCCCACCAACAGTTTCACCGTCGCCTCACAGGCGACCCTGCCGTCGTCGCGGTGCTCGATCAACACGCGATAGGACTCCAGGGTGAAATAGCTCGGCTTGCGACCGTCCAGCTCCGAGCGTACGAGCAGCTCGAAGGAGGCGTCCGCGGCCTCGAACGACCAGCCTTCGGCCTCCAGGTCCTTGACTTTCTCGACCACCCGTCCGGCCGCCTCCGGATGACCGGCCAGGTCGACACCGAGCTCGCGACTCTTCAGCTCGATGGAGGCCCGGCCGGCCATCTCGGTGACGAGAATGCGCATGTCATTTCCGACGGTGGCCGGCTCCATGTGGTTGTAGAGCTCCGGACTCACCTTGATCGCGCTCGCGTGCAACCCCGCCTTGTGGGCGAAAGCGCTGGACCCGACGTAGGCCTGGTGGGTGTCGGGTGCGATGTTGGCGATTTCGGCGATGGCGTGTGACACCCTCACCAGCTCGGTCAGGCATCCGTCTGGGAGCACCGACCGACCCATTTTCGTCACCAGACCGGCGACGACGGGGAAAAGGTCGGCGTTGCCGGCCCTTTCCCCGTAGCCGTTGGCGGTGCACTGGACGTGTGTGACACCGGCCTCGACGGCGGCCAGCGTGTTGGCGACGGCGCAGGCGGTGTCGTCCTGGCAGTGGATGCCGAGCCGGAATCCGCCGCGTTCCAGCACTTCCCCGACGACCTTGCCCAGACCCATCGGCAGCATTCCACCGTTGGTGTCGCACAGCACGCCGACGCTCGCGCCGGCCTCGAAAGCCGCTTCGAGTACGCGCAGGCCGTAATCGCGATCGTGTTCATAGCCGTCGAAAAAGTGTTCGCAGTCGAGGAAAACCCGGCGGCCTTCGGCGACCAGGAACGAGACCGTGTCCCGCACCATTTCCAGGTTTTCCTCCAGTGTCGTACGCAACGCGCGCTCCACGTGGCGTACGTCGGATTTCGCGACCAGCGTGACCACCTCGGTCTGCGCGTCGCGCAGCGCCAGCACCTGCTTGTCCTGGCTGGCTTTCGTGCCGGCTTTCCTGGTCGAGCCGAAGGCGACGAGCTTGGCGTGCTTGAGGACCAGCTCGCCTTTGGCCGCACGAGCGAAAAACTCGGTGTCCTTCGGCATCGCGCCGGGCCAGCCGCCTTCGACGAACCCGACGCCCATCTCGTCGAGCAGCCGCGCCACCGCGAGTTTGTCGTTCACCGAGTAGGTGATGCCTTCCCGCTGCGCACCATCTCGCAGGGTGGTGTCGAAGACGTGGAAGCTGTCGTCCATCACGGGACTGGTGTCCTTTCCAAAGGATTATCCGGCCCAACGAAAAAGACCCCCCACGGTGTGGGAGGTCTGCGCGTACGCGGTGCGGCTGCGTGCGCGCTAGGTGCTAATAATCAGTCGGCCGATGTGCATGGAGGCGAGTCTGCCACGCCAACCGCGTGACGAGAAATTCTTCTCACTATGTGAGATCCGCACGCGCACGGAATGCGCGGCGATAGGCGGCCGGCGAGGTCCTGGCGTGTTTGGCGAAATGTTGCCGCATGGTCATCGAGGTGCCGAAACCGCTCTGTTGCGCCACCGTTTCGATCGCCAGGTCGGTGGTCTCCAGCAGCTCCTGCGCGTACGACAGGCGTTGCTGCAGGATCCACTGCAGCGGCGTTTTCCCGGTCTGGTCGCGAAACCAGCGATAGAGCGTCCGTTCGCTGACGCCGACGTGGTCGGCGATGCGGTCGGAGGTGATGACCTCGGCGAGGCGTTCGCGGATCCACCGCATCGTCGGCTCCAGCGAGCCGTCGCCGTCGCCGGGATCCCGATGCCGGATGAACTGCGCCTGGCCGCCTTCGCGCTGCGGCGGCACCACCATGTGCCTGGCCGTCTCAGCGGCGATCGCCGAGCCGTAGTCGCAACGGATCATGTGCAGGCACAGGTCGAGGCCGCTCGCGGCACCGGCCGAAGTGAGCACGTCGCCGTCGTCGACGTACAGCACGCCGTCGTCCATCTCGACGCCGGGGAAACGCTCCGCGATCGACGCGGTGGAGGTCCAGTGCGCGGTCGCGCGCCGTCCGTCGAGCAGTCCCGCGGCGGCCAGGATCACCGCGCCGCCACAGATCGACGCCACCCTGATGCCTCGTTCGCGCGCCTCGCGGAGCACGGCGATGATCTCGTCCTGCGGCTGATGAGAACCCGAGCCCGGGACGATGATCGTGTCGGCGGTCAAGGCGTCGGCGAGCGGATGCGCCGGCGTGTAGCGATACATCTCGACCTGGCCGACACCGACCGCTCGCAGGTCACGGCCGTCGCCGCACACCATGACGCGATAGAGCGGCTCGCCCAGATTGGAGTCCGACGACGGGTCCAGCGAGTGCGCCGTCGTGAACACCTGCAGTGGCGTGGCCATGTCGAAACTGTGGACGCAGTCCAGTGCGAGTACGGCGATGACGTGCATGGCGGTAATCTATCGCAACTGGGCATTCCCGCCACTGGTCCCGCGATGGCCACCCATGGACGATCGTCGATGTGTTGACATTCCTGAATCTCGTCGCCGCACTGGCGGGCCTCGTTCTGTTGGTTTTCGTTGGCTGGCTTACCGATCGACTGTTTCGTTCGGAGCGCACCCGGATCGAGTGTTATGGTCAAGCATGCATACAGGCTTGGATGCAGAAGTCGCGGTCGTTGGTGTCGGCACGATGGGCTCGATGGCGTTATGGCGGCTCGCCAAGGCCGGCGTCGCGGTCATCGGACTGGAGCGATATGCGCCCGGCCACGACCGTGGAGCGGCCGGTGGCGACACCCGGATCTTCCGCACCGCCTACCACGAAGGCGCCGACTACGTCCCACTGCTACGCCGCGCGTACGACCTCTGGCGGGCGCTGGAGGCCGAGGCCGGGCGGGAGATCCTCACGATCACCGGCGGCCTGATGATCGCGCCGCCGGACCATCCCTCGACGCTGACCGTGCTCGAGTGCGTACGCCGTTTTGGCCTGGCACATGAGATCCTGAGCACCGCCGAGCTCGCCGAGCGCTATCCGCAGCACGCCGGCCTCACCAACGAAACCGTCGTGCTGGATCGCTATGCCGGTGTGCTGCGGTCGAATGTGGCGACGTTGACCGCCGCCGAGCGTGCCGTCGCGGCCGGTGCGACGCTGCGGACCTACACGCGAGTGACCGAGGTCGTGCCGGACGCGCACGGCGTGACCGTACGCACCAGCGACGGCGATCTCCGGGTGGCGAAAGCGATCGTGGCCGGTGGACCGTGGAGCGGACAGCTGGATCCGTGGCTGGACAAGCGAATCTATCCACGCCGGCTGGTCAGTGCGTGGTTTTTGCCGCGGGAGCCGGCCGAGTTCGGACCCGACCGGTTTCCGATCGCATTACGCCGCGGCGCTGTCGACACCAGCGTGCTGCCGGCGGTCGACGGCGGTTTCGTCAAAGTCAACGGATACACACCACAAGGCGAGGATCTGCATCGCCAGGACGCGGATTCCATCGACTACACGGTCGAGGCATCGGATTACCAGCCGCATCGGCTGGTGACGCGGTTTCTGCCGGGACTTTTTCCTGAGCCCGTACGCGTCGGTGTCTATCGCGACGGTTACACCGCCGACGGCCAGTCGCTGGTCGGTTGGCTGCCGACCAGCGACCGCGTCCTGTCGCTCAGCGGATTTTCCGGCCACGGCTTCAAACTCGCACCGGTGTTCGGCGAGATCGCCGCCGCGCTGGTCACCGAGGGCCGCACGGACCTGCCGATCGGCCACCTCGATCCCGGCCGGGTCCAATGAGGACAGTCGGACTTTTTCTCGTCCTGCTGGTGGTCGCCGGCTGCAGCTCGCCGGCGATCGATCCGAACGCTCAGGTCATCACCGCGGCACCGGTCGCCTCGGTGCAGCGGCTCGTGCCGCCAGGCACGCGGACGATCAACGCGGTGATGAGCATCGGAAACGCGCCGCTGCACTATCCCGCGCCGGACGGTTCCGGTGACATGCTCGGCGTCGATCCGGATCTGGCCAAGGCGCTCGGCGGCGTGATGGGCGTAGGTGTCAACGTCGTCGGCGTCACCTTCGACCAGATCATTCCGGGGTTGCAGAGCGGTCGCTATGACCTGTCGGTGAGCCAGATGGGGATCACCGACGAACGGCTCAAGGTGCTGGATTTCGTGGAATACTTCAATTCCGGCACCGGCATCGGCACGCGCGCCGGCAATCCGTTGCACCTGACGGTGAATTCGCTGTGCGGCCACCAGGTCGCGGTGTCCAACGGATCCATTCAACAGGCGAAATATCTGCCTCTGCTGTCCACGCAGTGCGTACGCGCCGGCCGCGCGCCGATCGCCATCCGTGGCTTTCCGGACCAGCAGAAAGGCGTACTGGCGCTGGTCAGTGGCCGGATCGATGCGGTGATGGTGGACCTGCCGGTGCTGCAGTATGCGGTGCGTAACGTGCCGGACATCGTGGTCGCCGACACCTACGACGCCGGCAGTCCGGTCGGGATCGGCCTGGACAAAGGTAACAAGCTGGCGCCGGCCGTGCAGGCGGCGCTGGTGGAGCTGCGGCGCAGCGGAATCTATCAGAAGATCCTGGCCAAATGGGCCGTACAAGGCAACGCACTGTCCACTTTCGCCGTGAGGACCGGCAAATGACCGAGCTTCGTGTGGTGCCGCGACGGCGGCCGTACCTGTGGGTCAGCTATGCCGTGCTGGCCGTCGTCGTGGTCGCTTTTCTCTATTCGGCCGCGGTCAATCCGCGGTTCGGCTGGGACGTGGTCGGCACGTACTTCCTGTCCGGCGCGATCCTGCACGGCCTGCTGACGACGATCGGCCTGACGGTCGTCAGCATGCTGCTCGGCATCGTCCTCGGTGTGGTGCTGGCCCTCATGCGTACGTCCGGCAGCCGTGTGCTGTCCGGAGTTTCTCAGCTGTACGTGTGGTTTTTCCGTGGCGTACCGCTGCTGGTGCAGATCCTGTTCTGGTTCAACCTCGCCGCGCTCTATCCGAAGCTCGGACTCGGCGCGTTTTCCGTCAACGCCAACGAAGTCATCAGTCCGTTCGCGGCAGCCGTGCTGGCGCTGGCACTGCACGAGGCGGCGTACATGGCCGAAATCGTCCGGTCTGGCGTGATCGGCGTCGACCGCGGCCAACGGCAAGCGGCGCTCGCGTTAGGCATGCGGCCGGCTCGGGTGATGCGGCGAATAGTGCTGCCGCAGGCGATGCGTATGATCATCCCGCCGACCGGAAACCAGACGATCTCGATGCTGAAGACCTCGTCTTTGGTCAGCGTCATCGCGTTGAGCGATCTGCTCTACACGGCCCAAAGCATTTACGGCATCAACTACCGGGTCATTCCGTTGCTGTTGGTCGCCAGCACCTGGTATCTGATCGTGGTCTCGATCCTGTCGGTCGGACAGGCGTTTCTGGAGCGCCGCTATGGACGGGGTGCGTTGCTGTGACGCCGATGGTGGAGATCCGGGACGTACGCAGGAGTTACGGACCGCTGGAGGCGTTGCGCGGTGTCAGCCTGGACGTGCGTCACGGCGAGGTGGTCTGCCTGATCGGCCCGTCCGGATCGGGGAAAAGTACGCTTCTGCGGTGCGTCAACCATCTGGACACCGTGGATTCCGGGTCGATCCTGGTCGATGGCGAGCTGGTCGGATATCGGCAGCACGGCAACCGGCTTTTCGAGCTGTCCGCCAAGGAAGCCGCCCGCCGGCGCGCGTCGATCGGCATGGTCTTCCAGCAGTTCCACCTGTTTCCGCACATGACCGTACGACAGAACATCATCGAGGCACCGGTCGGCGTGCTGCGGCAGCCGATGCCGGCAGCCGTCGAGCGCGCGCGGGACCTGCTGGCCCAGGTTGGCTTGGCGGACAAGGAAAACGCTTATCCGGCCGAGTTGTCTGGCGGTCAACAGCAGCGGGTCGCGATCGCGCGTGCGCTGGCCATGAGTCCGAAGTTGATGCTTTTCGACGAGCCGACGTCGGCGCTGGATCCCGAGCTGGTGGGTGAGGTGCTGGCCGTTATGCGCGATCTCGCCGCTGATGGCATGACGATGCTTGTGGTGACACACGAAATGGCTTTCGCGCGGGATGTGGCCAGCCGGGTGGTGTTCATGGATCGCGGTCAGGTGGTCGAGACCGGCACTCCAGACCAGCTTTTCCGCGCACCGGCACACGATCGTACGCGCGCATTCCTCTCCCGCATCCTCTAGACCCACCCTGCCGTCGAGGAATATTTGTGTGTCCACGCCGAAAGTCAGCACCGGAATTGTCGGTGCAGCGGCGTACAATTAGCGGCATGGGAGTAAACTTGGGGAAGCCGTCGTCGACTGCGACGACGTCGGCGGCATCGGGATCCGCGGTTCGCGTTGGATTTCTGTGATGCGCCGCCAGATGCCGACACCGTGCGCCGGCTGTTGGGGCTGGATCTGAGCCAGGCCGACCGGTATGAGTGCCTGGCCGTGCTGGAGGTGACCAACCGGCTGATCGCCGCGATGCAGGGAATCCAGCTCACCGTGATGGGTCGGTTCATCACGCAGTACGACCCGTTGATGCGGCGGCATGCCACTGCCGAGGCGGCGGCCCTGAAATGGAGCCAGCAGGCCGCCGCCAAGCCGGTGTCACTGCCGGAGAAGATCCAGTTGAACGACGCGTAGTGGTGCTTGATCGACTTCAGTGTGCCGCCGACGTCGCCGAAAAGCCGGCCGATCTCCGCTTTTCCGTCCGCCAGGCCCCATTTCGGGAAATACACCTGCGCGTCGTCGGCGAACAGGTCGAGGATGCCCGCGCCGGTGCTGGTGACGCCGCCGTTGTCGAATGCCTTCAGATATTCCAAAGCCACCGATTTACGCTGCTCGTCGGTCATCGTCTGGGTCGTGAGCGCCATCGGTCAAGCAAACCGCATCCGCGCGCGGTGAGCACGGGCTTTCTCCCGGTTTCCGCATCGGGCCATCGAGCACCACTGCCGACGGCCGGCCTGCGACCGGTCGACGAACCGCAGACCACAGTCGGCGCTGCCACAAATTCGCAGGCCACCGCGCTCCTCGCCGCTGAGCAGGTCGACGGCGTCGGCGGCGATCTCGGCCAGCGCCGCGGCGACCGGATCTGCCGGCGGCTCGGTCTCGGCTGAGCCGTCCGGATGCAGCCGTACGATCACCGGCCGCCGGCGCGCGGCCCACTGGTTGATGAGGTCGACGGCAGGCAACCGCTCGCCGTCGATCGCAGCCGTGACGCAGTCGTTGATCGCCTCGCGCAGCTCGATCGCCTGCCGCAGGCGAGTGGCCGAAACCTCCGGCAACGCCAGCCATTCGGCCAGGTCGGCGGGCGTACGCAGCAGCTCGCGGCCACCGGTCTTGCGGTCGCGGTAGGTGTTCACCAGATCCACCGACGGCCGCCCGCCGTCCCACACCCAGTCCGTCGCCATAACCCCATGATACAGTTACGCACGTAACTCGTTGAACAGGTTATGGAGGCGATCACGGATGGGTCGTACGGCCAAGGTCAACGGCATCACGCTGCATTACGAGAAGGCGGGCAGCGGTCCGACGATGGTGCTGCTGCACGGCTGGCCACAGAACAGCCACTGCTGGCGGCGGGTGATCGGACCACTGAGCGAGACGCACACGGTGATCGCGCCGGACCTGCGCGGCTATGGGCTGAGCGACAAAGCACCGACCGGCTATGACAAGCGTACGATGGCCGCCGACATTCGCGCGCTGGTAAGGGAAATCACCGACGACTCCGCCATCACGCTGGTCGGCCACGACCGCGGCGCGCGCGTGGCACACCGATATGCCTTGGACAACCCGGAAAACGTCGCCAGGCTTGTCGTACTGGACATCGTGCCGAGTCGCGAGGCCTGGCGCGGCGTCGACAGGCAAACCGGGCTGACCGCGGTGCCCTGGCACTGGCAGTTCCACCTGCAGCGCGACCTGCCGGAGCTGCTGGTCGGCCAGAACATCCGCGGTTATCTGGAGTATTTCTTCGAACGCTGGACCCACCAACGCGCCGGCCTCGACCCCGCGGCCGTCGACGAATACGTACGCGCGTTCTCACGGCCCGGCGCACTGCGTGCCGGTTTCGACGACTATCGAGCGTCTTTCCCGTACGACGACGACCTCGACAACGCCGACTTCGCCGCCGGCAAACGCCTGACCATGCCGACACTGGCCCTCTGGGGCGACACCGGCATCCCGTCGCAACTCGACGTCCTGGACGCCTGGCGCCCGTACGCCAAAGACCTCCGCGGCGAACCCATCCCCAACTGCGGCCACTTCATCCCCGAAGAGGCCCCCGAGGCGCTGCTCACCTTCCTGAGGTGAAAATGCCGCGACGCCTCGTTACTGGCGGACCTGCCAGTAACGAGGCGCCGCGGCAGTCAGGACGCGAGGACGACCAGGCCCGGCTCGGAGGACGACGACAGGAGCTCGTGCCGCGGCAGCACGCGTACGGTGTAGCCGAAAGCACCGGCGCGCTGCAGCGGCACGTCACCCTCGAACAACTCGAACTCGCCGCCGTTGTCCGAGTGCGTCATGTCGACGCACATCACGTCGTGCAGCTCCTCCGTCGCGTCGACCCGGCCGTAACACGCCTGTACGGTCACGTCCGACGGCGACAGCGACCCGAGCACGATCTCGGCACGCAGGTGCAGCGAGGCCCCCAGCTCCGGCGTGTCACCGATGCCGGACGCGTCGACGTGCGCCACGCGTACGGAGTCCCAGCCGCCGCGGATCCGCGCATACCAGGCGGCCAGCTCGCGAGCGCCGTCGTACGAGCCGCCGAGCCGCCGAGCGGACACGGCGGCCGGGGCGTACAGCTCCTCGACATAGTCGCGCACCATCCGCGTCGCCTGCACCAGCGGCCCGAGCGACTTGAGCGTGTGGCGGACCATGTCGATCCAGCTCTTCGGCACGCCGTCGGCCGCGCGGTCGTAGAAGCGCGCGCGTACGTGCTGCTCGACCAGCTCGTAGAAGGCGGCGGCCTCCAGGTCGTCGCGGCGGTCCGGGTCGGTGACGCCGTCGGCGGTCGGGATGGCCCAACCGTTGCCGCCGTCGTACATCTCGTCCCACCAGCCGTCCCGGATGGACAGGTTCAGGCCGCCGTTCAGCGCGGCCTTCATGCCGGACGTGCCACAGGCCTCCAACGGCCGCAGCGGGTTGTTCAGCCACACGTCACAACCGGCGTAAAGGAACTGCGCCATGCCGATGTCGTAGTCCGGCAGGAACACGATCCGATGCCGTACGGCCGGGTCGTCGGCGAACTGCACCATCTGCTGGATCAGGTGCTTGCCACCCTCGTCGGCCGGATGCGACTTGCCGGCGATGACGATCTGGATCGGTCGCTCCGGGTCGGTCAGCAGCGCACGCAGCCGCTCCGGGTCGCGCAGCATCATGGTGAGCCGCTTGTACGACGGCACCCGCCGCGCGAAGCCGATGGTCAGGATGTCCGGATCGAAGACGTTCTGGACCCACCCCAGCTCCGCCTCGGTGTGACCGCGGTGCAGCATCGACAGCCGTACGCGCCGGCGCACCTCGTCCACCAGCCGCGACCGCAGCTCGCGACGGATGCTCCACAGCTGGTCGCCCGGCAGGTCGCCGACGACCTCCCAGGTGGAGTCCGGACCGACGCCGAGCAGGCCGGTGATCTCGCGCGCGACCCACGACGGCGCGTGTACGCCGTTGGTCACCGAGCTGATCGGCACGTCGACCGACCCGAACCCCGGCCACAGGCCGGCGAACATCTCCCGCGACACGTGACCGTGCAGCTTCGACACGCCGTTGGCGCGCTGGCCCAGCCGCAGGCCCATGTGCGCCATGTTGAAGACGCCGGGGTCGTCCTCGGCGCCGAGCGCCAGCACGCGGTCCACCGGCACGCCAGGAGCCTCGTTGTCGCCGCCGAACGTGTGCTCGATCAACGCGCGCGGAAAGCGGTCGATGCCGGCCGGAACCGGCGTGTGTGTGGTGAAGACCGTGCCGGCGCGTACGGCCTGCAGCGCCTCGTCGAAGGACAGTCCGGCACCTGCGACCAGCTCGCGGATCCGCTCCAGGCCCTGGAAGCCGGCGTGGCCCTCGTTGGTGTGGTAGACCTCCGGCTCGGCCGCGCCGGTCAGCTTGCAGTACGCGCGTACGGCCCGGACGCCGCCGATGCCCAGCAGCAGCTCCTGCCGCAGCCGGTGCTCGGCGCCACCGCCGTACAACCGGTCGGTGATGGCACGGATCTCCGGGTCGTTGGACTCGATGTCGGCGTCCATCAGCAGCAGCGGTACGCGGCCGACCTGTGCCTGCCAGATCTGCGCGCCGAGCGTCTTGCCGTCCGGCAGGCCGACGGTGATCTCCAGCGGCGACCCGTCCGCGTCGCGCAGCAGCGCCAGCGGCAGGCCGTTGGGGTCGAGCGAGGGATAGTGCTCCTCCTGCCAGCCGTCCGGCGACAGGGACTGCGAGAAGTAGCCGGCGTGGTAGAGCAGGCCGACGCCGAGGATCGGTACGCCGAGGTCGCTGGCGGCCTTGAGGTGGTCGCCGGCCAGGATGCCGAGGCCGCCGGAGTACTGCGGCAGCACCTCGGTGATGCCGAACTCCGGCGAGAAGTACGCGATCTGCCGCGGAGCGTCGGTCAGCGACTGATACCAGCGCGGCTCGCTCAGATAGCGCGCCAGGTCGGCGTGTACGCCGCCCAGCTGCGCCAGGAAGGCCGGGTCGCGGGCCAGCTCGTCCAGCCGCTCGGCGCTCACCTCACCCAGCAGCCGGACCGGGTCGCCGTCGACGGCCCGCCACAGCTGCGGGTCGACGGCGGCGAACAGGTCGGTGGTCTCGGTGTGCCAGGCCCAGCGCAGGTTCATCACCAGCTCGGACAGCGGTGCGAGCGGCGCCGGCAGAGAGGCACGGACGGTGAATCGGCGTAGTGCTTTCACGCCGGCGAAGATACCGAGAGCGACAAGCGGTCCGGTCACTGACCGGTCGACTGTCCAGATTTGTCCGTACGAGATCATCGCGCGATGCGAGGTCACGCACGCCGGGTTACCATCGAAGTTGTTCTTGATCGACCAAGGAATCCCGGCGTCCGGGAGCGCCGCCACGGACAGGTCGAACAGGTGGTGTCTGCTTCCAGGCCGACGTTGGCATACAGCTACGGTGGCGTGCGATGAGCGGACGAATTCCCATCGAAGACATCTCCCCCTCCGTCGCGTGCGGCCGTTACCCCGCGCGCGCGGTGGTCGGTGAGTACGTACCCGTCGCCGCGACCGTCTACCGCGAGGGTCACGACGCCGTCGGCGCCAACGTCGTCTGGAAGGGCCCGGACGGCCGGCGCAGACGGTTCGTCCGGATGGAGCAGGGGCCGGCCTGGACCTCGCGCTGGTACGCCGGCGTGATTCCGGACGAACCCGGCAGGTGGACCTTCGCGATCGAGGCGTGGTCGGACCCGTACGCGACCTGGCGGCACGCCGTCGAGGTCAAGATGGAGGCCGGCCAGGGATCCATCGAGCTGGCCAACGACCTGGCCGAGGGCGTGTCGCTGATGCAGCGTGCGTCGCAGAGCATCATCCGGATCGGCGGTGACCTGGCACGCGACCACCGCGGCGCGCTGGCCGACGCGGCGCGCTCGCTGGCCGACACCTCGCTGTCGCTGGAACAGCGGGTCAAGCAGGCGCTCGACCTCGGTCCGCTGCTGCACGAGATCCCGTTGCGCGAGCTGATCACGCGGTCGGCCACGCACACCATCTGGGTCGACCGGCAGCGCGCGCTCTACGGCTCCTGGTACGAGTTCTTCCCCCGCTCCGAGGGCGCGCTCGTGCCCGACCCGACGCATCCGGAGTCCATCCAGACGCCGGTGCACGGCACGCTGCGTACGGCCGCCGAGCGGCTGCCGGCGATCGCCGACATGGGTTTCGACGTGGTCTACCTGCCGCCGATCCATCCGATCGGCGAGGTCAACCGCAAGGGACCCAACAACACGCTGCACGCCGGCCCCGACGACGTCGGCTCGCCGTGGGCCATCGGCTCCAAGGACGGCGGCCACGACGCGATCCATCCGCGGCTGGGCACGTTCGACGACTTCGACGCCTTCGTCGCGCGTACGCACGAGCTCGGCATGGAGGTCGCGCTCGACCTGGCGCTGCAGTGCGCGCCGGACCATCCGTGGGTCACCGAGCACCCACAGTGGTTCACCACCAAGGCCGACGGCACCATCGCGTACGCGGAGAACCCGCCGAAGAAATACCAGGACATCTATCCGCTCAACTTCGACAACGACCCGGACGGCATCTACCAGGCGGTGCTTGCCGTCGTACGCAAATGGATCTCGCACGGGGTGAAGATCTTCCGGGTCGACAACCCGCATACCAAGCCGGTCAACTTCTGGCACTGGCTGATCGCCGAGGTCAAGTCGACCGACCCGGACGTGCTGTTCCTGGCCGAGGCGTTCACCAGGTCGGCGATGATGCACGGCCTGGCCAAGATCGGCTTCACCCAGTCCTACACCTACTTCACCTGGCGCACCGGCAAACAGGAGCTCATCGACTACGCCAACGAGCTGGTCGCCGCCGCCGACTACATGCGGCCCAACTTTTTCGTCAACACGCCGGACATCTTGCACGATTCACTGCAATACGGCGGCCCGCCGATGTTTAAGATCCGCGCCGTGCTGGGAAGTCTGCTGTCACCGAGCTGGGGGGTCTACTCCGGCTACGAGCTCTACGAGCACGTGGCCGTACGACCCGGCAGCGAGGAATACCTGGACAGCGAGAAATACCAGCTGCGGCCACGGGACTGGGCGCGTGCCGCGGCCGAACACCGTACGCTCGCGCCATACCTGAAGATCCTCAACGAGTTCCGGCGTGAGCATCCGGCGACGCACTGGTTGCGGAACCTGCGTTTCCACCAGATCGACAACGATGTCATCATGTGTTGGTCCAAAGTGGACCATGCCACCGGTGACACCGTCCTGGTCGTGGTTTCGTTGGATCCGCACGATGTCCAGTGGGGGAACACCGCTCTGGACATGCCCGCGCTCGGCCTCGACTGGAATGACCGCTTCCGGGTCGTGGACCGGGTGACCGGCGCGGAGTACGACTGGGGGCAGTTCAACGCCGTCCGCCTCGACCCGCACGACCAACCGGCACATCTTTTCGCCGTGCACAAGTACTGACCCAAACTTCCCCGTACCCAGAGGTAAAAATGAGCTCCATTCCAGCCGCGGTGTCCCCTCCGGCCGTCGTCGCCGAGGACTTAGCGGTCGATACGCGGCCGGAGCAGGTGACCGAGCAGACCCAGCCCGATCACGTGGAGCACACCGGCGACGCGCAGATGCCGGACGGCACGTTGCTGGAGCCGTTGGCCGAGGACTTCGCGCACGCGCGGCCGGCCCGCGAGGAACCCGAGTGGTACAAGACCGCGGTGTTCTACGAGGTGCTGGTCCGCGCGTTCCGCGACTCCAACGGCGACGGCACCGGCGACCTGCGCGGCCTGACCGAGCAGCTGGACTACCTGTCCTGGCTCGGCGTCGACTGCCTGTGGCTGCCGCCGTTCTACGCCTCGCCGCTGCGCGACGGCGGTTACGACATCAGCGACTTTCGTGCCGTGCTGCCGGAGTTTGGCACCGTCGACGACTTCGTCCGGCTGCTGGACGCGGCGCACAAGCGCGGCATCCGGATCATCACCGACCTGGTGATGAACCACACCTCCGACCAGCACCCGTGGTTCCAGGAGTCGCGCCGCGACCCGGAGGGCCCGTACGGCGACTTCTACATGTGGAACGACGACGACCAGAAATATCCGGAAGCGCGGATCATCTTCGTCGACACCGAAAGCTCCAACTGGACCTACGACCCGGTCCGCGGCCAGTTCTACTGGCACCGGTTCTTCAGCCACCAGCCGGATCTCAACTACGACAACCCCGACGTCTGCGACGCGATGATCGACGTCCTGCGCTTCTGGCTGGACCTGGGCATCGACGGCTTCCGGCTGGACGCGGTGCCCTACCTGTACGCCAGGGAAGGCACCAACTGCGAGAACCTGCCGGAGACGCACACGTTTCTCAAGCGCTGCCGCAAAGTCGTCGAGGACGAGTATCCCGGCCGGGTGCTGCTGGCCGAGGCCAACCAGTGGCCGGCCGACGTCGTCGAGTACTTCGGCGACCCCAACACCGGCGGCGACGAGTGCCACATGGCCTTCCACTTCCCTTTGATGCCACGGATCTTCATGGCCGTACGGCGGGAGAGCCGGTTCCCGATCTCGGAGATCCTGGCGCAGACACCGGACATCCCCTCGCGTGCCCAGTGGGGGATCTTCCTGCGCAACCACGACGAGCTGACGCTCGAGATGGTCACCGACGAAGAGCGCGACTACATGTATGCCGAATACGCGACGGATCCGCGGATGCGCGCCAACGTCGGCATCCGGCGCCGGCTCGCGCCACTGCTCAACAACGACCGCAACCAGATCGAGCTGTTCACCTCGTTGCTGCTTTCGCTGCCGGGGTCACCGATCCTGTACTACGGTGACGAGATCGGCATGGGAGACAACATCTGGCTCGGCGACCGCGACGCCGTGCGTACGCCAATGCAGTGGACGCCCGACCGCAACGCGGGTTTCTCCACCGCCGACCCGGGCCGGCTCTATCTGCCGCCGCTGATGGACACGCTCTACGGTTTCCAGTCGATCAACGTCGAGGCGCAGTCCAACGACACCTCCTCGCTGCTGCACTGGACCCGGCGGATGATCGAGGTCCGCAAGCAGCACCCCAGCTTCGGTCTCGGCACGTTCACCGACCTCGGCTCGTCCAACCCGTCGGTGCTCGCGTACGTGCGCGACTGGGAGGACAAGGTGCCGAGCGAGGACGGCACCGTTATGGTCGAACACAGGGATCGGGTGGTCTGCGTGAGCAACCTGTCCCGATTCCCGCAACCGGTGCAGCTGGACCTGTCCGCGTATGCCGGCGAGGCGTTGCGCGAGCTCACCGGTGGCGCCCTGTTCCCGCGGATCGGCGACCTGCCGTATCTGCTGACCCTGCCGGGCCACGGTTTCTACTGGTTCCAGATCGTGCCGGCCGAGGACGAACTGTGACCGCTTCCGAACCGGCGAAAAACCCGTCCTCCGATCGTCTCTGCGACGATCTGGCCGAGCAGCTGGCCGGGCCACTGGCCGGCTGGCTGCCTGGACAACGCTGGTTCGGCAGCAAGGGCCAGAAAATCCTCGGCGTCCGGCCGGTCAGCGCGTACACGCTGCAGGACGCCGAGCCGCAGCTCGACCACGTGCTGGTCGCGGTGGACAGCCAGGACGGCGAGCAGCTCTACCAACTCCTGCTCGGCGTACGCCGAAACCTGCCGGAATACCTGGAACACGGCCGGATCGGCTCGGTGCGGGGACCGCATGGCGAGGCGGTCGCGTACGACGCCGTGCTCGACCCCGACCTGGCCGGCCGGCTGGTCGAGCTGATGGCGGCCGGCGCGCACGCCGACGGCCTGTCCTTCGCCGCCGAGCCGGGCGTCGAGCTGGAAACCGGCCTGTCCAGCCGGCCGGTGACCGTCGAGCAGAGCAACACCTCGCTGATCTTCGGCAACCTCTACATCCTCAAGCTGTTCCGCCGGATCACCGCCGGCCTGTCCGCCGACGTCGAGCTGCACCGCGCGTTGCGCGACATGGACAGCTCGCACATCGCGCGGCCGCTCGGCACGATTTCCGGACAGCTGGACGGAAAACCGGTCACCTACGGGATGTTGCAGGAGTTCCTGGACAACACCTCGGACGGCTGGGCGATGGCCGAGACCAGCATGCGCGACCTGATCGCCGAGGCCGACCTGCACGCCGACGAGGTCGGCGGCGACTTCGCGTCGGAGGCCTTCCGGCTCGGCGAGGCCGTCGCGTCCGTCCACCAGGATTTGGCGCGAGCGCTGGGATCCTCGCGGCTGGACCGGTCCGGACTGGAGCGTACGGTCCGGCTGATGCACGAGAAACTGGACGCCGTCGCGCGGTCGGTCGAGGAGGTCGCGCAGTATGCCGAGTCGCTGCACCGCGCGTACGACGATCTGCTGGCGATCGAGCATCCCGTCGCGGTGCAACGGATCCACGGCGACCTGCACCTCGGCCAGGTGCTGCGTACCGTCAACGGCTGGATCCTGATCGACTTCGAGGGCGAGCCGGCGCGGCCGCTGGCCGAGCGCAGCGCGTACATGTCGCCGCTGCAGGACGTGGCCGGCATGCTGCGGTCTTTCGACTACGCGGCACGGCATCTGCTGGTCGGCAACGACCCTGACCCGCAGCTGGACTATCGCGCCAACGAGTGGGCCAGCCGCAACCGCGGCGCGTTCTGCGACGGTTACGCGACAGTCGGCCCCGATCCGCGTGACCAGCCGGTTTTGTTGCGCGCGCTGGAGTTGGACAAGGCCGTCTACGAGGTCGCGTACGAGCACAACAACCGGCCGACCTGGCTGCCGATCCCGCTCGGCTCGGTGGCGCGGCTGGCCACCGAAGGAGCGGATCTGTCCCGATGACTACCGCCGTATCGCTCGGACCGGTCCCCGACCGCGTCGAGCTCGACCGGCTGATCGGCGGTGCGCACCACAATCCACATTCGATCCTCGGTGCGCACCCGATCGGCGACGGACGCACGGTGGTGCGCACTTTGCGGCCGTACGCACGACAAGTCGTCCTGGTGGCGGCCGGCGCCCGGGTCGAGATGCACCGCGTGCACGGCGGCGGCATCTTCCAGGCCACTGTGGACGGTGCGCTCGGCGACTACCGGCTGTCGGTGAGCACGGCCGACGAGGTGCGGATCGAGGACGACCCGTACCGCTGGCTGCCCACCCTCGGCGAGCTCGACCTGCACCTGATCGGCGAGGGACGGCACGAAAAACTCTGGTCCGTGCTCGGCTCGCACGTGCGGACGTACGAGACGTCCTCGGGTCCGGTGACCGGAACGTCGTTCGCGGTGTGGGCACCGAACGCGCAGGGTGTCCGGGTCACCGGCGAGTTTTCCTTCTGGGACGGCCGTGCCCTGCCGATGCGGTCGCTCGGCTCGACCGGTGTGTGGGAAATTTTCCTGCCAGGAGTCCAGGCCGGCTCGCTGTACAAGTTCCAGGTGCTCGGCCGGGACGGAGTTTGGCGCGAGAAGGCCGATCCGCTGGCCTTCGCCACCGAGGTGCCGCCGGGGACGGCGTCGAAGATCCACCAGTCGTCGTACGAGTGGGCCGACGCCGACTGGATCGCCGCGCGCGCCGAGACTGCCTGGCACGCACGGCCGATGAGCATCTACGAGGTGCATCTGGGCTCGTGGCGGCAGGGCCTCGGATATCGCGAGCTGGCAAGCGAACTTGTCGACTACGTCAGGGAAACCGGCTTCACGCACGTGGAGTTCCTGCCGGTCGCCGAGCACCCGTTCGGCGGCTCGTGGGGATACCAGGTGTCGTCGTACTACGCGCCGACGGCGCGCTTCGGCTCACCGGACGAGTTTCGTTTTCTGGTCGACAAGCTGCACGAAGCCGGCATCGGCGTGATCGTCGACTGGGTGCCCGCGCATTTCCCGAAAGACGATTGGTCGCTGGCGCGTTTCGACGGCACGGCGTTGTACGAGCACGCCGACCCACGTCGCGGCGAGCAGCCGGACTGGGGCACGTACGTCTTCGACGTCGGCCGCAACGAGGTGCGTAACTTCCTGGTCGCCAACGCGCTTTACTGGCTCAGTGAGTTTCACATCGACGGCCTGCGCGTCGACGCGGTCGCCTCGATGCTCTATCTGGACTATTCGCGGCGCGAGGGCGAATGGCTGCCGAACAAGTACGGCGGCCGGGAAAACCTCGACTCGGTGGCCTTTCTCCAGGAGGTCAACGCGACGGTCTATCGCGAGCATCCCGGTGTGGTGATGATCGCCGAGGAATCCACCGCCTGGCCGGGAGTCTCCCGGCCGACGCACCTGGGTGGCCTGGGTTTCGGCTTCAAATGGAACATGGGGTGGATGCACGACACCCTGTCCTACCTGTCGCACGAGCCGGTCTACCGGCAGTACCACCATCACGAGATGACCTTCTCGATGATGTACGCGTACAGCGAAAACTTCGTGCTGCCGATCAGCCACGACGAGGTCGTGCACGGAAAGGGTTCGCTGCTGCGGAAAATGCCGGGTGACCGGTGGCAGCAGCTGGCCAACGTACGCGCGATGCTCGCGTACATGTGGGCCCATCCCGGAAAACAGCTGCTTTTCATGGGATGCGAGTTCGCGCAGGAGTCGGAGTGGGCCGAGAGCCGCTCGCTCGACTGGTGGCTGCTGGAAAACCCGGACCACGCGGGCGTACAACACCTGATGCGTGATCTCAACGCCGTCTACAAGGACACTCCGGCACTGTGGGAACGCGACACCGATCCGGCCGGTTTTGCCTGGATCGACGCCAATGACTCGCTCGGCAACGTGCTCTCCTTCGTCCGCTATGGCGCCGACTCGACGTTGGTGTGTGTCGCCAACTTCGCCGGCGTACCGCACAACGACTACAAGCTCGGCCTGCCGCTGACCGGTCGCTGGGACGAGATCGTGAACACCGACGCGCGCGACTACTGCGGCTCCGGTGTCGGCAATCTTGGTGGCGTCACCGCGGTAAAGGAGCCTTGGCACGCGATGCCGGCGTCGGCGACCGTACAGTTGCCGCCGCTGGGAACGGTTTGGTTGCGTCACGTTTCGCCGCCGGCCGACGATAATGCCTGAATGAGCAGCAGTCACTCACCGGTTGGACAGACCGGCGTACTCACGTTGGGGACGCGCGGAGCCGACGGGGCCGGTGAGGTGCTGGTGCGGATCCGCGGCGGCACCGAGACGTTCATCGCTTGGTCGGACGAGCCCTTGCCAAAGGGTGTAAGAGTCTTAGTTGTCGAATCACGCGGAGCTCGGACGGTTCACGTGGTGGAGTGGTCCCCACACGATCCGAGCGAGGTGGTTTAGAGAGAAGGTCGACACAGATGTTCGGCTATCACGTTCCTCGGCCAGACCAGGCAATGTTGATATCCGGCGGCCGCAGCCGGCGCTCCGGCACCCCGTTTCGGGTGGTGACCGGTCACGGCGCCTTCGCGATGCCGATGTTCCGTAAGGTTCGCTATCTGACGCTTTCCATGAACGAGGCGGAAATCACCGAGAACTGCGTGACCAAGCAGGGCATCATCCTGCAGGTCCGCGCGGTGATCGCCTTCAAGGTCGGCAACGACGACGAGAGCATCGTCAACGCCGCGCAGCGTTTCCTGTCCGACCAGGACCAGATGTCGGTGCTGACCGGCCGGATTTTCGCCGGTCACCTGCGGTCGATCGTCGGCTCGATGACCGTCGAGGAGATCATCCGCGAGCGCCAGCGCCTGGCCACCGAGGTGCTGGACGGATCGACCGCGGAGATGGCGAAGATCGGCCTCACCGTCGACTCGCTGCAGATCCGTTCGATCGACGACATGAAGCTCGGCTACATCGCCGCGATGGCCGCGCCGCACAACGCCGCGATCCAGCAGCAGGCCAAGATCGCGCAGGCGCAGGCCAACCAGCTGGCCGCCGAGGCTGAGCAGGAGGCGCAGCGTAAGCAGGCCGAGTACGCGCGGCAGACCGCGATCCTGCAGGCGCAGTACAAGGCCGAGATCGACCGCGCGCAGGCCGAGTCGGCGCAGGCCGGCCCGCTCGCGCAGGCACAGGCGCAGCGCGAGGTGCTGTCCATGCAGACCGAGCTGGCCGAGCGCGCCGCCGAGCTGCGCCAGCAGCAGCTGGTCGCCGAGGTGGTCAAGCCGGCGGAGGCCGACGCCGAGCGCGTACGCATCCTGGCTCAGGCCGAGGCCGAGCGGATCCGCATCCAGGCCGAGGCGGCCGCGTCCAACAACCGGGTGGCGCTCGACCGGATGCTGATCGACCAGCTGCCGGCGCTCGTACGCGAGGCCGCCGGTGGCCTCGCCAACGCGAACATCAACGTACTCAACGGATCCGACGGGCTGAGCGAGATCGCCGCCGGCCTGGTCGGTCAGGGCCTGGCCATCCTGGAGTCGGTCAAGAACGGCCTGCCCGCCGCCAAGGAGACGACCCGCAACCTGGAAGCCGTCAAAGAACAGCAGTGACCCGTGTGCATCCCTTTTCGCGAACTTGACGTTTTGGTGGTCGACACGCCGGTAACGACCACCAAAACGTCGAGTTCGCGAACTAGGCGGTTGCCGATATCAAAGGGTTTACGCGACCTCGGCTGCCGACTCGAGGTTGGCGTCGCGGCTGGCGAGGGTGCGCTGCCGGGCCGCGGTGGCGGCCGGCGTACGCGGCCGGGCCAGCACCAGCTGCACGGTCAGCGACAGCAGCGTCAGCGCGGCGATGAAGCCGGCCATCGGGATCGCGGTCGCGCTGCCACCCAGACCCATCAGCGCGGTCACCGCGCCACCGAGCACGAACTGGTTGGCACCGATCAGCGCCGCGCCGGTGCCGGCCGCCTTCGGATAGTCGTTGAGCGCCATCGCCATGCCGTTTGGCATCACCAGGCCGATGCTGGCCACCATCAGGAACAGCGGCACCGCGATCCACCAGACGCTGGCCGGCCGGGTGAAGGCGATCGCCAGCAGCAGCACACCCCAGGTGGCCGCGCTGACCAGGCCGGTGATCAGCAGCCGACGGGGGTGGAAGAAGCTGACCAGCCGCCCGTTGAGCTGCGTCATCGCCACCATGCCGAGCGCGTTGACGCCGGCCACGATCCCGTACTGCTGCGGGGTCATGTGGTAGATCCCCTGGTAGACGAACGAGGCGGCCGCGACGTAACCGAACACCGCGCCGAACATCAGGCCGTTGGTCAGCGCATAGCCGACGTAGACGCGGTCGGTCACCAGCGTCCGATAGCTGCGCAGCGCGGCGCGTACGCCACCGACGGTCCGCCGCTCGGCGGTCAGCGTCTCCGGAATCGCGAAGTACGCGGTGGCCAGCAGGCCGGCGGCGACCAGCGCCAGGAACCAGAACATGCCGCGCCAGTCGACGAACCGCAGCAGCTGACCGCCGACCATCGGCGCCAGGATCGGGCCGAGGCCGGTCACCAGCATCATCGTCGACAGCAGCCGCGCCGCGGCGGCACCGGCGGCCAGGTCGCGCACCATCCCCATCGCGACCGCGACGCCGAACGCGCCGGCCACACCCTGCAGGAACCGCGCGCCGATCAGGATCTCGATGTTGGGCGCGACGGCCAGCACGACCGACATCGCCACGAACACGCTCAGGCCGATCAGCATCGGCCGCCGCCGGCCGATCGCGTCGGACAGCGGACCGGAGATCGGCTGGCCGAGCGCCAGGCCGACCAGGAAGCCGGTCAACGTCAGCTGCACCGCCGCCTCGCTCGCGCCGAGCTCGTGCTCGATGGTCGGAAACGCCGGCAGATACAGGTCGATCGACAGCGGCCCCAGGATCGTGATCGCGCCGAGCAGCAACACCAGCCCCACCCGCGGTCGACCCGTCTCGACTGAACTCACCGTCGTGTCCCCTCTCCTGCTCGCCCTACCGACCGTCTCACGGGGGTACGACAAAACCGCCGTGCCTTGATCCTTCCGGTTGAATCGATTCACGGCCATGGGTTATTCCGCCTTAGAAATGGTGACCTGCATTACGTGTCATGAGCTGTACGCCAATACGGACCACCATCGCGGCCAAAACTCATCGCGCCGCGGCAAGCTCAACGGCCGACGGCATAACCCTGCGCGCCTCGGGGGTTGGCGGCGCCGCGCAGGAAGCCATCGCCGGGGAAGTCGGCGTCGCGCGCGACCGCGGACAGCCGGCCAAGCGTCCACGGACCGTCGACGGTGACCTCGTGACCGCGCCGCCGCAGCTCCGCGACCACGTCGTCGCCGATCCGCTCCTCCACCACCATCGCTCCCGGCTGGGCCGTACGCGGATAGAAGGAGCTGGGGAAATGCACGCTGTGGAAGGCCGGCGCGTCGATCGCCTCCTGCAGGCCGAGTCCGCGGTGCACCACGGACAGGAACAGCTGCAGGCTCCACTGGTCCTGCTGGTCGCCACCCGGCGTGCCGAACGCGAGCCACGGTTTGCCGTCCCGCAAGGCAAAAGACGGCGACAAGGTGGTGCGCGGACGTGACCTCGGTCGCAGCGCCGCCGGCAGGTCCTCCTCCAACCGGAACATCTGTCCGCGCGTACCAAGGCAAAAACCGAGCGACGGGATCACCGGCGAGCTCTGCAGCCAGCCACCGCTCGGCGTCGCCGACACCATGTTGCCGAACCGGTCGGCCACATCCAGGTGGCAGGTGTCGCCGCGTACCTGCCCGTCGCTCTGCAACGTCGGCTCCCCCACGCCGTCCGGCATCGGCGCGTCGCTCATGCCGCGGCTCGCGTCGGCGACCAGGTCCCGCCGCACCGCCGGCAACACCGGCTCGCGCCCGTCCGGCCGTCCTGGCCGCAGCTCGGCGCTGGCGGACTCACCGACCAGCGCGACCCGCGATCGCGCGTATTCCTCGGAAAGCAGCGCCTTCAGTGGTACGTCGACAAAGTCCGGATCGCCGTAAAACGCCTCGCGGTCGGCAAAGGCCAGCTTCGAGCACTCGACAACAGTGTGTACGTAATCGGCCGGATCCATCGCGGACAGGTCGAAGCCGCGCAACAATGCCAGCTGCTGCAGGAAAACCGGACCCTGTCCCCACGGGCCGGTCTTGCACACCGTGTAGCCGTGATAGTCCAATGTGGACGGTTCCTCCACGGTCGCCGACCACGCCCCCAGGTCGTCCAGCGTCAGCAAGCCGCCGTGCACCTCGCCGGAGGTGTCGCGCCACGAGGTTTGCGCACAGAACCTGGCAATCTCCTCCGCGACGAACCCGCGATACCAGGCGTCCAACGCGGCCTGGATCTGGCCGTCGCGGTCGCTCGAGGCCGCCTCGGCGTGCGCCAGGACACGACCGTAGGTCTGAGCCAGCGCGGGATTGCGCAGCCGCGCACCGATCGCCGGCACGCCGCCGCCAGGCAGCCACAGCTCGGCCGAGGTCGGCCACTCGGCGGCCAGCATCTCGGCGACGACGCCGATCGTGTTGACGATCCCGTTGACCGCCGGAAAACCGTGCTCCGCGTACGCGATCGCCGGCTCCAGCACGTCGCGCAGCGACCAGGTGCCGTGCTCGGCCAACATTCGCAGCCAGCCACCGAAGGCACCTGGCACGGTGGCCGCCAGCAACCCGGTCCCCGGCATGATGTCGACGCCGAGATCGGTCATTTTCTCGATCGTCGCGGCCGCCGGCGCCACGCCCTGGCCGCAGATCACCGACACGCGCGCGTCGGCCTCACTCCACAGCAGGATCGGCACCTCACCGCCCGGCCCGTTCAGGTGCGGTTCGACGACCTGCAGCACGAAACCGGCCGCCACCGCCGCGTCGAAGGCGTTGCCGCCGCGCTCCAACACGCTCATGCCGGCGCCGGAGGCGAGCCAGTGCGTACTGGCCACCATTCCGTGGTCACCGGTCAACTCAGGACGAGTGGTGAACAAAGTCCGACTCCTCACCTAAATAATCTCTCCGTTACCCGCATCAACCGGCCAAACTATGGAATAAGCGCCGCGACTCTGGTACGCCTATATCAATCAACCGACGGGAGTTCGTATGCGCCGCCGGGCCTTCCTCGCCGCCTCGGCCTCGGTGCTGGCCGGCACCGTGCCGCCGGTCGGCGGCCTGCTGGACGCCTCGGTGGCCGTCGACCCGCGGACGAGCTGGGGAAGCTGGGACGGGTGGGGCACCTCCCTGTGCTGGTGGGCCAAGGCGTTCGGCACCGACGACACGCTCGCCGATCTGTTCTTCAGCCAGAAAACCACGACATACCAGGGCAAACAATACCCCGGCCTGGCGATGACGGTGGTCCGCTACAACGCCGGTGCCTGTACGTCCGTGCCGGCCAACGGCGAGTCGATGGTGGTGTCGCCGAACATCCGGCCGAGCCGGCAGATGGACGGCTTCTGGCTCGACTGGAACAGCGCGGATCCGGCGTCGGCGAGCTGGAACTGGCAGGTCGACGCCAACCAACGCGCGATGTTGGCCAAGGCGAAACAGCGCGGGGCCAACCGCTTCGAACTGTTCTCCAACTCGCCGATGTGGTGGATGTGCTACAACCACAACCCGTCCGGCTCGCCGGTCGGCATCACCGACAACCTGCAGTCGTGGAACTACAACCAGCACGCCGTCTATCTGGCCACGGTGGCGAAGTACGCGCACGACCACTGGGGGATCGACTTCGAGTCAGTGGAGCCGTTCAACGAGCCGGCCTCGCCGTGGTGGACCGCCGGCGGCACCCAGGAAGGCTGTCATTTCGACGGCAGCACACAGCAGACCGTGGTCACCAACCTGCGTAACGAGCTCAACGTCCGCGGCCTCACCAACACGATCGTGGCCGCCTCCGACGAGAACACCTACGACCAGGCGCGCGCGACCTGGGGCTCGTTTTCCGCGCAGACACGCGGAAACGTCGGCCGCATCAACGTGCACGGCTACCAGCAGGGCAACGGCCGCCGCGACCTGCTCTACCAGGCCGCGGTGCGGGACGGCAAGAAACTGTGGAACTCCGAGTACGGCGAAAACGACCCGTCCGGGCTGACCATGGCCAGCAACCTCAACCTCGACATGTACTGGCTGCATCCGACCGCCTGGGTTTACTGGCAGGTGCTGGACGGATCCAACTGGGGCCTGGTCGATGCCGACAACGACGCCGGCACCACCGGCCTCGTCCAGCCGAAGTTTTTCGTGCTGGCGCAGTACAGCAGGCACATCCGGCCCGGCATGCGGATCCTGCGCAGCACCGACGTCAACACCGTCGCCGCCTACGATCCGGTGGCCCGTCGGCTGGTGCTGGTCGCCACCAACTACAGCAGCGCGCAGCGGATTTCCTATGACCTGTCGGCATTCAGCACGGTCGGCGGCGGCCCCGGCGGCCTGGTCCGGCGGTGGACCACCCAGACCGGTGGCGGCGACGCGTACACACCGCACGACGACATCACCTTGGACGGCAAGCAGTTCACCGCCTGGTTCACGCAGAACACCGTGCAGACGTTCGAAATCGACAACGTCGTCATATGACATTCGGGACGCTGACCTTCGTCACCAGATGACAGGCCGCCAGATGTCGGGGCGTACGCTCGTCGGTCAACGCCGGTTCCTTCGTGCGGCATTTCTCGATCGCGACCGGGCAGCGCGTGTGAAACCGGCATCCCGACGGCGGCGCGACCGGTGACGGCACGTCCGAGCTGAGGACGACGCGGCGGCGCTGCCGTTGTACGGCCGGGTCCGGCACCGGCGCGGCGGACAGCAACGCCTGGGTGTAAGGATGTTGCGGCGCCTGGAAGATCTGCTCACGCGGGCCGTACTCGACGATCTGGCCGAGATACATCACCGCGATCCGGTCGGCCAGAAACTCCACCACCGACAGGTCGTGCGTGATGAACAGGCAGGAAAACCCCATCTCCGCCTGCAGATCGGTGATCAGGTTGAGCACCGCGGCCTGCACCGAGACGTCCAATGCCGACACCGGTTCGTCGGCGATCACCAGCGCCGGCTCCAAAACGAGCGCGCGAGCCAGCCCGACGCGTTGCCGCTGGCCGCCGGACAGCTCGTGCGGATAGCGGTTCCGTACGCTGGAAGGCAAACCGACCCGCTCCAGCATCCGCACGACCCGGTTGTCCAGCTCCGCTCCGGACGCCAGTCGGTGCCGGCGGACCGGCTCGGCGACGATCTGTCCGACGGTGAACCGCGGATTCAACGAGGAATACGGATCCTGGAAGACGATGTGGATGTCCCGGCGGATCGGCCGCATCGTCCGGCGCGAGGCACGGCTGATGTCGCGGTTGATGTCACGGCATTGCAACCGGATCGTGCCGGCGGTCGGCTCGGTGAGCCGCACCAGGCAGCGGCCCACGGTCGACTTTCCGCTGCCTGACTCGCCAACCAGGCCGAGCACCTCGCCGGGACCGATGTCGAAGGACACTCCGTCGACGGCACGTACGCGGCCGTAATGCTTGACCAGGTCTCGCACCTCCAGCACGGTCATGAGGCCACCTTGTCCCGCTCTGGATGGAAACACGCGAACTCGTGCTCCGGACGGTCCACTGTGGACAGTGCCGGTCTGGCCGCCACACAGTCGGCCTCGCGCAGGTGACAGCGCGCGGCGAAGGCACAGCTGTCCGGATCGCCGCGCGGATCCGGCAGCGTGCCGGGAATTTCGGCCAGCCGGCCGCGTTTTCGAGCTGCCGGCAGCGCACCGAGCAGGCCGACCGTGTACGGATGCCGTGGATGCGCGAACAGTTCGGTCACCTCGGCGCGCTCGACCACTCGTCCGGCGTACATCACCGCGACCTGGTCGGCGACCGCGGCCACCACGCCGAGATCGTGCGTGATGAGGACGATCGCGGTGCCGAGCCTGGTTGCCAGATCGCGGAAAATCTCCAGCACGCCGGCCTGGATCGTCACGTCCAGCGCGGTGGTCGGCTCGTCGGCGATCAGTACGCGCGGCGAACACGCGACCGCCATCGCGATCATCACGCGTTGCCGCATGCCGCCGGACAGCTGGTGCGGATATTCCCCGCAGCGCCGCCGCGGATCGGCCACGCCGACCGAGTCGAGCAGCTCGACCGAGCGCGCACGTGCCTGCCGCCGCGTCATCTTTTCGTGCTTGCGAAGGACTTCGTCGATCTGGAAGCCGACGGTGAACGACGGGTTGAGCGAGGTCATCGGCTCCTGGAAGACCATCGAGACGTCCTTGCCGCGCACCTGCCGCAGTTCCCTGTCCGGCAGCGTGGTCAGCTCGCGGCCGTCCAGCATCACCGAGCCGGACACCGTCGCGGACGGCGGCAACAACCGGTTGACCGCCATCGCGGTGACCGACTTACCGCAGCCGGATTCCCCGCACAGAGCCAGAATCTCGCCGGCGCGTACGCTCAACGACACGTCCTTCACGGCCAGCACGTCACCGTCCTCGGTGCCAAACCGTACGGCCAGCCGCGACACCTCGAGCGCGGTCATCGCGCCTCCCGCGGATCGAGTACGTCGCGCAACCCGTCGCCGAGCAGGTTGAATCCGAGCGTCGCCAACGCGATCATCACGCCTGGCCACACCGCCAGCCACGGCGCCTGGCTGAGAAACTGCTGCGCGTCGGTCAGCATCACACCCCACGACGGCGTCGGCGGTTGGACACCGAGTCCGAGAAAGGAAAGGGTGGCCTCGCCGATGATCGCCACCGGAATCGCCACGGTGGCCTGCACGATCAGCGCGTTGGCCGCGTTTGGCAGGATATAGCGGAAAAGGATCACGCCGTCACCGGCACCGTCGGCCACCGCGCCGGCGACGAAATCCTCCTCGCGCAGAGCCAGCGTCTCGCCGCGCGCGATCCGTACGACTCCGGGGATCTGCGAGATTCCGAGCGCCAGCACGACATTGCGCAACGACGGCCCGAGGATCGCGGCCAGTCCGACCGCGAAGACCAGGAACGGAAACGCCAGCACGACGTCGACACCACGCATCAGGATCGGATCGACCCAGCGGCGGTAATAGCCGGCGACGAGTCCGATCGGCACGCCGATGACCATCGCGAGCAGCGTGGAAAGTACGCCGGCCGTCAACGAAATCCGCGCGCCGCTGGCCAGCCTCGCCAGCGCGTCGCGGCCAAGATCGTCGGTGCCGAACCAGTGCGCGAGCGACGGCGGCGCGAGCACGTTGTCGAAGTCGGTGGCGGCCGGGTCGGCGGTCACCATCGGACCGACGATCGCCAGCAACAGGAAGAAAACGACGAGCACCAGGCCGGTCAGCGGCAACGGACGACGGCGAAACCGGCGCCACAGGCGCGACCACTGGCGTTGCCGCGCCAACGGCGTTGCCGGCAGGGCGATCTGTTCAGCCATTGGCGCTCGCCACCAACCGCGTACGCGGATTGAGCGCGGCATAGGCCACGTCGACCAGGAAGTTGACGACGACATAGCCGACGACCGTGACCAGCACGACGCCTTGGATCACCGGATAGTTGCGCGCCAGCACCGCGTCCACCGTGAGTTTTCCGAAGCCTGGGATGACAAAGATCTGCTCGGTGACCACCGCACCACTGATCAGCGCGCCGAGCTGCAGGCCGAGGACGGTCACCACGGTCGTCAGGCTGTTACGGAGTGCGTGCAGGCCCACGACGCGCGACTCGGCCATTCCTTTGGCGCGCGCGGTGCGTACGTAGTCGGCAGACAGCGACGTGAGCATCGCCGACCGCGTCTGTCTCATCAGGACGGCCGCGAATCCGGTGCCGAGCACCAGGGCCGGCAGGATCATCCGCCGCAGGTTGTCCAACGGGTCGGTGGTGAACGCCACGAACCCGGACGCCGGCAGGATCCCCCAGCCGACCGCGAAGACCAGGATCGCCAACAATCCCAGCCAGAAATGCGGCACCGACAGGCCGATCAGGCCAAAGGCGTTGGCCACGTAGTCGGCCGGTTTGCCGCGCCGTACGGCCGCGATCGTGCCGGCGCCGACGCCGACCAGCACCGCCACCAGGATCGCCAGCGCGGCCAGCTCCAGGGTGATCGGCAGCCGTTCGCCGATGATCTGCGTGACCGGCAGCTTGTCCTGTGTGGACACTCCCAGGTTTCCGCGGAACAGCTGCGAAACATAGTCGAAGTATTGCACCGGCAGCGGGTTGTTGAGGCCATACTGCACGCGTACGGCCTCGATCAGCTGCGGGCTGGCCTCCTCACCGGCCAGCGCCACCGCCGGATCGCCTGGAAGTGCACGTACGCCGAGGAAAACCAGGATGCTCGCGACGAAGATGACCAGGACCGCGGCCCCGGCGCGACGCAGCAGATACCAACCCATCACGTGTCCGCCTTCGCATAGCCGGCGGTGGTGAGCCGCGGCAGGCCGTCGGCGTAGTAGCGGATGCCGGCGACTTTGTCCGAGACACCGAGGAAATATCGCTCGTGATAGAGATAGATGTTGCCGTCGATGGCCATCAGCCGGTCGACGACTTTCTTGTACAGCGCCTGCCGTTGCGCCACGTCGGCGGTCGCGGCCGCGGCCTTGATGCCGTTGTCGACCTCCGGGTCGTGGATCAGACCGTAATTGGTGGTGGCACCGGTGTTCACCTGGCCGTTGAGATTGCCGTCCGGATCCACCCGCCCGGACCAGCCGACCTGGATCGCGTCGAAGTTGCCGGCTTTGGCCAGTGCCAACGACGTCACGAACTCGGTCGGCACGATCGTGACGTCGAAACCGGCGTCCTTGGCCATCCCCTGGATCACCGCGCCGAGCCGCTCGTTGATCGGCGTCGCGGTCACCAGCATCCGCACCGGCACCGGCGTAGGCGCGCCGGTGCTGGCGACCAGAGCCTTCGCCCTGGCCACGTCGCGGGTCGTACATTTCCGGGCCGGATCACGGAAAACGCTCTTGCGCGGCAGCGGCGAGCAGTCGGGGTCGTACAGTCCGTTGAAGACGACCCGGTTGATGACCTGGCGGTCCAGCGACAGCTCGAACGCCTGGCGCAGCCGCACGTCACGGGCCAGCGGTGTGTTGACCACACCGGGTTTTGCCGTGGAACCCTTGACATTGGCCAGGTTGATGGTGATCGCCTGGTAACCGATCGTGCCACCGGACAGCACCTTGACCTTGCCGTCGGCGACCAGCAGCGGCACGTCGCTCGGCGCGACCCGCTCGGCCAGCTGCACGTCGCCGGACTTCAGGTTGGCCGCGCGTACGTTGGCGTCGGTGATGACCGTGTAGACGAGCTTTTCGAGCCTGACTTTCGCCTTGTCGTAATAGAACGCCGACCTGGTCAGCACGATCTGGCTGCCGGAGACCCTGCTGGCGAAGGCAAACGGGCCGACGCACACCGGGTGAGCGCCGAAGTTGTCGCCGTAGCGGTCCAGCGCGGCCGGCGACATGATCATCCCGGCCCGGTCGGCCAGTTGTGCGGTCAGCGGCGCGAACGGCCGCGACAGGTGCAGCCGTACGGTCAGCGGGTCGACCACGTCCACCGACTCGACCGCACCGAGCTCCTTGCTGCGCGCCGAGTCTTTCTTGCTGCGATGGCGATCCAGCGAGCGTTTGACGGCCGCGGCGGTGAGCGGTGTGCCGTCGTTGAACAGCACACCCGACCGCAGCCGGATGGTCGCTGTCTTCTGGTCCGCCGACATTTCCGGCAAAGCGCTTGCCAACTGCGGCACGATCGCCAGCTTGCCGTCGACGTCGTACAGCTTTTCGCACATATTGATGAAAACTTCGCGGCCGACGAAGGTCGTGCTGGTGGTCGGGTCCAGCGCGTCGGCGTCGGAGGTGATCGCCACCGCGAGCGTGCCGCCGCTGGCGACCGGCCGCGAGTCGTACGGCGCGTCCGCCGGAATCGACACCGCCGCACCGGTGCGGCCGGCGCATCCGGCCGCCAGCGCCATCACACAGAGGATCGCCACCACCTGGCGGGTGGCTGACCAAGTGCCGGAGGCCTGAGCGCGCATCGTGTGGATACCGTATATGGCATTCCCTGTCGCTGAAAGGTCCGGAAATCCTCCGATGCGCTCCGGTGGCCGGCACCGGCCATCAACGCACCTCCAGCACCGCCTTTCCGCGTACCCGCCGGTCCAGCAGCGCCGCGATGACCTCCGGCGCGCGGGTCCACTCGCCCCGCCAGCCGATCTGCGGATCGAGCTTGCCGGCCGCCACCGCGCAGCCGCTCGGCCTCGACATCGATGGTGAGCGCGCAGCTCGGCCCAGCCGGCTTTCCCGCCAAATCCGACGATTCTGGCGCCGTCATCGGATCGTCTCGGTCAGCACCTTGTCGACCGCGTCGACGCCGTCCAATCCCATCGTGTGCACCAGAAACTGGTCGACAAGTCCGTCGTACGCGGACACGTCCAGCGTTCGTTCGAACGGCATGTAGATGATGTCCAGCGGTCCCAGCCATTGCGGCCGCTCCACCTGGTCGGCGGCCTGCCGCAGCCCGGCGAGGTGTTCGCGCAGGTCGTCGATCGTGTTCCCGTTGCCAAACCAGCCGTGAGCCCGCGACACGGCTCTGCGGAAGGCGCCCGGACTGTTGCCGCCGACGATGACCGGCGGCCCGGACAATGGCTTCGGATAGGCGTCGACACCGGCCACTGAGACGAAGTTTCCTTCGTACGACGGCGTTTCCGTGCTCCACAGCGCACGCATGGCGTCGATGTATTCGTCCGTACGCGCGCCGCGCTCCGACATTTTCACGCCAAACGCGGCAAGTTCGGGTTCGAGCCAGCCGACGCCCACCCCGAGCCTGAGCCGGCCGCCGCTGATCACGTCCAGGCTCGCCGCCTGTTTGGCCAGCACCAACGGATCGCGCTGCGGCAGGATCAGCACACCGGTGCCGAGCTCGATCCGCTCGGTCACCGCCGCGACGGAAGCCAGGTGCACCAACGGATCCAGGACCGGCATGGTCGGTTCGTAGTTGACCTGCGGCGGTTTCGGGCTCGGCAGGACGACGTGGTCGGCCGCCCACCACGAGGCATATCCCAACTCCTCGGCACGCCGCGCCAGCGCCAGGCCGTCCGCCGCGCTGAGAGTCGGGTTGATGTTGATCGGATGTACGCCAAGTTTCATGTGGCCATCGTTCGGCGCGCGCACTGGCCGCGTCCAAGACCCGTTGTTATAACCGATGGCTATGGACGTACACGTGCGGGACCTCCGGTATTTCGTCGCGGTCGCCGAGGAACTCAGCTTCACGCGAGCCGCGGCCGAACGGTTGTTCGTCTCGCAACCCGCGCTGAGCAAGCAGATCCGCCAGCTCGAGCGCACGCTCCGCACGCCACTTTTCCGCCGCGACCGCCGATCCGTCGAGCTGACCGCGGCCGGCCGTGAGCTGCTGCCGCGCGCCAGGAAAATGATCCAGGAGTGGGAAGGCGCGACCAGAGCGGTCGCCGCGGCGGGATGTTCGTGCCTGGTGGTCGGTTTCCAGACCCGGATCGGCCGCGGCCTGATCCCGGCGGTGAGGCGACGGATGGCCGAGCTGCTGCCGGACTGGACACTGTTCTTCCGGCAGGTGCCGTGGGAGGACCCGACGGCCGGCCTCGCCAGCCGGCAAAGCGACGTGGCGGTCGCCTGGCTGCCGGTGCCGGACGGATACGCGTACAAGGTGGTCGCCGTCGAGCAACGCTGGGTCGCGTTGCCGGCCGGTCATCGATTGGCAGCCGAGGAAGCGGTAGATTTCAGTACTATTGCTGATGAACCGTACATCGCGCTGCCACTGTCGGCCGGTCCGCTGCGTGATTTCTGGCTCGCCGCCGACCATCGGCAACGGCCGGCGCGAGTGATCGCCGCGGCGCGTACGGCCGACGAGATCTTCGAAGCGGTCGCCTCCGGGCTCGGCATCACGCTGTTGTCCGCCGGAAACGCGGACATCTACCGCCGCGACGACATCGCCTTCCGGCCGGTGCACGGACTCTCACCGAGCCAGTTGGCCGTGGTGTGGCGGCCGGACGACGACCGCGAGGCGGTGCAGATCTTCGCCGAGTCCTGCGCGGCCTGCCTGTGCGTGCCGTCCTGATGAAGACAGGCACCTTGTTTCGGAGCTAAATTTTTGCTTCGTTATAAGTCGGCAGAGACGCTGACCTAACAAGGGACCCCAGATGTCCAGACACACGCGCGTACGAGGATTGCTGGCCGCCACCGGCATCGCGGTCGCGGTCGCGATGACCAGCGCCGGAGCGCAGGCGTTGCCGGCGACCGCTCCGCCGGCCACCGAGGCGGCGTCGACCGCGGTCGACGCCTGGATCACCATGCCCGGCGTGACGACTCCGACCGAGGCGCAACTGCCCTTCCGGTCATCGTCTGCGCAGGGCCCGGTCGTCGTCGGCGTCGAGCCGCAGGTGCGTTTCCAGAGGGTCACCGGATTCGGCGCCGCGATCACCGACTCGTCCGCACACGTCCTTTACTGGCTTTCGCAGCAACAACGCGACGATGTCATGCGCAAGCTGTTCGACCCGGTCGCCGGCGCCGGCATCAGCTTCCTGCGGCAGCCGATCGGCGCCTCGGATTTCGTCGCGGACAAGGCATACAGCTACGACGACATGCCGGCGGGCCAGAAAGACTATGCGCTGCGCCATTTCAGCATCGCGCACGACGAGGCGCAGATCCTGCCGCTGTTGCGCCAGGCCAAGAAACTCAACCCCGCGCTGAAGATCGTGGCCAGCCCGTGGAGTCCGCCAGGCTGGATGAAGGACGGCGACTCGATGATCGACGGCAAGGTCATCGACTCGCCGGCGATCTATCGCGCGTACGCCGGATATCTGGTCAAGTTTGTGCAGGCATACCGGAAAGCCGGCATCAAGGTCGACTATCTCACCGTGCAGAACGAGCCGCAGGCGTTGCGGCGTAAGGACTATCCCGGCACCGACCTGCCGTGGTGGCAGGAGGCGCGGATCGTCGACCAGCTCGGTCCGGCGCTGCGGGCCGCCGACCTGGACACCAAGATCCTTGGATTCGACCACAACTGGGGCCTGCATCCCGGCGATGTCACGTCTTATCAGGCGGTCCATGAGGACCCGATGTACAGCTATCCGTACGATCTGATGTCCACCGGCGCCGCGCGCTGGATGCCAGGCACGGCGTATCACTGCTATTACGCCGACGCGAGCGCGCAGACCGCGCTCAAGGCCTCTTTCCCCGGCAAAGACGTGATGATGACCGAGTGCGAAGGCGCGTACGTCGAGACATTCCTGTCGGTGATGCAAAACTGGGGAACCGGCGCGATCGCCTGGAACATCGCGCTCGACCAGAACCACGGGCCGCACGTCGGCGGCTGCGGCACCTGCAACGGCACCATCACGGTCAACTCCACGACGAAAGCCGTGACCTACAACGACCAGTATCGGGACATCGCGCATTTCGCGAAGTTCGTGCCGGCCGGTTCGGTGCGGATCGCCAGCACGTTCCGGGACACCACCTACGGACCGGATCCGGTGCGTACGGTGGCGTTCGCGACACCTGATCACCGGACGGTCGTCGTGGCGTGGAACCCTGGCAAGTCAGCGAAAACGTTCACCGTCGTGAGCGGCGACCGTGCTTTCGACAGCACGCTCGCACCAGGCGCGGTCGCCACCTACCACTGGCGCTAATCGAGGCAGAACTCGTTGCCTTCGATGTCCTGCATGTTGATGCACGACTCGTTGAAACCGTCGGCGAGCAGCACCTGCGTGCACACCGCTCCGAGCGCGACCAGCCGGTCGCGCTCGGCCTCGAGTTTGGCCAGCCGCTCGTCACCGACCAGGCCGGTGCCGACGCGTACGTCCAGATGTTGCCGGTTCTTGACCACCTTGCCTTCCGGGACGCGCTGGAAGAACAGCCGTGGTCCGACACCGGTGGGATCGACGCACGCGAACGCCGTTCCCTGTCGCTCCGGCGGCAGGGAACGGTTGAAATCGGCCCAGCTGTCGAATCCTTTCGGTGGCGGCGGGACGACATATCCCAACACCTCACACCAGAAACGGGCGACGCGCTCGGGATCGGCACAGTCGAAGGTGACCTGGAACTGCTTGACCGCTGTCATGGCTCCACCATAGCCGCGACACCGGTTGCCGCTCACTCGCTTTCGTTGAGGGTGAGCGAGCGCAGCCGCTGTCCGGCATACCAGGTGGTCGCCACGACCGCGACGACCAGCAACGGGATCCCGGCCGCCGGCGCCACCACCGACGGCCCGCCGGAACCGGTGACCAGGTCGGTGACCGACAGGGCCCACCGCTGGATGCTCAGCACCTGCGCGCCGGAGATGAAGTTGCCGACCAGGCTTTCCCAGATCAGCGCGTAGAGCAGCCCGACCACCACGGCGTGTTTGGTGAGGATCGCGAGCAGAAGAAAAAGCGCGCAGTATGCGATGCCGGCGAGCAACGCGCCGATCGAATAGCCGACCGCGAGACCTCCGTGGGTGCCGGCCAGGATGAGCCCGGCGACGAACACCGGGATCTCCGCGAAAACCACCACACAACCGACCGCGACCGCGAGCTTGCTCACCACGATCGTGGACCGGCGCACCGGTTTGGCGAGCAGATAGACGATCGAGCCGTCGTCGATCTCCGGACCGATCACCCCGGTGCCGATGATCAGGCCGAGCAGCGGCACCACCGTACCGATCGCGAAGGTGGCCAGGAAAGTCGTGGCGACCTCGGCGTTGACACCGGCGACGGCGCGTACGCCGGCCGCGAGCAACACCAGGATGACCGGCAGGATCAACAGGAACAATCCGCGGCGGCGGCCCAGCAGGACCCGCGCCGTGAGTGAGACAACCGTCAGATTCACCGTGCCCACCTCATGCCTTGACCAGATAGGAAAAGACGCTGCCGAGCGACTCGTCGGCCGGCGACACCTCATAGAGCCGGATGCCGGCCGCAGCCGCCAGTCGCGGCAGTTTCCGGCTGAACTGGCCGAAATCCACCGCCTGCACCTGCAGGCCGGCCTTCTCGTCCAGCTGGACTCCGGAGCTGGAGCCGTCCGCGATGAGCGCGGCGGCGAGCGCGCGGTCGTCGCTGGAGCGGATCGAATAGCGGTGCGGCCGGTCGGTCATCAGCCGGCGGATCTTGCGGAAATCGCCGGATGCCGCGTGCCGGCCGGAAACGACGACCTCGATGTGGCTGGCGACCCGCTCGACCTCCTCCAGGATGTGTGAGCTGAACAGGACCGTACGGCCGTCGGCCCCCATCCGCCGGATGAGCTCCATCAGATGCAGCCGCTGCCGCGGATCCATGCCGTTGAACGGCTCGTCCAGCAGCAGCACGGCCGGGTCGTGCACGAGCGCGGACGCCATCTTTATCCGCTGTTTCATGCCTTTCGAGTACGTGCCGACCGGCCGTTCGGCGGCCTCGATGAGGTCGACGATCGCCAGCGCGCGATCGGCCGCCTCGCCGGGTGCCTCCAGGCCGTGCAGTTTCGCGTTGGCCTCGATGAACCTGCGCCCGGACAGCGTGTCGTACAACGCCTCGCGCTCGGGCACCAGACCGATCTTGCGATAGATCTGCTCGTTGTGCCAGATCCGTTCGCCGTCGAGTGTCACGGATCCGGTCGACGGCGCCAAAAACCCGGACATCAGATGGATGAGCGTGGACTTGCCCGCACCGTTTGGTCCCAGCAGGCCGGTCACGCCGGGGCCGATCTTCATCGTCACGTCGTTGACCGCGACGACGTTTCCGTACCAGCGCGAGACACCGTCGATGCTGATCTCGGTCATGCCGCCACCACCTTCCGGTAACGGGCCAGCAGGAGACCGAAACTCGCGGCGATCACCGCGACCGCCACCAGCGCGAAGACGACGCCGCCGGCGAGTCCCGGACTCGCGGAGTCGCCGAACGGCTGGGCGCCGAGCAGTCCGGTCTGGATGCCGTCGACGAGCGTGAACGGCGAGAAAAGTCCCGCGTACGTGCCGACCGCGGCGGCACCGAGGTGCGCAGCCAGGCCCTGCACGACCGTCGCGCCAGCGGAGCTGATGAGCAACAGCGCGATGATGATGGCGACGCCAAGGCCGCGGCGCGGAGTCAGAGATGCCAGCAACAGAGCCAAAACCGAAAGCACCAGCGAGAACAGCAGCACGCCGGCCAGACCGGTGAGCAGGCCGACGGCCTGGTCGCCGACCGGCAGCTTGGACAGCAGCGCGCCGGCGAAGAGCACCAGCAGCGGTGCGGCCATCAGGACGAAGAGCGCACTCACCATCGCGCCGAGTTTGGCCACCACGTAGTCGAACCTGGTGAGCGGCCGGGAGAAATAGAGCGTGGTGGTGCGAAACCGCAGGTCTCGCGACACCAGCTGTGGTGCCTGCGCCGCAACGAAAATCGACACGACCGTCTGCATGACGATGGCATAGGCCGTGTATGGGATCGGCAGCTTCTGCAGGTGTGCGATGTTCATGACGGCGACGATCACGACCGCCGGCAGGAGCATCAGCGCCAGAATGCCGGCCGGCAGGATCTTCGACTTCATCGAGCGACCCAGGCCGTACGCGGATCGCAGGCTCTGCACGAAAAGCGAGCGTCGCACATAGCCGCGGCCGAGCCGCGTGCCGGCATAGTGGCGATAGCCGATGTTGTGAATGACGTCGGTGCGTACGGCCGAGTCAGACAAGGGTGGCCTCCTCGGTCCGGAACACGTCCTCGATGCGGTGGCGCCGTTGCTGCATCCGCACCAGGCCGAGGTCGAGGCCGATCACGGTGTCGCGCACCTGGTCGTAGGTGCGGTCGTCGTCGATGTCGACGGCGACCAGCCGGCCGTCCGAGTGGATCCGCAGGCCGGCGGTTTTCAGTGCTCTGGCAAGGGTTTCGGTGCCGTCCAACACCTCAACGACGAGCGTACGCGTCGCCTTGGTCAGGTCACCGATGTCCGAGGACCGCAGGAGTTTTCCGGCGTCCAGCACGACGACGTGGTCGCAGATCTGTTCCAGCTCGCCCAACAGGTGTGAGGTCACCAAAACCGTGATGCCGAAGTCGGCACCGATCCGGCGGACCAGGTCGAGCATCGCGTCGCGGCCGGCCGGGTCGAGGCCGTTTGTCGGCTCGTCCAGGAAGACCAGATCCGGATCGTGCACCAGCGCCTGCGCCAGCTTCACCCGCTGCCGCATTCCGGTGGAATATCCACCGATCTGCCGATAACGCTCCTCGTGCAGGCCGACATGGCGCAGTGTGTCGGCGGCACGCTCGCGTGCGGCGGTCGCCGGCAGCCCCGACATTCGCGCCAGATGCACGACAAGCTCGGTCGCGGACACGTCCGGCGGCAGGCAGTCGTGCTCGGGCATGTAGCCGACCCGCGCGCGTACGGCCTCGCCTTCGGCCACCACGTCATGGCCGAGGACCTTGGCCGCGCCGAAGCTGGCCGGCTGCAGGCCGAGCAGGATCTTTATCAGCGTCGACTTTCCGGCGCCGTTGGCGCCGACCAGCCCGGTCACGCCGGTCCCCACGTCGAGGGTCAGCTGGTCCAGTGCGGTGACCCGCGGAAACCTTTTGGTGAGGTTTCTGACTTCTATGATGCTCACGGTCCGACCGTACGAGCCATCGCGGCCGGCCGCGTCCGTCCGCGGTCGCATGGCCGGCACCTCTCCCGTAGGGGGTTGGCCCTAGGCGGCTAATTCTCGCGTATGGCGGTGAACACGTCCAAGTCCGCGAGCTGATCTCTGGTCACCGCGCCGAACCGGTCGCGGATCGCCGACCCGATCCGGTCGAGATGGTCGGCCGGCAGCGCCAGGCTCCTGGCGATCCGGCCGGCCGAATGTCCGCCATGCCAACAAATCACCGCGCGACCACCGATGCGCAGGACGCGGTGGATCTCGCCAATGCCGGCCTCAAGATCGGGCCAGATCGCGACATTGTTGACCGACACGGCACAGTCGACGCTCTCCCCCGGCAGGCCGATGTCATCCGCCGCGCCAATCCGCAGCGTCACCCGGCCGGCGGCGACCGCGGCGGCGTTGAGTTTGCCAGCGGCATCGACCATTTCCGCGGACGGATCGACGCCGTAGATGTGATCGGCGTCGGTTTTCTCCGCCAGCAGCCGGATCAGTCCACCGGGTCCATGGCCGATCTCCAGCACGTCGTCCCCGGCATTGACCCGGAGAACGTCGAGCAACTCGTCCTGTTTGTTGGTCAGCAGCATGAACCGTCCGGCCAGCCGACCGGAAAGGCCGCGCGGCGCGGCGAACGGCGATGTGACGGGTTTGCCGGTCGTCCAGGAACGCTGCGTCTGTCGCATACGTCCAGCCTCGCACCTCAGGTCGACCTGAAGTCAACTCGTACCGGCAAAAATCAGGGTTATCCCCTACGACCCGCTCGGATCCCCTCCGGGAGAAATTCGACACAGCCCACCGTTCAACCGACACCACAGGCACTTCTCACCGTGGCGCGCCGTGACAAATGGCTAAATGTCGACACTGTCGCTACCTACAAATGAATCCTTTTGGGAACCCCCAGTACCCACCGACCACGAAGAGCACATCCGGACCATTGCCCGATCGCCACCACCAACGTCGGCGGCGAACCCGCGACCGGTCCAAGTGCGGCTGCCGCGCATACCACGGCCATGTCGTACGCCGATCCCGCGCGAACTGCCACCGGACACAGCCGGGCTGGCTCGCCTGGTCACCAGGCCGTCCCGTTCCAGTCGGCCCACGGCATGCGTGATCCGACTGGGCGCCGACCTGGTGCCACGGGCCAGGTCGGTCAACCGCATCCTGTTGCTCGGCGCTTCGCCAACCACGAACAGGACCTCGTAGTAGGTACGCGGGATCCCGACCTCCCGCTTGAGATCGCAATCGAAATGGTTGAACAACTCCCTACTCATCGTGGAAAAGTCGCTGTAGACCCGTTGCTCATCTTCGGTGAGCCAGTCGAGCTCGGTCATCGGCACACCTTGACATGTTACTTCAACACTGAACTATTCTACTTCAAGACTTAACTATCTGCGATGATCGGTTGAGCCACCGCGTGGATGCCCCACCTGGGAAGCAGCTGACGGCACGTACGTAGCGCTAATACGACGTTGCGTCGACGGATGTTTTACGGCAGTACGCGACACTGCACGTCGGCCAGCAGTCCAGTGCGACCGATATGCAACGGCGTCAGCTGGACGTGTTTGTCGACGGCGCGTTCGCGCCAGTGGTAGGCGTGGTTCAGGTCGGGCGGATCAGATCGGGGGTTCGTTTCTGGTTGCTCGGCGCTGTGGTTTGGTGAGGACGGCGAGCAGCAGGGTGGCGGCGATGAGGCCGGTGGTGCAGATGGCCGACATGGCTGTCGCGGTGTTCCCCAGCAGACCGACCAGGGGCGAGACCAGTCCGGCGGCGCCCCACCGTACGGCTCCGAGCAACCCGGCTGTGGTGCCGGCCGTTTCGCCGTGTGCGTCCAGTACGACGGCTGGTGCGTTGGGCATGAGCAGGCCGGCGAAGAACAGCATGGTCCACAACGTGGCCAGGAGGCCGAACAGTCCGCCGGCACCTGTTGCTGCAACGGTCAGCATCGCGATCCCGGCTATGCTGGCGCCGGCCCCGGCGCCGATGAGCACCTGCAACGGCTGGTAGCGGCGCAGCAGCCAGGTGTTGAGCTGGCTCGCGAGGAACAGCCACGCGACGCTGACACCGAACAGCACACCGAACTGGCGCTGGTCCAGGTGATACTGATGCTGGAACACGAATGGCGCGCCGGAGACGAAGCCGAACGGTCCGACCACGGTCAGGCCCGCGACGACGAGCAGACCGATGAATCGGTAGTCACGGAGCAGGCGTGCGTGGACGGCGACGGTGTCCCTGAGATGCAGCGGCACGCGGCCGGTCACGGGACTGGTCTCCGGCAGCAGGACGACGGTGAGCACGGTGAGCAGCAGACCCAGTGCGGCCAGGATCGCGAACAGCCAGCGCCATCCCATCGCGCCGAGCAGTGCGGTGCCGATCGACGGTGCCAGGATCGGGGACACGCTCATCACCAGGATCATCCGGGACAGCGTTTTCGCCAACGCCCTGCCAGCGTAAAGGTCGCGTACGACGGCAAGGCCAAGGACCGCGCCGGCGGAGGCGCCAAGTCCCTGCAGGATGCGCGCCAGGTCCAGGACAGCCACGTTCGGCGCGAGAAAACACGCCAACGAAGCGGCGGCATGTAGAGCGCTGCCGGCGATCAACGGCGTACGCCGGCCGATCGCGTCGGAGACCGGCCCGACCAACACTTGGCCGACGGCCAGGCCGATCAGCATGCCGGTCAGGGTGAACTGGATGTCCGCTTCGGTCGCGCGTAGAGAGTGCGCGATCACCGGCAGCGCGGGCAGGTAGAGGTCGATGGACAGCGGACCGAGTGCGGTCAAGCCGCCGAGCAGGATGATCAGGACCGCTCCGCCTCGCCGGTCGAGACGTCCGCGGAACGCCGAGGTGTCGGCGCTGGAGGTGGCTGTACGGTGTGGCGGTCTGGACGTTGCGCAGTCTGTTGATGACACGTCTATCCTCTCGCTCCGGCCGGGAACGGTCCGGGCGTCAGTGGTTTAGAAATGAGCGGCATAGGTCCAGAAGTCGGTCAGCCAGGCGGGTGTCGTGCCGGGACCGGTCGCGCCGCGTTGGGTGAGCAACACGGCGGTGGTGGAGGTGGACGGGATGATGTGGGCCGTGGTGCCGGTGCCGCCGACCCATCCGTACCGGCCTGGAATCCGCCACGGCTCGGTGGCCTCGACGTCGACGGAACCGCCGAAGCCCCAGCCTTGGCCGTCCAGGAACAGCCTGCCGCCGTCGCGCTGGGCCGGGCTGAGATGGTTGGTCGTCAGCTGGCGTACCGACTCCGCGGACAGCAACCGGCGGCCGCCACTTACCAGCATCCCGGCGAAGGCGGCCCAGTCGAGCACGGTGGACACCAGCCCGCCGTGACCGAGCGGGAACGCCGGCGGTGTGCTCCACTGTCCGTCCGGGCCGTCGGCGAGCTGCAGCCGGCCCGCGGAGTCAGGCTGGTAGTAACTGGTCATCCGGTCCCGTTTGGTTGCCGGTACGTGAAATCCGGTGTCGGCCATGGCCAGCGGCCCGAACAGCCGCTCGGCCAGAAAGTCGGACAGGGACTGGCCGGTGACCCGCGATATCAGCACCCCCTGCAGGGTGGAGCAGGTGTCATACAGCCATGCCTCGCCCGGCTGGTGCAGCGCCGGGACCGTGGCCAGCTCGGCCATCCACTCGTCCTGGGTCGGGTAGGTCCGTGGCTGCCGGCCATCGCGCTGGACGGGGAACAACGCCTGCACCGCCGGATAGGTGAACTCCGACGGCCATCCGTACCCGGCGCGTGAGCTGAGCAGGTCTTCGACCGTGATCGCACGGCGGGCCGGCACGACGTCCTCGACCGGGCTCTGCGGAGTGCGTACGACATTGGGCCGCGCGATCTCCGGCAACCACGCCTCGACGGTGTCCTCCAACGCCAGACGCCCGTCCTCGACCAGCATCATGACCGCGGCGGCCACGACCGTCTTGGTGATCGAGGCGACACGGAAGATCGAGTCCGGCCGCATCGGCGCACCGTTCTCAACGTCGAGCGATCCCACCGCGGCCACCTCGACCTGGTCACCACGCCCCACCAGTGCCACCGCTCCGGGAAACACCTGCTCCGCGACGTACTTGCCCAGCAGCTTCTCAAGCCTGTTCAACGTGCTGCTCCATCTCTAGTCGTTGCGCTGTTCCTCATCGTGCTGTTCCTCGTCTCGCGCTTTAGTCGATGTGGCGATCCGGTTCTTGACATCGCCGCGCACCATGCCGCCGCGAAATCCTCTGGATGGGTCGTGATCGCGTTGTGGTCGCCGGGGAAGCCGACGACCGGTTCCCGGTGCCAACGAGCAAGCTCGACCGTGGCCCGGTGGCACGGCAAGCCGCTGGAGGCCGAACCCGTGGCCCACACGACAGGAACACCGGTCGCCCGCAGCGCGTCCATGTCAGGAATGTGCGCGAAATGGGTGAACTGGTATTCGAAGAAGAACCTCAGGTTGCGGCGCGACCGTCGCGCGGCTGCATCGGTGTTCACCTCGCATTTCGCGCCAGGATCCAGACCGGTCAGCTCTCTCAGCGCGGTGGCCGCCGCGAACGGACCCTCGCGGTGGTAGGTGGCGACGATGTCGTCGTAACACCTGCGCCAGCTGGCCGCGTCGTCCAGGACATCCATCACCGGGGGCTCGTACGCCAGCAGCGTGCGCACCTGTCTCGGGTGGCGGATCGCCAACTCGATCCCGGTCAGGGCTCCGCCGCCGATGCCGATGACATGCGCGGGTTCGGCGGTGAGCGCGGCAAGAAGCCGATGCGCGTCGTCACCATGTGTGCCAACGTGCTGCTCGACCGGTCCGTTCGCGAGTTTGCTCCGCGTGTAACCGCGCGGGTCGTACGTGACGACGGTGTGACGACGCGCGAGGACCGGTGCGATGGCGGCGAACTGGGTCGCGTCCGCCGGCGCACCGGCCACCAGCAGGACCAGCGGACCCGAACCGGTCACCTGGTAGTAAAGCTCGGCCGCTGGAACCGCTAAAACCGGCATTCTATGATCCTTTGTCGTTTATCTCTGCGAACTGGCCTCGGTGTGGCCTGGCCTCATCGTTTCCCCGGCACGTCACCGTGATCAACGACGATCTTTTTAGCGCTCGCATTAGTGGGAGTTATGGATCGGTACGATCAGCTGATGGAGATGCGCGAGATAGAGATCTTCCTGACACTCGCGGATGAGTTGCACTTTGGTCGAACGGCGCAGCGGCTCTATCTCACCCAGGCGCGGGTCAGCCAGACCATCCGCGCACTGGAAGAACGGTTCGGCGGCCAGCTGTTCGAACGGACCAGCCGACGCGTACGACTAACCCCCATCGGAGAGCGACTACGCGAAGAACTGCGGCCCAGCTACGAACAGATCCAACACGCCATCGCGCTGGTGACCGAGCTGGCCGCAGACGTCACCGGCGTCCTGCGCGTCTGTGTCCCCACGTACTCAATGGCCGGACCCTCCTTCACCGCGATAGCCCGAACGTTCCAGGATCGCTACCCCGGCTGCCGGCTGATCGTCAGCGAGGAGTTCCCCGGCGACTTCGACCGGCTCCGCAAAGGAGCATGGGACATCATGTGCCACCGCCACCCGATCCGCGATCCCGACCTGACCATCGGCCCAACATTGAGCACCGAGGAGCGTGTCCTGCTCGTCCGAGTCGGACACCCCCTGGACAAGCGCGGATTCGCCACCACAGAAGACCTCGCCGACAACGCCGTCATCCAACGCAGCGGCATCCCGTCGGAACAATACGAAGAGTTCTTTCCCACCCACACACCCACCGGCCGGCCGATCCCGCGAGGGCCACAGATCACCGTCACCAGCGAAGTCCTGCAGCTCGTCGCTCGCGGCGAAATCGTGCATCCGACCGTGGCATCATTCCTGGTTTACTACCGCCACCCAGAAGTCACCGCGATACCGCTGCGCGGCCACCCGCCCATCCAAAGCGCACTCGTCTGGGTGACCAGCCGGGAAAACACCGCCATCCGCGCATTCGCTCAAACCGCGGCGGAAACAATCACCGCGAGCACATCCAAGAAAATAGAACAACCGTCGCACACCAGGGCACGACAAGCGTCCGCGTCTACCAATCAAACCAGCGGACCATCCGCTCATGTCACTGATCGGGGAGATCAAATCGCGAGCGGCGAGTAGGCAAGGAAATTCCCCCACTTCCCTACTTCCTGCCACCCGCCTACATCACCCAACCCGCACACCCATACGCCACAATCCTGCCTGATGACAGCGCACCTACGCTTCGGCTCGGAAAGCCGACCCTTCGCGTCGGTCGAACGAACCGGTCGACCAGTTGGCACCATGGCCGCACAGCCCTACGGCGTGGTGTGTTTCTGAAATGAGATGCCGGGTCCGGTGATCACGCCACTAGGGCAAGGGCAGGAGAACGACTTCGCCGTCGGGTTCGACTACGGCGAGCGCGTCGGCCAATGCCAGCCCCCGCAACATGGCACTTCCGCCGTGCGCGACACCTCGGGCCACGCCGTCGCGGACCTGCACCGGCACCAACCGGGTACGCGACGGGTGTGCCGCCAGGTCTGGTGCGGCTACGGTTTCCAAGGCAGGTAACGGGAGTCCGCGCATCGCGGCGCAGACCGGCACGGCGAGCGTCAGGTAGGCGACCACCGCCGCCAGCGGATTTCCCGGCAAGCCAACCAGAAGCCGGCCGTCACCGAGCCGTGCCAGGCTCTGCGGATGGCCGGGGCGGCAGTCGACCCGCTCGACCAGCATCGTGCCACCGAGACCGTGCAACACGCGGCGCAGCAGATCGGCCGGACCGACCGATGATGAGCCGGAAACCAAAAGGAGCTCGCCAGGCGAGGAATCCAGGGCACGGATCAGGTCTTTTTCGGTGTCCGCGGCGAACTCGGTCTCGATCAGCGTGCCACCGGACCAGGCGACGAAACCCGGCAGGAGCGGACCGATGGCGTCGCGTACGCAGCCGTCCTCCGGCAGGCCACGCGTACGCACCTCGTCGCCGGTGATGACGGCACCGATCCGCGGCATTGGACGGACCCACAGCTGGTCGTGACCGACGGCGGCCGCCAATCCCTGCACCTGCGCGGAAACCACCGTGCCGGCGGCCAACAACTCCTCGCCGCGGCGGCATTCCTCACCGGCGCGGCGGATGTGTTCGCCGGCCGACACCGGTCCGCTCACCGACGTGCCAGCGACTCGCGCGTATTCGTAAGGGAGGACAGCGAAACAGCCGGCCGGCACGGCCGCACCGGTGGCGATTTCGTACGCCTGGCCGGATGTCAGCGGCGACGGTGCCGGCTGACCGGCCAGCTGCCGGCCGCGTATGGTCCACGGCCCGGCGCCGCAGACCGCGTAACCGTCCATCGCCGACCGGTCAAACGATGGCAGCGAGGTCAGCGCAGTCAACGGTTTTGTCAGCACTGACCCCAAAGCTTCGGCCACCGGCACGGCACACGGCGGGATCGGCGCGGCGGCCGCGTACGCCGCCTCACGCGCCTGCCGCCACCGCATCAGTGCACCGTTTGCTTCTGCAGGATCTGCGCCGCGGCGGTCGCGATCGGATGCAGGCCGTGACCACCGGCGACGACGTGCGCGAGCAGCTGTGTCCGCATCCGCGGCTCCCAGAAACGGCGGATGTGCTTGGCAACCTCGGCCGCGGCCTCCTCCATCGGCAGATGGGTGAACTGCACCGCGATGTCGTTGGCCAGCCGCACGTACGGCGGAGTCCCCTGCATCGACACCTCAATCCTGAGCCAGCGCCGGCATGCGCACCTCGTCGCCAGTTTCGGCCGGCGTGGCCGGTTTCCGCAACCGTACCTGCACCGCGGTCACCTTGTATTCCGGACAGTTGGTGGCCCAGTCGGAATTGTCGGTGGTGACGACGTTCGCGCCGGTGACCGGATGGTGGAAGGTCGTGTAGACCACACCGACCGGCATCCGGTCGTCGATTTTCGCGTGCAGCGTGGTTTCTCCGACCCGGCTGGCCAACGTCACCTCGTCGCCGTCGGAAATGCCGCGCACTTCCGCGTCATGCGGGTGCAACTCCAGCACGTCCTCCGGATGCCACGCGATGTTCGCCGTACGCCGCGTCTGCGCGCCGACGTTGTATTGCGACAGGATCCGGCCGGTGGTGAGGATCAGCGGGAAACGCCGCGTGCTGCGCTCGCTGGTCGGCACATAGCGCGTCTCGACAAACCTTCCCTTGCCGCGTACGAAACCGTCGACGTGCATGATCGGCGTGCCGCTTGGCGCGTTGGCGTTGCACGGCCACTGCACACTGCCGACGCGGTCAAGCATGTCGAACGAAACTCCGGAAAACGTCGGCGTGGTGATGGCGATCTCGTCCATGATCTGGCTCGGATGGTCGTACGTCATCGGATAACCCATCGCCTGCGCGATCTCGCAGACGATCTCCCACTCGTGCTTGCCGGTCCGCGGCGCCATCACCGGCCGTACGCGGTTGATCCGTCGCTCGGCGTTGATGAACGTGCCGTCCTTTTCCAGGAAGGACGTGCCAGGCAGCAACACGTGCGCAAACTTCGCCGTCTCGTTGAGGAAAAGGTCCTGCACCACCAGCAGGTCGAGGGACCTGAGCGCGGCCGTGACATGCGAGGTGTTGGGGTCGGACTGCGCGATGTCCTCACCCTGCACGAAAAGTGCCTTGAACGAGCCGTCGACGGCCGCGTCGAACATGTTCGGGATGCGCAGTCCCGGCTCGTTCTGGATCTCGCGCCCCCACAGCGTCTCGTAGATCTCCCGTACGCTGTCGTCGGCGACGTGCCGATAGCCTGGCAGCTCGTGCGGGAACGACCCCATGTCACACGAGCCCTGCACGTTGTTCTGACCACGCAACGGGTTCACGCCGACGCCGTCGCGGCCGATGTTGCCGGTGGCCATCGCGAGGTTGGCCATCCCCATCACCATCGTCGAGCCCTGGCTGTGCTCGGTGACGCCGAGGCCGTAGTAGATCGCGGCGTTTCCACCTGTGGCGTACAAACGTGCCGCCGCGCGCAGGTCCGCGGCCGGCACTCCGGTGACGTCCTCGACCGCCTCCGGGCTGTTTTCCGGGCGGGCGATGAACTCGGCCCATTCTTCGTATCCTTCGCACCTCTCGGCGACGAAGTCGTCGGCCACCAGGCCCTCGGTGACGATGACATGCGCGAAAGCGTTGACTACGGCCACATTCGTGCCGGGAGCCAGCTGCAGGTGATACTGCGCCTCGACGTGCGGCGACCGGACCAGGTCGATCCGCCGCGGGTCGACGACGATCAGCTTGGCGCCTTCGCGCAGCCGTTTCTTCATCCGCGACGCGAAAACCGGATGGCCGTCGGTCGGGTTCGCGCCGATCACCACGATCACGTCGGCCTTGGCGACCGACTTGAAGTCCTGGGTGCCGGCGGACGTGCCGAAAGTCTGCTTCAGGCCATAGCCGGTCGGCGAGTGGCAGACCCGCGCGCAAGTGTCGACGTTGTTGTTGCCGAAGGCCGCGCGCACCATTTTCTGTACGACGTAGACCTCTTCGTCGGTGCAGCGCGAGGACGTGATGCCGCCAATGGAGCCGATGCCGTGCGTGTCCTGGATCTCGCGCAGGCGGCGCCCGACGAACGAGATCGCCTCGTCCCACTCGACCTCACGCCACTCGTCGGTGATCTTCTCGCGCATCAGCGGCTTCAGCACCCGGTCGGGATGACTCGCGTAGCCAAAGGCAAACCGGCCCTTCACGCAGGAATGTCCTTCGTTGGCGCCGCCGTCCTTGTATGGCACCATGCGCACGAGTTCGTCGCCGCGCAGCTCCGCCTTGAAGGAACAGCCAACGCCGCAGTACGCGCAGGTGGTGATGACCGTACGCGTCGGCATGCCGAGGTCGACGACCGACTTTTCCTGCAGTGTCGAGGTCGGACAGGCCTGCACGCAGGCGCCGCAGGACACACATTCGGAGCTCAGGAAAAGCTCGTCCTGGCCGGGCGAGACCTTCGAGTCGAAGCCGCGGCCGGAGATCGTCAGCGCGAAGGTGCCCTGCACCTCCGAGCACGCGCGTACGCACCGCGAGCAGACAATGCATTTGCTGGCGTCGAAATCGAAGTACGGGTTGGAGCTGTCGGTCGGCGCGTCGAGGTGGTTCTCACCGTCGAAGCCATAACGCACGTCGCGCAGGCCGACCACGCCGGCCATGTCCTGCAACTCGCAGTCGCCGTTGGCCGGACAGGTCAGGCAGTCCAGCGGGTGGTCGGAAATGTAGAGCTCCATCACACCGCGGCGGAGTTTTTCCAGTTTTGGCGTCTGTGTCCTGACCTTCATGCCCGCGGCGACCGGAGTCGTACACGACGCCGGTGTGCCCCGGCCACCCTCGACCTCCACCAGGCACAACCGGCAGGAACCGAAAGCCTCCAGGCTGTCGGTCGCACACAGCTTCGGAATGTCGACGCCAGCAAGTGCCGCGGCGCGCATCACCGACGTGCCGGCCGGCACGGTCACCGGCTGGCCGTCGATCTCCACGTCCACCAGGGTGTCGGCCTGCACCGGCGGCGTGCCGAGGTCGGGTTCCTTCATCAGCGTCATCGGCCGGCCTCCAGTGACTGCGTGGCCTCCAGGATCGAGAAGCCCTCGGTCGGAAGTTTGTTGAAGTCTTCGGGAAAATGCTTCACCGCACTGCGCACCGGCATCGGCGTCAGGCCACCCATCGCGCACAGCGACCCGTCGGTCATCAGGTCGCATAGATCGTCGAGCAGGACCAGGTTTTCGGATCTGTTGCGGCCGGCGATGATCTTGTCGATCACCTCGACGCCGCGTACGGACCCGATCCGGCACGGCGTGCATTTGCCGCAGGACTCCACCGCGCAGAACTCCATCGCAAACCTGGCCTGCTTGGCCATGTCGACGGTGTCGTCGAAAACCACGACGCCACCGTGGCCAACCATCGCGCCGGCCGCGGCGAACGCCTCGTAATCCATCGGAAGGTCAAACTGCGAGACCGGCAGATACGCGCCGAGCGGTCCGCCGACCTGCACCGCGCGCACCGGCCGGCCGGAACGGCTGCCGCCGCCGTAATGGTTGACCAGATCTCCAAGCGTGACGCCAAAAGCCGTCTCGACAATGCCGCCGCGCGCGATGTTGCCAGCCAGCTGGAAAACCTGCGTGCCACGTGAGCGGCCCACACCGTACGCGGCGAACGCCTTGGCGCCATCGGCCAGGATCATCGGCACCGATCCCAGCGACAGCACGTTGTTGACGATCGTCGGCTTGCCGAAAAGGCCGTGCAGAGCCGGAATCGGCGGCTTGGCACGGATCACGCCGCGCTTGCCTTCCAGGCTCTCCAGCATCGAGGTTTCCTCGCCGCAGATGTACGCACCGGCGCCGACCCGCACGGCGAGGTCGAACGTCAGTCCTGAGCCGAGGATGTCGTCGCCGAGCCAGCCGCGCGCGTACGCGAGCTCGATCGCCTGGCGCAGCACCGAAACCGCGTCCGGATATTCGGACCGGACGTAGATGTAGCCCTCGGTGGCGCCGACAGCGTACGCGGCGATGGTCATGCCCTCGATGAGGGTGAACGGGTCGCCTTCCATCAGCATCCGGTCGGCGAACGTGCCGCTGTCGCCCTCGTCGGCGTTGCAGCACACGAACTTCAGCGGCGACTGCGCGTCAAGCACGGTTTTCCACTTGATGCCGGTCGGAAAACCGGCGCCGCCGCGGCCGCGCAGACCCGACTCGGTGACCTCGGCGATGACCTCTTCCTGAGTCATCGACAGCGCCTTGTGCAGGCCGGCCATGCCGCCGTGTGCCACATAGTCCTCAGTGGACAGTGGATCGACCACGCCGACGCGCGCGAAAGTGACGCGGGTCTGGCTGGCCAGCCATTCCAGTTGGTCGACCGGACCGAGCCGGAGCCGATGGTCGGCGCCGTCCAGAAAACCGACCGCGAACAAGCCCTCCACGTCTTCGGGCGCCACCGGTCCATAACCGATGCGGCCTTCCGGAGTGACGACCTCGACCAGTGGCTCAAGCCACAGCATGCCGCGCGATCCGTTGCGGATCAGTCGTACGCGCGGATCTTCGGCGATCGCGGCGGCGATCTCGTCGGCACCGACGGATTTCGCGGCCGAGTCTCGTGGAACGTAAACGGTGACGGTCATCGGCCCGCCTCCAGCACTCCGGCGAGCCGGTCGGCGTCCATCCGGCCATACAGTTTCTCGCCGACCTGCACGGCAGGTCCGAGCGCGCAGTTGCCGAAACAGAACACCTGCTCGAGCGTGACGCCGCCGTCCGGCGTGGTCTGTCCGAAGTCGACGCCGAGCCGCGATTTCACCAGCTCGGTCAGCCGTTCGGCGCCGACCGACTGGCAGGCCTCGGCGCGGCAGATCCGTACGGTCGTCGCACCGGCCGGATTTTTGCGGAAATCATGATAAAAAGTCACCACGCCGTGCACGTCAGCTCGCGACAGGTTGAGCTCCTTGGCCAGGATCGGTACGACCGTGGCGTCGATGTAACCGAGCTTTTCCTGGATGTCGTGCAGAATCGGCAGCAGCGCGCCGCGATCGTCGCGATGTGCCTCGACGGCACCGCGGACGACCTCCTCCACGTTCTCTTGCAACAAGGCCAACGCAGCGCTCCCGGGTCATGCGACAGGTGACGCACCTCATGCTCCGCCGCGGCGGCGGCCGAGTCAAAGTGTTGCTCTCTATCAACTCATAGGTAACGTCTATCAGCACTGCTCAGAGGGCCTTATTTTGGATTGGATTCTGTCTGCAATCCGCTGTCGTCGGACCAGGAAGCGGCCATCGCGGTGACCTTGGCGGCCGCCTCGGCCAGCGGCAGGCCGCGGCCGACCGCCACTCCGACGAGGAAGGTGGTGAGCGGTGCGGCCGGCCGCGCCACGTTGTGTGCGGCTTCCTTTGCCAGATCCAGAAGAACCGTTTGATCCATGGTGTCCGGATCCAGCTCCAGCTCGGCGCTGACCCGCTTCGTCCACTCCGCCAACGTGTTCATCGGACCCTCTCGTTCGCACATTCCCGCGTTTGGTGCTTACTGTAGGTGGGATTCCTCCGACCGGCAGGCGGTGAGCGATGGGACGCGTGACGACCCGGCGACGGGTGATCCGGCTGCGCGACGGCGAGCCGACCGGCCGTCCGGACACGTTGGTGGCCGAGGAGCCGTTGGAAATCCGGGTAAACGGCAAGCCGTTGTCGGTGACCATGCGGACACCGGTCGACGATTTCGACCTGGCGGCGGGCTTTCTGGTCAGCGAAGGCGTGATCAGCGCCGCGAGCCAGCTCGTCTCGATCCGTTACTGCGCCGGCGCGACCGCGGACGGGCAAAACACCTACAACGTCCTGGACGCGACCCTCGCCAACGGCGTGCCTGGCCCGGATCCCTCCATCGAACGCAATTTCTACACGACCTCGTCGTGTGGCCTGTGTGGGAAAGCCAGCCTCGACGCGGTGCGTACGAACGCGGCGTACTCGATCGTCGACGATCCGCTGCGCGTCACCGCGGATGTCATCGTGACACTGCCGGAGACTTTGCGCGCGGCACAGAAGGTTTTCGACCGTACGGGCGGACTGCACGCCGCCGGTCTTTTCGACGCGGACGGCAACCTGTTGTGTCTTCGCGAGGACGTCGGCCGGCACAACGCCGTCGACAAGGTCGTCGGTTGGGCCGTACGCGATGGCCAGTTGCCGTTGTCCGGCACCATTCTGATGGTCAGCGGGCGCGCTTCTTTCGAGCTGGTACAAAAAGCCACCATGGCCGGCATCCCGATGATGACCGCGGTCTCCGCGCCGTCGTCGCTCGCGGTGGACTTGGCGGTGGAAATGGGTCTGACGCTGATCGGTTTTCTCCGCGGCAACTCAATGAACATCTACTCCGGCGCGCACCGGCTCGACCTCGAACCCGCTCCGGTCGGCTAGATCCGGATCAGGACGTGGAAACCGGCGGTGCTGGTGGGTTCGTCGATTGGCTCGCCGTCGACCTCGATCCAGGCGTGAGCGGCGAAAGGTGCCGTGCGTACGCCGGTGCAGAATGTCGGCCAAGCGCCGCCCAACCGGCACAACAACGCGGCGGCGATCGATCGCTGCAGGCAGTGTTCGGTCGCGCAACGCAGGCTGACCGACGTGACTTTCGCGCGTGCGGCACTTGCCTGCGCGACCGTGGCCGGCTTGGCCCGACGCGCGACCGTCCGCAGCACCTGTCGGAGGCGATCTGGTCGCAGGCGTGCCAACAGAAACGCGAAGCCGACCGCCAGCAGCGGAGCCGCCCGCCGCCAGACCGGGAGCCGCGGCGGGCGCCGGAAAACGACCGGCGTACTCATCCGGTCACCAGCCCGGCCGAGCGCAGCTGCGCCACCAACGCGGCCACGTCGTCGGCTGCCTGCTGCGTGGAAACCCGATAGCTGCGCACCAACTGACCGACGGCAGCGGTTTGGTCGTTTCCGGCCAACAAAAGCTGCACGACCATCCGGCCCGAACCGTTGACCTGCCAGAAAATCCCGGTCCGCTGGTTGAGCAGGACCAGGCCGTCCGCGGTGTCGGTCGCCGCGACTCCATCAGCCAACCGCATCCGGCACCCCCGAACGGCTCCGCAGCCAGGTCTCGACGGCGAGTGTCGAGTCCAGCGCGAAAAGTGGGACATGCGGCGGAAAGAGACCGGTCGCCGCTCGGCGCAATGCGTCGCCGTCAACGAGTCCGAGATCGGCCAGCAGCGGTGCCTCGAAGACCGCGGCGAGTGCGGCCCGTTGCCGACGCCTGCCGCCGTGTACGTCCGCGCTGAACTCACCTTTGGTCGTACGCCGCAGGATCTCCGGCGGCACGACACCGTTCATCGCCTCGACCATCAACGGTTTGTAAGCATCGGCCCGGTTCCGTTCGGCCGGATCGACCGCCAGGCAGATGTCGAGCACGCGGTCGTCCAGAAACGGCGCCTCGATCCGTAAACCCGTCTCGGCGCCGCACAGCTGGCTGGCCAGCCGGACCGAAGAACCGAGCTGGCGCACCTGGTGGATCGCCATGTGACCGCCACGGTCGGGCGCCACAGCTTCGTGAGAGAGCTGCTGGAGCGCGCCGCGTGCGGCGTCGACCGCCGTTGGGCTCACCCATGGCGGCATCCGCATTGGTGTCGACCAACCAAACATCGCCTCCGGACCACCGAGATCCGGTGGCTGGGTCAACATTCGCGCTGTGTCGGCCAGCCATTGGCCGTATGGCCGGGAATCCTTGATCGCGCGGGCCGCATCAGTTGCGTTCCAGCGATATCTCGCCGCGCAGACGCGGAGCCGGCGGCGAGCCTGCGACCGGCCGAGCTTGCGAGCGAGCGTGTGCAGATGCGCCAGCGGCGCGTGGATGACCTCGTCGCCGCCGTGACCGGTGATGCGGATCGACGCACCGCGGTCGGCGCAAATGCGCGCTATGGCGAGGTTTCGCTGCCTGGTGCGCGTCCACAGCATCGGCTCGTCAAGCCGGCAACCGAGGTCGTCGACGCCGGCGAACATGTCCGGCAGCGAATCTGTGTCCAGCACCAGATGGTCGGCCGTGGGCAATGCGGCGGCGGCAGCGCTGGCCCAGTGCGCGTCGTCGTGGTCCGGGCTCTCGGCACCCATCGTGACGGTGATCAGCCGGTCGGCCGTTTTGGCCGCCAGAAAGGAAAGTGGCGTCGAGTCGAGGCCGCCGGACAGGTCGGTGGCGACCACGCCACCGCGCGTACGCGCGTCGAGGGCGTGGGCCAGCTCCTCGCGCAGCAGTTTGGCACCCTCGGCCAACGAAAGTGTCGGATCGGGTGGGCTCCACCGGCGTACGCAGCGAGTGGCCCGATGCGCGTCGATCCGCAGATAGCTGTCCGGCGGCACGGCCCGGACACCTGGCCACAGATCCGGCCGGTCGAGCAGGGCGGTCGGAATCGACGGATAGAGCAGCCGGACCGCCAGCTTTTCGGTCGGGACACTGGCGACTCCGGCGATCGCCGCCAGCACGTCGGCGCGGTCGCTGACCACCGGAAGGTCCGCGACGCGGCGGTGAAACAGACGGCGTACGCCGGAAACGCTGCCCTGCACGCGGACCTCGCCGCCGACGGCGGCGATGAGATGGAAGCTTCCGGACACCGCCGCGCCGATCCGGTCGAACTCGTCGATGCTGTCGATTCCGTTGGCCAGCGCCGCCAGCTGGCCGGCCGACGCGTCGTGACAGCCGATCAGGACGACCCGCACGGGCCCCGCCTGGACGGCCAACAGTCGCGCCGGCGGCCAATGTCCGATGATCCACGGCCGCCCGGACGGGTGAGCGATCTGGTCACTCACCCCTCCGGCGAATCCCCAACCGGCACCGCGATCGGCGTCAGGCAGCACGACGAACCAGTCGCCGCTCCACTCTTTCCCCGATATTCCGGTGAAACCGGTCAACTGGTGTAGCCGTTGCCGGTGTCGGCGTCGTAGAGCAGGTAAGCCGATCCCCTGGTCAGATCCGCGAAGGTGCCCACCTCGGCGACCATCGGCGGCTCGTACGCTTCCCGCTGCTCGGCGGTCTTTTCGACTTCCTCGTGCATCCGCGTCCTCCTCAGGCGTCGATGACGACGCCAGACGATACCCCGCACAGGACGCTTCGCGGTAGACCAGTTTTAGCGCAACATCGTTATCGTCACTCGGCTATCGAGGTCAACGGCACCGGCGACGGGCGCTGACAGGTGCTCTCGACGCTGACGGCTCGGCCGGAATTGGCCGAGGACAGCAGCGATTCCATGATGTCCAGGACGTGGAAGGCCAGCCGGCCGCTCGCACGCGGCTCGGTCTCGGTCGCCATCTCGGCCAGGCCATAGCCGCGCGCCGCGTCTCGATAGCCGGCGCTCACCTCGAGCCGCCGCCAGTCGGGCTCGCCGATCTCGCGTACGAGCACGTCTCCGTCGAAGGTGTTGGGGTCCGGGACGACCAGCGAGCCTTCGGTGCCGTGCACCTCGATCGGCGACGACCGGGTCGCGGCCACATCGAAACTCATGAGCAGCGTGGAAAGCGCGCCGGACCGGTGCGTGAGCACGCCGGTGACATGCGTGTCGGTCGAGACCGGAATTGTCTCGCCGGCGCGCGACCCCGATCCGATGACGCGCTCCGATTTCGGCCGGCTGGACGCGCCGACCACCGAGACGACCGGACCGAGCAGTGTCACCAACGCGCTCAGGTAATACGGTCCCATGTCCAGCAGCGGACCGCCGCCTGGCAGATAATAGAAATCCGGGTTCGGATGCCAGCGCTCGTGTCCTGGCGTGACCATCGTCGCGGTCGCGGCGACCGGAACGCCGATCGCACCACTGTCGACCGCCTGCCGCGCGGTCTGCGTGCCGGTGCCGAGCACGGTGTCCGGGGCACAGCCGACGCGTACGCCGGCGGCATCGGCCTCATACAACACTTTCCGCGCGTCCGCGACGGTCGCCGCCAACGGTTTTTCGCCATACACCGACTTTCCGGCCGCGATCGCCTTCAGCGCCACCTCGGCGTGCGCGGCCGGCACGGTAAGGTTGAGGACGACCTCGACGTCGGTGTCGTCAACCAGCTCGCTGACGGCCAACACTCGCACACCGGGTCGGCTGCTCGCCACCGTTTCCGCGCGCGACCGGTCGAGATCGGCGACGGCCGCCAGGCGTACGCCGCTCAGCCGGTCAAGTGTCGCCAGATAATGTCCGGAAATCGCGCCGCAGCCGACGATGCCGACACTCAGCGGCTTGCCCACAGCAAACCTCGCTCGATAATGGTCCGTACGCTCGGATTTTCCAGCACGTCCATGCTGTGTCCAGGTGTGGCCACGAAAATCCGGCCGTCCCCCCACTGCCTGGTCCAGACCGCCGGCGACGTGACCTCGCGTTTCCACGGGTCCCATGGGCGCACTTTCTGGGTGGTGGTCGCGAGAACGTCGACGTAGTCGTCGGACAGCACCCAGTATTGTTCGGTCACCAGATCGAAATCGTCGATACCTTCGGTGATCGGATGCGTCTTTCCGGCTGGCAAAACGTTGATTCTGTACGGCACGTAGTTGTCGTCCGGCAGACCGGCCGGCTCGGCGCTTTTGCCAGGATGGCAGGCAAACTGGCCGCCGATCAGATGCAGATAATCTGACGAGTTGCGAAACGAGTCGGCGATGCCACCATGCCAGCCGCCGAGCCCGGTGCCGGCCTGCACGGCCTGTCGCAGCCCGGCGAGCTCGGCCGGCTCGATCGTCCCCATCGTGTAACACTGCACCACGAGATCGACGGTCGCCATGTAGTCGGCATCCGCGTACGGCGCCGGCGAGCCCGCCGTCCGCACCGAAAAACCGTTGTTCTCAAGGAATGGGATGAACATGTCGGTGGCCGGAACGGGTACGTGCCCATCCCAGCCACCCCGCACGACCAAGGCATTTCGACTCACACCACGACCCTAATATCGCCGGTTTCGGAAAACCAGCACCCGCCACATCCGGTCGCCAGCAGCGGAGCACAAGTCCGCTTGATATCTTGTTAAGCAACTATTACGCGCCCGCCGCGCAGGCGAAAAACCCAACCATCTCCCCATCGCACCATGCAGCACTGCGACCACCGCCCCACCCCAACACCACCACACGCCGACTCGCTGATCCCGCCGCACCCCCCGCGGCTGGATCAGCACAGCCGACTCACCCAGAGGCCGAGGCCCGGATGACGGTGCGGATCTGGCGCAGCAGCACGGACAGGGTCGCCAGGTCGCTGCCGAGCTCGTCGATGTCGCGCAGGCTCGCCTGTACGCGCGCCAGCGACGGGCGGTTGGCGGCGATCCACTCCTTGACCCGCTCGTGCGGACCCAGGTTGTCCGGGGTGGACTGGATGACCTCCGCGGTGAACTCGGCCATCGCGGCGTAGAGGTCATAGCGCAGCGCCATCCTGGCCAGCGACTTCCACCGGTCGTCGCGTTTGAGGTCGGAGATCCGGTCGAGCAGTGCCTCCATCTCGAAGCGTTCGGCGACCGCGAAATAGACCTCGGCGACCTCGGTCGGCGGCTGGCCGCTGCGGTTGGCGACCTCGACCACGTCGAGCAGGCCGAAAGCGTAGATCAGCCGCACCGCCTGCCGGGAGACCTCGGTCGGTACGCCTTCCGCGCACAGCTGCGCGACCTCGGCTTCGATCGCCTCGCGTTCGCGCGGACCGCGCATCTGCTCGACTTTCGGCAGCAGCTCGGCGACGGCGGGGCGGAAGCGCGCGACCTCGGCGCTGACGTCGATCGGTGGCCGCCGGCTCTGCAGCAGCCAGCGGGTCGCGCGGTCGACCAGCCGGCGGCTGCGCAGATAGAGCTGCGTCTGCGCGGCGGTCGGCACGTGTACGTCGAGTTTTTCCGCCTCGGCCCACACTTCCCGCAGTCCGAAGACCTGCCGGACGACCTCGGCGGCGCGTACGACGTCGACCACGTCGGCGCCGGTTTCCTCCACCGCACGGAAAACGAACGACGTGCCGCCGCGGTCGACACAGTCGTTGACGACCCGCGTGGTGATGATGTCGCGCCGCAGCGGATGCGACTTCATCAGCTCGGCGAAGTTTTCCCGCAGCGGCGTGGGGAAATAGTCGACGAGCGTCGGCATGCACCAGTCCTCGTCCGGCAGGTCGGACGCGGCGATGTCCTGTTCCAGGCCGATTTTCACGTACGCCAGCAAAACCGACAGCTCCGGCGAGGTGAGGCCGCGGCCGGCCGCCTCGCGCTCCCGCATCTCCTCGACCGACGGCAGAAACTCCAGTGCGCGGTCGAGCCGGCCTTCGGCTTCCAGCGCGCGGAGTTGCCGCTCGTGTACGGTCACCATCGGCCCGGCGCCGGAGCGAGCGTTGCCGAGCGCGATGTTCTGTTCGTAGTTGTCCTGCAAAACCAGGTGTGCGAGCTCGTCGGTCATCTGCGCCAGCAGCGAGTTGCGCTCCTGTTCGGCCAGCTGGCCGGAGGAAATCGCGCCGTCCAACAGGATCTTGATGTTGACCTCGCGGTCGGAGGTGTCCACGCCGGCGGAGTTGTCGATCGCGTCGGTGTTGATCCGGCCGCCGGCGAGCGCGTACTCGATCCGGCCGCGCTGGGTGAAGCCGAGGTTGCCGCCTTCTCCGACGACCTTGCAGCGCAGGTCACGACCGTTGACGCGGACGCCGTCGTTGGTCTTGTCGCCGACGTCGGCGTGTGTTTCGGTGCTGGCCTTGACATACGTGCCGATGCCACCGTTCCACAGCAGGTCGACCGGCGCCATCAGGATCTGCCGGATCAGCTCGGCCGGTGCCAGCTTGGTAACGGTCGGGTCGGAGATCCCCAGCGCGGTGGCCATTTCCGCGCTGATCGGGATGGATTTGGCCGTACGTGGGAAAACTCCACCGCCGGCCGAGATCAGCGAGGTGTCATAGTCGGCCCACGACGAGCGCGGCAGGTCGAAAAGCCGGCGCCGCTCAGCATACGAGGTGGCCGCGACCGGCTTCGGATCGACGAAGATGTGCCGGTGGTCGAAGGCGGCGACCAGCCGGATGTGCTCGGACAGCAGCATTCCGTTGCCGAAAACGTCACCGGACATGTCGCCGATGCCGACCGCGGTGAAGTCCTCGGTCTGGGTGTCGTGGCCGAGCTCGCGGAAATGCCGTTTCACCGACTCCCAGGCACCGCGCGAGGTGATCCCCATCTTCTTGTGGTCGTAACCCTGCGAACCACCGGAGGCGAACGCGTCTCCCAGCCAGAAGCCGTATTCCTTGGCGATCGAGTTGGCCAGGTCGCTGAAGGTCGCGGTGCCTTTGTCCGCCGCGACAACCAAATAGCTGTCGTCGTCATCGTGTCGTACGACATCTGTCGCCGGAATGACCTCGGTGGTGCCGTCGGTGTTGGCGTTACGGTTGTCGGTCAGGTCCAGCAGACCGGAGATGAACATCCGATAGCAGGCCTGTCCCTCGGCCAGGAAAGCCTCCCGGTCGGTGCTCGCCGGCGGCCGCTTCAGTACGAAGCCTCCCTTGGCGCCGACCGGCACGATCACCGAGTTTTTCACCATCTGCGCCTTGACCAGGCCGAGCACCTCGGTGCGGAAGTCGTCCCGCCGGTCCGACCAGCGCAGGCCGCCGCGGGCGATCGGCCCGAACCGCAAGTGTACGCCTTCAAACCGTGGTGAGTAGACGAAAATCTCGTACTTCGGCCTCGGCGCCGGCAGGTCGGGCACCATCGACGGGTCGATTTTCAGTGCCAGATAGGGCTTTGGCCGGCCGTCCCGGCCGCGCTGGAAGTAGTTGGTGCGCGTGGTCGCCAAAATAGTGGCGAGCAGGCTGCGCATGATCCGGTCGGCGTCCAGGCTCTCGACCGAGTCCAGCTCGGCGGTGAGCTTGGCGACCAACTCCTCGGCGCGCGTGTTTCGCTCGTCCATCGGCAGCTTCAGGCCGGGGTCGAACCGCAGCAGGAACAGGTCGACCAGGCCGCCGGCGATGCCGGGGTTTTGCGCCAGGGTGGTGGAAACCAGCCGGTCGGAATAGACCTGACCGACCTGCCGGCGATATTTCGCGTACGCGCGCAACACCGACACCTGCTGCCAGGTCAGGCCGGCGCCGAGCACCAGCGCGTTCAGACCGTCCACTTCGGACTCTCCGCGCCAGCACGCGGAAAACGCGTTTTGCACCGGACCGCGTACGGCGTCGGCGTCGACCCCTATGCATTCCCCGAGACCGAAGTCATAGACCCAGGCGGTGTCCTCCGGACGGTTGTCGCCATTCGCGTCCAGCCGGTGGAAGCGGAACGGCCGCTCGTCGAAGACCTTCACTCCCATCGACTGCAACACCGGCAACACGTCGGACAGCGACATCGGCTCCAGCAGCCGGCGTACGGTGAAGCGCAGCTCGTCGTTTTTGCGATAGAGATGCGTGCCGAGATCTCCCGGCTCTTCCAGCATCTCCAGCCGCGACACGTCCTCGGCCGCCTCCAGGACGGTGTGTTCTTCCTTGTACGCCTCGGGAAAAGCCGGCCCATAGCGGCGCACCAGCACGCGCGCCTGCTCCTCACCGACCGATTCCTGCATGGCGGCGGCGAAGTCGTCGTCCCAGGAGCGGGTCGCGGCGACGAGCCTTTCCTGCAGCGCGGCCACGTCGATGTGGTCCGGTGGGTCGGTCGGGTCGGTGCGTACGGTGAAATGCACGCGCGCCATCAGGTCTTCGGTGACCCGCGTGGTGTAGTCCAGCCCGACACCGTTGAGCGCCTCGGTCAGGATTTCCTGCATCCGCACCCGGTTTTTGGTCGTGTAGCGGTCGCGCGGCATGTAGACCAGGCACGAGATGAACCGGCCGTACGAGTCGCGCCGGACGAACAGCCGCAGCACGCGGCGGCCGGCCATCCGCAACACACCCATCGAGGTGTCGTAGATCTCGTCGGTCGGTGCCTGGAAGAACTCGTCGCGCGGATAGGTCTCCAGGATGGAGATCAGGTCCTTGCCGGAGTGACTGTTCTTGGACAGCCCCGATCTGGTCAGGATGTCGGCGACTTTCCGCCGCACGACTGGGAGTTTCTTGACACTTTCCAGATAGGCCGCCGAGGAGAACAGACCGAGGAAACGGCGTTCGCCGATGACTTCTCCGTCGTTGCCGAAGACTTTGATGCCGATGTAGTCCAGATAGGCGCTGCGGTGCACGGTCGAGCGCGAGTTGGCCTTGGTGATGACCAGCAGCCGTTTTTCCTTGATACGGTCGCGCGCGGCGGCCGGCATCGACTTCAGCGAGCGGACCTGCGTCTGGTCCTGGCGCAGGATGCCGAGGCCGGTCGACGGCACGGCGGCCAGATACGGATGGCCCGCGCCGTCCTCCCCCAGCTCGTACTCGCGATAGCCGAGAAAGGTGAAGTGGTCGTCGGCGAGCCAGCGCAGCAGCTCGCGGCTGTCCTCCACGTCCTTGGCCGGCACCGGCAGCAGGCCACCGCCGTCGTCCAGCTCGGCGGCCAGGTTGAGCGCGGTGTCGCGCATCCGCGGCCAGTCCTCGACCGCCTCCCGTACGTCGGTGAGGACTTCCTGCAGGTCGTTGTGGATCGCGGTCAGCTCGGCCTCGTTACGGGTCCGGTCGACCTCCAGGTGCATCCACGACTCGGCCAGGCCCTCGTCAGCCGGCACCTCGGACAGCGCGCCGAGCACCTCGCGCCGCACCACCAGCTGCGGATGGACGACCAGGTGCACGGTCAGGTTGTGGCGGGACAGCGCCGCGGTGACCGAATCGACCAGGAACGGCATGTCGTCGGTGACGATCTCGACCAGCGTGTGGCCACCGGCCCAGGTGGCCTTGGCCGGGTCCGGTGTGTGAATGCGCATCCGCAGCTCGCCAGTGACCCGCTGCTCGGCCAGCTCGCGGTGGGAACGTACGGCGGTGAGCAGGTCCTCCGGAGCGCGGCCGGCCAGGTCGTCGGCCGGCACCATCCCCCAGTAGCGCCTGACCAGTGCCGCCGTCCGCGCGTCGGGTGCGCGCTCGGCGGCGGCGCCGACCAGATCGCTCACACCCTCCAGGTTGCCGTCTCTTCCAGCGTCGTCCAACGGCGCTTCGGTACGCATCGGTCCGCTCCTTCGACATCCACGCCTTTGTGGTGACGCTTCAACCCTACTGACCGTCCCGTCAAGACCCACGGCCACTCTGCATCGGTCATTGTGCCTTGACCCGCTCGCGCCACACCTCTACCTTACTAAGTACGGCTTACTTAGTAAGGGAGAGAGTCGATGAACTGGACACTTCTCGCTGCCGTCGCAGCGATGGCGATGCTGACCTGGGAAATCGTCACCGAATGGGTGCCGATGTATCCGCTCAACGACCTGTCGGCGCAGCCAACACGGCTGCGGCTGATCGCGGCGGCGGCCAACTACCCGGTGATGGCCGCGATCGCGGTCCTGTTCGCGGTCGGCAACGTGGTGACGACGCTGATCGGCGCCGGGCTCTGCCTGGTGGTGCTCGGCGGCCACCTGCGCTCGTGGTGGATCCCCTACCTGACCGGCCGGGCCAGCGCGTCGTGGCAGGTGCACTACGAGCGCGACTACCAGCGCACCCTCAAGCTGCTGCCACGGCGGCCGTACATGCCCGATGCGCAGCACATGGTCGTCGGCCTGATCGCGGTCGCCATGGTCGTCACCGGAGTTGCTGCTAGCGTCCAGGTGTTGTGAGCCTGAGTCGAGACAAGATCGTGGCCGCGGCGATCGAGGTGATCGACGCGGCCGGGGTCGAGAAGCTGACCATGCGGCGGCTGGCGGCTCAGGTCGGGGTGGAGCCGATGTCGCTCTATCACCACTTCCCCAGCAAAGCCGATCTGCTGGACGCGATCGTCGATGCCGCGACCGAGTCGTACGCGTCGCACCTGACGGTCGCTCCGGCGGCCGACTGGCGCGATGGCCTGCTCGCGTTCGGAGCCGGGATGCGCGCGGCGCTGCTCGCCCATCCCCGGCTGCTGCCGCTGGTGTCCACCCGGCCGGCGACGCCGGACACGGCCGAAAGCCTCGGACATCCGCTGCTCGGCCCACTCGTCGCGGCCGGTTTCTCGCGGCGGCGGGCCGAGTTCGCGGTGCAGTCGGTGGCGGTGTTCGTGCTCGGCCACGCGATGGCGCAGGCCGGCTCCACGCCCGGCGCCGCCGACGTGCCGAACCGGTCGGCGGTCGAGGCGTATTACGACGAGTGGTTCGAGCTTGGCCTGACCGCCTTGGTCAACGGCCTGGCAGGTTGATGTCCAGCGCGGCGAAGTCGTACGGGTCCCACAGTGCGCGCTCGGCGTCGTTCGGCGCGTACGCGACCTTGGGTGTGAGGTTCCAGACCATCGTCGCCCGGGCCGGCGTACGGTAGGCCGGCCAGCCAGGATTTCCGTTTCGCGCAAACGACGTCCACGCCGTGACCATCCGGCCGGACAGTGCGGTCATCCGCGCGCGGTCGGTCGACAGCGACTCAGCGCCGCCGGGGATGCCGGTGAACCGCAGCGTACCGAAGACGAACGGCAGCTCGGCCGTGTGAATCGCACCGAGCCCCTTCGCCGGAGCCCAGTCAAACTGGTAGAGATAGCTGCGAGCCCAGCGCGACTGCGCCGCCGCGAGCCGCGTCGCCGGCACGCGCATCGTCTGGTCGTTTGCCATCGCCAGCGCGATGTCCCCCTCGCTGGCGTGTGGCCGCGCCGCCGCGTACGCGCCGACCATCGCCGACCGCCGGCTTGCCAGCGGTGCCGGGAAAAGCAGGCCATACTGCGGTTGGCTGAGCCGCAACACCGACGGATCGAACTGCGCGAAATAGCGGAGCTCGTCGCGGTTGGTGCCGGTGATCAGGTCGATCCCGCGGGCGTAACCGGCTCGTACGCGCTGGATGAGCGGCGCCTTCACGAGGTTTCCGTCAACGTACGCACCGAAATACACCGCGCGCGTGAAGGCTCCCGGCAGCGACTCGAGCGTCTTTTCCTGCAATGTCAACAACTGCGTGGTGGTCATCGACTTCAACGCGGCCACGCTCTTGGCGACCGACAGGAACGGCGCGGTGAGCTCCTTTTCCAATGCCGCCGAGCGATCCATGTAGCCACTGCCGCTTTCCAGCACGACGCGGCGGAAAAGCCGCTGCGGATGGTCGGTCGCCAGCAACGCGCTCAGCGAGAACGCCCCTTCCGACTCGCCGACCGCGGTGACATTGCCGGGATCGCCACCGAAATCCGCGATGTGCTGGCGTACCCAGGTGAAGGCGGCGATCTGGTCGCGCAGGCCGTTGTTGCCGGAGCCGCGATACGCCGGGTCGAGATCGCCGAGCTCCGACCAGCCGAGGATGCCGAGGCGATAGTTGATCGTCACGACGACGGCGTCCCCGCGCGTCGCGAGTGTCGTGCCGTCATAGCGGGCTTCGTTGGCATTGCCGAAAATCGCCGCGCCGCCATGGACGAAGACGATCACCGGCCGGCGCGCGCTGCCGCCACGCGGAGCCCATACGTTGAGATAAAGGCAGTCCTCGTCGGCGTAGACCTTGCGGCTGTCCGGATAGTCTTCCGAGCTACGGTCCGGAAACTGCGGACAGACGCGGCTGCCGTCGGTGGCCCGGAGCGTGTCCTCCCACGGAGGCGCCGGCTGCGGCGGACGGAAGCGACGGTCACCGGTGGGTGGCGCCGCATACGGAATCCCCTTGTACGTGCAGAGTTTTCCGGCGGACGTGCCGGAAATCTCACCGACCGAGGTGTCAGCGACACAACCGGCCGCGGTCGGCTCCATCGACGTACATCCGGTCAACGAAAGAGCTGCCACCACAACGGCGGCGAGGATGCGTTTCATGATCGCCATCGTGCCGGCAAAACACCGGTCCGCGGATCGCCGGCGCGAGCCAACCGCGGCTCACTCGGACGACTGACCGGCCACCACGAGGCCCGACTCGTACGCGAAAACGACAGCCTGCACGCGGTCGCGCAGGTCGAGCTTGCTGAGCAGGTTGCTGACATGCGTCTTGACCGTGTGTTCGCTCAGCGTCAGCTCGGCGGCGATCTCGGCGTTGGACAGACCGCGCGCGACCAGCTGCAGCGTCGCCGATTCTCGTTCGGTGAGACCGGAAAGCTTGGCCGCCAGCCGCGGCACCGGCTGTCCGCGCCGGACCAGGTCGGAGATCAGCCGCCGTGTCACGGTCGGCGCCAGCAACGACTCGCCGGCGGCCACGACGCGTACGGCCGCGACCAGGTCGTCACGGCGGATGTCTTTCAACAGAAAGCCGCTCGCGCCGGCACGCAATGCGTCGTAAACATATTCGTCCAGGTCGAACATCGTCAGCGCGAGCACTTTCGCGTCCGTACGGTCGCAGATCTGCGCGGTGGCCGCGACGCCGTCCAGATTTGGCATCCGGATGTCCATCAGGACGACGTCCGGGCGCAGCGAGATCGCGGCGCGTACGGCCTCGGCACCGTCGGCCGCCTCGCCGACCACCTCGATGTCGGGTTGAGCGTTGAGAATCATGGCGAAACCGCCACGGAACAGGTCCTGGTCGTCGACCACGAGTACGCGCAGCACGGGGAAATTCCTACCCGATCGGCAGCGTCGCCGCGACCGCAAAGCCATCGGCGCGCGGACCGGCGCGCAGCGTGCCACCGCACGCGAGTACGCGCTCGCGCATGCCGACCAAGCCGAAGCCCGGTGTGGTCGGACCGGCTTTCGCACCGTTGTCGGTGATCTCGACGGACAGCTGGTCGACAGACCAGCGCAGGCTGACTTCGACGCGGCTGCCCGGCGCGTGCCGTACGACGTTGGTCAGCGCCTCCTGGACGATCCGGTAGGCGGCCACGTCCACGTCACCTGGCACCGGCCGGGATTCGCCGGCCACGGCCAAAGTCGCCTCGACACCGTGCACTCCGGCCACCAGGTCACCGATCGCGGCGATGCCCGGCGGCGGCTGCCGGTCGGCGCCGGACCGAAGCACGCCGAGCGAGCGCCGCAGCTGCGCGATCGCCGAGCGCCCGGTGTCGGCGATGGTCGCGAAGGTTTCCTCGGCACGCGGCGGATCCGCACGTACGGCGAGGCCACCGGCCTCGGCCTGCACCACCATGATGCCGAGCGAATGCGTGACGATATCGTGCAGATCACGTGCGATCCGCGTTCGCTCACGGTCGACCGCGGCGGCCTCCGCCTGTTTCAACCGGCGTTCTCGCTCCGCCGTCGCCTCCGTCTGCAGCCGCCGCGCGCGGACACCGATCCCCAGCGCGTACGCGGCGACGTACGCGGCGCCGAGATACTGCGCCACCGTGAAGTCTTCTCCCGGCACCACAACGGAAATCGCGACGCCGATCCCCGCGCCTGCGACTCCGAGCCAGCGCGCCAGCGGCTCGCCGTCGGCCGCTATCGTATAGAGGAACACGAGTCCGCCGAGCGGCACCAGCGGCGGCACATGCGCCACCGCGAGCACGATCGTGGCAACACCGACGAGGATGCCGAGCCGTACCGGTGCGCGGCGGTGCCAGAAAACCGGCACCGAAGCCAGCAGCGCCGCCGGCACCGTCCACAGTGGACCATGGAGGACCGGATAGAGCGCCGCACCGACCGCGAGGACGGTCAGCAGGCCGTCGATCATTCGCCACACTCTCGCATTATGCCGCGTCGATGGCGCGGCGCGCGTCCCGCGTACGAGTGAACCGTCGCTCACTCTCGCGACCTAGCCAGGTGCTTCATGCTGAAGGTCTGTTTCAAAGTGATAGCCACTCGTTGATGGTCGACCTCGTAATAGTAGTGACTATTGCAGTCCAATGCGCGATGCGATTTACGGTGGAAGACAACAGAAAACGGCGGAGCCGGTGGCATGGCCTTGTCGGTTGATGAGGTATCATTAATGGCATGTCAACTCCTCCTCTTCAGCCGGCGGGTGATCCGTCGTTGCTGTCGGGTAAGGAGGAGTTCGCGGCCGCGTCGCGGCACGCGGAGCAGGCGGTGCGTGCGGCCAAAGCCGCACTTCTGGCGGTGGTGAAAGCCGCTGATGATCAGAACATCGCGTCGAAGTTCGGTCACGCTGATACTGCCGCATTCCTGGAGGATTTCCTGAAGTTCTCCCCCACCGAGGCCAGCCGGTGCGTGCAGCGCGCACGGACATTCTGCGGCAGCCGCGCGTTGGCCACCGGTGAGAAGTTGGCGCCGCAGTTGGAATACGCCGGTGATGCCATGCGCCGCGGTGAGTTGACCGACTCGCAGTTGGACGCGATCCGCACGATTATTACCAAGTTGCCGCGTCGGATCGGTATCCAGGAGCGGCGGTTCGCCGAGAAAACGTTGGTCGACGCGGCGTCGCAGTTGCGTGCGCGTGAGTTGCACCAGCTCGGCAACCGCGTCCACGGCCACCTCGACCCCGACGGAACACAGCCCTCCGAAGAAGAAAACGCCACGCCACGCCGCGAGCCGTATTTGCGCACCGGCACCGACGGCCGGCTCGCCTTCCGCGGCAGTTTCGATGCCGAGACCGGCAGCCTGATGCAGGAAATCCTCTCGCCGCTGGCCAAGCCACGCACCGACGACAAAGGCAAAACCAAAGACCGCCGCTCAACCGCCGAACGCAACGGCGACGCGTTGGCCGACGCGCTGAACCTGATCGCCGACAGTGAGAAGCTGCCGATCCAGGGCCGCGAGCGTCCCCACCTGACCATCACCTTGTCCTGGGACATGCTCAAGGACAAGCTCGGCCAAGTCCGCGCGTACGAAAACACCGTCATCAGCCCCGAAGCCGCCAGAAGGCTCGCGTGCGACTGCGACATCACCCCGCTCGTGCTCGGCACCCAAGCGAAGCCTTGGACGTCGGCCGCACCGAACGGCTGGTCACCGATGAACTGCGTAAGGCGTTGATCGCGCGTGACCGCGGCTGCGCGATGATCGGCTGCACCCGACCCGTACGCTGGACGCGGGCTCACCACGTGCGGCACTGGGCCGACGGAGGTGAAACCTCCATCGACAATTGCGTGCTGCTGTGCGAATTTCACCACCGACAGATCCACCACGGCGACTGGCAAGTCCAGATCGTCGACGGCGTACCGGAATTCATTCCACCGCAGTACGTGGACTTCAAGCAAAAGCCGCTACGAAATACCTACCACCTGTTCAACTGAACCGAACAGGTGGCCCCAAACAAACCACCATCACCGGGCTAGCTGGACCCGCTGCCGTACGGCCGCGTCAGGATCTCCAGCGCGTGGCCGTTGGGATCGTCCCAGTAGACACCGCGGCCGCCGTCTCGCGTGTTGATCTCACCTGGCGTGCCGTGACCCGGATCGGCCCAGTAGTCCAGGCCGCGCTCCTTGATCCGGCCGAAGATCTCGTCGAACTCCGCCTCGCTGACCAGGAAAGCGTAGTGCTGGCCACGGATTTCCTCGTCGGTGTCCATAAAGTCGAGGGTCACGTCGTTGCTCGGCTGGACCGTCACGAACGGACCGAACGATCCCGGCTCCGGCAGGCCGAGGATCTCGGCCATGAACGTGGCCGACGCGCGCTTGTCCTTTGACAGGACGATGGTGTGGTTGAGCTGTACGGCCATGATCGCACCTCCCGCGTCCAGCCTAGACCTCACACCGACCACGGCGGTCATTCGCAGGCGATGCCGTCGTGGTCGCGGTCGAGGCCGGCGCGATAGCCGGGTTGGCCCGCGTACAGTGGCGCCTTCCCGGCGGCGCGGACCTCGCTGCAGTTGGCGTAGTAGACCGAGCCGCCGTCATCACCCGAACTCGAGCCGCTGGACGAGCTGGAGCCACCGCCAGAGCTGGATCCGCCACTGGAGCTGGATCCGCCACTGGAGCTGGATCCGCCACTGGAGCTGGATCCGTTGTCGTCATTGGTAAAAGCCGTCGTCGGCGGCGGCTGAGGCGGTTCCGACGACGGCGAAGGTGACGGCGATGGCGACGGCGACTCGGTTGGCGATGGCGGCGCGGAGGACGGTACGGCCGACGGCGTCGGCTCCGGCGCGGCCTCGGGGTTGCCGAAAACCCTGACCAGCAATCCGCCGCAGCAACAGAGCAACACCAGGCCGGCGACCGCGGACCCGACGCCGATGAGTACGTTCCGCGTTTTTCTGTCCATGCCGCCAGAGTGCGGCGGCGCTCAGCCGTCCGGACCCGCTTTTCGCACTGTCGAGCCGGAAAGCCGCGGGCCTAGGGTAGAAGGGCCTAACCCTTCTTACCCGGTTGCCACAACACGTCCCCCACCTCGAGGTTGGCCGTACGCGCGAGGATGAACAGCAGGTCGGACAACCGGTTCAGGTACGCGCCGGTAAGCGGGTTGGTCGTGTCCGGCTCGGCCTCCAGCAGCGCCCACACCGACCGCTCGGCGCGGCGGGTGACGGTACGCGCGGCGTGCAGCAGCGCGCCGGCCGGCGAGCCGCCTGGCAGGAGGAACGACCGCAACGTCGGCAGGGCGTCGTTGAACGCGTCGCAGTGGCCTTCCAGCCTGGTCACGTACGCCTCGGTGACCCGCAGCCGCGTGTCGCCGTCGACGATCGGCACACACAGGTCGGCGCCGACGTCGAAGAGGTCGTTTTGTGCCTCGACGAGCACCGCACGTACGTCGTCGGACGGGTTTCCGAGCGACAACGTGACACCGATCGCGGCGTTGGCCTCGTCGGTGTCCGCGTAGGCGGAAAGGCGTACGGACGTCTTCGGCACGCGGCTGCCGTCGCCGAGCGCGGTCGTGCCGGAGTCACCGACCCGCGTGTAGATGCGGCTCAGGACAACGTCAGCCATGAGATCTCCTCTAGAAGAGCGCGCTCGCGAGGTCGCGGCGGGCCTTGACCACCGCGGGGTCGTCCGGCGCGGCGACCTCGAAGAGCTTCAGCAGGTGCATACGCGCCGCGTCGCGTTCGTCGCCGGCGACCTTACGGATCGTCGCGATCAGCCGCGCGAAGGCCTGCTCGGCCTGTCCCTGCACCAGCTCGGCGTCGGCGGCGGCTGTCTGCGCGGCCACGTCGGTCGGCGATGCGTCCGCCTTGGCGATCGCGTCGGCCAGGTCGAGGCCGTCGATCCGCTCCAGCAGATCGACCTGCGCGAGACCCGACCTGGCCAGCGGATCCTTCGGCGTCTCGGCCAGCAGCTGCTCGTACAACGCCTTCGCGCCACTCAGGTCACCGGCGCTCATCGCCTCGTCGGCGGCCTCCAGCCGTGGGTCGACGGCCGGTCCGGCGGCGCCGGCCTGTGCCGCGTCGACGCCGCCGGCCTGCAGCACGGCCTGGATGAACTGCCGGGCCTGCGCCTCGCCGATGGCCCCCTGGAAACCCTCCATCAGCTGGCCGCGGATCACCGCCATCACCGTCGGGATGCTCTGGATCTGCAGCGCCTGCGCCAGCCGCTGGTTGCTGTCGACGTCGACCTTCACCAGGACCCACGAGCCACCACCTTCGGCGGCCAGTTTCTCCAGCGTCGGCGACAGCTTCTTGCAGGGTTGGCACCAGTCGGCCCAGAAGTCGATGACGACCGGCGTCGTCATCGACCGCTCGATCACCTCGGCCTGGAACGTCGCCTCGGTCGCGTCGATGACGGTGACCGGGCCATCCTGTGGCTCCGCGCGGTGCCGGCCGGCGTCCGGCGCCGCGGTCTTGGCACCGTTGTCCGCCGGTGCCGGGCTGGCGAGCGCGGACAGGTCAACCGCTCGCGAGAAGGCCGCCGACATCGCCGCGGCCTGTCGAGGATCAGGACGAGTCATAGTGCAATTCTTCCACTGTCACCGGCTCGGTGTTCCAACGGTCAGCCGTACGCCCACCGACCAGGGCCAACGAGCCTTACCGAGCGTGATTGATCGTACGAGATGATCACCGACCGTGTTCACAGCGACACCGGGTGCGGGGACTCCTCGCTGGCAGCCACGCAGGCTCTGCGGCATTGCGGCCGCGTGCGGATGTGGTACGCGTAGACCGCGCCGCCGAGCGCGATCCCCCAGACCGGCAGCGAAAGCGCCGGCAGCTCGAACAGGACGTTGGTCTGGAACCCGTAGAACATCATGCCGCCGGCGAAAAACGCCGGGACCTCGCGAAGGAGCGCCACGCCGAAGGCCGTCAGGCTCACCGAGACGAGTCCGCCGAAGACGATCGGAAAGGCACGTGGCACCCGCCAGCCGAAGAAATTCACCCCCCACGGACGGATCAGGCCGGCGGTCAGCACCGAACCGCTGATCGCGAAACCGGCGAGCACCAGCTCCATGATCGTGGTGCCGTTGCCGGGGTTCGCCGCGTTGATGTGACGGAGAAACTCCGGTGTCACGCCCAGCGGAATGCCGGCGGCCCACGCCAACCGCTCCGACGCGTAGACCCACGGACTCGCGATCGCCACGTACGTGATGACGCGGCCCCATCGCAACCACCATCGTTCCCACCGCGAGTCGCCGGTGCGGCCGCAGCTCTCGCAGGCGTTCCGCATCGCGCGCCAGTACGCGACGGTCGCGGCCAGCCACAGGAATCCGACCAGGATCAGGATGAGGTGGTGGACGGTCGGCCAGTCCGGCGGCCGGAGGAACGCGAACAGCCCCAGCGGCGGCAGGTATTTGATCGCGCGGTCCTCCGGCAGCACCAGGGTGAGCGTGAGCGCCAGCAGCAGGCCGCAACCGATGACCGGCCAGCGCAGCGAGCGGATCCGGCAGATCATCGCCATCGCCGCGGCCGCGCCGACCAGACCGACAGCGGCGATCCACGGGCCGGCGGTCGGCCCGGTGGCCGCCTTCAACAGGGTCTCCGGCGCGTCCGCGGTGGCGCCGAACGGAAACCCGCCGCCACCGGCCGTCCAGAAGATGCCGAGCCCGAGATATGCCAACGATGAGGCCAATGCGGCGCACGCCGTCCACTTCGGCCACGACGCGAGAAATCGCATCACGTTTCCTTTCGTGTGGTTGTCGATCCGAGCGTCGGCGACCGGCGTGGGCGTTGGCTATCTGCCGTTTGGCAGACGCGTACGCCCGTCGGCGCGGTTACAGTCGGACCGTGCGAACCTTCGTCGCGGCGGCCGTCGTGGTCCTCACGCTGGCGGCCGCCGCGGCCGTGCGGCCGGTGCCACATCCGTTGTTGGTGTGGCCGGCCGCCGTGGCGCTGGTCATGCTCGGCGCGGCCGCGGCCGGCTGGCTCCGCGCGCCGTTCTGGCCGGTGGCCGTCGCCGCCGTCTCGTTGGTCACGACAGCGACGTGGGCGCTGACCTCGCCGTGGACGCCCGGCGGCGGCCCGTGGCCGTTGCTGCACACCGCCGTGCTGATGGTTTTCGCGGTGTTGGCCTGCCGGTCCGCACCGGCGCGTTGGGCCGTCGCGACCGGCGTTCTGGTCATCCTGGCCGAAAGCGCGCTCGCTTTTCCGGTCACCGCGGTGTCGCCGCGGACCTGGTGGGAACCGATCATGCTGGCCGGTTTCTGGTCGCTCACCGGTGTTGTCGCCGTCGCCGCCGGCGTTTACCTGCGATGGCTGGATTCTCGCCGGGACGCCGCGATCCGCGACGCACGGCACGCGCAGCGCGTACGCCTGGCCAGCGATCTGCACGATTTCGTGGCGCACGACGTCAGCGCGATGGTCGTGCAGGCGCAGGCCGCGCGAGTTTTGCTGCGTACGGACGCGAAGAGCGCCGGCGAGGCGCTCGACCGCATCGAGGCCGACGGCAGCCGAGCGCTGGCCTCGATGGACCGTACGATCCGGATGTTGCGCGAGCTCGACGCGACCGGGCCACCGGCCACCGCGACACCTGGCATCGACGACCTGCCGGAGCTGGTGGCACGTTTCCAGCGAGCGGCGCGCGGACCGGTCACCGTCGACATTCCGGTTGGTCTCGCGGAAAAAGCCGGCCGGGAGACGAGTACGGCGGCTTACCGGGTGGTCGTGGAGGCGTTGACCAACGTACGCCGGCACGCTCGGGCCGACGCGTCCGTGTCGGTCTCGATTTCCTTGGAACAAAACGACATTGTCGTCGAGGTGCACAACTCGTCGACGTTGCCCGGCCGCCGCGACGGCACCGGACTGGTCGCCTTGCGCGAACGTGTCGAAGCGCTGGGTGGAGAGTTTTCCGCCGGAGCGCACGGCGACAGTTGGCGCGTACGCGCCGCGATGCCGGCGGAGCCAGGATGACGATCCGGGTGCTGGTGGCCGACGACCAGGAGCAGGTGCGCTTCGGTTTCCGGACGATCCTCAACGCCGAGTCCGACATCTCCGTCGTGGGGCAGGCCGCCGACGGCGTCGAGGCGCTGGAGCTGGCACGTGAGCTCAAGCCGGACGTCGTGATCGCCGACATCCGGATGCCGCGGATGGACGGCCTCGAACTGACCAGGCAGCTGAGTGGTTCGACGCGGGTCGTGGTGGTGACGACGTACGACCTGGACGCATACGTCCACCGCGCTTTGCGTTATGGCGCCAGCGGTTTCCTGCTCAAACACTCCGGAGCCGCGCTGCTCGCCGAGGCCGTACGCGCGGCGGTGAAAGGCGATGCGCTGATCAGCCCGGCGATTACCGTACGGTTGCTGAAAGAACTGTCACCGCCGCGGCACGAGCCCGCTCCGCTGACCGACCGCGAGCTCGACATCGTCGCGCTGGTCGCCGCCGGCCGCACGAACGCCGAGATCGGCGCCGAGCTGTATGTCACCGCGGGCACGGTGAAAACGCACCTCGCGCACATCCAGCGCAAGCTCGGCGTCGGCAACCGGGTCGGGATTGCCGCCTGGGCCTGGGAAACCGGCCACGTGGCGCGTTAGGGCCTGTTTCGAAACAGACCCTAGCTCGCGGCGCGGCGAGCGCGCGCGACCGCGTCCGGCAACGCGGCCGCCAAAGCGTCGATGTCGGCCTCCGATGACGTGTGGCCAAGCGAAAAACGCAGCGACGAACGAGCGCGCGCGTTGTCGGCCCCCATCGCGACCAGCACGTGCGACGGCTCGGCGACGCCGGCCGAGCAGGCCGAGCCGGTCGAGCACTGAATGCCGGCGGCGTCGAGCAACATCAGCAACGCGTCGCCTTCGCAGCCAGGAAAGGAAAAGTGCGCGTTGCCGGGCAGCCGCTCGGTCGGATGGCCGTTGAGGATCGCGTCCGGCACCAGTGACCGTACGCGCGCGATCAGGTCGTCGCGGAGCGCGCGCACTCGCTGCGTACGCTCCGCCTGCGACTTGACCGAGGCCTCGACAGCGACCGAAAAACTCACGATGCCGGCGGCGTCCAGCGTGCCCGAGCGTACGTCCCGCTCCTGGCCGCCGCCGTGCTGGACCGGCATACACGGCACCTCGCGGCCGAGCACCAGCGCGCCGACGCCGACCGGTCCGCCCAGCTTGTGGCCGGTCAGCGTGAGCGCGTCGACCGCGGTGGTGTCGACCGCGACCTGCGCGATCGCCTGCACCGCGTCGGTGTGGAACGGAATGCCGTGCCGGCGCGCCAGCTCGCTCAGCTCGGCGATCGGCTGGACCGTACCGACCTCGTTGTTGGCCCACTGCACGCTGATCACCGCGACCTCGCCGGCGCGGTCGGCGAGCGCCTTCCCGAGCGTGTCGGCGGTGACGCGGCCGTACTCGTCGACGTCGAGAAACTCCGCGTCCGCCGCCTCGTGCTCGCCAAGCCACTCGACCGCCTCCAGCACGGCGTGGTGCTCGATCGTGCTGGTCAGTACGCGTTTTTTGGCCGGATCCTGCGCATTTCGGGCCCAGTAAAGGCCTTTGACGGCGAGGTTGTCGCTTTCCGTACCGCCGCTGGTGAAGATCAGCTCGCTCGGCCGGCAGCCGATCGCCGCGGCGATCCGCTCGCGAGCCTCCTCCACCGCACGCCGCGCCCGCCGCCCCGCCGCGTGCAGCGACGACGGGTTGCCGACCTCGCCCAGCGCCTCCATGAGCGCGTCCCGCGCCTCCGGCAGCATCGGCGTGGTGGCCGCATGATCCAGATACGTCACATGCTCAAGCCTAGGCGCTGGCCTGGCCGGCGCCAGGTAAGAGTAGGAAAGTATTGCTCTTACTGGCATGCGGATTACCGCCAAGGGTCAGGTGACCATCCCCCACACTCCACGAGGCGGTCCCGCCGACGCGTTCGTACGTGCGCCGATTCCATGGCCCGCGGCGTTTCTGGCCGCGAAGTGCTTTCAGGAATACCGACGCACCGGTGGCTCGAACACACGACGGAGGTGACGTTTTGGCGGTCGCCGTCAAAACGTCACCCTCGCGTACGCGTGTCAGCCCTTGCGGGCGTTGATCTCCTCGGTCGCCTGCGGCACGACCTTGAACAGGTCGCCGACCACACCGAAGTCGGCGAGCTCGAAGATCGGCGCCTCCTCGTCCTTGTTGATGGCGACGATCGTCTTGGAGGTCTGCATGCCGGCGCGGTGCTGGATGGCACCGGAGATGCCGACCGCGACGTACAGGTTGGGCGAGACCGTCTTGCCGGTCTGGCCGACCTGGAACTGGTGCGGATAGAAGCCGGAGTCGGTGGCCGCGCGCGACGCGCCGACGGCGGCGCCGAGCGAGTCGGCCAGCCCCTCGATGAGCGCGAAGTTCTCCGCGCTGCCGACACCGCGACCGCCGGACACGACGATCGACGCCTCGGTCAGCTCAGGGCGGCTGCTCTTCTTCTCCGACACGCGGTCGACGATCTTGGCCTTCTTCGACGCGTCCGAGACGGTGGCGTCGACGGCCTCGACCGACGGGGTGGCCGGCGCCGGCTCCGCGGTGACCGCGTTGGTGGCGATGGTGATGATCGGCGTGCCCTTGCGCACCTTCGACTTCACGATCACCGCGCCGGCGAAGACGACCTGCGTGGCCGTGCCGTCGGCGGCGACTTCGGTGGCACCGGTGAGAAAACCGCTCTCGATCTTGACCGCCAACCTGCCGGCGATCTCCTTGCCGTCGGTGCTGGAGGCGAGCAGTACGGCGGCCGGACTGGCCTGGCCGACCAGCTGCGCCAGCACGTCCGCCTTCGGCGCGACGAGATAGTCGGTGACGTCCGCCGACGACACGTCGTAGATCTTCTGCGCGCCAAACTCGGCGAGCGTGTCCTTCAGCTTGTCTGCGTCGCCGGCCGCGCCGAACACGACGGCCGACGGCTCGCCAAGCGTACGAGCCGCGGTCAGCAGCTCGGAGGTGATCTTCTTCGCCGCACCACCGGAGTGCTCGACTACGACGAGGACCTCTGCCATATCAGTGGACCCTTCCTATCTGGTGCGTACGATCAGACGATCTTCTGGCTGGCGAGGAACTCGACGAGCTTGCTGCCGCCATCGCCCTCGTCCGGCACCTTCACGCCGGCGCCCTTGGGCGGCCGGCCGGAGAACTCCAGGACCTCCGACCAGGCGCTGGACAGGCCGACCTGGTCGGCGGAGATGCCGAGGTCGGACAGCGACAGCGTCTCGACCGGCTTCTTCTTGGCCTGCATGATCCCCTTGAAGGACGGATAGCGCGGCTCGTTGATGGTGTCCCACACGCTGACGATCGCCGGCGTGCTGGCCTCGACGACCTCATAGCCGTCGTCGGTCTGCCGCTCGACGGTCAGCTTGTCGCCGTCGACGGCGAGCTTGCGCGCGCCGGTCAGCTGCGCGATGCCGAGCCGCTCGGCCAGCATCGCCGGCAGCGCGCCGGTCTGGCCGTCGGTCGACTCTGCGCCGGCGATGACCAGGTCATACTCCAGCTTGCCCAGCGCGGCCGCGATGATCGCCGAGGTCGCGACGCTGTCCGAGCCGTGGATCGCCGGGTCGCTGACGTGTACGGCCTTGTCCGGCCCCATCGACAGCGCCTTGCGGATCGTCTCGGTGGCCTGCTCGGGTCCGACGGTCAGCACGGTGACCTCGCCGCCGTGCGCCTCCTTGAGCTTCAGCGCCTCCTCGATCGCGTACTCGTCCAGCTCACCGATCACCAGGTTGCCGGCGTCGCGGTCGACGGTCTTGTCGTCTTGTCGAAGGTTGCGCTCCAGGCCCGAGTCAGGCACCTGCTTGACGAGTACCACGATGTTCACTGCTGGCTCGACCTCCCGACGCTCTGTTCTGTGAAGCGAAACGCTTCCGGTTCGGTGGGCCGGGGTCAACGTCGAACGACTGTTGAATCCGACACCTCCATATGTTACTTACCAGTAGCTTGCCGGACACCTGTGCGAAGTATGGCTCATCTCACCAGAACCGGCCCGCTCAGCCGAGCTCGGCGGTGAGATAGCGCTGGATGGTGGGGCCGAACCGCGCGGCCAGCGTGTCGATCTCCAGCTCGACCAGCGGCGGTACGCCGATGACGTAGCGGCACGCGCCGAGGCCGAGCAGCTGCGTCATCACGGCGGCGGCGCGCTGCTCGGCCTCGGCCGGGTCGGCCAGCAGCGAGGCCACGTGTGGGATGACCTGCTCGCGAAAGACCGCACGCATCCGCTCGGCGGCGATCTCGTTGGTCATGGCCGTACGGAACAGGAAGATCGACGCCTCACGGAAGGTCTCGTCCTCCCACTTGCCGGCGAAATGCCGGATGACCTGCTCGCCGAGCCGGTCGGCCGGCACCGCGGTCAGGTCCGGCAGCTCCAGCCGGATGTCCAGCGCGGCCTGGAAAAGCTGTTCCTTGGAGCCGAAATAGCGGATCACCAGCGCCGGGTCCACACCGGCGTCGGCGGCGATGGTGCGTACGGTCGCACTCTGGAAGCCACTCTTGGCGAACTCGGCTCTCGCCGCGGTCAGGATGGCCGCGCGCGTACGGTCCGACCTGCGCGTTTCGTCCATCGCGTCCTTTCTGTGTCAACAGGCGTTGATATTACCTCTGGGACCGAGCTACGCTCGAGGTCAACGCGCGTTGACCCTATCGAGAGGAGTCCGGCGTGGACTGGCCGCTGGCCGTCGCGGGGCTGGTCACCGGCCTGTTGGTCGGCCTGACCGGGACCGGCGGAGGCGCATTGATGACGCCGATCCTGACCCTCATCTTCGGCGTCCCGCCGCTGGCCGCGGTGTCGACCGACCTGGTCACCGGCGTGTTCATGAAGCCGGTCGCGGTCGCCGTCCACCTGCCGCGGCACACCATCCGGTGGCGGATCGCCGGCTGGCTGTGTGCCGGCTCGGTGCCGGCGGCGTTCGCCGGTGCGGTCGTGGACGGCCTGCTCGGCTCGGCCGGCATCGAGCAGGTGCTGAAGCTGGCGCTCGGCGCCACGCTGCTGGTCGCGGTGGCCTCGACGGTCGTACGGATGTATCTCGATCTGCGCCGTGGTCCGCAGCTGGATACCGAGCCGGAGATTTCGGCCGTACGACTGGCGATCGTCGGCGCGGTCGTCGGATTCGTGGTCGGCATGACCTCGGTCGGCTCCGGATCGCTGGTGATGGTCACGCTCCTGCTGATGTATCCGGGACTGTCCGCCGGCCGGCTGGTCGGCACCGACCTCGCGCAGGCGCTGCCGCTGATCGCGTCCGCGGCGCTCGGCCACCTGTTGTTCGGACAGGTGCAGTTCGCGATGGTCTTCGCGTTGCTGGTCGGCGCGATTCCCGGCGCGATCGCCGGCGCGTTGCTCTCCTCGCGCGCACCGAGTCGCATCATCCGGGCCGCGCTGGCCGTGGTCCTGCTGTCCAGCGGCCTCAGCCTGCTCGGCGCGCCGGCGTTGGTCACGGTGGCGGTTGCCGTGGTGGCGACCGGAGGCGCCGTCGGCTGGCTCGTACTGGCCTGGAAATCCACCCCGACAAAGGAAAGGGACCTGGTATGAAGGTCATCGGCGCCGGTTTTCCGCGCACCGGCACGTCAACTCAGCAGGCGGTGCTCAACCAGCTCGGTTTCGGTCCGTGCTATCACATGCGCGAGGTGATGGAAAACCCCGGTCACGCGGCCGGCTGGGTCGACGCGATCAGCGGCCGGCCGTACGACCTGGCCGAGCTTTTGGCCGGATATCAGTCGACCACCGACGCTCCTGGCTGCTTCTTCTGGCGCGAGCTGCTCGCCGCCAATCCGGACGCGAAGGTGTTGCTGAGCGTACGCGACGCGGACAAGTGGTATCAGAGCATGATCACCACCGTGCTCAATCCGGAGCTTTTCGCGAAGATGGGGGACATCGCGAAGCGGGATCCGGAGATGGCCGACCGGCGGCGGCTGCCGGAGACGATGTTCGACAAGGTTTTCGGCGCCAGCAGGGACAAAGACCATCTGATCGAGATCTACCAGCGGCACAACGCCGACGTACGCGCCGAGGTGCCCGCCGATCAGTTGCTGGTCTACGAGGTGAAGCAGGGCTGGGGACCGCTGTGCGAGTTTCTCGGCGTCCCGGTGCCGGACGAGCCGTATCCGCACCTGAACGACTCGGCCAGCTTCGTCCAGACGGTCAGCCAGTTCGCCGAGCAGGCTCAGAAGTGAGCAGGTCGGCCGGCTGACAGTCCAGCGCCGCGCAGATCGCCGCGAGCCTCGCGAAACGGATGGCCTTGGCCGCGGCCCGCACGGCGCGCAGCGACGGCAGGATCACCCCGAGCACGACACCCCCGCCGGCAGTGTCAATGGAGAGCGAGGTGGTCGTCGACGAACGCGCGGCAGGTCGCGCGCATGGTCGCGACCTGCATGTTTTTCGAGCGCAGCAGCACTTGTACGGCCAGGCCGTCCATCATCGCCACCAGCATGTTGGCCAGCCGCGTCGGATCGCCTGGCCGCGCGACGCCGGTGTGCTGAGCCGCCTCGATCGCATCGCGTACGACCTCGCGCCACTGGCCGTACAACTCGTCGTTGACCTTCTGCAGCGCCGGATCGCGCGCGCCTTCGGCCCACAGCTCGGCCCAGACTCGCCACGCCTGCAGGGATTTCCGCGTCGTCGGCAAATAGGACTCGACGATGTCGTGCAGTCGCCGCAACGGGTCCACTGTGGACTCGCGCAGCCACCGCCGGCGGCGCACAGACGCGGCGAAGTTGTATTCGAAAGCGGCCGCGACGAGATCTTTCTTGCTGTCGAAGTAATAGTGGATCGTCCCGGAGCTGACGCCGGCTTCCGCCGCCACGTCCGACACGCGCAGCTGCTGCAGGCCGGCCTTCGCGATCACCGCGCAGGCCGCCTCCAGGATCTGCTTGCGGCGCTCGGCCTCGACGTTGGGACGCGGCATCAGGCCAGGTTACGGGAGATGACCAGGCGCATGATGTCGGACGTGCCTTCCTCGATCTCCTCCAGTTTCACGTCGCGCATCCACTGCTCGACCGGAAACTCGCGCGAATAGCCCCAGCCGCCGAGCGTCTGCACCGCGGCCCAGGTGACGAACATCGCGGTCTCGGAGGCGGTCAGCTTGGCCATCGCGGCCAGTCCGGTCGCGGTGTGTCCGGCGTCGATCGTACGCGCCGCGTGCTGCACCAGCAGCCTCGCCGCCTCGATTTTCGTTGCCATGTCGGCCAACCGGAAGGCAACCGCCTGGTGCTCGATGATCGGCACGCCGAACTGCTTGCGTGTTCTGGCATATTCCAGGGCGAACTCGTACGCCGCACGAGCGGCGCCGACAGCCGCCGCGCCCAGGATGACCCGCGAGATGTCGAACGTCCCCATCAAACCGCGGAAACCCTGGCCTTCGTCACCGAGCCGGTCGCTCTCCGGCACGAACACGTCGTCGAAGAAGATCTCCCGGCAGACGATCGCGCGCTGACCCATCTTGCGCATCGGCTCACCGAACCGGAGCCCGTCTTTGCGCATGACAAAGGCGCTCACGCCGCGCGACCGCTGGGTGCGGTCGGTTTTCGCGAAGACGACATAGAACTCGGCCGCTCCGGCGTTGGAGATCCAGGCTTTCTGGCCGTTGATCAGATATCCGCCGTCCACGCGGGTGGCCGTTGTGACGATCGACGCGGCGTCCGAGCCGGCCTCGGGCTCGGTGGTGGCGAGTGCGGTCATCGGCGCGTCCCTGCCGGCGAGCGGCGTCAGCCACCGCTTCCTCTGGTCCTCGGTGCCGAGCACCAGGATCGGATCGGCGAAGAACCCGTTGGAACACACCAGGTTTCCGATGCCGGGGTCGCCCCAGCACAACTCCTCCTGGACGAGGCACTGCGTGAAGACATCGGTCAGGCCACCGCCACCGTACTCGACCGGCAACATGAAGTCGGTGATGCCGACCTCGGCCGCCTTCCGGAAGATGTCCATCGGCGTCACGACATCCGCCTCGTCCACCTCGCGAGCGCGTGGCCGGATCTCGCGTACGGCGAAATCCCTGCACAGCTCGACGATCTGTCGCTGTTCGTCGGTCAACGGCCACGCTTGGACGGTCATGCCTCTCCTTTCGGCACGAGCAGCGCGTCGACGGCGAGCACACCGTCGACGCCGACGCGTACCGGATTCAGTTCGAGCTCCGCGAGGTTCTCGTACGCCTGGAAAAGACGCGACAGGTCGGCCACGAGTCCTGCCAGCGCCGCCACGTCCTTGGCCGGCCGCCCGCGCCAACCACGCAGCAGCGCGGCGATTCTGAGCCGACCGATCATCTGCATCGCCGTGTCGACGGTGACCGGCGCAAGCTCGACGGCCGTGTCACGATGCATCTCCGCCGCCGCGCCGCCGGCGCCGATCACCGCCACCGGGCCGAAATCCGGGTCGCGTCGCATGCCGATCAGCATTTCCACGACATCCTCGCGCGTGTCCTGCTCCTCGACCAGGTAATCGCCAGGCCCCAGCCGCTCACGCATTTGCGCGTACGCTTCGAAAACCGTGTCGAGGTTGGTCCTGACTCCGCCAACCTCGGTCTTGTGGTCGAGCCAGCCGGCTTTCAGCACGTACGGCGGCGCCAGACCGGCGACCGTCTGGAGGTCGCGTTCGGATCGGATCAGCCGGGCCCTCGGAAATCGGACACCGCTGAGGAACTGCCGCGCTCTCCAATACCCAGGGCCGATTTCCGCGCGCCTTGCGGTGGCTTTTGGCGCTGGTTTCGTCGGTTGGAAGGCCGCCAGGCCGGCCAACGCGTCGACGGCTTCCTCGATGGTCGGATAGGTCGGGACGCCGACGTTCCAGAGTTCTGCCGCAGTCGCGCTGTCAGCGGTCATGGAGTGCACGATGACCGGTTTTCCGCTGTTGCGCACGACCTTTCCGAGCCGCCTCGCCTCGTCGGACTCGCGCTCGGCCAGCGTCTGCGTGTCGGTGCCGTAGGATCCGAAATAGCCAGTGAGAATCGCCGCGTCCACATTGGACAACGCACGCTCGACGGTGTCCGCGTACGTGCCGAGGTCACGCTCACCGGCACCGGCCAGGTCGATCGGATTGGCGGTCGCCGCGCCGGCCGGAAGCCGCAGCGACTCCCGCGTTTGCCTTGGCAGTGGCGGAATCGCCAGCCGATCCGCCGCGAGATCCGCCGCGATGCCGGCCTGACCACCGCTGTCCGCGATGATTGCGACGCGCCGACCTGCCGGTCTTTTCGTCGCGAGACAAGCTCTTGCGACCGTGACGAGCTGCGCCGGCGTACGCACTCGCAGCACGCCAGCCGCTCGGCAGGCCGCGTCCACCACATCCATCGACGAGGTCAACGCGCCGGTGTGTGACCTGGCCAACCGGCTGCTCGCGGCGCTGGCGCCGACCGTCAGCAACATCACCGGTTTGTCAAGCGTCGCCAAGGTATCCAACAAAAGCTCGCCGCCGGTGAAACTTTCCAGGTAGAGCGCGACGATCCTGGTGCCGCGGTGTCCGGCGAGGTCAGCGAGCAGCTCGGTCGCGGTCACGTCGGCCTGGCTGCCGACCGAGACGAACCGTGAGACACCGAGGCCGTGCCGGGCCGCCAGCGCGGCGATCTCCGACCCGAGCTGGCCACTCTGCGAGACGATCGCGAGCGGTCCAGGCGTGAAGTTTCCCCACGCCAGCTGCAGTGCGGAGTCGGCGTCGTAGAGGCCGAGGCTGTTCGGTCCGACGATCCGTGCGCCGGCCGCGCGGATCCGGTCGACCAGCCCCGCCTCGCCGGCCACACCCGCCGTGATGCCGACGAATCCGCGTACGCCGAGCCGCAATGCCTCCTCGACGACGTCCTCGATATCGGGAACGCACAAGGCGACCAGCTCTGGCACCGCATTGAGATCGCTGAGGCGACGCACAGACGCCCGGCCGAAAATCGTCGCGCCGCCGCGGTTGACGAGATCGACGCGCCGCCGGTGCGCGCCTTTGAGCGCGCCGGCAGCCAGCCAGTGTCCCCATTTCGCCGGGTCGGCGGATGCCCCGACCACGGCCACCGAGGCGGGGTCGCGAAACACCGTCAGATCGCTCATCCGGCTCCAATAACTGATTGGCGAGTCAACTACCGGAACGATGGTGACCAGCGGATAGCCACTTGTCAACACCGACCGGATGTCGCCGGTGTTCGGCGCGCGGGACCCTGCGTGACCGGTCCGGCACGTCGGCGTCGTACGCTGGGACCGACGAGCGCGAAGGAGGCGGGCCGATCAGCATTTCCACAGCTCAAGGGGCGACGCTTCCGCTGACCGGCGAGCGTACGGTGCCGGGCATCGCGCACGAGAACTACTGGTTCCGCCGCCACGAGATCGCCTATCTGCACGCGCGACGCTGGCTGCGCGGCGCGGACGTGCTGGAAGCCGGAGCCGGCGAGGGATACGGCGCCGCCGTGCTGAGCCAGGCCGCGCGGCGCGTGTTCGCGTTGGACTACGACCAGGCGGCGATCGGCCACGCGAGCCGCAAATATCCGGCCGTGCCGGCGATGCGCGGCAATCTCGCGGCGCTGCCGGTGCGGTCCGCGGCCGTCGACGCGGTCGTCAGCCTGCAGACCATCGAACATCTGTGGAACCAACCGGAGTTCGTCGCCGAGTGCGCGCGAGTCTTGCGACCGGCCGGCATTCTGCTGATGTCCACGCCCAACCGGCTGACCTTCTCCCCCGGCCTGGACACGCCGCTCAATCCCTTCCACACTCGCGAACTTTCCGCCGCCGAGCTGGCCGAGCTGCTGGAGCCGCATTTCCGCGTGTCACGGATGTTCGGCGTGCACCACGGCCGGCGGTTGCGCCGCGCCGACCGGCATTTCGGCGGGTTCGTCACCGCGCAGCTGTCCGGTCCGCCGGCGACCTGGCATCCGGAGCTGCGGCGCGCCGTCACGGCCGTACGAGCGAACGATTTCGTGGTCACCGAGGCCGACATCGACGCGAGCCTCGACCTGTTCGCCGTCGCGGTGAAGACGTGACCCGGCCGGTCGGCACGTTTTGCCTGGTGCTGCACACACATCTGCCGTGGCTGCCGCACGCCGGCACGTGGCCGGTCGGTGAGGAGTGGATCTATCAGGCGTTCACCGCGTCGTGGCAACGGGTCGTACGGGTCATCGAACAACTCGACCGTCCGGACACGCTCACCCTCGGCATAACGCCGACCGTCGCCGCGATGCTGGACGACCCGTACACCTTGCGACAGCTGCACACCTGGATCGCCAACTGGCAGCTGCGCGCCGCCGAGCTGGCCGGCCGGCCGGATTTTCCCGACCTGGCAACGTACGAGTGGCGGGCCGCCTCGGCTTCGCTGGCGGACTTCGAAAATCGCTGGGCGACCGGCGGGTCGCCGGTTTTTTCCCAACTGCCGGTGGAACTGCTCGGCGGTCCGGCCATGCATCCGTTCCAGCCACTGCTGCCGTCGCGGCTGCAGCGTTTCGCCTTGTCCGTCGGTCTGGCCGACGCGCGGCTGCGGTTCGGTGCCGCACCGGCCGGCATCTGGGCTCCGGAGTGTGGATTCCGGCCCGGGCTCGAACAGTCCTATGTGGACGCCGGAGTCTCGCGGTTTCTGGTCGACGGTCCGGCCGTACGCGGCCAGACGCACACCGCCTATCCGGTGGCCGGATCGGACGTGGTCGCGTTCGCCCGCGATCTTGAGGTCACTTATCGCGTGTGGTCACCGAAAGCCGGCTATCCCGGCGCCGCGCCATACCGCGACTTTCACACCTTCGACCACGCCTCCGGTTTCCGGCCGGCGCGGGTGACCGGCAAACACGTGCCGCCGGAACAGAAGAAGCCATGGGATCCGGCGGCCGCTTTCGCGCAGGCGTCGGTCGACGCCGACGACTTCGTGACGCGCGTACGCGATCGCCTGCTTGGCCTGGCCGACCAGCACGGCCGCGAATGCCTGGTGGTCGCGGCCTACGACACCGAGCTTTTCGGTCACTGGTGGCACGAAGGCCCGGCCTGGCTGGAGGCGGTCCTGCGCCGGCTGCCGGAGGCCGGCGTACGCGTCACGACGCTGCGCGGCGCGGTCGAGGCCGGACACGTCGGTGCGGCGCGCGAGATTCCGGCCTCGTCGTGGGGATCCGGCAAGGACTGGCGGGTCTGGGACGGCGAGCAGGTCGCCGATCTGGTCGCCGGTAACGCAAAGGTCGCCGATCGGCTGTTGTCCACTGTGGACGATTTCCGAAGCGCTCGTCGCGATCCGGTGCTGGATCAGTTGGCGCGCGAGGCGATGCTGGCGTTGTCGAGCGACTGGGCCTTCATGGTCACGAAAGACTCGGCCGCGCACTATGCTCGGCGGCGCGCGGCAAGACACTCGGAAAACGTCCACCGGCTGGCAGACCTGCTTTACGGCGGCGGCCGGGAGACCGCCGAGGCACTGGCCGGCGAACTGCGCACGGTCGACGGGCTGTTCGGCCACCTCGACGCGCGCCAACTGTGACCTATTCTCCACGGAAAACCGCGGCCAGCTGCCGCAGCGCAGGAGGAATCAGCTCGGCGTCGATGCCGCCGTATCCGAGCACGAGTCCGTCGACCGCCGGCTCTTCCGAACAATAACCGGCCAACGACTCCAACGCGATGCCGCGTTTGGCCGCACGTGTGATCACATCGGGAATGTCGACGTGTGCCTCCGGACGCACGGTCGCGCAGACGTGCAGGCCGGAAACCGACGGGACGATCCGCAGCCAACGCGCCAGTTGTCCTTGCAAGGCATCGAGGACCAGCTCATAGCGAACGGCGTACGCGCGAGTCGCGCGGCGAATGTGGCGCGCCAGCAGGCCGTCGTCGACGAACCGCGCGAGCGCCGCCTGTGTGCTCAGCTCGGCGTGCCAGTCGGACAGTTGCCGCGCCATCCGCAGCGCCGGCTGCAGCGAGGCCGGCGCGACCAGGAACCCGAGCCGCAGCATCGGAATCAGCGTCTTGGAGAACGATCCGACGTAGACGACCCGGCCAAACCGGTCGATGCTCTGCAGTGGTTCCAGCGGCCGGTCGGAAAACCGGAACTCGCTGTCGTAGTCGTCCTCGATGATGACGGCGTCGTTGCGCTGCGCCCAGTCGAGCAACGCCGCGCGGCGCCGCAACGACATGGTGATGCCGAGCGGAAACTGGTGCGACGGAGTCGTGTAAACCAGCCGCGCGGATTTCGGGATGGCCGTCACGTCGATCCCCTCCGCGTCGACCGGCACACTCACGATCCGTGCGCCGAGCGACCGGAAAAGCATGCGTACGGGCGGATATCCGGGTTCCTCGACGGCGACGCAGCCACCTGGCTCGACCAGCACTCTCGCGGCCAGGTCGACGGCCTGCTGCGCGCCGTTGGTCACCACGACGTCATCGGCATCGGCGCGTACGGACCGGGAAACGCCGACGTGCCTGGCGATCGCGGTGCGCAGCGGCTCATATCCGGACGGATCGGCGTATTGCCGCGCGAGCAGCAACCCCGGCCGCAATTCGCGGGCGACCAGCCGGCGCCAGCTTTCCAACGGAAACAGCCGCGGATCCGGCATGCCGACCCGGAAGTCGTACGGACCGGCCGCGGTCGGCGTGCGCGCGGCCAGTCCGCGCCACAACGGCCGTGGCTGGACCGAGCCGCCGCCGGGAGCCTGCCGTTTTTTGGCCGGACCAAGCGCATCCGCCTGCACGTACGTGCCGGCGCCGACCTTGCCGACCAGGAATCCCTCCGCGGTCAGCCGTTCGTACGCGGCCGCCACGGTGTTGCGCGAGACCTCCAGCCGCGCCGCCAGCTCGCGCGCCGACGGCAACCGCTCGCCCGGCCGCAGCCGGCCGTCCAGGATCGCGTCGTGCAGCTGCCGGTAGATCCGCGCGGCGAGGTCGCCACGACCGGCCAGGCTGACGTGGAAGTCCATCCGATTGACCCAATCAGATTCCGCGGAATTGGCCCTTCTCGCTGGCCAATCTACTCCTTAGTGTCCATGGTGAACACGGAACGACCTGAGGAGACCTCGATGACGACCACCGCGGACATGTGGTTCGACCCCAAATGTCCCTTCGCCTGGATCACCTCCCGCTGGCTGCTGGAGGTCGAGAAGGTGCGCGACGTGACGGTCCGTTTTCGCGTGATGAGCCTCAACGTCCTCAACGACGGCCGCGAGGGCCTGGAGGAATGGTATGCGGAATGGCTCAAGGACACCCGCGGACCGGTGCGGGTGGCGATCGCCGTCGAACAGAAGTTCGGAAATGCCACCTTGCGTGACTTCTACAACGCGATCGGCAGGCGGATCCACCACGAGAAGGCGAAAATCGGCCGCGACCTGTACGTCGACACGTTGACCGAGCTCGGGCTGCCGACCGACCTCGCCGACGCGGCCGACAGCGTCGAACACGAGGAAGCGTTGCTGGCCAGCCATCACGCCGGTCTGGACCCGGTCGGCGCCGATCTCGGCACGCCGACCATCCACCTGCCCGGGCCGGACGGCAAACCGAACGCGTTTTTCGGTCCGGTGATCTCGCCGATCCCGCGCGGCGAGGCGGCCGGCCGGCTGTGGGACGGCGTCGTGCTGGTCACCGGCACTCCTGGTTTCTACGAGCTGAAGCGCAGCCGCAGCGGCCCGCTCAGCTTCGACTGAGAAAGGTCCACAGTGGACAGTGAGACGCTGAACGAGGCGTACGGCCGGCTGCATCACGCCGGCCCGGAATGGGGCGAGGACCGGCTCACCAACCACGGTCCGATGGCCGTCGAGGTGCTGGTCCGGCGCGGCCGCGCCGACCGCGTGCACCGCTGGGTCGACGCGTATCTGCGCCGGCTCGACGACATGCCGGCGGCCGGCGATCCGATCACCGCCGGCAACTGGCGCGAGGCCATGGGAGACGGCCGGCGGATCGCCGACTGGACGGCGTTTTTCCAGCGCCAGCTTGCCGAACGGCCGTGGCGGGACGCGCTGGCGCAGTGGTGGCCACGGCTGCTGCCGGGAATCGCCGCCGGTGCGACGCACGGTGTGATCCGGGTGAGCCATGCCGTACGCGCGTTGCTGGCCGGTGATCAGGACGCGGCGGCGGTGACGGAATTGGCGCATGGCCTGGCTTTCTGGGCCGCGCGCATGCAGCACGTGCCGGGATCGACCGCACCAGCCGGAAAACTGCCGGCGGCAGAGGCGTTCGACGCGATCCCGCGCGTGCCGTCACAGGCCGGCCGGATCGCGGATCGCTTTGGCCAGCTGGAATCCCTGCCGAGTTGGGGTCAGGCCCTGGCCTCGTTGCGCGCGCCGGCCGGTCCCGACGAGGCGGCGAAAGTGCTGGCCGACCTCGTCGCGGCGGCCACCGCCGGCTATCTTTCCTACGGACACGGCAGTCCGGTGCTGCTCGTCCACACCGCCACCGCGCCGAATGCCGTGCTGCACACGCTGCCGGCTCTTCCGCGCGAGCTCTGGACACCGAGCCTGGCCGCGGTGTGGTCCACCAGCGCGGCAATCACGGCGTCGTACGCGCCGCCGCAACCGGCCGATGACCTGCCGGCCGCGAGAAGTGTCGAAGACACGCTCGCCTACGCGGTCGACCACGGAGACGAACACGTCATCAAGTTCGCCGACACCGCCGTCGATGCCTTCAGGCACAACGGCGATCCAGCCTCGCTCGCCGCGGCAGCACGCGTCGGTTTGCTGATCCCACAAGGAGAATCATGACGTACGACAGCGAGCTCACGTGATCATCCCGCCGGCCGGTCCGCCGCGCCAGCTTGCTCAGGCACAGCTGACAAACTCCATCGGCGACGGCGCCTATTACGTCTCCTCGGCGCTGTATTTCACGCTTTTCATCGGTCTCTCGCCGACCGAGGTCGGGCTCGGCCTGACGCTCGGCTGGGCCGTCGGATCGGTTCTCGGCGTGCCGCTGGGACATCTGGCCGACCGGCGCGGACCACGTGGCGTGGCTGTGCTGCTGGCCGTGGCGACCGGTGTCGCGGTCGCCTCTTTCCTTGTCGTACGGTCCTTCCTGCCGTTCATGCTGGCCGCCTGTCTCTACTCCATCTGCCAGTGCGGCCTCGGCGCGGCCCGCCAGGCGCTGCTGGCGGGCTTGGTGGACAGGGGAAAGCGCACCGAGGTGCGTGCGTATCTGCAGTCGACGGTCAACGCCGGCCTGGCGGTCGGCGCCGCGATCGGTGGCCTGGCACTCGCGATCGACACGCGACCGGCGTTCCTTGCCGTCTTCGCCGTCGACGCGGCGAGCTTTCTGTTGTCGGCGCTGATGTTGCTGCGGCTGCCGACCGTGCCGCCGACACCGGCCGCACCGGCCGGCGAGCCGGCTTTGGCCGTGTTGCGCGACAAGCCGTACGCGCTGATCACGCTGCTCAACACGGTCATGTTGTTCTATATGCCGTTGCTGAGCCTGGTGATCCCGCTGTGGCTGGTGCAGCGTACGGCCGCACCGCATTGGATGGTGTCCGCGTTGTTGGTGCTCAACACGCTCAGCGTCGTCCTTTTCCAGGTGCGCGTGGCAAAGCGGGTGACCAGCCTGGACTCGGCCGCGCGGCTGGTCCGGCTCGCCGGCGTGGCGATGCTCGCCGCCTGCGCGGTTTTCGCCTTCTCCGGCGCCGGTTCCTCGGCCTGGCTGGCCGGAATCGTGCTGCTGGCTGGCGCGATCCTGCAGGTTGTCGGCGAGATGATGCTCGGTGCCGGCTCGTGGGAGATCAGCTTCGACCTGGCGCCGGCCGGCAAGCAGGGTCAGTATCAGGGATTTTTCGGCACCGGCACGGCGATCGCGCGAATGGCCGGCCCGCTCGTGCTCACCACGCTCATCATCGGCTGGGGAACACCGGGCTGGATCGTGCTTGGGTTGCTGTTTCTCGGCGCCGGAGCCGGCATGGTGCCGGCCGTACGGTGGGCTCGGCGGCGCGCGGCGAATTCGGTTGAGGCCGTACGCGTCGGCGCCTAACTTGAGGTCATGCCCGTCTTGCTGTCATTGAATGTCGGTCGCCGGACGGCGGTCACGGTGAAGTCCGGCTCCAGCGGCATCGACAAGCGGCCGGTCGACGCGGTGCGGGTCCGGGCGCCGGGGCCGAAACGCGGCGGTCTCGGCAGCGGCCTGGTCGGCGACACCATTGTCGACGTGGCCAACCACGGCGGCGACGACCAAGCCGTTTACGCGTACGCGCGAGAAGACCTGGACGCTTGGCAAAACGAGCTCGGCGAAGACCTGCGTAACGGCTTTTTCGGCGAAAACCTGACCACGTCCGGTCTCGACGTCACCGGCGCGCTGGTCGGCGAACGCTGGCAGGTCGGCGACCAGGTCGTGCTGCAGGTGACCGCGCCACGAATTCCGTGCGCGACGTTCGCAGTCTGGATGCGGCGCACCGGTTGGCTCGGCGACTTCATGCGCCGTGGCGTCCCCGGCGCCTATTTGCGCGTGGTCACGCCGGGCGACATTCGCCTGGGCGACCCGATATCGGTCATCCACCGACCCGACCATGACGTCACGATAGGCTTGGTTTTCCGGGCCGTGACGCTGGAACCGGATCTGTTGCCCCGACTGCTCGAGGCCGATGACCTGCTCGAAGAAGTGCGAGAGCGAGCCACCCGGCGGATCAGCGGCGCCAACTGAACTCCACTGACCGGATGTGGCCAGCCGTCCTACCGCTTGTACGTCACCAAATTCGGTCGCCGGCGCGATGCGGCCACCGAGGATTTCCCGCTCAGCGGCAAACTCGCGCACAGAAAGGTTTAGCCTGCTAACTGTGTGCCAGCTCACCTCTAGGGTCTGTTTCGGAGTCCCACGTGGATGAGAGTCGAGATCCAAACGTCGTCTGGCGGTGCGGCGGGACCGCCCGGCGTGGCAGCGCCACGTGGGCGGTTTCGCCGTGCCGTCAGGCGGCCCGGGACAGATGTGACAGCGGCTCGGTTATCGCCGCGTGGGACTTCGAAACAGGCCCTAGGCGGAGCACGGGGAAGGAGCACGGTGGCAGCGAAAGTGCATGATGCCAGCAAAACGACCAGCCCGCCGCCTCGGCAGCTGCGGCAGCTGGCCGAGACGCTGCGGCCGGAGCTGCCGAGCCTGGCCGCCGAGATCATCGACGAGATCCGCCGGTCGATTCCGGAGTACGCGCAGCCGCTGGACGGGCCGTACGGACACTCGCTGCGGGTCGGCACGGCCGAGACGATCACCAGTTTTGTCGACCAGCTCAGCGGAAAACCGGTCTCCACCGACCACCTGGAGGAGATCTGCCGCCGGCTCGGCGAAAACGAGGAGCGGGTCGGCCGCAGCATGGACCAGCTGCAGGCGGCCTATCGGATCGGCGCGCGGGTCGCCTGGCAGCGGATCATGAAGGTCGGCCGGCGCTATCCGTTTTCCAGCCAGGTCGTCTCGATGCTGGCCGACCGCATTTTCGCGTACATCGACGAGCTCGCCTCGCTGTCACTGGAAGGATATCTGCGCGCCAAGGCCGGATCGGCGCAGGCGCGCCGCGAGCTGCACCGGCGGCTCCTGCGGGCCATCCTGGCCGACTCGGCCGAGCTGCCCGAGCTCGCCGAGGCGGCCGGCTGGCCGTTGCCGGAGGCTGTCACGATGATCGCTGTCGACGGCGAGGACCTGCCAGAAGATCCCTTGCTGCCGCCGGTTCTGCTCGCCGACCTGCATCCCGGTGATCCCTGCCTGCTCGCCCCCGGAGAAGTCGGCGCGGCCGACATCGACGAGGTGCATGAGGCGCTGTGCGGCGTACGCCTGGCGATCGGTGTGACCGTGCCGCTGCAGCAGGCGGCGGATTCCCTACGCTGGGCCAAACAGGCGCTGCAGATGGCCGCCGCCGGCGCGTTGCCGAATGCGAAAACCCTGCGTTGCGAGGAACATCTGATCACGCTGTGGCTGGCCGCCGATCCGGCCCTCGTCGAACAGATAGGTGACCGCGTCCTCGGTCCGCTGGCCGAGCTTCCGGTGCGGCAGCGGGAAAGGCTGAGCGAGACGCTGCTGGCCTGGCTGCGAGCGCGCGGCAGCGCGGCACTGATGGCCGAGCAGCTGCAAATCCATCCGCAAACCGTGCGCTATCGGATCCGGCAGCTGGAGGACATGTTGCCGGGACAGCTGCGGGATCCGGACAGTCGGTGGGCCATGGAGGCGGTGCTGCGCAGCCGCGCGATGTCCGCCTACCACGACCCGGACGTCAACCGCTGAAAATGGTCAGGTGCGAGATTTTCCAGCTGTCACCGGCACGTACGGCGTCGACCGCGAACTGAGCGCCGGCATAGCTGGCCTCTCCGGTGTCCGAGCGTACGTTTCGCTGGTCGGCGAAGACCAACAGACGCGCGCGATCGCCTTGCAGCATCACCACTCCGGCCGACACGACCGTCGTCGTGAGCACCAGTTTCTGTTGTGGCGCCTGCTGTTTCACCGTGCCGATCAGCTGCTCGTACTCGGCGCGGGCCGATCCGGTCAGCAGCCGCTTCGCCGCCTGCTCGGTCTTGCCGATGTTGGCGTGGTCGTACGAGAAGACCGCGTTGATCGCACTGGTGACCTGCCGTTTGACCTCGGCGGTCGCGGTCGCGTCGGTCAGCGCGGAGTTCGCGGCGGCAGGACTGCTGCGTAATTCCGCCGCGGCCACGCCAAACCACGCGGCCGCGCTGCCGAGCAGCACCGCGACGACCGCGAGCACAGCTGGCAGCAACCAGCGCCTCGGCGGCGGTGTTTTCTGGCGGTCCTTGGTCAGCTTGACCACCGGCACCTTCCCGCCGTTGGTCGCCGGCTGGACGGTCGCGGACTTTTCCTTGACAGGCATCGGCAATCCTCTCCGCTCAGCCGGCGCCAGTGCCGATCGGCACCGGGCCGACCGCAGACAGCTTCCAGCCGGCCGCGGTCCTGGTCAGCTGTCCCTCGAACCGGTTGCTCTTGTCGGCCGGCGCACCGTTGGCCGGAGTGACGGTGATTTTCAAGGCCACCAGGATGGTCGCGGTGCCGGCGCGCTCGTCCAGCGTGGTGAGTGCCGCCTCCAGGACGCGCGCCGTGGTGATCGTCTGCGCTTTCTGCAGCTGGGCAAGCACTTGCGCGCGGTTGCTGGTGAGCTGCTGGTTGAGGTCGCCGGTCGTCGACTGGCTCCAGATCGCCAGGCCGGCCGACGCGTTCCGGTAGTCGAGCGTGTTCAGGTTCTGTACGGCCTGCTCTCCGGCCTGCAGCACGTCCTCACGCAATGCCGAGTATCGCAGCGATTCGTCGGAGGCGGCCTGTTGGTAGGACCAGCCGAACCAGCCGGCCGCCGCCGCGGCGACCACCACCAGGGTGATCGCCGCGGCCAGCACGGGATTTGCGCGTATCCGGGAGAGCAACTCGTTCATTGGTCAGCCTTTTTTGTTTTCCGGCGCGGTGATGACCGGCGGGCCGAGGGTCAGGTCGATGGTGTTGCCGGGACCGGGGATGAGCTGGTTGATCAGCAGCTGCTGGAGCAGGCAGTGCGCGAACGGCGGGATGGTGAAGGTGCCGCCGACCGGTCCGCCGAGCACCGCGTTGAAGCCGTCTTTTCCGGCCAGCTCGACGGTTGCCGGATAGGCGCTCTGGCAGTGCGGACCGACCACGATCGGCAGGCCGCCGACTTTCACGTTGCTGAGCCGAAGGGTGATCTTGGTCGTGCTTTTCATGTCACCGGTGGAAAGGTCGACGCTGCCGGTGGTCGGGCCCTCCTGGATGAACTCCGTCGTCGCCGACACCGGCACCAGACCGATCACTTTGAACTCCGCGGAAACCGGCGGCAGCGGCAGGTCCGCGGTGAACGTGCCGTCGTCGATGTTCATGTCCGCTGTCAGCTTGGTCGGGCCAAGGTTGAGCACCGAGCCGGTTTTCTTGAGTTTCGACGTGCCGGTCACGTCATAGACGGCGTGCAGGATCGTCGCCGCGTGCACCGGCGGCGTCAATGCGAAGACGGTCGCGAACAACGCGGCGACGGCGACTCCGATACGTACCGACAAACGCTTCACGTCGGTCCTTTCCCTCTAAACCGCACGTATGTCGCTGATGAGCCATCGACCGTCCCGCTGGTTGGCGGTGACCAGCAGGTCGGCGGCGGCTGTGGTCGGCTGCTGGCCGGCGCGTACGGCGCGCTGGTCGCAGAACAGCAGGACGACTGCCTTTGTGTCGTCCAGATAACTGACCGCGGTGGTGCCGACGGTCGTCGTGACGCTGAGCCGCTGCGTCGCGGCCTGCGCCTGCACCTGGCCAAACAGGAGCTGATACTGGCTGGCCGCGTTGCCAGTCAAGACCTGCGCCGCGAACCGGCCGGTCGCCGCCGGATCGGTTGCGGAGTAGGAGAAAATCCGGCTCACGGCGGCCGCGAGCTGGCTCACGGCCTGTTGTCCACCCGCGTCCCGACCAGCTCGGTTTGTCAAGAGCGGGTCACCGCGTACGTCCGCCGCGCGCACCTGGATCCACACGCCAGCAACGAAAATCAGCGTGACGAGGACCGCGACGGCAGCGTACGCGCGCCACCGCCGTCGCTGCGCGACCGGCTCGGTCTCTGGCCGGGTTTCGGTGAGCGTCACCGGACCTCACCCCTTTCCGGTTGGTACGGCGCTGAGCGAGCTCACCTTCCAGGTGCCGTTTTCGGTGCTGAGCACGGCACGATAGCGGTGCCGCTCGGTGGTCGGCGCGCCGATGTCGGGGGTGATCAGCAGGCTGACCGTCGTCAACAGCGTCGCGCTCTGGTCGTCGAGTTTCTGGACGGCGACAGCCGTCACCGTCCCGACCGCGGTGGCTTTGGCCTGGCGCAACTGACTCAGCGTCTGGGCCTGGTTCTTTGCCAGATCCTGGTGCAAAACGCCGGTCGTGCAGCCGAGCCAGCGGCGCACGTCGGCGGCAGGATCGGCCTTCCGCGCGGTCGTCAGCGTCGCGACCGACTGCTTCGCCGCTGTCAACGCGCTTTCACGCAACTGGCCGTACGCGCGATCGCTGCTGCTTTCGGCCTGATAGAGCACAAATCCCGACCAGCCCGCGAACGCCATTGCCAGCACCGCGACGAGGCTGAGCAGCTGCCAGCGCCGGCTCATTTCGTCACTCCGAGCAGGCCCGCCATGTCACCGGGACTGGCCTCCGGAGTGGCCGGCGCGGCGGCGGTGCCGGCGAGCGGAGAGGGCGGCGGCACGGCTGGCGGCACGCCACCTCCGTATGGTGCGTGTGCGGAACCACGGACGAGGATGCCGGTGCTGGCCGGTGTCGTACATTTCGCTGCGGTGTTGAGCGGTGTCTGCGGACTGGTGTCCAAGCCGTTGCGATATTGCGTGCCACCATAGCCGTCGACGCACGGCATCGGCGTGAAAAACGTGACGGCCATGCCGAGGTTGAGGGTGCCGCCTCTGGCCACCGACGATCCGATCGCCACGGCCGCCGGCTGTTTCAGCAAAAGCTGGTTGAGCGCGTTCGTACGCGTCCGCAGCACGTTCGAGGTGGTCAGCAGATTTGCCAGCAGCGCGCCCAAACCAGGGTCGGTGTCGGCGAGCAGCGCGGAAATCTGGACGGCCGCGCCCGGGCCGTTCGCGATGATGCGGCGCAGATCGTTGTCCGAGCTCGCCAGCTGCCGCGCGAAAAGCCGAGCGTCGCGACCAAAGGAGACCAGGGCGTCGCTCTGCGCGGCCTGAGTTTGCAGGACCGTCCTGCTGTCGACGATCAACGCGGTGGTGTCCGGCAGGTTGTCGTTGGCGGCCTGGACGAACGAGCCGGTGCTGTCCAGCAGCACCTGCAGGTTCGGTCCCTGGCCGGCAAAAGCGGTGTCCAGCTCGTCGACGACGGTACGCAGCGAGTCCGGCGGCACCGACGAGACGAACTTGTCCACGCTCAGCAGCAGGTCCTGCACCGGCACCGGCGTCTTCGTCCGCTGGACCGAAATCCGTGCTCCGTCGGCGAGGTACGGACCTCTGTCGCTGGTCGGCCGCAGGTCCAGATACTGCTCGCCGACCGCGGACAGGTTGGTCACGACCGCCTGCGTGTTGGCCGGAATGTCCGGGCCACCGCTGGTGAGCTGGAGGTCGGCCTGGATGCCGTCACCGGTCAGCCGGAGCGGGCCGACCCTTCCCACCGACACACCGCGATAGGTGACGTCGGCGTTGGTGTAGATGCCGCCGGAGCTCGGCAGGTCGACCGTCACCACGTAATATCCGCGCAGGCCGACCAGAAACCCGAGGCCGGCGTAGCGATAGCCGATGAACGCAATGACCAGCAGTGCGATCACCGCGAACGCGATCACCTTGAGGCGTACCGAAACCGTCAGCATCAGCGACTCCCGGACGGGCTCGGACTGGACGAGGTGCTGCCGCTCGCCGACGGCGACGGCGAGCCGGACGACGGCGTGGTGCTCGGTTTTCCGGACGGTGACGGAGAAGTCGACGCCGGTCCGGTCGTCGTCGGGTTCACCGGCGGGAGCGGAAGCGGCGGCGCCGAGGAGGTTGTCCGCGGCTGAGCCGTCTGTGGTTTCGGCTGGACCGGCGGAATGATGACCGTGCCAGGCAACGCCGCGACCGACAGGTAGACGTTGAGATAGTCGCCACGGATCGCGTTCAACGCGTAGTCGGTGAACGGATACGTGAACAGCACCTGCAGCGCCTGCGGCAGCGCGTTTCCGGACGCGGCAAGCTGTTTCAGCGTCGGAGCGAGCGCGTTGAGATCGGCCACCAGGTCGGCCTTGCTGCGGTTGACCGTGGTCACCGCCACGCCGGAGAGCTTGTTCAGCGCGGTGAGCATGCTCACCAGCTCCGGCCGTTGCTGGTTGATCTCCTGCAGGCCGGGCGGAAGATCCCGCAGGATTCCGGAAAGCTGCCGGCGCTGGGTCGCCAGGTTGCCGGCGAGCCGGTCCAGCGCGTCGAGCGCGTCGACGATGTCCTGCCGATGTGCGTTCATCGTGCTGACCAGCGCGTTGAGATTTCCGAGCAGCTCACGGATCTGCGGCTCGTTGCCGTTCAGCGCCGAGTTGAGCTCGCGGGTGATCGTCTGGATCTGGCCGATGCCACCACCGTTGAGCAGCATCGACAGCGCACCGAGGACTTCCTCGACCGACGGGTTGCGGTTGGTACGGTTGAGCGGAATGGTCGCGCCGTCGAGGAGTTTTCCGGTGCCCGCACGGTCCGGTGGCGCGCCGAGCTCGACGTACTTCTCCCCCAGCAGGCTGGATTGTTCCAGCCACGCATAACTGTCCGCCGGCAGTGTCACGTCACCGTTGATCAACAGCGTCAGGCTCGCCGTCCAGCCGTTGGCCGGCAACGCGATGCTCTCGACGCGGCCGACCGCGACCTCGTTGACCTTGACCGCGGACTGCGGCACCAGATCGAGGACGTCGGCGAACTGCGCGGTGACACGGTAGGGATGGCTGCCGACATCCGCGCCGCCTGGCAACGGCAGGTCGTAGACGCCCTTTGAGGTGCCGCAGCTGGCAAGCAGCGCCCCTGCGACCGCGACGGCGGCGAGTTTTCGGAGTGTCATTTGGCACCGCCGGAGCTGTACGCCTGGCCGACCGGCGGCAGCGGCACCGGAAGCGTCGGTTTGCGCACCGGTGTGAGCGTCGGCGGCGGACCCATGCTGATCTCGTTGAGGTTGGCGCGGCCGGCCAGTGTGCCGCTGACCGGGTCGTACGCCTGCACCAGGTTGGTCACCGCGAGACCGCCGGTGTCCAGCGCCTCGGCCAGCGATGCGCGCTGGTTGACCAAAATCTGGCTGATCTGCGCCAAGGCGTCCACATCGGACTTCACCGCGGCGCGGTGTGTCTGGATGAATGTCTTCACCTGAGCCAAAGCCGTCGCGAGCTGGTTGAGCGCGGCGGTCAGGTCCTGCCGGTCGGCGGCCAGGAACCCGCTGACCGTGGCCAGCTGCTGCTGGACTTTTCGCACGTACGCGTCATTTGTGCGCAGCATCGCGGTGAACTGCTTGAGGTTGGTGATCGTGCCGAAAAAGTCGTCCTTGGAGTTGGCCAGCGTGCGGGTTGCCTTGCCGAGCTGCGACATCATCGTGCCGAGCGCGCGGCCGTTGCCGTCCAGGTTTGCGGCGGAGGTCTTCAGCAGGTCGGACAGCGCGCCGTTGGCGTTGGCACCGTTGGGACCGAGCGTGTCGGCGAGCTTGGACAGACTGGTGTAGAGCTGGTCGATTTCCAACGGCGTGGCGGTCCGGCTGAGCGGAATGGTGGTGCCGTCGGTCATCACCGGTCCGCCGGTGTAGGCCGGCGTCAGCTGGACGTAGCGGTCGGCGACCACACTCGGCGAGACGACGACGGCGCCGGCATTGGCCGGAGCATTGACATCCCGGTTGAGGGTCATGGTGACCTTCACCTGTGCGCCGACCGGCGTGATGGTGTTGACGATGCCGACGCGTACGCCCAGGATCCGCAGGTCCGAGCCGGGATAGACGCCGACCGTCTGGTTGAAGAAGGCGGTGAGGTGTTTCGAGCCGACGTCGGCGAAAACCCACCACACCGCGGCCGTCGCCACCAGCACGAGCGCGACCGCACCGCCGACCAGCAGGCTGATCCTGTTGCTGGCGCGCATCACTTGCTCCCCACTTTTGGTGGCTGGCAACCGGTTGCCGGCCCGCTGCCGGGTGGCAGATAGGACTTCGGCACGACGCCGCAGACGTACGAGTCGAGCCACCGGCCGCTTCCCATGCTGTTGCCCAGCAGCCGGAAGTACGGCCCGGCCAGCGCCAGTGCCTGGTTGAGGTTGGCCTGGTTTTTCTTCAGCACCGCCAAAACCGTGTTCAGCGACTTCAGCGCCGGTCCGAGCGCGGCGGAGTTGTCCCTGATCAGGCCGGAAAGCTGCGTGGCCATCTGTTGCGTGCCGCTCAGCAGCGCGCCGATTGCCTGGCGGCGCTTGACCAGCTCGGTCAGCAACAGGTTGCCGTCGGCCAGGAGTGCCTGAAACTGGCTGTTGTTGGCCGCGAGCGTGCCGGAGATCTGCCGGGTGTTGGCCAACAGGCTGGCCAGTTGCGCGTCCCGGGAGGCGATGGTGGTGGACAGTGCGGCGAGCCCGGTCAGCGCGGATCGCACGTACGGTGTGGCGCCGGCGAAGGCCGTCGAGATCGCCTGAAAACTCGCCGCCAGCTTGGCGGTGTCGATGTCGCCGATCGTCTCGGACAGGCCGTTGAAGGCCTGCACCACGTCGAAAGGCGAGACCGTACGGCTGCGTGGGATCGTCGCGCCGGAGTCCTGGTCACCGGTGCCGAGCGGGTCGATGGCCAGATATTTGGCGCCGAGCAACGTCTTGATCTTGATGGCCACCGTGCTCGCGTTGCCGACCCAGGCGTTCTTCACCCGGAAGGTCGCCTTCACCTGCGCGCCGTCCAGCGCGACATCGGTGACGTCGCCGACTTTCACGCCGGCCACCAGCACGTCGTCGCCGGGTTTGAGGCCGGCCGCCTCGGTGAAGGCGGCGCTGTACGCGGTGCCGGCACCGACCACCGGCAGGTTGTTCCAGTAGAAGACCAGCAGCCCGACCAATGTCAGCGACAGCAGGCCGACCAGCGCCACCACGATCGGATTTCGTTCGCGTAGTGGCTTCATCGCGTCCCGACCCCGTTGTCTGTCGGCGAGGCCAGGCAGCGCGCGTCCTTGATCGGAACTCCGGTCGGTGGCGGGATGCCCGGCTCCGACGAGGAAACTCCGGTCACGGTGGCCTCGCACAGATAGAAGTTGAGCCAGGAGCCGTACGAGCCGAGCGTGCCGATCTTGCTGAGCTTGGTCGGCAGGTTGGTGAGAAAACTGTCGACCGTCGGCGTGTTGTTGGCCAGTGTGTTGGAAAGTTTGCCGAGCGAGGCGATGCTCTGCCGCAGTCCCGGCCGGCCCAGCTGCAGCAAACTGGCCGTGCTGGTGGAAAGTGCGGCGATGCCGCTCACCGCGTCGCCGATCGGCTGCCGGTCCGCGGCCAGTCCGGAGACCAGCTGGCGTAGCGTCACGATCAGCTCGGAGAGCTGGCCGCCACCGCCGTTGACGGTGTCCAGCACGGCGTTCAGGTTGGTGATGACCTGGCCGATCACCCGGTCGCGGCTGGCCAGCGCGGTCGTCAGCGTCGCCGTGCTGGCGATCAGGCTCGTCACGGTCGTCCCGTCTCCCTGCAGCACGGCGACGATCTCGGTGGACAACTTGTTCACGTCTTTTGGTGACAGCGCCTGGAAAAGTGGCTGGAACCCGTCGAAAAGGGCGGTCAGGTCGAGCGCCGGCGTGGTCTGGCTGAGCGGGATCGTGCCACCGAGCGGCATCGTCTCGTCGACCGCGCCGGTGCCGCGGCGCAGGTCCACGTATCGCTGGCCGAGCAGGTTGAGGTATTTCACCGCCGCGGTCACCGAAACCGGCAGCCGGCGGCCCGGCTCGACGGAAAACCGCACCTCGGCCAGCCTGCGGTCGGCGATGCGGATGTCGGTGACCTGGCCGACGCGTACGCCGGCGATGCGCACGGTGTCGCCAACCTGAAGGCCGGTGACATCGGTGAAAACCGCGGAGTAGTTGGCACCGCCGCCGACGTTGCCGTTGACGATCGTCAACGCCAGCACCGCGGTCGCGGCCAGTGTCACGACCGTGAAAAGCAGACTTTTGACGATCGCGCCGACCAAACTCGGCCGCCTCATCGCAACGTCACCTCCGCTCCGCGGTAGATCGGTCCGACCAGTACGCTGCTCCAGTCCGGCAGCTGCGCTGGCGTTTTCCCCAGCTGCGGCGCCAACAGCTCGTTCACAAACTGGTTTTCCGCCGCCGAGTTGGGCAGTCCCAGACCCCCCGATGTGGTGCTGACGGTCTGAGGCTGGCCGGATCCGGTGGTGAACGGCCGGTCGGTCGGATAGCAGTGCGGTCCGCCGCCGGACTGGTACGCCGGCGTGTCCTTTCCTGGCACGTACGCGCCGCGCGAGGGCACCGACTTCACCGTGATGTGCAGTCCCGGCTCGTTGGTGCCCTTGCCGAGCAGTTTGTCCATCACCGGAACGAAAGCCGCCAGCTCGGCGAGGACGCACGGATACTGCGGCGAATATCGGGCCAGCACCCGCAGCGCCTGTCTCGAGTTGGCCGACAGCCGGATGATGGTGTTGTGGTTCTTGCGCAGGAAAGTCTCCAGGTCGGTCGAGGTGGCGCTGATCGACTGGTAGAGCGCCTGCAGGTTCGCACGCTGGTCGATGACCGTCTGTGTCGTGACGCGGAAACTGTCCAGCGCGTCGACGATGTCCGGCGCCGCCTGCGAGTACGCCCGTGCCACCGTCACCAGTTGCTGGATGTCGGTGGTCAGGTCCGGCAGGTTCTGGTTGAACCGCGCCAGATATTGGTTCAGCTCGACGAGCGTGTGGCCGAGCAGCTCGCCTCTGCCCTGCAGCGCCTGCGAAATCGCCGTCAACGTGGTGGCGATCTTCTCCGGTTGTACGGCGGTCAGCAGCGGCATCATGTCGGCCAGCACCTTGTCGACCTGCAATGCGGCGGCACTGCGGTCGAGCTGGATTTTCGAGCCGTCGGTGAGCCGTTCGCTGCTGGCATCCGACGGCATGATCAGCGCGACATAGCGGTTGCCGAAAAACGAGGTCGGCAAAAGCTGCGCGGTCACGTTTGCCGGCAGCATCGGCACATAACGTCGCTGGATCGCCAGCTGCAGTGAGGCTGTGCTGCCATTGCTGGAAATCTGCCGCACCTGGCCGACCACCACGCCGCGCATCTTCACATCGGCGTCGCGATGCATCTGGTTCCCGGCCGTGCCGGCCAGCAACGTCACCGCCAGGTCGCGGCTGAATGCCTTCTGGTAGACCGCCACGGCGAGGCTCATGAGCAGCGCCAGCACGAGGAGGAACACCACCCCGACCAGGCGGCGACCGAGCTTGGAACCGGTCATCCCGCGACCTTCACCGTCGTGGTGGCACCCCAGATGGCCAGGCTGAGGAAAAAGTCGGTGACGCTGATGGTGACGATCGCGGTGCGTACGGCACGGCCGACCGCCACGCCGACACCGGCCGGTCCGCCGCTCGCGCGATATCCGTAATAGCAGTGCGCGAGGATCACCATCACGCTGAAGATCAGCACCTTCATGAACGACCACAAAACGTCTTCGGGCGGCAGGAAAAGCGCGAAATAGTGGTCGTACGTGCCGGCCGACTGGCCGTCGCCGAAGACCGTGATGGCGCGCGACGCCGCATACGAGGTGAGCAGTCCGAGCGCGTACAACGGCACGATCGCGATGGCTCCGGCCAAAATCCGCGTTGTGACCAGATACGGCACGCTCGGCAGCCCCATCACCTCAAGAGCGTCGACCTCCTCGGAAATCCGCATCGCGCCCAGCTGCGCGGTGAAACCGGCGCCGACCGTGGCCGACAGGGCGAGGCCGGCGACCAGCGGCGCGATTTCGCGCGTGTTGAAGTACGCCGAGACGAAACCGGTGAAGGCGGCGGTGCCGATCTGGTTGAGCGCGGCGTAACCCTGCAGGCCGACCACTGTGCCGGTGAACAGCGTCATCGCGACCATCACACCGATCGTGCCGCCGATGACGCCGAGAGCGCCGCTGCCGAAGCTGACCTCGGACAGCAGCCGGATGATTTCGCGCGTGTAGCGATGCAACGTACGCGGTGTCCAGCCGAGTGCGCGCAAGTAGAAGATGAGCTGGTCTCCCAAGGCGTCCAGCCAGGCCAGCCGGCGATCGATCGCACCGCCGACTCGTTGCGGGAAATACGGGTTCGCCATCAGCCACCCCTCGGCGGGACGATCTGCAGATAGATCGCCGTCAGGACCAGGTTCACGAAGAAGAGCAGCAAAAACGTGATGACGACGGACTGGTTGACCGCGTCGCCGACACCTTTGGGGCCACCGCGCGGATGCAGGCCGCGATATGCGGCCACCACGCCGGCGATGTAGCCGAAGATCAACGCCTTGATCTCACTGATCCACAGGTCCGGAAGCTGCGCCAGCGAGGAGAAACTCGACAGGTACGCACCCGGTGTGCCGCCTTGCATGATGACGTTGAAGAAATAGCCACCGAGCACGCCCACCACCGACACCATGCCGTTCAGCAAAACCGCGACCAGCATGCAGGCGAGCACGCGCGGCACGACCAGTCGCTGGACCGGCGACACGGCGAGCACTTCCATCGCGTCGATTTCCTCGCGGATCGTACGCGCACCGAGGTCGGCACACATCGCCGATCCGCCCGCTCCGGCGATCAGCAGCGCGGTGACCAATGGACTCGCCTGCTGGATGATCGCCAGAACGCTTGCCGCGCCGGTGAAAGACTCCGCGCCGATCTGCTGCGTCAGCGATCCAAGATGCAGGGCGATCACCGCGCCGAACGGGATCGACACCAACGCCGTCGGCAGGATCGTCACGCTCGCGATGAACCAGAACTGCTCGACGAACTCGCGGGTTTGGAACGGGCGCTTGAAAAACAGTCGCGCGACACTACCACCGAGCGCGAACATCTGACCGGTCTGCCGCAGGCCGCCGACCAGTTTGCCGATCAGTGGAATCTCCAGCGCGATCCGCAGGAGATCCCGCTTCGGTGACACCTGTTGCGTCATCACACCACTCCAGCTCTCATCGCCGCGGCACCGGAATGGTCGGCGGACAGTTCAACGGCGGTGTCTGGTCGGGGAAACAGGCAACCCCCTGGGTCATCCGGACCAGGTTGTCGGTGCCGGAAATCGACGCGGTCAGCAACGGATCCAGGTCTTCGGTGACGCCACAACCGGTGAACGCCGGGATCGTCATGGTGCCGACCAGCGTGCCGCCGAGGTCCGGCGTGTAGTCGCCTTCGCGGTGCAGGACCAGATGAATGTTGGCCGAGGCGTGGCAGTTTGCTCCCACGTCCAGCGGTGTGCCGTTGACTTTCAGGTCGGAGAGCCGCAGCGCGAGGTCCGAGGTGGCTTCCACCGTGTAGTCGGTCGGATCGGTGAGGCTCGCGTCGACCATGATGATGGTCAGGCCGATCTGGCTCAGCCGCATCGTCGCCGTCGTCGGCATGAAACCGAAACTCAGGAACGTGCTCCTGGACGGCGGGATGGTGAGCAGGCCGGTGTTGGTGATGAGAATACGGGTGAAGTCCGGGTTGATGACGTATTCGGTGCCGATCCGCAGGTCGACCTTGGCCGGCCCGACCAGGCTCGCGCCGTTGAGCTTCTTGACGTTGGAATAGCCGGCCATGTACGCGAGCGCCGGCGTCCCCGGTTGGTCGTCGGCCGGCGCGGACCGGCCGGCTTTCCGAGCGCCAGCACCTGGTCCGACGCGCGGACGATCACCCTGACCAGCATTGCCATGCGGTGCGCCAAAAGCGCCGGCGATCTGGCTGGAGGCGACCTCCACACCGGACGGATCGACCGAGGTGCAGGCGATCTCGAGCGTGTGGCCGTCCGCCGACTCCAGTGCGAACCTGAGGCGTACGGCCACATAGGACAGTCGGCCAGGCAGCGACGAGACGACCGGCGGCGCCGCACCCGCTCCGCTCAGCTCGTATTCGGTGGCGGAGGGGTTGGCGACGGCGAGCGAGGCGTATTTCCAGACGGCCGGCTGGCCGACGCCGGCGATCGCCGGCGACACGGTCAGCTCCGCCGATCCCCGCGCCGGCACCGCACCATCGACGGGGATTTCGGTCCGCAGGCTCAGATCCTGTGGCCGCATCGACTGGCCGGTGGTGCCGGTGGCCGGCACGCGCGCGGTCAGATCGACGGACACCTGCTTTGCGCCGGAAGGAAAATCACAGCTGAACATGACCGTACGCGACGTCTCGCGATCGGCGATCGCCGGCGCGGCGCCACTGACCAGTCCGACGGTCAGCGCGGTCGCCGCGACGACGGCCAGGCGGCGCTGCAATCCTTCACACTCCTTCGTCTCGAACGGCATGCTCGAACGGCATGGTGGCGTCGGAAAACCTCGCCCGGCGCCACCAGCCGCTCATTTCGCCAGACCGCTGCGACTTACGGGCTGGTGATGTGGATCGTGGCCGGGCTGACCTGATAGCTGGCCGAGAAGGTCGGGTGGTCGCCGTTGTGCATCAGGCCGAGGCAGTTGACCACATTGGACACCGTGAGCTGCGTTCCCTGCGCACCGTTCAACGCCGGGTCGACCTTGAGCACGGCGGTCGAGTTGGTGTACGTGCCGGCGACGGATCCGGTCACGTCGGCGGTGCAGGCCGGGCCCTGCAGATGCGCGGAAACATTGGTGATCGTGCCGGTCACCACGTCGCTGCCGTCGTACGACACCGCGTTCAGCGACCACGGAAGTCCTGGCTGCACGGTGAAAGTCAGGCCGGCCGGGCCGGAACAGGTGTTGAACGCCGCCGACGTGATCGAGGCGATGCCGGCGCCGGCCTGTCCGGAGCCGTTGGCGATCGTGCCGCCGGCGGTGGCCGACTGACAGGTCAGCGTCACGTTGCCGTCTTTCAGCGTGGTCACGCCGGCGGTCGCGGTCAGCGTTCCTGGGCTGCCGGTGACCGTCCACGTGTCGTCGGCCTGTGCCGGCGCCGACGCGAAGGCCAGCGCGGCCGTCGCGATTCCGGTTACCAGCACACTTGCTAGTCGCTTGCGCACTTGGGTGCTCCTTTGCTGCGGGGCTTCGACGGCTTGCGCATCACGGTCGTACGGCCCTGCACCACCACGCCGTTTGGCCGACAGACAAGGAAAACTGTTGCGCCATCACCTCCTGTGACAGATCGCCGGCGCGCGGCGGTCCTCCGCCGACCTTGCTGCGCTGTGTGACCGTAGACACCCCGGCCTGGTTTTTCCAAGGTCGGCGGCGATTTTCTTTTCCCCGGCGCCGGATGTCCGGTTTTGTTCATCCGCCAGTAACAAAGAGCCGGATCCGCGACTGTCGGCCGATGACAATTACTGATCGGTCTACTGATCGGTAGCCGGTCATTCCGTACCGATTCAGGCCCAGGACAGGAAAACATCGGCGTTGTCACCGGCGGACAGTACGGTCACGGCGCTTTTGTCAGCGGCTGACAAACAACACTCTGGCGGCCGCGGTCCAGTGCAGGCTGGAAATCCCCAGCCGTCGCGCCGCGCGTACGTTTTCGGTGCGGTCGTCCAGGAAGTACGTCGACGCGTACGTGCCGCCGAGCAGCCGCAACGCGGCGGAGAACGCACGCGGATCCGGCTTGGCCAGGCGCAGGTCGCAGGAGAAGACGAAAGCGCTGACCACCGACCGCCATTCCGGCTGCTCGCGTACGTGATCGGCCAGCTGCAACGGAAGGTTGCTGAGCACACCGAATCTTCACCCCGCTGGCGGCCCATTCCGCCGCCTGCCGCGCGACCGGCGCGCGTACGCACGTGTTGACCTGGATGTCCGCGGCAACCAGCTGCTCGACCAACGAGTCCGCGACAGCCAGGCCGCAGTCGATGCCGACGGATCGCCAATATGACCGGACATCGAGCGTGTCGCGGTCGTAGCCATAGCGGTGCCGCCAGTACGCCGCGCGGAAAATCACCGGATCCGCGCCGGCGATGGCGGCCAGCCGGCGGAAGTCGGCCGCTCCGGCGAGCCGCGCCAGCACACCGCAGTAGTCGAACAGGACCGTACTCGTGCCATCCGGCAGCGCGATCATGACCGGACCGGCGACGCGGCCGGCTCGGTCGTCGCGGCTGGCGCTGGCCGCAGGATCGGTGCCAGCACAGCGATGACGACGACCAGTACGACGGGAATGCCGAGAGCGAGCGGCAAACCGATCAGTGAGGCGGCCGCGCCGATGCCGACCGGCCCGAGCAGCATGCCGGCATAACCGGTGCCGACCACCGCGCCGAGGTCACGGCCACCGCGCTCCGGATTGCGGTTGGCGGTGGCGGTGAAGATCTGCGGCACGATGCTGGCCAGTCCGAAACCGAAGACGCCGAAGCCGATGGCGGCGCCGACCGGATGGTTGACCAGCAGGCCGACCGCCATGCCGAGCGCGCCGACACCGGCCGACAACTGCACCAGTCGTACGGGTCCGAGCCACATCGCCAGCCGGTCGCCGATGAACCGGCCGATCGTCATGGTGACCGAGAAAACGCCGTAACCGATCGCCGCGACACCGGCCGACGTGCGCAGGTTCTCCTGCAGATAAAGCGAACTCCAGTCGGCGACCGATCCCTCGGCGAGGAAACAGAACATCGCCAGCAGCGCCAACACGACCACGGCGAACGACGGTCCGCGGCGACGCGGCGCGGCGGCGGCCGGCTCGGCCGAGACCGTACGCGTGCCGGGTCGCGGCAGCAGCCAGAACGGCGCGAGGCAGGCGATCACCAGCATCAGCACCGTGCCGGCGGCGAAAGTCGGCAGGGCCGGCACCCCGAGAGCCGCCAGCGCGCCACCGAAAAGCGAGCCGGCGAAACCGCCAACGCTGAAAACCGCATGGAAAGAGGTCATGATCGGCCGGCCGTAGGCGCGCTCGACCTCGACCGCGTGCGCGTTCATGCCGACATCGAGCGAGTTGAACACCGCGCCAAAGCAGAAAAGGCCGACGACCAGCCAAAAGTACGTCGGCGCGAGTGCCGGCAACATGAGCACGACGCAGGCCAGCAGCCCGGCCGGCACACAGACCGCTCGACTGCTGAACCGGTCAACCAGCCGGCCGACAAAGGGAATGCAGAAAATCGAGCCGATGCCGAACGCGAGCAGCGCGAAGCTCAGCTGGCTCTTGTCGATGCCCAGACCGGCCTTGATGTCGGGAATACGAACGGCCCAGGTGGCCGCGACCGTCCCCATCACGAAGAAATAGCCGTTGACGGCCCACCGGGCCTTGCGGAAACGCAGGTCCACCGGCGCGGTGGCAAACAGCTTGCGCAGGTCAGACACGGCGCACCTCGACTCCGGCCGACTCGAAGTCGGCGACGATGCGGTCCGGCGCGTTGGTGTCGGTGATCAGCATGTCGATCCGCGACAGCGAGCAGACGTGACCGAGCGCCGTGCGTGAGAACTTGGTGGAGTCCGCGACCGCGATGACCCGGCGGCTGGAGTCCATTGCCGCCTGCTTCACGTCGACGTCGTCCAGGTCGTACGTGGTCACGCCGTGCTCGGCGGAAATGCCGCAGCAGCCCATGATCACGGTGTCGAACCGCAGCGACCGCAGGGCACTTGTGGTGAGGTGGCCGGTGAAAACCAGCTCGGCGGCACGTACGGTGCCACCTGGCATCAGCAGTCGTACGCCGTTGACATCGCACGCCGGCGAGGTCAGCACGTTGGCGACGTGCATGCCCAGCGGCATCGCGGTGATCCGCCGGCCGTACAGCGCGCGGGCGACCTCGCGGCCGGTGGTGCCGCCGTCGATGACGACCGCCTCGCCGTCGGCGACCAGCTCGGCGGCCGCCGCGCCGATCCGCTTCTTGGCGTCCAGCTCCTCCAGCTCGCGCAGCGCGAACGGCGTCTCGTCGCCGCGCGGCAGCAGGCTGACCGCACCACCGCGTACCCGCCGGAGCACACCCTGGGTGGCCAGCTGGTCCAGGTCGCGGCGGATGGTCATCTCCGAACAGGCGGTCTCGCGGGCCAGGTCGACCACGCTGATCCGCTCCGCCGCGCGCAGCGCGGTGAGGATCGTCAGCACGCGTTCGTCACTCGTCACAGCCTCATTCGAACATCGATCATGTTCTGAACACAATGTTCTGAACAACGAATGTGTGCGATCCGATAACTCCGACGTGCTGTGTGCGTACGGTCGTCTAACGTGCAGGACATGACTGATCGACTGCGCGCGGTGACCGACCTGCACGTCGCGACCGCACGGGAACTCGCCGGCCTACACGACTACGACGGACAGATCCAGGACCTGTCCGTCGAGGGCGTACGAGCCGGCCTGGCCGCCATCGAAACCGCCGGGAAATCCGGAAAACTCGCCGACGCGCACGACGAGGCGCAGCTGGCCGCCGCCGAGCGGAGCACGGCGGTGGAGTTTGGCGAGCTGCAGATGCACCGCCGCAACCCGCTCTATCACCAGGCCAACCTCGACCTGACCGGCTACGAACGCGAATACGCGCCCCAGCCAGAGCGCGACCAGGCGCGGCTGCGGCACCTGGCGCTCTGGCCGGAAGCGGTCGACATCGCCGTACGTACGCTCGACCAGGTGCCGGCCCCGGTCGCCGCCTCCACCGTCGGCGCGGCACGCGGCCTGGTCGCCGACCTGGACGCCAGCCGCTCGGAGACCGAAGCGAAGGCCGTCGAGGCGCACGCGAGGCTGATCGCGCATCTGCAGAAGGTCGCCGAGGAAGGACCGCAGGAGACCGCGCTCGGCGGACCGGCACTGGCGCGGCTGCTGTCCACCTCCGAGGCGGTGGACCTCGACCTCGACGACCTGAGCAAGCGGGCCGACGCCGAACGGATCCGGCTGCAGGAGATGCTCACCGAGGCGGTCGGCCGGCTGCTGCCCGGCACGCCGGTGCCGGAGGCGGTCCACCGGCTGCTCACCGACCACCCCGACCCCGATGGCGTGATCGCCGAGGCCACCGCGCAGACCGCCGAGGTGCTGGCGTGGACCCGCGAACACGACTTCGCGCCGACCGACGCGGAGTGCTTCGTACGCCCGTCGCCGCCGCCCTACCGCTGGTCGGTGGCCTCGCTGTCGCCGGTCGCCGCGTACGAGCCGATCAGCCCGTCGTTCTACAACATCACGCCGCCGGACGTCGAGTGGCCGGCCGACGAGCAGGCCGAGTGGCTGTCGATGTTCAGCCGTACGACGCTGCCGGCGATCACCATCCATGAGGTGGCGCCGGGCCACTTCAGCCACTTCCTGTCGATGCAGCAGCTGACCAGCGACGTACGGAAGTCGCTGCACAGCGAGGCGTTCATCGAGGGCTGGGCGCATTACTGCGAGGAGATGGCGCTGGAGGAAGGTTTCCGCGACGGCGACGCGCATTATGCGGCCGGTGTCGCGATCGAGGGGCTCGTACGCGTGACGCGGCTCGCGATGGCCATCGCGCTGCACACCGGCGCGGCGACGGTCGAGGAGGCCGCCGCGGAGTTCACCAAGCACGCGTATCTGCAGGGTCCGGCGGCGCTGTCGGAGGCTCGGCGCGGCACGTTCGACCCGACGTACGGCCGCTACACCTGGGGAAAGCTGGAGATTCTGCGGTTGCGGGAGAAGGCGCGGCAGGCCTGGGGCGCCGAGTTCTCGCTGCCGCGCTTCCACCGCGAGCTGTTGGCGTTGGGGTCGCCGCCGCTGGGCCTCATGTCGGATGTGCTGGCTGACGCGTGACCGCCGCAACGCCTCGTTACTGGCAGATTCCGCCAGTAACGAGGCGTTGCGGGCCTCCCGTCCTACCCAGTGGTAACTTCGGCGGCCGGATCTGGCACCATGATCCTCGGTGCGGACTCTGGTGCTCTCCTGGGAATACCCGCCGGCGGTGGTCGGTGGGTTGGGTCGGCACGTGCACGCACTGTCCGAGGCGATGGCGGCGGCCGGTCACGAGGTGACGGTGGTGAGCCGGCACGCGCCGGACGCGCCGGCCGACGAGGTGGTCAACGGCGTGCGGATCGTACGCGTGCCGGACGACCCGCCGGTGTTCGCGTTCACCGAGGAGACGCTGCTCGCCTGGACGATGGCGTTCAACCACGCCGTGACGCGCGCAGCGCTGCGGGTGTGTGAGGACGCGCGGCCGCAGGTGGTGCACGCGCACGACTGGCTGGTCGCGCACGCGGCGGCGACGATCAAGCATCACCATGAGATTCCGCTGGTCGCCACCATGCACGCCACCGAGGCCGGCCGCCATCAGGGGTGGCTGCCGGGGCCGCTGAACCGATCGATCCACTCGGTGGAGTGGTGGCTCACGTACGAGGCGCGGCGGGTGATCACCTGCAGCGACTACATGCGCTGGCAGGTGACCCAGCTGTTCGACCTGCCACCGTCCAAATTGGACACCGTGCCCAACGGCGTGCATCCGCAGGACTGGAAGGTGCCGGCGGCCGCCGTACGCGCGGTCCGCGAGCAGCATGCGTCCACAGTGGACAGTCCGCTGCTGCTGTTCACCGGCCGGCTGGTGTACGAGAAGGGGTTGCAGGACATCCTGGCCGCGCTTCCCCGGCTGCGCCGCCGCCATCCCGGCATCCGGCTGCTGGTCGCCGGCGACGGACCGTATCTCGACGAGTTGCGAGCGCAGGCGAAGAAACTCCGGCTCGGCCGTGCGGTGCGGTGGCTCGGTTTCGTGCCGGGCCGCGAGTTGGCGGCGTTGGCCGCGGCCGCCGACTGCGCGATCGTGCCGAGCATCTACGAGCCGTTTGGCATGGTCGCGTTGGAAGCGGCCTGCGCCGGCGCGACGCTGGTGTTGTCCGACACCGGCGGTTTGGCTGAGCTGGCCAAAAACGGCGTGTCCGCGCTGCAGGTGCAGCCAGGGAGTCCGAGCGACATCGCCGACGCGGTCAGCCGGCTGCTGCAGGACGAGGTGCTGTCACGGCGGCTGTCGCGGCAGGCGCGATCGGTGGCGACAAAGGAATACGCGTGGTCGCGGATCGCCGGTCAGGTCATCGACACGTACGAGCGCGCCATCCGTGAGGAACGCGAGCTGGCGGCCACCCTGCGGCGCACCGGCCGCGGTCCGGCACCGTTGCGGATCGTCGTGCCGGAAGGCAATCTTTTCGCCTGACGTCAGCCGGCGCGCGGACGGCGCAGGCGTTCGTTGCGCAGCGTGGACAACGTGCGCTCCTTGAGCGGACCGGCGGACACCTTTTGCAGCACGGCGAAGAAAACCTCGCGGTCAGCGCGGGAAATGCCGAAGAACATCTCGTCCTCGTTGCGCTGCAGCTGCGCGGCGGCCGCGGTCATCGCCGCCACTCCGCTGTCGGTGGCCCGCACGATCCGCATCCGCCGGTCGCCGGGATCGCGGTGGCGACAGACAAAACCGGCGGCCTCCAGCTCGCCGAGCACCTCGCCGAGCGCGGTCTTGCCGAGTCCCAAGGTGGCCGCGAGATCGGCCTGCGCGCGGTCCGGCCGGCCGGCGATCTCCACCAGCACCTCGTATCCGAGCACGGTCAGGCCGTGCTGCCGTACGGTCTCGTGGTCCAGCGCCGCGATGCCGCGGAACAGCCGCATGGCCAGCCAGTGCAGGTCGTGGCGCGACCGAAGTGGCGCCTCGATGTCCGCGGGCGCAGCGGCCTGAATCCCGTTTCGGCGAGGCATAAAACGAATCGTAATGGCGCCACGGGACGGCCGCAGATCAGCGCTCGGCGGCCTGCTGCAGTGCCTCGACGGCGGCCGCCTGCTTACGCGCCATGTCGGCGACATCGGCGCGCTGCTGAGCGGAAAGTTCCCAGGCCCGCGCGATGTCCTTGACCACGCGGCCAGGCACGCCGGCCACCACACTGGCCGCCGGGATCGCGCCTTTCACCACCGTGTGCGCGGCAAACACGCAGTTGGGACCGGTGAGCGCGCCGCGCAACACGGTCACCTTCACGCCCAGCCAGCTGCCGGGGCCGATCCGTACCGGGGACTTCACCAGGCCCTGGTCCTTGATCGGGACGGTCGGATTCGCATACACATGGTCGAAATCGGTCACGTAGACCCAGTCGGCGACCAGCGTACCGGCGCCGAACTCCACGTCGACGTAACAGTTGATGGTGTTGTCACTGCCGAAAACGCACTTGTCGCCGATCCGCAACGTGCCTTCGTGCGCGCGCAGCTTGGTGCCGTGTCCAATGTGGACCCAGCGGCCGACGACGATCCGGCCGTAGCCGCGGCGCACCTCGAACTTCACCTTCTTGCCGAGGAAAACCATGCCTTCCAGGACGACCTGCGGCTGGGTCAGCCGGAGCCGCACGAGGCGCAGGTAGCGGACCAGATACCACGGCGTCCAGGCACGGTTGCGGATCACCCAGCGCAGCGACGCGAGGGTGAGGAAGCGTGCCTGCCGCGGGTCTCGCCGTCTCACGTCGTCGGACGTTACCGCACCGACAACCGGTCAACCTGGTTGACGACCTCGGGTCGGCGCGCCATACTGAGTTAGTCAACCATATTGACCATTTGGAGTTGCCGATGTCTGTCATCAACGCGCCTGACAAGCCGACGCACGAACTGCCTGGCACTCGCTTCACCTCGCTGGCCACACCGAGCCGCGGTTCACAGCGGACCAGCGTCTGGCAGGTGGACATCGAGCCGGGTACGCCGGCCACGCCGCACGAGCTGCTGACGGAGGAGGTTTTCGTGGTGTTGCGGGGCGAGGCGACCGTCGAGCTGGGCGGCGAGACCAGCGTCGCCAGGCCCGGCGACGCGATCGTCGTACCACCGGCGACGCTGTTCGCGCTGTCCAGCACCGGCAGCGAGAACCTGCGCGCCATCTGCTGCATGCCGGCCGGTGGCCAGGCCAAGCTGGCCGACGGCGCCGCCTTCACCCCACCGTGGGCCGAATAGCCTGTTGCCGTGACCGATCCGGTGCCGCTGGCTCGCCTGTTCGCGATGGGTTTCGACCACATGATCGACAACCTGCACACGCGGCTGGCCGAGCGCGGCTGGCGGGACGTGCGGCCGGCGTTCGGTTTCGTCCTCCTGGCCGTACGGTCCGGCCCGCGCACGGCGACCGAGATCGCCGCTCTCCTGGGCACCACCAAACAGGCCGCGTCCAAGCTGGTCATGGCGATGGACGAGGCCGGTTTCGTCAGCCACGCCGCGCATCCCGGCGACAGCCGCGCCAAGCTGGTCGGCCTGACCGAGCGCGGCGAGCGGCTGCTGGCCGCGGTCGACGGCATCTACCGCGACCTTGAGGACGAGTGGGCCGCGGTCATCGGCTCCGACCGGCTCGAGCGGCTGCGCACCGACCTGACGACGGCCCTGCGCGCCAGCCACGACGGCCAACTGCCGCCCGTACGACCCGCCGCCGAGTAGTCCGCATGGCCACCATGCTTGCGTTGGGGCGCTTATGCCAGGAACTTCGTGGCCGGGGTGTCGCGGTCCGTCAGACTTGGGTTTCAACTCACGGACTGCTTGATGTGTAGTGCTGCGGTTAGGGGTGCCGGGTTGTCGGGGTGGGTTCTGTTCGTCGCGGTTGGGGATGGCGGGTTTTCTGTTGGTCGCGGTTGAGGGCTGGTGGGGTTTTCTGATTGTTGCGTTTGGGGGTGGTTGCGCCTTCGCGGCGGGCGACCTCAAGGGGAGGGCGCGTTGTCTGTTTGTGGTTGGGTTGGGTGCCGCGGTGCGGTTGGGTTTGTGGGGTTTGTGGGGTGGCCCGGTTTGGCCAGGGAGCCCGTCGTGTCGGCCGGTGCGGCTGTCGGCGGGCTTGCGGTGGCGAAATGTTCAGGTTTGATGTCTTGTTAGGCAAGTAAGGAGGCCTTACTTGCATCATCCAAACCGGCAAGTCGGGCATTTGGCGCTACAACAGCGAGGGCGATCGACGCCAGACGCACGCATGGTGGCCATGCGGGCATCTAGCTCACAGTGACGGACGCGATCTGCACCTTGGTGTTCGGCGTGTCCTGCTGGGGTCCGCTGGTGCCGCCGGCGGCGATCTTCAACAGCACGTCCAGGCCGCGGGTGATCTGACCGAGCACCGGATAGTTCGGACCGTCGAAGCTGGAATCCTTGTATACGAGGAAAAACTGGCTGCCGTTGGTGTCGGGCGAGGCGGCGTTGGCGATCGCGACGGTGCCGGCCGGATACGGTGGCGTCTGGCCGGTCGGCAGGTTTTCGCTCGCGTACTGGTAACCCGGTCCCCCGGTGCCGGTGCCACTCGGGTCACCGCACTGCAGCATGTACGCGCCGGTGACCAGCAACCGATGGCACGGCGTGTTGTCATAGAACTTCTTCCCCGCCAGGAAAGTGAAACTGTGCGCCGCGCACGGAGCTTTGGCCGTGTCCATGGTGAACTCGACGACGCCCTGGTTGGTGGTGATCGTCACCTTCTGCTGGCCCGACCGCGGAATGTCCGAGGTGGACGGTGTGCCGACCGGCCGGGTCGCCGGCGACCCGCTCGGCTGGTACGCGCAACCGCCGCCGGTCGCCGGCGCGGACGCGGCGGCCGACGTGGCGACGGTCGACGGCTTGCCGGCCGCCTGGAATCGGCTGCTCACATAGAAACCGGCGCCGACGACCGCCGCGCACAGCACGAGCACCAGAACGCCTCCACCGACCGACAGACCGATGATCAGGCCGCGATTGGAGCGGCGCGGCGCGCTCACCGCGGCTTCACACCGGTGATCAGCAGGTTGTAGAACAGCTCCTTCGGGATCACCTGGCTGAAGAAGTGCTTGTCGACCGCGGACAGGGCCAGCCAGCCCTTGTACGCGAACATGGCCCAGTTCCAGCCGAGCTTGTCCGACGGCACCGCGCATTCGAACGTCCGCACCGGCCAGCCGAACCAGGCCGCGGTGAACTCCTCTGTTTTCACCGAAACGTCGCGCGCGCCGGCGCGTACGGCCCGGACCGCCAGCTTGTGCGGATCGAACGTGTGCAGGTCGACGACGGCCTCCAGCGCGGCCGCCTGGCTCGACTCGTCGAGCTCCTGCTGTGGCCGCCGCCAGTCCGACAGCGCCGGCAGTTTGGTCAGGTTGGTGGTGGCCCACCAGGTCAGCTGCGACAGTTTGCGCGCCACCACGTCGCCGTATTTTGTCGGCTCACCGGCGAAAACGAACCGGCCACCGGGCTTGAGCACCCGCAAAACCTCGGAAAAGGCCTGGTCCACGTCCGGGATGTGGTGCAGCACAGCATGTCCGACGACCAGGTCGACCGACGAGTCCTCGACCGGGATCGTCTCCGCGTCGGCGACCTTGCCTTCGACGTCAAGGCCAAGCTCTTTGGCGTTGCGGGTGGCGACCTCGACCATGCCGGGCGAGATGTCGGTGACGATCCCCGACGTCGCGACCCCGGCACGCATCAGGTTGAGCAGGAAAAAGCCGGTGCCGCTGCCGATCTCCAGCGCCTTCTCGTACGGCCAGCCCTCCTCGCCGGCGATCCCGGTGAACCGCTCCCTGGCGTACGTGGTGCAGCGGTCGTCAAAGGAGATCGACCATTTCTCGTCGTACGTGCCGGCTTCCCAGTCGTGGTAGAGAATGTTGGCCTGCTTGGGATCGCTGCGCGCAGCGTCGACCTCTTCTTTGGTTGGAGTCATTTGTGCACCAGCCATGACGTTCTCCCCCTACTTACCGGTGAAAGTGGCCTTGCCCGGCCCGTTCTCGACGAAGGACTCCATGCCGGCCGTACGGTCCTCGGTCGCGAAGGTGGTCGCGAAAAGCTGGCTCTCCAAGGCCAAACCCGACGCCAGGTCGACCTCGATGCCGCCATCGATCGCGGCCTTCGCCGCTCGCAGGGCCAGAGACGCGGCGCCGACATACGGCTTCACCATCGCGACGGCGGCGTCGTAAACGTCGTCCGGTGCCACGACCTTGTCCAGCAACCCCAACGAAAGTGCTTCCTCGGCACCGACGAACCGGCCGGAGAAGATCAGGTCCTTGGCCTTGGCCGGACCGACCAGCCGGGTGACGCGCTGCGTGCCGCCGGCGCCGGGGATGATGCCGAGCAGGATCTCCGGCTGGCCGACCTTCACGTTGTCGCCGGCGACCCGGAAGTCGGCGCACAACGCCAGCTCGTGGCCACCGCCGAGCGCATAGCCGGTGATCGCCGCGACCACCGGCTTCGGGATCTTGGCGACCGCGGTCAACGACGCCTGGAGCTGGTGCGCGCGCACGGACATGTACGCGTACGACCGCGTCTTCATCTCCTTGATGTCCGCGCCGGCCGCGAAGACCTTCGGACCGCCGTAGATGACCACGGCCTTGACGTCGTCGCGCGCGGAGGCCTCGGTGGCGACGGCCAGCAGCTCGTCCTGCATCTGCTCGTTGAGCGCGTTCATCGGCGGCCGGTCGAGCCGGATCGTGCCGATCCCGTCAGCTACCTCAAGCCGTACGAACTCACCCAACGCGTTGCCTCCTCAGATCGCGCGTGCAGCGTACCTGTCACCGTCCGTGGTGGTCTGCCGGTCGACGGTCAACGGCATGCCAAACGTCTTGGTCAGGTTGTCCGCGGTGATCACGTCCGGCGTCAGGCCGGCCGCGACGGCCTGCCCATCGGCCAGCAGCAGCGCGTGCGTGAAACCCGGCGGGATCTCCTCGACGTGGTGCGTGACCAGCACCAACGCCGGCGCGTCCGGATCGGCGGCGAGCGCCGACAGCCGGCGCACCAGGTCTTCCCGGCCGCCGAGGTCGAGGCCGGCGGCCGGCTCGTCCAGCAGCAGCATCTCCGGGTCGGTCATCAGCGCGCGGGCGATCTGTACGCGCTTGCGCTCGCCTTCGGACAGCGTCCCATAGGTGCGGTTGGCCAGCTGGCCGACGCCGAACGCGTCCAGCAGCTCGCGGGCGCGGGCCTCGTCGACCGGGTCGTACGACTCGGTGAACCGGCCGACCACACCCCAGGCGGCGGTCAGCACCACGTCCAGCACCCGCTCGGAACCCGGCACGCGACCGGAGATCGACGCGGTGGTGAAGCCGATCCGCGGCCGCAGCTCGAACACGTCGACCGCGCCGAGCCGCTCACCGAGCACCTGCGCGGTGCCGGTGGTCGGATGCATCTGCGCGGCGGCGACCTGCAGCAGGGTCGTCTTGCCGGCACCGTTGGGGCCAAGCACGACCCACCGCTCGTCCAGCTCGACCTGCCAGCTCAGCCCGTCGAGCAGCATGGTCTGGCCGCGCCGGACGACCACTCGATCCAGCGCGATCACGGTGTCCGGACCCGGCTCAGCAACCACCTCACCATCCAACAACATGCACCGGCCGCGACCCCCGCGAGGGTCGCCGGCCAGCGGTCGTACGCGACGACGTGATCACGCTCGGCAGCGGGTGATCTATCCGGCTTGGACTGATTTCTCCGCAGCCGGCTATGGTGTGCGTACACCCGCAGTGGTGCCTCCGTGGCAAGGGGTGGTCTTGCCACGGCCAGGAGGGGGTCAGATGGCTGGTTTGGCGAGCGCGGTGGAAGGGCTGCCGGCGATCGAGATCAGTGGCCTGCGCAAGGAGTTTCGCGGCCTGCGCGGCGGCCGAAGAGTCGCGCTGCACGACATGAACATGATCGTCGAGGCCGGCAAGGTGCACGGCTTCCTCGGCCCGAACGGCGCCGGCAAGACGACCACCATCAGATCGCTGCTCGGCCTGATCCGGCCGGACGCCGGCGAGATGAACATCTTCGGCCACGTCGTGCCGCGCGACCTGCCGAAGGTCATCGGCACCATCGGCGCGGTGGTGGAGGGCGCGCAGTTCTTCGGCAACTTCTCCGCGCGGCGCAACCTGCGGATGCTGGCCACGCTGGCGAACGTACGGATGAGCCGCGTCGACGAGGTGCTGGAGCTGGTCGGCCTGCGCGACCGCGCGCGCGACAAGGTCAAGGGCTATTCGCTCGGCATGCGACAACGCCTGGCGATCGCGGCGACGCTGCTCAAGGAGCCGCTGCTGCTGATCCTGGACGAGCCCAACAACGGCCTCGACCCGGCCGGCATCCGGGAGATCCGCGACCTGATGCGGCTGCTCGGCGACGGCGGCGTGACCGTCCTGCTGTCCTCGCACCAGCTGCTGGAGGTGCAGCAGGTCTGCGACAGCGTCTCGATCGTGGCGCACGGCCGGCACGTGGTGACCGGTCCGGTGTCCGACGTACTCGCCACCGCGGCGCGCGGCGAGGTGCTCGTACGCGTCGACGAGCCGCAGCACGCGGCCGAGCTGCTGCGCGAGGGCGGCATGACCGTCACGCCGCGCCCCGACCACCTGATCGTCACCGACTGCGACGACCCGGCGCGGATCACCCAGCTGCTGTCCCGGCGGCGGTTGTACGTCTCCGAGCTGACGCCGCTGGAACCGGACCTGGAGGACGTGTTCCTGGAGCTGACCGGCATGGCGGCGCGTACGGCCAACGAGGCGGTCGAGAGCTACGAGCCGCAGCACGCGCCGGCGCCGGCGCTGCCCGGCCGGCACGCCGCGCCGGAGGAGATCCAGCCGGTGCTGGCCGGCGACTTCGGCCGGATGGACCTGCGCGATGAGGCCAACGACCTGCTGGACCAGACGATCGGCGCGCAGCCGAGGGGTGAGGCGTGATGGGGGTCGCGCGGCTGGTACGCGTGGAGGTGCGGCGGCTGCTGGCGCGCCGGATGACGCTGGTGGCGGTGTTGGTGGCGCTGGTGCTGATCGGCGTGCTGATCGGTACGAACGCGTACAACTTCCGCGGCCATTATGTCTTCACCGCCACCGCGCCGACGCTCATCCGGATCTGCGCGGCGCTGCTCGCGCTGGTCGCGCTGGTGATCGGCGCGAGCTTCGTCGGCGCGGAGTGGCACCACGGGGCGATGCACACGCTGATGACCTGGGAACCGCGGCGGCTGCGACTGTTCACCGGCAAGCTGGTCGGCCTGTGGATCGGCAGCGCGCTGCTCGGCCTGTTCGTTTTCGGGGTGGCGCTCGGCATCAACTACCTGGCGGCGCGCAGGTTTGGCTCCATCGGCGCGATGCCCTCCGCGGTGCAACGCGACCTGTTGCTGGCCGGTGGCCGCGGCCTGGCGCTGGCGCTGGTCGGCGGCGCGGTCGGCTTCGCCATCGCGTACGCGACCCGGCTGTCGTCGGCCGCTCTCGGGGTCGGCCTCGGATACGTCGTCGTCGGTGAGATCGGCGTACGGCTGGTGACGCCGAACGCGGATCGCTGGCTGATCTCGACGAACGTCAACGCGTGGCTCAACGACGGCACGATGGTGGCCAGCCACGGCGCGCTGAGCGAGCTCACGCTCTGGCAGTCGGGCCTGTATCTCGGTGCCATCACGCTCGGCCTGCTGATCGTCGCCGCCGCGCTGTTCTGGCGCCGCGACGTGGCCTGACATTTTTCGGAACGAGCCTTTGCGCGCATCCCGTGCACGGAGAGGGGCGTTCCGAAAAGGGCCTGGCGGGTGGTCGGGACGGGTTAGAGTGCTCTGCATGGATCTTGTTCGGGGGCTGGGCGGCGACCTCCGGGCCGGGTTCTAGCCTATGACGGTCGACATCGTCGGCCCGGGCGATCCGGGTGCGCTCGGCGTGCGGCTGACCGGCAGCCGCGCCACCTTCTCCGTGCACAGCTCGGTCGCCGAGTCGGTCGATCTCTGCGTTTTCCATCCCCGCCAGGGCGAACGGCGGCTGCCGCTGCGCCGGACCGGCGACCGCTGGCACGCCGAGATCGACGGCGTACGAGCCGGCACGCGCTATGGCATCCGGGTCGCCGGCCGCTACCAGCCGCGCAACGGCCTGTTCTGCGACCAGGCCAGGCTGCTGGTCGACCCGTACGCGCGCGGCCTGGCCGTCGACCCGCTCATCTCGGTGATGGTGCCCGAGCCGGAGCCGCTGGCCGTGCCCGGCCACGCTCGCATCGGCTGGCCGGACACGGTCATCTACGAGCTGCACGTCGCCGGTTTCACCAAGCTGCATCCGGACATCCCGCCACACCTGCGCGGCACGTACGCCGGATTGGCTCATCCGGCCGCGATCCGGCACCTCACCGAGCTCGGAGTGTCCACCGTGGAGCTCCTGCCGGTGCAGGCACGCGCCACCGAGGCGTCCGTCGCCGCGCGCCACCTGACCAACTACTGGGGCTACAACACCATCGGATTTTTCGCGCCAGACCCGCGATTCGCGTCCTCTGACGACGTCGTCGGCGAGGTTCGCGAGATGGTGCGTACGCTGCACGACGCCGGGCTGGAGGTCGTCCTGGACGTCGTCTACAACCACACGGCCGAAGGCCAGCCCGGCGATCCGATTCTTTCCTGGCGCGGCCTGGACAATCCGGCCTACTACCGACTGGATCCGTGGAACCGCCGGCAATACTGGGATGTCACCGGCTGCGGCAACACATTGGACGTACGCCAGCCGGTCGTACGCGAGATGATCCTCGACTCGCTGCGCTACTGGGTGACGGTCATGGGGGTCGACGGCTTCCGGTTCGACCTGGCGACCGCGCTCGGCCGGCTCGACGGCGACGACTACACCCCCGACGCGCCGCTGCTGGCCGCCATTCAGGCCGATCCGGTGCTGAGCCGTACGAAGCTGATCGCCGAGCCGTGGGACCTGGGTCCCGGCGGCTATCGGCTCACCGGTTTTCCGCCCGGCTGGGCCGAATGGAACGACCGCTTCCGCAACTGCTTCCGTGACTTCTGGCTGGGCGGCAGCGGGATTTCCGAGCTGGGCACCCGGTTGTGTGGCTCGACCGACCTGTTTTCCGCGCGTACGCCCTCCACCTCGGTCAACTTCGTGACCGCTCACGACGGCTTCACCATGGCCGACCTGGTCGCGTATTCGCACAAACACAACGAGGCCAACGGCGAGAACAACGCCGACGGCACGGACGACAACCGTTCCAACAACTTCGGCGTCGAAGGACCGACCGACGACCCTGCCGTGCTCGCGATTCGCAAGCGCAGCATACGAAACCTGCTGTCGACGCTCATCCTGTCCGTCGGCACACCGATGATCTGCCAGGGCGACGAGTTCGGCCGTACGCAGCGAGGAAACAACAACGCCTACTGCCAGGACAGCGAGATCAGCTGGGTCGACTGGACCAACGCCGATCTCGACCTGCTCGCCTTCACGCGCCGGCTTTTGGCCGTACGCCGGTCAATCGCCGCCTTCCGGCCGGCTGCTTTCTACACCGGCGAAGGCGATCCGCCGGACGCCTGCTGGTTCCGGCCGGACGGTGCGCTGATGCCGCCGGAGGACTGGAACGACCCGGCCTGCCGGACGCTTGGCATGTACGTCCGCGACGATCACGACCCGGCCACCGCCGGCTATCTGTTTTGGCTGCACGGCGGGGAAAGCGACCTCACCGTCAAGCTGCCGGCCGACCCGTACGCGGCCGGCCACGAGCTCGTCCTCAGCACCGCCGGCACGCCGGACGTCACCGACTCCGTCCTCTTGGTCGCTCGCTCGGCCACCCTCCTGCGCTGCCTCGCGCACTGATCGGTCCTGCGGCGCCGAGGCGTGACAGTGCGCTGCCAGTGAGGTGACAGCCGCGCGTGTTTGACTCGCCTCACTCCGCCGCGACCACGCGGCCGAAGGCAACCGAGGGGAGAGAAATGGGCCTGATCAAACGCCTTGTCGTCGGAGGTGCGCTGATGGCCACCGCGATTCTGCCGGTGGCGGCCGGCGCGCCGGCCAGTGCCGGCACTGTCTCGCACTCCGTCCGGACGGAGGCCACCTGGCACACCTCCGGTCCCTATCTCGACTTCGCGGAATGCGACTACAACAGGCGGGTGTCGGCGAGCCTCGGCTACGGCACCCTGCCATGCGAGCAGAATCCGCACACGACGCAGTGGTTCTTCCTGATCTACTGGTGACGCACGCGGCCACACGGTCGCTCGTACGCACTCTGGACGGAGTGTCCAGCGCTGGACACTCCGTCTAGAGTCCGCTACACGCGAGCGCCGCCGGACCGGCGCGTGGCGGCGTTGGTGCCGCGGCCGCCGGGTCCGAAGATCGGTGGAATGCCGCCACCGGGGAAACCCGGCAGCCGGTGGTCGGCCGGCTGGCCGTCCTGGCCATGCTGGTCGGGCGTCGTCTTGGGTTTCTTCGGCTTCTTCGGCCGGTCGGAGCCATCGTCGGCCGACCCGTCGTAGATGCCTCCGGAGACCAGGTTTTCCGGCGGTGCGACGAAATCCTGCACCGGGGTGCCGTCGAGTACGCGCGCCATCGTCGAGCTGAAGATGTCGTTGGCGACGCGCGAGTCACCTTGGCCGTAGTCGCCGTGCGGCGCGTCCGGGTCAGTCGAGAACGACGCACCGGCCAGCTGCGGCACGAAGCCGGCGAACCACAGCTGCTTGTTGCCCGGTGTCGAGCCGGTCTTGCCGGCCGCCGGCCGGCCGATCCGGCTGCCGACGCTGCCGCCGGTGGGTCCGAAACCGTTGCTGCAGCTGCCGGTCAGCGGCGACTGGCCGATCGGGCAGCGAGCCGCGTCGGTCGCCGCGTCGGCCACGTCCGGCGAGATCACCTGCGAGCATTTCGGGTCGCCGACCGGCAGCTTCCTGCCGTCCGGCCCGACGATCGACTGCACCGGCGTCGGCTCGCAGTATTTTCCGTGCGCTGCCACGGTCGCGTACGCGTTGGCCATGTAGAGCGGCCAGGTCTGACTGCCCTGGCCGAGGGTCAGCGACAGCCGCTGACTGCGTCCGTTGCCTTCTCGTACGATCTGCGCCAGGCTGTTGACGCCGGTCGGCGCCTGTTTCGTCTTGGGGCCAGGGAAAAACGAGATGCCGACCTTGGCGGCCATCTTGGCCACGTCGGCCGCGCCGACCTTCTCCTCCAGCTGCACGAAGTAGGTGTTGACCGAGGAACCGAAGCCGGTCCACATGTTCTGCCGGCCGTCCATGCCGTGGTCGGCGTTCTGCGCGCAGTAGTAACCGCCGCAGCTGCTGTCGCCGCCGGCGTCCTGCGGCACCCGGGAAACGTACACGTAGGGCGCGTAGAAGCCGGTGGACAGCGGCATCCCCTCGTTGAGCGCCGCGAGCATGGTGAACATCTTGAACGTGGAGCCGCTCGGATAGCCGGTGTTGGTGCCGATCCGCGGATCGCCGGTCAGCAGCGGGTTCTGCGTCCACTCGTCGCGCGCGTCGCCTTTCGCGCCTTTCGGTGCCGGTCCGAACAGGCGGTTGATCGCCATCGCCTTGATCTGACCAGTGCCGGGCTGCACCAGCACGATGCCCTGCGCGAGGCGACTGCTGCGCGACTCTCCGCGCGAGTTGACCACGTCCTGGGCGATCGACTGCATCCGCGAGTCGAGGCCCAGGGTGATGGTGTAGCCGCCGGTCTGCAGGTTACTCCACCGCTCCGCCGGCGTCTTGCCGAGCGAGGGCTGCTGCTGAGCCCAGATCCGCAGGTAGTCGCAGGCGAATCCCCAGTTGTTGCCGGCGGTGATGGAGCCGTTGGGGAAGCACGAGTTGGGCGTCACCGACGGATGCAGCACCGGAGGATGCTTCATCGCGTCGGCGACCTGCGCAGGCGTGGCATAGCCAAACTCCTGCATCCGGTTGAGGACGAACTGCCGCCGCTGCTCGGCCTCGGTGGCGTGCACCGGATAGTACGACGGGCTCTTGATGAAGGCCGCCAGCAGCGCGACCTCGGACAGCGTCAACTGGCTCAGCGGCTTGGAGAAATACCGCTGCGCGGCCGAGGCGATGCCGTACGCGCCGCGACCGAAGTAGACGATGTTGAGATAGCGGTCGAGGATCTCGCCCTTGCTGTACTGCTTTTCCAGCGCCACCGCGAGCCGCGCCTCACGCAGCTTCCGGCCGATGGTCGCCTCGGTGGCGCGCTGGCGCTCGTCGGCGTTGGTGGCCGACGCGATCAGCTCCTGCCGGACGTACTGCTGCGTCAGCGTCGACGCGCCCTGCGAGTTCTCGCCGGACTGCTGGTTGGCCACGAACGCGCGGATGATGCCGCGCAGGTCGACGCCGTGGTGCTGGTAGAACCGCGTGTCCTCGGTGGCCACCACGGCGTGCTGCATGATCACCGGGATCGCCGACAGCGGCACGCTCGTCCGGTCCTGCACGTACAGCGAGGTGACGTACTTCCCGTCCGCGGTGAAGATCTTGGTCGTCTGTTGCAGCGGTTTGGCTCTCAGCTCGCTCGGCAGGTTCTGGAACATCTCGGCACCGGCCTTGGCGGTCAGGCCGGTCACGGCCGCTATCGGGAAAGCGGCAGCCGCCACCACGATTCCAGCCAGCATCCCGCACAGAAGCAGCGAAGCGATGCTGTGCGGAATGCTGGTTGACACGCCGCGTTTGAGTCCTCGCGCCACCGACCCAGCCTACGGGCTCGACTCGCGCCACGCGTGCGACAGCCGGGAAGTTATGCGACTTTCTTCCGAAACCATGCCGCGCTTTACCGGTCAAAATACGGACACTACTCTCCGAATCCGTCTGGGCACCGGCTGTTTGGACGATGTCACGCCGTGTACGGCCAGATCCGCTCGCCGAACGACCGATTGTGCGCGCGGACCCCTTCCACCGACTCTTGGTTGTCCCCGTTTGGACGCACAGTTTCCCCTTGTTCCAAGCAAACACCGGCGATAGCGCAGGGGGTGCGCAGTCTTGTCCGTGCTGACCGCGTCGTCGTCTGGCAGGTCGTGCGCACCGATCGGCGCCGACGTACGCGTCCGCACCCTCGGCCGCTTCGCGGTGACTCGCGACGGCCAGCCAGTCCAGGTGCGCGAATGGCAGTCCCGCAAAGCGCGCGAGCTGCTCAAGATGCTGGTGTCGCGGCGCGGCGTGCCGGCGACCAGGGAGATGCTCGGCCAGACCCTGTGGCCAGGCGCCACGCGCGTACAGTGGACCAACCGGCTGTCGGTCGCGCTGTCCACCATCCGCGGCGTCCTCGACCCTTACCGGATGCGAGAGGCCGACCACTTCATCAGCACCGGCAAGTACGCCGTCACCGTCACCAACCTGGCCGTCGACATCGACACCTTCCTCACCGACGCCGACCGCGCACTCTCCCTGCACCGCTGCGGCACGCCAGCGCTCATCGCCCTCGAGGCCGCGGCCGCCAGCTACCACGGTGACTTCCTCGCCGAGGACCTCTACGCCGACTGGGCCGTGTCGCTGCGCGAGGAAGCCAAACTCGCGTATCTCCGACTCGTCCGTACGCTCGCCGTCAGCGCCACCACCTCCGGCGACCACGACCGGGCCGTGCGCTATTGGCGGCTCGCGCTGACCCGGGACGCGTACGACGAACAGGCTCACCTGGGGTTGATCACGTCGTTGACGTCGGATGGTCGGCATGGCGAAGCGACGCGGCATTACGTCATCTATGCCAACCGTATGGCCGAAATCGGAGTGGTCCCGACGCTGCCAAGTCGGTGAGTCCTTGGTTGCGAGGGTTTCTGGTGCGGTCGCGGCGGAGTGGTTGCGGGCGGCTTGGGGTGGTGATGGAGTGGCGGCGGTCCTTGACTGGTGCGGGTGAAAGTAGTCAGGCCTTCTGGTTGTTGCGGTTTTGGGGATGATTGGGATTTCTGGTTGTTGCGTTGGGCGGGTGGTCGGGTTTTCTGGTTGTTGCGTTGGGTGGGTGGTTGGTTTTTCGCCTGCGCGGCGGGCGCTCCTGCGCGGAGGGCGACCTCAAGGGAGGGGGCGCGTGGACGCCAATCGTGTGCATTGGGGGTGCGGGTGGCGGTTGTGGGCGGGGCTGCGTCTTCCTGGCTTGCTAACAACAGCATTGCTCGCCTCAGCAGTCACGCCAGTCACAGCATCCGGTCGAGATGCGGGTGTGAAAGCCTTGTTTCTTGCGTCTAGCGCTAGTAACTCGGCATCCACGCCATCAGCGGACCCCTCAAGGCGGACATTTAGCGCTGCATGTCGTCCTCGGTCTCACATAATCGACCTTTGCGCTTACATAATGGAACGCCGTAGCCCCTTCGGCCATGCGAAGCCTCGCGCTGCCAGCTGGGCCAGATGAACTGGCTCACGACCACTCGCCTGCCGGATCTGCGTACGGCAGCTGAAGCCGTCCGCCAGGATTTCGGTGTCAGCGCTGGCATCTCGCACAGCCGGCAGCAGTTTCCGCTCGGCGCACGCCATCGACACCTCGTAATGGCCGCGCTCGAAGCCGAAGTTTCCGGCCAGGCCGCAGCAGCCGGAGTCCAGCACGTCCAGGTCCACGCCCAGCGCGGAAAGCACCGAAGCATCCGCCGAAAAACCGGTTTCGGCGTGTTGATGGCAGTGCACCTGCGCCATCGCTTTCACCGGCACCGACGGAAGGCTGTCGAGGTGTCGGTGCAGGAGTTCGGCGAAGGTCAGCACCGAGGCGGGATCGAAGTCGTACGAAGGCAGCAACTCACCGACATCGGAGCGCAGCAGAGCCGTACAACTCGGCTCCAGACCCACGACGGGTACGCCGTCGGTCAGCCATGGCCGCAAAACGTCCAGCGAGTGTCGCAAAACCCGGCGAGCGGTGTCGAGTTGGCCGGTGGACAGCCAGGTGAGGCCGCAGCAGACCGGACGGTCCGGCACCTCCACGTGATAGCCGAGCCGGTGCAGGACGGACACGGCCGACACGGCGATCGACGGGTCGAAGTAGTTGGTGAAAGTGTCCGGCCACAGCAGTACGCGCGGCCGGCCGTCCGGTGGCGCGACGCGCGTACGCCGCGTCGGACGCAGAAACGGTTTCGGCGCTAGCTTGGGTACGACCCGCTCAGGAGCGATCCCGCCGAGCGTCTTCGCCACCGAGCCGCCGGCCAGCCGGTTGAAAATCGCGGTGGCGCCGGGAAAAGCGGACACACCGGCGAGGGCGAGCGGCAGGAATCCCATCGAATAGTGTGAAGCCGGCCGCAGCCGGCCGGCGTAGTGCCGGTGCAGAAACTCCGACTTGTACGTGGCCATGTCGACGCTGACCGGACAGTCGCTCTTGCATCCCTTGCACGACAGGCAAAGATCGAGCGCCTCGCGCACCTCCTCCGACCGCCACCGGTCGGTCAGCACCTTGCCGCTGGCCAGCTCGAAAAGCAGCCGCGACCGGCCGCGGGTCGAGTGCCGTTCCTCGCCGGTCGCGCGATAGCTCGGACACATCACGCCCCCGTCGGCGGAAAGGCATTTTCCGACGCCGACGCACCGGCGGGTGGCGGACGCGAAACTGCCGGAATCGGCGGAAAAAGCCAGCGACGGCGGTCCGACCGTCGGCGTCCCGACGAAGACCCGCAGGTCCTGGTCCACCGGCGCCGGATCGACCAGCCGGCCCGGGTTCATCATCCCGTCCGGGTCCCAGATCCGTTTGAACGCCGCGAAAGCGTCTATCATGGCCGGCGAGTACATCCGCGGCAGCAACTCGGCACGAGCCTGTCCGTCACCGTGCTCGCCGGACAGCGACCCGCCGTACGACGCGACCAGGTCAGCCGCTTCCTCAAGAAACACCCGGAAATTCCGGACCCCGGCGATGGTCAGCAGATCGAAGTCGATGCGTACGTGCAGGCATCCTTCGCCGAAATGGCCGAAATACGCGCCATTCCTGCCGTGCCGCGCCAACAGCGCGTCAAAATCGCGCAAATAACTGCTCAGCACCTCCGGAGGCACGGCCGCGTCCTCCCAACCCGGCCACGCCTCACCGCCGGACGGACTGCGCGTCACGATGCCGGCACCGTCCTCGCGGATCCGCCACAGCGCTTTCTGCGCCACCGGATCGGTGATCACCGCCGACGACGGCGGCCGTACTGCACGTACGATCGCCTCGGCCGCCGCTTTCGCCCCGGAAACCGAATCGCCGCCGGTCTCGACGTAGAGCCAGCCACCACCGGGCGGCAGCGCACGCGACGCCGTCTCCGCCGGCCGAGCCGACCGCAACGCGGCGATCAACCCCGAATCCATGCCCTCGATGGTGAGCGGTCGCAGGTCGCGAACCGACAGCACCGCGTCAGCGGCCGCGTACGCGTCGGGAAAACCGAGCACGGCAAGCGCGCGGTGCGCGGGGCTCGGCACCAGCCGCACCTCGGCCTCCAGTACGGTGACGCACGTCCCCTCACTGCCGACCAGCGAGCGTGCGACGTGAAAACCGTTCTCCGGCAGCAGTTGGCCCAGGTTGTAGCCGGACACGCGACGGGTCAGCGGCGACAGTTCGCGGACCGCCGGCGCGACCCGGTCCACAAAGGAATCCAGCGAATACAACGTTGTAGCCGGCCCCACCACGCCACGGTCGCCGCGGTAGGTCACCACGTCCAATGTGGACACGTTGACGTCGGTTTTCCCCCAGGCGATCGAATGCGAGCCGCACGAGTTGTTGCCGATCATGCCGCCGACGGTGCATCGGCTGTGTGTCGAGGGATCCGGCCCGAAAGTGAGTCCGTACGGCCGCGCCGCCGCCCGCAGATCGTCGAGCACCACACCTGGCTGGACGACCGCGGTCGCGGATTCTGGATCGATCCGCACGACTTGGTTCATGTATTGATGGAAGTCGAGCACCACCGCGGTGTTCGCGGCCTGGCCGCAGATGCTGGTGCCGGCACCGCGCGACAACACCGGAGCGCCGAACCTCCGGCACACCTCCAGCGCCGCGAGCACGTCGTCGGCGTCGACCGGCGCCACCACGCCGATCGGCAGATGCCGATAGTTGGAGGCATCGGTGGAATACACGACACGGGTCGCCGCGTCAAACCGCACCGAGCCACGTACCGCCGCGCGCAGGGCCATCGCCAGTTCCCGGTCGGTCATCCCACCATCCTGCCGGCAACCCCGGCCGGGGACACGCCGAAGACACGCGGCGAAAGAGTCAATGCCTCAAAAGGGATCGGTGAACCTCCGACATTCCCGCGCAGTCCACCCAAGCCGGACAGCGCTGTTCGCCGTTCCGGTCACGCAACGACAAAACTCCCTTACACTACGGGAAATCAGCCGCCGGATCCCGAGGTTTCGGTGGGATTTCCATCCGACGTACCAACACGTTAAAGGCGAATGTACTGACACGTTAAGACCACCCGCCTGGGCATTTCCTCGGACAACACTTGCCAAAGCGCGGACGTAGTGACTGTCCATGGACTATTTTCGGGCCACCTGCGGCAGGGGAAATCCCCGGTCCGCGAAGATCTGGAGGGGAACAAAGTGCACCATCGTGGAATCGTCCGTGTCGGCGCGCTGCTGGCTGCGGCCACGCTCGCGCTCACGGCCTGTGGCAGCCGGGGCGGCGACACAGGTACGGGCAACACCGGAGGCAAAGTCGCCAAGATCGGTGTCATCTCTCCGCTGTCAGGTGACCTGGCCGCGATCGGCACCGGCATCCGCGACTCGGTCGCGCTGGCCATCAAGCAGGCCAACGCCAACAAGGCCGTGCCGGGCTGGACCTTGCAGATGGAGGACCTCGACGACGAGGCCAAGCCGGACACCGGAAAGAACGCGGCCACCAAGCTGGCCAACGACCCTGCCGTGGTCGGCGTGGTCGGCCCGCTGAACTCCAGCGTGGGCCAGAGCGTGCAGCCGGTCCTGTCGGCGGCCAACATCGCGGAGATCTCGCCGGCCAACACCAACCCGACCCTGACCCAGGGCGCGGACTGGAAGACCAGCAAGAAGCGGCCGTACGCCAACTACTTCCGCACCTGCACCACCGATGCCGTGCAGGGCCCGTTCGCGGCGCGGTACGTCTACAACACGCTGAAGTTCACCAAGGTCGCCACCGTGCACGACAAGAAGACCTACGGCCAGGGCCTGGTCGAGACGTTCACCGCCGAGTTCAAGAAGCTCGGTGGCACGGTCGTGTCGGCGCAGACGGTCAACCCGGACGACAAGAACTACAGCTCGGTGATCTCCAAGATCGCACCGTCCAAGCCGCAGCTGCTCTACTTCGGCGGTGAATACCCGACCTCCGGACCGCTGACCCAGCAGATGAAGGCCGCCGGCCTGAACGTCCCGCTGATGGGTGGCGACGGCATGTACTCGGCCGACTACCTCAAGCTGGCCGGCAACGCGGCCCCCGGCAACTACGCCACCTCGGTCGGCGCTCCGCTGGACCAGCTGCCGGCGGCCAAGCAGTACATCGCCGACTACAAGGCCGGCGGCTACAAGGGTGACAACTCCTCCTACGGCGCGTACGCCTTCGACGCCGCCAACGCGATCATCGCCGCGCTGAAGACCTCGCTGGCCAACGCCGCCGACGCCAAGTCCGCCCGCGAGGCGACCGTCAAGGCGCTCGGCTCGGTGTCCATCGACGGTGTCTCCGGCAAGGTCTCCTTCGACCAGTACGGCGACACCACCAACAAGACGCTGACCGTCTACCAGGTCGACAAGAGCAACGCCTGGAAGGGTGTCAACACCGGAGAGTTCAAGGACTGAGCAGCACCACCGAAGGGGCCGGGCCGACCGTCCGGCCCCTTCGTCCGCCAACCAACTCCAGGCCCACATCCCGGGCTGTACCACGGAGGTCACACGTGCAGGTAGTGGAGCAGCTGCTCCAGCAACTCGTGAACGGGTTGTCGCTGGGTGCGTTGTACGCGCTCATCGCGGTCGGCTATACCGTCGTCTACGGCATCATCCAACTCATCAACTTCGCGCACGGCGAAGTCTTCATGATCGGCGCGTTCAGCAGCCTGACGGTGTGGCTGGCGCTGTTCAAGGACAACACCGCTCTGTGGGTGTTCCCGTTCATGATCCTCGGTGCCATCGGCGGCTCGGTCGGCATAGCGGTACTGATGGAACGCGTCGCGTACCGACCGTTGCGCAACGCGCCACGGCTGGCGCCACTGATCACCGCGATCGGCGTATCGGTCTTCCTCCAGGAGGCCGTCCGGCTGTTCTACGGCGAGATCCCGGGATTTCCGAGCGCCACCAGCGCCATCCCGTTCCCGCAGATCGACGTGATCACCGGACCGGCGATCAACGTCGCGGGCGTCGACATCCAACGCGCGTCGATCTTCACGCTCGGCGCGCTGATCATCTGCACGGCGTTTCTCTACTACTTCATCAACAAGACCAAGACCGGCCGGGCCATGCAGGCCACCTCGCAGGACCCGGACACCGCACGGCTGATGGGCATCAACGTCGACCGGATCATCGTCATCGCGTTCGCGCTCGGCGGCGCGCTGGCCGCGATCGCCGGCATCGCGCACGGCCTGATCAACACCAACATCGACTTCCGGATGGGCTTTCTGGCCGGCCTGAAGGCGTTCACCGCCGCGGTGCTCGGCGGCATCGGCAACATCAACGGCGCGGTGGTCGGCGGCCTGGTGCTCGGCCTGGTCGAGACGATGGCCACCCAGTACATCCCCGGCCAGTTCGGCGGCAGCGCCTGGAAGGACGTGTGGGCCTTCGCCATCCTCATCCTGGTGCTGGTCTTCCGGCCGCAGGGCCTGCTCGGCGCCCGGGTGGTGGACCGCGCATGACGAACCGCATCGACGGATGGCTGCGCGCCGGCCTCGGCAAGGTCGCGTGGCCGCTCTCGCTGGCCGGCGCGATCCTGGTCGCGCTCGGTGGCCTGCTGCGCTGGACGTACGACCGGACCATCCTGGGCGACCTGACCCTCTACTTCAACCCGGCACCGCTGCAGTACTGGACGCTCGCGCTCGGCGTGCTGGCGGTGTTCTTCCTGGTCGTGCAGCGCACCAAGCTGCGCGACACGCTGCCTGGTGGCGCGGCGACCACGCGTACGCTCGGCCTCTTCTCGTTCCTGGTGGTCTGGCTGGTCATGGCGGCCATCACCATCCAGCTCGGCGGCCTGGTCAACCTGGAGCCCGGCGCGTACGTGCCGGCGGTCGGCGCGTTGGTGCTGCTGCTGGCCAGCCGGGCGCTGCCGGACGAGCCGCCGGCGCGGCTGCGCTGGAACGTGCCCGGCTGGGTCCAGATCCTGATGATCGCCGTCGCGCTCGGCGTGGCGCTGTACGCGGCCGCGTACCTGCTCAACCAGGACGACGCCTGGGTCTTCGTCACCTTCCTGGTGTTCGTCACCGGGCTGGTGCTGGTCACCCGGTCGTTCGGCCTGCTCGGCTTCCTCAACCTGGCCTTCATCACCTACCGCCGCGTCACGCTGCTGGCCGCGGTAGTCGCCGCGTTCGCCTTCCCGTTCACCCAGAACGGCAGCGACGCCAACATGTCGATCGCCACCCAGGTGGTCATCTTCGCGATCACCGCGATCGGCCTGAACATCGTGGTCGGCCTGGCCGGCCTGCTGGACCTGGGCTACATCGCCTTCCTCGGCACCGGCGCGTACGTCGGCGCCATGATGTCGGCCTCGGCCTTCGCCACCATCGGCTGGCATCCACCGTTCATCGTCGTGATGGTCATCGGCGCGCTGGTCGCGGCGATCTTCGGCCTGATCATCGGCAGCCCGACGCTGCGGGTCAGCGGTGACTACCTGGCCATCGTGACGCTGGCCTTCGGTGAGATCTTCCGGCTCACCATGAACAACCTGGACGGCACCAACGGTCCGAACCTGACCCACGGCCCCAACGGCATCCCGAACATCCCCGACCTGAACGTGTTCGGCTTCGACTTCGGTCAGCCGCACGTGATCTTCGGCATCAGCCTCGGCCGGTTCGCCAACTACTACTTCCTGCTGCTGGTCGTGGCCGGCCTGGTCGTACTGGCCTTCAGCCGGATGAACGACTCGCGGATCGGCCGCGGCTGGGTGGCGATCCGCGAGGACGAGCGAGCCGCCGAGGCGATGGGGGTGAACACCTTCGCGCTCAAGCTGCTGGCCTTCGCCGGCGGCGCGTTCCTGGCCGGCCTGGCCGGCACCATCAAGGCGCATCACGACGTGTCGGTGACGCCTGACCAATACCAGTTCCTGGAGTCGGCCTTCCTGCTCGCCGCTGTCGTACTCGGCGGCATGGGTACGGTCGGCGGCGTCCTGCTCGGCGCCGTCATCCTCAAGCTGCTGCCCGAGAAGCTGCGGTTCTTCCAGGACTACCGGCTGCTGCTGTTCGGCCTCCTGCTGGTCGTGATGATGCGGTTCCGGCCGGAAGGCATGATCGCCAGCCGCCGGCGGCAGCTGGAGCTGCACGAGGAGGACGAGGAATTAGCGAGCGAGCTGGACACCCAGGTGGCCGACACCGAGCTCAAGGACGTGGAGGCGGTGGTGAAGGCATGACCGCGCCAGCCACCGCGCCCACCGGTCCGCCCCAACCACCGAATCAGCCGGCCGACCCCTCCGCCGTCCTTGAAGCGCAAGGTGTGACGATGCGGTTCGGCGGCCTGGTGGCCGTCAACAACGTCGACTTCGCCGTACACCCGGGCGAGATCGTCGGCCTGATCGGCCCGAACGGCGCCGGCAAGACGACGTTCTTCAACTGCCTCACCGGCCTCTACCGGCCGACCAGGGGCGTCGTGCGCTACAAGGGCCAGGTGCTCAAGCCGCAGCCGGCGGCGGTCACCCGAGCCGGCGTGGCGCGTACGTTCCAGAACATCCGGCTGTTCGGCAACATGAACGCGCTGGAAAACGTGATGGTCGGCCGCTATTGCCGGACCAGGTCCGGGGTCCTCACCTCGATCCTGCACGGGCCGCGTTACCGGCGCGAGGAGAAGGAGACGCTGGAGCGCTCGCGCGACCTGCTGTCCTTCGTCGGCCTGACCGACTCCGCCGACCACCTCGCGCGCAACCTGTCCTACGGCGACCAGCGGCGGCTGGAGATCGCCCGCGCGCTGGCCACCGAGCCGGGCCTGCTGCTGTTGGACGAGCCGACCGCCGGCATGAACCCGCAGGAGACCGGCGAGGCCACCGACCTGATCTTCGCGATCCGCGAGCGCGGCATCGCGGTGGTGGTCATCGAGCACGACATGCGCTTCATCTTCCGGCTCTGCGACCGGATCAGCTGCCTGGTCCGCGGCGAGGTGCTGGTGGAAGGCACGCCGGACGTGGTGCAGTCCGACGAGCGGGTCATCGAGGCGTACATCGGCAGCGGGCCCACGCACAACCAGGAGGCCGGCCGATGAGTACGTACCTCGACACACCACCTGACAAGCCGCCGTCCGACCCGCCGGCCCGCGAGCCGATCCTGCAGGTCAAGGACCTGCAGGTCGCATACGGCAAGATCAAGGCCGTCAAGGGGATCAGTTTCAGCGTCGGCGAGGGTGAGCTGGTCAGCCTGATCGGCACCAACGGCGCCGGCAAGACGACGACGCTGCGGACGATCTCCAACCTGCTGCCGACCGCGGCCGGTTCGATCACCTTCCAGGGTGAGCGGATCGACAAGGTGCCGGCACACCGGATCGTCGAGCGCGGTCTCGCGCACGTGCCGGAGGGTCGGCACATCTTTCCGCGGATGACCGTGGAGGAAAACCTGCTCCTCGGTGCGTACGCGCGTAAAGGCGGCTTCAACTCCGAGCTGGAGAAGGCGTACACACTGTTCCCGGTGCTGGCCGAGCGGCGCAAGCAGGCGGCCGGCACGTTCTCCGGCGGCGAGCAGCAGATGCTGGCGATCGGCCGGGCCCTGATGTCGGCGCCGAAGCTGCTGATGCTCGACGAGCCGTCGATGGGCCTGTCGCCGATCATGATGGCGCGGATCATGGACACGCTCGCCGAGCTGCGCAGCCTCGGCACGACGATCCTGCTGGTGGAGCAGAACGCGCAGGCCGCGCTGGAGCTCGCCGACTATGGCCACGTACTGGAGATCGGCCGGATCTCGCTGTCGGACACCGGCTCGGCGCTGCTGGGCAACCCCAAGGTCCGCAAGGCCTACCTCGGCGAGGACTGAAAGTCCGCATGGCCACCATGCGTGCGCTGGACGCACGCATGGTGGCCATGCGACCTATCGATAGGGCCGACTACGCGCTTGTAGCGATAAATGTCTGGCTTGCCGGTTTAGGCGATGCTAGCAAGGCCTCCTTGCGTGCATCCAGCACACGCAAGGAGGCCTTACTTGCATCGAGGATGTTGCGGATGTGACTCCTGTGGCTGAGGACTCGGTTGAGGCGTCCCGCAGCTGCAATACTTGCCTAACAAGACATCAAATCTGGACGTTTCGCCACCGCAAGCCCCGCCGACAGCCGAACCGGCGGACACGGCGGCTGCTCAGCCACACCGATGTCCAGTTTGTTCGTTCGCCCCCGTCGGGGAGAACGAACAAGCCGGACCACCCCACCTACAAAACCGCACCGCGGCACCCAACCCAGCCACAAACAGACCCCGCGCCCTCCCCTTGAGGTCGCCCGCCGCGAAGGCGCCGCCACCCACCCAAAACGCCAGCACCAACCAAGCAATCAGTGCAAGCGCCTAACGACACATGCCTCCTCCGACAGAGCGCCCCTAGCGCCCAGCTATCGGACACCAGGTCACCCCCGCCGCCTCTACGCCAGACCCCGCGCCTTACGGATCTGCTCGACGACGCGGTCGAGTACGCCGGTCAGGTCGAAGTCCTTCGGTGTGAAGACCTCGGCGACGCCGATCCGGCGCAGCTCCGCGGCGTCGGAGTCGGGGATGATCCCGCCGACGACCACCGGCACGTCGTCCATTCCCGCCTCGCGCAATCCGGCCAGCACGTCCGGCACGACGGACAGATGCGAGCCGGAAAGCACGGACAGCCCGACGACGTGTACGTCCTCCTGCACCGCGGCCGCCACGATCTGCGCCGGTGTCAGCCGGATGCCTTGGTAGACAACCTCGAACCCGCAGTCACGCGCGCGTACGGCCACCTGCTCGGCGCCGTTGGAGTGGCCGTCCAGACCGGGCTTGCCGACCAGCATCTTCAGCCGCAGCCCCAATTTCGCACCGGTCGACCGCACCTTCTCCCGCACCGCCTCGATATCGGCGCTCACCGCGGTCCCCGCTCCGCCGCTGACCCCGGTCGGCGCGCGATATTCGCCGAAAACCTCGCGCAAAGCACCGGCCCACTCCCCTGTCGTGACACCGGCCCGCGCACACGCGAGCGTCGCCTCCATCAGGTTGGTCGAGCCCTTCGCCGCTTCGACCAAGCCGCGCAACGCCTCGTCGACGGCCGCCGCGTCACGTTGCGAACGCCATTCGCGTACGGCCTGAACGCACCGCTGCTCCACGGCCTTGTCGACCGTCTGGATCGCCGTGTCGAGGTCGGCGGTCAACGGATTCGGCTCCGTGGAAGTGAACTTGTTGACGCCGACGACCACGTCCTCGCCGGTCTCCATCCGCGCACGGCGAGCCGTCAGCGAGCGTACGAGCTCGGACTTCATGTAGCCGGACTCGACCGCGGCCACCGCGCCGCCCACTTCCTGTACGCGCTTCATCTCCTCGCGCGCACCGTCCACAATGGACTTGACGATCGCCTCGACCACGTGTGAGCCGGTGAAAAGATCGTCGTATTCCAACAGATCCGTCTCATACGCGAGCACCTGCTGCAACCGCAGCGACCACTGCTGGTCCCACGGCCGCGGCAGTCCGAGCGCCTCGTTCCAGGCCGGCAGCTGTACGGCCCGTGCGCGCGCATCGCGGGACAGCGTCACCGCGAGCATTTCCAGCACGATCCGCTGCACGTTGTTCTCCGGCTGCGCCTCGGTCAGGCCGAGCGAGTTCACCTGTACGCCGTAACGAAAACGCCGCTGCTTCGCATCGGTCACGCCGTAACGCTCGGCGGTGAGCTCGTCCCACAGCTGGACGAACGCGCGCATCTTGCACATCTCTTCGACGAAACGTACGCCGGCGTTGACGAAAAACGAGACGCGCGCGACGACTTTGCCGATGTCGCCGGGATCCACCTGACCGGAGTCGCGGACCGCGTCGAGCACCGCGATCGCCGTGGACAAAGCGAAAGCGACCTCCTGCACCGGCGTGGCGCCGGCCTCCTGCAGGTGATACGAGCAGATGTTGATCGGATTCCACTTCGGCACCGCGTTCACCGCGTACGCCACCGTGTCGGTGATCAACCGCAGGCTGGGCCCGGGCGGGAAGACGTATGTGCCGCGGGACAGGTATTCCTTGATGATATCGTTCTGGGTCGTGCCGGCGAGTTGCCGCGCATCGGCGCCCTGCTCCTCCGCGACCACCTGGTATAGCGCGAGCAGCCACATCGCCGTCGCGTTGATGGTCATCGAGGTGTTGGCCTCGGCCAGCGGGATCTGGTCGAAGAGCGCGCGCATGTCGCCGATGTGCGCGACCGGCACGCCAACCTTGCCGACCTCGCCGCGGGACAGCTCGTGGTCGGGGTCGTAGCCGGTCTGCGTCGGCAGGTCGAAGGCCACCGAGAGGCCGGTCTGGCCCTTCTCCAGGTTGCGCCGGTAGAGCTCGTTGGACTCCTTGGCCGTCGAGTGACCGGCGTACGTGCGCATGACCCACGGACGGTCGCGCTCACCTGGACTGCTCGGGTAGGGCACTGGACGTCACCTTCCGTGCTCGACTGGCCGGAAGTCTACTGACGGGTAACGATTCAGATCGGCGGCAAGGCGCATCGGATCACTCCGTGAGGTTGGGCACAGGCCCCCTCAGCGGTGGGACCCGATTGGCCCGCGGCCGGCTCAGGACACCTGGCTGAGCTGCGGTTTCGTGACCTCGTCGAGGATCGAGCCGAGCCGGTCGCGCGTCTGGGTCAGCTCGTCGATGCGCCGGTTGAGCGACGCGAGCCGGCGCTTGACGACGGCGACCCCCGGCGGACACGGATGCGAACTGGCGACGTCACCGTCCAGGCACGGCAGAAACCGCTTCACGTCCTCGACGGTCAGCCCGGCCTCGATCAGAAACCGGATGTTGCGTACGCGGTTGACGGCCTCGACGCCGTAGTCGCGATAGCCGTTGTCGGCCCGAGCCGCCTCCAACAGGCCATGCTCCTCGTAGTGCCGCAACGCGCGCGGTGTCGTACCCGCCAACTCGGCCAACTCACCGATCCGCATAACTCCACACTAGGCACGCGCGCGGCGAGCGTACGAACGAGCGGCTCGCGCGCGATCGCCGCAACGCACCGAGCACCACTGCCGGCGACCGTGACGCAGCAGATAGCGGTTGCACGGCGGCGAGCCGCACATCGCCAGCCGTTCGGCGTCCTCGCTGGTCAGCAGGTCGGCGGCGTTGGCGGCCAGCGCGGCGAGCGCGTGGTCCAGGATCTGGTTGGTCGGACACGGCACCTCGCGCCGTGGCCCCTCCTTGTCGTCCCACAGCAGCAGCGCGACCGTCGGCACCTGGGTCATCGCGTCGTTGACAGCCGCCAAGGCAGCCGGCAGAGCCGGCGCACCGGCCACCCGCGCGGCCAGCAACGACCGGATCTGTTCACGCAGGGAACGCAGCTGCGCCGTACACATCTCGGCCAGGCCGGCGTCCTCCGGCGCCAGGCCACGCTCGGCCAGCCACCGGTTGGCCTGCGCCGGCGTGCCGAGCAGGTCGATGAACTGGCCGCCAGGCAGCGCGAGCGCGCTGTCCGCGAAGTCGAGCGCCACGTACTGCTCGGCGCCGGCCGCCGGCACGATCTCCTCCACCTTCTCATGTTAACGCTTGCCTTTATCCGTGAGGTACGGCTAGCGTCTTCTCACGGATAGACCGTGACTAATCCGTGAGGAGCTTCCATGACGTTTCCGGTGCGCGTGATCGGTGGACCGACCGCCTTCTTCGAGTACGGTGGCCTGCGGTTTCTCACCGACCCCACCTTCGACGGGCCGGGCGACTATCCGGCCGCCGCCGGTACGGGCCTGACCAAGACGGCACCGGCGCCGGTCACGCCGGCCGAGCTGGGAGCGGTCGACGTGGTCCTGCTCTCGCACGACGAGCATCCCGACAACCTCGACCACTCTGGCCGCGCACTGCTCGCGGACGTGCCACTCACGCTCACGACAACGAGTGGAGCCGTACGCCTCGGCGTCACCGGACTGGCCAACTGGCAGGCGATCGAGCTGGCCGGTGGTCGTGTCACGGTGACCGGCGCACCGGCGGTCCACGGCCCCGGCACGGCCGAGGAGGTGGAGCCGGTCACCGGCCAGGTCACCGGTTTCGTGCTGACCGGTAAGGACCTGCCGACCGTGTACGTCAGCGGCGACAACGCGTCACTCGTCGCGGTCAAGGAGATCGCCGAGCGGTTCGGCCCGATCGACACAGCGATCCTGTTCGCCGGCGCGCCGCGCTTCACCAACCTGTTCGACAACGAGCCGCTCGTGCTGGACAGCGCACAGGCCGCCGAGGCCGCGCGGATCCTGGACGCGCGCCGGGTCGTGCCGGTGCACTGCGACAGCTGGGCGCACTTCACCGAAGGTCGTGACGTGTTGGTCGCCGCCTTCGCCGAGGCCGGCCTCGCCGACCGGCTGGCATGACGACTGTCGCGGATCCTCCGCGCGCGCGTACCCAACGCCGCACGCTGACCGTGCTGGTCGTCGCGCAGGTGCTCAGTGGCGCTGGCCTCGCCGCCGGCGTCACCTCCGGCGGGCTGATCGCCCAGCAGATGCTCGGCTCGACCGGCCTGGCCGGCCTTCCCAGCGCGCTCGGCACGGCCGGCTCGGCGCTCGCCGCGATCGCGGTCGGACGCATCTCGCAGGCGCGCGGCCGCCGGCCGGGACTCGCGGCCGGCTATCTGGCCGGCGCGGTCGGCAGCGCCGGCGTGGTCGCCGCCGCGGTGATCGGCAGCGTGCCGCTGCTGTTCCTCACACTGTCCATCTACGGCGCCGGCGCGGCGACGAGCCTGCAGGCGCGCTACGCCGGTGCCGACCTGGCCGCTCCGGCGCATCGCGCCAGAGCGGTGTCGATCGTGCTGGTCGCGACCACGATCGGCGGCCTGGTCGGCCCCAACCTGGCGGCCCCGACCGGCGACCTCGCGCACGCCGTCGGCGTGCCATACCTGACCGGACCGTTCCTGCTGGCCGGCACCGTGTACGGCGTCGCCGCGCTGGTGCTGACGGTCTGGCTCCGGCCGGATCCGCTGCTGCTCGCGCACGACGATCCGCCGGCGACCGACGGTGGCGTGCGGCGGCGTTCCGGCGTACTGACCGGCGCCCTGGTCATGGTCGTGACGCAGCTGGTGATGCTCGGCGTCATGACGATGACGCCGGTCCACATGCACGACCACGGCCACGGCGCGGCGGCGTCCGGCTTCGTCATCGCCGTGCACTTCGGCGCGATGTACCTGCCGTCGCCGCTGACCGGTTGGCTGGTCGACCGTTATGGCCGCCTCGCGATGGCGGTCGCGTCGCTGGTCGCGCTGCTGGCGGCCGGCATCCTGGCCGCGGCGGCGCCGTACGACTCGGTCGCGCTGCTCACCGTGGCGCTCGCGCTGCTCGGTCTGGGCTGGAACTTCGGCCTGGTCACCGGCACGGCGATCCTCACCGACTCGGTGCCGCTGGCCAGTCGGGCGAAGACGCAGGGGCTGGTCGACGTGGCCATCTCCATCGCCGGTGCGTCCGGCGGGATGGTGTCCGGCCTGGTCGTCGCCGCGAGCAGCTTTCCGGTGCTGGCCCTCGCCGGTGCGGCGGTGTCGCTGGCGCTCGTGCCAGCCATCGCCGCGATCGCTAGGGACCCTTACTCACCGCGACGCCACCGTCGACAGCCAGTACGAAACCGGTCGCGAAGCTGGCCTCGTCGCGGCACGCGTTGAGGATCCACCAGGCGATCTCCTCCGGCTGACCGATGCGGCCGAGCGGCGTGAACTCCTCGGCGGCGGCGCGCATCGCGGCTCGTTGCTCGGCCGGCACGCCATTGTTGACCAGCACCGGAGTCGCGATGATGCCTGGCGCGATGCCGACGACGCGGACGCGCCGCGGCGCCAGCTCGACGGCCCACGTACGGGTGAGAAACTCCAGCGCCACCTTGGACGCGCCGTAGATCGACGCGCCCGGCCACGCGCGCAGGCCGTGCATGATCGCCGTACTCAGGTTGACGATCGTGCCGCCGTCGGACAGGTGCGGCAGCGCGGCCTGGGTGAGGAAGACCGGCGCGAACAGGTTGGTCTGGAAGATCCGCTCAACCTGCACACGGTCGTGCTCGCCCAGCGCGCCGCCACCGATGATGGCCGCGTTGTTCACGATGATGTCGATGTGGCCGTACGCGCCGACCGCGGCATCGACGACCGCGTCCGGCTCCTCGGTGATGTCGGCCGCGTACGGCGTGATCCGCGGATCGTCGCCGGCCGTCTCGACCAGCCGTTCCTTCGTACGACCAACGGCCAGCACCTGCGCTCCGGCGCTGGCGAAGGCGCGTGCGGTGGCTCTGCCGATGCCCGATCCGGCGCCGGTGACGACCACGGCCTTGTCCTGCAGGGAATCCGTCATGACCGGACGCTAAAACCCTGCCGCAGGTGGCAAGGTCAACCGCCGCGTACGGAAAAGGCCGCTGGAGTCCCGAGACTCCAGCGGCCGTTTTCATTTTCGGTTGCCCCCGTGTGGGGCTCTGCGTCCCCGTGAGAGCTCTATGTGGTGGTGCATTCTCCAGGTGGTGGTGCTGTCAGATGTCGTGCTCAGGCTGCCGTGCGCACCGACTCCGACCGGAGCACCCGGTCGAAGCCGATGATCCGGAGCAGCCGCGCCACCCGCGGCGGCGTGCCGCGCAGGGTCATGGTCCGGCCGCTGCGGGCCGCCAGCCGCTGGGTGCCGGCCAGCACCCCGAGGCCGGTGGCGTCCACCAGCTGTACGTCGCTCAGATCGACCACCAGGGTGCCGCTGCCGACTCCGACCGCGGCGTGCAGCCGTTCTCGTATGTCCGTGGCCGTCGACGCGTCCAGACGGCCGTCTATGCACACGACGGTGAGTCCACCGTCGTAGCGCTGACGGGGAATGGTCGCCAAGGTTGCCGTCCCGTCCACCCTGATCCCCCGATCGTCATCGTTCGAGTCCCGCTTCGCCATGCTCGTGTCCCCCTCCGTCGCCGGCACCCCTTGCGGTAGTGACGTGCCAACGGCCGATCGGTGACGCGGTCTTGCCGACTCACTTACTCAGACGCTCGCGGCGGCCAACCGGTTGCGTCGGTAACCAACATCTTGCCAACCACCACCGACAAAACCATCGCTCTGCGGGTTGAACGCGTCCCCTAGGGGCTCCTACTGGAGGTCTAGGGTGGCCTCCCCATCTCGTCCGTATGGATTAGGCCGCTCGATCAGGCAGCAATCGCCGACTACTGCGCGCACGGCGAGCGTCGCGGTGCCACACTGTGGGGATGGACCTGGTGGTGGCGCTCCTCGTGGTGGCCGTCCTCGCCCTCATCCTGCGGTGGGCGTACGGCTCGCCACGGCCGAAGGACTCCGAGCTGGCCGACTTCCTGGCTGAGCAACAGCCGCTGGAGTTCGACGACGAACCGGACTCCGCCGTGCCGCCCGGCCGCTTCGGCCTGCTCGTGTCGGTCGCCAGGGTGGGCACCGAGGCCGACGGCCGCGCGCTGAAGTCGATGCTGGCCGACGCCGGCATCCGGGCCACCACCAGCCAGGACGACGGCGCCACCGTGGTGCTCGTCTTCCCGGCCGACGCGCCACGCGCTCGCCGCCTGGTCGGCCACGGTCAGGTCTGAGCCGCCTTCCGCAGCCGGCCCCACGGCTTGAAGACCGACAAAACGGCGGAAAACCCCAGAAGGCTGAACGAGACGATCGGCGGATACAACAGCGACTGCGCCGACGAGCCGATCACCGCGCGTACGGCGTCACCGGTCGCCGCCACCGGCGTGGCCGCGAGCTCGCCCACACCGGGGATCAGCGCCACGTAGACGAGCGTGACCAGCAGCAGACCGATCGCCAGCTTGCTCGCCACCCACCAATAGCGGACCAGCCCCCACTTGGTGCCGAGCCCCAGCAGCACGCCGGTGCCGACCATCAGCAGGCTGAGCGCCCCGACGCCGAGCGGCACGGCCACCGTGAGCGCGAGGAAGCAACTGGCCGCGAGCGTGCCGCTGGAGGTCGTGAGGCCGGTCAGCACCAACGCGAAGAACGCGAGGTCCATCCCCATCCAGCCCACGCTGGCGAAGATGTGCAGCAACAGGACCGACTTGCGTGCGGCTCGAGGCAACTGGCGTGACATGACGATTCCTTTGGATGAGGAGAACAACCAGGTCGAATCGTCGCCGCCGCGGCGGCCTCGCGCGTCGCACCGACAGCGGCTCCTCGCGTACGTCAGCGGACGTACGTTGATGTGTGCGCGCCGGCCTGGAAGGCTGCGTGCGTGACTGCTGATGGTGTCCGGCTGAAAGAGCCGCGTGGCCGGTGGATCCTCGCCGCGACGGTGCTCGGCTCCAGCCTGGCGATGCTCGACTCGACGATCGTCAACGTCGCCCTGCCGGTGATCGGCGACGACCTCAAGGCCTCACTCGACGGCCTCCAGTGGACGGTCAACGCGTACACGCTGACCCTGGCCGGGCTGATCCTGCTGGCCGGTGCGCTCGGCGACCGGTACGGACGGCGGCGGGTCTTCCTGATCGGGGTGGTCTGGTTCGCCCTCGCGTCCGCACTGTGTGGCGCCGCGCTCAACGTCGAGATGCTGATCGCCGCACGCGCGCTGCAAGGCGTCGGCGGCGCGCTGCTCACACCAGGTGCGCTGGCCATCATCCAGGCCTCCTTCACGCCTGACGACCGCCCGCGCGCGGTCGGCGCGTGGTCCGGTCTCGGCGGCGTCGCCGGCGCGATCGGCCCCTTCCTCGGCGGCTGGGTGATCGCGGCGGCCGGCTGGCGGTGGGCCTTCCTGCTCAACCTGCCGCTGGCCGCGGTCATCCTGCTGGTGACGCTGCGGCACGTGCCCGAGTCGTCGGACGAGTCGCTGCGCGACGACGGTCACCGCGGCTTCGACACCCTCGGGGCCACGCTGGCCGCCGTGGCGCTGGCCTGCATCACGTACGCGCTCACCGAGGCGCCGCAGGGCAACCTGCCGCTCGTGGTGGCGACCGGCGCCGCCGGCATCGCGGCCGGCGTCGCGTTCGTGTTCGTCGAGCGGCACCGCGGCGCCGGCCGCGGGCCCGACCCGATGCTCCGGCTGGACATCTTCCGGTCGGCGCAGTTCACCGCGGTCAACATCGTCACGTTCATCGTGTACGGCGGGATGGGGATCCAGTTCTTCCTGCTGATGCTGCATCTGCAGGTGGTCGCGAAGTATTCGCCCATCGTCGCCGGCACGGCCCTGCTGCCGGTGACCGTACTCATGCTGCTGCTGTCGGCGCGGGCCGGCGCGCTCGCGCAACGCATCGGTCCGCGGCTGCTGATGACCGCCGGCACGCTGGTCGCCGCCACCGGCATGCTGCTGACCCTGCGGATCAACGAGCACGCGTCGTACGTCCTGGACGTGCTGCCGGCGATGATCGTCTTCGGCCTCGGCCTGTCCGCGGTCGTCGCGCCGCTGACCGCCACCGTGCTGGCCACCGCCGACGTGCGCCATGCCGGTGTGGCCAGCGGCGTCAACAACGCGGTGGCCCGCGCCGCCAGCCTGTTCTCGGTCGCCGCGATCCCACCGCTGGTCGGCCTGACCGGCGACGCGTACCAGTCGGCGGCCACCGTCAACGCCGGCTTCGACAAGGCGATGCTGATCGCGGCCGCGTTGCTGCTGGTCGGCGCGGTGCTGACGTTCTTCACCGTACGAGACGACGCGCTGCGCCCGAAGGTCGCGACCCCGGAGTGCACCTTCAACTGCGGCATCGGCGCCCCACCGCTGGAGCCCGGCACGCGTACAAAATCCATCCAGCAGGCGTAGAGCTCAGGTCCAGGGATCGCGGCCGAGGAGCGCCACCAGCTGGTCGCCCGGGCTCGCCAGCAGCGGCGGCGTGACGGCCGGGCCGAACAACACCGGGCGGTCCGCGTCGCTGATCACCATCGGCACGATCGGCAGCAGGTCACGCGCGAGCGGCGCCGGCACGGGTTGTCGCCGTCCGGTCGCCTGCGACACGTCCCAGCCGTGTACGGCCACCTCGATGGCGCCGGTCGTCGCCACCGTGATCGCGGTCAGCGGGCAGCCGGCCACGGTGATCGGTTCGCCCTCCGAACGGGCCCAGCAGCCGAGCAGCCGCGTCGCGGCCTGCCGAAACGCGATCACCGGGTCGGCGGCGCCGACCTCCGGCTCCGGTGGGCTGATGCTGCCGCCTTCGATGCCTTCCTGCAGCGCGGCCAGCGACTCGTTGAGGTGGCACACCAGCTGCCGCAGGTTCCACCGCTGGCAGGGCGTCGGGCCGATCAGCGGATCCCCGGCCAGGTCTCGTACGGTCCCCAACGCGTAGCTGAGCGCGCGCTCCAGCAGTCCGATCCCGTACGCGAGCTCCGCGGCCGGGTAGGCGACGGTCATGTCCCTGCGGGGACAGCGGCGGGCAGGTCGTCGGGGTGCACGTCCGGCAGGCCGAAGGTGGGAAACAGCGTCAGGTCGAAGAACACCATCATCTTGGTGACGTGGTCACCGTCGGTGGTCGGCACCTGCAACGAATGCGCGCGGTGTACGCCGTCGCCGGTGTCGATGTAGACGGCCAGCGCGTTCTGCCCGTTCGCCTGCGTCGGCACCATCTTGATCGCACCGGGGCCGTTGCCGGGACACTGGTCCTCGATCAGCCGGCGTACGTTCTCGCGGCCGACGAACCAGGCCAGGAACGGCGGCATCTCCCAGACGATGTCCTGCTTGAGCAGGCCCATGATCGCCTCGGTGTCATAACGCTCGAAGGCGTCCACATAGCGCGCCAGTAGCGCACGCTCACGCGGGTCCTCCGGCTCGACGACCTCGTCCTGGGCCGGCGCCGCGTCCTTCAGCTCCGCGCGCGCACGCTGCAACGCGCTGTTGACCGCCGCGGTCGAGGTCTCCAGCAGCTCGGCCACCTCGGCGGCGCGCCAGGCCAGCACGTCGCGCATGATCAGCACCGCGCGTTGCCGCGCCGGCAGGTGTTGCAGAGCCGCGATCAGCGCCAGCCGCGTGCTCTCCTTGGAGGTGACGATCGCCGCCGGGTCGGACGGGCTCTCCTCGCTGCCGCCGGCGGTCGGAATCGGCTGCAGCCACGCCACCTCGGTCGACTCACGCAGGTCGCCGGTCGGCTCGTCGCTGGGACCGCCGAAGTCCGACGGCATCGGCCGCTTGCTGCGGCTTTCCAACGCGGTCAGGCAGGTGCGCGTGGCGATCTTGTAGAGCCAGGTACGCAGCGACGACCGGCCCTCGAACGCGTCGTAGGCCTTCCAGGCACGGATGTAGGTCTCCTGCACCAGGTCCTCGGCGTCGTGCACCGACCCCAGCATCCGGTAACAGTGCGCCAGCAACTCACGCCGGAACGGGTCCGTGAGCCGTACGAACTCGTCGTTGTCCGACATCGCTCTCCCTTGGTCGACCTGCGTCTACTCTTGCAGACCGGCCAACGTTGGAAAACTCATCGCGCCCGGATCAGAATTCCAGCGCGAGCTCGTCGTCCGGCACGGTGACCCGCTCGATGTCGGCGCCCAGGCTCTGCAGCTGCGGCACCATCGCCGGATAGCCGCGGTCGACGTGCTTGATCTCCGACACCTCGGTCACGCCGTCGGCGCACAGGCCGGCCAGGATCAGGCCGGCACCGGCGCGGATGTCGTGGGCGGTCACCGGGGCACCGGAGAGCTGCTCGCGGCCGCGTACGACCGCGTGGTGGCCGTCTGTGCGTACGTCCGCGCCGAGCCGCGCCATCTCGTTGACGAACATGAAGCGCGCGTCGAAGACGTTTTCGGTGACCATCGAGGCGCCGTCGCTGATCGCCGCCAGCGCGATCGCCATCGGCATCAGGTCGGTCGGGAAGCCGGGATAGGGCAACGTGACGACGTCGACGGCACGCGGCCGGCGGTTCATCCGTACCCGGAAGCCGTCCTGCTCCGGCCGCACCTCGGCGCCGGCGGTGGAGATCTTGTCCAGCGCGATGTCCAGGTGCCGGTGATCGGCGCCGCGGATCAGCACGTCGCCGCGGGTCATCGTGGCGGCGACGGCCCAGGTGCCGGCCACCATCCGGTCGCCGACGGTGCGGTGGCGCACCGGTTTGAGCTCGGGCACGCCTTCGACCACCACGGTCGACTCGCCAGCGCCCTCGATCCTGGCGCCCATCTCGGTCAGCATCTGGCAGATGTCGACGATCTCCGGCTCGCGCGCCGCGTTGTCGATCACCGTCGTGCCGTTGGCCAGCACCGCGGCGCTGACCAGGTTTTCGGTCGCGCCGACGCTCGGGAAGTCGAGCCAGATCGAGGCGCCGTGCAGCCGGTCGGCCTCGGCGATCACGAAGCCGTGCTCGCTGGAGACCTTGGCCCCCATCCGCTCCAGGCCGTCGATGTGCATGTCCAGGCCACGCGAGCCGATCGCGTCACCGCCCGGATAGGCCACCTTGACCCGGCCGCGCCGGGTGATCAGCGGGCCGAGCACGCAGATCGACGCGCGCAGCCGGCGCACCAGGTCATAGTCGGCCTCGGTGCCGGGCTCGGCCGGCACGTCGATGGTCAGCTCGTCATCGGTCCAGTCGACCTCGCAGCCGAGCCGGCGCAGCAGCTCGGCCATGATCGTCACGTCCAGGATGCGCGGGACGTTCTCGATGACCGTACGGCCTTCGGCCAGCAGCGCGGCCGCCATCAGCTTCAGGACGCTGTTCTTCGCGCCGGCGACATTCACCTCGCCGGACAGTCGAGCGCCGCCTCGGACCCTGATGATTTCCACCCGCGCCATGGTATGCGGCTCTCCATCACGTCGTTGTGTCCGGCCCAGGAAATGTCTGAACGCGCACAGAGTTACCGGTTCAGCCAGGTTTCAATCTCGACATAAAGGCCCTTCCTGGTCGCTTCCGGCGCGAACGACGCTTCGACACCGGCGCACGCGATGTCCGCGAGCACGTCGTCCTGATAACCGAACGTGTCTTTTACCCGCGAATATTCGTCGGTCAGCGTGACGTCGCCGATGACGTTCGGGATGTCGGTGTTGAGCGTCACGGCGAGATCGGCGTCGAGGAGCCGCGGTAACGGATGTTCGGCGTACGACGGCACCAGGCTGAGGCCGACGTTGGACGACGGACAGACCTCGAGCGCGATGCCCCGCTCGCGTACGTCCTCGACGAGCTCGTCGTCCTCCAGGACGCGAAAGCCGTGGCCGAGCCGCTCGGCGCGGCCGACGACGAGCGCCTCGCGGATGCTGTCGGCACCGCCTGCCTCGCCGGCGTGGTGCACGACATGCAGACCGGTGTCGGCCGCCGCCGCGAAAATCTCCTTGAACGGAGCCAACGAATACGCCTCGTCACCGGCCATGCCGATCGCGACCACGCCCCGCTCGGCGTGACGCTTCGCGAGTTCCAGCGTCCGCCACGCGCGCTCCACTGACCGCCGGCGCGAGTGGTCGAGGATCACCTGGCATTCGACGCCGCACGCCTCCTGGCCCTCGTCCAGGCCGTCCAGCACCGCCGCCAGCGGCATGTCGAGGTCGCCCAGCCGCTCGCCATGCGAGGCGGCCGTGAACGTCACCTCCGCATAACGCACACCGTCCGCCGCCTGGTCCGCGCAGAACTCCACCGCGATACGCCGAAAGTCGGCCGGCGTCCGCAGTGACTCGCGGATCCGCGTGTTGAAGTCGGCGAAGTCCCGGAAATCCCTGAACCGCTGCCGCGGATCCGGTGTGCGTACGCCGAAGTCCGCGAGCGTCGCCGGCCGGACCGTGCTCTCCAGATGGATGTGCAGATGAGCCTTCGGCAGCGTTCGCAGGTCGCGCATTCCTTCAGCGTACTTTCTTTTCCGGACAACAAAAAACCTGAAAGCCGCTCGCGGGTCGCGAGCGGCTTTCAGGTAAGAAGTCCGGCGGCGTCCTACTCTCCCACACCGTCACCAGTGCAGTACCATCGGCGCTGAGAGGCTTAGCTTCCGGGTTCGGAATGGGACCGGGCGTTTCCCTCTCGCTATGACCACCGAAACACTATGGAGTTCTCGCCGTTCTGGATGGGCGTGCCTCCAGAACCGCACAGTGGACGTAGTAGCAGCAGAAATCTGTGTATGTGGTCAAGTCCTCGGCCTATTAGTACCGGTCAGCTCCACGTGTTTCCACGCTTCCACTTCCGGCCTATCAACCCGGTGGTCTAGCCGGGGGCCTTACCCAGTTAACCTGGTGGGAAACCTCATCTTGAAGCGAGCTTCCCGCTTAGATGCTTTCAGCGGTTATCCCTTCCGAACGTAGCCAACCAGCCGTGCTCCTGGCGGAACAACTGGCACACCAGAGGTTCGTCCGTCCCGGTCCTCTCGTACTAAGGACAGCCCTTCTCAAGTTTCCTACGCGCGCGGCGGATAGGGACCGAACTGTCTCGCGACGTTCTAAACCCAGCTCGCGTGCCGCTTTAATGGGCGAACAGCCCAACCCTTGGGACCGACTCCAGCCCCAGGATGCGACGAGCCGACATCGAGGTGCCAAACCATCCCGTCGATATGGACTCTTGGGGAAGATCAGCCTGTTATCCCCGGGGTACCTTTTATCCGTTGAGCGACACCGCTTCCACCAGCCAGTGCCGGATCACTAGTCCCAGCTTTCGCTCCTGCTCGACACGTCCGTCTCACAGTCAAGCTCCCTTATGCACTTACACTCACCACCTGATTGCCAACCAGGCTGAGGGAACCTTTGGGCGCCTCCGTTACCCTTTAGGAGGCAACCGCCCCAGTTAAACTACCCACCTGACACTGTCCCTGAACCGGATCACGGTCCGAAGTTAGATATCCAGTACGACCAGAGTGGTATTTCAACGATGACTCCACCAACACTGGCGTGCCAGCTTCACAGTCTCCCACCTATCCTACACAAGCCGAACCGAACACCAATATCAAGCTGTAGTGAAGGTCCCGGGGTCTTTCCGTCCTGCCGCGCGTAACGAGCATCTTTACTCGTAGTGCAATTTCGCCGAGTCTGCGGTTGAGACAGTGGAGAAGTCGTTACGCCATTCGTGCAGGTCGGAACTTACCCGACAAGGAATTTCGCTACCTTAGGATGGTTATAGTTACCACCGCCGTTTACTGGCGCTTCAGTTCTCAGCTTCGCCCACGAATGGACTAACCGGTCCCCTTAACGTTCCAGCACCGGGCAGGCGTCAGTCCGTATACATCGTCTTACGACTTCGCACGGACCTGTGTTTTTAGTAAACAGTCGCTTCTCCCTGGTCTCTGCGGCCATACCACGCTCCAGCAGCAAGTGCCTTCACGCGTCCGGCCCCCCTTCTCCCGAAGTTACGGGGGCAATTTGCCGAGTTCCTTAACCACAGTTCACTCGATCGCCTCGGTATTCTCTACCTGACCACCTGTGTCGGTTTGGGGTACGGGCCACTCGAAGCTCGCTAGAGGCTTTTCTCGACAGCATAGGATCACTGACTTCCCCTCAATCGGGTCGGCATCACGTCTCAGACACATGAGGTACGGATTTGCCTATACCTCGTCCTACACGCTTACCCCGGCACTACCATCCACCGGGCTCAGCTACCTTCCTGCGTCACCCCATCGCTTGACTACTACAACCCGGGGTCACCCGCTCCACCACCTCACCCCGAAGGGATCCGCGGCTTTGGGGGCTTAGCACAAAGCTGCCTCATCATGGACGCTTCTTCGCGGGTACGGGAATATCAACCCGTTGTCCATCGACTACGCCTGTCGGCCTCGCCTTAGGTCCCGACTTACCCTGGGCGGATTAGCCTGGCCCAGGAACCCTTGGTCATCCGGCGGACGGGTTTCTCACCCGTCTTTCGCTACTCATGCCTGCATTCTCACTCGCACGGCATCCACGACTAGGTCACCCTGCCGCTTCACCCGCCGCACGACGCTCCCCTACCCACCCACACACCTAGACCCACACTCGAAAGAGTGGGCCAAGCTAACGTGTGAATGCCACAGCTTCGGCGATGTGCTTGAGCCCCGCTACATTGTCGGCGCGGAATCACTTGACCAGTGGGCTATTACGCACTCTTTAAAGGGTGGCTGCTTCTAAGCCAACCTCCTGGTTGTCTATGCAACTCCACATCCTTTTCCACTTAGCACACGCTTAGGGGCCTTAGCTGGTGGTCTGGGCTGTTTCCCTCTCGACTACGAAGCTTATCCCCCGCAGTCTCACTGCCACGCTCTCACTTACCGGCATTCGGAGTTTGGCTGACTTCAGTAAGCTTGTCGGCCCCCTAGGCCATCCAGTGCTCTACCTCCGGCAAGAAACACGCAACGCTGCACCTAAATGCATTTCGGGGAGAACCAGCTATCACGAAGTTTGATTGGCCTTTCACCCCTACCCACAGCTCATCCCCCAGGTTTTAAACCCTGGTGGGTTCGGTCCTCCACACGGTCTTACCCGCGCTTCAACCTGGCCATGGGTAGATCACTCCGCTTCGGGTCTAGAGCACGCGACTCAAACGCCCTATTCAGACTCGCTTTCGCTACGGCTACCCCACCCGGGTTAACCTCGCCACGTACCACTAACTCGCAGGCTCATTCTTCAAAAGGCACGCCATCACGAACAACCACAAAGGGCTGAGGACGCTCTGACGGCTTGTAGGCACACGGTTTCAGGTACTATTTCACTCCCCTCCCGGGGTACTTTTCACCTTTCCCTCACGGTACTTGTCCGCTATCGGTCACCAGGGAGTATTTAGGCTTGACAGGTGGTCCTGCCAGATTCACAACGAGTTTCACGAGCTCGCTGCTACTTGGGATCCCACTCAGGAGACTCCTCGTTTTCGTCTACGGGGGTATCACCCACTACGCCCACCATTTCCATGATGTTCGACTAACGAAGAATTTTCTAACTCCCCGACCATCCGGCAGAATGATCAAAATGGTCCCACGACCCCCAACACGCAACGCCCGCCGACTATCACACGTGCCAGGTTTAGCCTCATCCGCTTTCGCTCGCCACTACTCACGGAATCACAATTGTTTTCTCTTCCTACGGGTACTGAGATGTTTCACTTCCCCGCGTTCCCTCCACACGCCCTATATATTCAGACGCGGGTGACTGGACATAACTCCAGCCGGGTTACCCCATTCGGACACCCTCGGATCAAAGCTAGGTTGGGAACTCCCCGAGGCTTATCGCACCCTCCAACGTCCTTCATCGGCTCCTGGTGCCAAGGCATCCACCGTGTGCCCTTCATAACTTGGCCACAAAGATAAAAGATGCTCTACGTCCACTGTGCAGTTCTCAAGGTACGCCCGGACACCAACCGTGCTCACCGCATACTCGTTCGCCGGACTTGTCGAAACGTCCGGCGAACGGGCTGTTCGGTGCGGATGGGATCCACTTCGGTCACAACCTTGCGGTTGTTCCCTCAGGACCCAACAGCGTGTCAGAAGATCGAAACGACATCCCCGCGCACGTTCCACGCTCTGTAGGGAGCAGTACTGGTTACGCGGCTCTATCGAGCCGATCCGTTGTCAGCGTTCCACCCATGAGCACCGTCCGGACACGTTCGGCCCGGGAACGGTATTGCTCCTTAGAAAGGAGGTGATCCAGCCGCACCTTCCGGTACGGCTACCTTGTTACGACTTAGTCCTAATCGCCGATCCCACCTTCGACGGCTCCCTCCCAAAGGGTTAGGCCACCGGCTTCGGGTGTTACCGACTTTCATGACTTGACGGGCGGTGTGTACAAGGCCCGGGAACGTATTCACCGCAGCGTTGCTGATCTGCGATTACTAGCGACTCCGACTTCATGGGGTCGAGTTGCAGACCCCAATCCGAACTGAGACCGGCTTTTTGAGATTCGCTCCACCTTACGGTTTCGCAGCCCTTTGTACCGGCCATTGTAGCATGCGTGCAGCCCAAGACATAAGGGGCATGATGACTTGACGTCGTCCCCACCTTCCTCCGAGTTGACCCCGGCAGTCTCCTATGAGTCCCCGGCATAACCCGCTGGCAACATAGGACGAGGGTTGCGCTCGTTGCGGGACTTAACCCAACATCTCACGACACGAGCTGACGACAGCCATGCACCACCTGTACACCGCCCTTACGGACCCCGTGTCTCCACGAGTTTTCGGTGTATGTCAAGCCTTGGTAAGGTTCTTCGCGTTGCGTCGAATTAAGCCGCATGCTCCGCCGCTTGTGCGGGCCCCCGTCAATTCCTTTGAGTTTTAGCCTTGCGGCCGTACTCCCCAGGCGGGGCGCTTAATGCGTTAGCTGCGGCACGGATCCCGTGGAAGGGAACCCACACCTAGCGCCCAACGTTTACGGCGTGGACTACCAGGGTATCTAATCCTGTTCGCTCCCCACGCTTTCGCTCCTCAGCGTCAGTTACGGCCCAGAGACCCGCCTTCGCCACCGGTGTTCCTCCTGATATCTGCGCATTTCACCGCTACACCAGGAATTCCAGTCTCCCCTACCGCACTCTAGCCAGCCCGTATCGACTGCAGACCCGGGGTTGAGCCCCGGGATTTCACAATCGACGCGACAAGCCGCCTACGAGCTCTTTACGCCCAATAATTCCGGACAACGCTCGCACCCTACGTATTACCGCGGCTGCTGGCACGTAGTTAGCCGGTGCTTCTTCTGCAGGTACCGTCACTCACGCTTCGTCCCTGCTGAAAGAGGTTTACAACCCGAAGGCCGTCATCCCTCACGCGGCGTCGCTGCGTCAGGCTTCCGCCCATTGCGCAATATTCCCCACTGCTGCCTCCCGTAGGAGTCTGGGCCGTGTCTCAGTCCCAGTGTGGCCGGTCGCCCTCTCAGGCCGGCTACCCGTCGTCGCCTTGGTAGGCCATCACCCCACCAACAAGCTGATAGGCCGCGGGCCCATCCCCAACCGAAAAACTTTCCACCCCACACCATGCAGTGCAAGGTCATATCCGGTATTAGACCCAGTTTCCTAGGCTTATCCCAGAGTTGGGGGCAGGTTGCCCACGTGTTACTCACCCGTTCGCCGCTCGAGTACCCCGAAAGGCCTTTCCGCTCGACTTGCATGTGTTAAGCACGCCGCCAGCGTTCGTCCTGAGCCAGGATCAAACTCTCCGTAGATGCATATAAGAATCCCCCACCCAACAAAGAGCAGGATCATCGACACAACGAAGCGCCAAGCAAAACTTGGCAGAACCCGGCAATCAAACAAGCTGACACTTGTTCTCATACCAAAGGAATCCGACCCGACCTGCGACACACCCCAGAAAGAGGCTTGCCAACATGCCAGGCACGGGATAATTTGGCACTGACAATCCAACACGCTGTTGAGTTCTCAAAGAACAACCGCTTCCGGTTCTGGACTCTCGTCCGTCTCCGGGGCAACTTCTCCAGCTTAGTCCTGGGCTTTCCCCTTGTCAAGTGCGATCTTTTCGATCGTGGCTTGAACTGGTTGTTTCCCGCCGGACTGGCTGTTCCACTACCTTAGCGGACCGATTTTCGCGGTCTCACCGGGGGGTGGGAGCTTCTGGCCGGCCAACCCGCTGCCTTGATCTTGACGACCTGGCACCTTGGTTTCTGTCCGGTATCCCGTCAGCGACAACGAAGTTACGACGTCCGACCCACCCGCGTCAAATCCATTAACGGTGACCGTGCCGTGGTGAGCGGCACGGTCACGTTTCGGCTTCAGCGCTTGACGCGTACGCCGGCCACGTTGCGCCGGCCGCGGCGCAACACCAACCAGCTTCCGAACAGCAAAGACTCCGCCGGCGGCGGCGCATCCGCGTCGGTCGCGCGTACGTTGTTGACGTACGCACCGCCCTCTGCGACGGTCCGCCGGGCATCGCCAAGTCCCTTGCACAGCCCCGAATCCCGCAGCAGCTCGGCGAGCGTGGGCACCGGATCGGGCACCTCGACCGAGCCGGCCTCGGCCAGCGCGGACGCCAACGTCTTCTCGTCCAGCTCGGCCAGCTCGCCCCGCCCGAACAGCGCCTGGCTCGCCGCGATCACCTGCCGGCACGCGGTCTCGCCGTGCAACAACGTGGTCAGATCCTCGGCGAGCGCACGCTGCGCCTCTCGCGCACCTGGCCGGCTGGCGACCGCCTCCTCAAGCGCCTCGATCTCCTCGCGGGACCGGAACGACATCGTCTTGAGGTAGTCGATGACCTTCACATCGTCGGCGTTGACGAACACCTGATAGAAGGCGTACGGCGAGGTCAGCTCCGGATCGAGCCAGACCGTACCCGTCTCGGTCTTGCCGAACTTGGTGCCGTCGGCCTTCAGGATCAGCGGCGTGGCGAGCGCGTGGACGCTCACCCCCTCCACCCGGTGGATCAGGTCGACGCCGGCGGTCAGGTTGCCCCACTGGTCCGAGCCCCCGGTCTGCAACACGCAGCCATGTCGCCGGTACAGCTCCAGGAAGTCCATCCCCTGCAGGATCTGGTAGCTGAACTCGGTGTAGTTGATGCCGGCGTCGGACTGCAGCCGCGCGGCGACCGCCTCCTTGGCGAGCATCTTGTTCACCCGGAAGTGCTTGCCGATGTCGCGGAGGAAGTCGATCGCCGACATTGGCGCCGTCCAGTCCAGGTTGTTCACCACGGTCGCCGCATTGTCACCGGTGAAGTCGAGGAACGGCTCGATCTGCGCCTTGATCTTCTCCACCCAGCTGGCCACCACCTCGGGCGGGTTCAGCGTCCGCTCGCTCGTCGACTTCGGGTCGCCGATCAGTCCGGTCGCGCCGCCCACCAGGGCGAGCGGCCGGTGGCCGGCCAGCTGCAGCCGGCGGGCGGTGAGCACCTGCATCAGGTTGCCGAAGTGCAGGCTCGGCGCGGTCGGGTCAAAGCCCACGTAGTAGGTGATCGGGCCGGTGTCCATCGCGGCGCGCAGCGCGTCCAGGTCGGTGGACTGGGCGATGAGTCCGCGCCAGGCCAGGTCGTCGAGAATGTGGGTCACCCGGCAATTATCGCGTACCGGCTCAACGACTTTCTTCGCCGACCAGCCGCAACGCCGCGACCAGGTCGCCGGCCGACGGCGCGTGGTCGGGATCGATCAGCCACTGGATCATCACGCCGCTCATCAGCGCCTGGTAGAACGAGCCGAGCGCGCGCCCGGTCTTCTCGTCGGTGCGTACGTCCACGTCGTGCAGGGTCTTCGCCCACCAGCCGCGGGTTTCCTCGATGCCGTCGGCGAACGCCGCGCGCAGGTCCGGCATCCGGTCCATCTGGCCGAAGATCTCCAGCGTCGCCGCGTACACCTGCCGGTCCGCCTGGAACGAGTCGATGATCGACCGCCAGATCACTTCGAACCGCTGCAACGGCGGACCTTCGGGGTCGCCGGCCGCGGCCAACGCGGCGGCCATCTTCTCCCCCATCTCGCCGATCGCGTCGTAAAGCGCCAGGTTGAGCAGCGCCTCGGTGGACTTGTAGTGATAGCCGATCGCGGCGAGGCTCGTCCCCGCCGCGGCGGCGATGTCGCGTGCGGTCGTACGCGCGTAGCCCTTCTCGTAGAGACAACGCTTCGCGCCGGCCAGCAGATCCTCGCGATTTCCCATGCCAGTGATGCTAGCCGATGTTCGTACGTTCGTCTTGCACACTTGTACTAGACGTATGTCTGAGACTGTCGTATGGTCATCGCCAACGACGACGAGGAGTTGGACATGAGCCGCAGTGTTTTGATTTCCGGCGCGAGCATCGCCGGGCCGGCGCTGGCGTACTGGCTGAACCGCCACGGTTTTCGGGTGACCGTCGTGGAGCGCGCCGCCGAGCTGCGATCCGGCGGCTACAAGATCGACCTGCGCGGCGTCACCGTCGAGGTCGCCGAGCGGATGGGCATCATGGACCGGGTCCGCGAGCTGAGCACCGACATGCGCGACGAGACCTTCGTGGACCGCGACGACCGGCCGTTGCTCACCATGCCGGCCGACTTCTTCGCCGGTCGCCACGGCCACGACGACGAGATCATGCGCGGGGACCTGAGCCAGATCCTGTATGACCTCACCAAGGACGACGTCGACTACATCTTCGACGACTCGATCACCGAGCTGGTCGACGACGCCGACGGCGTGAAGGTCAGCTTCGAGAAGTCACCAGCGCGCCGCTTCGACCTGGTGGTCGGCGCCGACGGCCTGCACTCCAACGTGCGGAAGTTGGCCTTCGGTCCGGAGCCGGACTTCGTCCACGAGATGGGCTACTACGCCGCGATCTGCGGCACGCCGAACCACCTTGGCCTGGACCGCTCCGAGCGGCTGTATGTCGAGCCCGGTCGTACGACCAACGTCTACAGCACCAGCCGGATGGCCGGCGCCAAGGCGCTTTTCCTGTTCTCCTCGGAGAAACTCACATATGACCACCGGGATGTCGCCACTCAGAAGAAAATCGTGGCCGACACCTTCGCCGGCGTAGGTTGGCGCGTACCGCAGCTGCTCGAGTCGATGTGGACAGCGCCGGACTTCTACTTCGACAGCCTCAGCCAGGTGCGGATGGACTCCTGGTCCCGCGGCCGCGTCGTCCTGCTCGGCGACGCCGGCTACTGTCCCTCACTCGCCTCCGGCCAAGGCACCGGCCTCGCCCTGGTCGGCGCGTACGTCCTCGCCGGCGAACTCGCCGCCGCCGGCGGCGATCACGTCGCCGGCTTTGCTGGATACGAGCGCGAGATGCGGCCGTATGTGGAGAAGAACCAGAAGCTTGGGTCGCAGGCCGTCAAGCAGATGGTGGCGCGGTCGAACGCGGCCATCCGGATGCAGCTGCTGATGCTCAGGGTGATGCCGAAGCTGCCGGGGAGTGCGGCGATCATGCGGAAAGTTATGCAGCCGATCCATGACGCGGCGAACGGGATCACGTTGAAGGATTACTGAGGAGGGGGAGGGTGGGGCGCGGCGCCTGGTGGTGCGGTGGAGGGGCTGCGTTCCGCCTTGGTGGTGGGAGGGGCCGCGTTCCACGTTGGTGGTGGTGATGATGGGAGGGCTGCGTTCCGCCTTGGTGGTGGTGGGTTTCTGGTTGGTGCGTTGGGGAGGTGGTGGGTTTCATGTTTGGTGCGTTGGGGAGGTGGTTGCGTCTCTTGTGTGTGCGTTGGGTGGGTGGTTGCGTCTTCATGTTTGTTGCGTCAGGGGGGTGGTTGGGTCTTCATGTTTGTTGTGTTGGTGGGTGGTGGGTTTTTCGCCTGCGCGGCGGGCGCTCCTGCGCGGAGGGCGACCTCAAGGGAGGGGGCGCGGGAACGCCAATCGGTGTGCATTGAGGGTGCGGGCGGCGGTTTGCGGGCGGGACCGGGTTCTCCAGGCTTGCTCGTTCTCCCCGTCGGCGCCCTGAAGGGAACCACATTTTCGGAGGGGCCGCCGAGCCTGGGAGGGTGGTTGCGTTTGTTTGGCGGCGGCCCCTCCGACAATGTGGTTGGCTGCGCCCGCCGACGGGGAGAACGAGCAAGCCAGGTCACGTGTGGGAAGCAACCCGTCGGCATGGACGCCATCACAGCGTCCGGAGTGGTGCTGGTGTGACTGGCGTGGCTGATAATGCGGGCGAGGCGGGCCGACTGCGTAATACTTGTCTAACAAGACATCAAAACCGACATTTGTCGCAACCCAACAGGCACAACAGCATTATCAGCCTCAGTAGTCACACCCGTCACAGCCTCCGGTGATCGCGGCGGCGTGAAAGCCTTGTTTCTTGCGTCCAACGCAAGTAACTCGACATTCATGCCATCGGCGAGCCTCGCAATCCAGACATTTAGCGCTCCATACGCCTTCGCATCCCACATAGTGGACCCCCACGCCACCCACCGGGAGGCCACCGCACCTCCGGCGCCCCAGCCACACTCCCGGTCCACCCACCCAACCGCACACGCGGCACCCAACCGGACCAACGACGGGACCCCGCGCCCCTCCCCTTGAGGTCGCCCTCCGCGCAGGAGCGCCCGCCGCGAAGGCGCCACCACCCCCAAAACGCAACAAAAATGAAGAGCCCGATCCCTCCCAACGCACCAATCATGAGAGCCAGCCACTCCCAATGGCACCACCCATGAAAACCCAACCCACAAAACCAAAAAAGCCGACCCAAACTGGGTCAGCTGGCGGCTCGGTCGGAGATGAAGGGGGCTCCGGGGGCGGCGGCTTCTAGCCACGACAGGAAGCCGGTGAGGGCCGCGTCGGCCATCGCTACTTCGACGCGGTGGCCGCGGTGGGTGCAGGTGAGGACGATCGCGCCGGGCGGCAGGGCGAGGGTCTCTGGGCCGGTGGGAGAACGGCGGCGTACGACCTCCATGGAGGGCCGCGCATAGGTACGCTTCGGGCCGGGCCACAGGCTGAAGATCCGGAACCATTGAAGCTGGTCGCCGGTGAACCGCGCGACGCCGAAGGCCCAGCCCCAGCCGCGGCCGCCGGTGTGCAGACGTACGCTCATCTCAATGGTGCCGCCGGACCGGCGCAGCAGGTGGCGGCGCAGGTAGATCGCGGCCAGCAGCAGCACCGCGGCCGCGATGACGATCGCGACGATCTCGATGAGCTGCATGCCGGCCGCTTTCCGCAGATCTAGTTGGTCGTTGCCGCTGGCGTTTCGGCCGGCTGCCCGGCCGGTTCGGCTGTCTCGGCCAGGATCGACACACCGTCGGAGTCGACCGACAGGAATCCACCGTGCACGATGAACGTCCTGTCGCCCTCGCGGGTCCTGATGATCACCTCACCGGGGTCGACCAGCTGGCCGAGCAGCGGAATGTGTCCAGGCAACACTCCGAGCTCGCCCTCCAGGGTCCGCGCGCGGACCATCTCGGCCTCGCCGGAGAAGATCATCTCCTCCACCGCGACCAGTTCCACGTGCAGTTCGGCCACTTGAGCTCCTTTACCGCGATTTAGCGTGAGTCTATCGGCGTTCCAGCAAGTTATGTACGACAGGAATGATTGTCACCAGACGTACCGCTGGCTCACCTATGACTGCTATTTGGCGAAACGTCGTGTTGGCTCCAGGCGCGTGACGGCCCGGCAGTCCATCGCGACTGCCGGGCCACCACGCGTACGAAACATCGGGCTATCCCTGGAGTTCCTTGGCCTTGCGCTCCACATCCTCCAGGCCACCGCACATGAAGAACGCCTGCTCCGGCACGTGGTCGTAGTCGCCGTTGCAGAGGCGCTTGAACGAGTCGACGGTCTCGTCGCGGGACACGAACGATCCGTCCAGGCCGGTGAAGGCCTTCGCGACGAAGGTGTTCTGCGACAGGAACCGCTCGATCCGGCGGGCCCGCTGCACGGTGACCTTGTCCTCCTCGGACAGCTCGTCCATGCCGAGGATGGCGATGATGTCCTGCAGGTCCTTGTACTTCTGCAGGATCTGCTTCACCCGCGAGGCCACGTCGAAGTGCTCCTGGCCGATGTACTGCGGGTCCAGGATCCGCGAGGTGGAGGTCAGCGGGTCCACCGCCGGATAGATGCCCTTGGCCGAGATCGGCCGAGACAGCTCGGTGGTGGCGTCCAGGTGCGCGAAGGTCGTCGCCGGCGCCGGGTCGGTGTAGTCGTCGGCCGGCACGTAGATCGCCTGCATCGAGGTGATCGAGTTACCGCGCGTCGAGGTGATCCGCTCCTGCAGCTCACCCATCTCGTCGGCCAGGGTCGGCTGGTAACCCACCGCGGACGGCATCCGGCCGAGCAGCGTGGACACCTCCGAACCGGCCTGGGTGAACCGGAAGATGTTGTCGATGAACAGCAGCACGTCCTGCTTCTGCACGTCGCGGAAATACTCCGCCATGGTCAGCGCGGACAGCGCCACCCGCAGACGCGTGCCCGGCGGCTCGTCCATCTGGCCGAACACCAGCGCGGTCTTGTCGATGACGCCGGTCTCGGTCATCTCCTCGATCAGACCGTTGCCCTCACGCGTACGCTCACCAACGCCGGCGAACACCGACACGCCACCGAAGTTTTCCGCGACCCGGTAGATCATCTCCTGGATGAGCACCGTCTTGCCCACACCGGCGCCACCGAACAGGCCGATCTTGCCGCCGACCACGTACGGCGTGAGCAGGTCGAGCACCTTGATGCCGGTCTCCAGCATCTCGGTCTTGGGCTCCAACTGGTCCAGCGCCGGCGCCGACCGGTGGATCGGCCACCGCTCAGTGATCTCCAGCTTGGACTCGTCCACGTCCAGCGGCTTGCCCAGCACGTTGAACACGTGGCCCTTGGTCACGTCACCGACCGGAACGGTGATCGCGTCGCCGGTGTTACGCACCTCGGCACCGCGGACCAGACCGTCGGTCGGCTGCATCGCGATGCAGCGCACCATGTTGTCGCCGAGGTGCTGCGCGACCTCCAGCGTCAGCGTGTGCTGCTCGCCGCCGAGCTCGACGTCGACCTGCAGCGCGTGGAACAGCTCCGGCAGGCCCTCGCGCGGAAACTCCACGTCGACGACCGCGCCGATCACCTGTACGACCCGGCCGTCGGCCAGCTCCTCGGCCGGTTTGGCGGCCTGGTCAAGAGTCGATGTCACTTAGTCCTCACTCCCTGATGCCGCGAGCGCGTTCGCGCCACCGACGATTTCGCTGATCTCCTGGGTGATTTGCGCCTGCCGCGCCTGGTTGGCCTCACGGGAGAGCGACTTGGTCAGCTCCTCCGCGTTGTCCGTCGCAGACTTCATCGCCTGCTGCCGGGCCGCCGACTCCGACGCCGCCGCCGAAAGGAGAGCGGCGAAAATCCGGGTGTTGACGTATTTGGGAAGGATGGCCGCGAGCAGCTCGTCGGCCTCCGGCTCGAACTCGTAGTCGGCCAGCAGCTTGCGCTCGCCGTCACCCTCGGCGTACTCGACCTCCATCGGCGCGACGATCCTGGCCGCCGGGGTCTGGCTCACCATCGAGTTGAACTCGGTCGACACGACGTGCAGCTGGTCGATGCCGGGAATGTCGTTGGACGCGTTTCCCAGCTCCGCAGCCGGTACGACCGCGTCACCGCCGGCGTTGAACGCGGCGATCAGTGCCTCACCTGCGGCCTGCGCGTTCTCGAACCCCGGCCGCTCGGAGAAGCCGGTCCACACGGCCGCGATCTCGCGGTTGCGGAAGGTGTAGTACGCCCGGCCCTTGCGGCCGATCACGAACAGCACCGGCTCGACACCCTCGTCGCGTAGCCGGCTGATCAGCCGCTCCGCCGTACGAATGACGTTGGCGTTGTAGCCACCGGCGAAACCGCGGTCACTGGTGACCACCAGCACGCCGGCGCGGCGTACCCGCTCGCGCGGGACCAGCAGCGGATGGCTCAGGTTGCTCGCGTTGGTGGCCAGCGCGGTGAGCACCCGGGTGATCTCCCGGGTGTACGGCAGCGCCGCCTCGACCCGCTGCCGGGCCTTCACGATGCGGGAGGCCGCGATCAGCTCCTGGGCCCTGGTGATCTTCTTGATCGACTGGACCGACCGGACCCGGTCGCGGATGACCCGTACGTTGGCTGGCATGGCTCAGCTGTCTTTCGGCTTCGGCTTGTTGACCTGGACGGACTCGGTGCCTTCCTTGCCGGTCAGCGCCTCGGCCCTGGCCTCGGTGCCGGCCTTGACATCTCCGAGACTGCCGCCGGAGCCGGCGAAACCCTTCTTGAAGTCGTCGAGCGCGGTCTGCAGCGTCTCCAGGCCGTCGTCGGGCATCTTGCCGGACTCGTCGATGGTCGAGATCAGCCCGGCATAGTGCGTGCGCACGTAGGAGATGAACTCCTGCTCGAACTGGTGGATGTCCCCGACCGGTACGTCATCGACGTTGCCGGACGTGCCGGCCCACAGCGAGATGATCTGGTCGGGCACCGAGTAAGGCGCGTACTGGCCCTGCTTGAGCAGCTCCAGCAGCCGCTCGCCGCGCTCCAGCTGCTGGCGGGAGGTCCGGTCCAGGTTTTCCGTGCCGAACTGGGCGAAGGCTTCCAGGTCCCGGTATTGCGCGAGGTCCAGCTTCAGCGTCTTGATGACCGCGCGCATGGCCTTGGTCTGCGCGTCACCGCCGACTCGCGACACCGACAGACCGACGTTGATCGCCGGGCGCTGACCCTGGTTGAACAGGTCGGACTCCAGGAAGATCTGGCCGTCGGTGATGGAGATGACGTTGGTCGGGATGTACGCGGAGATGTCGTTGGCCTTGGTCTCGATGATCGGCAGGCCGGTCATCGAACCCGCGCCGAGGTCGTCGGACAGCTTCGCGCAACGCTCCAGCAGCCGGGAGTGCAGGTAGAACACGTCGCCGGGATAGGCCTCGCGGCCCGGCGGGCGACGCAGCAGCAGCGAGATGGCGCGATAGGCCTCGGCCTGCTTGGACAGGTCGTCGAAAATGATCAGGACGTGCTTGCCGTCGTACATCCAGTGCTGGCCGATGGCCGAGCCGGTGTAGGGCGCGAGGTATTTGAAGCCGGCCGGGTCGGACGCCGGCGAGGCGACGATGGTGGTGTATTCCATCGCGCCGGCCTCTTCCAGCGTGCTCCGGATGCTCGCGATGGTCGAGCCCTTCTGGCCGACCGCGACGTAGATGCAGCGCACCTGCTTCTTCACGTCGCCGGACTTCCAGTTGTCCCGCTGGTTGAGGATGGTGTCGATGGCCACCGCGGTCTTGCCGGTCTTACGGTCACCGATGATCAGCTGCCGCTGGCCACGGCCGATCGGGGTCATCGTGTCGATGGCCTTGATGCCGGTCTGCAGCGGCTCGGACACCGGCTGCCGCTGCACCACCGACGGCGCCTGCAGCTCCAGCGCGCGGCGCTCGGTCGACTCGATGTCGCCCTTGCCGTCCAGCGGGTTGCCCAGCGGGTCGATGACCCGGCCGAGGAAGCCGTCGCCGACCGGCACCGACAGGACCTCGCCGGTGCGGCGGACCTGCTGGCCCTCCTCGATGTGGCTGTAGTCACCCAGGATGACGGCGCCGATCTCGCGCTGCTCCAGGTTGAGGGCGAGGCCGCGGACGCCGTTGCCGAAGTCCAGCAGCTCGTTGGTCATGGTCGACGGAAGGCCCTCGACATGCGCGATGCCGTCGCCGGTGTCGGCCACCACGCCGACTTCCTCGCGGGACACGTCCGGCGAGTACGACGAGACATAGCGTTCGATCGCCCCGCGGATCTCCTCCGGCGAGATGGTCAGTTCGGCCATCGGTATCTACTCTTTCTCTTTGTTTGTCGCCACGTCTTCAGGTGCTCTATCGCGCGAGCTGACCGCGGGCTTCGAGGATGCGCCGCAGGATGCTGCCGTCGTAGAGATCGTCGCCGACGCGTACGACAGCGCCGCCGAGGATCGACGCGTCGACCTCGACGCGTACCGATATCTCCCGACCGTAGATCCGGCGCAGCGCCTCGGCCAGCCTCGACTCCTGCTCCTCGGACATCGCCGTCGCCACGCGTACGCGCGCGACGGACCGGTCGCGCCGCTCGGCGGCGAGCTCGACCAGCCGCTCGATGCCGGTGGTGAACGGGCGGCCACCGAAGCCGGCCACCGCGCGAGCCACCAGCGCCGCGGTCTGCTCGGCGACCTTGCCCCCGAGCAGGCTCTCGGCCAGCTCGATCCGCTTGGCGACCGGACGGGTCACGTCTTCCAGCTCGACGGTGAGCCGCGAGTTGGCCTCGGCGATCCGGGCGAACCGGAACAGCTCGTCCTCCACGTCGGCGAGCCGGCCGGCCCGCTCGGCGGAGATCAGCGTCGCCTCCACCGAGGCGACCTCGGCGGCGTCGATCAGGTCGTGCGGGGTCGACCACTTGGACGTGGCCAGGCCGCGCATCAGCTCGACCACCGCAGCCGTCAGCCGGCTGCCGAACAGGTCGTCCACCAGCCCGGTCCTCGCCTCGTCCGGCTTGGACGAGTCGGCCAGCGCGCGGCGCAGCGAGATCTGGCTGGTCAGCAGGTCGGCCACCGCGCCGAGCTGGTCGGCGAAGATGTTGACGGTCGCGTCGTCGGCGTCGGCCAGCAGCCGCTCCAACAGCTCCCGGCTCTGCGCGAGCGCACCCCGGCTGGCGGCCCGCATCAGCGGCCCGCCGTCTGGGTCTCGGTGGACTCGATCTCGGTCAGGAAGCGGTCGATGGTGCCGCGCTTGCGGGCCTCGTCGGCCAGCGACTCGCCGACGATCCGGCTGGCCAGCTCCACCGACAGCTTGCCGATGTCGCCACGCAGCTCGCGTACCAGCGAGTCACGCTCGGCGGCCAGCTGCTCGCGGCCCCGCTCGATGACCCGGTCGGACTCGGCCTGCGCCTTGGCCTTGAGCTCCTCGAGGATCTGCGCGCCCTGAGCGCGCGCGTCGTCGCGGATCTTCGACGCCTCGATACGGGCTTCCTCGATCGCCTCGTCGTACTTGGCTTGCGCGGCCTGCAGCTGCTCCTCGGTCTGCTTGGCCTGCTCGACCTGCTTGCGGATCATCTCCTGCCGGTCGTTCATCGCCTTGGACAGCGGTGGTACGACCCATTTCCACAGGATGACCAGGATGATGACGAACGCGATCAGCTCGACGAAGAACGTACCGTTGGGCAGGATCGGGTTGGACGTCTCCGCCGCGAGGATCGCGGTGGTGGGAGCGGCCATGGGAATGCCTCCGATCGCGATGACTACTGAACGCCAGCGGCGACGACGTAGACGAAGACGATCATGAAGGCCAGGTTGATGAAGTACATGGCCTCAACCAGACCGATCGTCAGGAACAGGACGGGGAACAGCTGGCCGCGGGCCTCCGGCTGACGGGCGATGCCGGAGATCGTCGCGCTGCCGGCGAGGCCGTCACCGACGGCGGCGCCGATCGCGCCACCGGCCAGAGCCACACCGCCACCGACCAGAGCGCCAGCCACGGCGATCGCGTTCTGCATCGTTGCCATTTTGGGTTCCTCTCGGATTTGCTCGTACTGCTTACGAAAAACGGTTGCTTCGGTGCCTGAATCAGGTTGTCGCGAGGCGTTGCGTCAGTGGCTTTCCTCGCGTTCGTGTTCGAACTGGAATCCGAAGTAGAGGATGGTCAGCAGGGTGAAGATCACCGCCTGCAGCACCCCGATGAACATGTCGAAGAGCTTCCAGGCGATGTTCGGGGCCCAGAAGATCCACCACGGCATCAGGCCGATGATGCTGAGCATGATGCCGCCGGCGAAGATGTTGCCGAAAAGTCGCAGCGCGAGCGTGAACGGCTTGAGGATCTCCTCCAGCAGGTTGATCGGCGCCAGGAACGAGGCGTGGCCCTTGGCGTTGTCGACGAACCAGCGGCCCGGACCCTTGCGCCGGATCACGATGATGTGCATCAGCACGATGGTGAAGATGCCGAGCGCGTACGTCAGGTTGACGTCGGCGGTCGGTGCCGGCAGCAGGTGGTTGGTGGGGATCAGCTCCAGCCAGTTACAGATCAGGATGAAGCTGCCCAGCGCCAGCGCCAGCGGCACCACGAAGGGCGCGACCTTGAGGCCGACGTTCTCCTCGACCTGGTCCTCGACGACGCCGACCACGGTCTCCCACAGCAGCTGCGCCTTGGACGGCACGCCACTGGTCGTACGCCGGGCGATCACCAGGCCGAAGATCACCACGATGGCGCCGGCGATCGCGGTCGACCAGATGGTGTCCAGGTTGAACACCCAGCCACCGATGGTCGCCTGGATGTGGTGACCGATCTCGATCTGGTTGCCGCCCTCGGCAGCAAGAGGGGTGACGATCATGCCCTACGGAACTCCTTGATCAGTGGCATGGACGCGACGATGAGCATGATGACCTGGAACACGGCCAGGCCGCCGATGACCCCCAGCCCGTCCGGCCGGATCAGCAGCACCGGACCGATGCCGAGCACGGTGATCAGGGCGAGCCGGGTCAGCGCGCTGGTGATGAACTTCTTCTTCGCGACCAGTACCCCGTCTTTGGCGTACTGAACAACCGCGCGCTGGGTCAGGTGCGTGTTGAATGCGCCGAGCGCCAACCCGACCAGGCCGAGCAGGCCGGCGATCGGGTGGCCGAGCACGGAGAGCGCGACCATGGCGATGCCGCCGACCGGCATCGCGATGATGGCGCCGATACGCAGGTTGCGGGCGGCGTGCCGGGGAATGGCCGGCACGGCGGTGGCCAGCGCCTCTGCGGTGTCGTCGTCCTGGGTTTGCGGGGGGATGGCTTTGTCGTTGTCAGTGGCGTTCATCGTCGCTGCCCGTACTAGCCTTTCAAGAAACGGCGAATCTGAAGTCCTGCCGTGAGCAGACCGCCCACGATCCCGACGCCAAGCCCGATCATCAGGAACACCGGGCCTGCGTGCGTCCAGTTGTCGATCAGCAGCCCGATGACCAGGCCGCCCACGACGAACCCGAGCAGAGTTGACCCCAGCGTAACCAACTGCCAGAGGCCCGGCCCGTCAGGGCTCGCTCCACTCACTGCACCTCGATCTCAGCTCACCGGGGGAATGGCGGCTCTTCCATGTCGTCGCTCCCTCGTGCTGTCCGCGGCGCCGTTTCTGGTACGGGACGCAGATCACACCTCAGTCCGTCGAAACATCGGCTGACCTGCGGCGATCCGCCTGGCCGTACGATGTCATCCCACCCTTCCGGGGACTTTGAGAACGCTATCACAAAGTCCTCCGAGAGCCGTTCACGGGATGGTCAAAACCCCTGCGTGCGGGGCTCTTGCGCGGATACTTTCCGGTCATCGACGCAGGACAAACTACACATCAACCCCGATTGCCCCGCAAGCCGGGCCGGGTTTCGCTTTTAGCGAACGCTCATCCTGTTACGTTACGTCACCGGATACGCCGGATGGCGGCTGACGAGATCGTGCACCTGCGCGCGGATGTGCGGCGCGGCGGCGCCGCCCTCGTCGCGTACGGCCTGACCGATCAGCGACGCCACCGACTTCATCTCCGACTCGGTCATCCCCTGCGTGGTGACCGACGGCGTACCGACGCGGATGCCGGACGCGATCATCGGTTTCTGCGGGTCGTACGGGATCGCGTTCTTGTTCAGCGTGATGCCGGCGGCGTCGCACCGCGCCTCCGCCTGGGCGCCGGTCACCCCGACCTCGCGCAGGTCGATGAGGCACAGGTGGGTGTCGGTGCCACCGGAGACCGGCCGCATCCCCTCGGCGGCCAGCCCGTCCACGAGCGCCTGCGCGTTGGCGACGACCTGACGCGCGTACGCGCCGAACTCCGGCCGGGCCGCCTCGGCCAGCGCGACCGCCTTCGCGGCGACCGCGTGCATCAGCGGACCGCCCTGGCTGAACGGGAAAACCGCCTTGTCGATGCGCGGCGCCAGCTCCTCCGTACACAGGATCATGCCGCCGCGCGGACCGCGCAGGACCTTGTGGGTGGTCATCGTGACGACGTCGGCGTAAGGCACCGGCGACGGGATGGCCTTCCCGGCGACCAGGCCGATGAAGTGCGCGGCGTCGACCATCAGGTAGGCACCGACCTCGTCGGCGATCTGCCGGAAGGCGGCGAAGTCGATCAGCCGCGGATACGCTGTCGCGCCGCAGATGATCAGCTTCGGCTGGTGTTCGTGCGCCAGCTCGCGTACCTCGTCGTAGTCAATCAGCTCGGTGTCCTCGCGTACCGAGTAGCCGACGGTGTCGAACCACTTGCCGGAGAAGTTGACCTTGCTGCCGTGGGTGAGGTGGCCGCCATGTGGCAACGCCATCGCCAACAGCGTGTCGCCGGGCTTGAGCAGCGCCGCGTACGCCGCCAGGTTGGCCGAGGCGCCGGAGTGCGGCTGCAGGTTGGCGTGCTCGGCGTCGAACAACGCCTTGGCGCGCGCGATGCCGATCCGCTCGGCCTTGTCGACCTCGGCGCAGCCGCCGTAATAGCGCCGGCCCGGATAGCCTTCCGCGTACTTGTTGGACAACGTCGACCCGAGCGCCGCGAGCACCGCCGGCGAGGTGAGGTTTTCGCTCGCGATCAGCTGGAGGCCGCCGCGCAGCCGGTCGAGCTCGCCGAGGACGACGGCGGCGATCTCCGGGTCGGTGGCGCGCAGCTGGTCGAAGTCCGGACCCCAGAAAGGTGTGTCGTCGGCCATGGTGACGGCTCCGGCTCGGTGCGGCTCGGGACGGTTCAGTGTCTGGTGAGTCTAAGCCGCGTCGCGCGAGTCGGCCCGCCGTGATTTTCAGTGCGACGTGAGAGCGCGTACGAGGGCTCGGATGGGGTCCTCGATGGAGTCGGCCACGGTGCTGAAGAAGGACTGCGGTCGCGCGTACGGGTCGGCGATCTCGTCCTCGAACCGCGGCTCTGCGCCGGCGCGCGCGGCGTCGACGGCGGCGACGAGCGCGACGCCGCGCTTCTCGAGGACCGCCGGATCGTCCTGGTAAGGAGGCAGAGCCGCGAGGTCGACGCGCGGCAGCAGCCGGCCGAACTCCCCCAGCACGAACGTGCGCGCGGCGGCTCCGGCGACCAGGTGGCCGACGTACTGCGACTGCTCCACGGTCGCGGTCAGCACGAGGTCGCTGGACTCGACGTGCTCGGTGCGCAGGTGGCGAGCGCGAAAGCCGCTCGGGTCGGCGTCGCGGTGGCGCAGCTCGCGAGCGGCGTTGCGCTCCATCGGCTCACCGGCGTGCCACGGACCGACGCCGGCGCTGTGTGAATAGACGGCGTCGCCCATCCGCGCGGCGAGCAGCCGCTCGGCCATCGGTGAGCGGCAGATGTTTCCCATGCAGACGTGCAGGACGGTGAACGGCGGCATCTATGCCTTCGCCTGTTCCTCGGCGACCAGGTCAGGGGCCACCTCGCGGAGCTGCTCCAGACTGACCGCGCCAGGCCGGCGCAACAGCGGCGGACCGCCGCTGGAGCAGGCGGTGACGTCCACGATCGTCGACGCGACCGCCAGCTCGGACCGGCCGGCCTCCAGATAGACGTCGACGGAGTCGCCGAGCATCGCCTCGGCGTCGGCGGCGGTCAGCGCGGCCGGCGAACCGCTGGTGTTGGCGCTGGACACCGCCATCGGTCCGACCTTCTGCAGCAGCTCCAGCGCCACCGGATGCAACGGCATGCGTACGGCCACCGTGCCGTAGGTGTCGCCGAGGTCCCAGTCCAGCGTGGAGATGTGCTCGACGATGATGGTCAGCCCGCCCGGCCAGAATGCCTCGACCAGGTCGCGCGCCACCGCCGGCATGGTCAGCACCAGGCCGTCGAGCGTGCGCCACGACGGCACCAGCACCGGCGGCGGCATCACCCGGCCACGGCCTTTCGCGGACAGCAGCCGGGACACCGCGTCGCGGTTGAAGGCGTCCGCGCCGATGCCGTAGACGGTGTCGGTCGGCAAAACCACCAGGTCACCGCGGCCGGCCGCGTCGGCGGCCGCCTCGATCCCCAGCTGGCGGGTGGCTTCCTCGTTGGTGTCGTACGTGACGCTCACGCCGCCATTTTCGCATCCGGCCAGGCGGGTCCGGTCGCCGGTTTCCTGGCTAGATGGTCTCTTCCAAGGGCTGGAGTAGGACGCGCGTCGCGGTCGGGGAAACGAGCAAGCAACCCACATGAGTCACACCAGCATTGACGGCCTCAACAGTCACAGTGAATGGCGGTCGAGTGGGAGCGAAAGCCATTTTTCTTGCATCTAACGCTAGTAAATCGGCCTTCATGCCTATTTAGACACGTCGAGCGGTAGTGAAGCGCGGCCGGCCGGTCAGGTCGGGGTTGTCGGCGATCGCCGACCAGCCGCCGGCCGCGGCGAGCACGGCAGGCACGGATTTTCCCTGAACGTCGGCGTGTTCGATGCCGACCCAGCCGCCCGGCCGGAGCAGCGCGCGCATCCTCGGCACGAGTTTGCGTACGGTGTCGAGGCCGTCGGCGCCGCCTCCCCACAGCGCCATCGCCGGGTCGTGGTCGGCGACCTCCGGCGGCGGCGCGAAGTCGTCCGGCACGTACGGCGGATTGCACACCACCACGTCGACCTGACCGTCCACATTGGACAACATGGCCGGGTCCGTGGCGTCGCCGACGGTCAGCGTGACGCGGCCGTACGCGTCGATGTTGCGCCGAGCCCAGGCCGCGGCCATCTCCGACCGCTCCACCGCCAGCACGGTCGCGGCCGGACACTCGCCGGCGATGGCCAACCCGATCGCGCCAGAGCCGGCGCACAGGTCCACCACCAGCGGACTGTCCATTGTGGACACCAGATCGATGGCCCACTGCGCGAGCATCTCGGTTTCCGGTCGTGGCACGAAAACTCCGGGGCCGACCGCGAGATCCAGATGCCGGAAGGCCGCGACGCCGGTGAGGTGTTGCAGCGGAATGCGGGCCGACCGGTCCGCGACCAGGTCCTGGAACCGCTTCAGCTGCTCATCGTCGAAATCGCCGGCGAGCAACAGCCCGCTCCGGGTCGTGCGCAGCACGTGCGCGGCAAGCAGCTCGGCGTCGACGCGCGGCGAATCCACGCCGGCTTGGGCCAGCTGCCGCGTCGCCGCGGCGATCTCGGCACGTACGCCGGTCACTTCGACGCCGCTCGCCGCGCACGCAGCGCTCGTACGCGTGCGCGGCTGCCGCAGACGGCGTCGGCGCACCAGCGGCGCTTGCCGGTCGGGTCGTGAAAGTACATGCGGCAATCTTCCCCGGCGCACTGCCGCAGCGCCGCACTGGCCGGTCCGGTCAGATCGTCGACGGCCTGCGCCGCCAGGATCGCCAGCACGACGGACGTGTCGGCCGGTCGCACGCGGCGCACTCCCCCACCTGGTGCGGGCTCGAGTCCGATTGTCACCTCGCGGAATGTTTCCCCAGGTGAAGCGCCGTCGGACGACGCAATCGGAAACCGATTGCGTCGTCCGTCAAGGGTGGCGTTGACGGTGGCGATGGCGGCCGGCGGCGGCTTCCTGGTGGTGAGGATGGAGCGCAGGGCCTCACGGAGCGTACGGAAGGCGGCGAGGTCGTCGGCCGTCGGCGCGGCGACCGGGATCAGGTTTTCGACGCACAGCCATTCGACGAGGTCGTCGAGGTCGCCGACGCGCTCGACCGGCGCCGGACCGTACGCCCGCGACACGCTCGCCAACAGGTCGAGCCACTGGCGGCCGGTGTCAAACCATGGCTGCTTGCTCACACCTCAACCGTAACGGCTTGACTCGTTACGGGCTATCCGGCAGCGTAACGACCTGAGTCGTTACAAAGGAGATGGGATGCGTCTGCTGTTTCTGCTGCTGTGGTCGAGCGCCTTTCTGGTGGGCTCCGCCGGCGTGCGCGCGGCGCCGCCGCTGACGCTGACCAGCTATCGTTTCGCGCTCGCCGCCGCCGTCCTCGTCGTGCTTGCGTTGGCCGCGCGAGCCAGGTGGCCGCGAAACGCGAAGGTCTGGGGACATCTGATCGTCGGCGGCTTGCTGCTGCAGGCGGTGCAGTTCAGCGGCACGTACGTCGGCCTGTCGCTCGGCGTGCCGGCCGGACTTTCGGCTCTGTTGCTGGGATGTGCGCCACTGCTGGTCGCCGCGGCGGCCGGTCCGGTGCTCGGTGAGTGGATGCGGCCGGTGCAGTGGATCGGCTCGGCGCTCGGCATCGCCGGTGTCGTGCTGGCCTGCCTCGACCGGCTGCACGGCGGCCTGAACCTCGCCGGTGTCGCGTTCACGTTGCTCGGCGCGGCCGGATTCGCCGCAGGCACGGTCTATCAACGAAAGTTCACGCCGGACACCGACCTTCGCGTCACCGGCGCGGTCCAGCTCGGCGTCTCAGCCATCGCCATGACGGCGGTCACCGCCATTTTCGGCGAACCACTTCTCCTGCCGGTCAATCCGACGAGCATTGGCGCGGTTTTGTGGCTGGCGCTGGTGAATTCGATCGGCGCGATCACGCTGCTGTTCGTACTCATGCGGCGCCGCGGTGGCGCGAAGGCGACCGGCGTGATCTACCTCGCGCCGCCGCTGACGGCCGTCGCCGCCGTGCCGCTGCTCGGCCAGCCGCTGTCGATCGGCGCGATCGCGGGACTGGCGGTCGCGGCGATCGGCGTACTCCTGGTGAACAGAGCTCAGCCGGCCGAGCCGGCGGCCGCGGCCAGCCGGTCCTGGCCGTCGCGGGTCACCAGGGCGTCGATGACCCCGTCGAGCTCACCGTCCAGGACCGCGTCGAGGTTGTAGGCCTTGTAGCCGACGCGGTGGTCGGAGATGCGGTTTTCCGGGAAGTTGTAGGTGCGTACGCGCTCCGAGCGGTCGACCGTACGCACCTGCGAACGGCGTTCCGCGCTGGCCGCCGCGTCGGCCTCCTCCTGCGCCGCCGCGAGCATCCGCGACCGGAGGATGCGCAGAGCCTGTTCCTTGTTCTGCAGCTGCGACTTCTCGTTCTGGCAGGAGACCACGATGCCGGTCGGCAGGTGGGTGATCCGTACGGCCGAGTCGGTGGTGTTGACGCTCTGGCCACCCGGACCCGACGAGCGGAATACGTCGATGCGCAGGTCGTTGGGGTCGATCTGCACGTCGATCTCCTCGGCCTCGGGCAGCACCAGCACCCCGGCGGCGGACGTGTGTACGCGGCCCTGCGACTCGGTGACGGGTACGCGCTGGACGCGGTGCACGCCGCCCTCGTACTTGAGCCGAGCCCACACGCCGTCGCCAGGCGCCGGCACCCCGCGTGCCTTGACCGCGAGCGCCACGTCCTTGTAACCACCGAGCGCCGACTCGGTGGCGTCCATGACCTCGGTCTTCCAGCCGCGGCGCTCGGCATAACGCAGATACATCCGCAGCAGGTCGCCGGCGAACAACGCCGACTCCTCGCCGCCTTCGCCGGCCTTGATCTCCAGGATCACGTCCTTGGCGTCGTCCGGGTCGCGCGGCATCAGCAGCTCGGTGAGCCTGGCGTTGAGCTCGGGAAGGCGAGCCGCGAGCTGGTCGGCCTCGGCGGCGAACGACGCGTCCTCGGCGGCCAGCTCCTTCGCGGTGGCCAGGTCGTCGCGTGCCGACTCCAGCTCGGTGGCGGCGGCCACGATCGGACCCAGCTCGGCATAGCGCCGGCCGACCTGGCGCGCCCTGGCCGCGTCGGTGTGCAGCGCCGGGTCGGACATCTGGCGCTCCAGCTCGGCGTACTCAGCGCGGATCGCCGGCAGCGACTCGAGTGGATCGGACATGGTTTCCGCCTTATGCGAAGGAAAAGTTGGCAAGAAAGAAGGCGCGCCCGGAGGCGGGCAGCCTCCGGACGCGCCTGGACGTAGCTAGCGAGCGCGCTTGCCGAACCGACGCTCGAACCTCGCGACCCGGCCACCGGAGTCCAGGATCTTCTGCTTGCCGGTGTAGAACGGGTGGCACTGGGAGCACACCTCGGCGTGGATCTCGCCGTTACGAGCGGTGCTGCGGGTGGTGAACGTGGCACCACAGGAGCAGGTCACCGTCGTCTCGACGTACTTCGGGTGGATGTCGGCCTTCATGATCTCCTCATTCTCGACTGGGTCGCCGGGTCAGCCGTGGCTGTGAACCGGAACCCTGAACCGCCCATCATTATGACAGGCGACCTCACGTACGCCGTAACCGCAGGCCCCCGCCGGCTATTCCGCCGGCGGATCAGTCGATGCCGGCCGGCAGGCGCGCGCCAATCACCGAGAAGACGGCGGTGCCGGCACCGAACAGGAGCAGGCCGGCCAGCACGATGAAGGCGGCCGCCGTCCAGGTCCAGTCGGAGCCGGCGGTGGCATGGATGGCCAACGCGACGACGGCGATCACCGCGGCGACCGTGGCCGGCACGCCGAGCCGCCAGCTGCGCGACAGGTCGAACGGGTTGGCCGAGGTCAGGACGAGCACCGGCAGGGCCCACCACGGCAGCGGCGGATCACCGGCCGCCGAGGCCGTCACGCTGGCCAGCGCCAGCACGGCACCGAGGCCGCCGCCGGCGGCCATCAGCGCGAACGCGCGTACGACGCTCATCGGCCCGATCTCGGCCTGCCGGCGCTGGACGGTGAGCACGCCGAGGCAGATCGCCAGCGCGGCCAGCACCAACAGCAGCTGGTCCTCGGCCCGCGCCGGCGCGCCGTCCATCCCCGGCACCGGCATGCCGCGCGCGGCGGCCGGCTGCAGATTGGCGGCCGGCACGGCCAAAGCGAGCGCGCCGAGAGCGACGAGCGTGGCGAAGGCCGTACGGCGGAGGGTCGCGACGAGCGCCGGACCGGCGGCCAGCAGCGCGACGAAGACACCGGACAACACACCGGTCATCAGCAGCGTGACCAACGCGACGGCGAAGGTCGTCCAGCGGAGCACCTTCTCCGTACGCGCCGACAGCGGGTCGAAAACGGCCAACGAACGGATCCTGGCGTTGCGCGCGCGTCTGATCTCCTCGGCCGCCGCTGACCCGTACGCCGTCACCCATGCCCTCCCCACGCCGTCGACTGACAGCCTATGGAGGGGCACCGACAACGCTCGAGGCATTTATGAGCCCGGTCACGCGAAAAGCCCGGCCGAGATCCGGCCGGGCCTTGCGCTATCAGGACATTGAGAGGTCGCACAGATAGGGGAGCGGATGAGAGAGTCGAGATCCAGGCGCCGTCTGCCGGTGCCGCGGGGCCGGCCGTCGTAGCAGCGCTACTTGGTGGTCCCGTTGGTGCCAGCAGGCGGCGCCTGGGCTCGGCTATCGCCCGCTCCCTATTTGCGCGGCCTCTCAGAGAGTGTTGGGGAACTGTGTCTTAGTCGGAGCCGAACGAGCCCGGCGTCGTCTTCTGGATCTGCATCAGGAACTCGACGTTTGTCTGCGTCTTCTTCAGTTGCGCGAGCAACAGCTCCAACGCCTGCTGCGAGTCGAGCGCGGACAGCACGCGGCGCAGTTTGATGACGATCCCCAGCTCCTCGGGGCCGAGCAGAATTTCTTCCTTACGCGTGCTGGACGCGTCGACGTCGACCGCCGGGAAGATCCGCTTGTCCGAGAGTTTCCGGTCGAGCTTGAGCTCGGCGTTGCCAGTGCCCTTGAACTCCTCGAAAATCACCGTGTCCATTGTGGACCCGGTCTCCACCAGCGCGGTCGCCAGAATGGTCAGCGACCCACCGTTTTCGATGTTGCGCGCGGCGCCGAGGAAACGCTTCGGCGGATAGAGGGCGGTCGAGTCGACACCACCGGACAGGATCCGGCCGGAGGCCGGCGCGGCCAGGTTGTACGCACGGCCGAGCCGGGTGATCGAGTCGAGGAGCACGACCACGTCGTGCCCCAGCTCGACCAGCCGCTTCGCGCGCTCGATGGACAGCTCGGCGACCGTGGTGTGGTCGGACGGCGGCCGGTCGAAGGTGGAGGCGATGACCTCACCCTTCACCGAGCGCTGCATGTCGGTGACCTCTTCCGGACGCTCGTCGACCAGGACGACCATCAGGTGGCACTCGGGGTTGTTGGTGGTGATCGCGTTGGCGATCGCCTGCAGCACCATCGTCTTGCCGGCCTTGGGCGGCGACACGATCAGCGCGCGCTGGCCCTTGCCGATCGGCATCACCAGGTCGATGACCCTGGTGGTGAGCAGGTTGGGCTCGGTCTCCAGCCGCAGCCGCTGCTGCGGATAGAGCGGCGTGAGCTTGGTGAACTCCGGCCGGTTGCGGGCCTCCTCCGGCGGCACACCGTTGATGGTGTCCAGCCGTACGAGCGCGTTGTACTTGTCGCGGCGCTCGCCTTCGCGCGGCTGGCGGACCGCACCGGTGACGTGGTCGCCGCGGCGCAGGCCGTTGCGGCGGACCTGCGACATCGACACGTACACGTCGGTGGGGCCGGTCAGATAGCCGGAGGTGCGTACGAACGCGTAGTTGTCCAGCACGTCCACGATGCCGGCGACCGGGATCAGGACGTCGTCCTCGCGGATCTCCGGCTCGTTGGTCTCGAACCGCTCGCCGCGGTCGCGGCCACGGCGGTTGCGGTCGCGGAACCGGCGCGGCCGCCGCCGGCCGTCGCCGTCCTCGTCGTCGTCGGAGGAGTTGTTCTGGCCCTGCGGACCGCGGCCCTGGTTCTGCTGGTTGCGGTTGCGGTCACCACGGTTGTCACGGTCGCCGCGGTTGTTGTCGCCGCGGTTGTCACCACGGTTGTCGTTGCGGTCGCGGTTGTCGTTGCGCTCGCGGTTACGGCCGCCACCTTCCTGGCGCTGCTGCGGCTCGGTGGCCGCCGGCGCGGCGGCGCGCGGCTGCTCCTCGGCCGGCGTCTCGACGGCCGGCTCGGTGGCGGCTGCGGCGGCCTGCTCGTCGCGGCGCGGACGGCCACGGCGGCGGGTCGGAGCCGGGGTCTCCCCCGACTGCGCGGCCGGCTGCGCTGCTGGCAGCTCGGCGCTCTCGGCGGCCGAGGACCGCGGTGCCGGGGCCGACCGCGGCGCCGGCGTACGGCTGGCGGCCGGCTCCTCCGCGCTGGTCGCGGCCTCGGCGGCCGAACCGGCGGCGCGGGTCGCGACCCGGCGGCCGCGCCGGCGTGGCGCCTCCGCGGCCGGTGTGTCGTCGACCGGCAGCAGCGTGTCCTGGGACGCCGCCGCGCCCTGCTTGGCCTTGATCGCGGTGATCAGGTCGCTCTTGCGCATCCGCGCGGTGCCGGTGATGCCGAGCTCGCTCGCGAGGGTCTGCAATTCCGGCAGCTTCATGCCGGTCATCCCCCCGGCCGTACGGCGCCGCGGCTTTGCCGCCGTGCCCGACTCGTCCAGGAGGTCAGTGGTGTCGCTCAATGGGGATTCCTTCCCTACGACGGCGACGAGAAATGGCCTCGACGCCGGTGTACCGCGACCGGCTCCGGGACCAGATCGTCCCGACACCGGAGACCCGCGTGCTCACGGAAAACAGACAGCCGCGGAACGCATCGAGATGCGACCGGATGGCGCGCCTGCGGTCAACCCGACCAAGGATGCAGTCACCACCACCGATGAACCAACGCCGCGTGCGGACGTCTGGTGCGGTGAGAGGAACCCCCGGAACGAGAAATCGGCCCAAAGACACTGGCCCGGTGGCGCTCACGCGCCAAAAGGGCGGCTGTACTGCTGCAAAGCGTAGACTGCCCGGTCAACGACGGCAACAACACCCCTCCGGCGTGTCCTGAATCACCGGTCGGAGATCCACCGTTGGGATGATGTCGCGGCCAGCCGGGAACGGTTCGCACCAGTGGCTCGTTGACAGCGCCGTCATCAGACCGGCTGTGCCACGGATCCACTCAGGTCAACGGGAAGTGGTACGACGGATATTCCTTTCGGTGCGTAACTTTCCAGCACCTCGACGGCCGGGCCGTTTCCGCTGGTCAGCGCCAGTACGGTGGCGCCGGCGCCGCTGATGACCGCAGGCACGCCGGCCGCGCGCAGCCGGTCGACCAACGCCATCGACTCCGGCATCGCCACCGCGCGATAGGACTGGTGCAGACGGTCCTCGGTCGCCGCGTACAACACCGACAGGTCGGCGGTCAGCGCGTACGCGAGCAACGCCGCGCGACCCGCGTTCGCCGCCGCGTCGGCGTGTGGCACCTCGGCCGGCAGCAGTCCGCGGGCCGTCTCGGTGGCGAACTGCCCGGTCGGGATGAACGCGACCGGCGCGAGGTCCGCATGCGGCTCAAGGCGTACGGCCCGGGCCTGGTCACCGTCCATCCAGGCGATGGTGGCCGCGCCGAGCAGGCAGGCCGCCACGTTGTCCGGATGGCCTTCCAGCTCGTTGGCCAGGCACAACAGCTCGTCGTCGGGCAGCTCGCCGCGCGCGTGACCGGTGCCGGCGAGCGCGCTGGCGCCGACCAGGCCGGCGACGATCGCGGCGGCGGACGAGCCGAGGCCGCGGCCGTGCGGGATCCGGTTGTGGCAGCGCAGCCGCAACCCGGACGGCTGCCCGCCGAGCCGGTCGAAGGCATGCCGGGCCGCGCGTACGAGCAGATGTTTTTCGTCGTTGGGCAGCTCGCCGGCGCCTTCGCCGGTCACCTCGATGTCCAGCCCGGACGGCACGATCGCCACGTCGACCTCGTCGTGCAGGCCGAGCGCGAGGCCGACGGCGTCGAAACCCGGCCCCAGATTCGCGCTGCTGGCCGGCACGCGCACCCGTACGCGGGCCGGTTCGTATGCACGAGCCACCTGATCCCCCCAACAAATTTTCCGGTCGATGCGGTTTGTCACCTCGTCGCCAAAGCGGCTCTTTGCCGACCGCGAACACTTCTTTGGCCAATGCCGCCAAACCGCCACTGAGCAGGCTACCTATCGACCATGATGTCCCTGCTGCGGCGGGGTCTCACACCCGTCGACACCGGTGCACTAACACCATTCGCTCTCAGAAAGGGTCACAATGGCAGAAGCACCGTCTCGGGGCTTACCCCACAAGCCTCGCAACGGACTCAAACGCGGCCTGGTGGCGTCGATCTCGGTCGCCGCACTGGTCACGGCCACCGCTCCGGCGGCGGTCGACGCGGCGCCGGCCAAAGGTGCCGGCGAGTCGTCGGCGGCCAGCAGCCAGGCCAACACCGGCCGGGAGAAATACGACTTCTACGACTCGCGGCAGGTCGCCGCGGCCGCGCCGGCCGCGCAGAAGCGTGCCGCCGCCAAGTCCGCCGCGCCGTCGGCCGGGATCAAGTCGCTGCGCTCGCAGCTCGGGCCGCAGGGCGTCATCGACCTCGACCCGCTGACCAGCACGCCGCGTACGCTCGCCAAGCTGGACGGATTTCTCACCGCGCCGAGCCGCAAGCCGGCCAAGGACGTGGCGCTCGGCTATGTGTCCGCGCATCCGGACGTGTTCGGGATGTCCGCCGCCGACCTGTCCGCGCTGACGCTGCGCCGCGACTACGTCGACATCGCCGGCACGCACCACCTCAGCTTCATCCAGACCGTCGACGGCGTACCGGTCTTCGGCAACGGGCTGCAGGCCAACGTGACGAAGAACGGCCAGATCGTCAACTTCAACGGCGCACCGGTCGCCGGCATCCACAACGCGTCGCTGCCGGCCGCGGCGGTCAGCGCCGACAAGGCGCGCTCGCTGTCCGCGTCGAGCGTACGGTCGGCGCCGATGAAGGCCAGCGCGGCCGCCCCGCAGGGTGCCGCGAAGGTCACCTCGTACAGCAACGGCGACAAGGTCAGCCAGGTCGTCTTCCACACCGCCAACGGCCCGCGCCGCGCCTGGCAGACCGTCGTGACGACCACCGGCGGCACCATGTACGTGCACGTCGTCGACGCGCAGACCGGCGCGGTGCTCTATCGGCAGAGCCTGACCGACAACGACAGCGCCGACGTCTACGACAACTACCCCGGCGCGCCGGTCGGAGGCACGCCGCGGCACGTGAACCTCAAGCCGGGCTGGCTGCCGAAGAACTCGCCGAAGCTCGCCGGCAACGTCGGCCACGTCTACGCCGACATCAACGACGACAACGTCGCCAACCCCAACGAGGAGATCCCGCCGAGCTCTCCCGGCAAGTTCGAGTATCCGCTGAAGACGTTCAACGTCCCCGGCTCGGCCTGCTCCGCGTCCTACCCGTGCACCTGGGACCCGAACGTGCCGAACTCGTGGCGCACCAACGTCAACCAGGGCGCCACGCAGGTCATGTACTACCTCGGCAAATACCACGACCACCTGGAGGCGGCGCCGATCGGCTTCACCCGCGCGGCCGGCAACTTCGAGGCCGTGGACGACGACGCCGTACAGGCGCAGGTCTTCGACGGCGCCGCCACCGCCGGTGGCTCGATGCCGGACGCGGCGCACATCAACAACGCCAACTTCGGCACGCCGCCGGACGGCCAGAAGCCGACCATGCAGATGTACCTGTTCCGGCTGCCCGGCAACCCGGCCGACCCGTTCATCCCGTCCTTCGGCGGCGACGAGTCGGACGTCGTCTACCACGAATACACGCACGGTCTGTCGCACCGGCTGGTCGTCGACGCCAACGGCCTGTCGCACATCGGCAGCCAGCAGTCCGGCTCGATGGGTGAGGCGTGGAGCGACTGGTACGCGATGGACTTCCTGGTCGACGACAAGTTCATCAAGGACACCGCCGCTCCGGGCGAGGTGCGGGTCGGCAACTACGTCGGCGCCGGCAAGGACCGGATCCGTACGCAGCCGCTGGACTGCCCGGTCGGCAGCACGTCGCCGCTGTGCCCCGGCAGCCCGCGCGGCGCCGGCCCCGGTGGCTACACCTTCGGCGACTTCGGCCTGATCTCCAGCCGCGGCGCCGAGGTGCACGCGGACGGCGAGATCTGGGGCGAGACGCTGTGGGACCTGCGTACGGCCATCGGCTCCCGGATGGCGGAGTCGCTGATCACGCGCGCCATGGAGCTGTCCCCGATGGAGCCGTCGTACCTGGACATGCGCAACTCGATCCTGCAGGCCGACACCGTGCTCAACGGCGGCAAGCTCAACCAGAAGATCTGGCAGGTCTTCGCGCACCGCGGCATGGGCTGGTTCGCCAGCGTCGTGGACGCCGGTGACGTCCAGACCGTCGAGGACTTCTCGATGCCGCCGGCGGCTGGCACGCCGACCGGCACGGTCACCGGCACCGCGACCGACGTCGACACCGGCAAGCCGGCGGCCGGCGTACAGGTCGGCTTCGGTGGCCACAACTCCGGTTTCCCCGGCGACTACCAGGCCGTCACCGACGCCAATGGCAAATACACGATCAGCGGTGTCTACGCCGGCACGTACCCGGCGCTGATCGCCGGTCGCGGCGGCTGGGACCTGCAGGTCAAGCGGGGTGTGTCGGTGCCGTCTCGTACGCTCACGGTCAACTGGCAGATGCGGCGCGACTGGGCCGCGCAGGCCGGCGGCGCGCAGATCACCAGCTACAACGGGCCCGACTACAGCAGCTTCGGCTGCGGGCCGACCGGTGACATCGACCAGTCGTTGAGCACCGGCTGGGGCAGCGAGACGAACGCGGCCAACGGTGTGCCGTCGCCGAAGAACATCGTCATCAAACTGCCCAAACCGGTGACCATCAGCGAGCTGTCGATCGACCCGAGCAACACCTGCGGCGACGACCCGACGGCGGCCACCAAGGACTACAAGGTGGAGACCTCCGCCGACGGCCAGACCTGGACCGCGGCGGCCTCCGGCGCGTTCACCTCGGCCGACCGCGGCCGGCTCAACAAGGTGACGCTGGCCGACGGCAGCTCGCAGAACGTGTCCTACGTCCGGTTCACCATGGTCAGCCCGCAGGTGCCCGGCGTGTTCGGCACCAGCTGCGCGGCCAACCCGGCGCAGAGCGGCTGCCAGTTCCTCGACTCGTCCGAGGTCGCGATCTACGGCGGCTGATGTCCCGTACCACCGAGCGGTGCCTCCAGCAGGAGGCACCGCTCTCTTATTGTGGTGCGAATGGACGTCCGAGTCGTTTACACCAAATTCGACGGCAGCCGACACTGGCACGAGACCATGCGGATGCTCGGCACCGACCACCACGGCACCTGGCTCGGCGCCGGCCCCGGCACCATCCTGCAACGCGGCGACGAACCGCCGATCGTGTTGCCGCAGGCACATCTGTGCCTGATCACCGCCGAACCGCATTGGTGGACAGTCGTTTTCAACGCCCCGCCCGAACCACACGTCGAGGTCTACTGCGACATTTGCACCGTACCGTCGCCGACGACCGAAGGATTCACCATGATCGACCTCGACCTGGACGTCATCCGCCGCTGGGACGGCACGGTCGAGATCGTCGACGAGGACGAGTTCGAGGAACACTCCGCCAAATACGGCTATCCGCCCGACGTCATCTCCTCGGCTCGCACCTCCGCCGACGAACTCGCCGCACTCATTCGCTCCGGCGCCGAGCCTTTCGCCTCCGACTACCGGAAATGGCTTTCCCTGGTCTAATACGTCGTGCTGTCGTTCGGCTCCGGCTCGGTGTAACCGCCACCATCGTCGTAACTCGGCCCGCCGTCGTACGTGGTGGTGTCGTTCGGCTCGTCGTAGGAGTAGTCAGAGCCCGAGTCGTAGGTCTCGCCACCGTCGTAAGTGGTGGTGTCGTCGTACGACTCGTCGTAGCTTCCCGCCATTGGGTAAATTTTCCTTTCTGGTTTTAGCGCTCTTATGCGGTTTCTACGGTAAAGGGGGTGTCGGCGGGGCGCATCTCGGTGTGGGTGGGGTGGCCGTTTGGGGCTTGTTGCGGCGTGGTCTGGGAGTAATGGGGTTCCTTTGTTGGAGCTGGGTGGTTGGGTCTTTATGTTTGTTGCGTGGGGAAAGTGGGCGGGTGTTCATGTTTGTTGCGTTGGGGAGGGTGGTGGGTTCGCCCGTTTGTTGCGTGTGTGCGTGGTTGGTTTTCGCCTGCGCGGCGGGCGCTCCCGCGCGGAGGGCGACCTCAAGGGAGGGGGCGCGTGGCTGGGTCTCCTGGTCACGTATGGGAAGCAACCCGTCGGGATGGACGCCAGACGATCGTGCTGTGGCGGCTGGCTGCGTAATACTTGTTTAACAAGACATCAAAACGGACATTTTTTGCCGACCGGCAGTCACAACAGCATTATCAGCCTCAATAGTCACACCCGTCACAACATCCGGAGATCACGGCGGCGTGAAAGCCGAGTTACTTGCGTCCAACGCAAGTAACTCGACATTCATGCCATCCGCGACCCTCGCAAGCCGGACATTTAGCGCTCCACACGCCGTCGCGTCCCGCATACTGGACCTTCACGCCACCCACCGAGACGCCACCACAGCTCCGGCGCCCCAGCCACACTCCTGGTCCACACCACAACACAACCGCACCCGCGGCACTCAAACCCAACCAACAGCGAAACCCCGCGCACCCCTCCCCTTGAAGTCGCCCTCCGCGCAGGAGCGCCCGCCGCGAAGGCGAAAACCCCCAAAACGCAACAAAAATGAAAACCCAACCAGCTCCAACTCAGCCACCTGAATCGGCCGCCCTAAATCAGCCGCACTAATCAGCTGCCTCAGCCAGCCAATTTCAGCCAGCTAATTCAGCCAGCCCAATTCAGTCAGCCAGTTCAATCGGCCAATTGCAGAGCTTTGGCCGCCGCGTGTGGATCCGTGGGGATGGTGATTGGTTTCGGGGCGCCGTCGATGGCCCAGTCTGGGTCCTTCAGGCCGTTGCCGGTGACCGTACAAACGACCCGCAGTCCGGCGTCGAGGGTGCCCGCTTCGCGGGCGGCGAGGAGGCCGGCGACGCTTGAGGCGCTGGCTGGTTCGACGAAAACGGCTTCGCGGCGGGCCAAAAGGCGGTATGCCGCCAAGATTTGGCGGTCGGTGACGGATTCTATGGCGCCGCCGGACTCGTCGCGGGCGGCGAGGGCTTTGGTCCAGGAGGCGGGGTTTCCGATCCGGATGGCGGTGGCGATGGTGGTCGGATGTTCGACTACGTGGCCGAGGACGATCGGGGCGGCCCCGGCGGCCTGGAAGCCGCGCATGACGGGCCGGCGCGTTGACACCTTGTCGTCAGCGTATTCCACGTAACCACGCCAATAAGCGGTGATGTTGCCGGCGTTGCCGACCGGCAGGCAGTGTACGTCGGGCGCGTCGCCGAGCACGTCGATGATCTCGAAGGACGCGGTTTTCTGGCCTTCGATACGAAACTCGTTGACCGAGTTGACCAGGCTGACCGGATATTCGATGGCCAGCTTGGAGGCCAGCGCCAGGCAGTCGTCGAAGTTGCCGTCGACCTGGAGCAGCCGCGCGCCGTGTACGAGTGCCTGCGCGAGCTTGCCGAGCGCGATTTTTCCGCGCGGCACAAGGACAGCGCAGACGATGCCGGCGCGGGCCGCATATGCGGCGGCGGATGCGGACGTGTTGCCGGTCGACGCGCAGATGACCGCTTTCGCACCTTGCTCGACAGCCTTGGAAATGGCGACCGTCATGCCCCGGTCTTTGAAGGAACCGGTCGGATTCGCGCCTTCTACCTTGAGAAAAACCTCGCAGCCGGTCATTTCCGAGATGACCGGCGCGGGCAGCAGCGGCGTGCCGCCTTCCAGCAGCGTGATGCGTGGGGTGGCGTCGGTGACCGGCAGCCGGTCGGCGTATTCGTCGATGAGCCCGCGCCAGCGTACGCGGGACAGCTCCTCGGTCATGTCTCCCCCTCGACTCTCATCACGGAGAGTACGTTGCGCACGGCGTCGAGCCGGCGCAGTCTGTCCACTGTGGACGATAGTGCCGCGTCGGTCGCGACGTGCGTGACGACGACCAAGGTCGCGTCGGCGCCGCGGCCCTCCTGTTTGACCGTACGGATGGACACGCCGGTCGCGGCGAACTCCGAGGCGACAGCGGCCAGAACGCCGGCACGGTCGGCGACCTCCAGCGACAGGTGATAGCGGGTGATCGCCTCACCGATCGGCCGCACCGGCAGCCGCGCGTAGGAGGTGTCCCCCGCCGCGCGTACGCCGGTCAGCTTGTGCCGCGCCACCGCGACGACATCGCCAAGCACCGCGCTCGCGGTCGGCGCACCACCGGCGCCACGACCGTAGAACATCAGTTCCCCGGCCGCGTCCGCCTCGATGAAGACGGCATTGAAGGCACCGGTGACTCCGGCGAGTGGATGGCTGCGCGGGATCATCGCCGGATGCACGCGTACGGCCACACTTTCCGCGCCGTCCGCGCCGACTTGCCTTTCCGCGATGCACAAAAGCTTCACCGTGCAGCCGATCGTCTGCGCACTGGCGACATCCGCGGCGGTGACTTCCGTTATTCCTTCGCGATAAACGTCCGCCGCCGACACCGGCGTGTGGAAGGCCAGCGAGGCCAGGATCGCCGCTTTCGCGGCCGCGTCATAGCCTTCCACGTCGGCGGTCGGGTCGGCTTCGGCATATCCGAGAGCGGTGGCTTCCTCCAACGCCTCGGCGAAACCGGTGCCGTTGGAATCCATCGCCGAAAGGATGAAGTTGGTCGTGCCGTTGACGATCCCCATCACACGAGTGATGCGGTCGCCGTGCAGCGACTCGCGCAGCGGGCCGAGCAGCGGAATGCCTCCGGCGACGCTTGCCTCGTAATAAAGATCGGCGCCTCCCTCGGCCGCCGCGGCCTGCAGGGAAGCGCCGTCCTCGGCCAGCAGGGCCTTGTTGGCGGTCACCACGCTCTTGCCGGACTTCAGCGCCGCGACCAGCCATTCGCGCGCCGGCTCGATGCCGCCGACCACCTCGATCACCACGTCGACGTCGTCACGTTCGATCAGCGACATCGCGTCATCGGTGAAAATCTCACCCGGCACTGGCAAATCCGAGCGATCGACGCCGAGCCTGCGTACGGCGATCCCGGCAAACTCCAGCCGCGCGCCGACGCGCGCGGCAAGCTCGTCACCGTGCTGGTGCAGCAGCCGGACGACCTCGGCGCCGACGGTGCCGCAGCCGAGCATCGCGAGCTTGAGTGTCCTCATCCGGCGTCCAACCGCAGCAGGTCGTCCTCGGTTTCCCTGCGCAGCAACACTTTCGCCTGCCCACTGCCGACCGACACGACCGGCGGACGGGGCACCTGGTTGTAGTTGCTGGCCATGCTGCGGCAGTATGCGCCCGTGCCGGCGATCGCCAACAGGTCGCCGGGCTGCACGTCGGCCGGCAACCAGGCGTCTTTCACCACGATGTCACCGGATTCGCAGTGTTTGCCGACCACGCGCGCCAGCATCGGCTCGGCGTCGGAACCGCGCGAGGCGAGCGCGCAGGTGTAGGCGGCGTCGTACAAGGCCGTGCGGATGTTGTCGCTCATGCCGCCGTCGACCGACACGAAATGCCGGACCGCGCCGGCGTCGAGCTGCACGGGTTTGACCGTGCCGACCTCATAAAGGGTGATCCCGGCCGGACCGACCAGCGCACGCCCCGGCTCCACCACGATTTTCGGCATTTTCAACCCATGCCGGCCACATTCGTACGCGACGATCGTGCGCAGATCGGCGGCGAATCGGTGCAGCTGCGCCGGATCGTCCTCCGCCGTGTACGCGACACCAAGGCCACCACCGAGATCCAGCTCGGCCAGCTCGACATCGTGTTCCTCGCGAATGTCGGCCAGCAGCTGGACGACGCGCTTGGCGGCCACCTCGAAACCGGCCGTGTCGAAGATCTGCGAGCCGATGTGGCTGTGCAGGCCGACCAGCTCCAGCGACGGCAGCTTGAGCACCCGGCGTACGGCTTCTGCGGCCGCTCCCGAGGAAAACGAGAACCCGAATTTCTGGTCCTCGTGCGCGGTCGCGATGAACTCGTGCGTGTGCGCCTCGACGCCGACGGTCGTACGCACCATCACGCGCTGCCGGATGTCCGCTTTGGCAGCGATATCGGCGAGCCGGACGATCTCGGCGTACGAGTCGAGCACGATCGTGCCGACACCGGCCTCGACCGCTCGTGTCAGCTCGCGCTCGCTCTTGTTGTTGCCGTGCATGGCAATTCTGTCGACCGGAAAGCCGGCGCGCAACGCGATCGCCAGCTCACCGCCACTGCACACGTCCAAGCCGAATCCCTCGGACGCGACCCAACGCGCGAATCCGACGGACAGAAAAGCCTTGCCGGCGTAATAGACCTCGGCGCCGGCGAACGCCTCTCGCAACGCCCGAGCGCGTGCCCGCAGATCGGCCTCGTCCAACAGATAGAGCGGACTGCCGAAGTCACGCACCAGGTCGCGTACGTCCAGACCACCGATCGACAGCACACCGTCGGAACGCTCGGCGGTGGCCGGCCACACCGATGGATGCAGGCCGTTGAGGTCCTCCGGCGGCAGGTTGGGCGCCGCCGGGTTGATCAGGTCGCCGTGGGCCGGCCCGGCCGGATGCGCCCTCACATCCGCTCCGGAGCGGTCACGCCGAGCAGCCCGAGCCCGTTGGCCAGCACCGTACGCGTCGCCTCCAGCAACCAGAGCCGCGCGCGGTTGGTCGCGGTGACCTCCTCGTCGCCTTGCGGCAGAACCCGGTGCACGTCATAGAAACGATGGAAAACGCCGGCCAGGCTTTCCAGATAGCGCGCTATCCGGTGCACCTCGCGCAGCTCGGCCGCGGTCGCGACGACGCCGGGAAACTCCGCGAGCGCACCGAGCAGCGTGTTCGTCTTTTCCTCCGAAAGCAACGAAGGGTCGAGCTCGCCGCGGTCGATGCCCAGGTCGGCGGCGTTACGCAGCACCGAGGAAATCCGCGCGTGCGCGTACTGGACGTAATAGACCGGATTGTCGTTGGTGCGCTTGGTCAACAGATCGACGTCGAGCACCATCTCCGAGTCGGTGGAGAACCGGCTCAGCTGATAGCGCGCCGCGTCCACACCGACCAGGTCGACGACCTCCTGCAGCGTGATGATCGTGCCGGCGCGCTTGGACAGCTTCATCTCGGCGCCGTTCTGCATGACCTTGACCAGCTGGCCGATGAGGACGTCGACCGAGTCGTCCGGATTGTCGCCGGCACACGCGGCGATCGCGCGCAGCCGGTTGACGTAACCGTGGTGGTCGGCGCCGAGCAGGTAGAGACACCGGGTGAAGCCACGGCCGCGTTTGTTGACGTAGTAGGCCGCGTCGGAACCGAAGTAGGTGTATTCGCCGTCGGACTTGACCAGCGGCCGGTCCTTGTCGTCGCCGAACTCGGACGTACGCATCCACACCGCGCCGTCCTGTTCGTAGACGTGGCCGGCCTTGCGCAGCGCGGCCATCGCCTCGTCGATCGCACCGGAGGAATGCAGCGACCGCTCGGAAAACCACACGTCGAAGTGCGTGCGGAACTTCGCCAACACGGCCTCCTGCTCCTCGAGCTGCCGCCGGTAGCCCTCCTCGCGGAAGGCCACCAGCCGCTCGTCCTCAGGCAGGTCGACGATCTCCGGCCGGTCGGCGACGATCGCGCGCGCGATGTCGGCGACGTACTCGCCGTGATATCCGTTCTCCGGCGTCGGCTCGCCGAGCGCGGCGGCCACCAGCGACCTGCCGAAGTTGTTGAGCTGCGCACCGCGGTCGTTGATGTAGAACTCGCGAGCGACCTCGGCGCCGGCCGCGGCGAAGACGCGCGCGAGCACGTCACCGACCGCGGCCCACCGCGTATGGCCGAGATGGACCGGCCCGGTCGGGTTGGCCGACACGAACTCGACGTTGACGCGCTGGCCCTTGAGCAGGTCGACCCGGCCGTACGCGGCGCCGGCCTCGACGATGGTCCGGGCCAGCTGTCCGGCCGCGGCGGCCTCCAGCCGAATGTTCAGGAACCCGGGGCCGGCGACCTCGGCACTGGCGATGCCGGGCTGCTGCGCCAGCCGCTCCCCGATCCAGCCGGCCAGCTCGCGCGGCGGCACGCCGACCTTCTTGGCCAGCTGCAGCGCGATCGTGGTGGCGTAGTCGCCGTGGTCCCGGTTGCGAGGTCGCTCCACCGTCGTCGTCTCCGGCAGCGCGGAGGTGTCCAGGTCGTGGGCGACGAACGTTGCCCGTACGACGTCGAGTACGGCGGCGGATACAGCATCGGGAGTCACGGTGACGATGCTACCGACGTGGTGTTGAGCACCTGAAACGCATTAGGGACGCACCACTGTCTGGGATCTGACATTGTGATCCGCATGACCATGGACGAGTTGGCCGCGATCGTCGGCGAGGCTCATGTGCTGGCCGGCGAGGCGATTCCCGAGGACTACGGCCACGACGAGTCGCTGGACCTCGCGCCGGTGCGTCCCGCGTACGTCGTCAAGCCGTCCTCCGCCGCGGAGGTCGCCGACGTGCTCAAGCTGGCGACCGCGACGCGTACGCCCGTGACCGCGCGCGGCTCCGGCAGCGGCCTGTCCGGCGCGGCGATCCCCCGCGCCGAAGGCATCGTGGTGTCCTTCGAGCGGATGGACGCGATCGTCGAGATCGACACCGCCAACCACGTCGCGGTGGTGCAGCCCGGCGTGACGCTGGCGGCGCTGGACGAGGCGACCGCGGCCGTCGGTCTGGCCTATCAGGTGCATCCTGGCGAGTTGTCCGGCAGCCTCGGTGGCAACGTCAACACCAACGCCGGCGGGATGAGCGCCGTACGGTATGGCGTCACCCGCCACCACGTGCTCGGCGTCGAGGCCGTGCTGCCGACCGGCGAGATCGTCCGCAGCGGCGGCAAGGTGGTCAAGGTCAGCACCGGTTACGACCTGACGCAGCTGATCACCGGCTCGGAAGGCACCTTGGCGCTGGTCACCGAGGCGACGCTGAAGTTGTCGCCGCGGCTGACCCAGGCCACCACCGTCCTCGCGCCTTTCGCGACCCTTGACGAGGTGACGCGTGCCGTGCCGCAGGTGGTCGCCTCCGGCATCGGCCCGTCGATCCTGGAATACATCGACATGCTGACCATGGCGGCGATCACGTACAACGCCGACCTCTCGCTCGGCATCCCCGACTCGGTACGCGACTCGTCGCAGGCTTATTTGGTCGTGTCGCTGGAAAACCGGTCCTCCGAGCGGTTGGAGGAGGACGTCGAGGCGCTTGGCTCGCATCTGCTGGAGTTGGGCGCCGTCGACATTTACGTGCTGCCGGGACCGGCCGCGCGCAAGCTCATCGAAGCGCGCGAAAAGGCTTTCTGGACGGCAAAAGCGGCCAACGCGCACTGCATCATCGACACCGTCGTGCCGCGCGCGTCGATCGCCGAGTTTCTGGCCAGGGCCCGGTCGGTGGCCGAGGAACACGGGTCGTACGTCCTCGGCTGCGGTCACGCCGGCGACGGCAACGTGCACCTGGCGCTCTTCCAGCCGGACGCGGAGGCACGATATCGTACGCTGAAGGCGCTGTTCTCGGCCGGAATGGCCGTCGGCGGCTCGATCTCCGGTGAGCACGGGATCGGTCAGGAGAAGAAGAAGTATTTCCTGGAGCTGGAGGATCCGGCCAAAATCGCGTTGATGCGGCGGATCAAGGCCGCTTTCGACCCCAACGGCATCCTGAACCCCGACGTACTCTTCGCGGAAGGCGACGCATGAACGGCGCACAGGCACTGATCCGTACGCTCGTCGACTCCGGAGTCGACGTCTGCTTCTCCAACCCCGGCACGTCCGAGATGCATTTCGTGGCCGCGCTGGACTCGGTGCCGGACATGCGCGGCGTACTGGCGCTTTTCGAAGGTGTGGCGACCGGCGCCGCCGACGGCTACGCGCGGATGGCGGACCGGCCGGCCGGCGTGCTGCTGCACCTGGGACCCGGTCTCGGCAACGGTTTCGCCAACCTGCACAACGCACGCCGCGCCTCGACGCCGATCGTCAACATCGTCGGCGACCACGCTCTGACGCACAAACGCTATGACGCGCCGCTCGAATCCGACATCGACGCGGTCGCCTCGGCGGTTTCGGCGTGGCAGCGGCGAAGCGAGAAGACCGCGGATGTCGGCCGCGACGCCGCCGACGCGGTCTCGGCCGCCTGCTCGCCACCAGGTGGCGTCGCGACGCTGATCCTGCCTGCCGACGTTTCCTGGTCTGACGGTGGAAAACCGGCGACACCGGTGCCGGCCGCGGAGCGTACGCCGGTGGCCGAGGAAGCCATCCTCGATGCCGTCAACGCCCTGACGTCCGGCGAAAAGACCGTGCTGTTGCTCGGCGGTGTCGGCACCCGCGAGGAGTCTTTGCTCGCCGCCAGCCGCATTTCGGCCGCCACCGGCGCGACCGTCTTCGTCGAGACCTTCCCGGCTCGGCTCACCCGCGGCGCCGGCCTGCCGACCATCGAGCGGCTCGGTTACCTGGCCGAGCAGGTCGCGTACCAGTTGCAGGACACCGAAAACCTCATCCTGGCCGGTGCGCGGTCACCGGTGTCTTTCTTTGCGTATCCCGGCAAACCCAGTGATCTGGTGCCGGACGGCTGTGCCGTACACACGCTGGCCGGTTCCAGTGAGGACGTGGCCGGCGCGTTGAGCCGCCTCGCCGACGCGGTCGCCAAGGACACCGAGCCCGTACGCGCATCGCCGTCGCGACCCGCTTTGCCCAGTGGCGACTTGACGCCGCAAAACTGGCCGGACGTGATCGGCGCGCTGCTGCCGGAAAACGCGATCATCGTTGACGAAGCCAACACTTCCGGCGTACTGCTGCCGGCCGCGACCGCCGGCGCTCCGCGGCACGACATCTTGACGTTGACCGGTGGCGCGATCGGCTATGGCCTGCCGGTCGCCACCGGCGCCGCCGTCGCCTGCCCTTCTCGGCCGGTGCTGTGCTTGGAAGCCGACGGCAGCGCGATGTACACGATCTCCGCACTTTGGTCGCATGCACGGGAAAACCTGGACGTCACGACGATCATCCTGAACAACTCGGCGTACGCGATCCTGCGGATGGAGCTGCAACGAGTCGGCGCCGAGGCCGGCGGGCCGCGAGCCAAGGAGCTGCTGGACCTGTCCCGGCCGGATCTGGATTTTGTGTCTATTTCCGAGGGAATGGGGGTGCCGGCCGTACGCGCTGCGACGGCTGAGGAGCTGGCGGAGGGGTTGCGTCGGGCCTTTTTGGAGCCGGGGCCGCATTTGATCGAGGCGATTGTGCCGGCGCTGATTCCGTGAGTTGGAGGGGTACGGGTTGTTGCGGTGGGTGAGTGGTTGCGGCGCCGATTGTTGCGGCGGGGAGGTGGTTGCGTTTTCTGTCTGTTGCGTGGGTGGGTGGTTGGTGGGTTTTCGCCTGCGCGGCGGGCGCTCCTGCGCGGAGGGCGACCTCAAGGGAGGGGGCGCGGGAACGCCAATCGGTGTGCATGGGGGTGCGGGCGGTGGTTTGCGGGCGGGGCTGGGTTTTCCGGGCTTGCTCGTTCTCCCCGTCGGCATGGACGCCATCACAGCGTCCAGGGTGGTGCTGGTGTGACTGCTGTGGCTGATAATGCAGGTGGGGCGACCTGGCTGCGTAATACTTTGTTTAACAAGACATCAAAACGGACGTTTTGCCGACCGGCAGTCACAACAGCATTATCAGCCTCAGTAGTCACACCCGTCACAGCCTCCGGTGATCGCGGCGGCGTGAAAGCCTTGTTTCTTGCGTCCAACGCAAGAAACAAGGCTTTCACGCCATCCACGACCCTCACGAGCCGGACATTTAGCGCTCCACACGCCTCCGCATCCCACATATTGGACCTTCACGCCACCCACCCAACCGCACACGCGGCACCCAACCGGGCCAACAACGAAACCCCGCGCCCCTCCCCTTGAGGTCGCCCTCCGCGCAGGAGCTCCCGCCGCGAAGGCGCACAACCCGCAAACGCAACAAAAATGAAGAGCCCGCCCCCTCTCAACGCAACAATCAGAAACCGCAACCACTTTCGCAACGCAATAGCCAGAAACCCCAACCGCACAACCAAAACCGCTACTCGATCGGCCCACCGCGACGCCAGTACCCCAGAAATGTGACCTGCTGCTTGTCCAGCTTCCGCTCCCGTACGAGATGCCGCCGCAGCGCTGTCACGGTGCTCGACTCGCCGGCGAGCCACGCGTATGGCCGGCCGTTTGGGAACGAGGCCTCGGTGACGGCTCGGCGCAGGGACAGGCCGACGCCGTCGCCGGCGCCGTGGCGGGGCAGCCAGGTGACGGACACGTCGCCGCGGGTGGCCAGGGGTTGCACGTCGGCCTCCTCCGGCACCTCGACGAAGACCATCGCCTTCTCGTCGGGGCCGAAGGACTCAAGGATGCCGGAGATGGCCGGCAGCGCGGTCTCGTCGCCGACGATCAGCCGCCAGTCGGAGTCGGCGACCGGACGGTATTCGTAGCCGACGGTCGGCGGTACGGCGGCGTTGGGGCCGCAGATGACCACGCGGTCGCCGGCACGCGCCCGGCCGGCCCAGCTCGATGCGGGGCCGGTGTCGCCGTGCAGCACGAAGTCCACGTCGACCTCGCCGGCCTCCGGACGGTGGTTGCGGATCGTGTACGTGCGCATCGGCGGACGTACGGCCGCCGGCATGGCCCGATAACGCTGATACCAGTCGCTGCCGGTCGGCACTTCCGGAGCATCCTGGCCAGGCAACGGAAAGAACAGCTTGATGCGGTGGTCGATGCCGACCGTCGTGAAACCGTCGAGGTCGCCGCCGAAGGTGATCCGCGCCATGTGCGGCGTGACGACCTGGCGGTCGACGACGTGCGCCGAGAACATCCGGTACGCGTCGGCGGTCGGGCTCGGCGCAGCGACGCCGCTGTCGGCCATGGTCCCCCCACATCTGTCTGGTGCTGCTCACACCATACAGGAAGGTAAGCCTTACCTTCACCCGGACAAGCATCACAACCTCATTTAGACCAGTGGCCTCCCAAGCCGTACGGTTGATCCAGCACGTACGGCCGTCCGTCGATGGCCGGCTGGACAACTGGTCTATCCATAATTGCCAAACCTCTGGTGTGTGGGATGACCGGTCACGGATGGTGTGTGCACGTCCGGCGGGAAAGAGAGGGTCACCGATGGCCACTGCGGCACCCGGCAAGATCGCCGAGATCCGGGCCCGGCTGCTGGACCTGATCGACCAGCAGCCCGAAGGCACCATCCTGCCGTCCGAGCGCGAGCTCGCGGCGCGCTGGCAGGTCGCCAGGATGACGCTGCGCCGCGCGATGGACGAGCTTGTGTTGCAGGACCTGTTGGTACGCCGGCAGGGCAGCGGCACCTTCACCTCGCGGCCGAAGATCAGCCGCCGGCTGGCGATGACCTCGTTCACCGAGGAAATGCTGCGACGCGGGATGAAACCGGCCAGCCGTACGCTCGAGCTGCGGCGCCACCGCGCCGACCGCGCGCGCAGCCGGCAGCTGCGCATCCCGCTCGGCGATCCGGTGGTCGAGTTCGTCCGGCTGCGGCTGGCCGACGACGCGCCGATGGCAGTGGAGCGTACGACCGTGCCGGAGCGCTATGTGCCCGGGCTGACCGCCGACGATCTCAACGGATCGTGGTATGAGCTGTTGGCCAACCGCTACGGCGTCGAGATCGCCAGCGGCACCTGTCACCTGGAGCCGGCGATGCCGGACCAGAAGACCGCCGAGCGGCTGCAGATCCCGGTGACCCAGCCGTGCCTGGCGATCCGCGGCATGAGCCTGGACGTACGCGGCCGGGTGATGGAGAGCTGCATCGCCATGTATCGCGGCGACCGCTATTCCATCACCGCCGAGCTGCGGCCGCCGCGGCCGTCCACCGTACGCGGCGCCATCGGCTAGTTTTTCGCACCACCACAGGCATTGTGACGTCCACTTCGTGCTGCGCGGCAACGCGGCAAAAGAACTGAAGGGCTAAAGGATTCGATGAGCGATCCGAGCTGGGTGGCCGTCGACGGGGGCCAGTCCGGGCTCCGGCTGGCGGCCGGTCCCGAACCGCACAGCGGCACCGGGCCGGGTTTCAGCTACCACAGCGGAGATCCCGTCGCAGCCATCGCCTCCGCCGTACGCACCGCCGCCACGCACGCCGGCCTGACCGGACCGGTCGAGGTGGCCTGCCTCGGCCTGACCGGATATCCGGCCAAGGCCGAGGACCGCAGGCGGCTGGCCGCGGTCGTCGCGTCCACATTGGACGCGACCGAGGTGCGGCTGTGCGAGGACATGGTCACCGCGCACGCCGGCGCGCTGCCCAACGGCACCGGCCTGGTGGTGGCGGCCGGCAGCGGAGTCGTCTGCCTCGGCATGGATTCGGCCGGCGAAACCTACAAAATCGACGGCTCCGGCTATCTGCTCGGCGACGTCGGCAGCGGCTTTGCCATCGGTCGCGGCGGACTGCGCGCCGTGCTCGCCGCGATGGACGGCCGCGGCCGCGCCACGAAGTTGACCGGTGTCGCCGAACAGATCTATGGCGATGTCCGTACGCTCGCGCAGCGACTTTATGTTTCGCCGTCACTGGTTTCCGACGTCGGCCGGTTCGCCACCGAGGTGTTCGCCGCGGCGGCCGACGGCGACCGGGTCGCGGCGGCCATCGTCGCCGACGCGGCCGCCGGCCTCGCGCACACGATCGCGACCGGCGTACGCCGCGTGTCCGGCGACGATCCGATCACGGTGGCCTACACCGGCGGCCTTTTCTCCGCCGGTCCGGCCTTGCTCGACCCGATCCGGCGCCGGCTCGCCGAGACCGTGCCACAGGCCGATTTCGTACCGGCCGCCGGCACTCCGTTGGATGGCGCCAAAAAACTGGCGCGAGGACCACTGGGGACGTACGAGAAGGTCGTCAGCGTCTATCGGCCGGACCGCTCCGTACCGGTGTCCACAGTGGACAGCCTTCCGTTTCCGGCCGGTTCCCTGCTGGTCTCCTGCCAGGCACGGCCGGACAATCCGTTGCACGGCCCCACCCCGATGTCGCTGATGGCCGCGGCCGCCGCGGCCGGTGGAGCACTCGGCATCCGCGCCGACGGACCGGCCGACATCGCCGCGATCCGGTCCACTGTGGACCTGCCGATCATCGGCATCAACAAGGTCGGCGATCCCGGCGGCGTCTACATCACGCCGACGATCGAAGCCGCCACGGCGGTCGTGGAAGCCGGCGCCACCATGGTGGCCATCGACGGCACGATGCGGCCACGTCCGGACGGCGGCACGCTGGCCGAACTTATCGCGCGGATCAAGAGCGATCTCGGTGTGCCGGTGATGGCCGACGTGGACGATGTCGAGGCCGGTCTGGCGGCCCGCGCCGCCGGTGCCGACATCGTCGCGACGACTTTGTCCGGCTACACCGGCGGTCCGGTGCCGGACGGACCGGATGTCGACCTGGTCGGCGCGCTGGTCGACCGGCTCGACTGCCCGGTGCTGGCCGAAGGCCGCTATCGCACTCCTGAGCACGTACGCGCGGCGATCTCGGCCGGAGCGTACGCGGTCATCGTGGGGACGGCGGTCACCAATCCGATGGCGATTACCAGCCTACTTCTGAAGGCGACACGATGATTTCCGTTGGACACGGTGCGGTTTCTCTGGACGTCCCGCTTGGAACGCCAATGGGAGGCTACGCGGCGCGGACCGGTCCGAGCACCGGCACGATGGACGGCCTCGAGCTGCACGCGGTCAGTTTTTCGGTGGCAGAGCGGCGATTTCTCTGGCTGGTTGGCGACCTTCCGGCCGTCAACACCGATCTCGCCGATGCCGTCGCGGCCCGGTTGTCCACTTTGCCGGGCGTCGCACCGGAACTCGTGTGGCTCGGCGCCACGCACACGCACTCCGGTCCGGAGACCGGTTGCCAGCCCGGCGGTGGCGCGACTCCGTCACCGCTGCTGTCTTCCTTGGTGGAAGCCGCGTTCGACGCTGCGGCGGCCGCCATCGAGGCCGAAGAGGATGGTTCGCTGACCGTCCACAGTGGACAGCTGGACGGTGTGGCCGGACAACGCAGTGGTGTCTCGCCCCGGCAGTCCGTGCCAGTTACGGCACTGGCTTTCCGGCTTCCCGACGGACATTTACGCGGCCTGCTGGCGATCCTGCCGGTGCATCCGACGGTTCTCGGCGCCGACAACCGACTGCTGAGCGCCGATCTGGCCGGCTCGGTGCGTCGCGCGCTGACCACTGACTGGGCCATGGTCGCCACCGGTGCCGCCGGCGACGTCAGCACCCGTCCACATCGCCACGAGCAGACGCAGGCCGAGTTGGCGCGCCTCGGTTCGGTGGCCGCGGCACAGATCCTGGACCTCGTCGACACTCCGTCGTCCACATTGGACATCGGTGACGCGCGCGGTTCGCGTACGCCCGACTTCGCCCTGCCGTCCCGGGTCGCCGAGGACGGTCCCGATCTCGCGGCAATCCGGTCGCGCTTCGACGCCGTACGCTCCTCCGGTGACGCGGTCGCCATCCGGGAGGCGGAAACCGCCGTACAGGGTGCCGAGCTGTCCGCGAAAGCGCGGACCGCCGACCCGCGGCTGGCGATCAGCGCCGTACGCCTCGGACCGCTGCGGCTGGTCGGCTTCGGCGGCGAACCGTATCTGGCGCTGGAAAAACAGCTCGCCGACGCGTTGAGCGGACCGGTGGCGCTGGTCGGCTACACGCAGGGATATCTGGGCTATCTGCCGACCCGCGACGCGTACGACACCGATGTCTACGAGGTCAACATCTCACCGGTCGCGGCCGGCGCGGCCGAGCTCGCGGTCGCCGAGGCCGTACGCCTGGCTCGACAACTGGATTAGGGTCTGTTTCGAAGTCCCGCGCGCGTTTCGGTCAGCTGTGCGAGATCTCGGTGGATGCCTATCCGGCCGGCCTGCCGGGACTGAACGCCATCGTGGCCGCGCTCGGCAACTCCTGCGATGCCGAGCAGGCCGCGATCGACACGCTCGGAGCCGGACGATCCGCAACCTACCGGCGATTCCTGGCCGAGCGAGTCACCGCGGTCGGCCGCTGGCTGCGGACGGCCGGACGCAGGACCAGGTGGATCGAACCGGCCGTACGCGGCACTTTCCGCGATCCGGAACCACATCGACTGGCCGCGGTCGTGGACAGCGGGCTGGCCGAGGCAGGACGGCGAGACTATCCGGTGCTGATGCGCGCTCTGTTCGGCACCGACCGCGGACCGGCTTTTGCCAGCCTCCGCGCGGTTTTCTCGGACACTCAACTGCTGGAAGCGGTGAAAACGTTCCGCGACACCGGTGAACGACCGTTGCTCTCATGGGCTGTGCGTCAGGCCGGAGAGGTGCCGGCGCGGCTCGAGGAAGCGATGCGATGACCAGGAGATGGGACTGTGGATATCGGCACCGGCTGCGCCAGGCCGTACGCACCGTGCCGTTCTATCGCGAGCTGTGGCAGCCTGGCGGCGGTGACGACCACACCGTACCGGTGGCCACATTGGACGGTGAGGAGTTTCGGCTCTGTCCGTTCGTACGTCCGTGGCGCGCGAGCCGCGAACCGTCGCTGTGGTCCGGCGATCCGATCGTGCTGCGTGCTGTTTCGAAACCTAGGGCTCGACCGGGCGTACGCGGTCACCGAACTGCTGCCACAGCTGCGCGTTGTGCGCGTCGCCTTCTGGCACGTTGTTGGACACCATGACCGGTGGGCGTACGCCTTTTTCCAGCAACCGTCCGCAAACCTCGGTGACGATCATCTGCACGATCACCGCTCCTGCGATGGTCGACATCGGAGCCGTCGCCGCGCCATCCGGCAGCGCGACAGAAGCGTCGCCGTAGAAACCGCAGTTGTCGATCACCACGTCGGCCAGCTCGAAGAGCCGTTTGCCACTGGGGTGGCGCGAGGTTATCCGCCGGCTGTGCTCCAGCGAGGTGATCGCGACGACCTTGTGGCCGCGAGCTCGGGCCAACGCGGCCATCTCGACGATGACGCCGTTTCCGCCGGACTGCGAGGCGATCACGAAGATGTCCCGCGGATCCACTTCGGCCAAGCCGAGAATCCGCTCGGCGAGCGAGGGATCGCGCTCGCACAACGGATCCAGGATCTCCTTCGGGTTGGTGTCCCCGAACATCACCAGGTCCTTGACCGCGAGCATGTTGACCGGCAACAGGCCACCGGCCCGGCCGGTGAACTCCTGCGCGAGTGACCTGGAGTGGCCAGTGCCAAATGCCTGGACGATCGCGCCGCCGGCGATCGCCGTGGCGATCAGCTCGGCGGCTTGCTCGACGGCCGGCCCCTGGGTCGAGGTGACCCGGTCGACCACAGAGACAGCCTGCTCGGCACAGGTCTTCCAGCTCGCCGTGGGGTGGGTCACATCGCCTCCGTGCCGTCGGATTCCTCGACCCTGACCGTATGCGCGCAGGCGTCGCTTGAGAAGCGATTGCGCGGTTTCGACCAGACCACTGTGGACAGTGGAACCGTTCTCAGCAGCAACAACATGAACCTGTCTGCCGACAATGGTCTAAGAAATCAAATAACTTCGCATAACCACAGAAAGGTGATGAATAGCGAATAACGATTGACCGTACCGCTGATGCAACTTCCTTGCATCTACCAGATAATGGAGAGGCGTACCGACCGACCAAGAGAGGGTGGCGATGGCTGCCATTTCCAGCCGCTTCCGGCTGACCCCCGGCGAGTGGCGCAGTGCCGCCGGCATGCTGACCACCATCGCGATCCTGCACATCGCCGGTTGGGGGACGCTGCTGCTGCTCGTCGTGCCAGGCGGTTATCACGTCGGCAGCGGGATTTTCGGCGTCGCGCTCGGTGTCACCGCGTACACGCTCGGCATGCGGCACGCCTTCGACGCCGACCACATCGCGGCGATCGACAACACCACGCGAAAGCTGATGGCGGACGGGAAACGGCCGATGTCGGTCGGTTTCTGGTTTTCGCTCGGCCATTCCAGCATCGTCTTCATCCTGTGCGTGCTGCTCGCCTTCGGCATCCAGGTCGCCGGCCAGCTCAGCAACGACAGCTCGGCACTGCACCAGGTCACCGGCCTCATCGGCACGTTGGTCTCCGGTGTTTTCCTGATGGTGCTGGGAATTATCAACCTGGTCGTGCTGATCGGCATCGTCCAGGTCTTCCGCCGGATGCGGACCGGCTCCTACTCCGAGGCAGAGCTCGAAGACCACCTGAACAACCGCGGCTTCATGAACCGGATCCTGCGCGGTGCCACCAAAGCGGTGACCAAGCCGTGGCAGATGTATCCGGTCGGGCTGTTGTTCGGCCTCGGCTTCGACACCGCGACCGAGATCGGCCTGCTGGTGCTGGCCGGTGGCGCTGCAGCTTCTTCGCTGCCGTGGTACGCGATTCTGACGCTGCCGGTGCTGTTCGCGGCTGGCATGTCGTTGCTGGACAGCATCGACGGCTCGTTCATGAACTTCGCGTACGGCTGGGCCTTCGCCAAGCCGGTGCGCAAGGTCTACTACAACATCACCGTCACCGGCCTGTCCGTCGTGGTCGCGGTGGTGATCGGTGGCATCGAGCTTATCGGCCTGCTGGCGGACAAACTCGGCATCACCACCGGTCCGCTGGCGTGGATCGGCGGTCTGGACCTGAATTACGTCGGATTCATCGTCGTCGGCATTTTCGTCCTGACCTGGATCGTCGCGCTCGCGGTGTGGCGATTCGGCCGTATCGAGGACCGCTGGAGCCTCAACGTCGACGACTAGGGTGTCCCGAGTCCGAAATTCGTTGCTTAGCTCGGGGATCCAGACGCCGTCTGGGCGCCGAGATAAGTGACGAATTTCTGACTCGGGACACTAGCGTTAAACGTGAGTTCAACCTGTGGTCGGGGTTGGGTGGCGCGCCCCGACATTGAGCCTGGCCTGGCGAGCAGTCACAACAGCATTACTGGCCTCAGCAGTCACACCCACCACAAAGGGCTGACGATCACGCAGGCGTGAAAGCCTTGCTTCACGCATCTGGCGCCAGTAACTCGACATTCACGCCTCCGATAAATCACACAAGACAGACGTTTAGCGTTACCCGCGCCATGTAGTGGACCTTTTCGCCACCTACCGGGACGCCATGACACCTTCCGAGCCGGTCCGCGCAGCCGATGGCCACGTACATCACCCGGTCGCGGCGCTGCCGGACGATGACCGGATGGGCAGCTCTGGGAGCAGGGTAGGCCAGCCGAGGATCCTCACGTTGCCAGCCGTCGGGCGTCCAGCGGCGTGGAACCAGCCACCAACCAGAGGGTAAAACTCAAGTTAAATGCCCGGTTTCTTGGTTCGCGCGGAATCGAATGTGCAAGTGTGGGCCACTTTCAGCGCCAAAAGTAGCCCACACTTGCACATTCGATCCGCCGCACAGGCGCGCCCAGCCTCTAACGTGCCATCCAGCCGCCGTCGACCACCAGCACGTGGCCATTGACGTAGTCGGAGGCGCGGCTGGCAAGGAAAATCGCCGCGCCGACCATGTCGCGTGGCGAGGCCCAGCGGCCGGCGGGAATACGGTCGCGGATGGACGCATAGCGCTGCTCGTCCTCGATCAGCGGCCGCGTGTTGTTGGTTTCCACATATCCGGGCGCCAACGCGTTGACCTGCACGCCGCGCGAGGCCCACTCGTTGGCCAACGACTTCGTCAGTCCGGTGACGGCGTGTTTGGTCGCGGCGTACGCGGAAACGTTCAGTCCGCCTTGGAAGGACAGCACCGACGCCACGGTGATGACCTTGCCGGCGCCGCGTTGCAGCATCTCGGCACCGCACGCCTGTGACAGCAGGAAAACCGCGTCGAGGTTGACCGACGACACGGTGCGCCACTCGGCGAACGCGAAGCGCTCGGCCCGGCCGCGGAGGATGACGCCGGCATTGTTGACCAGAATGTCGATTTGGTGGCGGTCCAGGATCCGACGTGCCACATCGGCGACCGCGGCCGGATCGCCAAGATCAGCGCCAAAAGTGTCGGCGTCGCGGCCGACCGCGCGTACCGCGGCCACCGTTTCGTCCATTGTGGACTCGCGACCGAGCAGCACCAGATCCGCGCCGGCCTCGGCCAGTCCGACGGCGATGGCCTGGCCGATGCCACTGCGCGCTCCGGTGACCAGCGCGCGTTGTCCCGTCAGGGAAAACATGTCCAGCATCGGCCGTCCCTTCCACCCGTCGCACGAAGATGCCATCATAGGTCTTTCAGATATGTGTTCCATGTCACATATGTGAACGTGGAGGTGGCCGGTGTACCAGCAGGACTTCAATCCGACCGGATCGCTCGCGCTGTCGGCGTTGCTCGCTTCGTTGCCGTTGCTCGCACTCCTGGTCACCCTCGGCGTGTTCAAGTGGCGCGCGCACTGGGCCGGCGCCCTGTCACTGGGGATTTCGGTGGTGATCGCGATCGCCGCGTATCACATGCCGATCGGCCAAACCCTGGACGCCGGCGTGTTCGGCGCGGCGCTCAGCGTGCTCGCGATCCTGTGGATCACCTTCAACGCGATCTGGATTTACAACCTCACCGTGAAAACCGGCCACTTCGCGGTGCTGCGCCGGGCTTTCGCGGCGATCAGCGACGACCGGCGGATCCAGTCGATCGTCATCGCGTTTTCCTTTGGTGCGCTCATCGAGTCTCTCGCCGGCGGCGGTTCCCCCATCGCCATCTGCGCGGTCATGCTGATCGCGATTGGCTTCAGTCCGTTGAAAGCGGCCGCCGTCGCACTCGTCGCGAACACCGCTCCGGTCGCGTTCGGCGGACTCGGCAACCCGATCACCATCATGGGTCAGGTCACCGAGCTGCCGGCCGAGCAGTTCGGCGCCATGGCCGGCCGCCAGGTCGCCGTACTCGCTGTCCTTGTGCCGTTTGTGCTGGTCGGCATCGTCGACGGCTGGAAGGGCGTACGCGAGGTCTGGCCGGCCGCGTTGACCGCCGGCCTGTCCTTTGGCGTCGCGCAGTTCGCGTTCGCCAACTTCGTCAACTACAAGCTGTGCGACATCTTCGCCTCGCTGGTCTCGGCCGGCGCGGTGATTTTGCTGAACCGGCTGTGGAAACCGAAGGCCGGCTCGGTCGCCGCGCGGCCGGTCGTGGCCGGCGGTGCCACCGACGACCCGGCTTTCACGCGCCGGGTCGGCAGTCCGGACGGTGACTCGTGTGCCGACGTTTTCCTTGCGTTCGCACCGTACGCGGTCGTGGTCGTGCTGTTCTCGCTCGCGCAGATCCCGGTGATCGCGGGTGTGCTCAACGCGCCGACGATCACCTTCGACTGGCCGGGTCTGGACATCACCGGGCCGACCGGAAAGGCCGTTTCGGTGGCGTACAAGCTCAACTGGCTGTCCGCGACCGGCACGCTGCTCTTCCTGTCCGGTGTGGTGACCGCGCTGATCCTGCGGATCACACCGCTGACCGCCCTCAGGACGTACTGGGAGACCCTGCGCCAGTTTGGCTGGGCCATCGTCACGATCCTGCTGGTTTTCGCGCTGTCGTACGTGATGAACCTGTCCGGCCAGATCTCCACCCTCGGCCTGTGGCTGGCCGGCACCGGCGCGTTCTTCGCCTTCATCTCCCCGGTGGTGGGCTGGTTCGGCGTGGCGGTCACCGGCACCGACGCCGGATCCAACGCACTGTTCGGAAAACTGCAGATCACCGCGGCACAGCAGCTGCACGCCAGTCCGATCCTGTTCGGCGCGGCCAACACCTCCGGCGGGGTGATGGCGAAGATGATCTCGCCGCAGAACCTCGCCATCGGCACCGCCGCGGTCGGCGAGGTCGGTGCCGAAGGCGTGCTGTTCCGCCGGGTTTTCGGCTGGAGCCTGCTGTTCCTGCTGGCGATGTGCCTGCTGGTCTTCCTGCAGTCCACGCCGGTGCTCGGCTGGATGCGGGTCGGCTAACGCAGCTCCTCTATCACGGCGGCGAAGTCGGTCAGGTTTTCCTCCAGTACGGTGAAATGCGTGACGCCGGCCTCGTCGGCGATGCGACGCAGCCGCTCGGCGATCTCCTTGGCCGTGCCGACCTGCACGATCGGCGCGTCGTCGATCAGCTTCTCGTCGGTGAAGTCCGGCGCGTACGGCTTGAACGCCTGCACGGCCGACCGCGCGTCATCGGTGATTTTCACCTGCTGCAACAACAAGTTGTGCTCGACGTCGCGACCGCCCGCGGCGTTTTGCGCGTATGCCACGCGTTCGGCCAGCTTGGCCGTGTCGCCGGCGGCGAGCACGCCGGTGCCGCTCATGCCGGGGTGACCGACGATCGCCGCGTTTTCCGCCGCCAACCGCAGGATCCGGTTGCCGACTCCGGCGATCAGCAGCGGTGGCCGCGGTGTCTGGAGCGGTTGTGGCTGGTGCTCAGGATCGGCGAGCAGCCGGTCGAGCTCGCGGATGGTGTGCTCCAGCCGGTCGACGCGTTCTTTCGGCGTCCCGAACGCGATCCCGGCCGCCTCGAACTCGGCTTGCACGTATCCGGTGCCCAGCCCCAGATCCAGCCGGCCGCCGGTGTACTGGTCGAGCCCGGCGACCTCGCGCGCCAGCAGCGTCGGGTTGTAGAACCCCACATTCAGCACGAAAGGCGCGATCCTCGGTCGCTCGGTCACCTCGGCGGCCAGCAGCAGGCTGGTGAACGGCGCCGGCATGCCGAGGTGGTCGGGCACCATGATCAGGTCGTATCCAGCGGATTCGGCCGTACGCGCCTTGCGCACCCACTCCTGCCGGCCGCAGGCCGCCAACAGGTTGACCGAAAAGCGAAGGCTCCGGGTCACGCCACTTCCTTCCGTCATGCGTCTCGTAATCTCCTCAACAGCAACGCCAGATGCAGCCGCGATCTTCCGGCCGGCGTGTCGACGGCGAAGCCGAGCACCGACTCGGCGTGCGCCAGTCGGGCGGCAACCGTGCTGTGGTGCCGAAACACCGCTGCGGCGGCCTTCCGTACGGACTCGGTCGTCGCCACCGCGAGCAGGATCTCCAGCAGGTCGGTCTCGCCGGCGAGCCTGTCCAGCAACTGCACGTCGCGTACGCCGGCGATCTCCGCCGGCGTCAGTTTCTCCGCGAGCAAGCCGAACCCGCCGAGATCTGCGGCGCGTACGACCGGATCTCCCGGATATGCGAACCGCAGTGCGCACAATGCGGCACGCCACGACTGCGGCGCGTCCATCGCCGGCACATTGTCGCCGACTCCGACGAGCGCCTTTCCGTGCGGCGGCAACTGCTCTGGCACCGCCGCGACGAGCAGGACCGCATGCCTGGCACCGAAATCCGCCGTCCGCACGCCAGCCGGACGGCCACCGAGCTCCTCGACCAGCCGGTCCAGCTCCGCCAGCTCGGCCCGCACCGCCAACACCACAACCTGGGCGGTCGGCCGGATTCCGAGCAGTTGCAGGGCACGGGAGCGGTCCGCGCTGCCGGCCGTCTCGGACAGCACCAGCTCCACCAGCGCCGGATCTCCGAGCTCCGGCTTGGGTGGCCGCGAATGGTCGAGCGCGGCGGCCGCGGCGATGCCGAACCGCTCAAGCACCATCGCGTCCAGCGGCAGCGGATTTCCGCCTCGCTCCAACCACACCAGCGCACCGTCGGCGAGCTCCATCCTGGCGGCCGCGTCCGGCACGCGACCGGTGTTGGCGATTTTTCCGGCCGCATCGGCGCGTACGAACAGACCCTTGCCGGTGACGCCGGCCGGACACTCGGCCAGTTGCGCGGCGTGGCGTACCAGCGAGTCCAGATCCGCCTGACCGGTGATCAGCCGGTCGAAGAATCCGATCACCCGCAACGCGTTCTCCGCGTCCGCGTCCAGCGCGGACAACCGCAGGATCAACCCCTCCATGGCCGGAGACTACCGCCAGTTGGCGAGAACGGCCGGCTCGATGTCCGCCAGTTGTCGGCTGCGACGCCGGCCGGCGTCGGCGATCCTTGGACGATGACATACGCATTCGATCCGGAACTCGCGCCGTGGGTGGAGATGCTTCCGAAGATCGACCTCACCGGCGTCGACATTCCCGCCATGCGCGCCGCGCAGCCGCCGGACTTCGCCGAGCTTTTCCAGAACGGCGCGTACGAGCCGGCGAACCCGCTGGACGTGCGCGACCTGACCATCCCCGGTCCGGCGGACAACCCCGACCTGCGTGTGCGGATTTACTCGCCGGCGAACGAGGAAACCGCGCGGCCCGGCCTGGTTTACATCCACGGTGGGGGTTTCGTCTTCGGCAGCATCGAGCAGATGGACCCGGCGACAACACAGATCGCTGACCAGCTGGGTATCGTCGTGGTGTCGGTCGAATATCGGCTCGCGCCGGAAAACCGGTTTCCGGCCGGTGTCGAGGATTGCTATGCCGCACTGCAGTGGACGGCGGCGAAAGCCAGCGAGCTTCGCATCGATCCGGACCGGATCGGCGTCGCCGGTTCGAGCGCCGGCGGCGGCCTCGCGGCCGCGGTCGCGTTGCTCGCAAGGGATCGCGGTGGTCCCCCGCTGAAAATTCAGGTGCTGGACGTGCCGGAGCTCGACGACCGGTTGGAAACCCCGTCGATGCACGCCTATCACGACACTCCATTGTGGAACCGGCCGAACGCCATCGTCAGCTGGCGCAGTTATCTGCCGGAGGGCGTGACACCTGGCAGCGACGGAGTTTCACCGTACGCGGCGCCATCTCGCGCCACCGATCTGTCCGGCCTGCCACGCGCGTATGTCAGCGTCTGCGAGTTCGACCCGCTCCGCGACGAGGGCATCGACTATGCTCAGCGGCTCGTCCAGGCTGGCGTGGCCACCGAGCTCCACCTCTATCCCGGCACTTTCCACGGGTCCGCGCTGATCGCGGCGGCCGCGGTGACCAAGCGGATGAACGCCGACAACCTGGCCTTTATCCAGCGTCATCTCTGACGTGGATGAGCGTCGGGCGGTCAGCGGCCAAGGCGGTGGCGACAAGCGGCCCGATGTCGCCGCCGGCTGACACGCCATGGCAGCCGAGTGCCGTTGCCAGCGCCGGAAAATCCGGCCGGTCGAGATCGACGGCGTGGACCGGGTCGCCACGTTCGGCCATTTCGCGGCGAATTTCGCCGTAGCCACCGTTGTCCACCACCACGACCGGCAGCGGAAGCCGCAACTGCGCGGCCGTGGCCAGCTCCGCGACACTGAACATCAGGCCGCCATCTCCCTCGATCGCGACCACCGGAGTGTCCGGCTCGGCGAGTTTCGCGCCGATCGCGGCCGGCAGCCCATAGCCGAGAGTCCCCAGTCCGGTCGGAAATAGGAAACACCCCGGCCGATAGCCCGGCAGATTGGACAACGCGCCGTAATAGCAGACCATCGCGTTGTCCGCCGCGACCACACCGCTGCGGCCGATGGCACTTGCGATGCCGTCCACAATGGACAACCAGCGCGAGCCCTCCGTACGCGCCTGGTCGCCGACGCGCCGTCGCCAACTGTCGGCGCGCTCGCGTTGACTTCCCTTTGGCTGGAGTGTCGCGGACAATGCGTCCAATGCGATCGACGCGTCCGCCACGATCGACAGGTCCGGTGACGCGTTTGTCAGCAGCTGCGCCGGATCGACGTCGACCCGGATCAGCTTTCCGGAGAACGTCAGGCCGCCGTAGAAGAGATCGGCAGGTGCGAGCTCGGTACCAATCGCCAACACCACATCGCAGTCCTCGACGAAATCGCGCACGGCCGCACGGTGCAGGCCGGCGCCGAGAGACAGCGGATGATCGTACGGCAGGATTCCTTTGCCGTTGGTGCTGGAAATCACCGGTGCCTGCAGCAGCTCGACCAACCGCCGCAACTCGTCCGCGGCATGTCGTACGCCGCCGCCGACAATGACGCCGGGTCGCCGCGCCGCGGCGAGAATGCCAGCCGCGGCACCGATAGATTTCCCGTCGGGCGGTGTCACGGCCACGTGGATCGGCCGCACCGCCCGGACGTCTTCGCTGCGGTCCAACAGATCCAGTGGCAGGTCCAGATGCCGTGGCCGTGGCCGGCCGGTGCGCAGGTCGGCGAACGCCTGAGCCACCGCGACCGGAATCTCACCTACACTGCGCACACGATGGCTGCCGGCGGTGACGGCAGCCATCGCCGCGCGTTGGTCCTTGACCTCGTGCAGCAGACCGTTGCCGCGTCCGGGATGGTCGACCGGCATCGCCGGTGAAACGAACAACACCGGCACCGAGTCCGAATAAGCCTGTGCCGCGGCGGCGACCGCGTTCAGGATCGCCGGACCGGTGGTGGTCAGCACGACACCTGGCCGGCCGCTGACTCGTGCGTATCCATCGGCCGCGTATCCGGCACCTTGTTCGTGGCGCGTCAGCACGTGGCGGATGCGGTATTTGCGCAGGTACGGATAGATCGGCAGGCTGTGCGTGCCGGGGATGCCGAAGACGGTGTCGACACCGTGTGCGGCCAGGCCGGCGACCAGCGCCTCGCCACCGGTCATGGTTGCCATTCAGGTCCCCAAATTTTGGTTTATCCGGTCCAGGTTGTCCTGCGCCAGAGCCAAAGCCGCCTCGCGTGGCGTGCCACCGCGCGCCAGCGTCGCCTCGACCAACGCGTGCATCTGCTTGTGAATCTTGCCAAACGCCGACTCCGCGGTCGGCTCGATGTCGCCGAACAACGTCCACCACCACCAGGCGTTGGTCGCCGAGTTCGCGAGGAAATCGGGGATGACAATGACGCCTCGCTCGGCCAGCCGGCGCTCCGCCGCGATCGTCACGGGCAGATTCGCCGCCTCGACAATGAGCTTCGCGGCGACTCGGTCGCAGTTGTGCTCGTCGATGCAGTAAGAAACGGCCGCGGGCACCAAAATGTCCGCCGGAATCGACAACCAGTCCTCGGCCGGCCGCGTACGGTCACCGGAGCACAACGCGGAGCGGTCGACGTCGCCGAGCGGATCCCGGTGCCGGAGCAGGTTTTCCACATCCAGGCCGGCTGGATTCGCGACGACGCCGTGACGATCGGCGACGGCCACCACGGAAACGCCGGAAGCGGCCAGATAGCGCGCGGTGGCACCACCCATCGAGCCGAAACCCTGCACGACGGCGCGCACTGGTTTCGTGCTTTCGACAAGTGAAATCGCCGCCAGCGTCGCCTCGGCGACGCCGTAGCCGCCGACCAGCTCGTCCAGTGGCACGCCGTCGACGCGTACGCAGAAGGCCGTCGCCAGCCTGGCACGTGCTTCGGATTCGTTGTCGAGCAACGGATAGACCGCCTGCACCGAGCTTCCGATGCCGAGCTCGGCCAGCACCTCGTCGATGGTGTCCTGCCGCAGACCGAAATCCTCACCCATCGTCCACTGCCGCTCGATCAGCGGCCGCATCGCGGTGAGATAGCGCGCCAGGATCTCGCGCGCACGCGGATCGTACGGGTCGAAGTCGATGCCACCTTTCGCGCCGCCGAGCGGCACATAGCGACCGGCCGGATCGTAATGCAACGCCTCCTTCAGCGTCATGCCTTCGGCCAGGCCGCGCACTTCTTCGAGCGTGCAACCGGCCCGCATCCGCAGGCCACCACTGGCCACGCCGCGCACCAGCCGGTCGATCACCAGGAAACCGGTCGTGCCGGTGGCCGCGTCGGACCAGCGGAGCTCCAGGTAGGCCATCCGTTCCCCTCATCTGCTACTGACTCGCCAATCAGTATGCGCCGAGACGACTCAGATGCCCAACTCGGCTTTCAGCGCGGTCTCCAGCCAGGCGGCGACCTCACGTTTGGTGACGGCGCCGCGACGTACGACCAGCTGCACGGCGAATCCGTCCAGCAGCGAGGTGAGCCGCCAGGCCGCACCTCGCGGGTCGTCGCAACGAAACTCGCGCGTCGCAACGCCCTCGACGATGAGCGCGGCGACCGTCTCGCGCCAGCGCATGTCCAGTCGTTGCGCCACCCCGCCGAGCTCCGGGTCGCGCAGGCCGGCGGCCCACGCCTCGATCCACAGCGTCCAGCCGGCCGCGTCGCCGGTCGGACCGTATTGCCGGAGCACCGCGCGCAGCCGTTTTTCCGCGCTGCCACCGGTCCTTTTGAGCGTACGTTCCAGCGCGGCAAGATCGGCCTCGGCCGCGGCCGCGAACGCCTCGGTGACCAGGTTTTCGATGGTGCCGAAGTGATAGAAGATCAGCGCCGTACTGATGCCGAGCGACTTGGCGATCTCCGCCGCGCGCGTGCCGGCGATGCCGCGCTCGCGCACCTGGTCGAGCGTCGCCGCGAGGATCTCGTCGCGCCGCACCGACACGGCCTTGCGTTCCCGTTCCACGCCATGACGATACGTGCAGACCTTGACAACGGCAGGTCCGACCCGCAGAGTGGGCCTCCAAGTTACTGATTACGCAATCAGTAGTGAGAGGTGTCAGATGGCCACCAGCCAGATGGACGAGACCACCACCAGCACCGGGCTCAGCCGGCGGTGGAACGCGCAACGAGCCAATCTCCGCAAGACGTTTCGCCGCTTCGACATCCTGTTTTTCCTGGTGTGCACGTTGGTCGGCCTGGACACCATCGGCTCGGTGGCGGCGCACGGTCCGCAGGGACTGACCTGGATGCTCGTGCTGGCGGTGGTGTTTTTCCTGCCGTACGGCCTGTTGGTGACCGAGCTGAGCACCGCGATCCCGGTCGAAGGCGGGCCGTACGTCTGGTCCAAGCTCGCCTTCGGCAAGCTGGTCGCCGCGGTCAACCAGGTGCTTTTCTGGCTGTCCAACCCGATCTGGGTCGGCGGCTCGCTGACCATCCTCGCGGTGACCACGTTCCAGACGTTCTTCTTTCCACTGGAAGGGCCATGGAAATACGTCGGCGGCCTGGTCTTCATCTGGTCGACGGTGCTCGGCGTCCTCGCCGTCCTGCGGATCGGCAAATGGATTCCGACCGTCGGCGGCTTCGCTCGGATCATCATGCTCGCGTTTTTCGCCGTCACCACGGTCATCTACGGCATCCAGCACGGCTTCCAGCCGCTGACGGCCGGCGGCTTCGCACCGACGTACGTCGGATTCATCGCACTCGTGCCGGTGCTCATCTTCAACTACGTCGGTTTCGAACTGCCGAGCAACGCCGCCGAGGAGATGACCAATCCCCGGCGCGACATTCCGTTCGCCGTCCTGCGTTCGGGCATCGGCGCCGTTCTGCTTTACGGCGCACCCATTCTCGGCATCCTGCTGGTGCTGCCAGCGAAACAGATCAGCGGACTCGGCGGCTTTCTCGACGCGGTGAAGGCGGTTTTCACCGTGTACGGTGGAAACGTACACACCGACGGCACGGTGACCCTGTCCGGAGCCGGCCAGCTGCTCGCCGGCATCTGCGCGGCCGGCTTCATCATCGGCCTGATCACCAGCGGCGTCACCTGGTCGATGGGTGGCGACCGCGCCCAGGCCGTCGCCTGCACCGACGGCGCCGGCCCGGCCTGGCTCGGCGCGATCTCGCCGCGTTTCGGCACACCGGTGCGGATCAACATCGTCTCCGGCATCGGATCGACCGTCGTGATGGTGCTGGCCTTCCTGCTCACCTCCGGCGACGGCCAGAAATACTTCGCGGCGGTGCTGGGGCTGGCGATCTCGACGACTTTCTTCACGTATCTGGCGATGTTTCCTGCTCTGGTGGTGCTGCGCCGGAAAATGCCTGACCTGCCGCGACCGTATCGCGTGCCCGGCGGCATGGTCGGCGCGTGGATCACCTCGACCATCACCACGGTCATGGTCGTCATCACCGTGCTCGTCCTGCTGTGGCCGGGTCTCGGGGTCGGTTGGTTCGGCAGCGGTGGAAACGCCGACGACTCACTCCCGACATCCTTTGCCGGACAACGGGTACCGTACACGCTGAGTCAGGTCGTACCGCTGCTGGTCATTGTCCTGATCGGTGTGGCATTCTATTTCGTCGGTCGCTACCAGACGCAGAAAGCGGACCGCGACCTCCTTCCCGACTAGACCCTCCGTCTATAGACGGCTGCGCTGGAAATTGTGTGACTTGTCGCGGCCGTATCGTGTGTCCAGCGCGGTGGTCGGTGCGTCGATCACCACTGTCATGGCCGTCATCACCACGTTCACCAGAAACCGGACCGCGACCTCCTTCTGGCCAAGCCATGCCGACAACCGACGATCCTGTCTTTGATGCGTAGTGGTCGTACGCGCGCGTTGGAGATTTCACTTGCAGCGACGGAAATGGTTATCCACAGATGTGTTTGGTGGCGTCGTTTTGTCGGTGTGGCCGGTATTATTGGAGCCATGACCACTCCTTCCGCCACCACCGCACCAGTCGGTGACCCATGGCCGGAAGAAGACGCGAATGTGCTGGCCGCGATGCTGCGTGACGCCGAGCGGGAGTATCGCAAGTCCGCGGCGCGGGTGTTGAATATCGTGAAGGCGATTGAGCACAGAGGCGTACGAGAAGCTGCAGGCCACAAACATCCAGCAGCTGTTGGAAGACCAGTTGTTGCTCTTCCCGACCGAGGCCAGTCGCCGGGTGCAGCGCGCTCGCGCGTTTTGTCCGGGCATGGCGTTGACCGGTGAGATGTTGGCGCCGAAGCTGGACCTCGCCGCCCAAGCCATGCGCCGCGGCGACCTCGCCGACTCGCAGTTGGACGCGATCCGTACGGTGATCACGAGATTTCCGGCGCACGTCGATTCCAGCAGCGCCGCGAAGCCGAAGCGGCCATGGTGGAAGGCGCCAAACACATGGACGCCGGCCGGCTCTACCGGCTCGGCACCCGGCTGCACGCCTACCTGGACCCCGACGGCGCAGCACCATCAGACAAAGAAGACGCCAAGCCGCGCCGGGAGCTGCATCTGCACACCGGCCGCGACGGAAGGCTCGCGTTGCGCGGCATCCTGGACGCCGAGACCGGCAGTCTGTTGCAGGAAGTGCTCTCGCCACTGGCCAAACCAGAGGGTGAGGCCGGTAAGCCCGATCCTCGGTCAGCGGCCGAGCGCAATGGCGACGCGCTGGCCGACATTCTCAATCTGGTGGCTGATGCCGGGAAGTTGCCGATCCAGGGCGCCGAGCGGCCGCACCTGACCGTGACGATCTCCTGGGAGATGCTCCGCGACTGCCTGGGTGTGGCGCGCGCCTACGAAGGCCTGACCATCAACCCCCAAACCGCCCGCCGCCTCGCCTGCGACGCCGACATCATCCCAGTCATCCTCAACTCCGAAGGCGTACCACTGGACGTCGGCCGCAAGGAACGCCTGGCCGGACCAGAGCTGCGGAAAGCGTTGATCGCACGAGACAAAGGTTGTACGCGGCCGGTCCGGCACACGAGAGCGCATCACATTGTGTCGTGGGTCGATGGTGGCACCACCTGCCTGGAAAATTGCGTGCTGCTCTGCGACCGCCACCACCGCGAAATTCACCACACCAACTGGACCATACGGATGAACAACGGCCACCCCGAATTCACCCCCACCAATCGACGTGGACTACGAGCAAAAGCCGCTCCGAAATGCCTACCACCTGTACGGCTGAACCGAACAGGTGGACCACCAACCAACAACACAAACGCTCGCTCCTCGCCTCAGCAAACCAGAAAGCCCAGACGAGGAACAAGCACGGGTCCTGCGGCTCTTCCGGCTGCCACAGCCCACCAACCCGCCGCACCCTCGCCAACTTCCCCCGTTACCTTCTTCGTAGTTCCTGATGAAGGTGCTGTGGTCGCCGGGTCCGGCTTGGCTTGCGCCTCCAGTCGCACGCATGATCTGGGCGGTGGTGTCACCGAGGTCTCGTCGTAACGTGGGTGCCGGCGCTCGATGCCTGGTGAACACCACGCCATTGGCCTGAGCCTCGACGGGCAGCGATTGCATGACCGGCCACGATCGGGCGTTGCCGGTCGCGTTCATCATCGCCGACGCCGCGCGCTCGCTGCCGCACACACTGCGCCCGATCGACGACGGCGACGACGCCCTTGCCGAGCTGGACGTACTGCTCGGGTTCGACGACGACCTGGCCGGCGAAGCGACCCGCATCGCCAACCGGATCCGGGGCCTACTCACCGCTTGACAACCGCATAGGGACACCCCGCAACGAGCTAGCTCACCTTCACCTCGCGGAATTCCAGGCCGACCAGGTCGGCGACCGCGCGCAGGTCGGCGCTTCGGTGGCCGGTCCCCAAAGACCAGTGGTGATCGACGCCGGAAGCGCTCCACGCATCGGTCCATTCTCCTGGATCACAGCCAAAATCGACGCGTGAGGTCGTGTTTCCGATACGCAGCAACGGACCCGGCACGACATTGCCTTCCGAGGCGACCATCACATAACGTCCGTCGCGCTCCTGACCGAGGCCGAAAACCGTGACCGGTCCAGGTTGTACGTCGAACTCGACCGACACACCCCAGCCGCGCTTGCCATGGTAGACACCGAGACCGCGCAACAACGGCCGGCGAGCGCTGATGGCGAGGTGCGCCGGACCGTCGTGACCCATTTCCACGACGTTGTCGAGGAAGTTCAAGGCCTGCAGCTCGGTGAAGGAACCACCGGCGCCGAGCCGGTCCATGATGAGCATGGCGAGCGAGTTCCGCAGCTCGTACTCACCGGCGGCGGGAATGCCGCGCGCGGTCAGCAGGGATGCGCCGAGAATCAGGCCGGCACCGAGCCGTTCGTGTTGTTCGCCGTCCAGGCCGCGGTGATAGTACGCGAGCGAGTCGATGGCGAAATCCTCAACGAGCCGGTCCAGACCGACCGAAACCCGCGCGCCCCAGGCGAAATCCACGTCGTCGACCGAGTCGTCCAGCTCGAAGATCGACCGCGCGTGCTCCATTCGTGCGGTGGTCTCGGCGTCGGTGACCTTTTCCACGCGTACGCGCAGATCGTCCAGCTCCAACACCTCGACGTGGCCGCCGAGCTGAGTGGACACCGAGGTCAGGTCGGTCGACACGTCCAGCATTCCCGGATAAAGATGACCCATCAGGCCGTGCCTGGCATGCCGCAGCGCACCGCGTACGGCGGCGGCACGGACCCAGCGGGTGATCCGCGTCCAGGCTCGCTCGTCCTCCAGATAGCCGGAGACACTGCGAAAATCGATGCCGGCGCGGCGGAAGGTGTTGGCCATCTCCGGCAGCGGACAGGAGCCGCAGTAGGCCAGCCAGGCGCCGGTGTCGAAGGTCTCGTGGTCCATTTTTTCGGTCGGCTGCAGGTTGATCAGCAACACCGGCGCGCCACTTCGTCGCGCGACCGGGATCAACATCGACGCGGTCATATAAGTCGTGAGAAAACCGACGATGAGATCGCAGCCGGCCGCGCGCAAAGTTTCGGCCGCGGCAGCGCCTTCGTACGGATCGGAGATGAATCCGGCGTCGACGACCTCGATGTCGCCGACCACACGCAGCCGCTCGGCGACCCGCGCGGCCGAGCGCCGCAGCTGCGGCAGAAGATCCGGAAACTGCGGCCAGTACGCGCCGAGACCGCCGGCCACCAGTCCGATTTTGGCCTGCCGCGGCGTGACCCGCCGCAGGATGTCTGGCCGCTGTTCCGAAACCGTGGTCATGGGACCCTCCACGCGCACGCCATGAAACCTTTCACTGCAAGGTAGGGTCCACCCGATTCCGCGTCAACCCAGGCCAGCGCCGCTGAAAAGATTCAGACGTGTCCGTCATCGGTCACCGACTGCCTTGTGATTGCGCAGGTCAGTAACTAGCATCGCCGCTTAATACGTTTCAACGCACGGGGTCGTCATCGCCTCCCTCCAGGAGATTCCCGATGTCCACACAAGAAACCGTCAGCGGAACAGCGAACAACGACGACACCACCATCACCAGGCAACAGTGGAAGTGGTCGGTCCTCGCGGCGATGGCGTCCTATCTGGACGCCGGATCGATCGTCGCGCTCGGCACCGGCCTGGCGCTTTTCAAGAGCCAGATGGGGCTGACCGAGTTCGGCGTCGGCGCGCTGGCCGCGCTGGGGCCGAACGCCATCGGTTGCGCCGTCGGCTCGTTCGTCGGCGGCCGGCTCGGAGACCGGCTCGGTCGTAAGCGGATCTACAAATGGGATCTCATCGTCTACGCCTTCGGCATCCTGCTGATCGCTTCGGCGGTCAACCCGGTCATGCTTTTCGCCGGCACGTTCATCGTCGGCGTCGCCGTCGGCGCGGACGTGCCGACCTCACTCGCACTCGTCGGTGAGCTCGCTCCGGCACGCGGCCGCGGCCGGCTGATCGGACTGACACAGGTCGCCTGGGGCCTCGGCCCGGTCGTCGTGCTGGTGATGGCGTTGGTGCTCACGCCGCTCGGTCTGCTCGGCACGCGCATCGTCTTCCTGCAACTTTTCGTGGCAGCACTGGTCACCTGGGCCCTGCGGCGTGGCATAGCCGAGTCGGCGAGATGGCAGGCCGCCAAGGCACAGGCCGGCCGGTTCCTGGAGATCTTCCGCGGCGCCAATCTGCGCGCGCTCGTGTGGACCGCGACCATCTATACGTTCTGGGGCCTGGCCGCCGGCACCGCCGGCATTTTCACGCCGTATGTCATCGAAACGTTGCACGCCGGATCGCAGGCGGCTGGTGTGGCGTTGTCCTGTGCGGGATTCGTCACCGGCATTCTCGCGACCGTCTTCATCTTCATGCGTGTCAACGACATCAGCTTCCAGGCACGCCGGTGGATGTGGGGAATCGGTGCGCTGCTGCAGGTGCTCGCGTACGGCCTCTACCTTGTCCTGCCATTCACCATTCCGACCGTTATCGCCAACATCGTGCTCTTCGGCATTGGTGCGTCGCTGGCCGGCGAGCCGACCTACAAGGTGTTCAGCCAGGAACTGTTCCCCACCAGGGTCCGGACCACCGCGCAGGGGTTCACTTTTGGCCTGGCGCGTACGTTGTTGGGGATCTGGAGCTTCTTCGTGCCGGCTCTGGCGGCAGTCAAGATCGGTCCGGTCGCCGCGCTGCTCACCGCCTTCCTCGCGGTCAGCGGTCTGGTCGGATTTTTCTTCATGCCGAAGACGGCCGGTAAGACGCTGGAGGACATCGAACGCGAGCGGGCCGTGGTCTGATGCGGCCGGAGACCGCCGAGCTACTCGACCGTTTCGTCCAGCCAGCGCCAAAGTACGGCCCGCTGCCGATCTGGTGGTGGAGCGGTGCCCCGGTCACCAGGGACCGGCTGCGCTGGCAGATGGAACAGTTGGTGGCCGGCGGTGTCCGGCAGGCGGTGGTGCTCTGCCTGGCGCCGACCGGTCCGATGTTCGGTTCGGTCGCCGACGATCCGGCCTTTCTCAGCGACGAATGGCTGCGGCTGTTCGACAACGCGTGCGCGGACGCCAAGGAACTCGGTTTCACGCTGTGGCTCTATGACCAGATCGGCTTTTCCGGTGCCAACTTCCAGGGCCGGCTGATCGCCGGCAACCCGGATTTCGCCGGGCAGGCCTTGGCTCGGCTGGAAACCGACGGACCTGACGCGCGGCTGGCGGTGGCGCCGGGACAGCGGGCACTCAGCGCGTACGCCGTGCTGGCTAACGGAGAACGCGTCGACGTGTCCATTGTGGACGGCGCGGCGCACTGGCCAGGTGCCGGTCGGCTGGTCCTGACATACGCGCACACCAGCGGTTTCGACTATTTCAACGAGCAGGCTTGCGCAAGCCTGTTGGACCAGGTGCATGGCACGCTCGAACGCGCGGTCGGTCACTGGTTCGGCAGCAGCATCGGGGGCTTCTTCCAGGACGAGCTGCCGCCGATGCCGACCTGGAGTGCCGACTTCGCCGCGACATTCCAGGAATCGTACGGATATGACCTCGTGCCGCGGCTGTGGGCGCTGTGGGAGGCGGATTTCTCGGCTGAAGCAGCCGGCATCAGACGCGACTACCAGGAACACCGCGCACGTCTGGCGCGCCGCGGGTTCTTCGACCAGCATGACTCCTGGTTCGCCGAGCGCGACCTGGTCTGTGGCTTTGACCAGGCATCGCCGGCACGCGAAGGCGATCCCCTCGGCGGCGTGCAGATCTACGGCGACTACCTCGGCCTGCACCGCGGCTATCGCGCACCGGGCAGCGATCACTGGGGTGATGCCAAAGTTCACAGCTCACTGGCACACGCCAATGGTCACGAGCGGGTCTGGATCGAGGCGTTCCACTCCTCCGGCTGGGGCGGCACGCTCGAGGAGACGTACGACTGGCTGTCACCGTTTCTGCGCCGTGGCGCCAATCTTTACGACCCGCATGCGGTCTATTACGCGACCGTCGGCGGCTGGTGGGAATGGGCTCCGCCGTCGACCTGCTGGCGCCAGCCATACTGGCCGTCCTACCACGTCTTCGCCGGCGCGGTCGCACGGCTCTGCTCGGTGCTCACCGCCGGCGCGCACGTCTGCGATGTCGCCCTGCTCTCCCCCACCGCCAACGCGCAGGCCTTCCTCACGCTCGCCGGACCACTGCCGCAGGTCGACCGCTCGGCGCGTGCTTTCCGTGCACTCAATGGGATAAACAGCTGGTTCAACCAGCATCGCGGTGTGTTGGAACAGGCCGGCATCGACCATGACGTGCTCGACGAGGCGACCGTCGCGGCGGCCGAGGTCACCGCTGACGGCCTCAAGATTGCCGCGGAGACATACAAAACCGTCGTCGTCCCGGCGGCCACGGCCGTTCACGCCGACGCCGCCCGGCGCCTCGTCGACCTGGTACGCGCCGGCGGTCGCGTCATCTGTGTCGGCGGTGCGCCTGAGCTTTTCCTCGGCGGCAACGACATCGCGGAAGACTTCGCCGGCAGGGTCGAAGTTGTCGATGCGGTCGACGATGTGCCCGACGCCATCCTGACTGAGCCGGTGCGCGTACGTGCGGACGCGCCGTTTCTCCATCGCCGCCACGGCGACACTCATGTCCTGACCCTGACCGCGCACGACGAGCGCAGCGGTACGGCGAATCCGATCCTGAAGCTGGCCGGCGACTCCTGGATGGAGAGCGGCTTCAGCTGGCAGGACTACAACCGGCAACTGCGCGAATCCGGCTATCGGTTCGTCGGTCTGCGCGACCGGGTCGCGCAGGTCTCGGTGCGTGGACTGGGTCGGCTGCGCGCGCAAAGCTGGTCGCCAGGCACCGGAGAGCGTGTCGAGTTGGCGGTGACCGAGGCCGGCGGCGAACTGTCGTTCGAGGTGCCGTTCGACGACGGTGCGGTCGCACTCGTCGTGCTGGCCACTGACCTGCCAGAGCCGACCACGGCGGCTTTGACACCAGTGAAAGAAACCATCGCGGTCCCAGGGCCGTGGACCGCTACGGTGGCGTCCACATTGGACAACCGGTGGGGTGACCTCGCCAATGCCGACCGCACCGGTGTCCTGCCGATCGAGGTGTGGCGCTTCGATCACACCGTCTCGCCTGACGATGACACGACCTGGACGCCGGTCGTCGCGAGTTTCGGCCCATACGCGGACGTACGCGACGACCCGGACGGCGACTGGCGTCCCGCGCGGTGGTCGCTGGCGCGGGGATTACCGAAGGATCCGGCACATTCGGAGACGCTTGGTCCGAAAGGCTATGTGCCGGAGCACTTCCTCGACTGGCGTCACACACGCGCGGGCCAACGCGTCGCCGTGCGTACGCACCTACCGTTGCCGGACAACGAAAACCTCCACCTGGCCATTGGCGCGACAGCGACTCGGCGAGTCTGGGTCGACGGCGTCGAGCGGTCCGTCGACGGCGACGGCCACCAATCCTTCAGCGCACTGCCATCCGGTCGTACGGTCGAGGTGCTGCTGGAATTCACCGCGGACCACGACGGACCGTTGCGCGCATATTTCGCGGTCGTCACGGACATCGCCGGATTTCGCCGTCCGGAGTGGATAAAACCGGACCGCCAGCTGGCGCGTGGCGTGACCGCCGACCTGCTCCTGCCGTTGCGGCTGGAAAACCTGCCCGCGGACACCACGGTGCACGTGTCGTCCGCCGGAGTCTGCCACCTGATCGTGAACGGCGTCGAGGCCGGCCGGCAAGGCGATTTCGAGCCATATCCGGAACATCCGGAGATCCGGGTGCACACCTACGACATCGGTCGCTTCCTTCGCAGTGGCGACAACGAGATCGTCCTGCGAGTCGGCGGCTCGGCCGCCCTCGACTCGCCGCCGCACGGACTGGCCATTCGCAGTGGCGCGCACTGGACCGGCGCGGTCGAGCAGCGCGCGATCCAACGCGATCCGCACGTCATCTGTCAGTGGATACGGCCACATCCGCTCACCGGCGCGCATTGGCTCGAACCGGCGGCGGCACCTGGTGAGGTCGTCGTGCCGCTGGTTCCAGACCGCGAACCAGGCGGCGAGCACGTCGAGTGGCTGCGGCTGAATGTCCCTCCTGGCACCAAAGCTCTGCGCGTGCCGACCGATCTGCCGGTCGTCGCGGTGATCGACGGCCAGGAGGTCAAAGCCGACGCCGGCGTGATCACCGTCTCCGGCGGGGCTCGTACGGTTTTGCTGCGAATAACGGCGATCGACGGCCGGCGCGGCGGCGCCCTGCTGTCCGGCCCGGTCGAGCTGACCGTCGGCGAGGCCGAGTTTCCATTGGTCAGCTGGGAAGAGCTCGGACTGCGGGCGCTCGGCGGCGAGGTGACCTATCGCACCACCGTGGACCTTCCGGGCTGGTCCGGCCGGACCAGCATCGACCTCGGAGAGGTGCGGGGCACGGCGGACGTACGGGTGAACGGCCGGCTGGCCGGACAGCTCGTGTGGGGTCCGTGGCGGACCGAGGTCACCGATCTGCTGCGAAGCGGCGAAAACCGGATAGAAGTCGTCGTACGTGGCACGCTTGCCGGCTATCTGGACGACGCGTCGCCGACTTCCGGGGTCTACGCCGGACAGGTGCGTACGGGGTTGTTCGGTCCGGTCACACTGCGCCGGCACTGAGCCCAGCAAACAGCCGTGGAACACTGTGAACATGGGGGAACGGAGACACACATGACCGGTGCCGGGTCGCCAAGCATCAAGGATGTGGCCGCCGAGGCCGGCGTCTCGCTCGGCACCGTCTCCAACGTCCTCAACCGTCCACACCAGGTCAGCGCGCAGACGCGCGCGAAGGTCGAGGCGGCCATCGCCGCGCTTGGCTTCGTACGCAACGAATCGGCTCGCCAGCTGCGCTCCGGCCGCAGCCGGACCATCGCCTTCGTGGTGCTGGACGGCGGAAATCCGTTCTTCACCGATGTGGCGCGCGGCGTGCAACAGATCGCCGACACCGCCGGGATGGCGGTTTTTCTCTGTAACAGCGGCGATGACCAACAGCGACAGGCGGCCTACGTCGACCTGCTGGAGGAGCAACGGGTCGGCGGCATGCTGATCACGCCGCTGGACGGCGACGGCGAGCGCATCGACCAGCTGCGGCAGCGTGGCATGCCGGTCGTCTACGTGGATCGTGCCGCCGGGCCGGCGAACTGCTCGGTCACCGTCGACGACGTGCAAGGCGGCGAGCTGGCGGCCGCGCACCTGCTCGACACCGGCCACCGCCGGATTGCCTTTGTCGGCGGGCCAATCGGCATCGGCCAGGTCGCCGATCGACTGGCCGGCGCGCGTACGACGCTCACCGGAAACGCCGAGCTCGTCGTGCTGGAAACCGGGGCGCTCAATGTCGCCGAAGGTCGCCGCGCCGGCGAGCGGCTGGCCGGCCTGCCGGCTTCGCGCCGCCCGACGGCCGCCTTCTGCGCCAACGATCTGCTCGCTCTTGGCCTGCTCCAGCAGATGGTACGGCTCGGCCGCCGCGTGCCGGACGACCTGGCGATCGTCGGCTACGACGACATCGAGTTCGCCGGCGCGGCCGCCGTGCCACTCACCTCGGTGAGCCAGCCGCGCGAGCTTTTGGGCCGTACGGCGGCAGAACTGCTGCTCGCCGAGGTGCGCGGCGACCCGGAACACCAGCACCGGCAGGTGGTTTTCGCGCCAGAGCTGGTCGTACGCGCCTCGACGACCCGCTGAAAGCGGTCTATTCCAGCTGGTACGCAGAAGCCTGCAGCTTGAACAGCGTCGCGTAGGTGCCGCCTTCGATGGCGATCAGCTCGTCGTGGGTGCCCTGTTCGACGATCTTTCCGTGGTCCAGCACCACGATCTGGTCCGCGTGCCGCACGTTCGCCAGCCGGTGCGTGATCAGGATGGTCATCGTGGTGCCGTCGCTCAGTCGGCGCAATGCCTGGAAAACCGCGTGTTCGGCGCGCGCGTCCATGGCGGCGGTCGGCTCGTCCACGACCAGGACGGGCGCGTCACGATAAAGGCCACGTGCGACACTGATGCGCTGCCACTGCCCACCGGACAGGTCACGGCCGTTGCGGAATTCCCGCGACAGCACGGTTTCGCCGGCGGACGGCAGGTCGGCGATCACCGCGTCCGCACCGGATTCGCGTGCCGCGGCGGCAAACGCGGCTCCGCCGAGGTCGACCCGTTCCAGCCGGCCGATCCGGATGTTGTTGTCGGCGGTCATCGGCCAGCGCGCCGGATCCTGCAGCACCATCGCGATGTGCTGATAGATCGAGTCCTCGTCGGCGGTGGTCAGGTCCAGGTCGTCCCAACGTACGGCACCGGCGGTCGGCTGGTAGAGGCCGGTGAGCAGCCTGGCCAGCGTGCTCTTGCCCGACCCGTTCTCACCGACCAGCGCGATCGTCTGTCCTCTGTGGACGGTCAGGTCGATGCCGCTGAGCGCCGGCTCCGGCTGACCGGGATAGCGAAACGACACGCCGCTCGCGGTGATCTGGCGCGGCTGCGACGGAGCGCTGACGCCGGTCCGCGGGCGCGTACGTTTCCGTGACTCTTCCAGCAGGTTTGTGTATAGGTCGAGATAGAGCGTGTTCTCGTAAAGGCGGTTGACGCCGAACATCGTATTGGTCAGCGCGGAGGCGGCCATCCGCATCGCCACGACGGCGGCGCCGGCCAGCGCCAGCGGCAGCGTGCCGACATAGAGCAGCAGGCCAAGCACGGCGAACGCGACACCGGCGCCGATGCCGGCGATCGCCCGGCCGATCAGCTGGACGCGCGTACGCGCGACCCCGACCCGCTTCGACTCGTTGGTGATGTCGGTGCTGATCCTGGAAAACTCGGTGCGCAGCGCCGGCCCGGCCGTGCAGGCACGCATCTCCGCCGCGTTCTCCCGGTCGGTCAGCAGCTCGCTGGCCACCGCGTGCTGCCGGCTCCGCGAGACCATCCGCAGAAAGGAGCGATACGACAGTTTCGCGGCGCGCGCCGAGGCCCAGACGTCCGGCACCACCGAAAGCAAAACCAACGGCGCCAGCACCGGATGCAGCAGCCCGGCCGTCACGACCGCGGACACCAGATAGATGACCGAGCCGGAGATGTCGGCGATCGCCTTGATGCTGGTCTCGATGCTCCGGATGCCGTGCGACAGCGCCTGGCGGAGCAGGTCGGAATAGTCGGCGTCCTCAAAGGCGATCAGCGCCACCCTGGACACCGCGGAGTGCACTTCTTCCTGCGCGGCCTGCTCAACCTGCGGGGTGAGCGCCGCCTGCGCCGCGCCGTTCAGTGCCTCCAGCAGAGCACGCGCGGAAAACGCCGCCACCACCTGCAAAACGGCCGGCAACGAGGCGAGCACGCGCGCCGGTGTCGGTCCGTTTGCCAGCAGTACGGTCAAAACGTCGGCGGTCGCCAGCAGTCCGAAAGCGGTCACGCAGCCACTGACGACGGCCAGCACACCGGCCGCCGCGGTCAGCCAGCGCGACGACCGCCACGCCAGGCCGATCACCAGCCGGATGCCGGCCGGCAGCGCGCGTAAGGTGCGCCAGATGCCGGTGGTGGCCACCTGCTGCTCGACGACGGTCCAGGTCGGCAGGGACAGGTCCTCCATCCCCACCAGCGCTCGGCCGGCCATCAGCTGGCTCGCGGTCGCCAGCCGGCGCGTGCCAGGCTTTCCCTGGTCCGCAGCGCGAGTCCGAGCACGCGCTGCTCCGGTGGATGGCCGCAGCCGAGCAGCCGGTTGTTGTGCAGATGCAGGAAGCTGCGGGCCAGCTGGAAAACGGTACGGTTCACCGCGCCATTGTCGGCCATCTCGCGCAGTTTCGTGGCGATCGGTGCGAGTTTTCCGCGGCGCGCCGCCAGGATCCCGGCGACCGCGGCGCCGCCGTCCTGACCGGTCAGCCAGTCGGGATCGCCGAGCACCGCGCGCAAAGTCGACTGCTCTTTGCGGAATTCCTCCGAGGTGTCCTTACGGTCCAGCAGTCCGGCGGCATAGAGTCGCGCGCGTTCGGCCGGGTCGAGGCCGAGAGCGGCCAGCAGGTCGTCCCCGGAAAGGACGCCGAGCAGCGGCCGGTCGATGCCCATTTCCCGTTTCCGGCAAAGGTCCAGGATGTCGGCGACCGCCGCGCTGTCCACCGCGAACAGCTGTTCGGCCAGCGCCATGCCCGCCGGTCCGCCATAGCGCTCGACCTCCTGGTCGTAGGTGTCGAGGCAAAACCGCTCGCAGAATCCGTCCGCGACCAGTTTCGCCGCCCACTCAAGCAGACCCGGCGCGAGCTCCCGGCGCAGCACCCCGGGATCACCGTGCCAGCGCACGCGTACGTGCGGCTCGGGGTCCTGGTATCGCATGAAAAACCACGAGTCCGCCAGGCCGTTGGCGGTCGTCTCGGCGGCGAGCGTACGCAACGGACCGCCGATCAGGTCTTCCTCGTACGGGTCGAGGAAATACAGCTTGGCGAACAGCCAGTCGCTGCCGGGCGGCCGCAGCCGCGACCGTGCGATGGAGCCGGTCGCCGGCGACCGTCGCGGCGCCGGCTTTTCCTCGTGGTCCAGGATCAACGGCACCACGAGCTCGCTCAGATGGCCGCTGACCCACGCGTGCTCCGGTCCGGGCAACGCCTCCTGCAACACGACCTCGGTCTTCTGCAGCCGGAGCTGTTCCACGTGGTCCGGCTCGTCCAGGTCGAGCAGCAGCCGGTTGTCCGCGTACGTCAGGTAAACGTGCCGCGGCACGTGCCACCTTTCCCGCCACCGCGCGACATCGCTGGCGTCCTCCAGCCGCCAGCTGGCCGGTGCCAGCACGGTGCGACCCACCTGGACGCGTGGCAGGAACGGAAACCCGCTGGCCGGTCCCCAGTCGAAACCGCCGAAAACGGCGCGCCGGTCGGCCTTGATCTCGTCCAGAAACCGGACGATAGCCGGCGCTCCGGCCGAGTTGAGCATGTGGCCGGCGCACGGCACGACCTCGTGTTCGCGCCACCGCAGGACAAACCGGCCGTCCTGCAGTCCGACCATCAGCTCGTCCAATGGCAGCACACGATCGCAGCCCGCGGTCGTCCCGAGCGGCAGCTCCAGATCGCGCACCATCGGCCGGACCGCGACGTTCGCCGACCTGGTGGAGCGCGGCAGATACGACACCTCGACGCGAAGTTTTCCTTTGCTCCTGGCGGCTTCCGCGTCCGCCGCCGCCCGCAGCGCGGCCGTCGCGTCCGGACCGAGCAGGTCGGCGAACCGGCCGAGCACCCGTCCGGCGACACTGGCGCCGAGGTTTGGCCCAAGTACGACCAAATAGTCGCCGGCATCCACCGCGGCCGGCGAACTCGCGACGACAAACGCCGACACATCCAGCGAAGGCGGCGCGTTTTCGGCCGACAACGGCTCGATCTGGAGCTTGTCGATCATCGCTGGAGACAGCTCGACGACCTGCTGGCCGTCCTTGATCGCGTTCAACGCGAGATTGGTGAGCGTACGCTCGCGCTCGGAGTGCCCGGCGTCGCTGTGGCCGTGTTCTGGCGGTCCGAGGCCGATCTTCGGATCCAGCAGCTCGACCAGCGGCACCTCCCGGTCGTGGCCGTAGTGCTGCTCGAAACGCTGCCGATATCCGTCCAGGTGCGCCATTCCGCGTGGCCAGACCGAAAGCCGCAGCACCGTCTCGGCTAGCCCGGCGACTTCCGCAGCGACCCCGGCGCTGACGTGACGGCCGGAAAGCGGCATCGCCATGTCCGTCTGCAGTGTTGTCTTCGCCGGCTCGTGAATCGCGTGCGCGCGAGCCGCCAGCCCCGCGTAGTCCGATCCGTCCCAACGCGCGATTTCGGCAAGAAAATCGGAAAGTGCGGTCGCCTCAGCGCGTGCCGCCGGCACGGTCGCGAGCCGGTCGGCGACATACCGCGCCGGCTCGGCGACGGTCAGCGGCGGCCGCAGGTCGGTCAGCAGGACGGTCTGTTCCCACAGTTGCTGGAGAAACGACTCCACCTTCTCCGCCGGCGCACCGCCGGCGGTCAGCTTCTCCACGATCTCCTCGTACGGCACCGGCCGCCGCGCGAGTTGCAGGACGGTCCGTACGGCATTGGTCGCACGCAACGAAACCGCGCGCGGGCCCTCGTCCAGGTCGCCGATCGTGCCGCGCTCGCTGAGAAAGATCCGGTCGGCGCGGACGAACGCGGCCGGGTTGGCAAACCACCGCAGGCCGGCTCGCACCTCCGGCCGCTTTTCCAGCACCGCCACGAAATCCAGCAGCCACCCCATGTCCGGTCGGGTCCGCGTGTGCGGCGGCTCACCGGACAGCGACAGGTCCGTACGCTCACCCCAGCCGGCCAGCGCGACGCCGGCGAACATGCCATATGGCGTCGGCCGGGTCGACATCCGAATGAGATAGCGCAACAGCTTGCCGGCGATCCTGCCTCGCGCGGCCGCACCCTCAGGTGGCTTTTCCAACGCGCGTACGAGATCGCCGGCACCGACCGCCAGCGCACGCTGGATCCGCTGATCCGCCGGCAAAGCCGTGCCGGCGACGGTCGGGACCGACCAGTCGCCGCGCAGCGCGAGGTAGTCCTCGACCGGCAGCAGCGGCGTACGCACCATCAGCCAGTCCAGCGGCCGGTAGAGTCGCTTCACCCCGTTTTCTCCTTCACGCCAGCAACAACAGCCGGTCCCAGCCTGGCTCGACCGCGGCGCCGGCGGCGAGAAGCGCGAGTGCGGTCCCGGCCGCACCATCGAGCAGACCGGGCCGGTCGACCCGGGCACCGTCGTCTTCGATCGTGGCGAAGCCGATCGTGCGTTGCGGCTCGTACATCTCCAAAAGCCGCTCGGTCAGGTCGATCGCGGCCTCGGTGAACACCGGATTGCCGGTGTCGTTGGCAAATCGGAGCGTGATCTGCAACAGGCCACCGACTCCGTGACAGAGTCCGGGCGAGGCGCCGATCGCGCGCTCGCGCCATGGCCGCCGATAGACCGCGGTCATCGTCTCGACCGCAAACGTGCGGATTTTGGCGTCGTCCAAGGCAACACCGGCCAGCCACAGCGCGCGTGCGATGCCAGGGCTGCCGTAACACCAGCCGCTCTGCGCCAGCGGTCCCTGGCGACCGGTCGGCGAGACACCGAACGGCCAGTTCGGTCCCCATTCGTCGTCGGCGCGATTGTCCAGCAACCACGAAGCGCCAGCCAGGATCGCTTCCTCCTGGCCGGCAACGGAAACTCCGGCCCGCGACGCAAGAGCCAGCGCCGCGAGCGGACCCGGCAGGCCGTGCGCCAGGCCGCAGTTCAGTACGCCGTCCGGAAACTGCCTGGCGATCGGGCTGTCCGGAAAGATCACGTCGGCCGGGGTGAACCAGTTGGGTCCACCCGGTCCGTGCTGGCACAGCCGCACCAGGCCGGTCAGTACGCCGAGCGGTTCCTCGGCCCTGGACAACAGATATCCAGCCGTGCCGGCCAGTCCGACGATCGTGTCCCAGGCACGGGCCGGCAGGCCGTACGGTCGCGCCGCCAACGCTTCGCCACGGTCTCCAGCCGCCGCGACGATCCGAGTGTCCAATGTGGACATCAGTCGGCGGTATCGCGTGCCGTCGCGGGAAAGCCACGAGGCCGCGAAAGCCGCCCCACCGAGGCCGCCGAACATGCCGGGATGCGCGCTCCACGCACCGTTAAGGTCGTCCGTGGCGTCCGCGAGCGCCGCGTGTGCCGTACGGTCCCAACCGTCGTCCGGCCGCAGCCGGTCAAGCTGTCCGTAGAGCACCGCGACGCCGGCGGACGCCTCAAGGCCGGCCTGCGTGCCGGTCACCGTACGGTCGCGCAGCCGCTCGGCCACCTCGACCGCGGTGGCCACCGCCGACTCCGCGAGCGGCGCCGGCAGCCGGATTTTCCACGCAGGCCGGCCATCCACTAGTTGCAGGTCCAGCCGTGCGTGTTGCACACGCCGCAGGTCGCGTCGTGCGAGTCCTCGCAGCCGATCGGGCCGGAGGTGTGCTGCGGGCCGCTCCACGGACGCAGCGTCGGCGGCTCGTCGAGCCGGATGTCCAGGTCGAACTCATCGGTGCTGTGCATGAAACCTCTCCTTTCGTCGTCTCCAGCGTCGGCGGCTGGCCGGCGGGTGGGCAGAGCCAGCGGCCGGGAACATCGGGGAAAGATTCCTGGGACATAGACTGTGGTTATGGCTCTCCCGCCGCGGGTCAGCGACCTGACCAGCTTTGACCTGCTGCTCAGCGTCGCCAGGCTCGGCAGCATCGGCCGCGCGGCGGCGGCGCACCAGATGTCGCAGCCGGCCGCCAGCGCGCGGCTGCGGCAGCTCGAACGCCAGCTCGGCGCGCGGCTGTTGGAGCGTCAGGCGCGTGGCACGCAGCTGACGACGGTCGGCGAAGTCGTGGCCGGTTGGGCTCAGCCGGTGGTGGACCGGGCGGCCGACCTGGAGGCCGGCATCGCGGCGCTGCGGCGCGATCGCGCCACCCAGTTGCGGATCGCGGCCAGCCTCACCGTTGCCGAATATCTGTTGCCGGGCTGGCTGATCGCGCTGCGTACGGCCGATCCGGAGACGGTGACCACGCTCAGCTGCGGCAACTCCGCCGAGGTCGCCGTGCAGGTGCTCGGCGGCCAGGCCGACATCGGCTTCGTCGAGGGTCCGGCGGTGCCGGCCGGCGTCGAGGCGCGGGAGGTCGCGCGCGACGAGTTGGCGGTGGTGGTCGCGCCATCGCATCCCTGGGCTCGGCGGCGGCGCGTACGCCCGGCGGAGCTCGCGGCCACACCGCTGCTGAGCCGCGAGGCCGGCTCTGGCACGCGGGAGGCGTGGGAACGGGCCGTACGCGCGCAGGTCGACATCGAGCTGGCGGCCCCGATGCTGGAGATGTCGTCGACGACCGCGATCAAGGCGGCGGCCATCGGCGGGATCGGTCCAGCGGTGCTCAGCGTGCGCGCGGTCGCGGCGGAGCTGGCCGCCGGCACGCTCGTACGCCTGAGCGCACCCGGTCTCGACCTCACCCGCCGCCTGCGGGCGATCTGGCCGGCCGGCCAGCCGGTCCGCGGCGCGGCCGGCGACCTGCTGGCCATCGCGCTGCGCACATAAGAGGTCGCGCGGATAGGGGAGCGACCTCTAAGCCCCGGTTATGCATCCATCGGAGACTGGTGTCTGGTGCGACTCGCCGACCAGGCTCAAAGTGGCCTTATGGCCTCACACCGGATGCTGCGCGACCTCGACGACCCGGCGCAGCTGTTCGCCAACCTCGGTCCCAACTGGTACGCGTCGATCATGGGGACCGGCATCGTCGCGGTGGCCGCCACGACGCTGCCGGTGCGGTTCGCCGGCCTGCGTACGGCCGCCACCGTGGTCTGGGCCTTCGCCGCGGTCATGCTGGTGGCGCTGACCTGTGCGTGGGTCGTGCACTGGATCCGCCATCCGGCCACCGCGCGCGGCCACGCGCACGATCCGGTGATGGCGCAGTTCTGGGGTGCGCCGCCGATGGCACTGATGACGGTCGGCGCCGGTGCGCTCGTGCTCGGCCGGGACTGGATCGGCCTGGACGCGGCACTCGCCGTCGACTGGACGCTGTGGACCACCGGCACCGCCCTCGGCCTGGTCACCACCGCGTGGATCCCCTACCGCATGATGACCAGCCACGACATCGCGCCGGACAGCGCTTTCGGCGGCTGGCTGATGCCGGTGGTGCCGCCCATGGTGTCGGCCGCCAACGGCGCGCTGCTCATCCCGCACCTGCCGGCGGGGCAGGCTCGGCTGGACATGCTGATGGCCTGCTATGCGATGTTCGGCGTCAGCCTGTTCGCCACGCTGTTCATCGTGCCGCAGGTCTGGCAGCGGCTGGTGCGGCACAAGACCGGCCCGGCGGCGACCGTGCCGACGGTGTGGATCGTGCTCGGGCCGCTCGGCCAGTCGATCACCGCCGCCAACCTGCTGGGCGGTGACGCCGCGGCTGCCGCGCTGCCTCGGCCGTATCACCAGGCCGCCGCCGCTTTCGGCTTCGTCTACGGCGTGCCGACCTGGGGTTTCGCCGTCGTCTGGCTGGTGCTCGCGGCAGCGCTGACGGCACGTACGGCCCGGCGGCGGTTGCCGTTCACCCTCGCCTGGTGGAGCTTCACCTTTCCGGTCGGTACGGTCGTCACCGGCACCAGCGCGCTCGCCGGACGGCTGCATTCCGACCTGTTCACGGTCGGCGCGGTCGCGCTCTATGTGCTGCTTCTGGTCGCGTGGAGCACGGTCGCCGCCCGCACCGCCTACGGCAGCTATCGCGGCCGGCTTTTCCAGGCCAGGCCGCAAGGGCCTGTTTCGGAACAGACCTTAGCCGGCGCGCCGTCGTGAGAACAACGCGCCGCCGATGGCAAGCACCACACCGAAAACGAAGATCAGCGTCCCCATCACGTTGACCTGTGGCGGCAGGCCGACGCGCGTCGCACCCCAGATCCACAGCGGAAAGGTCTCGGTGGAGCCGGCGTTGAAGCTGGTGATGATGAAATCGTCAATGGACAGCGCGAAAGCCAGCAACGCGCCGGACATGATGCCCGGCAGGATCATCGGCAACGTGACCAGCCGGAAGGTCTCCCACGGCCCGGCGCCGAGATCTCGAGCCGCTTCCTCCAGCGACGGATCCAGCGTCGCCGCGCGCGCTCGTACGGTGATCGCCACGAAGGACAACGAAAACATGATGTGCGAGATCAGGATCGTGAGATAGCCGCGCGGAATGTCGAGGTTGAGGAACATCGACAGCAGCGAGGCGCCCATCACCACCTCGGGAGCGGCGATCGCGGCGAACATGACCGTGTCGAGGATGCCGGCGCCGCGGAAGCGATAACGCGCGAGCGCGAGACCGATCAGAGTCCCCAGCGCACCAGCGAAAATCGCGGTCAACAACGCGATCGTCAGCGAGTTGAGCAACGAGATCGTCAGGTCCGGGATCGCGAACACGTCCCGATACCAGTGCAGTGTGAAACCCTGCCAGGTGTTGTTGAACTTTCCCCTGGTGTCGTTGAAACCAAAGACGATCATGCCGGCAACGGGTACGAACAGCCAGGCCAGCACGACCCAGGTCCAGACCCGCAGATAGCGGCCGGAGCGCTGCACGCGTGCGGCCGGCGGAGCGACGGCGGTTTTCTCGGCTGTTGCGGTCATCGCGCGGCCGCCTCCATGATCTCCTTGGTGCCGAGCGCTCGCGCGTACGCGAAAATGCCGATCAGCAGCAACGCCATCAGGGTGAACGAGAGCACGGACGCGATCGGATAGTTGCTGGCGACGAAATACTGCGACTGGATGACGTTGCCGATCATCGTGTTGGCGGTGCCGCCGAGCACCTGCGCGTTGACGAAGTCCGAGCTGGCCGGCACGAACGTCATGATGACGCCGGCGAAAACGCCCGGCAGCGACAGCGGCAGGATGATCTTTCCGAAGATCGCGGCCTTTCCGGCGTAGAGGTCGCGGCCGGCCTCGACGACGCGGTGGTCGACGCGGTCCAGCGCGAGGTAGATCGGCAGCACCATGAACGGCAGCCAGTTGTACGTCAGCCCCAGGATCACCGCTGGAGCCGTCGCCAGGATGTGGAAGTCCTCGGGCAACAGGCCGATCGCCTTGAGTGGCCCGAGGAGGACGCCGTTGTCGGAAAGCAGAAAGCTCCACGCGGTCGTACGCAGGACGAAGGACACGAAGAACGGCAGCAACATCAGCAGCAGATACGTCGATTTGCGCGCGCCGCCGTGGAAAGCGATCCAGTATGCCATCGGATAGGCCAGCACGATCGCGATGACCGTCGCGGCCAGACCGTACAACAGGGATCGGATCAGCTGGGTGTGATAGAGCGAGATCGCGTGGGTGTAGTTGGAAAAGCTCCACGTCGGCGTGAAGCCGGTGACCACGTCGCCGGTCTGCAGCGACAGCGAGAGCATGAAGACCGCGGGGATCACGAAGAAGATCGCCAGCCACAGACCACCTGGCAGGATCAGAAAGTACGGCGCGAGCGCCGCGCGCAGCCTGTGCATCGGCTCACCCCTGCGTGATCGGCTGGAAGATGTCCTGGAACGTACGGTCCTCTGTCGGTGTCAACGGCCGGAAACTGTGCAGCCGCGCGTAATCCGAGGCGGACGGATAGACCAGCGGGCTGCTGGCGACCGCCTCCAGCGACTCCTTGTCGTCGCCGGTCGCGGCGGCCGCGTCCGCGCGGATGACCTGCTGTGTGCTCGGCACCGGCGTCACGTAGTTGATGTATTCGGTGAGCCCGGCGGCGATTTTGGGGTCGTAGAAGAAGTCCATCAGCTCAAGCGCGTCCAGCGGGTTCTCCGCCGAGATCGGGATGCACATGTTGTCGGTCCACAGCGAGCCGCCTTCCTTCGGGATGACGAACTTCAGGCCGGTGCCCTCCGACACGTTCTGCTGGAAGATGTCGCCGGACCAGGCCATGGTGATCCACAGGTCGCCGTTGGCAAGTGACTTGATGTAGGTCTGGTCGTAATAGGCGCGGACGATTCCCTTGTCGCGCTGCTCTTTCAGCGTCGCCGCGGCCTTCTTCCACTCGGCCGGTCCGGCCGTCGCCGGGTCGATGCCGGACCGGTACATGCCGAAGTAGCCGAGCTCGTCGGTCGCCGAGAACATGCCGACTTTCCCGGCGTACGCCGGATTCCACAGCTCCTCGATGCTGGTGATCTCCTTCTTGACGTACTTGGGGTTGTAGCCGATGCCGGTGATGCCGGAGGTCCACGGGATCGTGTAGACGTTGCCCGGGTCGAAGACCTCCCTCTTGTAGGTCGGACCCGCGTTTTTGGCGTAGTTGGGCAGCTTGCTGTGGTCGAGCGGCACCAGATAGCCGAGCAGCTGCAGCTTGGTCAGCTCGATGCCGTTGGTGACGACCATCAGGTCATAGCCGATCGACTGGCCGGCGGCCAGCTGCGGCTGGATGCGGCCGAACCAGGACGGGTCGTCCTGGATGACCTCCTGGTAGTTGACCTTCGTGCCGGTCGCCCTGGTGAACTCCTTGAGCTGCGTACGCTGCTCGTCCATGTAGAGCGGCCAGTTGGCGAAGTTGACCTTGCCGTGCCGCTCCTGGCCGGACCAGAAGGTGGCGATCTCCTGCCGGGTCGGCGGCGGTTTCTGCTTCCCTTTCACACCACAGGCTGCCAGCGAAACCCCGCCGGCCAACGCGAGACCGAGCACCGACCGGCGGGAAAGCGTTGCTCCGCGCAGGAAAGCGGCGCGGTTCACGACTGGACCGCCAGCGCGTACGAGTGCCGCGGTTGCCAGCAGAGCCAGACGCGGTCGCCGCGCTCGGCGACGTCGGAAGCGTCCGAGCCGTTCTGCAGGAAGACGGTCATGTCGGCGCCGGACTCGGTGCGTACGGCATAGTTGGTGGACGTGCCGAGATAGACGACCTCGGTGACTTCGCCGCGAATACGGGAAAAGTCGCCGTCCGGCTCGGTCGCGGACAGCCGCACCTTCTCCGGCCGTACGGTCAGCTCGACCTGCTCGCCGACCGTCGCATGTGGACTCTCCACGACGATGCGCTGACCGTCGCCTGGCTCGATGACGGCGTGTCCGTCGACAACTTTGGCCACCGGCCCGGACAACAGGTTGGAGGTGCCGATGAATCCGGCGACGAAGCGCGTCGCCGGCCGTTCGTAGATGTCTCTGGGGTCGCCGAGTTGTTCGACCACGCCGGTGTTCATCACGGCGATCCGGTCGGACATCGTCAGAGCCTCGCCTTGGTCGTGTGTCACGTACACGAAGGTGATGCCGACCTCACGCTGGATGCGTTTGAGCTCGATCTGCATGGACTGGCGCAGCTTCAGGTCGAGCGCGCCGAGCGGCTCGTCGAGCAGCAGCGCGCGCGGCCGGTTTACCAGTGCACGCGCCAAAGCCACGCGCTGCTGCTGGCCGCCGGAGAGCTGGCCGGGACGGCGTTTCTCCATGCCGGTGAGCTCGGTCAGCTCGACGATGTCCTTGACGCGGCGGGTGATCTCCGCTCGGTCGATCCGCTTGCGTCGCAGTCCGAACGCGATGTTCTCGAAGATCGTCATGTGCGGAAACAGCGCGTACGACTGGAAAACCATGTTGACGTCACGGCGATGCGCCGGCAGCGCGGTGACGTCTTCGCCGTACAGGTGCACGGATCCGGTGCTGGGGACCTCGAAACCGGCGACCATCCGCATGGTCGTGGTCTTGCCGCAGCCGGACGGGCCGAGCAGCGAGAAAAACTCGCCCTGGCCGACCTGCAGGTCCAGCTGGCGGACCGCGGCCACGTCACCGTGTGCCGAGGCGTAGGTCTTGCTGACCCCGACCAGGCCGATGGCCGGCCGGTCGTCAGCGTCCGGAGCCGCCGTCGCGGCGGTCGATGTCGTTGCCGTGTCAGCCATGCGAACGCTCCTGCCAGATCAGTCCCCGAAGTAGCTCATGACGTGCTTGACCCTGCTGTATTCTTCCAGCGAGTAAAGGGAAAGGTCCTTACCGTAGCCGGAGTGCTTGAAACCGCCGTGCGGCATCTCCGCGACGATCGGGATGTGCGTGTTGATCCACACGCAGCCGAAGTCCAGCCGCCGCGAGACCCGCATCGCGCGCGCGTGGTCGCGCGTCCAGACGCTGGAGGCCAGACCGTACTTGACGCCGTTGGCCCAGGTCACCGCCTCGTCCTCGTCGGTGAACCGCTGGACCGTCACGACCGGACCGAAAATCTCGTCCTGGATCAGCTCGTCGTCCTGCCGCAGGCCGGAAATCACCGTCGGCGCGTAGAAAAACCCGCGATCGCCGACCCTTGTGCCACCGGTCGTGACCTGTGCGTGCGCCGGCGCGCGGTCGACGAAGCCGCTCACGCGCGCGAGCTGGTTGGGATTGTTGAGCGGACCATAGTCGTCGTCCGGACCGCCGGTGGTGGTTTTCGTTGCGGCTTCGGTCAAAGCGGCGACGAAGTCGTCGTGCACGCGCGGCGCCGCGAGCACGCGTGTGGCGGCCGTACAGTCCTGGCCGGCGTTGAAATATCCGGCGCCGGCGATCGCCTCGGCGGCCTTTTCCACGTCCGCGTCATCGAAAACGACGACCGGCGCCTTGCCGCCGAGCTCCAGATGCAGCCGCTTGAGATCGCGCGACGCGGACTGCGCGACCTCCATGCCGGCGCGTACGCTGCCGGTCACCGACACGAGCTGCGGGATCGGATGGTCGACCAGGGCGCGGCCGGTGTCGCGATTTCCGGTCACCACGTTGAAAACTCCGGCCGGCAGAAACTCAGCGCCGATCTCGGCGAGCAGCAGTGTGCTGGCCGGCGTGGTGTCGGAGGGCTTGAGCACGGTAGCGTTGCCGGCCGCCAACGCTGGCGCGAACTTCCACGCCGCCATCACCATCGGATAGTTCCACGGCGTCACCTGGCCGACGACGCCGATCGGCTCACGCCGGATCCAGGACGTGTGGTTGGCCAGATACTCACCGGCCGCGCGGCCCTCCAACGTACGCGCGGCGCCGGCGAAGAACCGTACGCAGTCCAGGATCTGCCAGATTTCCTCCGTACGCGTGACTTCGCGCGGCTTGCCGGTATTCCTGCACTCGACCTCGACCAGCTCGTCGGCGCGCGCTTCGATCGCGTCGGCAAACCGGAACAACGCGAGACTGCGCTCGGCCGGCGTCGCCTCACCCCACCCAGGCGCCGCCTCCGCCGCCGCCCGGAAAGCCGCGTCGACATCCTCGGCCCCCGACCTCGGCGCCTGCGCGTACACCTCCCCGGTCGCCGGATCGACAACGTCGTCAGTCCGCCCGTCCAGCGCCTCCACGTACGCGCCGCCGACGAAGTTACGCAGCTGCAGCACCGCACCAGCTCCCTCTGGTTGGTGGTTGATGACTGTCGACTTTGGCAGAGATGCGACGCTTGGACAAGTGATTCCGTTGAGAAAGTTGGCGAGAGGTACGGAATCGCTTGTGATGGGAGGAGAGCGCGGAGGTAGGAGGGTGCGTCTTCCCTTTTCTTGCCTTGGGGAGGTGGTCGCGTCTCTGTTTGTCGCGTTGGGGAGGTGGTTGCGTCTCTTGTTTGTTGCGTTGGGGAGGTGGTCGGGTTTTCTGCTTGTTGCGTCAGGGGGGTGGTTGGGTTTTTCGCCTGCGCGGCGGGCGCTCCTGCGCGGAGGGCGACCTCAAGGGAGGGGGCGCGTGGACGCCAATCGGTGTACATGGGGGGTGCGGGCGGCGGTTGCGGTCGGGGCTGGGTTCTCCAGGCTTGCTCGGTCACGTATGGGAAGCAACCCGTCGGGATGGACGCCAAACGATCGTGCTGTAGCGGCTGACTGAGTAATACTTGTTTAACAAGACATCAAAACGGACATCTGTTGCAGGCCAGTAGTCACAACAGCATTGTCAGCCTCAGCGGTCACACCCGTCACAGCCCGTAGTGATCGCGGCGGCGTGAAAGCCTTGTTCCTTGCGTCCAACGCTAGTAACTCGACATTCATGCCATCCGCAAACCTCACAATCCCGACATTTAGCGCTCCACGCGTCTTCCCGTCCCACATAGTGGACCCTCTCGCCACCCACCGAGACGCCACCGCGGCTCCGGTGCCCTAGCCACACTCCTGGTCCGGTTTGTCCGTTCCACACCACGTACGAAACCGCACCCGCGGCACCCAACCGGACCAACAACGAAACCCCGCGCGCCCTCCCCTTGAGGTCGCCCTCCGCGCAGGAGCGCCCGCCGCGAAGGCGAAACCACCCCCCAAAACCCAACAATCATGAAAACCCAACCCCATCCCACAACCAACCAAAAAGCAGGTACGCGGCCACCCGGCTGCGTACCTGCCCCCAAAACCCAACCCCTATGACTGCGGCGTAATCAAGGTGTACGAGAAAACACCACTCTCCCGACAGGTACCGCCGCCCTGTTTCTGGTTGTTGACAGTCAGCGGATCCCCGGCCTTCACACAGTTGATACGCAGCTGAAGACGCTGCGGAGGCGCCGGGTTCGTTGTCGTTGTCGGGCGGCTGAGGGTCAGGGTCGGGTTGAATTCGTATTTGAGCTCGAAAAGGTTGTCCAGGGCCTGCGGACCCCAGACGCGCTGGCCGTCGACCAGGATCTCGACGGTGCCGGAGTCCTTCTGCGGGTTCTGGATGGTCACCGACGGGACGATGATGGTCTGGCCGCTGCCGGGCCGCAGTACGGCGGAGTTCGTGGTGAGGCTGCTCTGCTGGCCGTTCACCGCCGCGACGCTCAGATAGCCGAACTCGACGGAGGTGACCGGTGCCTTCTTCGCGCCGCCGGGGCCGGTCGACGGCGCGGGGCTGGCCGGGCCGCCGGCATCCGGGGGCGCGCCGGGGGTGCGGTCGAGGCGCTGGTTGGCTTTCTTCGCGTCGGCCGCGGCCTGGTCGACGGCGGCCTTCTGCTGTGCCGCGGCGGTCTGCGCGGCGTTGTTGGCGACCTGCTCCAGCGTCGGCTTGGCCAACAGAAACCATGCTGCCACCAACAAAACCAGCAGAGCCAGGATGGCGGCGATCCACCGGAAGATGTTGCGCGGCAGGATCGGCAGCTGCAGCATGTTGGCGTCCAGCACGATCGGCTGACCGTCGGCCGGGGTCACCATCAGCTGGAACGGCCGGGTGATCGGCTGGCCGCGCCAGTGTGCGTGCCGGGACCGCAGGTCGACCGCGGAGAACAACGCCTGACCCGGTTGTACGGTCAGCGACGACGGCCGTGGCCGCACGTCCAGCTGCCCGTCCGGGTCGCCGCCGGTCAGGTCGACGTGGACGGGGACGTTGCCGGTGTTGTCGACGGCGACCTCGTGGCGCGCCTTGCGCCGCCCCCTGGACGTACGCGGCGTGATCTCCGCGGTCGTCTGGAAGAACGGCAGCACCCGCACCAGGCCCTCGACCGCGGTCGCCGCGCCCGGGTTCTCGGCCGGCAGCACGCGTACGGCATAGGGATGCTCTCCGGCGCGTACGCGCGAGGACCGCGGCGGCGCGAACGTGACCGACACCTCGGCGTCGTTGTCGGGGTAGATGTTGACCACCGCCGGCTCGACGGTCGACCAGCCGGCCGCCGGCCCGACGACCTCGAAGCGATACTGCTCGATGATCGGGCTGTTGTTCCGGATGGTCACACCGGTGGATGCGGTGGCGCCGGGCTCGATGTCCAGAGTCGGCGCGTCAAGGGTCGCGTGAGTGCTCACGAAGGGCACCGTAGGGGCTGATCCGCCACAGGACACCCGACGCAGGGGAACCCCTTCGGGCAACGTGGAGCGCACTTTAAGGGCACGTTAATCCCGCTGAGGATGCTGGTCGCACAACGTCGGCGCCACATGGGTGAGCGCTCATTTCGGCAGGTGGTTGACATGATCGAACGGCTTCCAGTCCTTCTGCACGCACGCGACCCGATCTCCTACGCCGGGATCAAGGGGCAGCTGGCACCGCGGCCGGAGGTACGCATCGTCAGCAACGACGAATGGCAGACGGCCAAGGTCGCGCTGGTGGTGACCGACCGGATCGACGAGGCGGCGATCCGTGCGCTGCGCGGACTGCGCGCGCGTGCGATCAACCGGCTGGTCATCGTCGCGACCCAGATCGAGGAGTCGGAGCTGGTCGCGGTGGTGGAGATCGGCGTCGCCGGCCTGGTACGCCGCGCGGACGCGACCGCCGAGCACCTGGTGACCGTGCTCAAGTCGGCCGCCGCCGGCGACGGCGCGGTGCCGCCGGACCTGCTCGGCCGGCTGCTCAACCAGGTCGGTCAGCTGCAGCGGCAGGTGCTCGGGCCGCGCGGACTGACCTTCTCCGGGCTGGCCGAACGCGAGGTCCAGGTGCTCCGGCTGGTGGCCGACGGCTTCGACACCGAGGAAATAGCCCAGAAGCTGTCGTATTCTCAGCGTACGGTCAAAAACGTCCTCCACGACGTGACCAGCCGCCTGCACCTGCGCAACCGCAGCCACGCCGTCGCGTACGCGCTCAAGCACGGACTTATCTGATCGGGCAACCAGAAGTGCCCCATGGGGCAGTTCTCCCTGCCCCATTGCATGTCCAACATCTGGTCCCAATTACCGGCCCGTCAAGCGACGGTAGGTGCCGGTGCCAGCCGGGGTGCCCCGACACGAGTGGGTGAAGAGCAGAGTGTCTAGACGCGGCACGTTGTGGTCACGTGTGCGTATGGCGGCCTGCATGTCTGGTGCAGCGTCGCTTGTGTTGGCTTTGGCGGTCGCACCGACGACGCCGGCCCTCGCGGTCGCGCGTCCCGGTGCACCGGCGCACCAGAGCGGAAATCCGAGCTTCGACACCAGGCTCGGCTACGCCGGCGGCGGCGTCGAGCAGCTGGCCGCCGGCACGGCGGCGACGCGCGTACTGCCGTCGACCGACACCACGATCACCCGCGACACGGACGCTTTCGCGCGTGGCGCGGCCGTCACCTGGGTGACCAAGACTGCGACCGGCGGCGGAGTCAAAGCCGACGGCGACATCGCCTACTGGAGTGGCGGCGTCGCACCGATGGTCCGCCTCACCAGCGACGCGTACGACGACCGCCATCCGGTGCTCAACCCGGCCGGTACGCAGATCGCCTTCGCGTCCAACCGGTCCGGCAACTGGGACATCTGGACCATCGGCGTGGATGGCACCGGGCTGCACCAGGTCACCACCAGCCGCGCGGTCGACGACTATCCCAGCTACAGCCCCGACGGCACGCAGCTGGCCTTCAGCAGTACGCGCGACGACCCGTCCGGCGACATCTACACCGTCACCATCGCCGACGGCACGGTGAAACGGCTGACCACCACGGCCGGCGTCGACACCGAGCCAGCCTGGTCGCCGAGCGGCACCAAGGTCGCCTTCGCGACCGACCGCTATCGCCGCGGCGACCGGCTGGCAGACGTCGTCACCATCACGCTGTCCAACAACGCGATCACGCGGCTGACCACGCCCACTACCGACGGCGACGAGCCGGCCTGGTCGCCGGACGGTACGAAGCTCGCCATCACCTCCCGCACGGCCGACCTCTCCGGCGACATCTACACGATCAACCCCACCGCCGGTAGCGCGCGTACGGCCGTCGCCGTCACCACCAAGCCGGAGTCGCGGCCGTCGTGGTGGACCTTCAACGGCACCACCTCGGTCATCTACTCGACCTTCGTCGCCAAGGACAGGGGCGACATCTGGACGGCCGGCTGGACCGACCACCCGGACCAGGCCGACTACGACCGTACGGACGTGACCAACACGATCAACGCGGACGAGGCCGACCCGGAGTTCTCCCCCGACGGCAGCAAGGTCGCGTACGCGGACTGGGACAACACCAACAACCGCAGCCACATCGTGGTCGCCAACGCCGACGGCTCCAACCCGCAGGACCTCACGCCGCTGGTGAGCGGCCGGCAGGACACCCAGCCGACCTGGTCGCCGGACGGCACGCTGGTCGCCTTCACCCGCGGCGGTACGCCGGCCGGCACCGGCTTCGTCACCAACCATCCGCAGCAGATCGTCATCGTGGACGCGGCGACCGGCGCGGCGCGTACGGGCATCGGCGACCCGTCCTCCGGACGGCCACGGACCGCGCTGTGGGACAGCTCGCCGTCGTGGTCCGCGGACGGCACGCGGATCGCGTTCGGCCGGGTCGGGGCGACCAGCGCGACGGCGACGCCGGACTACTACCGGATCTGGCTCGCCGACCTGTCCATCGGCGACGGCACGGTCGAGGTCGACAACCAGAGCCGCTTGCTCGGCACCGCCGACAACCACGGCACCTGCACCGTGAGCGGTGCCACCACCGCCGACTCCAGCCCGTCGTTCCAGCGGGACGGCGGCACCAACTACATCGCGTTCGCGATCGGTGGTGGACGAGGCATCTGCCGTACGGACGCCGACGGCACCAATCCGTTGAAGATCCCGACGCCGACCAGCGCCGGCACGATTTCGGATCTCGCGTGGGCTCCGGGCGGCAACACACTGGCGTTCACCTTCACGCCGGCTCCGCCGCCAGTGATCCGCTCCGCACCAGCGCCGAAGACCACTCCCAAGACGACACCCAGCCCCAAGACGTCGCCGACCCCGACGCCGTCGCCCAGCCGCAACACCGGAGTCAGCCTCGGACAACCGGCCTCGACGGCGGACAGCGCCTACACGGCGGTGCCGGCGCTGCACAGCGGTGGCGTGACCGCGAACCTGAGCACCGCGCAGATCTACACGGTCTTCGCGGCCGGCGACGGCGCGCCGGGTTACCTGACCAAGTCGGTCGACGTCCCCGGCGGCGCGGTGTCGCCGACCTGGCAGCGTACGAACGGAAACCCGCAGGTCACGGTGACCGCAGGACCGCAGCCGGCGACCGTCGGCAACGACCTCACCGTCACGTACGCGGTGAAGAACAACGGCACGACGCCGGTCAAGCAGGTGTGGACGAAGATCACCGCACCGGCCGGCCTGCAGGTCAAGTCGGTCACGCCGGCACAGTGCGCGAGCAACGGCAGCGACTGCTTCGTACCGACGCTGGCCGCCGGCGCGACCTTCACCGCGACCATCACGTACACGATCACCGCACCGCTCAACTCGGCGGTCAGCGCGACCGCGCAGATGCAATATCCCGACGGCGCGGCCAGCTCCAGCGACTCGGCGACCGTGCTGGCGGTCTCCGGCGGCCTGAACTACCGGATCGCGTACGCGAGCAACGACACCACCCAGGTGCTGCACGCGGCACCAGACGTCTCGCCGCAGCCCGCGCTGCCAAACGCGGAAGGCAAGTTTGGCAGTGACGCCAGCGGTCACGGCACCGCGATCGCCTGGGTCAGCCGCGACGCCGCGGTCGGCTCGGCGGAGACGGATGGCGAGCTCATGTACGCCGCCAACGCCAATGCGACACCGGTGCGGCTGACCAACGACCTCAACAACCTCCGGCATCCGGCGATCTCGCCGGACGGCACCCAGATCGCCTTCGCCGACGACCGGTCCGGCAGCTTCAACATCTGGGTGATCAACGTGGACGGCACCGGCATCCGCCGGATCACCACCAGTCCCGGCATCGACGACTATCCGACCTGGTCGCCGGACGGCCTCACCATCGCCTTCGCCAGCAACCGGTCGACCAGCGGCAACTTCAACATCTACAGCACGCCGGCGGCCGGCGGCGCGACCACGCAGCTGACCGGCACCACCGCGGCGAACACCGCGACGGTCAACACCCAACCGGCCTGGTCGCCGGACGGCACGCGGATCGCGTACGCCACCAACCTGTTCCGCGGCACCACCGCGGCCGGGCTCACCGACGTGGCGGTCATCCTGGCCAACGGCACCGGCTCGCCGGTGCGGCTGACCAGCGCGATGGACTCCAGCGAGCCGGCCTGGTCGCCGGACAGCCTGTCGATCGCGTACACGACGACCCGCTTCGACGGCGCCGGCGACATCTACACGCAGGCGCTCGGGGGCTCGGCCCCGCAGGCGGTCGCCGCCAGCAACGCGCCCGAGTCGCATCCGTCCTGGTGGACGCCGTCGGCCGGCGCCGCGGCGGACGTGCTCTACACCTCGATCACCAACCTCGGCAACGGCGGGGACATCTGGAGCTCGGAGCTGACCGGCGGCGGCCGCTACGACCACAGCGACCGGCCGGTACGCGACGAGGCTGAGCCGGCGTTCAGCCTGGACGGCAGCAGGCTCGCCTACGTCGAGTACGACGAGCGCGGTGACAGCCGGATCGCGGTCTCCGACTTCGACGGCCGCAACAACCGGTCGATCGCCGACTTCGGTGACGCGATGACCAGCGACTCGTCGCCGGCCTGGGCTCCCAACGGCCAGGTGCTCGCCTTCACCCGGTCGCAGTACGAGGCCGGCGACGAGGGCCGGACACTGGTCGACTCGTGGATCGTGATCGTACGTGTCGACGCCACCGGCGTGACCACGCTGCTCGACCGCGTGCCGCTGCCGGAAGGCCTGTCCGCGCAGGACTCGCAGCCGGCGTTCTCGCCGGCCAACGGCAGCCAGCTGGCCTTCACCCGCGCCACATACGACGACGAGGGCCGCCAGCAGCGGACGATCTGGCGGGTCACCGTCACGGTCGCCGGCAACACCGCGACGGTCGGCGATCAGACCGAGCTGACCGCCACGACGCTCGGCAACTGCCAGGGCGGCAGCAGCTCGGCGCCGTACGACCACTACTCGCCGGCCTGGTCGCCGGACGGCAGGAGCATCGCGTACGTCTCCTACCGGAACCTCGGCGAGGGCTACAGCCAGCAGCTGTGCGTCGTGAACACGGCCGACCTGAGCTTCCGCTCGGTGATCAGCAACGTGAACAACTACAACGGCTATCTGGACAACCCGGCCTGGTCGCCGGACGGCAGGTACCTCGCGTACGACTTCACCGAATACAGCTCGACGACCTATTCGGCGATGGCCGCGGCCGCCGCCGACGTGAGCCCGTACGCGTCGATCTACCTGGTCGACGCGGCCGGTGGACCGGGGGCGAAGGCGCTGAGCACGCCGGGTGGAGCGCAGCAGCCAGCCTTCCAGACGCGGTTTACGCCGCCCACCAGTGCGCGTCCGCCGCTGAATCCCAACGACGCGACCAACCAGCCGTTCTCGCTGCAGATCGCGCCGCAGCCCGGTGTGGTCGGCGGCTCACCGCTGGTCGCCACGTACACGATCCGCAACCTCAGCGACACCGCGAAAACCGCCGCGGTGTTGACCACCGGCCTGCCGGCGGCGCTGCCGGTGACCGGCAAACCGGTGATCGGCGGCGCCACCGATCCGACCGCCGACTGCAGCGCGGACGGCACGACCTGCCATCTCGGCATCATCACCAAGAACACGGTGATCACGGTCAAGGCGACTATCGATCCGCGGGTGAAGATCGCCACCACGGTCAACGCGAAGCTGGACTACGTCGACGCGTCCGGTGCCAAACAGACGCTGCCAGCCAGCTCGCCGCTGGTCGTCGGCGAGCCGACGATCGCACTGCTGCCGTCGGTCGGTCCGCCCGGCCTGGTGCCGACCGCGCGCGGCGCCGGCTTCCCGCCGAACACCAAGGTCACGCTCGACTGGCAGTTCGGACTCGGGCAGAAGCCGCTCGAGGTGACGACCGACGGCAAAGGCAACTTCACGGTGCCGATCGTCGTGCCCTACCACGACATCAAGAACAAGCGGCTGGCCGGCGTACGGCTGACCGGCACCGGCCCCGGGTTCAAGCCGGTCACCAGCCTGCAGTACCAGGTCGGCGGCGTGCCGGACTTCCCAGGACCGAACCAGTAATCGGGAGCGATCGATGATCCACGAGGTAGACGAGGCCCTCCGCGAGCTGGTCCGCAACCGGGCACTGCCGGGAAGCGACGTGGAGGTCGCCTTCGAGGCCCCGACCAAGGAGTGGGCCGCTCGGCGGAACGCGCCGACGGTCAACGTCTACCTCTACGACATCCGCGAGGACCTGCGCAAACGCAACCGTGGCATGCTCAACTCCTACGACGCGCAGGGAAAGATCGAGGCTCGTCACCTGCCGCCGCGCTATATCAAGTTGTCGTATCTGCTGACCGCCTGGACCCAGCGGCCGGAGGACGAGCACCGGCTGCTGTCGTCGCTGATGGGGTCGCTGTTCTTCTACGACGCGCTGCCGAAGGACATCCTGACCGGCTCGCTGGCCGACCTCGGCATGGACGTGCAGATCACCACGGCCCTGCCGCCGCCGGAGGACCGCTCCTTCGCCGACGTGTGGACGGCGCTCGGCGGCGAGCTGAAGCCGTCGCTGGACGTGGTGATCAGCGCGCCGATGATGACCGGGCGCGTCTGGCCGGCGGCGCCGATCGCCAGCACCGGCATGACGCTGGCCGGTGTCGACACGCAGACCGGCGAGGTCGACGAGCCGCTGCGGCACCACGTCGAATACATCGACGACGAGGACATCGTGGCGGCTGGCGGCGATGGCTCGGGCCGGCGGGTTTCGATGGCCAACGCGCGCGGTGGTGGCTCGGGTCGCGGTGGCAAGGGTCGGCGCGGTGGCTCGGATGGTGCTGACGGTTCGCCGGAGGGCGAAGGCGGCGGCGCGTCCGGTGGCGATACTGGCGCCGCTGGCGGCGGCGCGGCTGGGGCCGCGGCTTCGGCTGGTGGTACGGCTGCCGGCGGTGCGGCTGGTGGTCTGCGGCGTACGTTCCCCGCCGCGGGCGGAAGCGGTGGCAGTGTCGGTGTCGGTCCGAATGGCCAGCCGATGCCGCGGATCACCATGCGCCGGCGGCTGCGGATCGCGCAGCGGGACAAGCCGGCCGACGGCGGCTCGACCGGTAAGGGGTCTGGCCAGAAGTGACGACCGAACAGTCGGTGCTGGATCGGCTCGCCGTCCTGGAAAGCCGCGTCCGGCACGTACTCGCCGCGCGGCAGAGCGCGGATCCGCGGGCGGACGACGCGTTCCGCGGGCTCTACCTGTCCGACGAGATGATCGAGTCGCTGCTGGACGAGCCGCGCGAGCCGTTGACCGACGGCGCGCCGACCGGTCCGGCGGCGGCCGGCGATCCGAGCCGGCTCGGCCGGCTGGCCGCGCGGGCCGGACTGTCCGATGTGGACACCGAGCTGCTGCTGATCGCGGTGGCACCGGACCTCGACAGCCGGTTCGAGCAGTTTTACGGCTATCTCAACGATGACGTGACACGGCGGCGCGCGACCGTCGGCCTCGCGCTGCGGCTTTGTGGTCTCCCGGAAACGTCCGCGGCCGGTCGCGCTCGGCTGACCGGTGACGCTCCTTTGTTGCGTACGGGCCTGCTGGCGCTCGAGGACGCCGACCGGCCGCTGCTCAGCCGGCAGTTGCGTGTGCCGGACCGGGTCGCGGCGTATCTGCTCGGCGACGACCGGCCGGACGCCAGCCTGGCCGCGGTGTGCTGGCCGGACGACCTGTCCGGCCTGCCACCGCTGCCTGGTGCACCGGAGCTGGCGCGAGCCGTGGCGGCCGGCACGGCGTTGGCGTACTTGCGCGAACTGGCCGGCGGCAGCGGCCTGGCCGTCGCCGCGGCGGGGCTCGCGCTGGCCGGCCGGCCGACCCTGCCGGTCAATGCGGAAGTGTTGGACAACAACGAAACCGATGCGTCGGTCGTACGCGCGCTGATGCTGGAGGCACTGCTGACCGGCGCCGGCATGGTGGCCGGACCGATTGGCGCGGACGGACAACGCGGTCTGCGCAACATCGTCGAGTTGCTGGCGCACGCCGGCGTACCGCTGATCCTTTACGGCCCGGGCCGGTGGGATCCGCGCTGGGCCGACCGCGCGCCGCTGCGCGCCGACGCCGAGCCGGTCGGTCCGCAGGTGCGTGAGGTGTTGTGGCGCGGCATGCTCGACGGCACGCTCGGCACGGTTGATCCGGCCGAGGTGACGGCCCAGTTTATCCTTTCTCCAGTGCAAATCCGGCGTGCCGCGGCGGCTGCCCGTACGCTCGCCGTCGCCGAAGGTGGCCGCGAGGTGACCGCCGACCACCTGCGGCAGGGCTCGCGCGACCAGAACGCCGCCGGCCTGGAACGCCTCGCCCGCCGCATCGAACCGGCGGTCGGCTGGCCGGACCTGGTGTTGCCGGAGCAGGTCGCCGGCCAGCTTTCCGAGCTGTCCGCGCGGGCACGCCACCGCGAGCAGGTCCTCACCGACTGGCGCATGCGCCCCGGCGGCGGCCGAGGCCGCGGCGTCACCGCCCTCTTCGCCGGCGACTCCGGCACCGGCAAGACCATGTCCGCGGAGGTCATCGCCGGCGACCTCGGATTGGACCTCTACACGGTCAACCTGGCGACGGTCGTGGACAAATACGTCGGCGAGACGGAGAAAAACCTCGAACGCATCTTCACAGAGGCGGCCGGCGTCAACGGCGTACTGTTGTTCGACGAGGCCGACGCGATCTTCGGCAAACGCTCCGAAGTGCGCGACGCGCACGATCGCTATGCCAACATCGAAAGCGCGTATCTGTTGCAGCGCATCGAAACCTTCGACGGGCTGGCCATACTGGCCACCAACTTACGCGCCAATCTCGACGAGGCATTCACCCGCCGCCTCGACATCGTCATCGACTTTCCCGTACCAGACGAGCCGCTTCGTCGGGCGCTCTGGGATCGGTGTCTGGGCAAGAGCTTGCCGCGAGCGGCCGACGTTGACCTGGATTTCCTGGCGGATTCCTTCGAACTGGCCGGAGGTCATATCCGGTCGGCCGCGGTTACCGCGGCGTATTTGGCGGCTGAGGCAGGTCGACCGGTGAACATGGCTGATCTGGCCGGAGCGGTGGCGCGCGAATACCGGAAACTGGGGCGGCTCGTACTGGAGCGGGAATTCGGGAAGTACGTGGGAGTTTTGGCGCCGCGAGCGCAAAACGCCTTCTGAAGCACCGCCCGTTTTGTCCGTGCCGTTTTTCGCGAACTCGACGTTTTGGTGGTCGACACGCCGATAACGACCACCAAAACGTCAAGCTCGCGAACTGGCCAGTTACCAACTTCCGTGGCACGCAAGGAAAGCATCCCCACACCGCGCGAGGCCTGAAAGACCAACGATCGCTGCCCTTTGAGGCACAAAGTGGTTCCCGAGAACCCATCCGGTTGGCCGTGTCCGGAGACTCTTAGCCGGACGAGGATTTCTGCGAGACAAAACCCTCGAGCGGGAGGCCTAATGCCAACCTATCTGTCCCCTGGCGTGTACGTGGAGGAGGTCGACGCTGGTCAACGCCCGATCGAGGGCGTGGGCACCGCGGTGGCCGCCTTTGTGGGATTCGCGTCGCAGGGGCCGTTCAACACTCCGACGCTGGTGTCCAACTGGAGCCAGTACGTGCAGACCTTCGGCGAGTTCGTCGAGGGCACGTACCTCGCGCAGGCCGTCTACGGCTATTTCCTGAATGGTGGCGGCAACTGCTACGTGGTTCGGATCGGAGGTGCGGCCTCCAACGGGAAGGCGGCCCTGCCGGCCGGCCCGCAGGCGCAGCTCGGCGCGTACCAGGTGGTGGCGAAGGAGCTCAACGCCGGCGACGGCGAGATCACCGTCGAGGTCGCGCCGGCAGCCGGCGAGAACCCGCCCGACGACCGGTTCACGCTGAATGTCAAGCGTGGCAACAAGGTCGAGGAGACGTTCGAAAACGTCACCAGCAAGCGCGGCAAGGACAACGTCGTCACGCAGGTGCGCGAGCGGTCGAAGCTGATCACGCTGACCGAGCAGTCCGCCGGCCCCGGCGTCGTCGCGAAGCCGGCCGGCAACGCGACGTTGAAGCTGCCGCCGCCGGCGCCGGCCGTGCCGGAGCGGGTCAACGCCAACGACTACGTCGGCGACGTGGCCGACCGCACCGGTTTCGGTGGCCTGGAGACGGTCGAAGAGATCACCATGGTCGCGGCCCCTGACCTGATGACCGCGTACGAGGCCGGCGCCATCGACGGCGAGACGCTCAAGGCCGTGCAGCTGGGCATGATCGCGCACTGCGAGCTGATGGGTGACCGGATCGCGATCATCGACCCGCCGCCGAACCTCAACGCGCAGCAGGTGCTCAACTGGCGCAAGAACGAGGCAGGGTACGACTCGAAGTACGCCGCGCTCTACTACCCGTGGCCGAAGGTTTTCAACCCGGCCAGCGGCAAGAACGAGTTCATCCCGCCGAGCGGTCACGTGGCCGGGGTGTGGGCCCGCAACGACAGCGAGCGCGGCGTGCACAAGGCGCCGGCCAACGAGGTCATCCGCGGCGCGGTGGCGCTGCAGAACACGCTGACCCGCGCCGAGCAGGAGCTGCTCAACCCGGTCGGCGTCAACTGCATCCGCACCTTCCCCGGCCGCGGCATCCGGATCTGGGGCGCTCGTACGCTCTCCTCCGATCCGGCGTGGCGCTATCTGAACGTACGGCGGCTGTTCAACTACCTCGAGGAGTCGATCCTCGGCGGCACGCAGTTCGTCGTCTTCGAGCCCAACGACGACGCGTTGTGGGCCCGGATCCGGCGCACCATCTCCGCCTTCCTGGTCAACGAATGGCGAAAGGGCGCCCTGTTCGGCCTGACGCCGGACGAGGCCTTCTACGTCAAGTGTGACCGCGAGACCAACCCGGCCGAGGGGATCGACGCCGGCCAGGTCGTCTGTGAGATCGGCGTGGCACCGGTGAAACCGGCCGAGTTCGTGATTTTCCGGCTCGCCCAGTTCTCCGGCGGCACCAGCCTGGTGAACGAGTAAGACCGACCGCTACCACTGAGAAAGCAGGAGAACCAACATGGCACTTCCCGATCTCGACAGAGCGGTCGGCTGGTCGTTTGGCCTGGAGATCGACGGCATCCAGGTCAAGGAGATCCAGGAGATCAGCGGCCTGAAGATGGAGCAGGACGTCATCGAGCTCAAGCACAACGCATCGCAGGACGGCAAGTACATCAACAAAAAGATGCCTGGCCGCCAGAAAGCCGGCGAGATCACCGTCACCCGCGGCCTGTCCGACGACAAGTCGTTCGAGCAGCTGGTGAAGGACGCCCGCCTGGGCAACATGCCGGCCGCCCGCAAGAACGGCGCGGTGCTGGTCTTCGACTACCAGGGCGCGCCGATCAAGCGCTACAAGCTCACCAACATGTGGGCCAAGAGCCTGGAGATCGGTTCGCTGAAGGCCGGCGGCACCGACGTACTCACCGAGAAGCTCACGCTGACCTACGAAACGATGGAAGTGGAGTAGCGCGATGCGCCGCACCATGGCCCTCCCGGACGCCGCCGGGCCGGTGGCGTCCGGGTCGCCGGAGGCCGCCGCACCAGCGGCGGCGCCACCGGCGGCCGCAGCCGAGCCGAAGCTGCGCACCGAGTTCGCCTTCGAGCTGCCACGTGGATACGTGGACGAGGACGGAAAGGTGCACAAGCACGGCGTGATGCGGCTGGCGACCGCACGGGACGAGCTGATCCCGCTGCGGGACGACCGGGTACGCGAGAACCCGGCCTTCCTGACCGTGGTGCTGCTGGCCAGGGTGATCGTGCGGCTCGGTGACATCACCGACGTACACGCCATGATCATGGAGGACCTGTTCGCCTCCGACCTGGCCTTCCTCCAGGACCTCTACCGCCGGATCAACAGCGAGGGCCACACCCGCGCCGCGGTGACCTGCCCGGAATGCGAGCACCGGTTCACCGTCGACGTGGCAGGTGGTCGCCTGGGGGAATCGTGACGTACGCGACCGACCGGCTGCACGAGGAGATCGCGTACGTCGCCTACCACTTCCACTGGTCGTGGGACGAAATCCTCGACCTGGAGCACGGCGACCGGCAGCGCTACGTGGCGGAGATCGCCAGGATCAACACCAGGATGAGTGAGGAACGGTAACACGCATGTGGCCATGGTCGTCACGCGTCCAGCGGGCCGCTCGGGACACCCCGAGCGGCCCGGCGGTGCCGCCTGACAATACGATCCGCGCTCGCGGACCCGCCGACTGGCAGGCGTTGCCGCCGATCGTCCCGGCGATCCCGTACCCACCGCTGGTCAACCCGGTGCAGCGCTTCACCGCCGGCCTCACCAGCTGGCAGAGCCCCAGCTATCTGGGGACGCTCGGACACAGCATCGACCCGGACGGCCCGTCCGGTGTCATTCCGGCGACACCCGTCGCGCCGGCTCAGCGGCAGACCGCGCTGCCGACCGGCGGCTCGGACCTGCCGCTGGCCATCCCGCCGGCGCAGCACCAACCCCGCCGCGGCGGGGCTTTCACCGTGCTGCAAAGGCTTTTCGGCGGTGGTGACAGCACGCCACCAGACTCCTTAGCGCCTGTTGTCGCGCGTACGCCGGCGGAGCTGCCGGTGAGCGCTCCGGCGGCGGTGCAGCGCGCCGCCGACACCTCAGCACCGGCGGCCGTCGGCTCGTCGATCGTTGAGACACAAGCGAATACGCCGTCGTACGAGGCGCCGACTGAGGCGCCGACGGTTGGTGCCGCGACGCCCGTACCGGTGCTGGACCCGCCGTCCGCTCCGGTCGCCGAGCCCGTCACCCGTACCAACCACACCGACCTGGTGCTCGCCGCTCCGGTGCAGCGCTCGACACCCCTGACGACCTCGACGTTCACGCCGCCGATCCGTACGCTCACGCCGTTGCCGGCCGACACACCGCCGGTCGTGCCCGTCTCACGGGCGGCCGCCGACACGCCGCTGCTGGGCATGCCGGAAGCCGTCACGGAGACCGACGACTCCGGCGACGCGCCGACGAGCCAGCTCGGCGAGCTGCCGACCGCGCAGCGCTCCACCGGGACTTCCGTCGCTGGCACCGAAACTTTGGCGTCCTCCCCGGTGTCCATTGTGGACAGTGCGGCGCCGACGCTCGGCCTCGACAGTGAGCCGGCGGACACCGCCGGGGCGCCGCAGCCGACCACCCCCAGCGGTCCCCCGCCGGCGATGCCGGTCGTGCCGGCCGTCCAGCGCGCGGTCGACACCGACCCGCCGCGACCCGGCCTGGGGACACCTTTTTTCGCTGGTACGCCCGCTCCGCACGTCCAGCGGTCGGCCGCGGCCACGCCGAGCGTGACCCCGCGACCGCGCCGGCTCGGCCTCGGCGCGCCGCTGAACCCGCCGAGCGACGGCAACAACGAACCGCCGCCGTCGTCGACGCTGCCGACGGTTTCGCGCGCCGCCGAGGACAACGCGCCGCTCATCCCGCCGGCCGTACAACGGCTGATCAGCGGCGATATCAACGAAACTCCAGCGATCACAGAGCCGACGCCGGAAGCACCAAGCGCCGAGACCCCAGACCCTCCGGCGACGGCTCCGGACGGGCCGGCGACTCCTGATTCGCCGGCCACCCCTGACCTGCCGGTCGCGCCGACGCTGAACGCCGGCCAGCTGGCCGAGCCGGCGCCGGTCACCGCGTCCCCGGCGCCGGTCCAGCGTGCGGCGGCCGGCGTCGACATGCCGGTCGCGCCGACGTTGAACGGCGGCCCGACGGCCGAGCCGACGCCGCTCGACGCAGCCACCGCACCGGTCCAGCGAGCGACGACCGGCGTCGGCACACCGGCACGCACGACCGCGTCCACAGTGGACAGTGCTGCCAGCGTTTCCCACGGCAGCAACGGATCCGACCCGTACGCTGGCCTGCCAGTCCTGCCCGTCGCGCAGACGTCGTCCGTCGACACACCGACGCGTACGCCCGGCGCGCCAGCAACCAGCGTCACGCCGACGACCAGCACACTCGGCACCCAACCGATCGCCACCACCGACGCACCGACCGACACCGTCGAGACACCGGATTTTGGTGCGCCAGAAGCAATGCCGGTGGTCCAACTGATCGCCGACCGGTCCCCCATGCCGATCCTGCCGGCGGCCGCCACGACCGCGAGCGCCGGCGGCTCGGGACCGCACGCCGTGCCATCGACCAACACGTGGAGCACCGCCACGCCGCAGGTGTACGTCGCCCGATCCGCAGCCACCACACCAAAAACCACGTACGCACCGACGCCGGGCATCGACGTGTACGCGCCGGTGCAGCGGGCCGTCGCCACCGACGCCCCAACAGGCGCGGCACCGAGCGCAACGCCAGAGACGACCTCAGCATTCGACATCGCCTTCGGCACGACGCCGGCCGCCAGCCCGACCGCCAACGGCCGCAGCGCCACTTTTGCCGAGACAGCACCGAAAGTCGACCTGCCGACCGCACCGCGCGCACAGCAGAGCGTGCAGCGTACGCCGACCGGTACGCCACGGCTTGGCGCCGGCAGCCGGCAGCTCGTCCTGCCGCCGACGCAACAACAACTCACCGCCGAAGCCGTGCAGCGGATGGCCGCGCCGATGATCGCCGTACAGACGGAGCCAATCACCGTGCAGGCGGTGGAGACCGGTGAGCCGGCTCCGGCCGCCGAGCCCGCACCGGCAGCCGCACCGGCCGACGCAGCCCATCCGGGTGCCACGCCAGCTGCCGCGCAGGCACCGGAGGAGCTGCTGAAAACGCTGTTCGACCCGCTGCTGCGCCGGATCAAGGCCGAGCTGCGCAACGACCGCGAGCGCCGCGGCCTGATCACCGACTACCGACGCTGAGGGAGACGAACAGATGGCCGACGACAACGCGGACGCTCCGGTGGCGGTGTGTTTCTTCGTGAAGATCGACGACGCCAACCTCGGCTCCTTCGACAGCTGTGACGGCCTCGGCCTGGAGGTCGTGATGGAGACCCGCGAGGAAGGCGGTCAGAACGGCATGGTCTGGCAGCTGCCGACCCGGATCAAGTGGTCGAACGTCAAGCTGACCAGGCCGGTCAGCCCGGACACCCAGAAGGTGCTGCAGTACTTCTCCAAGTACGCGAGCGGTTTCAAGCGGCAGACCGCGGTGATCGAGGCCCGCACGCTGGACGGCAAGGCGGTCACCAAGTGGTCGTTGTCCGGCGTGCTGCCGGTCAAGTGGAGCGGGCCGCAGCTGGGCATGGACAGCAACAAGATCGCCATGGAGACCCTGGAGCTCTCGCACCAGGGCTTCCTCAACGCGGCCGGTTAAGGGGAAACACAGATGTCGCAGGCAGTCACGTTCAACTCGCCGGGAAGCCCAGCCAAAGGCGGCTATGCCTCGTCCCCGCCGGCCAACCTGCAGCGCGCCACGCTGAAGGTGCTCGAGCCGCCGTCGGACGCCACCCAGACCAAGCCGGGCGGCCCGATCGACGAGATCAAGTTTCAGTTCAACCCCAAGGAACTGACGCTCACCAAGACCGCCAACTGGGGTCCGGTCGAGCAGCGCAACGCCAAGAAGGGCGGACCGACCCAGTTCAAGGGGGCCCAGCCGGGAAAGCTCACGCTGGAGATGTTCCTGGACGCCACCGAGAAGATGGACAGCTCGGTGGTCGACACCGTCGAGAAGCTCTTCCAGTGCTGCGTGCCGACCGACAAGAGCCAGTCCAAGAGCAAGGCCTCGCCGCCGTGGGTCCAGTTCCAGTGGGGCGGCATGCTCAGCTTCCCCGGCTGTATCAAGAGCGTCACGGCCAAATACACGCTGTTCGCCTCGAACGGTACGCCGATCCGCGCGGTGTGCACGATCAACCTGGAGGAGATCTCCGGCGAGGAGAAAGGCCAGAACCCGACCTCCGGCTCGCTGGCCGTACGCGACGTACACACCGCCGTCGAAGGCGACACGCTCGCCTCGATCGCCAACAGCGCGTGGGGAAACCCGGAGCTGTGGCGCGAGCTGGCCAAGGCCAACGACATCGACAACCCGATGCACCTGCCGCCGGGGACCCGGCTGCTGGTGCCGGCGCTGGAGGAGCTCGGCCTCGGCGAGGACGGCGGCGTCCGTGGCTAACGAGAGCTTCGCCAACACGCTGCTGGTCGAGATCAACTCCACCAAGTTGCCGGCAGACCTGGCCAACCTGCTCGTCTACGCGTACGTGGACGACAGCCGCAACCTGCCGGACATGTTCATGCTGCGGTTCAAGGACCCCGACCAGGTCGTCGTGCAGAAGGCCAACATCCAGATCGCCGCGCCGATCAAGCTCAAGGTGCAGACCGCCGACCCGGCCGGCCCGGAGGTGCTGCTGGACGGCGAGATCACCGCGGTGGAGCTCAACGCCGACAAGTCCGGCACGTACACCGAGATCCGCGGCTATGACAAGGCGCACCGGTTCACCCGCGGCCGGCGCGTCGCCGCGTACCCGAACATGACGATCTCCGACATCGTCCGCAAGGTCGCGCAGCGCGCGAAGATCCCGGCCGGGGACATCGACAACATCAAGGGCTTTGGCGGCGACCCGCAGGCCCAGCTGAGCCAGGACAACGTCAGCGACGCCGACTTCCTGCAGCGGCTCGCCGATCTGGTCGGAGCGCAGTTCGCGGTGGTCGACGGCAAGCTCAACTTCAAGCTGCCGGAGCCGCCCAAGGACGCGCCGTCGGCGACCGCCAAGGCCAGCAAGAACCCGCAGGTGCTGGAGCTGGGCCGCAACCTGATCGCGATACGCGCGACTGTCACCGCCGCCGAGCAGGTGCCGGAGGTCGAGTCGCGCGGCTGGGACCCCAAGCAGAAGAAGTTCGTCAGCCAGAAAGGCACGCCGAAGCCGTCCGGCATCGAGGTCGCCGGCCTGGATCCGGTCGGCATGGCCGGCAAGGTCGGCGCGCCGCCGCTGCTGGCCGCCAACTCCGCCTGGCGTACGCAGGCGACCGTGCAGGCCAACGCCGACGCGCTGGCCGCGCAGTTCGGCACCGCGGCCGCGGAGCTGGAGGGCGTCGCGCAGGGCAACCCCAAGCTGCGGGCCGGCGAGGCGGTCAGCCTGGCCAACGTGGCGCAGATGTTCGCCGGCAAGTACACGCTGACCACGACCCGGCACCTGTTCAGCCCGGAGGCCGGCTACACGACCGCGTTCACCGTGTCGCACCGGCAGGACCGGTCGTTCTACGGCCTGACCTCCGGCTCGACCGACGCCAGCGCCACGGTCAGCGGCCCGGTGCCCGCGGTGGTGACCGACCTCAAGGACCCGGACAAGCTCGGCCGGGTCAAGGTGAAGTTCCCGTGGATGTCCGACGACTACAACAGCGGCTGGGCGCGGACCGTGCAGGCCACCGCCGGCAACACGTACGGCTCGGTGTTCCTGCCGGAGGTCGGCGACGAGGTGCTGGTGGACTTCGAGAACGGCGACTTCGACGCGCCGTACGTGCTCGGCGGCCTCTACAACGGCAAGGACGCGCCGCCGAAGCTGGCGGCCGAGCCGGTGGACAGCGCCGGCGGCAAGGTCAACGTCCGCGCGCTGGTGTCGCGTACGCACCACCGGCTGGAGCTGATCGACGACCCGCAGGTCGACGCGATCCTGCTGTCCACCGGCGACGACAAGCTGCTCATCAAGCTCGATCACAAAAACCAGAACATCGAGGTCACCAGCAGCAAGACGATCGCGATCAAGGCGCAGAGCGGCATCAAGATCGACTCCGGCACCGGAACGCTGGAGATGAAGGGCCAGAAGGTCACCATCAACTCCCAGACCGACTACCAGCTGGACGCCAACGCCGGCATCAAGATGAAGGCCAACGCGGCGGCCAGCCTGGAAGGCGCGACGGTCAAGGTGGCCGGGCAGGGCACGGCCGAGTTCTCCGCCGGCGCGATCAACACCATCAAAGGTGCCATGGTCAAGATCAACTGAGTACGACTTTTTAAGAGGAGACAAGGAAAAATGCCACCAGCCGCGCGTCTCGGCGACCTGACACCGCATCCCGGTGTGGTCGCCGGACCGTGCGTACCCACCGTGCTGATCGGCGGCCAGCCGGCCGCGGTCGCCGGCGGAGCGAGCCTGCACACCTGCTCGATGCCGCCGCCGGCCGGACCGCATCCGCCGTCGCCGTTCGCCCCGGGCTGCCCGACCGTGCTGATCGGCGGCTCGCCGGCCGCGCGCGTCGGCGACATGTCCGGCTGCGGTGCGCCGATCCTGCCACCCGGCTGCCCGACCGTGATGATCGGCTGAGAGGCGTACGAGGATGCGACACGAGTTCATCGGCTCCGGCTGGGCCTTCCCGGTGCGCACCGACGCCACCGGCTCGATCGCGCTGGTCAGCGGCGAGCGCGAGGTGGCCGAGAGCATCCGGCTGATCCTCGCCACCGTCCCCGGCGAGCGGCCGATGCGGCCGGCCTTCGGCTGCAACATCCACGACCTGGTCTTCGCGCCGGCCGACGCCGCCACCGCCGGCCAGATCGCGTACGAGGTGCGGATCGCGCTGGACCGGTGGGAGCCGCGGATCGTGCTGGACGACGTGATCATCAGCTTCGACCGCGTCGAGGACGGCATGTTGCTGATCGACATCCGCTATCGGCTGCGGGACACCAACGACCCGCGCAACCTGGTTTTCCCGTTCTACACGATCCCCGCCCATGAGGGACCGGACGGCATCTCCGCGGAGGACCGACCGGCCGAAATCGCCGCCGCCACCGACGCGGTCGCGCTCAGCAAGGGAGATGCCTGATGGCACTGCCGACCCCCAACCTGGACGACCGACGGTTCCAGGACCTGGTGGACGAGGCCAAACGGATGGTGCAGCAGCGCTGTCCGGAGTGGACCGACCACAACGTGTCCGACCCGGGGGTGACGCTGATCGAGACCTTCGCGTTCATGGTCGACCAGCTGCTCTACCGGCTCAACCGGGTGCCCGACCTGCACTATCTGAAGTTCCTCGACCTGATCGGCGTGCAGCCGTTTCCGCCGACCGCGGCGACCGGCGACGTGACCTTCTGGCTGTCCGCGGCGCAGGAAAACCCGATCCGGGTGCCGGTCGGCACCGAGGTGTCCAGCGTACGGACCGAGTCCGAGGAACCGGTGATCTTCACCGTCACCAAGAAGCTGGACATCGTGCCCTCCAGCCTCGTACGGCTCGCGCTGGCCAGCCCGCAGACCGCGCCGGTCGACCGTACGGACGAGCTGGAGGCCGAGGGCAACCCGATCCCGGTCTTCTCCCCCACTCCGCAACCCGGCGACACGGTGATGTTCGGCCTGTCGTCGGCCGTACCGAACTGCGCGATCCTGCTCCGCGTCGAGGCGCAGGCCGAAGGCGTCGGCGTCGACCCGCGCGACCCGCCGTGGACCTGGGAGGCGTGGGACGGCCAGGGCTGGGCCACCTGCGAGGTCGACTGGGACACCACCGGCGGCTTCAACAAGCCGGGCGACATCGTGTTGCACGTGCCCGGCTCGCACACGCCGTCGGTCGTCGGTCGCGCTCGCGCCGGCTGGATCCGCTGCCGGGTCACCGAGCCGGAGGAAGGCCAGCGGTTCTATTCGCTGCCGCCGAAGCTGTTCTCCGCGTCGGCCAGCACGATCGGTGGCACGGCGGCGGTCGCGCACGCGGACATCATCGTCAACGAGATCATCGGCGAGTCCAACGGCGCCGCCGGCCAGCAGTTCACCTTCGGCCAGCTGCCACTGGTCGCGCCGGACGGTCCGATGACCGTCGAGGTGTCCAGCGACGACGGCTGGCAGGAGTGGACGCAGGTCACCTCCTTCGCCGAGTCGCGGCCGGCCGACCGGCACTTCACCCTGGACCCGGTGGCCGGCAAGCTGCAGTTCGGTCCGGCCGTACGGCTGCCGGAGGGCGGCATGCGCAACTACGGCGCCATCCCGCCGAAAGGCGCCGTCATCCGGGTGCCGGAGTATCGGACCGGCGGCGGCCGGCGCGGCAACGTGGCGCGCGGCGTGCTGCAGGTGCAGCGCGAGCCGATCCCGTTCGTCAGCAGCGTCATCAACCGCCGTCCGGCGACCGGTGGCGTGGACGGCGAGTCGGTCGAGGACGCCGCCGTACGCGGACCGTTGCTGCTGCGTACGAAGGACCGCGCGGTCACCGCGGAGGACTACGAGGCGCTGGCGATCGAGGCGGCTCCGGAGGCGGCGCGGATCCGCTGCGTGCCGGTCGAGGAGGCCGGCACCGCCGTACGCGTGCTGGTCGTACCGGCCGTCGGCGACACCAACGACCTGCAGTTCGCCGACCTCAAGCCGAGCGAGGAGCTGCTGAAGAAGATCGCCGGCCACCTGTCCGGCCGGCGCTGCGTCGGCGCGCGGGTCGCGGTCGAGCCGCCGTTCTACCAAGGCGTCACGGTCGTCGCGCAGCTGACGGCACGCAACCGTACGTCCGCCGACGCCTTGCGAGCGCGCGCGTTGCGGACGCTGGACACGTATTTCAACCCGATCACCGGGGGCGCTGACGGCAAGGGCTGGCCGTTTGGCCGTCCCGTACAGGCCGGCGAGGTCTTCGCGGTGCTGCAGCGGCTGCGCGGCGTCGAGATCGTCGAAGGCGTGCAGCTGTTCGCGGCCGACCCGGTGACCGGCGACCGCGGCGAGCCGGTGCAGCGGATCGACCTGGCGGCCAACGCGCTGGTCTTCTCCTACCGGCACCAGATCAGGGTGCGGTGAGGTCGATGCGTAACGCGGTGACCGAGCTGCCGACCGCCTACCCGATCGGCGCGCAGCTGCCGGCGGTCTATCTGGAGGACGAGTTCACGCAGCGGCTGACCGACGCACTCGACCAGGTGCTGGCGCCGGTCTTCGCGGTGCTGGACTGCTTCGCGGTCTACATCGACCCGCGGCTCGCGCCACCGGACTTCCTGGACTGGCTGTCGGAATGGGTCGCGGTCCATCTGGACGAGGGCTGGACGCCCGAACAGCGGCGTACGTTGGTCACCCACGCGGTGCACCTGCACCGCTGGCGGGGCACGGCGCACGGCCTGTCGACGGTGACGAAGCTGTTGACCGGCGGACAGGTCGAGGTCGCCGACTCCGGTGGCTGCTCGATCTCGCAAACCGCCAACTCGGCACTGCCTGGCTCGTCGCCGGCGCAGGCGGTCGTCCGGCTGCGGGTCCCCGACCCGGACCAGGTCGACCTGCGACGGCTGCGGTCGGCGGTGGCCGAGACGATCCCGGCGCACGTCGCCGTACGAGTCGAAGTCTCCTCGTCCAATCCTGCGGGCCCCAAGAAGACAGGTGCTTCCGGATGATCGTGTGCAAGACCTGCGGCGAGCAGAACGAGAACGACGCGCGGTTCTGCGCCAACTGCAGCTCGTACCTGGAATGGGACGGCCAAGCGGTGCCGACCGGGCCGGTGCCGGTGCACATGCTGGACCGCAACCAGCCTGCGCCGACCCAGGGCGGCACGCCGCCAGCCACCCCGAGCACGCCGACTCCGCCGGCCGGTGGCGGCAGCGACACGCCGTACACACCGCCGCCGACGACCGTGATCAACGTGCCGCGCGAGATGCTCAACCGGCCGGCCAGCGGCCTGGCCGGCGATCCGGGCGCGCCGCCACCGCCGCCTGCGCCACCGCCCGCTCCGCCTACCGGTCCGGCTCCTGGTCCGCCCGCTGGTCCGCCGGCGGGCTACAACCCGTATCCGGCCGGCGGTTATCCGGCTCCGCAGAACCAGCCGGCACCTGGTCACCCCGCGGGTCCACAGCCGCGGATGCCCGGGGCGCAGCAGCCGTCCGAGCCGGTACGACGGCGCCGCCGCCAGCCGACCCCGACGCCGGAGCCGGGCGTGGCGCCGGGCGAGATCGCCTGCCGGGTCTGCGGCACCGGCAACACCCCTGACCGCCGGTTCTGCCGCACGTGCGGCACCGCGATGCTGCAGGAACAGGCACCGCCACCGGAGCGGATCGGCTTCTGGCGCCGGCTGTTCGGCGGCCGGAGCGCGCGCGAGGCAGCCGAGGCCGGCACGCGGCACCGCAACGTACGGCAGCCGATCCACTGGGTCCGTCCGGTGGTCATCCTCGCCGTCATCGCCGGGCTGCTGTTCGTCGGTCTGGGACCGGCACGGCCGTACATCGTCAAGGGCATCGACCTCGCGCGCGACCGCTTCGCCACCAAGGTCGTGGTCAATCCGCAAGGCTGGAAGCAGTCGTCGTCGTACGCCTCGCCGGCGACAGCGCTCGGAGACAAGAATGGCGCGACTTTCTGGGCTCCGGGTAAGAAGGCGCCGAACGGCGGCATCGGCTCGTGGTTCGAGGCGTCGTTCTCGCCGGCCATCGGACGGCTGACCAGCATCCAGGTGCTCAACGGCATTTCGGCCAACCCACCGGACTACGCCGCCAACCGGAGACCGTCCGTCCTCAACTGCACGCTGACGAACGCGGCTGGTGACACCTTCACCTCATCGGTCGACCTGACGCTCGACGACGTGCCAGGAGCGAAGGAATACACCTCCGTCAACGGCAACAACGTCACTGACGTCAAGTGCGTGATCAAGGCCGCGTACCAGGGTGACGCGACGAAGCCGCTGGCGATCAACGAGGTGACCTTCTTCGAGGACAAGAGTCGCAAGGTCACCATCGGCAAGTGAGCTCAGCTGGTTTTTCGGCGTAACAGCTCGAAACTCACGACGGCGGCGGCGGTCGAGACGTTCAGCGACTCGACCTCGCCGGCCATCGGGATGCGGACCCACATGCCCACGTACGGCTTGACCTGCTCGCTGAGGCCGTGGGTTTCCCCGCCCAGCACGAACACCACGCGCTCGGGAAATTCGGCCTCGTACAACGAAAGTGGCCCCTCCGAGTCGAGACCCACCAGGACGTAGTTGGCCTCCAGCAGCTGCGCGGCGGCCTCCTCGGCCGTCGAGCAACGCAGAATTGGTGCGCGGAAAGCGATCCCGGCCGACGCCTTGACAACCAGCGGCCCCAGACCTGCGACGCCGTGGTGCGGCACGACGATGCCGGCGACGCCGGCAGCGGTGGCGGCGCGGATGATCATGCCGACGTTGGCCGGCGTGGTGATGCCGTCAAGGAGCAGCAAGGCGTCCGGCTGCTGCCGGTAGTCGACGTTGACGGCGGCGCCGAGCGTACGCATCCGCGGCGCCAGCACGTCGGCCATCACGCCCTGGTCCTGCTTGCCGTTGCCAGCCAGCCGCTTGATCCGGTCCGCGTCGACGCGGCGTACCGGCACATCACGGGTCTTCGCCGCGCGCAGGATGTCGTTGACGGAGTCGCCGCGTGCCTGGTGCGCGAGCAACACCTTGTCGACCTTGAGGTTGGCGTCGTGCAACGCCTCGACCACCGGCTTGCGGCCGTACACGGTCACGAACCGGTCCCGCGGCGAGTCCTCCGTCACGGCTGTCAGCATTTCATCCCTGTGATTTCGGCGGCGTCGAGCCCGGCAGCGGAGGAGAGTCCGCGCGTACGGCCGGATGCAAGCGGCGTGGTCAGCTTCGGCGGGTTGGCGGCCTGAAATTGCGTTGGGAGCTGGTTGCATCTCCTTTTGTTGCGGTGAGTGGGTGGTTGGGTTTTCTGTTTGTTGCGTGGGGTGGGTGGTTGGGTTTTCGCCTTCGCGGCGGGCGACCTCAAAGGGAAGGGGCGCATGGACGGCGGTCTGTTTGTGTGAGGGTGCGGGCGGGTCGCTCGCGAACTCGACATTTTGGTGGAGTTTTAACGCTACAACACCACCAAAACGTCGAGTTCGCGAAACCACATCTCAATTCAGACCGGTAATCGGACGTGCTGCGGGTCAGCTTTCGTTGAGGTGGGGGCCGATCAGGGTGAGGTCGGCCGAGCCGAGGCGGTGGAAGCCATCCGGCGACGCGCCGCGGTCGGCCTGGGCGATGCCGAGCTGGTGCCAGTACGGATAGAGCAGCCGCGGTCGGCTGACCTTCTCCAGCCGCGCGACCTCATCGTCGGTGAGCTCCAGGTCGGCCGCCGCGAGGTTGTCGGCCAGCTGCTCGCTCGTACGCGCGCCGACGATCACCGACGACACCGCCGGCCTGGTCAGCAGCCAGGCGATCGCCACCTGCGCAGCCGATACGCCGTGCGCCTCACCGACCTCGACGAGCACGTCGACGATGTCGTAGAGCAGCGCCTCGTCGTGCACGGGCGGCTCGCTCCAGTCGCTGAGGTGCCGGCCGGACTCGGGTTTGCTGTCCCTGCGGTATTTTCCGGACAGCAGGCCGCCGGCCAGCGGACTCCAGACCAGGATGCCGAGGCCCTGGTCGACCGCGGCCGGTACGAGCTCGTACTCGGCGTCGCGGCTCTGCAGCGTGTAGTGGATCTGCTCACTGACCGGCCGGGCCCAGCCGTTGCGTTCGCTGATGCCGAGCGCCTTGAGCAGGTGCCATCCAGAGTAGTTTGACACACCGACGTAGCGCACTTTTCCGCTGCTCACCAGGTGATCGAGCGCGCCGAGCGTCTCCTCCAGCGGCGTGACGCCGTCCCACTCGTGCAGCTGGTAGAGGTCGATGTGGTCGACGCCCAGCCGGCGCAGGCTCGCCTCGGCCTGGGTGATGATGTGCTGCCGGGACAGGCCGACGTCGTTGACACCGCGGCCCATCGCAAAACGTACCTTGGTCGCGATCAGCGCCGCGTCACGCTTGCCAGCGAGCGCTTTTCCCACGTATTCCTCGGAAACACCGCCAGAATACATGTTGGCGGTGTCGATGAGGTTGCCGCCGGCGTCCAGGAACTGGTCGATCTGCCGCGCCGCCTCGTCCGCACCGGTGGTGCCGACGTTGGCGAAGCCGCCTCTGCCGCCGAAGGTCATGGTCCCCATCGTCAACGTGGAGATCCGCAGGCCTGAGTGTCCGAGCTGTCGATAGCGCATGCGCCTACCGTACGTCCGGCGCGCGCCTGTCCGACACGACCGGGGTGGATTCCAACACCCTGGCCAACAACGCTCGGGCCTGTTCCTCGTTGAACGGGCGGTCGGTCCACGCGACACCGGTCGCCGGACCCCAGTGGATGCCATAGCGCTCGTCCGCGTTGACCGCGAGCCTTCGCCACCACAGCCGGATGATGGCGGCGACCTCGTCGGCCGGCAGGTCCGCCGGCAGCGCCGCGTGAGCACGTTCGCGCATCTGCCGCGGGCTGAACGGCGCCGCGAGATAGAACCAGGTTCGCATCGTCACTCCTTGTCGTACAGGTGTGACGCTGCGAGGCGCGGCTTATGACGCGGTTTCTGGTCAGAGGTCGTAGTCGGCGCGCCTGGACTCCGGTACGAGGTCGACATAGTCCGGATGCTTGGCGATCCAGCCGCGTACGAACGGACACTCCGGCAGGACGGCCAGACCACGCTCGCGTGCGGTGTCCAGCGCCGCGCGTACGAGCTGACCACCGACGCCCTTGCCTTTGTGCGCCGGATCGACCTCGGTGTGCGTGAAGGTGATCCGGCCGGGACCGGTCGTGTACGCGGCGAAGCCCGCGACCTGGTCGCCGTCCTTGACCTCGAAGCGGTGCTTGCCCGGGTTGTCGGTCACATCCATGCGGCCGACGTTACCCCCGGTCAGCTGGCAGCGGTCGCGAGTTTGGCGCGCAGCTCGGTGAGCCGCTCGCGATAGCGTTCGACGTTGGCCAGCTTGATCTGCTCGTAGCCGCGCACCAGGTCCGGCAGACCGGCGATCTCGACCGCGACCACGTGTCCGTCGCCGAGCCGGTCGAGCGTCTCCTCCACCGCTTCGCGATATTCGGCGATCAGCGCGCGCTCGACCCGGCGTACGTGTGCGTAGCCGAAGACGTCCAGCGGCGTGCCGCGCACCTTGCGCATCGCCTTCAACACTGAGAAAGCCGGCCGCGCGGTGGCGCCGAGCGTGATCTTTCGCTTCATCCCGAGCGCACGCAGGATCGGCGGGTGCAGCTTGTACGCGTGCCGCGCGCCGGGTCCGAAGCGAGCGGTGATTTCCTGCCGCAGAGCCGGATCAAGCGACAGCCGTGCCACCTCGTACTCGTCTTTGTATGCCATCAGCTTGTAAAGGTTGCGCGCGACGGTCTCGGTGAGCTCGGTCGAGCCGACCGCCTCCTCGGCCTGGCGTACGCGCTCGACGAAGTCCACATAGGACTTCGCGTACGCCTCGTTCTGGTAGGCCACCAGATCCGGCACACGGATCGCCAGGATGTCGCGCAACGCCGACCCCGGCGCGGCCTTGACCTGGTCGGTGAGCGGCGAGATTTCCTCGCGGCGTACGGCATCCGGCACGCTGGTCAGACCGTCCACTGTGGACTTCAGCGCGGCCGGGTCGGCGACAGCCTGGCGGCCGCGGCGGAATGCCTGCTTGTTGGCCTCCACCTTGACGCCGTTGAGCTCGATCGCCTGCTCCAGCGCGTCGGCCGGCAACGGCAGGCAACCGGCCTGATAGGCGGCGCCGACCAGCAGCATGTTGGCATACTGGTCGTCGCCGAACAGCGACTCGGCGAGGCCGCGCGCGTCCACGTACACGGCCTTCTCCGCGCGGCTGGCCTCACCGATCCTGGTGAGCACTCCGTCCGGATCGGGGAACGTGACGCCGGTGTCCATGATCATCTTGCCGGTCGGTACGCGCGTCGTGGACACCACCGCGACCGTCCTTTGTGGACTCGCGGCGGCCAGGTTCTTCGGATCGGCGGCGACCAGAAGGTCGGCACCAAGATAGAGGTCGCACTCGCCGGCGGCCAGTTTGTTGGCGACCTCCATGGGTTCTTCGCTGAGTTTCAGATCGGAGACGACCGCGCCTCCTTTCTGCGCCAGGCCGAGCTGGTCGAGGCCACGTACGTGCCGGCCGGCGATCACCGCGGCCGCGCCGAGCACCTGCGACAGCGTGACCACGCCCGTACCACCGACGCCGGTGATCCGCATCGCGAAGTTTTCCCGCGAGACCTGGATTTCCGGCTCCGGCAGGTCGTCGGTGAGGTCTGCCGCGACCGGCTTCGGCCGGCCGGCTCCCGGCTCCACGGTGAGAAAAGACGGGCAGTCGCCGGCCAGGCAGGAGTAGTCCTTGTTGCAGGACGGCTGGTGGATCTGTGTTTTCCGGCCAAACTCGGTGTCCACCGGCTGCACCGACATGCAGTTGGATTTGTCGCCGCAGTCGCCACAGCCTTCACAAACCCGCTCGTTGATCATCACGCGGGTGGTCGGATCCGGCGCCAGGCCGCGCTTTCGCTTGCGACGCAGCTCGGTCGCGCACTCCTGGTCGTGGATCAGCACGGTCACGCCCGGCACTTTCGCCAGCGTCTCCTGCGCTTCGGCGAGCCGGCGGCGCTGCCAGACCTCGGCTTTGGTCGGCAGCCACACGTTTTTGTAGGTCTTGGGATCCTCGGTGGTGACGATGATCCGCTTGACGCCCTCGGCCAACAGCATGCGGCAGATCTCCGGGATCGACCGTACGCCGGCCGCCTGCTGGCCGCCGGTCATCGCGACCGCGGAGTTGTAGAGCAGCTTGTACGTGACGTTGACGCCGGCCGCCACGGTCGCGCGCAGCGCGAGGCTGCCGGAGTGGTGGAAGGTGCCGTCGCCGAGATTCTGCACCAGATGCCGGTGTTCCAGAAACGGCGCCATGCCGATCCACTGCGCACCCTCGCCACCCATCTGGGTGACACCGGTCAGGTTGCCGAACTTGTCGGAGTCCATGACCAAAACCATGGCGTGACAACCGATGCCGGCACCGACCAGCGAGCCGTCCGGCGATTGGGTGGACGAGTTGTGCGGGCAACCGGAGCAATAGAAGGGCGTACGCGCCAGCAACGGCAACGAAATCCGCGCGCGCTGCTTCGGCTTTTCCTGCCAGGCCTGGACACTGGGCAGGTCGCCGAGCCTGGTCGCGATCGCCTTCGCGATGATGTCCGGGTCGAGCTCGCCGGAGCGCGGCAGCAACACGCGGCCGTCCGGCGTGAGCTTGCCGGTCACCAGCGGCGCGTCTGGCCTGCCGTACAACCGATCCTTGACGGCCGTCTCGATGAACGGCCGTTTCTCCTCCACCACCACGATCTCGGCCAGGCCGGCGGCGAAGGTGTCCACAATGGACGGTTCGAGCGGATGGACCATGCCCAGCTCCAGCAGCCGTACGCCGCGGCGCGCCAGCTCCGCGTCGTCCAGGCCGAGCATCCGCAACGCCTGCCGCAGGTCGAGATAGGTCTTGCCGGCGGCAACGAAACCGATCCGGTCGCCGGCCGTCCGCGCGGTGATCCGGTTGAGACCGTTGGCGGCCGCATAGCGCCTGGCCAGCTCGATGCGCGGCCCGAAAAGCGACGCCTCCAGACCGTCGAGCGTCGGCCGTACCAGGTTGCCGGTCGGCCGGTGCAGATACGACGAGCCGTCGACGACCAGGTCGGGCAGCACCGGCACGATCCGGTCCGGATGCACCTGCGCGGTCGCCGCGCCGTCGGCCACGTTGGTCGCCATCTTGACCGCGACCCACAGCCCGCTGACGCGCGACATCGCGACCGCGTGCTGGCCGAGGTCGAGTACGCCCTGCGGATCGGCCGGTGACACCACCGGCATGCCGAGATCGGCCAGCGCCATCTCCGAACTGCTCGGCACCGTCGACGACTTCGCCACCGCGTCGTCACCGACGAACGCCAGCGCGCCGCCGTTGGGATGGGTCCCCATCAGGTTGTTGTGCCGCAACGCATCGCCCGCGCGGTCCAGGCCCGGCGCCTTGCCGTACCAATAGCCGGTGACGCCGGAATATTTCAGGCCGCCGACGATCCCGGCCAGCTGACTGCCCTGCACGGCGGTCGCGGCCAGCTCCTCGTTGACGCCCGGCTGGAAGACGATCTGGTGCTCGTCCAGCAGCCGGCGTTCGCGACCGAGCGCCAGGTCATAGCCGGCCAGCGGCGAGCCCTCGTAGCCGGAGATGAAGGCCGCCGTGTTACGGCCAGCGCGCGCGTCCGCACGGCGTACGTCCAGCGGCAGGCGGACCAGCGCCTGCACTCCGGTCAGGTAGATCAGTCCGTCCGTACCCGCGTATCGCTCGTCCAGCAGGCGTCCAGCCACCCCACACCTCGCTCAGCTCACGGCATTTCCTGCACCCTAACCCGCGGATTGCCGCGAATCACGGCCCGCCGGATTCGCTGTTCCGCCACCCAAAACGTCAGAGCCTGCTGGTAAACGGTGGTGCGTGAGAGTCGAGATCCAAACGTCGCTCTGCCGGTGCCAGGCGGAGCCCCCAATAGCAGCGCTATGGTGGGGTTTCGGCCGGTGCCGGCAGGCCGCGTTTGGGCTCGGCTGTCGCGTGCCACCGTTTACCAACAGGCTCTCGGAGATTGTCGATGATCAGGGTGAGCGTGAAGTCGAAGCGGTCGTGGCCGGTGCCGGAGGTCAGCTCCTGCGCGTAGCGCCGCGTGTACGGAAAACGGTCGGCCGGCAGGGCGGTGAAGCGGCTGATCAGGTCCTGCTGGCCGACCACCCAACCGTCGCCGTGATTTTGTTGTCGTTGCTGGACAAGCGAGCGCTCCAGGGCATAGCCGCAGACGTAGAGGGTGAGCGCGTCGCGAGCCCAGGCGGCGGTCCGCGGCCGTACGCCGCCGGCCAGCAGGATCGCCAGGATCCCTTCGCCGACCCGCAGGGTTTCCAGGTGGGTGGGCACCATGGCCAGGGCCGCGCGCGCGACACCGGGATGTTTCAGGTACTGATCGCGCATCTGCGCGTACACCTCGCGCAACTGCTCGCGCCAGCTGGCCGGATCCGGCTCCGGCAGCTCGATCTGCGCGCTCAGCCGGCCGATCAGGAGGTCGTCGAGGTCGTTCTTGTTGACGATGTGGGCGTACAACGAGGACGGACCGGTGCCGAGCACAGCTGCGACCCGGCGGATGGTCAGAGCGTCGTATCCCTGCGTGGCGACGACCTGCAGTGCGGCGTCGGTGATCCGGTCGAGCGTGATCGGCGTCTTGCGTGGCGCCGGCGTCGGGTCCGCCGGCGGTTGCGCGTGACGAGCCGCGCGGCGCTGTCTGGGATCGGCTGGCACGTACGCCACCCTACCCGGCCACACGAACTTAGTTCGTGACGTCAGGTCGCATGGCCACCATGCTTGCGTCCAGCGCACGCATGGTGGCCATGCGACCACTCGGCCTAGAAGTCCACCTCAGGAGTCGCCGGCGGCTCCTTGTCGGGGATGTCGGCGACCACGGCCTCTGTCGTCAGGAAAAGCGCGGCGATCGAGGCCGCGTTCTGCAGCGCCGAGCGCGTGACCTTGGCGGGATCGATGACACCGGCGGCGAGCAGGTCCTCGTACGCACCGGTGGCCGCGTTGAGGCCGTGGCCGGCCGGCAACGACCGCACTTTCTCGACGACCACACCGCCTTCCAGGCCGGCGTTGACGGCGATCTGCTTGAGCGGAGCCTCCAGAGCCAGCCGTACGATCGCCGCGCCGGTCTCCTCGTCGCCAGTCAGGTCGAGCTTGGCGAGCGCGTCGGCGGCCTGCAGCAGCGCGACTCCGCCGCCGGCGACGATCCCCTCCTCGACGGCGGCTTTGGCGTTGCGTACGGCATCCTCGATGCGGTGCTTGCGCTCCTTGAGCTCCACCTCGGTGGCCGCGCCGACCTTCACGACCGCCACGCCGCCGGCCAGTTTTGCCAGCCGTTCCTGGAGTTTCTCCCGGTCATAGTCGGAGTCGCTGTGGTCGATCTCGGCCCGGATCTGGTTGACCCGGCCGGCGAGCTGCTCCTGGTCGCCGGCGCCGTCCACGATCGTCGTCTCGTCCTTGGTGATCACCGCCTTGCGCGCGCGGCCGAGCAGCGGCAGGTCGGCGTTTTCCAGCGTCAGCCCCAGATCCGCGCTGATCACCTGGCCGCCGGTGAGGATCGCCAGGTCGGTCAGCATGGCCTTGCGGCGGTCGCCGAAGCCCGGCGCCTTCACCGCCACCGACCTGAACGTCCCCTTGACCTTGTTGAGGATCAGCGTGGCCAGCGCCTCGGTTTCCACGTCCTCCGCGACGATCAGCAGCGGCTTGCCGGTCTGCATGATCTTTTCCAGCAGCGGCAACAAATCCTTCACGGTCGAGACCTTGGTGTCGGTGACCAGGACGTACGGGTCGTCCAGCTCGGCCTCCATCCGGTCGGAGTCGGTGACGAAATGCGGCGCCAGATAACCCTTGTCGAAGCGCATTCCCTCGGTCAGCTCCAGCTCCAGTCCGAAGGTGTTGCTTTCCTCGACGGTGACGACGCCTTCCTTGCCGACCTTGTCCAGCGCCTCCGCGATCAGCTCCCCGATGGCCTCGTCGGCGGCCGAAATCGAGGCGGTGGCGGCGATCTGCTCGCGTGTCTCGACCTCGTGCGCCACGTCTCGCAGGTGATGCGTGACCGCGTCGACGGCTTTTTCGATGCCTCGCTTGAGCCCGAGCGGGTTCGCGCCGGCGGCGACGTTACGCAGGCCTTCGCGTACGAGTGCCTGCGCCAAAACCGTCGCCGTCGTCGTGCCGTCACCGGCCACGTCGTCGGTCTTCTTGGCGACCTCCTTCACCAGCTCGGCGCCGATCTTCTCGTACGGCTCGACAAGCTCGATCTCCTTGGCGATGCTCACGCCGTCGTTGGTGATCGTCGGCGCACCCCACTTCTTCTCCAGCACGACGTTGCGTCCGCGCGGCCCGAGCGTGACCTTCACGGCGTCGGCGAGGATGTTCATGCCGCGTTCCAGGCCGCGGCGGGCCTGCTCGTCGAACGCGATCTGCTTGGCGGTCATCCGGTCTGTCCCCTCATGTCGGTCGGCGTTGGCACTCGCCGCGGCCGAGTGCCAACACCACCATACACAAAAATTGCGTGCACGCATTAATGCGTACGCGCATCTTGGGCTACACTGCCGGCATGGACCTGACGTTCCGCAAGCACAACGGGTTGGTCATCGTCACCCCTGAGAACGACGCTGACCTGGGATTACGTGATCGAAAGAAGATCGCGACGCGAGACGCGCTGAGCGCGGCGGCACTGCGCCTCGCGCTCGTGCACGGACCGGAAAACGTACGCGTCAACGACATCGCGGAGGAGGCAGGCGTCTCTCCGCGCACGTACAACAACTATTTCCAGAACACGCTGCAGGCGATCTGCATCGCCATCGCCTCCGACCGCGCGCTGCGCGTCGGCATGGCGCTGCGCGAGCGTCCTGCCGACGAGCCGCTGGCGACCGCGGTGATCGGCGCCGTGATCGAGCAGTATGCCAGCAATCCCGATCTCACAAAGGAAACCGTGAAGCTGATCGCGTCGGCGCCGGCGCTCAGCGAGGAATACGCGAAGACCGTCGCGGCACTGGAACAACCACTGGCCGCGGCGATCGAGGCACGCATCGGCTCCGGCCTGACCGCTCGCGTCTCGGCCGCCGCGGTGTCCGCCGCCGCGCGCGTGGCGACCGAGAACTGGCTCGAACCAGACGAAAAACGCGACTTCGCCGACGTACTCGGCGAGGCACTCGACCTGGTCAGGCCACTGGTGGAGGCGGTCGATCAGCGGACCTGAGCTTCGACGAAGCGCAGCAGGGCGTCGCGGTCGTCACGCGCGCCGCGAGGTGGCACGACGATCAGCCGATCGACGCCGGCACGTTCGTACGCCTCGACCAGCTCGCGGCTCAGCGGCTGGTCCGGTGTCACCGACACCTCGACTTTTCCCAGCTCCGCTGGCCTTTCGCGAGTCTCGGCCGCCTCGCGCAGCTGCCGTACGCAGTCGCCGGCCGCCGCCGGGTCGAGCCAGAAGCCATACCAGCCGTGTCCCCGCTCGACCACCCGCGCGTACGTCTGCGGCGCCTCGCCACCGAAGTGGATCGGCGGCGCGTCGATCGCCGGCTCGGCGCGCATGTCGCGGAAGTCCACGTACGTGCCGGAATAGCCGGTCTTTCCGGACCACAACGCGGACATCGCGTCGAGATATTCGACCGTACGCGCACCACGGCCGGCCAGCGGCACGCCGAGCGCGCGGAACTCCGGCTCCAGGTAACCGACTCCGACGCCGAACAGGAACCGGCCGCGGCTGGCGCGTACCAACGTGGCGACTTCTTTGGCGAGTATCAACGGATTGTGCAGCGGCACGACGGTGACACCGGTGCCCAGCTTCAACGTCGTGGTGTGCGCGGCCAGGAACGCGAGGCTGACAAAGGGATCCAGGAACGGCGTCCGCGGACTGGTGATTCGCGGCTGCCGGCCGGTCGGCGGATCGGGCAGCACATAATGCTCGCCGGTCCAGGCACTCTCCCAGCCACTCGCCTCGGCGGCCTTCACCACCTCGGCCGCGACCGCCGGATCCGCGCAGACAAAGCCGTTCACCATGAAGAGACCGAATTTCACAGCCCCAACCTAGGCCGAGCCACCGGCGGCGACCAACGACACTTCCGGATCGCCGCCATGCCGCCCCAGCATGTCAACCACCGCCCGCCGGTCGCATGGCCACCATGCTTGCGTTGAACGCACGCATGGTGGCCATGCGGCCAAAGAGAACTCAGCCGGCGCGGGCGGGCCGAAGGCGGCCGCGGTGCCAGCCGTAGTTGACATCCGCCATGTAGAACGCGCTCGCCAGGATCGGCTTGGTGCCGGAGAAAAGGCCGTGCTGGAAGTACGAGACACGGCGTACGTCCACCGCGACCGGACGCGGTTCCCAGTTGCTGCGATAGGTCCGTACGACCACGATGCCGCCGTCACGGCCGGGCGCGAACGTGTAGCCGCGCGGACCGGCGTACCGCCTGGCGTCGTCCGGGTTGGCGAAAACCGTGTCCCAGAGCGGAGTTTCCTTCAGATTCGCCACCACGTCGACATCGGCGGTGCCGTCGGCGGAGTGCGCGACGAAGCGTACGGCGTCGTCCTGCTCCTCGGTCCACGCCTGGATGCGCTGGTGGTCGTAATCGGTGAACACGTTTCCGGTCCTGGTCAACAATGCGCTGTCCGCATCGTTTCGTAGATGGCGCAGTCCGCGCAGGATCCGGCCGCCAGGTGTCTGATAGCGCGCGAAAACCCTGTATCCGGTCATGATCGTGCGCAGGCCCATCATCCGCGGCAGGCCCGGCAGTCGCAGGTGACGCAGGCTGACCAGCGCGACGGCGACCAGTGCATGCCGTTCTCCGTAAGGAGAACGATAGATCTCCAGGTCGAGTCCGGCCGGCAGCAACGGCTGCACCTGTTCCGGCGGTAAGGCGTAGGTGATCACCAGTGAGTGGTCGAAATGTGCATGTACAGGCAGTGGATGGCGGCTCAGCGCACGAAAAAACGACACGTTCAGCTTTCTCTGTCCAATGTGGACACCGACGGCTGGACAATAGCGCAGCGGCCGATCGGAGGGTGACAGGCCCCGGTGGACGTGGTAATCCGGTGGATATGACCGATGAACGGATCGACCCCGCGTGTGCGGTCGCACACGGGATGACAACCGAGCTGGCCGGCGACCGGCTGTTGGTGGCCGTGTTCGCGTCGCCGGTCGCGGCATTCCTGGTGCGGTACGCGACCGACGCCGGCTTCCAGACCGTACTCGTCGAGCCGGACGCGGAGCGACGCGGCCAGGCCGAGAAGGACGGCCTGATCGCGGCGGCCGACGTGCCGGCGCTGGACGGCACCGCGGACGTGGTCGTCACCGACCATCACCGCGCGGAGCTGGGTCAGGTGCTGGCCGACTCGCTGAAGCACCCGGCGCGGTGGATCGGCGTGATGGGCAATCCGCGCCATCCGGGGCCGCATGTCCAGGCGCTGCGCGAGCTCGGCGTGGCGCAGGCCGACATCGACCGCGTACACCGGCCGGTCGGCCTCAACATCGGCTCGCGGCGGCCGGCCGAGATCGCGGTGGCCACGCTCGCCGGCCTGCTCGCCGACCGCAACAACCGGCCGGGCGGCTTCCACTTCTGACCACCGCGAGGGTCAGACGAAGCAGTCGGCGTACGGGTCGGGGAACTCCAGCCACGCCTCCTGGCCGAGCGCCAGCTCGTCGTCGGTCAACAAGCAGGCGGTCAGCAAGGCACGCAGGTGCGCACGGTCGCCGCCCACGTCGACGAAGACCAGCTCGACACAGCGGTCGCCGAAGTACTCGTCCCAGCCGAGCGACGCCGCCGTACGACGGCCCGGCGACGCCTCCGACCAGTCGGCCTCGGCGGCGGCCAGCCACAGGCCGGCGGCCCCCATGCTGACGCCGCAGCCGTGCGACTCGTACGCGATGACCGTGTCCGGTTGGGTGGCCAGCCACAGATGGCCGCGGCCGCGTACGGTGTGCTCGATCAACTGCGGCAACGCGGCGTCCAGCCGGCCGGGATGGAAAGGCCGCCGCGCGGTGAAATGCAGCGCGCTGCCGAGCGCGACGGGCAGCCCTTCGAGACCTCGCAGCGCGGCGGTCGGCGTGGCCAGGTCGCGATGCGGACCGCGCAACACCGACGCCGCCTCGCTGACCGGCCGCCGCGAGACCCACGGCACCAGCGACGCGAGCAGGTCGGCCACGGCCAGGTCAGCGGTGTCGACCAGTACGACGTCGGCAAACTCCAGCTGCCGCAGGATGACGCCGGCGACCGCGCGGTCGTCGTCCGGCGCGGTCTGCCGGCCGCGGTCGGCCAGGTCGTCCTCGCCGGTCAGGTCCGCGACGAACGTCCCGCCGTCGATGGCGGTGACGAACGCGCCGAGCCGCACCCAGTCGAGCAGAGGCCGTCCGTCGATCACGCAGGCGACGCAGGCGGAGGCGATCTGCTCCGGCTCGACGATGTCCGGCAACACCAGCAGCTGGTCGGCGTCCGGCCGGGCGCGCGCCAGCCGTACGAGCGTCGGCAGTACGTCCTCACGCAGCGAGCACGACACGCAGCCGTGCACGAGGTCGACCGTCTCGGACTCCAGCACCTCGTCGGCGGTGCAGACGAAGCGGTGCAACCGACCCTCTGCCAGCGCGGACAGGTCGTGACGGATCACGACCAGCGACCGGTCAGCCGTCAGCAGCTCTTCGGTGGCGGCCCGGGTGGCGCGACGGCTGAACCCGGACAGCACCGTCACTCGTGGCATGCACCCTCCAGATCGAGATGAAAACCATTTTCATTACGGTCTGGAAGCGAGGCTACGCCAGGACGTTCGGTAGAGCTAGAGCAACCCCCGCCGCGCGGCCCACACGATGGCCTGGACCGGCGCGCGTACGCCCAGGTGGTCGCAGATCGCACGGGTCCGCCGGCGGACCGTACGCGCGGACAGCTGCAGCCGGCGGGCCACCGACTCCAGTGGCAGGCCGTCGGCGAGCAGCCGCAGCAGCACCACGTCGTCCTCGGTCAGCGGCTCGAAGCTCCGCAGCACCGCCGCATCTTCGGTCATAACGCTCACATCGGCCTCCTCACGCCGTTGGAGATCTGGTCACCCTGACCCGGTCTAACGCAGGAACGCGGCTGCGACCCCGGCGTCGACCGGGATGTGCAACCCGGTGGTGTGTGACAGTTCGTTGCCGGCGAGTACGGCCACCGCAGCGGCCACCGTCTCCGGCAATACCTCTCGTTTCAGGAGCGTGCGCTGCGCGTAGAACTCGCCGAGTTTCTCCTCGGGAACCCCGTAGACCGCGGCTCGCTGTGCCCCCCACCCCCCGGCGAAGATCCCCGAACCCCGGACCACCCCATCCGGGTTCACGCCGTTGACTCTGATGCCAAACTCACCCAGCTCGGCGGCCAGCAGCCGCACCTGGTGAGCCTGGTCCGCCTTCGCCGCGCCGTACGCGACGTTGTTCGGACCGGCGAAGACCCCGTTCTTGCTGGAGACGTAGACGATGTCGCCGCCGAGCCCCTGCGCGACCATCACCGCCGTCGCCGCTCGGGACACCAGGAACGAGCCGCGCGCCATCACCGCGTGCTGCACGTCCCAGTCCTGGTCGGTGGTGTCCAGCAACCGCTTCGAGATCGACAGGCCCGCGTTGTTCACGACCAGGTCGACCCCGCCGTACGCGAGGCTCGCGGCGGCGACCATCTCCGCCACCGCCGCGGCGTCCGACACGTCGGCGGCCACCGCCACCGCGACATCGGCCTCACGTAAAGCTTTCTGTTGTTCGCCGAGCTCGGCGGCCACCTCGGCGGCCCGCTCGGCGTCCCGGTCGGCGACCACGACGCACGCGCCGTCGGCGGCCAGCCGCACGGCGGTCGCGCGGCCGATGCCGGAGGCACCGCCGGTGACCAGCGCGACCCGACCGGCCAGCGCCTTCGGTTTCGGCCGCCGCGCCAGCTTGGCCTCCTCCAGGGCCCAGTACTCGATCCGGAACTTCTCCGACTCGTCGATCGGCGCGTACGTCGACACTGCCTCGGCGCCGCGCATCACGTTGATCGCGTTGACATAGAACTCGCCGGCGACCCGCGCGGTCTGCTTGTCGGCGCCGTAGGAGAACATGCCGACGCCAGGCACCAGCACGATCGCCGGATCGGCGCCACGCATCGCCGGAGAGTCGGCGTCGGCGTACTTCTCGTAGTACGCGCGGTAATCGTCGCGATAGGCCGTGTGCAGCTCGCGCAGCCGCTCGACGACCCGCTCCAGCGGCGCGTCCGGCGGCAGGTCCAGCACCATCGGCCGCACCTTGGTGCGCAGGAAGTGGTCGGGACACGACGTGCCGAGTGCGGCCAGCTCCGGCATCCGTTGCCGGCCAACGAAATCGAGGACGACCTCGGTGTCGGTGAAGTGGCCGACCTGACGGCGGTCGGTCGAGGCCAGGCCGCGCAGCACCGGCGCGAGCTCGGCCGCGCGCGCGTGCCTCGCGTCGTCGCTCAGCGGCGCGTGTACGAGTGCGCCGAACGGATCGGCCTTACCGTGCTTGGCGAGGTAGTCGGTGGCCGTACGGATGATCTCCAGCGAGTGCGCCTCACAGCGTGCCGAGTCCTCGCCCCATGCGGTGATCCCATGGCCGCCGAGTACGACGCCGATCGCCTGCGGATTGTCACGTTTTATCGCCGCGATATCGAGGCCGAGCTGGAATCCCGGCCGCCGCCACGGCACCCACAGCACGCGGTCGCCGAAGCAGTCGGCCACCAGCCGCTCGCCGTCGGCCGCGGTCGCCAGCGCGATGCCGGCGTCAGGGTGCAGGTGGTCTACGTGAGCTGCGTCGACCAGGCCGTGCATCGCGGTGTCGATCGACGGGGCCGCACCACCTTTGCCGTGCAGGCAGAAGTCGAAGGCGGCGACCATCTCGTCCTCGCGCGCCACTCCCGGATAGCTGTCGACGAGCGCGCGCAGGCGGTCGAGCCGCAGCACGGCCAGGCCGTTCTCGGTGAGCGTGCCGAGGTCGCCACCGGAGCCCTTCACCCACATCAGGTCGACCGGCTGGCCGGTCACCGGGTCCACCGCGCTGCCCTTCGCCGAGGCGTTGCCGCCGGCGAAGTTGGTGTTGCGCGGGTCGGCGCCGAGCCGGTGGCTGCGCGCGAGCAGCTCGGCGACCTGCGGATGCGTACTCATGTCTCGCTCTCTGTCAGCCCCGAAACGTTGTTGACGGCATCGTTGCCGAAGTTGCACAACAAAGCGGTTTGCTATGCGCCCCAGCCCATAGCCGACCCGCCGACCCGCTCCGCCTCAATGCGTTTCTGGTAGCCGGACCGGTGGTACGCCCCGATCGGATCCGGATCGACCCCCATGTCCTCACGCAGCTGCGCCAGCAACGGACGTACGTCGGTGGAGAACGCGTCCATCAACACCGCATGCGCTCCAAGCACATCACCAGATGCCTGCGCCTGAGTCAACGCTTCCCGGTCAACCAATAATGCTTTCGCCGTCGCCTCCTGGACGTTGAGCACGGAGCGCAACATCGCCGGGATTTTTGGCTCCAGGTTGTGACATTGGTCGAGCATGAACGCGACGCCGGCGTCGGCCGACAATGCACGTGCACCGACGATCTCGTTCATGATCCGGAAGAGCTGGAACGGATCGGCGGCGCCGACCATCAGGTCGTCGTCGGCGTAGTTCCGGCTGTTGAAATGAAAACCGCCGAGCTTGCCCTGGCCGAGCAGCACCGCCACCAGGAACTCGATGTTGGTGCCGGGAGCGTGGTGGCCGGTGTCGACCAGCACCTGCGCGCGGTCGCCGAGGCGTACGCAGTGCGCGAACGAGGTTCCCCAGTCCGGCACGTCCATCGTGTAGAAGTGCGGCTCGAAGAACTTGTATTCCAGCAGCATGCGCATGCCGTCCGGCATCCGGTCGTACGTCTCGCGCAGCGCGGTGTGCAGCCGCTCCTGGCGCGCCGAAATGTCGTCCTGGCCGGCATAGTTGGTGCCGTCGGCAAACCACAGGGACAGCAGCGTCGAGCCGGTCGCCTCGCCGATCTGCACACATTCCAGCAGGTGGTCGGTCGCCTTACGCCGTATGCCGGGGTCGGGATTGCAGACGCTGCCGAGCCGGTAGTCGTCCTCCTGGAAGACGTTCGGATTGATCGCGCCGATCCTTATGCCTTTGTCGATGGCATATCGCGCGAGTTCCGAGTAATCGTCCACTTTGTCCCAGGGTATGTGGATCGCCACGCTCGGTGCCACGCCGGTCAACGCGTGCACCATGGCCGCGTCGTCGATCTTCTCGTACGGCGTGCGCGGCACACCTTCCTGCGCGAAAACCTTGAAGCGCGTGCCAGAGTTGCCGTAGGCCCACGACGGTGTCTCGATCCGCTGCGCGCGCAGGGCGGCGACGACCGCCTGACGGCGGGCCGGGTCGAGCTCGGTCATCGGCGGTCTCCTCCAAGGCAGCCGGCACAGGTGCGTAAATCGTTTCAATCCCGTGCTGTGACGTAGCCTTGGCCCTGACGAGGCATGATGTCAATAGTTGGCGCCCAACCCGTGTGAGTTGGGCAACGAGCCACGCGACGCTTCCGGACCGGTCAAGGAACCGGTGAATGATCACGCCAAAACGCCAAAAGCGCCGGTAAAGCCGTGGATGCCGGCGGGCCGGCGCAGCGCGGGAGGATCTTGTCCCGGCGGTTTCGACAGCAAATATCAAATTGGATCCAACCACTGACCATGCGGTCAGTGGGATCGGTTCGCGCGCCCGGCGCCGGCTATTTACGAGCCACCGCAGCGAAACTAACCAATCGGACTTATCCAGCTAATTACGATAATTACCATTTACCAACTATGCGGCGAGGAGGAGGCCACTGCCGTCACCGAACCGCGTGGGGTGGCCTCCTTACAAGAACCTGACCGGTTTCAGCCAGTGATCTGACCGCTACAGGTCAGTTTTCCGGCAGTTTTCCTTCCAGCACCATCTCCCGGAAGGAGGCGCCGTCGTTGACGCGCGGAAAATCCTCGTCCGGCACCGGCGCGCCGAGGAAGTCGCACAGCCGCTGCCATCCCTCCCCGACCTGGTATTCCAGCAGCCGGTCGGCCGGGATCGCGTCGCGTACGGCCTGATTGTGCTGCTCGAACACGGAAATCGCGTACGCGCGGTCCTCGAAGCGGCCGCCGAAGGTGCGCTGCCAGATCAGCTCGTCGACCAACTTGCGGCGGTCGTCGCGCGGCAGGCCGGCGAGCCGCTCCCGCATCGCCGGTGGCATCGTCTCCGGGTTCATCGCCAGCTTGCTGACGTAGTAGATCGTGTTGGCGACGCTGTCGTACCACTTTTCCGGGTCTCGCACCGAAAGCAGCACCTTGGCCCGCGGATAGCGGTCGGCCAGCTCGCGCCAGTACGTGCAGCCCGGCCAGTCGACGGTGGCCTGATAGCCGGCGAAGGTGCGGTCCCAGTCCGGCTCGCCGGCCATCGCGGCCGTCCAGTCGTCGATCCGGTCGAGGTTGTCGATCACCTCCACCATGTGATAGCACGGCCCGAAGCCGAGCGTCTCCAACGCGGTTTTCAGCGACAGCGTGCCGGTCCGTCCGAACCCGGCTCCGATGACCTTCAGCATGCCGGGAAGTCTGCCAGATGCCTCGGTGTCCGAGCTTTCGGAATTTCGGTTGCCGGCATGATCGATCGACCGCACCATGACCGAGTGACCACACCAGTGAGCAAGCTGCAGACCCGCGTCCGTACGACCACTCGTACGACGCGACAGCAGCGCTGCTCCGGTGGCGGTCACCGCGCGCGCTTCCGACGGTGATCGCCGCGATCGTCGCGGGGGCCGTCGCCGGCTGGGCCGTGGCGATCCCGATCGGTGCGATCGGGACGCTGCTGATCAGCCTGTCCTCGCGGGTCTCGCTGCGCGTCGGCGCGGCCGCCGCACTCGGCGTCGCCACCACCGACGGCGCTTATGCCCTGCTGGCAACCCTTGGCGGCGCCGCGGTCGCCGCCGCGATCGTGCCGGCCGCACCCGTGTTGCGGTGGGTCGCGGTCGTCATCCTGATCGTGATCGCGGCGCGTACGGCATGGACCGCCACCCGGCACTTCCGTGAGAAGACCGTGCCGCCGCCGGGAGCGCCACTGAGCACGCCGTTGCGCGCGTACGCGAGCTTCGTCGGCCTGACCGCGGTGAACCCGACGACGGTGTTGACCTTCGCCGCGTTGGTCATCGGACACTCGGCGGCGTTGGCGTCGGTGGCCGAGCAGGTGGCCTTCGCGTTGGCGGCCTTCGTCGCCTCCGCGGCCTGGCAGCTGCTGCTCGCCGGCGGCGGCGCGGTCGCGGGACGGTTTCTCGGCACGCCGAGCGGCCGGCTGGCCAGCGCGTACGTCTCCAGCGTCGTCATCGTCGCGCTCGCGGCCAAAACCGTCCTCGGGTAGTGGTCGCCGTGGTTCAATCTGGGGCCATGGCGACAGCCCTGCAGGAGGCGACCACACCGGCCACCGGTGGCTGGATCGCGAAGTGGACGTTTGCCAGTTTCGGCTGGCTGATGCCCTATTACGCGGCCGCTCAGGTGCTGCTGCCGAAGCAGGCCGACCAGGTCGCCGGCAACAGTCGCGAGGCGGTCATCGGTGTCGTCACGGTGGTCGCCTCTGTCGTGACGATCGTCGTCAACATCGCCGTCGGCGCCTGGTCCGACCGTACGCTGCACCGCCGCGGCCGCCGGCAGGTCTGGGTCCTCGGCGGCACCCTGGTGACCGGTGTTTTCCTTGCCGCGCAGGGTTTTCAGACCACGGTCGTCGGCATGGTGCTGGTGTGGGCCCTGGTCCAGGTCGGCCTGTCGATGTCCAGTGCGGCGCTTTCCGCGGCGATCCCGGACGACGTGCCGGTCAACCAACGCGCGTTCGTGTCGGCTTTCTGGGGAGTTTCCAGCACAGTCGGTCCGCTGATCGGCATCGCGTTGGTCAGCCTGGTGCTCACCGAGGTGCTGCCGGGCTTTCTCGGCATCGCGATCCTGGCCGTACTGCTGTCGTTGCCGTTCGCATTCGGCACTCGCGGCGTGCCACTGACCAAGGACCAGCGGCCGCCGTTTTCGTTGCGGCGTACGCTGATCGGCATCGTCGAGCCGCTGCGGCACCGCGACTTCTCCTGGGCCTGGAGCGGCCGGTTTTTCATCCAGCTCTCCAACGCGCTCATCCAGGTCTATCTCTACTATTTGTTGCAGGACCGGCTGCACGTCGACCCGCAGCTGTGGACGCTGATCCTGGTCGGCCTCTACACGGTTTTCGCGGTGGCTGCGGCGATTCCGGCCGGCCGGTGGTCCGACCGTACGATGCGGCGCAAGCGGCTGGTGGTCATCGCCGCGGTCCTGCAGGGCCTGGCCGGACTGGTGTTCGCCTGCTTCACCAACCTCCCGTCCGCGATCGTCGCGGCGATTTTCCTCGGTCTCGGCTGGGGAGCGTATTCGGCCGTGGACCAGGCGCTGATCACGCAGGTGCTGCCCAAAGCCGAGCATCGCGGCAAGGATCTCGGCATCATCAACATCGCCAACAATCTGCCCTATGTCTTCGCCGGCGCGATCGGCGGCCTCGTCCTGTCACTGCTCGGACGTGACCAGTTCGGCTATCCGACCATCTATGTTCTGGCCGTCGTGGCCGCGATCATTTCCGCGCTGACCGTACAGCCGATCAAGAGCGTGCAGTGATTTCGCTTCTGACCTTCAACGTCTTGCAGCTGCCGTTACGCGGCTCGGCACGGCGCGCTTCTCTTGCGTTGCAAGTGATCCGTGACGCCGACGCCGACATCGTGGTGCTCAACGAAGCGTTCAACCGGCATTCTCGCGCGCTCATTTCCCAGCTGACCGGCTATTCCGTGACGGCGGCCGCTGGCGGCACCGGACGGCGTGGCTATCTCAGCCGGATGGTCGGCAGCGGCATTCACGTGCTGAGCCGGTTGCCGATCCTGGAGTCGTACGCGCACACGTACGAGGCGTATCAACCGCTGACCACCGACGCACTCTCCGACAAGGGTGTCGCGCTGCTGTCGTTTGACGTGCCCGGCGGACTTTGGCTCGCCGCAACGCATCTGCAGGCCGACGAGCGCGGCCACCGGCACGGCGTACGGCTGGTGCAGCTGGCCGAGTTGCGCGCGTTGGTGTCGGCGAAAGCGCCGGCCGACCAGCCGGTGCTGATCGCCGGCGACCTCAACACCGAGCCGGCCGACCGCCGCAGCGCCAACGCCGCGATCGACGGCCGGATCGAGCCTTCCGGCAGACTGCACGCCGCCACGTACGACGGCCGCAACCCGCTCACCGGTCGGCGCTATGCCGCGTACGCGGAAGTGCTGGACTATGTCGGCTATCTGGACGAAACCGGTCGCCGGCCACATCCGAAGATCAGCACGGAAACGCTGGTTTTCCCACCAGGCCGCGAAGCCTCCGACCACTACCCCGTCCTCGCCCGCATCACCGTTTAGCCTCGACGACCACGTGTTGGCACCCGAGAGGCGTACGCGCTGGAGCCGTCACGTACCGGCGGCGGCGTGACTTTAACCGGACCGTAAACGGGTGCAGCGGCTCAGACTGGACGAGCAGCGACGGCCGGTTCGCCGTGAAATTGACGGGTCTGGGAAATGACAAAAGCGATCTCCGGCTAGGTATGGGGCTGATAGAGCGCCTCGACCTCGGGTATGTAGCGATCTTGTCTTGTTGGTTGGGGTTGTCGGCGGAGTCGGGTGCGGTGGTGGAACCACCGGGCGCGGGCTTGGTGGCGTCGTCGCTACAGGGTCCGGTGCGGATGATGCGTTGGGGGCCAGATCTGGCGGGTGAGCAGGGTGTATGGGTGTTTGATCTCGGCGACGGTCAGTGTGATCGGGCCCATGTCCGGTGGTGGCTGTTGGTCAGGTGTGTGGGGAAGGACGGGCGCTGGCGCGCGGGTTTTGGCGTGAGCGGCGGTGATCGCGCAGACGGCCAGCGCGGCCGTTGTCAGATCGATATGCCGGAACAGGGCGGTGTAGGGGCGGGCCTGGGAGTGATCCAGCCCGAAATGGTCTTGCCGAATTCGACGTCTTCCTGGACTGGCCAGCGCAGGCAGGCCACCCGGACCGGTGTCGTGAAGGCGATCGGCTCGGTCGGTGGAATGTAACAGTAGTGATTGGCAGCTCACCGGTGTCCAAATGCCTGCGGATCAGCAGGAAATGACGGGGACCGGTCGTGCTTACCCAGGCCCACGCGTAGGGCGTGTCATAACAACTGTGTAAGTCGGAGGTGGACCAAGATTGACTGGCTTGTTGGCTGGTCGGAAGGGACACCGAGTGACTCAGAAATCATCGCCTGGTGATCGGGACGAGGCGGCGGCTGCGCGGCTGGCGGAGGCGTTCTCGGCGGAGACGATCGACGCGTTGTTGACTGACGCGAAGGCCGCTGGGACGCCGTTGGATGGCGTGGATGGTCTGCTGAACCAGATGACCAAGGCCGTGCTGGAGCGAGCCTTGCAGACCGAGATGACCGACCATCTAGGCTATGAGCCAGGCTCATCCGAGGGTCGCGGGACCGGGAACTCACGCAACGGTCGGACCCGCAAGACGGTGTCCACGATCAGCGGCCCGGTCCAGATCGAGGTGCCGCGAGATCGGAACGGATCGTTCGAGCCGACGATCGTGCCCAAACATGCCCGTCGCCTCAAGAATATCGACGAGATGATCCTGTCTTTGTATTCACGTGGCTTGACAACGCGGGACATCGAGGCTCATTTGCTTGAAACGTATGGGATAAACGCGTCCCGGGAGTTGATCTCCAACGTCACCGACGTGGTCGTCGATGAGATCAAGGCGTGTGTCACAGTGGGGTCAGTCACGTCCGCTGGATGAGGTCTACCCGATCCTCTACGTCGACGGCATCCGGCTGCGGATCAAGGACAACGGTGTGGTCACCACCAAGGGTCGCCTACCTGGCCATCGGGGTGGACGTCGATGGTCGCAAACACGCGCTGGGCTGCTGGATCCAGGACAGCGAGGGTGCCAAGTTCTGGGCCAAGGTCCTGTCCGACCTGCGCAACCGCGGCGTGAAGGACATCCTGATCGCCTGCTGCGACGGCCTGACCGGTCTCCCGGACGCGATCCGCTCGATCTTCCCGGACACCGTCGTGCAGACCTGTGTCGTGCACGTGATCCGCAACGCCATGCGGTTCGTTTCCTACAAAGACCGCAAACCGCTGGCCCGGTCGATGCGCGAGATCTACACCGCGCCTAACCTGGAAGCCGCCGAGCTCGCCCGCGAGGAGTTCGCCAAACAACACGGAAAACAGTACCCCGGCGCCGTCGAGGTCTGGAACAACGCATGGAACGAGTTCACTCCGTTCCTGGACTACCCCGCAGAACTCCGCAAGGTCGTCTACACCACCAACCAGATCGAGTCCATCAACTTCCAACTCCGCAAAATCACCAAAAACCGCGGACACTTCCCCGACAAAGACGCCGCCATGAAACTCATCTACCTTGGACTACGCAACATCACCACCCAACGCGGCGGAGAATCCGGAACCGGCACCTGGGGCTGGAGAATAGCACTTAACACCCTCACCCAAATATTCCCGGGAAGACTACCTTTCTGATAAAATAGGGAAAGTAGGCCAATCACCTTCGACTTACACATAAGTTGTGACAGGCCCCACGCGTACTCTCGTTCGCCTTTGGAACCGTTGACCGAGCAGACCTGCCACGAGGCGGGCGGGAGAAACCGTCTCACCAACTCGTCGGCGCGTATTCTCAGCCCTTGGGCGGCGTCGACACCGAAGGCGCACCCGACCCGCACGACGTAGCCGGTTCCGTTGTTCTCAAGGAAAGTTCGGGACTCGCTCGCCCTGCCGTAGACCTCGTCGCCGGCGCACCAGGGCGGCATCGTGCTATCAGCAACCATGTCAGTCAGAATGTCGATGACCAGCTGCGGCTTCGTTGGAAAGACCACGTCATCGCCGATTCCCAGCGCGACACGGCGGTCTGCGTCATCGAGCTGCCCGGCGGGCAGCCAGATCTTGGCGCCCACCAGGGCATGGCCGCCGCCTGTGGCGTACGACCAATAAACGGTGTTGACGCCATTGGCGACCCGGCCCGCGCAGCCCATATAGTGCCGTTGCGTGCCGGCCGTCGCGCTTCCCTGTTTCCCGCCCGGACTCATCCACCGCAGCCACTCGCAGCGACTGGTCCTTCAAAACCCCACCACGAAACCGCGGATCACCGCTATCGCGGCGTCGTGATCCCACGCCGCGTGATTCAGCAGCCGCTGCATCCGGTCCAGCGTGGCATCACCAGCATGCTCGGCCAGCGACCACCCATCCTTGCGCGGCAGGTCAGTCACCAACCCCACCGCGTACGTCCCCGCCTGCGTAAACGGTTCCACCCAGCCAACACACGGCCACAACAAGCCATGCAACCTGGCCAAATTCGACCTCGCCAACTCACCCCCTCTACGATGGCAGCAGCAGCGCCTATTCCAGCTCAACGCGCGCGCCGCGATTTACGTTGCATGGCAAAGGAAACACCTGACCCCGGCGGTGCGGCGTTGTCGGCCGATGGGGTATTATTGGCGGCATGACCACTCCTTCATTTCAGCTGGCGGGTGATCCGTCGTTGCTGTCCGGCAAGGAGGAGTTCGCGGCCGCGTTGCGGTTGGCGGAGCAGGCGGTGCGTACGGCCAAAGCGGCGCTTCTCGCAGTGGTGAAAGCCGCCGATGACCAGACGATCGCGACGAAGTTCGGGCACGCCGACACGGCCGCGTTCCTGGAGGATTTCCTGAAGTTCTCCCCCACCGAGGCCAGCCGGTGCGTGCAGCGCGCACGGGCGTTCTGCGGCAGCCGCGCGTTGGCCACCGGTGAGAAGCTGGCGCCGCAGTTGGAATACGCCGGCGAGGCCATGCGCCGCGGCGAGCTTGCCGATTCGCAGTTGGACGCGATCCGGACGATTATCACCAAGTTGCCGCGTCGGATCGGTATCCAGGAGCGGCGGTTCGCCGAGAAAACGTTGGTCGACGCGGCGTCCCAGTTGCGTGCACGTGAGTTGCACCAGCTCGGCAACCGCGTCCATGGCCACCTCGACCCCGATGGCACCATGCCGTCGGAAGAGGAGAACGCCACGCCGCGCCGCGAGCTGTATTTGCGCACCGGCACCGATGGTCGGCTCGCGTTCCGCGGCAGTTTCGATGCCGAGACGGGCAGCCTGATGCAGGAGATCCTCTCCCCGCTGGCCAAGCCACGGACCGACGACAAAGGCAAAACCAAAGACCGCCGCTCGGCCGCCGAACGCAACGGCGACGCGTTGGCCGACGCGCTGAATTTGATCGCGGACAGTGAGAAGCTGCCGATCCAGGGCCGCGAGCGTCCCCACCTGACGATCACCTTGTCGTGGGAGATGCTCAGGGACAAGCTCGGGCAGGTCCGCGCGTACGAAAACACCGTCATCAGCCCCGAAGCCGCCCGCCGGCTAGCGTGCGACTGCGACATCACTCCACTGGTGCTCGGCACCCAAAGCGAAGCATTGGACGTCGGCCGCACCGAACGGCTGGTCACCGACGAGCTGCGTAAGGCGTTGATCGCGCGTGACCGCGGCTGCGCGATGATCGGCTGCACCCGACCCGTACGCTGGACGCGGGCTCACCACGTGCGGCACTGGGCCGACGGCGGTGAAACCTCCATCGACAATTGCGTGCTGCTGTGCGAGTTCCACCACCGAATGATTCATCATGGTGACTGGCAGGTCCGGATTGTTGACGGCGTTCCGGAGTTTATTCCACCGCAGTACGTGGACTTCGAGCAAAAGCCGCTACGAAATACCTACCACCTGTTCAACTAAACCGAACAGGTGGACCACCAACCAACACAACACCCGTGCTCGTCCAACCAGGCCGACAACGCCATCGACGGCGCGCGCCCGCTGGCGTCCGCCGCTGGAAGCCTAGACGAGTGATTCCTAATTAGTGGTCGTAGGCGGTCAGGGATCGTTTGATGGGTACGTTGATGGCGCAGTTGTGCCAGATCGCGGCGGCGAGGGCGAGGAGTCGCTGGCTGATGCGTGCGTAGAGGCCTTCGGCGGTTCGAGCACCGTGTCGTTCCAGGGAGAGTTGGCCTTTGCCGGTGTCAAAGACGGACTCGATGAGCTGGCGGATGCCGCCGAGGTTGCCGAACCGGTGTTTTTCGTTTTTGCGGTCGGGACGGATGAAGGTGATGCTCAGGTCAGCGGTTTGGGTGCGGAAATCGGTGCCGGCGAAGCCTTTGTCGCCGATGAGCACGCATCGGTCGGGGAGCAGGTGCTGGTCACGGGCGTGCCCGAGCAGTTCGATCGCGACCTCGCGTTCACCCAGTTTGGGGTTGGCCAGGCACCAGGCCCGATTGGCATGCCGTGCGCGGTCGTGACCAGGTAGAGCTTGACTGCCCAGTACCAGCGTGAGTGGCTGGCGCAGTAGCCGTATCCGGCGATCCCAGCCAGTGCGGACCGCTTGACGGTGCTGACCGAGCAGCCGCACGGGATCGGTGTGGCGTCGATGAACCGGTACTGATCCGATTCGGCGGACACTTGCCGCGCCAACTGGGCGATGACCTCGGCGATCACCGGCCCAGCCGCCGTGAGCCGCTTGGAGTACCCCGGCTGCTTGGGCAACCACGGGAACAAGTGACCCAACCGGCCGTAGCAAGCCCGCAACCAGTGATGTTGAGACGGATAACCCAACAACACCTGCGCGACCGCCAGACACACCAACTCCGCATCGCTGAGCCGCTTGGGACGACCAGGCCGCCGCGCTGGCGAGCCCCCTCGTTGCGCGGATACCGGAACAACCTGGTCATCGACGAACACGTACAGTGCCGTCAGAAGGGTATCGAGGTCAGTCTTCACAAACCGGCATCGATACCCTTCGCCACGTCTACAGCCCAGCCACCACGCCGAGCATGATCAATTAGGAATCACTCGTCTAGTAGAGTGTCGTCGCTAAAATTTGAAAAGGTCGGTGTCGATCCGCAGACGATCGCGAACGTGGCCAGGGCGTATGTCGAGCATGACGGTGATGTCGGGGCCACGATCCGGCGTAAGAGGCGGTCCACGCCGCCGGTCGAGCCGATCGTGACCGGTGAGGTCGAGGCCCGGCTGATCGCGCTGGGATGCTCGACGCCCCCGGAGGGCAGGTCGCGGTGGACGCTGCGACTGTTGGAAAAGCACATCGCGCTGATGCGGGACATGCCGAATCTGGATCACTCGACTATCGGGAAGGTTGTCAAAAAACGGCGTTTCGTCCTCACCTGAAGGAGTGCTGGACCATCCCCGCCGCGGCAACGGCGAGTTCGTCGCGCGAATGGAAGACGTCCTGGACGTCTACGTTCGCCCCTACGATCGGGCCGTTCCGGTGGTCTGCATGGACGAGAAGCCCTACCAACTCCTGGATCACGCCCGCGACCCGGTCCCGGCCGCCCCTTACCCAGAAAACTTGACAAGCAGCGTGTGCGCCCGCCGGGTGCGGCAGAGGCCATTGACACTGTTGCGGCGCGGCTCAGGGCCGTCCGTGGCGCCGCGCACTCCGGCTCAGCGGCGATCCGCGCGACCGAGACATTCTCGCACCGCCACCGAATACGCCTCTTCGGCCGCGCCCCCTGCGTCAGAAGCGCGCTATTTGGTGGAGCCCATCAGGAGGCCGGAGACGAAATGGCGCTGGAAGGCGAAAAACACGATCGCGGTCGGGATCGCGGCGAGGATCGCGCCGGCGGCCACGACGTTCCAGTTGCTGACATAGCCACCCTGCAGGTTGAGCAGGGCGGCGGTGACCGGAAACTTCGCCTGCGTACGCAGCACCGTGATCGACCAGATCAGGTCGTTGAAGATCCAGGTGGTGGCGAGCGCGCCGAGAGCGGCCAGCGACGGGCGGCAGAGCGGCAGGATGATCCGCCAGTACGTCTGCACCACGCCGGCGCCGTCGATCTTGGCGGCATCGGTGATCTCCAACGGAATCGACCGCATGAAGCCGTGCAGCACGAACGTGTAGAAGCCGAGGCCGAAGCCGACGTGGATGGCGACCAAGCCGACCAGCGTGTCATAAATGCCGAGGCCTTCGCTGATCCGCGCGACCGGGATGAGCAGGATCTGCGGCGGCAGCAGGTTTCCGGCCAGCATGGTCAGCAGGATCGCCCGGCGGAACGGAATGTGATAACGGCTCAGGGCAAACGCCGCCATCGACGCCAGCCACAGGCTCAGGATGACAGCCGGCACGGTCACCTCAGCGCTGGTCAGCAAGGCCAGACCGATGCCGCCCTCCCCCACCGCGGTGACGAAACCGCCGAGACCAAAGGAATCCGGCAGTGCGGCCAGGCCACGCCGCGAGATGTCGTCGAACGACCGCACCGAAATCAGCACGACGAAGACCATCGGCGCGACCCACAGCAGCGTCAGCGGCGTCATGATCGCGTGGAACAGCCAGCCACCTCGCCGCCGGCGCCGGGCCGGTGGGCGTACGGTCGCGGACACCGCCGGTTTTTCCAGCACTGGCGCGGCCATCAGTCCTCCTGCCGGGTCGCGCGGACGAGGTAGGTGATGATGAACAGGATCGCCAGCGCGAAGATCACCACCGCGATCGCCGACGCATAACCGAGGTTGAGGAACGTGAAGCCCTGCTCGAACATGTAGGTGCTGAGCAGCTCCGACGAGTGGTACGGACCGCCGCCGGTCATGGCCCACACGATGTCAAAGGTACGCAGCGAATCGATCACCGTCACCGCGAAGACGACGGTGTTGACGCCGCGCAGCTGCGGCCACACGACATACCAGAATCGTTGCCACGCCGTCGTTCCGTCGACGGCGGCGGCGTCGTCCAGCGACGGGTCGCAGCCTTTCAGGCCGGCCAGATAGAGCACCATGACATAGCCGACCTGTCGCCAGACGGCGGCGACGAGTACGGCGTACAGTGCCGTTTTCGGGTCGGCGAGCCACTGGTGTTGCCAGCTGGTCAGGCCGACCAGGCCGAGCGTGGCGTTGATCGTGCCGTCCGGCTGGTAGAGCACGCGCCAGAACAGTCCGGTCACCGCAAGGGAAAACACCATCGGCAGATAGATCGCGCTGCGATAGATGCCGACGCCGCGGCGCGGGCGGTTGAGTGCGACCGCGAGCGCCAGGCCGCCAGCCACCGACAGCGCGCCGAAGCCGATGGCCCAGATGACGTTGTTTCCGAGCGCCTGCCGGAAAACATCGTCGGCGAACAGATCGGTGAAGTTTTTCAGGCCGACCGACAGCGGCGCGCCCAGACCGTTCCACTTGGTCATCGACAGATAGAAACTGTTGATGCCGGGCCAGAAAACCCAGCCGAGCTCGACCGCCGCCGGCACCAGCAGGAAAAGCCAGACCGGCCACGGCACGCGTCCGCGGACCGGCCTGCGTACGACACGGCTGGCGGCCATCGTCATGAAGACAACACCTTCTGCGCCGAGGCCTGCCACGCCGCGAGGATCGTCGAGACGTCCTTTGGTGAGTCGAGAAACTTCGTCAGCGCGGTGTCCGCGGTGGTCTGCAGCTCGTCGCTGGAGTCGCGGTTGAAGAACTGCGTGATCGCCTTGGCGCCGTTGAGCAGCTTGACGCCTTTCTGCACCAGCGGGGAGAAATCCGCCGTACTCACCTTCGACGAGGTCGGCAGGTTGGACGAGTTGGCCAGCTTGATGTATTGCTGCTGCGCGGCCGGCGAGGCCAGATACGTCATCAGATCCTTGGCGCCGGCCACGTTCCGCGACTTGGCGCTGGCGAAGAAGCCGTCGGTCGGCGCTTCCTCGGCCACGGGTACGGCCGGATCGACGATCGGCACCTGGAAGAAGTCGATGTCGTCGAGGACGTCCTTCGGCACCGACTGCGTGACGAACGCGCCGATCAGATACATCCCGGCCGAGCCGTTGACCAGCGGCGTCACCGCGTCCTGCCAGGAGTACGAGCGACCTTTCCGGTCGAAGAACGGCACGATCTGCTTGTAGTAGTCCATCACCTTGCGCACTTCGGGGCCGTCGAAGGAATGTTTGCCGGCCAGCAGGTCACGGTGGAAGGTCGCGCCGTTGATCCGCAGGTTGAGATAGTCGAACCAGCCGGAGGCGACCCACGCCGTGGAGCCGGTCCCCATCGTCAGCGGGTTGACGCCTTTGCCTTTCAACGTGTTGCACAGCGCCAAAAACCCCGGCCAGTCGGTCGCCGGCCGTACGCCCCACTTCGCAAACATCGACTTCCGGTAGAACACGCCCCACCAGTAGTAGCTGGTCGGTACGAAAATCTGCTTGCCGTCGGCCGCCGTCGACAGCTCGCGCAACGCCGGCGAGAAGCCGGCGCATGGCCCGTTTCCCTTCCACAGGTCGGAAACGTCGAGCAGGAAGCCTTTTTTGGCGTAGTCACGGGCAACCGAGCCGGCATACCAGGTGAGTACGTCCGGCGGGTTGGCCGAGTTGAGATAGGTCGGCAGCTGAGCGCGGAAGGACTCGATCGCGATGGTGTTCAGCGTGACCTTGGTTTTCGTATAGCCCTCAACGACTTTCGTCAGCGCGGCCTTCGGCGCCGCGTCCGACAGCGACGACTGCAGGGTCAGCGTGTCGGTGCCACCGCCACCGCCGGTCGGTGTGGTCGCACAGCCACCGAGTGCTGCCGCCGCACCGAGTCCGCCGAGACCGGCCAGAAATCCGCGCCGACTGATGTCGTTCATCTGAAGAGAACCTCCCGGCTCGGGAACTCGTGTTCCGGCAAGGTTGCCGGCCCGGAGAACCAGCTGTCAAGATATCTTCGTAATTAATGGTTACAGCTAGCGGGAGGAACGGCCGGAATGGGACGATCCGTACGACGTGGCATCCACGGCCAGACCGTGGAGACCATGGCGCGGCGCATCCTGTCCGGCCAGCTCCCGGAAGGCGCGACGCTGGACATCGCGGCGCTGCAGGCCGAACTCGACGTGAGCCTCACGGTCATCCGCGAGGCGTTGCGCGTACTGGCCGCGAAAGGCATGGTCGACGCGCGGCCAAAGCGCGGCACGTACGTCCGGCCGCGCGCCGACTGGAGCCTGCTCGACGGCGACCTGTTGCGCTGGCGCTTCGGTCCGCGGCCGCAACCCGGCCTCTTCCAGGACCTGCACGACCTACGCGAGATCGTCGAGCCAGGAGCCGCGAAGCTGGCCGCACTCCGGCGTACGGACGCGGATCTGCGGGCGCTGGAGGAAAAACTCGGTCAGATGGCGGCGGCCACCGACCCGGCCGGCGCGGTCGAGGCCGACCTCGCCTTCCATCGCGCGCTTCTCGCGGCGACGCACAACGAGCTGCTCGTACGCCTGGAGGTCGTGATCGAGACCGGACTGGCCGAGCGCGACCGGATCGTGCACGGCGCGCTCGTCGACGACCCGGTCCCCAGCCATCGCGCGGTCGTCGACGCCATCAGGGCCGCCGACCCGGAGGCCGCCGCTGGTGCGGTGCTGCGCCTGCTGGTCAAAGCCGCCGAGGACGTGACCCGCGCACAGTCCGCCTAGGGCCTAGCCATTTTTCGGAAACTAGACGGCGAAGGTGGTGCGGCGCTCGGAGCGGCGGTGGCGGCCTTTCGGCGCGGCCTTGCGGGACAGGTAGACGTTCGTGCCGAACAGGCCCATCGTGACGATGACCAGCGCGAACCCGGCGGCGACCAGGATCAGGCCCCAACGCGTCCAGTCCCTGGTGTCGTACGCGGCGGCCCGGTTGTCCGGCAGCTTGCCGCCGATGCCGGTGCCGCCAGGGGTGGCCGTGCCGGCGTTGCCGGCGTCGACCGCACCGGGGGCGCCGGGATAGCCGCCGCCGGGGTAGGACGGCAGCGTCGGCTGGCCGGTCGGCGTCTGGTACGACGGCTGTGTGTAGTCGGTGCCGGGGTTGGATCCGCTGCCGGGCGCGCCGGTCGTGCTGCCGGTGGTCGGTGTGTGCGACGGAGTCGGCGACTTGCTCGGCGTCTTGGACGGCGTCGGCGTCACCGTGGAACCGGGAGGACAGATCGTCTCGATCTTCGGCATGATCGCCGGCGTCTGCTGCGCGCCACCGTCGGCGATGTACTTCCACCCCACGACAGTGGCGTTGCCGATTTTCAGGTCCTGGCTGACTGTCTTGTCCTGCTGGACCCAGGAACCCTTGCCGTCCGAGGTCGCGAAGGCCCAGTAGCCGGCGTTGGCCGGCGGGGGGCTCTGGCAGCCGCCGGAGGGATAGTTGTCGATGAAGCAGGCCCGGCCGTCCGCGCCGAACTTCGCGTCCTTGTACGCGGCGACCAGCGCGTCCTTGGCGGTCATGCCGCTCCCCCAGCCGACGCACCTGAACTCGACCGCCTTGCCGGGGATGCCGTTGTCGACGACGACGCCGACGTGGTTGGGGTTGGCCGGCGCCGCGTACGCGCAGCCGGAGGCGAAGCCGAAGCTGGCCAGCGGTGTCCACGGTCCGACGATCAGCAGCGCGGCGGCGATCAGCGCCACCAGCGCGGCCGGAGACCACCACACACGGCGCGTACGCGACTGCTCCGGCAGTGTTGGGCCGGCGTCGGCCATGGCGTGGACCCTCCCTCGGGCTGCGGACAACATCTCCTCGTGAGGCGCCATTATCTACGAGAGGCCGCCAGCTCCGGTAGGAAAGTTGCGACTCGATTCGGCTTTATCTATACAAAATTAAGACGTCGGCCCGATCGTGCACCGGATAAATATGCTTTTGTCCGGACGTTTTAGTTTTGCGCGACAAATGCGTCTCGGGCGCCTTTCATGTGGTCGGTCATCTCCTGGCGAGCCTGCTCCGGGTCGCCGGTACGGATCGCGTCGAGCAGCCGGCGGTGCACGTCCAGCAGCGCCGTCGGGCCGGGATAGGTCGACTGCAGCTGCGCGAGGCAGAGCTGCATCTCCTCATGTACGCCGGCGTACGCGCGGCTCAACCGCGGACTGCCGACCGCGTCGACCAGTCCGACGTGAAAGTCGGTGTGCGCCTCCACGCGGTCGGCCCAGCTCGCCTCCGGCCCCATCGCCGCGAGCCCGGAGAGCAGCCGGTCTGCGTCCGCCCGCGAAAGCCCGCGGCGCGCGAGCGTGGTCACCACGTGCAGCTCGAGCGGTTCGCGCATGAAGAACAGGTCATCGACGTCCTCGACGGTCAGCACCGGCACACGTGCCGACTTGCCGTGCTCACGTATGAGCAGGCCGCGCGCCACCAGCGACTGCAGCGCGGCACGCACGGTCGGCCGCGCGACCCGGTATTTGTCCGCCAGCGCCAGCTCCGGGATCGGTTCGCCGGGCCGCAGCTCGCCGCCGAGGATGCGCTCGCGCAGCTCGGCGACCAACGCGTCGGTCGTACTCGTGATCCGCAGGACGCTCACTCCGGGATCGGCCTTCCGTCGGCCAGGCCGGCCAGCGGCCACAGGTCGCGCCACACGTGGTCGGCCGCGACGCCGGCCCGCTGCGGCTCGTTGTGCCGGTTGACCCAGGCGGTCGTCAAGCCGGCGCGCTTGGCCGGCGCGTTGTCATATTTGAAGCCAAAAGCGACGTGGATGATCCGGTCCGCCGGCACCCCGATCTCGGCCAGCGCGTACGCGAAGAAGGCGTCGTCCGGCTTGTAGGTCCGGGTGTCCTCCGCGGTGATCACGAAGTCGAACGCTACCCGGTGGTGGCGGATGCTGTGCGAGATGATGTCGCGGTCGGTGTTGGACAGGATCGCCAGCTTCATGCCGGCCGCCTTGGCCCTGGTCAGCGCGGGGTTGGTGTCGAGAAACGACGACCACGAGCGCATCGCGTCGGCCAGGTCGCGGCCAAGCCGGTCGTCGTACGGCCAGCCGTGCCGGTCGCAGAAGGTCGCAAGGCTCTCCGCCAGCACCTGCTTGTAGCTGCGATAACTGCCGCCGATGAGGTCATACTGGATCGCCTCGAACTCCTGCTGCAGCTCGCTGCCCGGCACCAGCAGCCGGTCGCCGTTGCGCAGCGCGAGCCGATAGAGGAACTGCGCGATGCCTCCTTCCCAGTCGGTCAGCGTCCCGTAGTTGTCGAACGTCGCCACCTCGTACGGCGCCATAGCTCCTCCTGTCTGTTTGCCACTCTGTCTGACAATATGACACGCTCTTCGATCGCGGCAACCGGTCGGCAGCCTCCGCATCAGTCATGGGGGTGGAGATAAGTGCAGGTCAAGTCGGCAACCAACGCCAGTGACGGTGGCCGTACGGTCGGCGAGGCTCAGCCGTATGACAACCCAACTCCTCGCCACCGGCTGGCGGAAATACGGATGGCTGACGGCCGGGGCCGTGCTCGGCATGTTCGCGCTGCACAGCGAGTGGTCGATTCCGGTCGCCGGCTGGCTGTTCGCGATCTGCCTGATGCGGTTCACCCGCGGCACCGGCGTACTCGCCGGATTCGGCTGCGTCTTCCTGTCGTCCGCGGCCGCGACCATCACCTTCCTCGCGGCCGCCAACCGGCTCGACGCCTGGCCGATTTTGGCCGGATGCCTCGCGATGAGCCTGATCCTCGACCTGCCGCTGCTGGCCGACCGACTGCTTTTCCGGCGGTTCAACCCGTTTCTCGGCACGCTGGTGTTTCCGGTGTGCCGCGTCGCGGCCGAGTTCCTGATCGCGGTGGTCAGTCCGTTCGGCACCATTTTCGGTCCGCTGGCCACCACGCAGTCGAGCAGTCTTCCGGTGCTGCAGCTGGCATCGGTGACCGGCATCTATGGCATCAGCTTCCTGATGGCGTGGCTCGCCCCGATCGCCAACCTGGCACTGGAACGCCGGTCTTTCCGTACGGTAACAGTGGTTTACGCGGCAGTCCTTGGCGTCGTCCTCCTCGGCGGCGGCGTACGGCTCGCGGCAGCGCCGACCGCGGACAATCTGGTGCGCGTCGCCGGCATCAGCCCGTCGAAAGCCGCCAAGGAGCGGCAGCGGCAGATCGACAACTTCCACACACCCGAGCTGCGGCCGGAGCAGAAACCGGTGCTGCGCAAGGCATTCGCGATCGTCAACGACGACCTCTTCGCGCGTACGCGGGTCGAGGCGGACGCCGGAGCGAAGATCGTCGCCTGGCCGGAGGCGGGCGCGCTCGTCCTGCACGACGACTACGCCGATTTCCTGACGAAAGCCGGACAACTCGCCAGCGAGAAACACATCTATCTGGACACGGGGATCGCGGTCGTCCTGGATGGCCAACCCGACCTGCGCGACCTCGCCGTGCTGGTCGGGCCGGACGGCCGGGTGCTGTCCACCTTCGACAAGGCGCACCCGGTGCCAGGACTGGAAAACTTCCCCGCCGGCGACGGCATCGTGCCGGTGACCGCCACACCGTACGGCCGGCTGGCCAACGTCGTCTGCTATGACGCGGATTTCCCGGGTACGCTGCGCACCCGCGCGGACATCATGTTCGTGCCGGCCAACGACTGGAACGGCATCGAGCACACGCATTCGGAGAACGCGGTCTTCCGCGCGGTCGAAAACGGCTACACGGTTTTCCGGCAGACCAGCAACGGCATCGCGATCACCGTCGACCCGTATGGCGGTCAGCTCGGCAGGACCAACTATTTCAGCGCGCCGCAGCAGACCATGGTGGCGTACGTGCCGATGACCGGCACCTGGACGGTCTACGGCATTGTCGGCGACCTGTTCGCCTGGTTGTGTGTCGCCGGCATGCTCGTGCTCACCGGTGTCGCAGTGTCGCGCCGCGTCTGACCGGCATGCGGCCACTTTATCCTGGTGCCATGTCGACAACCTCGCCGCGCGGCGGCCGGATCGCCACAGCCGTGCTGCTGGCGCCGGTCCGCGCGGCGGGTTGGCGCGCCACCGCACATCTGGCCGCCGGCCTGCCGATCGCCACCACCGCATTCTTCATGATGGTGTTTTTCGGCGTACTCACGGTAGGACTCGCGGTCACCGTGGTCCCCGCGCTGCTGACGCTGGTCACGTTGGCCTGGTGCGCGGAGGCGCTCGGCCATGCGCAACGGTCGCGTTTCGCGGCCATTCTCGGCATTCGGATCGAGCTGGCCGCGCCGCCGCGGTCGGATCCGGACGCCGGCCGGTTTCGCCGGCTTTTCGACCGCGCGCTGTCGGCGCGCACCGGCCGGCAGGTCGCGTATCACCTGTTGTCGTTGCCGTTGTCGGTGTTCGGTGTCGCTGTCATGGTGACCACGTGGACGATCGGCATCGCGCTGACGCCGGTCGTCGCGTACGGCTGGTCGCTGGCGTTGTCACCGGAGGAGCTGGCCGCGTACACCTGCGCCGGCCTCGCCTGCCTGTTTTCCGCGCCATGGCTGGCTCGTGGACTGTCCCTTGTGGACACCTGGCTGGCCGAGCGGCTGCTCGGTCCGCGGCGCGCCGACACATTGCGACAGCGGTTGGAAAACCTGGCGGCGAGCCGGGCCGGCGCCATCGATGCCGCCGACGCCGAGCGCCGGCGGATCGAGCGCGACCTGCATGACGGCACGCAGCAACGGCTCACCGCGCTGGCGATGAGCCTGGGCATGGCAAGGGAGAGCCTCGGCGACCCGACCGATCCGGCCGCTCAGGCGATCGCCGCCGCACATGAAGAGGCGAAGCAGACTTTGGCCGAGCTGCGGTCGTTCGTACGCGGGCTGCATCCCGCCGTGCTCTCCGACCGCGGCCTGGACGCCGCGCTGTCCGGCCTCGCGAGCCGGTCACCGGTGCCGGTGCGGCTCAACGTCTCGGTCGACCGGCGGCCGTCGGCGACCGTGGAGTCGGTGGCCTATTTCGTGGTTTCCGAGGCGTTGACCAACATCTCCAAGCATGCGAGAGCGTCCACTGTGGACATCACCGCGCGCCGCGACGGCGACCTGCTCCGACTGACCATCGTGGACGACGGCCGCGGCGGAGCGGTGGAAAACGGTGCCGGCACGGGCCTACGCGGCCTCCGGCAGCGGATCGCCGCGGTGGACGGCACACTCCACCTCGACAGTCCGCCGGACGAGGGAACGACGATGATCGTGGAGCTGCCATGCGGATCGTGATCGCCGAGGACTCGATCCTGCTGCGCGACGGTTTGGTGCGGTTGCTGGAAAGTCACGGCGACGAGGTGGTCGCCGACGTTGGCGACGCCGAGGCACTGCTGGCCACCGTACAGGCCGACCAGCCGGATCTGGTCGTCGTGGACGTACGCATGCCGCCGACGCACACCGACGAAGGCCTGCGCGCCGCGCTGGTTTTACGCAGCCAGTTTCCGAAGCTTCCGGTCCTGGTCCTGTCGCAGTACGTCGAAGAACGCTATGCGACCGAGTTGCTGTCCGGGCCGACCAGCGCAGTCGGCTATCTGCTGAAGGACCGCGTCGCCGACGTGTCCACCTTCCTGGACGCGTTGCGGCAGGTCGCGGCCGGCGGCACCGTGCTGGATCCGGAGGTCGTGTCGCAGATTTTGGTGCGGCATCGCGGCGATCCGCTGGATCGACTGACAACGCGCGAGACCGAGGTGCTGGCGTCGATGGCCGAGGGACGGTCCAACTCCGGCATCGCCAACGCCCTGGCGATCAGCGAAAGCGCGGTCGCCAAACACGTCAACAGCATCTTCACCAAGCTGGACCTGCCGCTGGTGGACAGCGACCACCGCCGCGTACTCGCGGTGCTGCGGTTCCTGCGTGTCAAATAGGAGTTTTCCATGACCGTCACGAAGACGGAGTCGGGCGGCCGGGTGATCTGGTGGATCGCCGGCGGCGTCGTCATCCTCATCGGCGCCGTTGCGGTGGCGATTTTCGGGTGGGGGTTGCTGGCGACGCAGACGACCAACCAGACGAAGACGTATCTCCAGCCGATCACCACGTTGCGAGTCGACGGCAATGCCGCGTCGGTGTCCGTGACCGCCGGTGCCGCCAATCAGGTGTCCAGCCGACGCGTCGTCGAGGCGACGCAAGGCTGGACGCCGACCGTCACCGAGATCTGGTCGGGCACCACGTTGCAGGTCACGCTTCGGTGTCCCAGCAGCGTTTTCGGCCGCAAGTGCCGCATCGCGTACGCGATCACGGTGCCGCCGCGGACCGTGCTCGACCTCCACACGGACTCCGGCGTGGTGACCGCGCGCGGCCTGTCCGGCAAGGTCGCCGTGGCGGCTTCTTCCAGTGACGTCACGACTTTCGGCCTGTCCGGGCCGCTGATCGTACGCGCCGACTCCGGCAGGGTCAGCGCGAATGCCTTGCGCAGCACCAATGTGGACGTGGCGGCCGAATCCGGATCGGTGACGCTCGGATTCAGCGCGCCGCCGGCATCGGTGAACGTGTCGGCCGATTCCGGTGGCGTCGGCATCACCGTGCCACGCACCGGTACGTCGGCGGACGTTTACGCCGTGCAGCTCACCATCGACTCCGGACAAAGCTCCGTCGGCGTCAAACAGGGTGCCGGCGCGAGGATCTCGGTGCGCTCCGACTCCGGTGACGTACGGATCGATTATCGGCATTAGAAAAGGTCGGCGATCGTGGCGATGCCTTCGCGGATCGTACGCTCGCCGATGTTTCCGAAGCCCAGCAGCAACTGTCCCGGCAGGACGGCATGGTCGGAGCGGCACTCGGCCATGCCGTAAAGGCCGACCGAGCGTTCGCGCGCGGCGGCGATCACCGAGGTTTCGTCAACGCCAGCAGGCAAATGCGCGACCGCGTGCAGGCCAGCGGCGAGACCGGTGATCTCGATCGACGGTGCGTGCTCGGCGAGCGCCTCCACCAGAGCCGCCCGCCGAGCCGCATACACGCTGCGCATGCGCCGCAGGTGCCGGTGAAAACGGCCGGACTCCATCAGCTTCGCCATCGCCAGCTGTTCGAAGACCGGCGTACCACGGTCGCTCTCGTGTTTTGTCTCCGCCACCAACGAAGCCAGCGACGGCGGACAGACGGCCCAGCCGATCCGGATCGCCGGAGCCAGCGACTTGCTGGCCGTGCCGAGCGCGATGACGCAGTCCGGCGCCAGCCCCTGCAACGCGCCGACCGGGTCGCGGTCGTAACGAAACTCGGCGTCGTAGTCGTCCTCGACGATGAATCCGCCGGTGCGTTTTGTCCACTCCAGCAAGGCATGCCGGCGCTCAGGTGCGAGTACGACTCCGGTCGGCCACTGGTGCGCCGGCGTGATGACCACCGCGTCGGCGCCGGAGGCCGCCAGCGCGTCCACGTCGATCCCCTGTTCGTCGACCGGCACGCGGACCGCCTCGAAACCGTGCAACCGCTGGCGATGGGCGATGCCGGCCTCCTCGTAGCCGGGATCCTCGAAGGCGACCCTCCGCACTCCTTTTGCCATCAATGCCGTCAAAACGACCGTCAGTCCCTGCGCGAAGCCTGAGCACACGACGATGCACTCCGGTGAGGCGACGATTTGCCGTACGCGCCGCAGATATGCCGCCAGTACGCCGCGAAATTCCAGGTTTCCCTGTGGATCGCCATAGTCGAAGGTCTCGTTTGCCGCGTCACGGCTGATTTCCTTCTGTGTCCACAGCCAGTCGGCGCGCGGAAAGCTGGCCAGGTCCGGCACACCGTGGCGGAAGTCCGCGCGCAGCCTGGCTGGCGGCGGCGCCGGCGCGGCCGGTGCCGGCACGTCGCAAGCACCGGCCGCGACGCGAGTGGCCGAGCCGACGCGCGTACTCAGATAGCCCTCCGCCTGCAGCTGACCGAAGCACTCCTGCACCAGACCGCGGGAAACTCCCAGCGCTCGCGCCAACTCGCGGGACGACGGCAGCCGCTCGCCGACCTGCAGCCGGCCACATCGGATCGCCGCGCGCAACGCGTCCTCCAGCTGTGACCGCAGCGGCACCGCGGACGTGCGGTCCATCGACAGCAACAGCTCCGGACTCAAACCGGACCACTCGATTGGCATGGAATTGGAGCTTAGCGCCGATCCGGTTGCCGCCTAGCGTCCTTGGCATGACAACCGCGACGCTCACTCGGCCACGGCTCCTCAGCCGGGGGCTGGTCCTGGTGGTGGCCGCCAACTTCGGCGCGCTGACCAGCTTCTACCTGCTGCTTTCGGTGGTGCCGCTGTTCACCGCCACGCTCGGCGACAGCGGCGCCGCGGCCGGCCTGTCCACCGGCCTGCTGATGACCGCGACCGTCGTCGCCGAGCTGGTCACGCCGCGGTTGGTGATCCGGCTCGGCTATCGCCGCGTCTTCGCCGCCGGCCTCACGCTGCTCGGTCTGCCGGCGCTCGTGCTGGCATTTCCGTCGACGATGGCGACGGTGATGATCGTCAGCCTGGTACGCGGCGTCGGCTTCGCGATCATCATGGTGGTCGCCGGCGCGCTGATCGCCACGCTGCTGCCGCCGGAGCGCCGCGGCGAAGGACTCGGCATCACCGGCATGGTCGCGTGCCTGCCGGGAGTGCTCGCGCTGCCGGCCGGCATCTGGCTGGCCAACGTGGCTGGCTTCGCCGCGGCGTTCACGATCGGTGGTGTGGCGGCTCTGGTCGGCCTGCTGGCCATTCCGTGGATCCCGGTCACCGCGCCGGGCGACGACAAACCGGTCGGTGTGCTGGCCAGCCTGCGTACGCCCGCGTTGAACCGGCCGGCGATCGTGTTCGCCACCACCGCGATGGCCGGCGGCATCGTCGCCGGATTCCTGCCGCTGGCCATCACCGGCGGCTCGGTCGCCGCCGCCGGCCTGTTCGTCCAGGCCGCCGCCGCGACCGGTTTCCGCTGGCTGGCCGGCCGATACGGCGACCGCTACGGCGCCGGCAAGCTGCTCGTACCAGGTGCGACAGTCGCCGCCATCGGACTGTTGCCGCTGGTCGTCACGCACAATCCGGTCACGGTCCTCGCCGGCATGGCGGTCTTCGGCGCCGGCTTCGGGGTCGCGCAGAACGCCAGTATGACCCTCATGCTGAGCCGGGTTTCGCCGGCCAGCTTCGGATCCGTGAGCGCGGTGTGGAACATCGCCTACGACGCCGGCTGGGGCTGGGGCGCCGCCGCCTTCGGCCTGGCCGCCACCCAACTAGGCTATTCTCCAGCCTTCGCCGCGACGGCCGCCCTCATGCTGATCATCATTGCTGGTTTCCGCCGGGCGGCGCGGTAGGACGAAAGCGGTTTGGGGGCTGTAGGGGGTCGGTTTTAGGCTGTTGCGTTTTCTGGTTGTCGCGTTCTGAGGGTCGGGGGTTTTCCTAGTTGTTGCGTTGGGAGGGTCGGGGTTTTCCAGATTGTTGCGTTGGGAGGGGCGCAGGCTCTTCATTTTTGTTGCGTTTTGAGGGTGGTTTCGCCTTCGCGGCGGGCGCTCCTGCGCGGAGGGCGACCTCAAGGGGAGGGGCGCGCGGGGTCCCGTCGTTGGTCCGGTTGGGTGCCGCGGGTGCGGTTTCGTACGTGGTGTGGTCCGGTTTGTCCGTTCTCCCCCGTCGGCGTCCGGAGGATGAGCACATTCTGGCCGGGCCTGCCGAGCTTGGGTGGGTGGTTGGTTTGCGTACGCGGCAGACCCGGCCAGAATGTGCTCAAGCAGAGCTCGCCGACGGGGGAGAACGGACAAACCGGACCAGGAGTGTGGCTGGGGCGCCGGAGCTGCGGTGGCGTCTCGGTGGGTGGCGTGAAGGTCAAGTATGTGGGACGCAAAGGCGCATGGAGCGCTAAATGTCCGCCTTGCGCGGTTCGCGGATGGCATGGATGTCGAGTTACTTGCACTGGACGCGAGAAACAAGGCTTTCACGCCGTCGCGATCCCTGGAGGCTGTGACGGGTGTGACTACTGAGGCTGATAATGCTGTTGTGACTGCCGGGCTGCGATAAATGTCCGGTTTGATGTCTTGTTAAACAAGTATACGCAGTCAGCCGCCACAGCACGATCGTTTGGCGTCCATCCCGACGGGTCGCTTCCCAAACGTGACCTGGCTGGAGACCCAGCCCCGCCCACAACCGCCACCCGCACCCCCCATGCACACCAATCGGCATCCACGCGCCCCTCCCTTGATGTCGCCCTCCGCGCAGGAGCGCCCGCCGCGCAGGCGAAAACCCAACCACCCACAGACTCAACAAACAAGAGACGCAACCACCCACCCAACACAACAACCAGAAACCCCAACCACCTCCCCACCCAACAACCCCCGCCCTCTCCGACCACCACCCCCCACCCGCTCTCACCCCGCAGCCCGCTCCAACTCCACCAACGCCGCGTCGAGATGACCCAGAAAATGCTGCAGATGCGGCAAACTGCGCCGACATCCGACCACCCCGAAGTCGAGGCTGCCGGCGTGTGAGGTGAGGGTGATGTTCAGCGCCTGTCCGTCCAGCAGGAACGACACCGGATACGTCCCGGTGAGTTTGGCGCCGTCGAAATACATCTCTTCGGTCGGGCCGGGTACGTTGGAGATGATCAGGTTGAAGGCCGGCGGCGTCAGCTGTGTCATGCCGGGGATCGGTGCGAGCGCCGCTCCGCCGGCCATGAGTGCGGACAGTGCGGTGATCTGCAGCGGGGTCAGCTGCGCGTACGTCCGCTTGCTGGTCAGCATCGTGGTGACGATCTGGTCGAGGCGTACGGCCGGGTCGGGGATGTCGGTGGCCAGCGAGCACAGGATCGTGCCGACGGAGTTTCCGGTCGCGTCCGAGGAAAGTCGCGCGCCGCGCAGCGACACCGGCACCATCGCGACCAGCGGCGCCGCCGGCAGCGCGTTGAGTTCCAGCAGATAGCGGCGCAGCGCGCCGGCCGACATGGCGAGTGCGATGTCGTTGACGGTCGCGCCGGTTTTCCGTCCCAGGTCGCGGATCCGGTCCATCGGCCAGGACTGCGCGGCAAACCGGCGGGCGCCGCCGATGTTGACGTTGAGTACGGTTTTCGGTGCCTGGAAAGGCATTGTCATGGCCTGTTCGCGGAGCGTCTGCAGGCCGGTGCGGACGACCGCCGGCGCGATCCCCAGGGCGTCGGACACGCCGGAAGTCACCGCCGACAGCGAAAATTCGGTGCCGTTGACCGGTTTGCTGGGCGTTTTCGGCCGTACGGACCAGAAAGGCCGGCAGTCCAGGTCGGCGGGGTCGGTGGTCAGCATGCGTACGAGCTGACGCGTCGCCGAGGCTCCGTCGACCAGCGCGTGATGGACTTTCGTATACGTGGCATAGCGATTGCCTTCCACCCCATCGATCAGGTGGAACTCCCACAGCGGCCGGTGCCGGTCCAGCAGCGAGCCGTGCAGCCGCGACACCAGCTCCAACAATTGCCGGATCTTTCCTGGCCGCGGCAGTGCCGACAGCCGTACGTGATATTCCAGGTCGAGATCGTCGTCGGACTGCCAGGCCCACTGCCCGAAGGAGGTCAGGCCGCGCCGCGGCCGCCGCCGGAACAGCGGTTGTATGTCGGCCGCGGCGAGCATCTTTCGGTGCAGGTCATAGACATAGTCCGGGCCGGCGCCGTCCGGTATGTCGTACAACTGCAGGCCGGCGACGTGCAGCGGATGCTCGCGCGACTCGAGCAGCAGAAACATCGAGTCGGTGATCGGCATCGGCATCATCGCACGACCTCGTTTCGGTTAGAGCACAAGTCCGATCGGATTGGGGAACGGCAGGCCGGCCGCGGTTTTCGCCACCACCGGACGCAGCGCGTCGACCAGCCGCGCCACCCCGAAGCGATCGTCGATCGCGCGGTCGGCCGGTGCGGCGAGGCGGTCGGTCAGCGCCTCGACCTCGGTGCGTGCCCGCACGCCGCGATCGGTGAGTCGACCGTCCGCGTCGAGCCAGCCGCGACCGCGAAGGCGGTCGATGGCGTCGTCCCACTCCGGCTCGGTCCAGCCACGAAACTCGCGCTGCTCCGGCGGCACCTGACCGGCCGCGACAGCCAGCACGTTCGCCGCGCACCCGTCGATTTCCGCGCTGAGCAAGGCGGCCACGTGGCCGTCGCCGCGAAACTCGCGCAACGCCGTGGCGGCCCACCACAGCGCGAGGTGCGGCTCGTCCGGTACGGCCAGCGCGGCGTGGCCGGCGAACAGCGGCCGGCCGGCGGCGTCGAGCTCGAGGATCACCTCGCCGAGCGCCTCGGCGAGTGTCTCCAGCGCCGGATCGCCCGCCGTCTCGCCGAGCAGCTCGCGCAAGCGTACGTCCGCGATGCGCTGGTGCGCCGCGACCGCCTCGGCCGGGCTGGACAGGCTCCAGGCGTCCGGCAGCGCGCGGTCGATCCGCGCCGGCGCGAAGTTGTAGAACATCGCCGTCACCGCGCCGGGTGGCACCGCGCCGAGCGGCCCGGACCGCGCCGCGACGTATCCCATCCAGAAGCCCTTGAGCCCGGCCGCCGCGTACTCCTCGCGCGCCTGCGGCGCGAAATACACCGGCGCGTGACAGGCCTCGATCAGTCCCCACAACTCGTTCACGCCGCCAGCGTACGCACCGCGGCCGTCCTTATGCGGCCTGGATCACAATTTCTCCCTCGCTGCCTGTTGACGGCTGGCTACGGCCTGCGTTTAGGTGACACGCCGGAATTTTGTGGGAGGACATGTGCGCAGGTTGGTGGCCGGTTTCGTGACGGCGGCGCTTTTCGTGCCGCTGGCCTTGTTCAGCACGCCGACGGTCGCGCAGGCGGCGCCGGGCGAATTCCAGTCGTCGTTCGAATCCACCGATCCGCCGATTACCTGGACAAACACGGTCGAAACCGATCGAGCCGGACGTCCGCGTGCGGCCAACGTCAACTCCGCGTTCTCGACCGGCATTCCCGGCAACATCTCCGACAAGATCGCCAAGATCACCGCCAGCGCGGAGAACACCGGCGGCGGTGAGGTGAAGGAAAACCTCGCCGACGGTGACGTACACAGCAAATGGCTGGCCTTCGCGCCGACCGGCTGGGTTCAGTACGAGCTGTCCGAGCCGATGGCGATCGTCAAATACGGCATCGCGTCGGCCAACGACGAGCCGACCCGCGATCCGAAGGACTGGAAGGTCGAGGGATCCACCGACGGCTCCGCATGGACCACTGTGGACAGTCGCAGCGGCGAGAGTTTTTCCAGCAGGTTCCAGATGAAGCAGTACGATGTCGCCAACACGACGGCGTACAAGTTCTATCGGCTGACCATCACGGCCAACGCCGGCGCCGACATCCTGCAAGCCTCGGAATGGCAGCTCGCGATCGACCCGAAAAACGATCCGCCGCTGCCCAACATGCAGACCTCGCTGTCCACCGGACCGGCGAGCGCGCCGGCCGCCAAGGCCAACGTCGGCTTCACCGGCCTGCACTCGTTGCGCTACGCCGGCACGCAAACCGCGGCCGGACGCGGCTTCTCGTACAACAAGATCTTCGACGTGTCCGTGCCGGTCAACCGCGACACGTCGCTGTCCTACCTGCTGTTTCCGGAGCTGACCGGCGACGATCTGCGCTATTCCAGCACTTTCGTGGCGGTCGACCTGGCCTTCAGCGACGGCAGCTACCTGAGCTCGCTCGGCGCCGTCGACCAGCACGGTGTCCGGCTCGACCCGGTGTCGCAGGGCAGCTCGAAGGCGATCTATGCCAACCAGTGGAACAACATCTCGGCGGACATCGGAAAAGTGGCCGCCGGCAAGCGGATCGTCCGCATCCTGCTCGGATACGACAGTCCCAACGGCGCGGCGATGTTCCGCGGCTGGGTCGACGACATCACGATTTCCGGTCATCCGGCGCGAAAGTGCTACCAGCGGCCGTCCGACTACGTGGTGACGACCCGCGGCACGCAGGCCAGCGGCAATTTCTCGCGTGGCAACAACTTCCCGGCGACCGCGGTGCCGCACGGCTTCAACTTCTGGACTCCGGTGACCAACGCCGGCTCGACCAGTTGGCTGTACGAGTACAACCGCGCCAACGACGCGCAGAACCTGCCTGAGCTGCAGGCCTTCAGCCTCAGCCACGAGCCGAGCCCGTGGATGGGCGACCGGCAGACGTTCCAGGTCATGCCGTCGGTGGCGACCGACACGGGTCGTACGGCCCGCGCGCTGCCCTTCCGGCACGCCGACGAGGTCGCCTCGCCGGACTACTACGGCGTGAAGTTCACCAATGGCGTACGCACCGAGCTGACGCCGACCGACCACGCGGCAGTTTTCCGGTTCAGTTTTCCTGGCACAGCCGCCAACCTGATTTTCGACAACGTCAACAACGGCGGCGGCCTGACCTTCGACCCGGCGGCACGTACGCTCACCGGCTATTCCGACGTGAAGAGCGGACTTTCCATCGGTGCCGGGCGAATCTTCGTCTATGCCACCTTCGACAAGGCGGTGACCGGCAGCGGCAAGGCGGCCGGCTCCAACGTCGCCGGCTATCTGTCCTTCGGGTCGGCGAGCACGGTGACCATGCGGATCGCCACCTCGCTGATCAGCGTGGCGCAGGCAAGGAAAAACCTGGACCTGGAGGTCGGCTCGGCGAGCTTCGAGCGGGTACGCGCGGCCGCGAAAGCCCTGTGGGACGCCAAACTTTCCGTTATCGAGGTGTCCGGCGCGAGCACCGACCAGCTCACCACGCTGTATTCCAACCTCTACCGGCTCTTCCTCTATCCCAACTCCGGCTTCGAAAACACCGGCACGGCGGCCAAACCCGTCTATCGCTATGCCAGTCCGACCGCACCGCGTACCGGCGCCGACACACCGACCGAGACCGGATCGGCCGTACGCGACGGAAAAGTCTATGTCAACAACGGTTTCTGGGACACCTACCGGACGACCTGGCCGGCGTACTCGTTGCTGACGCCAAAAGACGCCGGCGAGATGATCGGTGGATTCCTGCAGCTCTACGCCGACGGCGGCTGGGTGCCGCGGTGGTCGTCTCCCGGCTATGCCAACCTGATGACCGGCACCAGCTCCGATGTCGCCTTCGCCGACGCGTATCTCAAGGGTGTCGACAACTTCGACGTGAAGGCCGCGTACGACGCGGCGCTGCGCAACGCGACCGTCACGCCGCCGAACGAGAGCGTCGGCCGTAAAGGCCTGGCCAGCTCCATTTTCCTCGGCTACACACCGACCAGCACCGGCGAAGGCATGTCGTGGGCCATGGAGGGCTATGTCAACGACTTCGGCATCGCCAACCTCTCGAAGGCGTTGTACGACCGCAGTTCGGCGAGCGATCCGCGGCGCTCGGAATACCTGTCCAACTATCGGTATTTCCGCAACCGGGCGCAGAACTACGTGCACATGTTCGACAAGAGCGTCGGCTTTTTCCAGGGACGCAAGGCCGACGGCACGTGGAACAAGGCGCCGGAGGCGTACGACCCGAGGGACTGGGGTGGCGACTACACCGAGACCAACGGCTGGGGAATGGCCTTCACCGTGCCGCAGGATGGCCAGGGCCTGGCCAACCTCTACGGCGGCCGCGCCGGGCTCGGCAGGAAACTCGACCAGTTTTTCTCGACGCCGGAAACCGCGACCCATCCCGGCTCGTACGGCGGCGTCATCCACGAGATGACCGAGGCACGCGACGTGCGGATGGGCCAGTATGGCCACAGCAACCAGCCGTCGCACCACATCATCTACATGTACGACTACGCCGGCCAGCCGTCGAAGACGCAGGCGCTGGTCCGCGAGGCACTTTCGCGGCTGTACATCGGAAGCGAGATCGGCCAGGGTTATCCCGGCGACGAGGACAACGGCGAGATGTCGGCCTGGCAGATCTTCGGCTCGCTCGGCTTCTATCCGCTGCAGATGGGAAGTCCGTCGTACGCGATCGGCTCGCCGCTCTACAAGCGCGCGGTCATCCACCTGCAAAACGGCCGTCAGCTGGTCGTCGACGCGCCGAACAACAGCGCGCGCAATGTTTACGTACAAGGCCTGCGGGTCAACGGAAAGCCGTGGGACAGGACGTATCTGCCGGCGGATCTGCTGTCCCGCGGAGGCACGCTGGACTTCGTCATGGGTCCGACGCCGTCGCGCTGGGGCACCTCCCCGTCGGCCGCGCCGCCGTCGATCACCACCGGCGACGCGGTGCCGACGCCGTGGTCCGACAAGCTGACGAGCATCACCTCGGACGACGGCACGGACGTGAGCTCGCTGGTCGACAACACGACCGCGACACGTGCGACTTTCGCCTCCGCGACACCGACGTTGACGTTCGGCTCCGGCAAGGCGGCGGCGTACACGCTGACGTCCGGTGCGGTGCCGGGCGATCCGAAGTCGTGGGTCCTGGAGGGATCGTCAGATGGCACGCATTGGACGGCCGTCGACACCCAGACGAACCAGACCTTCGCCTGGCGGTTGCAGACGCGCGCCTTCGCGTTGGCGCATCCGGCGGACTACTCGTCGTACCGGCTGCGGATCACTGAGTCAACAGGGTCCACCGGCACCCTGTCATTGGCCGAGGTCGAACTGCTCAGCTGACCCTGCCGAGGGTGACGTTTTGACGGTCCAGCGGCCGGAGGACACCGTCAAAACGTCACCCTCGGCGGGGGTTAGGCGCTGTCGCGTACGACCAGTTCGCAGCGGGCGCGCCAGACCTGCGGGGTCGCGGTGTCGTCGCTCAGCCGCTTGTCCAGCGCGTCGATGGCCAGCTCGGCGAGCTGCGCCTTGTCCGGTCGCATGGTGGTCAGGCTCGGCGTCAGGTATGCGGAGTCCTCGATGTCGTCGAAGCCGACGACGGCCACCTCGTCCCCGACCCGCCGGCCGCTGCGCTGGATCGCGCGCATCGCACCCATCGCGAGCAGGTCGCTGAGGCACACCACGGCGTCCGGCGGCGTCTTCAGCGCGAGCAGCCGCTCCATCGCGTGCTCGCCGTCCTCGCGACTGTAGAGGCCACCCTGCTCGGTGTAGTCACGTTCGACCGCGATGCCGGCGGCCTTCAACGCGCGCCGATAGCCGGCGACCCGTGGCGACTGGCGGCGGCTGCGCGGCTCGTACGACGGACCGATCAGCGCGACCCGCCGCCGGCCCGACTCCAGCAGGTGTGCGGTCGCCTGCTGGCCGGCGGCGGCGTTGTCGATCACCACGTGGTCGACGACCGGCTCACCGGCCGGGTTGCCGAACAGCACGGTCGGCAGCGCGGACCCGCCTTCCGGGATGTCCTCCGCCGACACCGCGGACGGAAACATCAGCACGCCGTCGATCAGGTGTCCGCGACCACCGGACAGCAACGCCATCTCGCGCTCGCGGTCGTAGTTGGTCTGCTCGACGGCCAGCGTCCAGTCGCGCTTCTCCGCCTCCACCATCATGTGCCCCGCCAGCTCGGCGAAGTACGGGATGCTGATCTCCGGCAGCGCCAGCGCGACCACGCCGGACCGGCCGCGCGCCAGGTTGCGCGCGGACAGGCTCGGCCGATAGCCGAGCTCAGCCACCGCGGCCTGCACCCGCTCTCTGGTCGCCGGCGCCACCGACGCCTTGTTGTTGAGCACGTTGGAGACGGTCATCGTGGACACCCCGGCCCGGGCCGCCACGTCTTTCAGGCTGGCACGCATGTGTTGATTCTGCACTGTCGCGCGAGTTTAGGTGTCGACCGGCGCGCATCTTTGGCCGAAAGTCCTCTGTGGACTGCCGATTTTGTCCGTTGAATCGGGGGTTTCCGGGCTCGGCGATATCAGTAATCGATTACCGGTGGAGCGCTCAACTCGAGAAACTCCAGGACGGCGGCGGCGAAGTCGTCCGGCCGCGTCGCGTGTACGTCGTGTCCGGACGGGATGGTGACCAGCAGGCTGTCGGCGATGCGCTCGGCGATCAGCAGGAACTGCTCCTGTGGCAGGGTGCTCGCGGTGCCGCCGCAGACCAGCAGCGTCGGCGCGCTGACCCGGTCCAGCGCGTCCAGCCAGCACGGATCCGGCTGGTCGCGCTGCGCGTACAGCGCCACCACCGCGGCCCAGTCGACCTCCAGCGGACCGGCCGGACGTGCGGGCTCGCCGCGCGGCGGGTCGACCGGCACCGGCGCCGGCGCCTCCTCCAGCACCAGCCGGCCGACCAGATCCGGACGCTTGGCGGCGACCAGATAGCCGACCATGCCGCCGAGCGAATGTCCGACCAGGTGTGCGCCGGCGAGGCCGAGCGCGTCCAGGAATCCACAGACGTCATCGCGCATGCCGTCGATCGAATAGTGCGTGGCCCGGTCGCTGCCGCCGTGGCCGCGAAGGTCGATCGCGAAGACGTGGAAGGAGTCGGCGAGCCGCGTCGCCACCGTCTCCCAGTCGGCGGCGGTGTCGCCGAGCGCGTGCAGCAAGACCACCGGCGCGGCCGCCGGGTCACCCCATTCCCGGAACGCGAGTTTGACCGGTCCGACCTCCACCGTCCGCGCTAAACCCATTTCTCGAAACTACCCGTGCGATTATCGTCCGACCAAGACGTTTCTCAGCCGGCGTACAGTATTCGCAGAGGAGATTCACCGGAAGGGGGGCCAGATGCGGACGTTGACGACATTGTTCTCGGTGTTGCTTCTGGCCCAGCTCGCCGGCGGGTCGTCGGCCTGGATCGCCGGTGCGGTGCTGGCGACCGTGCTGGCCGCGGCCGTCGCATACCAGTGGGCCCGGCGGGTGCCGCCGGCGGCTCCGGCCGCACGCGGCGTCGCGATCCGCGAGCTGTTCCGCCGGCCGTCGGTCGTACGGCTGCGTGACCCCGGCACCGCTGGCCGTCGCCGTCCCCGAGCACCGGCGCCGCGCGTTTCGGCTGCCTGAGTCTGTCCTCGCACCAGGTCGAGGCAGACGCCAGACGCGGCCAACGCGGCCCTGTTCGATTCGAGACGCCAAGTGGTGGATGAATGCCTGACCTTCTGGAGTGGCCGGTCGCCGGCGCTCACTTCCTGTTCAGCGCGCTGGCCGGCGCGCTGACCCCGTTGCTCGGCGTGACCGCCGCGGCCGCGGCGGTTGTCCTGTTCACGATGGCCATCCGGCTGGTGCTGCTGCCGCTGAGCTGGCTGGCGATCCGCGGCGAACGTGCGCGGGCGGTCGTCGCTCCGCAGTCGCAGGAGATCTATCGCAAGCATCTGACCGACCCTGAGCGGCTGCAGCAGGAGTTGTCCAAGCTGCACAAGGCAAACGGCGTGTCGATGTACGCGGGATTCCTGCCGCTGCTCGCCCAGATGCCGTTTTTCATGGTGACCTATCGGCTGTTCACCGCGCCGACGGTGGCCGGCCAGAGCAACGACCTGCTCGCGCACACGCTTCTGGGAACGCCGCTGCGTGCGGTGTGGATCACCGACCTGTTCGGTCACGGCCTGGCCAACACCCCGGTTTTTCTGTGCCTGTTCGCGGTGTTGGCGGTCATCGTCTGGCTGACGATCCGGCGGCAGCGGCGGCTGGTGCCGCCACCGGACAGCCAGACGGTGACGCAGCGGCTGCTCCGGCTGCTGCCGTACGGGACGGTCGTCTTCGCGATGTTCCTGCCGCTGGCTGCCGGTCTCTACGTGGTCACCACGATGGCGTGGTCACTGGCCGAGCGGACGATGTGGCTTCATCCGGTGGCGACCGCCGGCCGCGGCGACGCGACGGTCCAGACGTCGTTGCCGTCCGGCAATGGACCGAAGCCCACGTAGATGCCAAGCAGCAGCCGGCGCGCCGCGTCGGCTCTGCTCTCGTCGCTGACGCCGTACATCGGCACCGAAACGTCCAACCCCGGCAGGTGCGGCGCCAGCGCGAGATGCGGCAGCAACAACACCAGCAGCGAGATGAACGCGTCCAGGTCTGCCTCCGGATAGAGGTCGCCACGACACACCGCGCGCTCCGCGAAAGGCCGGATCGTGTTGACATAGATGCGGTTGACCGGTGCGCGTACGGCCGTGCGCACCTGCGGATCCAGCTCCAGGTTGGTCGCCGCGGTGACGCCGCGCTCCAGCGGATGCTCGGCGTAATAACGCATCCACGCGTCGACCAACTCCAGCAGGAACTCGAAAAACGGCCGCTCCGGGTCGATGCTGGCCAGCCAGCGGGTCATCTGGTTGCGGACCCGGATCGAGGTGTATTCGGCGACATAGGAGAAGAAGTCGAGCTTGTCGGGGAAATACTGGAACAGCGAGCCCTTGGCGACCCCGGCCTCGCGCGCCACCGCGTTGAGGCTGCCGGCCGAATAGCCGCACCGACCAAACTCGCGCATGGCCGCGGCCAGCACCCGCTCGCGCCGCTCGGCGGACAGGTTGTCCCAGGTCGATGTCGGCACCGTACTCCTCACTGAGTAATCTTCCGATCATGGTGCGTGACGGCCACAATCGTTGTCAATCTCCGCTTGTCGCGCACGTTTGACAGTGCGTCGCCGGTTGCCGTACATCTAAGCGACCACCCGGTCATGGAGGGTCATGAGCACCGCTCGCCGAAAGGCCTGTGTCGTCGGCGCCGGCTCGTCCGGGATCGCCGCGTGCCAGGTGCTGCAGGCTCGCGGCGTCGACTTCGACTGCTTCGAGTCCGGCTCGGAGGTCGGCGGCAACTGGCGCTATCTCAACGACAACGGCATGTCGTCGGCATACCGGTCGCTGCACATCAACACCTCGCGGCAGATCATGCAGTACGCCGCGTATCCGATGCCCGAGGACTATCCGACCTATCCGCACCACACGCAGATCGCCGCGTATTTCGACGACTTCGTCGACCATTTCGGCCTGCGGGAACGGATCGCTTTTCGCACCACCGTGGAGTCGGTCGAGCCGTGTTCCGGCGGCGGTTTCGAGGTGACCACGCGCGACGCGGACGGCCGGCAGCAGACCCGGACGTACGGCGCCGTACTCGTCGCCAACGGCCACCACTGGGACGCGCGCTGGCCGGAGCCGCCGTTTCCCGGCGGTTTCACCGGCCGGCAGCTGCATTCGCACGACTACAAGACGCCGGACGAGTTCGCCGGAGCGCGGGTTGTGGTGCTGGGGATCGGAAACTCGGCCTGTGACATCGCGGTCGAGACCTCGCGGGTCGCGGCGCGCACCTTCCTGGCCATCCGTCGCGGCGCGCACGTGGTGCCGAAATACCTGTTCGGCATGCCGACCGACCATCTCACCTCGTCGCCGCTGTCCTTCGGTCCACTGTGGACGAAGCGGCTCGGACTGCGGCTGATGCTGCGGCTGGCGCGCGGGTCGGTCACCGCGTACGGCCTGCCGGCGCCGGACCACAAGGTGCTGTCGGCGCATCCGACGATCTCCGACGACCTGCTGACCCGGCTCGGCCACGGCGACATCGCGGTGAAGCCCAACATCGACCGTTTCGCCGGCGACAAGGTGCGTTTCGTGGACGGCAGCGTCGAGGAGGTGGACGCGGTCGTCTACTGCACCGGTTACCGGATTTCGTTTCCGTTCCTCGACTCGAGGGTCATCTCGGCGGCGGACAACGAGGTGTCGCTGTTTCACCGGGTCGTCTCGCCGGAGTTTCCTGGGTTGTTCTTTCTGGCGCTGGTGCAGCCGCTCGGCGCGACGATGCCGATCGCCGAGGCGCAGGCCGAGTGGATCGCCGACCTGCTGCTCGGCCGGGCCGTACTGCCGCCAGCCGCCGAGATGCGCGCCGAGATCGCCGCCTACCACGCGCGTACGCGAAAACGTTACGTCGCCTCGAAAAGGCACACCATCCAGGTCGACTTCCGTGAACATCTGGCGGAAATCCGCGCGGCCCGCCGCACCGGCGCCCGCCGCCGCGGCCGTTCGGTGGCGCTGTAGGGGACACACGAGCGCATGTAGCGCTAAATGTCTACCTTGCGAGCTTCCCGAATGCCGTGAATGCCGCGTTACTAGCGCTCGATGCAAGTAATGCTGTTGTGACGACTTCCCCGGACGAGAAGAGCGACAAATGTCCGGCTTGATGTCTTGTTAAACAAGTATTGAGCGATCAGATCGCCTCACCTGCATTGCTAGCCGCAACAGTCACACCAGCACCACCCCGGCCGCCACCCAATGTTCGCATGGCCCCCATGCGTGCGTCAGACGCACGTAAGGAGGCCCTACTACCAAACACAAACCGGCAAGACGGACATGTAGCGCTACAGCTCCGTGATTGGCGTCCTTGCCGACGGGGAGAACGAGCAAGCCCAGAAACCCAGCCCCGCCCGTAACCCCCACCCGCACCCCCGTGCACACCAATTGGCGCCCACGCGCCCCTTCCCTTGAGGTCGCCCTCCGCGCAGGAGCGCCCGCCGCGCAGGCGAAACCCACCACCCACCCAACACAACAAACATGAAGACCCAACCACCTCACCACCGCAACACCCGGCGCCGTACCAACTCCCCCACACGAGACCCACCTGACCAGGCCGAACCCGCACTCTAGACAAAGAGTCCAACGGTAGACAGACCGTCTAAAGCACCCAAAGAGAAGCCCTCACGCACCCAGCCGGCGCGCCGCCTCATCCGAGGCGACCGGCGCAACGACCGGCGGCTCGGTGGACCATGGAAACTCGATCCACCGGTCGGTTCGCTTCCACACGTACTCGCACTTCACCAGCGACCGCGGCTTCTCGTAGAGCACCGCGCACCTGGTCTCGGCCACGTGGTCGGCGCAGAAGTCGCGTACCAGCCGCAGCGTCTCGCCGGTGTCGGCCACATCGTCGGCGACGAGTACGCGCGCGCCTTTGAGGTCGACGGCCTGCGGCACCGGCGGCAGCACGACCGGCATCTCCAACCGCTGGTCGACACCGGTGTAGAACTCGACGTTCATGGTGTGCAGGTTCTTCACGCTCAGCGCGTAGCCGAGCGCGCCGGCCGGGAACAGGCCGCCGCGGGTGATCGCCAGGATCAGGTCGGGCCGGAAGCCGTCCGCCGCCACGAGCTCGGCCAGCCGCCGGCTGGCCTGGCCGAAGACCTGCCAGGTCAGGATCTCGCGCTCGTCCATCTCTCCCCCTCGCCGGTGTCGGACCAATCCTCGCATCGAGCCGGAGGACAACGGGGACGAGCCATATCAGGGACCAATCAGGGTCAATCCCGATGCCGGAACGGGCCTTTCGGCGCGATGCTGGAAGCACAAAAGAAAGCGCCTGATGCACCCGAAAGGACACATAGCCATGGACTCCGTGCACGACTCGTTTCGCAGCCAGGGCCTCGTACGTCCGCGCGAAGGCCGCCTGCTCGGCGGTGTCTGCGCCGGCCTGGCCCGCCGGTTCGGCCTCGACCCGTGGCTCGGCCGGCTGCTGTTCGTCCTCATCCTGCTGGCGATCCCCGGCAGCCAGATCCTGATCTACCCCGTCCTGTGGATCCTGATGCCGTCCGAGGAGACCACCACGGTCCCCTCCACCCCGGTCGCCAGCTGACCCCACATAGACGTTTTCGGAACGACCCTTTCCGCGCGTGGAAAGGGTCGTTTCGATATTCACGCGCGTCGCGGTGTCAGCACGTCGTGTGCGAGGCCGACGAGCTCGGCGGCGAAACCGGGACGCGCGCGCAGCCGGCCGGATCGCGACAGGTCGTTGATGATCGTCAGCGCGGCGTGTACGGCGATCTTCGCCTCCGGCGCGGTCGCCCCGGACAGCTCGACCTGCAGCTCGACCCACTGCGCCACGTACGCGCGCTGGATCCGCAGCGACTCCTGGCGGTTGCGTTCGGGCAGGTGCGCCAGCTCGCGGTTGTAGACGTGCAACAGCTCGCCGTGCTCCATCACCACCTCGACGTACGACCCGATCAGCCGATCGAGCGCCTCCGCCGGTGACGCGGCGCCGGACAGCGCCCGCGACGCGCCGAGGCTGAGCTGATCGGCCAACCGGCCGCAACCAGCCATCAGCAGGTCGGCCTTGCTGGCGAAATGCCGGTAGACACTGGGTCCGGCGATGCCGGCCGCGGCGCCGATGTCCTCCATGCTGACCGATCGATAACCACGCTGGACGAACAGCTCGGTCGCGGCGGCCAGGATCTGCTCGCGGCGTGTCGACGGCGTGACCGGTGCCGTCGCGTCGACCACCTCGGCAGCCACCGCCGGCACGCGCGTACTCGCGCAGACCGCACCCGCCAGCTGCGCCAACAACCAGACGAACCGGCGTTTTGGCAGGCTGGCGTGGTGGTCGGCGACACTGCCGAGCACGCTCAACGCGGCCGTACACAGCAGCTCGGCGTCGACCGCCGGCAGCTCCGGCCGCGCCAGCGCCAGCTCACCGGCCCACCGCTGGATGAACTTGCGTCCCCGTTGCCGCACCTCGTTGCGCGCGGCCTCGTCCAGATGCCTGGCCTGCCACCGCCAGAGCGCGGCGATCCCCCGCCGTTGTACGGAAAGCTCGGCGAGTGCCAGCACGACCGCGTCCAGCCGCCCGGCCGGCGCACCACCGCCGGCCAGCGCCTCCTCGACCGCCTCGTCCATGGTCTCCTGGCCGGTCAGCAGCACCTGCGCCAACAGGTCCTGTTTACCGGCGAAATGGCGATAGAGCGCGGGGCCGGTGATGCCGGCCGCGGTGGCGATGTCCTCGATGCTGACCGCCTGATAGCCGCGCTGTGCGAACAGGTCGGCGGCCAGCTCGACCAGCTGCCGCCGCCGGTTGGCCGGACGACGGCTCGGCCGCACTGAATCCATTCCGCCTCCCCATCCCGCCGAAGTGAACGACTGTGGAGCTCACCATAGCTGTCCAGATCCCTTGACAGCCACCAGAACTCCGGCGCTATGTTAATCCGCATTAGCGTCATGCAGGGAGAGGCCGAGGTGACTCAGACGTACGGAGCTTCGCATCCGGCGGCCTATCGGTCGCCGTGGCTGGACGACGACCTGCGCGCGGTCGGCGAGTTGGCGCGCACGTTCTTCACCAAGGAGGTGGCGCCGCGCGAGGAGGAGTTCGCCGAACAGGGGTTTCCGGACCGCCAGCTCTGGCGGCGCGCCGGCGAGCTCGGCCTGGCCGGCATGTCGATCCCGGAGGACTACGGCGGCGGTGGCGGCACCTTCGCGCACGAGGCCGTCCTCTACACCGAGCAGATCAAGGCCGGCGCGCCATCGCTGCAACTGGCGGTGCATTCCGGCATCGTGCCGCATTACATCGTCGCGTACGGCACCGAGGAGCAAAAGCGGCGCTGGCTGCCGAAGCTCGCCAGCGGTGAGTACGTCGGCGCGATCGCGATGACCGAGCCGGGCACCGGATCGGACCTGCAGTCGATCACCACGCGCGCCATTCCGGACGGCGACGAATACGTGATCAGCGGCGCCAAAACCTTCATCACCAACGGCCACCTGGCCGACCTGGTGATCATCGCGGCGAAGACCGATCCCGGCGAAGGTGCCAAAGGCGTGTCGCTGATCGTCGCCGAGGTTTCCGACGACACCGAGGGTTTCCAGCGCGGCCGGCTGCTGAGGAAAATCGGCCAGCACAGCCAGGACACCGCCGAGCTGTTCTTCGACGGTTTGCGCGTACCCAGGGAAAACCTGATCGGCACCGAGGAAGGCCAGGGCTTCTTCCAGCTGATGATGCAGCTGCCGCAGGAAAGGCTGATCATCGCGGTCGCCGCCATCGGCGTCATCGAGGCCGCCGTGGAGGCGGCCACCGCGTACACGAAAGAGCGGCAGGCCTTCGGAAAACCGTTGTTCGCCATGCAGAACACGCGATTCGAGCTGGCCGACTGCGCGACCATCGCACGGATCGGCCGCGTTTTCGTGGACGACTGCATCGTCAAGCACCTGCGCGGTGAGCTCGACGTGTCCACCGCGGCGATGGCCAAGTCGTGGCTGTCCGAGCAACAGTGCGAAGTGGTCGACCGGTGCCTACAGTTGTTCGGTGGATACGGCTACATGCTGGAATATCCGATCGCCCGGATGTTCACCGACAGCCGCGTCCAGAAGATCTACGGTGGCGCGAATGAGGTGATGAAGGAGCTCGTCTCCCGTACGCTCTGATTCGCCTTGCCTGGAAGGAAAAGGTCATGCCTGAAGCATTCATCTACGACGCCGTCCGTACGCCTCGGGGACGCGGCAAGAAAACCGGCTCGCTGCACGGCGTCAAGCCGATCTCGCTGGTCGTCGGCCTGATCGACGAGCTGCGCCGGCGCCATCCGGATCTGGACCCGGCGGCGATCGACGACATCATCCTCGGCGTCGTCTCGCCGATCGGCGACCAGGGCTCGGACATCGCCAAGATCTCCGCGATCGCCGCCGGCCTGCCGGACACCGTCGCCGGCGTACAGCTCAACCGGTTCTGCGCGTCCGGCCTGGAGGCGGTCAACTCGGCGGCACAGAAGGTACGCGCCGGCTGGGACAAGCTGATTCTCGCCGGCGGTGTCGAGTCGATGTCGCGCGTGCCGATGGGCTCGGACGGCGGCGCGTGGGCGATGGACCCGGAGACCAACTACAACACTTCCTTTGTGCCGCAAGGCATCGGCGCCGACCTGATCGCCACGCTGAAGGGTTTCAGCCGCGAGGACGTGGACAACTTCGCGTTGCGGTCACAGCAGCGCGCCGCCGCCGCCTGGTCCGGCGGCTATTTCGCGAAGTCGGTCGTGCCGGTGAAGGACCGCAACGGCATCGTGTTGCTCGACCACGACGAGCACATGCGGCCGGACTCGACGCTGGAAGGTCTCGGCAAGCTGCCGGCCTCCTTCGAGGCGATCGGTGACTTCGGCGGTTTCGACGCGGTGGCACTGCAGAAATACCACTGGGTCGAGAAGATCAACCACGTACACTCGGCCGGCAACTCCTCCGGCATCGTCGACGGTGCCGCGCTGGTCATGGTCGGCAGCGAGCAGATCGGCAAGGACTTCGGCCTCACGCCGCGCGCTCGCGTCGTCGCGACCGCGGTCTCCGGCGCCGACCCGACCATCATGCTCACCGGACCGACGCCGGCGACCGAAAAGGTGCTGGCCACCGCCGGACTCTCGCCGGAGGACATCGATCTGTTCGAGCTCAACGAGGCTTTCGCTTCGGTGGTGCTGAAATACGTCGACGACTTCAAGATCCCGGACGAGAAGATCAACGTCAACGGCGGCGCCATCGCGATGGGTCATCCGCTCGGCGCCACCGGCGCGATGATCACCGGCACCATGGTCGACGAGCTGGAGCGCCGCGAGGCGCGCTATGCGCTGGTGACCCTGTGCATCGGCGGCGGCATGGGTGAAGCGACCATCATCGAGCGCGTCTGAAGCCGGAGAGAAACCTTGACCACTGAAGTGAACATGATCCGCTGGGACCAGGACGCCGACGGCATCGTCACGCTGACGATGGACGACCCGGACGCCTCGGCCAACACGATGAACGAGCTGTTCGGCACCTCCTTCGCGGCCACCGTCGAGCGGCTGGAGCGCGAGAAGGACACGATCACCGGCGTGATCGTGACGTCTGCCAAGAAAACCTTCTTCGCCGGCGGCAACCTGCAGATGCTGATGGCCGTCAAGCCGGAGGACGCGCGGGAGTTCACCGACCGCGTCGAGGAGATGAAAAGCTATTTCCGCCGGCTGGAAACGCTCGGAAAACCGGTCGTGGCGGCCATCAACGGTGCCGCTCTGGGCGGTGGGTACGAGATCGCGCTGGCATGTCACCACCGCGTCCTGCTGGACGTCAAAGGCACCGAGGTCGGCCTGCCTGAGGTGACGCTCGGCCTGCTGCCCGGCGGCGGCGGCATCACCCGTACGGTCCGGCTGCTCGGCATCCAGAACGCGCTGCTGAACGTACTTCTGCAGGGACAGCGGCACAAACCGGCGAAGGCGCTGGAGCTCGGCCTGATCGACGAGGTGGTGTCGACGCCGGAAGAGCTGATCGCACAGGCGAAAGCCTGGACCAAGGCCAACCCCGAGGCCACCCAGCCGTGGGACGTGAAGGGTTACAAGATCCCCGGCGGCACGCCGTCCAGTCCGGCGTTCGCGGCCAACCTGCCGGCGTTTCCGTCCAACCTCAAAAAGCAGCTCAAAGGCGCGCCGATGCCGGCGCCGCGCAACATCATGGCGGCCGCCGTCGAGGGCGCGCAGGTCGACATCGACACGGCGACCAGGATCGAGACGCGCTATCTGTTCGACGTGGCCTCCGGCCAGGTGTCGACCAACATGATCAAGGCGTTTTTCTTCGACCTGCAGACCATCAACAAGGGTGGCAGCCGGCCGGACGGGTATGAGAAATGGTCGGCGAAGAAGGTGCTCATCCTCGGCGCCGGCATGATGGGCGCCGGCATCGCCTACTCCGCGGCCCGCTCCGGCATCGAGGTCGTGCTCAAGGACGTTTCACTTGAGGCCGCGCAAAAAGGCAAGGCGTACTCGGAGAAGATCCTCGGCAAGCAGGTCAGCCGGGGCAAGCTGACGCAGGACAAGGCCGACGAGGTGTTGGCCCGGATCACGCCGACCGACCAGGCCGCCGACGGAGCCGGTGCCGACCTGGTCATCGAGGCGGTTTTCGAGAGCGCGGAGCTGAAGAAGAAGGTCTTCGGCGAGATCGAGGACGTAGTCGCGCCGGACGCGCTGCTCGGCTCCAACACCTCGACGCTGCCGATCACCGGCCTGGCCGGCGGCGTCAAGCGCCAGCAGGACTTCATCGGCATCCACTTCTTCTCACCGGTCGACAAGATGCCGCTGGTGGAGATCATCGCCGGCGAGAAGACCGGCGACGCGGCGATCGCCAAGGCCGTCGACTTCACCTTGCAGATCAAGAAAACCCCGATCGTGGTCAACGACAGCCGTGGCTTCTTCACCAGCCGGGTGATCGGTACGTTCATCAACGAGGCGGTCGCCATGGTCGGCGAGGGCGTCGCGCCGTCGTCGATCGAGCAGGCCACCACGCAGGCCGGCTATCCGGTCGGCGCGCTCGCGCTGATGGACGAGCTGACCTTCACGCTGCCACGGAAAATTCGCGAGGAGACCAAGGCAGCGGTGGAGGCGGCCGGCGGCACCTGGCAGCCGCATCCGGCCGAGGTCGTGCTGGACCGGATGATCGACGAGTTCGGCCGTAAGGGCCGCTCCACCGGCGCCGGCTTCTACGACTACGTCGACGGCAAGAAAGCGGGTCTGTGGCCCGGCCTGAAGGACGCGTTCGCCTCTGGTACGGCCGAGATCCCATTCGCCGACATGCAGGAGCGGATGCTTTTCGCAGAGGCGCTGGAAACCGTCAAGTGCTTCGACGAAGGCGTCCTGCGGTCGATCCCGGATGCCAACATCGGCTCCATCCTCGGCATCGGCTTTCCGCCGTGGACCGGTGGCGTCATCCAGTACATCAACCAGTACGCCGGCGGCACGACCGGTTTCGTGGCGCGCGCCAAGGAGCTCGCGGACCGCTACGGCGACCGGTTCACCCCGCCGCGGTCGCTGATCGAGAAAGCCGAGCGCGGCGAGTCGTACGAATAACCCGACAAGGAGACGAAAACGGTGCTGGAAGACGAGAAGCTGGTCGCGCTGGAGGTCGAGGTCGCCGACCACATCGCCACCGTGACGCTGGTCGGACCGGGTAAAGGCAACGCGATGGGTCCGGACTTCTGGCGCGAGCTGCCGATCGTCTTCCGTGCCATCGACGCCGAGGAGGACGTACGCGCTGTCGTCCTCACCGGCTCCGGGAAAAACTTCTCGTACGGCCTGGATCTGCCGGCGATGGCACCCAACTTCGCGCCGCTGCTCGCCGACGGCGCGCTGGCCAAGGCGCGGACAGAGTTTCTCCGGCATCTGCGCGGATTGCAGGACTCGGTCAACGCGGTCGCCGAGTGCCGCAAGCCGATCGTGTCGGCGATCGCCGGCTGGTGCATCGGCGGCGGTGTGGATGTCGTCGCGGCCACCGACATCCGACTGTCCACAGTGGACGCGAAGTTCAGCGTACGCGAGGTGAAGGTGGCGATCGTCGCCGATCTGGGCAGCCTGCAGCGGCTCACCGGCATCATCGGCGACGGCCACCTGCGCGAGCTGGCCCTGACCGGCAAGGACATCGACGGCGCGTACGCGGAGAAGATCGGCCTGGTCAACCACACCTACGCCGACCAGGAGTCGCTGCTGACCGCCGCGCGCGAGCTGGCCGCCGAGCTCGCCACCAATCCGCCGCTGGTCGTCCAGGGCATCAAGGACGTGCTCGACGCCAGCCGCGGTCCGCAGGTCACCGCCGGTCTGCGCTATGTCGGCGCCTGGAACGCCGCCTTCCTGCCGAGCCGCGACCTGCAGGAAGCCGTGCAGTCCTTCGTCGAGCGCCGCTCCCCCGACTTCCGCGGCGAATAGCCGCATGGCCACCATGCGTGCGCCTGACGCACGCATGGTGGCCATGCGAACATCTCGACCGCGTGGTGCGCGTACGACGGTGAACGACCTCGATGGTGGACAGATAGCGGGAGCCGGTTAGAGTTAGCCCCACTCGTGCTTCGGAAGGAGGTTGGACGTGCGCATTCCAAACACTTGGGTCACTGCAAGCTGGCAAGAGGGCCGTGCGAGCTGGCGTCAGTCGTCGCCGTCCGCTCCGACCGGGCCCGGCCGGTGATCCGGCAAGACGCCACCAGCTCCAGCACGACGACCGTGGAAGTCCGCGGCACGTCGCGCTCTGTGGCGTTCTTCGATCCACTGGCCAGCTTTGTCGCGCTTCGTGAGGCGTATGGCGACAACGAGGTCTATCTGCTGGAGTCGCTGTCCGGTCCGGAGACCGACCGGCGCAGCTCGATGATCGGCATCGGCCGCATCCTCACGCTCACCGTGACCGTCGACCAGGTGACGCTCGACGGCGCTCCGGCGCTGGTCGAGAAGGTCAACCGGGCCTGGGACGGCATCCTGGTCGACGGCCGGCTCAAGACCCGCAAGCACCTGTGGGATCTGCTCCGCGCCGTGCAGGGCGTTTTCGACGTGTCGGCGCTGACGCCGGAGCAGCACGCCGGCTTCGGCCTGTTCGGCTACTACGGCTACGACACGACCTGGGCCGTGGAAGACCTGCCGATGCTGATCGAGCACACCGGCGACACACCGGACATCGTGCTCGCCATCTACCAGGGTTATCTGCTGCTCGACCTGGCCAAACGCCGCGCCCGCATCGACACGTACGCGGGTGACTGGTCACCGCTGGACATCGACGGCGTGCTGGACAAGCTGACCGGCATCCCGCTCGACGACGGCACGCCGCGCGTACCGAAGCCGGACAAGGTCGAGCAGCCAACCACGCGCGAGCACTACGTCAAAGGTGTCGAGACCAGCCTGGAACACATCCGCGCCGGCGACATCTACCAGCTCCAGCTCGGCCACGAGCTGCGGGTGACGACCGCGGCCGATCCGCTGGCGGTCTATCGGCGGCTGCGCGCGCGCAACCCCTCGCCGTACATGTATTTCGTCCCCAACGGTCCGCAGACCCTGGTCGGCGCGAGTCCGGAGCTGTTCGTACGGATCGAGGACGACCTGATCACGATGCGACCGATCGCCGGCACCGTACGCCGCGGCCGCGACCTCGCCGAGGACGAGATGCTCGCCGCGCAGATGCTGCGCGACGAGAAGGAGGTCGCCGAGCACATCATGCTGGTCGACCTGTGCCGCAACGACATCGGCCGGGTCTGCCGGACCAACACCCTCGAGGTGCCGGCGCTGCTCACGGTCGAGGCGTACTCGCACGTCAGCCACCTGGTCTCGACGGTGACCGGCCGGCAGACCGCCACCGCCGACGTGTGGGACGTGATCGCCGCGACCTTCCCGGCCGGCACGATGACCGGAGCGCCGAAGGTGCGCGCGATGGAGATCATCGAGTCGCTGGAGACGACCCGCCGCGGCCAGTACGCCGGTGCCATCGGCCAGGTCAGCTTCGACGGCTCGGTCAACCTGGCGCTCAACATCCGCTCCACGCTCTACGACAGCGGCGTCTACCACATGCGCGCGTCGGCCGGCGTGGTCGCCGACTCGCGGCCGGACCGCGAATGGGCCGAGACCTGGCAGAAACTCGGCGCGCCGTACTGGGCCATCACCGGTGAGGAGGCCGCCGATGCGGGCGTTCGTGATTGACGCGTACGACAGTTTCGTCTACGTCGTCGCGCAGTATCTGCGGCTGCTGGACGTCGACGTGCAGGTGCACCGTAACGACAAGATCGACTTCCACGACGTGGTGGCGGCCAAGCCTGACCTGGTGATGCTCGGCCCCGGTCCCGGCCATCCGGCCGACGCCGGCTATGTCGAGATCGTCCGCGAGGTCTCCAAGGACATCCCGACCATGGGGGTTTGCCTGGGACAGCAGGCGATCGGCCTCGCGTTCGGGGCGCGGGTGACCCGCGCGTCGCACCTCATGCACGGCAAGACCAGCGTCATCGAGCACGACGGCAAGGGCTGTTTTCGTGAGTACGACGAGCCTTTCAGCGCGACGCGCTATCACTCGCTGATCGTCGAGGACGTGACCGGCGACCTGGAGATCACCGCGCGGTCCAAGGACGACGCGTACGTGATGGGCCTGCGGCACCGCGAGTGGCCGGTCGAGTCGGTGCAGTTTCACCCGGAGAGCATCAGCACGGAGGAGGGTCTGCGGGTTTTCCGCGGGTTCCTCGACACGTACGTCGGCGTCTCGGTTTCCTAGGGTCTGTTTCGAAGTCCCACGTGGACGATAGCCGACCGTACCTAACCCTCGTGGGCAGTACACCTAGGGTTGGCCGGCCACCGCGGTGGCCGGCCGCTTCGGCCGCGCGACGGCGGCGACGATCCAGCCGGTGAGGATCGCGACCGCGCTGATGAGAACGGCGTACGCGACGTTGATCGACGTCGTGAACAGGACGCTCTGCGAAAAGGAGTCCCGGACGACCGCGGCCGTGAAGCCGGCTGGGACAACGCCGAGGACGGCCGTGACCATCCGCAGCGCGGTCACCACCACACCGGTGAGCGCGCCGGCACGCACCTCCTGGCGCTCGACCTCGCCGGACCGTACGAGCAGCCAGACCACCGGCGCCACCGCGAGGGCGACCACGACCACGCATTCCACCGCGCTCAGGCCGGACGCGATCAGGCCCGCGACGGCGGCTCGCAGGTGACCGGCGCTGATCAGCAGACTGCTGACGAATCCGTTGACAACGCTGAAAACCAGGAGCACCAGCGTGATCACAGCGGCGGCCAGCACCCCCGCCGTGACCACGCGCGACGGCCGGATCAGCACGACCAGTCCGCCGAGAGCACCGGCGATCAGCACGATCAGCAGGTGCAGGAATGCCGGCCCGACGGCCACCCGTACGACCAGGACTCCGATCGCACCGAACACGATCCCGGCCAGCAGACCAGCCACCGCGCCGACGCCGATGGACAGCGGCAGGTGTGGCTGGCCGCGGCGCAACGCGGTGATCAGCACCGCAGCGGCAGCGGCCAGCACGGCGGCCGACATCGCGTGCGCGCTCGTCGTCGCGACGAACGTCGCGAGAAGCGCCCGGCTGCTGTGCCCGGCGAACGCGCCGCTGAGTGCGAGCGAGCCGAAACCGATGAGTACGGCGAGCACGGCCAGCACGAGCGCGACGATCGGCCCGACGCGGTTCGCCATCGATGACGAAGAGGTCATGTGGAGTCCCCCAACCTGAGATCCATCGGCGAGTGTAGGACCCCCGCGCACGGCCTAGGCTGCTGCGTATGAGTCCACAGATCGCCACCAACAGCTCCGTCGACCGGACCGCTCTGACCGAATTCCTGCGTACGCGCCACAACGCCATCGTGATCACCCGCCGCCGCGACAGCGGACCGCAGGCCTCGCCGGTGACCTGCGGCGTCGACGGCGACGGCCGGATCGTCATCTCGACATACCCGGAGCGCGCGAAGGTCCACAACGCGCGCCGCGACAACCGCGTGAGCGTACTGGTGATGTCGGAAGGCTGGAGCGATCCGTGGGTGCAGGTCGACGGTGAGGCCGAGGTGCTCGACCTGCCGGAGGCGCTGGAGCCGCTGGTCGACTACTACCGCGCGATCTCCGGCGAGCACCCCGACTGGGACGAATACCGTGCGGCCATGCGAAAGCAGGGAAAGTCGCTGCTGCGCATCACGCCGCAGCGGTGGAGTCCGGTCGCGACCGGCGGCTTCCCGGCCCGGCTCGCCGAGTGAGAAGGCCGTCGCCGCAGGTCGCCGGCCTGTTGCTGGCCGCCGGCGCGGGCCGGCGCTTCGGCATGCCGAAGGCGCTGGTCGAGCACCGCGGCTCGCTGCTGGTCGAGTCGGCCGCGCGCGTACTCGCCGACGGCGGTTGCGCGCCGGTGTACGTCGTGGTCGGTGCCGCCGCCGACGAGGTGCAGGCGAAGGCGGATCTCGGCGACGCGCGCGTGGTCGTCAACGACGACTGGCCGACCGGCATGGGGTCGTCGCTGCGGCGCGGCCTGGAGGCGGTGACCAAGCAGGTCGACACCGTGGTCGACGCCGTGGTGATCCTGCCGGTCGACACTCCGGGTGTCACGGCGGCGGCCGTACGCCGCGTGGCCGGCTTCGCGACTCCGCGCGCGTTGGCCGCGGCGAGCTATGACGGCGTACGCGGTCATCCGGTGCTCATCGGTCGCGACCACTGGCCTGGCGTACGCGAAACGGCCGTCGGCGACCGCGGCGCGCGTGACTATCTCAAGGCGCATACGGTCGCCGAGGTGCCGTGCGAGGACATCGCCGTCGGCACCGACGCCGACCGCCCCGAGGACCTTCCGACCTGATTTCCGCATGGCCCCATGCGTGCGTCGACCTTGAGTTTCGAGCTCTGGGTTGGTGACTTGGTTCCGCGCCACTGGACGCCCGACGGCTGGCAACGTCAGAATCCCCGGCTGGCCTCCCCTGCTCCGAGAGCTGCTCACCTGGGTCATCGTCGGGCAGTGCAGCGACCGGATGATGCGCTTCCAGCCATCGGCTGCGCGGACCGGCGCGGAAGGTGTCGTGGTGTCCCGGTAGGTGGCGAAAGGGTCCACTCAATGGGATCCACGGGGCGTGGAACGCTAAATGTCTGCCTTGTGACGTCTACCGGAGGGGTGAATGTCGAGTGGATGTTCACAGAGACTCCCTTACGTGCGCCTGGATCGCGGCGGCGTAGGAGTCCCTGCGGCGTCTACGTTCGAAGGGCTGCTGGTGGCAGGTGGCCTTCGACGAAGTGCATCGCGACCGCGGCGGCCAGCGCAAGCACGACCAAGGCGATCCATGGCGCGGCCGGAGCCAGCGAGAACAGCTGTGTGAACATCACCGGTGCCAGTACGTTGGCGAACGCGAACGAATACTGGAAAGCGCCGAGATAGCGACCGCGCGCGGCCGGCGGACTCGCGCCGGCGGCCAGGCCCATCGAGGTCGGCGCGTGCATCAGCTCGGCGGTCGTGAAAGCAAGCGTCAGTACGAAAACGAACGCGGCGGTCAGAAAGGCCGGCAGGTAGAACGCGATCGCCAGACAGCAACTCCACAGCGACCACACGACACCGGCGACAAACAAAATCAGCACGCGGCGGCGGCCGCGCAGCCGGCGTACGACCATCGTCTGCAGCAGCGCGATCGCAGCCGTGTTGATAGCGAAGACGACACCATTGACCCAGCCGGGTTGATGCAGGCCGAGCCGCAGATAGACCGGCCCACCGACCACGAACATCGTGACGCACAAAGCGAAAACCGTGTTGATGCCGATCAGCGCCAGATACGGCCGGTTGCGGCCGAGCGGCTGCGCACCGCCGGTGTCCTGTTCGCGTACGACCGGCCGCGCCGATCGTCCGGCGAACGCCAGGATCAGGATCGCGGCCAGGAAGGACACCGCGTCGAGGCCGACGATCAGCTGGTAGGCGAATTTCTCCCCGATGGCCACCAAACCGGCGCTCACCACCGATCCGATGCCGACACCGGCGTTCTGCACCGCACCGACCACACCAAACCAGTGATCGCGCCGCTCCACCGCACTGCGCTCGGTGACCAGCGTGAAGATGGCCGACCAGAAAAACCGCTGTCCGAACGCGGTCGTCATCACCGTGACGACAAGCAAAACCGGTTCGCGTACGAACAGATAGCCGGCGAATCCCAGGCCCTGCAACACAAAGCTGACCAGCACCACCTGGCGCGCGCCGATCCGGTCGGCCAGCATGCCGATCAGCACCGGCAGCGGAACGGAAACCAGCGTCGCGATGCTGACGCACGCGCCGACCGTGCCGACCGGAATGCCGGCGACCACGATGAAATACAGCAGTGACACCGGCAGATAGATCCCGGTGCCGATCGAGTCGATCACCAGTGTCGCGATGACCGGCGCCATCGACGCCGTGTCGGAATCTTCCTTTGCCGTGGTCACGCCATGCCAGCGTACGTGAGTCAGCGCAGCAGCGCGTGCCCCTCCGCCAGTTGCTCGGCCTGCCGCAACCAGTCGTCGCCGTCCAGCGCGAGCGCGACCCGGTGCGCGCCGGCCTCCGCGTAGCCGGCCAACCGCTCGGCGATTTCCTGCGGTCCGCCGAAAATCGGCACCGCGGGCGCCTCCTCCGGTGGGATGCCGAAGGTCGAGGTGAGGTCGCGTACGAACGCGTCGAAATACGCCCTGTCCGCGATGTGATGGCCGCCAACGGTCACCATCGGCTCTTTCCCGGCCAGGTCACGCAGCTTGGCGACACCGTCGGCGAGTACACCGTGTGGCACCAGGGAAGGAAACCACTCCGCGTCGTACTTCACGACGCGGTCGAGCGTACGCGGCGCGGCGCTGCCACCAATCAGGACCGGCGGCATCTTCGCGGCCGGCGCGATCGTCACGGTCACGCCCCGAGTTTCGGTCGGAGCACCGGAAACCAGGCTCGGCAGCAGGTCGAGCGCCTCGTCGGTCAGCCGGCCACGATCGGCCGGCGCGACGCCGAGCGCCGGCCAGAACGGCGCCCGCGGAAAGCCACCCGATCCGACGCCGAACAACACCCGACCACCGGAAACGTATTGCAAACTCGCGATTTCCGCGGCCGTACGGACCGGCGCGTGCAGCGGCAGCACGTAGACGCTGAAGCCGAGGTTGATCCGCTCGGTCGCCTCCGCCGCGACGCCGAGCGCCATCACGCTGTCCAGCGCCGGCGTGCCGTCTCCCATGTCGAAGTCGGCGACCCACACCGACTCGAAGCCGAGTTGCTCCGCGTGCCGCGCGGCGGCGCCAATGCCGCCGGCGGCACGCAGGTTGTCCAGGTTGGCGATGGTCGGCAGGCAGAGCCCCAGTTTCAGATCCGTCATGCCACCGACGCTAGAACCTCAACTTATGTCGAGGTCAACAGACTTTCCAATCGGAATCCGATTGCGTCTTCGGATGCCTCCCGACCCGCATATTTGTCATAACGCGTGCCAATCGGACCCCAGGCTCGGGTCCCCAGCCAGACCCCAGAACCAGGAACCAGGACCTACCGGTGCAGGAACTCGTGGACGCGGTCGACGTAGGGCTGGCGGTCATAGCTGCCGACCAGCGCGCCCGCCATCCGCACCGGGTCACCGAAGAAGTAGTACTCGTACAACGCCTGCCGGCCGCCGAAAGCTGACACCGCCAGGTCCCAGGCCAGCCGGAACAGCCGTACGCGCTCCGGCCCGTCCAGTGCCGCGGACTGCAGATACCGCGCGATGTCGCTGGCCGCGGTGCCGTTGACGTCGGCCTCGGTCGGCAGCGACATCAGGCCGCTCGCGCCGAACTTCCGGATGATCTCGGGGAAACGCTGGTAGAGCTTGGGATAGTAGTTGCGCGCTGCGTTCAGCGGCTCCCATTTCGGCGTCATGACACCGAAAGAGTTCACCGACGCGTCCGCCTCGGACGCACGCAGCAGTCCACGCAGCACCTCCAGTGCGACGATGACCTCGGCCACGTTTTCCTGGATATGGCTGAACTTGTCGATGCCGATCGCCTCGGTCATCGCGGTCAGCAGGCCGAGTACGAACTCGGTTTTCGCCGTCGTACGCGTGACGACCTGGTGCGTCATGTGGACGACCGCGCTGGTGTCAGTGTAGAAGTTGTTGCACAGCTCCGGATGCCCGAGCATGAAGACCCGCTCGTAGGGCACGTGCACCTTGTCGAAGACGACGACCGCGTCCATCTCCTCGAACCGCGTCGACAGCGGATGATCGAAATGCGTGCCGCCGTAGTCAAACGACTCACGACAGATGAACCGCAGGCCGGGAGCGTCGCACGGAATGGCGAAAGCAAAGGAGTACGGCGCGTCCTCCGGCGTGCCGCGCAGCACGGTCGACGGAAACACCAGCAGCTCGTCGGCGGTCGGGCCGATGGTGGCCAGCATCCGCGCGCCTTCGACGACGATGCCGTTGTCGTCCTCGGAAACCACGCGCGCGGTCAGTTTTCCGCCGAGCTGCTGGCCTCCGCCGGTGGCGCGGTTGGCCTGCGGCGGGATCAGCGTGTGTGTGGTGAGCAGGTCCTGCTCGCGCACCATCTCGTAATAGCTGCGGATGTTCTCGGCGAACCGATAGTCGGCTTGCGCGAACCACTGGCCGGCGGTCGAGAGTGCCATCAGCGCGCTGTTGAGATAGTCACCGGTACGGCCGAGCGTGCCGAGGCTGTGGTCGGCCCAGGTCTTCATCATCGTCCGGCGCCGGACCAGGTCGTCGGCGGTTTTCGGCACCAGGAAAGAGGTCCCGACCCGGTCGCCGGTGATTGGCGAGGTGTATGTCAGCTTGTCCCGATAGCGCTCGTCATGCTGCATGTCGAAAAGCTCCGCGTACGTGCGCACGACATTGCGAAACGCCGGATGGTCCGGGATGTTGTCGGTGACCTCCTCGCCGTTGACGTGCACGCTCGGCCGCGTGGCGGCCAGCCGCTCGACGTACTCCTTGCCGGTCCTCGCACCCATTTTCCGCTCCTAAATGAGAAACTCCATGCCGGTCTCCGGCTCCGCCACACTGGTGAACCTGCTGTTCGCGTACGCGAGCGCCTCGCCGTCGCGATAGGCGACGTCGACCACCTCGCCGACCACCAGCGTGTGGTCGCCGCCGTCGTAGCAGCGCCACGGCCGGCATTCCAGGCAGGCCAACGCGCCGGCCAGCCGCGGCGCCGCGACACCGTCGGACCAGACCGGCTCGATCGGCTGTGACCGGCCGGAGAAATGCCGCGCCACCCGCTCCTGCTCGGCGCCGAGCACGTTGACGCAGAATTCCGCGCCACACAAGGCATCGTGCGAGCGGGCTTGCTTGGCGATGCTGACCAGCACCAGCGGCGGATCCATCGACACCGAGGTGAACGAGTTGACCGTGATGCCGCGCGGCCCGTCCCCGACGAAGGTCACGACGACGACGCCGGTCACGAACCGACCCAGACACGCTCGGAAGTCACCGGCGGAGAACTGCGGTGTGTCCCGCGTCATATTCGATAGTGTAGTACGAAAAACGTACGCTGTGAACCCTTAGCGTACATAGAGGTTCGGAGCTTTTTGTGCAGATGCGTGCTCGCACCGGATATCGTGCGGTAATGAATACGCCGGGTAAGCCGACGCCAACCGAACACGCCGGAGCCCACTCCCTCACCCTCGAGCGGGGGTTGCGCGTCCTGAAGACTCTCGGTGACCATCCGGACGGTCTTTCGGTCTCGCAGCTGGCGCAGACCCTCGACACGCACCGTGCCGGCATCTACCGGCTGCTCGGCCCGTTGGTGGAGCAACGTTTGGTGATACGGCTGGAAAACGGGCGCTATGTGCTAGGTCCTGGACTGATCGAACTGGCCAGCAGGGTGCGGTCGCGGCTGCGCGAGGTCACCGTACCGATCCTGCAGCGGCTGGCCGACGCGTTGCGCGCCACCACCGCTCTGACGCTGCGTGACGGCGACGAGGCGGTGGTCGCCGCCGTCCTGCAGCCCCGCAGCACCGACCTGCACATCGCCTACCGGACCGGTCTGCGCCATCCGGTCACGGTGGCCGCCTCCGGCATCGCGTTGCTGGCCGGCCGGGCACCGCGTCCGGACGAGCGAGATGTGGTGACCCAGGCCAGAAAAGTCGGCTACGCGATCTCACACGGCGAGCTGTTGGTCGGCGCCAGCGGCGTCGGCGCGCCGATCCAGCTGCCCGGCCGCGAGGTCGATGCGAGCATCAGCGCGGTCTGGGTCGACGATCGCGACCCGCACCTGGCCGGCCGCGAGCTGGTGAAGGCCGCCCGGCAGATCACGTACGAACTTGGCTGACCGCCGCGAGGGTGACGTTTGCCGGTCGTTTGTGGCCTGACGACCGGCAAAACGTCACCGGCGGCAGGTTTTTGCCGTTGGGGCGTACGCTGCCGCCATGCCGACGCTGACCGCGGACCTCATGCTGCTGCTGTCCAATGACGGCCTCACGCCGGTCACCGAGTGGCGCGACCTGGCGGTCGCCGGCGGGTTGCTCTTCGATCTGCTCGCCGCCGACCGCGTTGCGATCAGCTCCGACGCCGTCACCCTCAAGGACAACCGGCCGACCGGCTTGGCGGCCAGCGACGCGGCGCTCCGACAGCTCGCGTTTCTCCACCAGGCGCCTCCTGACCAGGTCGTCGAGACGTTGCGGGCCGCGGTGAGCCAGCAGGCCAACAACCAGATGGCACAGGAGGAGATCGCACGCGCGCACCGACTCTCCAAGAAGACGGTGGTGTGGCAGGTGATGCGACCGGAGGAGCGGCAGTCGCTGACCGACCGGATAGCCGCGGCGATCGTCGCCGGCGAAACCGACGATGATCAGGTCAGGTCGCTGATCGCGGTGCTGCGCGGCGTACACGTCGGCGACCAGCTGTTGCGCATGTCCATCCGCGAGTTTCAGGCCGTCGCCGGTCACATCGTGTACGCACGGCATTGGCCGGGTGTGCTGATGGCGGACTCACTGGACCTGGCCCGTAACAGGATAACCTGCAAGGCGTACGAGCAACGGATCGTGCAACTGACGGACCAACTGGCCGCGCACATCAACTACTAGCCTGGCTGGCCTGCCACTCGCGGAAGCTGGTCACCGTGTTGAGCTTGTGAGCGCGCGCCGCCGCCTCGATCGCGGCCGAGTCGTCGCCGCCGAGCAGGTCGATGATCCGGTCGTGCTCGGCGATGGAAGCCTTGCCGCGATAGGGAATCTGCACGAAGACCGTACGCCGGATGCGGTCCAGCCGCGCCGCGGTCGCCTCGATCAGCTCGACCAGATAGGGGTTCGGGCAGCGCGCGTAGATGGCCGCGTGGAAGTCGCGGTTGAGCGAGCCGAAGCCGAGCGAGTCCATCCGGTCCAGGCATTCCACCATGCCGGCGTTGATGTCGCGCAGCTTCTGGATGTCGGCCGGGGCAAGCAGCGGCGCGGCGAGTGCGGTCGCATAGCCTTCCAGCACCGCGAGCACCGACAGCTCCTCGACGAACTGGCCGGGGTCGACCGGCGACACGCGCGCGCCGACCTGTGGCTCGAAGATCACCAGGCCTTCGGCCTCCAGCCGACGGATCGCCTCGCGCGCCGGCACCGCGCTGACCCCGAGCTCGCCGGCGATCGCGTCGATGACCAGCCGGAACCCCGGTCCGTACGTGCCGGACAGGATGCGTTTGCGCAGCTCGTCATAGACCAGCTGCTGCTTGGTCGGCCGCTGTTCTGCCACCCTCCTACGTTAGCTGGCCGGATGCCGCGACGACTCGTCACCGGCAGCTGGCGCCGGTAACGAGTCGTTGCGACCTTCACGGGATGTGCGGACGGGTGCCGGGTTCCTGTTTGGGTGGGGTCTGGTCGGCGCCGGGCAGCGTGGGCGCCGGCAGGTTGGCCACCTCGTACTGCGCCTCCTGCAGCTTGCGGCGGGTGTCGGGCAGCCGCGGCGGGTACGGTCGCGGCGAGCGAAACCGGAAGGCCGAGGTGAGGTCACCGAAGGTCTTGCGCCGCCAGTCGCTGATGTTCGGCTCCTCGACACCGGTCAACTTCTCGACGAACCGCAGGCACGAGGTGTGGTCGAAGGTCTCGGTGGCGACCCAGCCGCCGGCCGTCCACGGCGAGACGATCACCAGCGGCACGCGATAGCCGCCACCGATCGGCAGGCCGCCGACGAACTCGTGCGGTGTGCCGGCCGGCGGGGTCGGCGGCACGACGTGGTCGAAAAGGCCGTCGTTCTCGTCGTAGTTGAGAACGAACGCGGTCTTGCGCCACACGCGCGGATTCGACGCGATGGCCTCGATCTTGCGCGCCACGAAGTCCGCGCCGGCCGCCGGGATGTAGTCAGGATGTTCCGACTCGTACGACGTGCAGATGATCCACGAGACGGTCGGCAGCCGGTCGTTTCGCGCGTCCTCCTCGAAATCGTTGGGATGGCCGTAGGTCAGGCCGCGGTCGAACAGCGGCTCGCCGGGCTTGCTCTGCTGGAAGTTGTGGAAGTTTTCCAGCATGTTGCAGCCGTAGTTGTCGATGGTCTGGTAGACCTTCCAGCTGATGCCGGCCTTCTGCAGCCGCTCGGCGTACGTCGTCCAGGTGTAGCCGCCTTTGGGCACCACGTTGCTGATGATCGGACCGCCACCAGTGCCGTCCGGGTCGATGGTGCCGGTCATCCAGTACATCCGGTTTGGCCAGGTGGGGCCGAAAACCGAGCAGTGGTAGTGGTCGCCGACGGTGAAGGACTCGGCCAGCGCGTACTGGAACGGAATGTCCTCGCGCGTGTAGTAACCCATCACGTACGGCCCGTTGGCCTTGTCGGCGGCGCGGTGCGCCGGCAGCCAGTTGTCCATCTTTCCGTTGTTCCAGGCCTGGTGCTGCACCGACCAGGCGTGGCTGGTGGACGGGATGGCCTGCGCGCTGCTCGCCCTGGTGTCCAGGTGGAACGGCAGCAGATAGCCTTTCGGGTTGACCGAGTCAGGCTGGTAGAACACCGAGTTTCCGTTCGGCAACTTGATCGCGTCCGGGTCGTCGAAGCCGGCGACGCCTTTCATGGTGCCGAAGTAGTGGTCGAACGACCGGTTTTCCTGCATCAGGAAGACCACGTGTTCGATGTCGTGCAGGGAACTGCGTTTCGGCGCCTCGGCGGCGAGCGCCTTCTGTACGTTTGGCGGCAACAACTGCGATGCGGCGGCCGCTGCTCCGGTCGCCGCGGCCGCACCGAGCAGTCGCCGACGGGTCAGTTCGGTCATTCTCACTCCGTCATCGGTGGAATGGGTCCGCAGGAATCTTCAGTCCCACCGATTGTTTCGCAGGCGAATTCCAGGTCAACATTCGGCGACACTTTTTCGGTGACCTGATTTGGCCGCCAGCGCACCAAGAACTCGTTACGTTGTCAGCAGCGGTCGAGCATTCCGGAGAGCGCGCTCTTTTCCGCCGAGGTGACGGTGAGTTTGTAGTAGTACTTGACCGCGACCCAACGCGTCGCGTACGTGCACCAGTAGGAGGTGAGCGGTGGCTTCCAGGTGTCCGGCGACTGGTCGCTCTTCTCCTGGTTGACGTTGTCGGTGACGGCGAGCAGCTGTGGCCGGGTCAGGTCGTTGGCGAACTGTTCGCGTTTGGCCGTCGTCCAGCTGCTCGCACCGGTCTTCCACGCGTTGGCCAGTGGCACCATGTGGTCGATGTCGATGTCGGAGGCCCTGGTCCAGGTGGCGCCGTCGTACGGACTCTTCCAGCTGCCGGAAGTCGGATAGCAGTCGCTGCCGACCCGGACGTTGGTGCCGTCGCGTTTCAGCACGGTCTCACGCGTGTCGCAGGTGCCGGACACGATGTGCCAGTGCGGAAACTTGTCCCGGCTGTAGCCGGAGGACGAGCCGTTGGGTTTCACGGTCAGCGCGTTCAGCTCGCTCCTGGCGTCGGCCGGCGCGGCCTGTACGGGTGGGGTGATCGCGAGCGCCAACAGGATGGATGTCGCGGTCGCGGTCAGGACGGCGAAGATTTTTCGTCTCATGGCCCGGATCCCTCGAAATCGGCGGCCACCTGGGCCAGCTCGGCTCTGTGGACGATTTTTACCGTCGCATGACCGCGTACAAAATAGCTACAGCCGCCGGGTAAACAGTCGGTACCCAATTAATAACGTGCGAGACCTACCCACTGATGTCCAGTCGCGGACGCATGGTTTGCCGTGCCGCAGCTGCGAATTAGCGTCAGATTGATCAACTCTGCCTGATGCGGGAGGCATCGATGGCGTCGGTGGCGGCGAGGCTCGACCGGCTGCCGCTGTCGCGGCCGCACTATGCCCTGCCGATGATCGGCGGTCTGGGCTACACGTTCGACGGCATGGACGCGGCGGTCGTGGCCTTCCTGCTGCCGAGCGCGCAGACCGCCTGGCCGCTCAGCAACGGCGAGCTCGGCCTGATCGGCTCGGCCACACCGTTCGGTTGTCTCATCGGCGCGACGCTGGCCGACTGCTCGGCGACCGGATCGGCCGGCGCCGCGTGATGATGTACGCGCTGGCGTTCTACGCGTTCTTCTCGGTCGTCGCCGCGCTCGCACCCAACTATCCGTCCTTCGTCGGAGCGCGGATCCTCTGCGGTTTCGGCACCGGTGCTGAGAGCGCGATCATCGCGCCATTCCTGGCGGAGTTCGTGCCGGCTGCCCGGCGTGGCTGGTTCGTCGGCGCGCTGGCTGGCTTTTTCTCGTTCGGATACGTCGGTGCCGCGCTGCGCGGCCGGTTCGTCGTGCCGACACTGCCGGAAGGCTGGCGGATCGCGCAGTGCTGACGGCCATGCCGGTGCTGATGCTGTTGTGGTGGCGCCGGTCGCTTTCCGAGTCGCCGCGTTATCTGGTCTCTCGCGGCCGCCTGCCGGGCCAGCCGGCGCACTCGGTCGGCTTGTTGCTTTTCGGCCTCACCACGGCGGTGTTGGGGGTCGGCGTAGTGTGCACGGTGGCGTTTGGCCTGTCGACGGCGGGCCGGTCGCTGGAGGAAGTCAGCAGGTCGTGACGGAGGTTTGCCTTGTTGCTGCGCAACGCTTTGCTGTTGGACGTACGGACCGGCGCGTTGACCGAAGGCGATCTTCGTTGCTCTGACGGCAAAATCGCCGAGATCGGTCGCGCGCTGACCGCACCTGACGACGTGCCCGTCATCGACGTCGCCGGCGCGGTCGTGATGCCCGGACTGATCGATGCGCACGTCCACGTCACGGCGGCGACCGCCGACCTGAGCGAGCTCTCGACCTGGTCGCCGGCCTATCTTGCCATGCGCAGCGCCAAAATCATGGGTGAGATGCTGGACCGCGGGTTCACCACCGTACGCGACGTGGCCGGCGCCGACTTCGGCCTGGCCGACGCGCAGGCAGAAGGTCTGCTGCGCGGACCGCGGCTGATCTTCGGCGGTCGCGCGCTGAGCCAGACCGGCGGACACGGCGACGGCCGGAGCCGCGGCGACGACGGCATTCCCTGCGGTGCGGGCCTCAGCCGCCTCGCCGACGGCGTCGACGCCGTACGCACCGCCGCTCGCGACGAGCTCCGCAAGGGCGCGCACCACCTCAAGGTGATGGCCTCAGGCGGCGTCGCCTCACCGACCGACCGCATCGACTCGACACAGTATTCAATGGACGAGCTGCGCGCTGTCGTCGCCGAAGCCGAGGCCGCGAACCGCTATGTGACAGGACACGCATACACGGCTCGCGCGGTCAACCGCGCGTTGGAGGCCGGCCTGCGGTGCATCGAGCACGGCAACCTGATGGACGATGAAAGCGTGTCGCTTTTCCTTGAGAAGCAGGCATTCCTGGTGCCGACGCTGGTCACGTACTGGGCCCTGAAAGAGGAGGGCATGACCTTCGGCCTGCCGGAAGCCAGCTGGCGCAAGGTCGACGCCGTACTCGACGCTGGCCTGGGATCGCTGGAAAAAGCTGCTCGCGCCGGCGTGAAGTTGGCCTATGGCACCGATCTGCTGGGTGGCATGCACCGGCACCAGAACCACGAGTTCCGGATCCGTTCCGAGGTCCAGCCGCCGATCGACGTCATCCGCTCGGCCACGGTCGTCGGCGCCGAACTTGTCGGCATGGCCGGCCAGCTCGGCACGCTCGAGGTCGGCGCGTACGCGGATCTCCTCGTGCTGAACGGAAACCCACTCGACGACATCTCCGTCCTCGCGGATCCCACCAACATCCGCACCGTCATCCAGTCCGGCCAACCAACGCGAAGGTGACGTTTTGGCGGTCGACAAGGCTGCGACGACCGTCAAAACGTCACCCTCGCGTAGTAATTGGACTTCAGCCGGTGGCGCGACTGGTGCCGAAAGCGGTGTCGAGCGTCACCGGCTCCAGTTTCCGTGTCTTGATCAGATTTTCGATCTTGTCGAACATGTGCGTGATCGTCGGATGGTTGGCGTGTCCGAGTATGATCCGGCCGGCGGTCAGGTATTCGTTGGCGAAATACAGCAACCGGTCCGGCGTCAGCAGCTTGGAGTCCCCCAGCGTGCCGTCCCACAGCAGGATCTTGGTATAGCCCAGACTCGCCACCACGCCGTCGGTTTCCTTGTTGTGCGCGCCGAAAGGCGGCCGGAAGTACGGTCGCGACGTGATGCCAAAGGTCTTGTTGATCCACGCCTCGTTGCGCTCGATGTCCTCGCGGATCGCCGCCGCCGGCCGGCCGAGCAGGTTTTTGTGCGTGAACGTGTGGTTGCCGATCTGCACCTGGCCTTTTTCGATCAGCGGAGCCAACGCCTTGGCGTGCGGGTTCCACACCGACTGGTAGGTGCCGTTGGGGTTGAAGGTGAGCGGGATTCCGGTACGGGACGCGAACTCAGCGTACGCGGCGACCGTCGCCGCGTCGTAGCCGTCGTCGACAGTGAGGATGACCCGAGGCGTGTTTTTTGGGGGCTCCCAGGCTTTTCCGGCCACCGAGTTGACCAGCTCCGGCACGCCGGGCCGTGGCGGCGGGATGGGTGGCAGGCCGGTGGCGGCCGGCGTCGGCGCGGCGGCCGGATGGCTCGGGGTCAGCCGCGCCGGCGTCGCGGCGGTCGGCGTGCTCGTCGGCGACGCGCCGCAGCCGGCCAGCCCGAGCAGGCCGAGCGCCATCACCCCGAGGAAGCGACGGCGGTCCTGGGCGAGTGCGTCAGCGGGTGAACTCACGGCCATGGCAAACGTACGCCGCGCCGCCGCGGTTCCAAAAACCCACAGCCTTTACCAAACTAAGAACCAAACGTTTTCCGCAGCTCGGTTTTCAAAACCTTTCCTGACGGATTACGCGGCAGTTCCTCGGCCACCACGACCGACCTCGGACACTTGTAATGCGCCAGGCGTTCGCGGCAGAACGCGATGATCTCAGCCTCGTCGATCGACTGACCGGGCACCGCGACGACGACGGCGCGTACCGTCTCTCCCCATTTCTCGTCCGGCACTCCGATCACCGACGCGTCGGCGACGGACGGATGCGCGGCGACCGCGTTTTCCACCTCTGACGAGTAAATGTTCTCGCCACCGGAAATGATCATGTCCTTCAACCGGTCGTGGATGAACAGATATCCGTCCGCGTCCACATAACCGATGTCGCCGGTGTGCAGCCAGCCGTCCGCGTCGATCGTCTCCGCGCTGGCCTCCGGCCGGTGCCAGTATTCCGACATCACCTGCTCGGTACGCAGCCACACCTCGCCGGACGCGCCGGCCTCGGCCGGCGTGTCAGTGCCGAGGTCCTGGATCCGCACCTCCACACCGGGCAGCGGCACGCCGGCGGACAGCAGCCGATGGCGTACGGCCGGGTCGCGGTGGTCGGCGTCCGGCAGGTACGTCGCCACGCCGCTGACCTCGGTGAGGCCATACACCTGGAGGAAGTTCACCGACTCGGGCAGCGTCGCCAGGCAGCGCTCCAGCAGCGGCAACGGCATCGGAGAGGCACCGTAGGCGAGCCGCTGCAGCTTCCCCAGCGCCCGTACGGCCGCCTCGCCGGCGCCGAGCAGCATGCCGATCAGCGCCGGCACGAAAAACGTCTGGTTGGCGCCGTGCTCCATGATCGCCGGCAGCAGGTAAGCCGGATGCGGCTCGCGCACCATGACCGTCGGAATGCCGGGATAGAAGCCGGTCAGCGCGTACGACGAGCCGCCGACGTGGAACAGCGGCATGGCCAGCAAGTTGACCCGGTCGTCGTTGACGCCGAGGATCTCGCAGACCGCGCGCGTGTGCGCCAACAGGCCGCGATGGCTCAGCACGGCGCCCTTCGGGAAGCCAGTCGTGCCGGAGGTGTAGAGCTGCAGCGCGGCGCTCTCGGCCGAGCCGTCCGTCTCGCCGGCGAAATCCGGTGCGGAGGCGAGGAAACTCTCGTACTCGTCGCCGTCACCACCGACCACGATGACCTTCTGCACCGTCGGCACCCGGTCGGCGATCCGCTTCCACACGCCGGCGAACTCGTGGCCGATCAGCAGCACCTTGGCCTCGGCGTCGTTGAGGACGTACGCGACCTCGTCCGGCGCGAGCCGGAAGTTGACGACCGTGTTGACCGCGCCGATCCGCGATCCGGCCATGGTCAGCTCCAGGCAGAACGGGTGGTTCTTGTCGTACGACGCGATCCGGTCGCCGACACCGGCGCCGAGATCGGCCAGCGCGGCCGCCAGTTGACGCGTACGCCGCCGGAAATCGGTCCAGGTCAGGTGAAAGTCGCCGAAGGTGAGCGCGCTCGCGTCGGGTTTCTCCGCGGCCCAGTGGTCGACGATCTCGTGAAGGCGGCTGACGCCTGCCGGCGCGCTCATGGTCGACCTCCTGGCCAGCGTGACGTGACCTGTGGGTCGTACCACATCCCGGTCGGCAGGTCATCAGGTCGATTTAAGTCAGCTGTTTGACTTAGCAATGTGAACGCGTTTAACTGAGATCGCAAAGGTGGCGAAACCCGACGGAGGCGTACGTGACCGCAGCGAGAGCATTTCCCTTCAGCGCACCGGAGCGGCTGACCGTCGATCCGTTGTTTGCCGAGCTGCGCCGCGACCAGCCGCTGTGCCGCGTGCAGCTGGCCTACGGCGAGCCGGCGTGGATGGCGACCCGCTATGACGACGTGAAGCTGGTGCTCGGCGATCCGCGCTTCAGCCGCGCGGCGGCCGTCGACCGCGACGAGCCGCGGTCGCGTACGCACAAAGGCGCGCCGGGCAACATCCTCAGCTATGACCCGCCGGAGCACAGCCGGCTGCGGCGACTGGTCACCAAGGCCTTCACCGTACGCCGCGTCGAGCAGCTGCGAGCCCGCGCCGAGGAGATCGCCGGTGGGCTCGTCGACAACCTGACGGCACCGGCCGACCTGGTGGAGGACTTCGCGCTGCCGCTGCCGATCACCGTCATCTGCGAGATGCTCGGTGTGCCGTACGAGGACCGGGTCGACTTCCGTACGTGGTCGGACGCGTTTCTGTCGACCACCCGGTTCACCCCGTCGGAGGTCGCGTACAACGTCGGTCAGCTGCGCGAATACATGGCCGGCCTGATCGCGCAGCGACGCGAGGCGAGCCGGGACGACCTGCTCAGCGGTCTGGTCGCGGCGCGCGACGACGAGGACCGGCTGTCCGAGGACGAGCTGCTGGCGATGGCCGAGGGCCTGCTGGTCGCCGGCCACGAGACCACCGCGTCACAGATCCCGAACTTCGTTTACACGCTGCTGACACATCCTCAGCAGCTCGCCGAGCTGCGCACCGATCTCGGCTTGGTGCCGCAGGCGGTCGAGGAGCTGATGCGCTACGTACCGCTCGGCGCCGGTGGCGGCAGCGCTCGTTATGCGCTTGAGGACGTGGAGGTCGGCGGTGTCGTGGTGAACGCCGGCGAGCCGGTGATCGCGGCGATCGCGTCGGCCAACCGCGACGAGGCGGTCTACACCGATCCGGACCGGCTCGACCTGCATCGCAAGGAGGCCTCGCACGTCGGCTTCGGGCATGGTCCGCACCACTGCCTCGGCGCTCCGCTGGCGCGGATGGAGCTGCAGGTGGCGCTGCGTACGCTCCTCACCCGGCTGCCAGGCCTGCGGCTCGCGGTCCCGGCCGAGGAGGTGGTGTGGCGCGTCGGCTCCGCGACGCGCTCGCCCGCACAGCTGCCGGTCGTCTGGGACTGACGGCCGCATGGCCCCCATGCGTGCGCTGGACGCACGCATGGGGGCCATGCGGACTTTCTAGGCCGTGTACGGCGAGCGCTTGCGGTCGCCCATGGTGCGGCGGCGGTTGATGGCGATCTCGCGGTTGGTCACCGCGACCTGGCCGCGAGCGCGCGGCGGCTGCTCCGGCGGAAACTGCCGGGTCGGTTTGCGCAGGTCGATGACCTCGTCCTCGGCGTACGCCGGCGCGTACGGGTCGGCGTCCAGCGACACCGGACGGTGGTCGAGCTCCTCGGGGAAGGCCGGCAGCGACACGTCGTATGGCATCACGCCGCTGACCAGCCACTCGCCGAGCGCCTCGCGGTCGATGGCGACCATCTCCAGGTCCTCGACCAGCACGGCGGCCGACGACAGCACCTCGCGGTTGGTCACCAGCACGGCCACGTCGGCGTCGTACACGTCGGCGGCGTCGCGGTCCAGCGCTTTCACGACCTTCGGGCCGATGTTCTCCACGACATATTGCTCGCAGCGTACGAGCACGCGGCGGCCGAGCCGGTCGATGCCGACGATGTCAGGGACGTCGCGATCGATCTGGTCGTCGGTGACGATCTCCACGTCGGTGAACCCGGCGCGCGGCAGCCGGCAGGCGATCTCGGAGACGAAGATCGGCGGGTCGAGGTCGTCGAACTCGTCCAACGCGGCATTCACCATCGAGCGTCTGCGGCGCGACGGGGACGTGCGGAGAAGGAAGAGCATCACCCCGACGGCCACCACCGCCAGACCCGCGAAGGCAAGCTGCCAATGCTCGGCGAGCCAACGGACAACGACAAGAAGCGCGACGAGTCCGAGGACCGCGCCACCTGCGTACAGCAGCGGGGCATATTTCCCCGCGCCTTTCTTCCGCCCTGCCACGACCGGCCTCCCGGTGCACACACCACGTCGACAGTCCGAATACTGACAGAACTGCTGCGCTGCAGCCCAGATGACCCAAAACTACCCTAATCACCCCAAAACGTACAGGCCCGGAGTGAAAAGTGGCTCACTGTCAGTGAGCCACCATGAGTTTACTGTGGGTTGTCGGCATTCGAAAGCCTTGCCAGCAAAGGATCTTACTCGATCCTGATGCCAAGTGGCCGTGCCAGACCGGTCACAGTCGCGTCCAACCGGTCCAGATGGTCGAGCAACCTGGTCGTACGCTCGTCCAGCCGCGCGCCGCCACCGGCCTTGCTCGACGGGCTCGCACCGCGCCGCAGCGGCCGGTCCGGCTGGCCGTAGTCGGCGCGCAGGCTGTCCACCAGCAGCCGCAGGTTGTCCCGCATCCGGCCGGCCGTGGCTACCAGGCCGTCGTCGCCTGCCAGTGCCGCGACCTCGGCGTTCGCCGCCATCGCGCGTACGTGATAGGCCGCCGAATCCAGCAGCGCCAAGGAAAGTCGCGTGTCACTGCGGCGCGCCCGGAGCGGGCTCGCGCGGTGCACGATCGGCTCGGCGACACCGTGCAGATCGGCCAGGTCCGCGTCGATGTCGCGCGCCGCGTCGATGAGGTTGATCGAGTCGCCGTCGGCCAGTACGGCGACCGCGTCACCGACGAACTGGTGGATCCGGTCAAGCACCTTGGCGGTCGCCTCGCGCGCGGCCGACGTGGCCGTTGTGGGCACCACCAGGACCGCGGCGGCCATGCCGGCGAGCGCGCCGATGGCGGTTTCCTCAAGCCGCAATAGAAGCAGCTCCGGAGTGAAGGTGCCGAGCAGGCTGTAGAGCATGCCGAGCATGACGGTGATGAAGAAGGTCATCAGGCCGTACGACAGCGACAGCGCGTAGAAACCCGCGAAAACACAGAGAAACGTCACCGCGACGACCAGCCCGAGGTGGCCGGCCAGCAGGCTCGCCACGACCGTGCCGGCCACCACGCCGATCAGCGTGCCGACCACCCGGCGAAAGCCCTTGACCAGCGTCTGCCCGGCCGAGCTGGTGCCGACGAAGGTCATGAAGGCGGTGATGACGGCCCAATACCAGCGCTGGTCGGAGAGCAGCTCGCCGGCCACGATCGCCAGGCCGCAACCGACGGTCGCCTGGATGGCGCGGCGTACGGTCGGTGGCAGCTTCTCCGCGGCCGTACGCTCCGGCGGCTCGGTCGGCGGTGTGTACGCGCTCAGGTCGACGTCCTCAGCCGGCCGCCGCGCCAGCTCGATCGCGTCCACCACCTCGGCGATGGCCCACATGGTGGAACGCGCCGGTCCGGCCGGGCCGGCATCGAGCCACACCGACTCGGCGGCCAGCCGCTGCGGCGGTGCCGGCGTGCCGGAGACGATCCATTCGCGCAGCTCGACGAGCTGGTCGGCGACTGGCCGACGCTCGGCCAGCGGCGCGGCCGCGCGGACCAGCTCGCCGATCTCGCCGGCCAGCCGCTGCACGGCCAGCTCCGAGCCGAGGATCCGGCGGCGCAGGTCGGCGGCGGCGCCGTCGGCGACGCTGGCCAGCTCGCCTTCGATCGCCAGCGCCGCGTCGTGCAGCCGCGTCACGCGTCGTTGCAGCCGTTTGGTGTCGGCGCGCGTCGGCTGCGGCGCCTCCAGCAGCTGGACCGCCGCGCTCAGCGCCTGCGCGAGGCGAGCACGATACGAGCGGCGTACGAACCCGAGCATCGGCACGGCCGTCGACCGCGACAACACACCGGTGACCACGGCCGTGGCGGTGATCGCGATCGCCAAGGCGAGATAGAGCTCCGGCAGCTCGCTGCTCTTCGCGCGGATGAACAACGCGAAGAAAAACATCATGAAAGCGACCGTGCCGACCGGCTGGCCGAAGAGCTTGATGCCGAAAAGGCACAGCGCCGCGAAAATCACCGCCAGGAAGACCAGATCGGCGATGATCTTGCGCTCAGCCAGCAAAGTGGCCACCGTCAACGAAAACGCGGCCGGCGCGAAAAGCAACGCGATGACGGCGACGCGTTTGAGCCGGGTCGCGTCGAAGCGCTGCGACGATGACACCATCGCCGCGCTGGCGCCGAGCAGGACAACCTGCGGCGTCGGATGCAGCGTCAAGAAGATGACACCGACGGCGACGCCGACACTGGCGACGACCCCCAGCGCATACCGGAGCCGGCTCAGGCCGGGATCGGAGGAGACCAGCCTGCTGGCCGCGGCACCGGCGAGCTCACGGACCCGCGGCGCCGGACCGTACACATCGCCGACGACCCCCACCCATGGAAGTCTAGGAGCGTCTCTGGAAACTGTGGTGGTCGAGAGTCGAGATCCAAACGTCGTCTGCCGGTGCCGGACGAAAGCCCAAATAGCAGAGCTATGGTGGGTTTTCGTCCGGTGCCGGCAGGCGGCGTTTGGGCTCGGCTATCGGCTGCCACAGTTTTCAGACACGCTCTAAGGACGTGGCAGCGAGGTGATCTCCTTGACCTGCGCGAGGTCGACCTTCGGTACGCGCTCGAAGGTGAGCAGGCCGTTGATCTCCTGCTCGACATCGGTCAGCTGCGTGTAGCAGAAGCCCTGCACGGCGTGCGTGTTGACCAACGCCTCGACCAGATCGCGATAGCGCTTGAGGAAGTCCTCCGGCGTCTCGGCCGTCGTGTAACCCCAGCCACCGCCATCGACCGCGAACGCGATTCCGCCGCATTCGGTCACCAGGATCGGTTGCCCGCCGTACGAGCTGCCCGGTACGAACGCCGGCATGCTGGCCGCCTCGGCCGCGACGGCCTCGTCGGGATCGCGGTAGTTCACCGCGACGATGTCTCCGGTGCGATAGTCGTGCAGCGTCAGCAGATCGGTTTCCGCGTGTTGCCAGCCGTCGTTGGAAATGACCAGCCGCGACGGGTCGAGCGATTTCGTCAGGTGATAGAGCGCGCGCAGATGCGCACGCTGCTGCGGATTGGTGTCGAGCTGCGGCACGGCCCAGCTCTCGTTCATCGGCGTCCACGCGATGATGCACGGATGGTTGTGGTCGCGGCGCAGGACTTCGGTCCATTCGCTGGTGATCCGGCCGACGTAGTCGCGTGAGTACGCGTACGCGTTGGCCATTTCGCCCCACACCAGGAAACCGAGCCGATCGGCCCAGTAGAGCCAGCGCGGATCCTCGACTTTCTGGTGTTTGCGCGCGCCGTTGAAGCCGAGCTCCTTGGCCAGCTCGATGTCGCGGCGCAGGTCGTCGTCGCTCGCCGCGGTCAGCACACCGCCGGGGAAATAGCCCTGGTCGAGCACCAGACGCTGGAAATACGGCCGGCCGTTGAGAAAGACGCGACCGTCACGCGCTTCCACGCTGCGCATGCCGAAATAGCTGTCGAGCTCGTCGACCAACGTGTTTTCGCTGTCGTAGACCCGGATTCTCAGGTCGTAGAGGTCCGGCTGCTCCGGGCTCCACAGCGCCACACCGTTCCAGCCGCCGACGTTTCCGCCCGGTGCCTCCAGATTCAGCCGGCGTACGGTCAGCGTGTGGTCGGTGCGCGCGCCGTCCGCAGTGAACGACTCGGTGCGTACGACGTCGCCGCGGAACGACAGCTCCAGCTCGATCCGCGCGCCTTCCGGGTTTCCGGCCAGGCTCAGCTCGAGCTCGGCGGCCCCACTGTCCACATTGGGCGTGAGGTGCAGTTCGGCCAGGTGCAGCGCGGAAACCGGCTCCAGCCAGACGCTCTGCCAGATGCCGGTGGTCGGCGTGTAGAAGATGCTGTCCGACTGCGGCAGCCAGTATTGCTTGCCACGCGGCAGATCCAGCGCCGTCATGTCGTCCTCGACGCGGACGACCAGCGTCGACTCGCCGTCGCTCAGCGCGTCGGTGATGTCGGCGCTGAACGGCGTGTGGCCACCGCTGTGGTCGGCCACCTGTACGCCGTTGACCCACACCGTCGCGTGATAGTCGGCGGCGCCGACGTGCAGCAGGACGCGGTCGGTTGCCGCGGCACCGTCCGGCCGCGCGACCGTACGCGCATACCAGACGATGTCGTGCCGGTCGTCGGCGCCGATCCCGGACAGCTTCGACTGCGGCGCGAACGGCACGACGATCCGCTGGTCGAGCGCACCGGCGGCCAGTTCGGCCACCGTCGAGGCGAACCACCGCTCGGCCAGCCCGGCGCCTGCGTCGTCGAACCCGAAGGCCCACTCGCCGTTGAGGCTGGTCCACCGGTCCCGGCGCAGCTGGGGCCGCGGATATTCGGGACGGGGCTGGTGTAATGGAGGGTGAGTCACCACGAAAACCTTGCCTGCCTAGCTTCGCCGGAATGAGGTCCAACCACGGATCATTGCAACGTTGTAACGGTACGGCAATGGTAACGCGCACGCTGGCCACATGCGGTTTCCCGTTCGTGCATCTCGACTCAACGGCGTTGGATACCCGACGGTAGGCACCGTCAAACGGTCATACGTCGGGTTTGGTGGCGAGGATGTCGGTATGCGGCGCGCCGGAGCCGGTGTACTGCCGCATGAAGCTGACCCAGCCGTCCGCGCACGACACCGTCGTCGTGGCCGACAGCTCCTCCCCCGGGCTTCGATAGACGACCTCGACCGCGCTCCCCGGCCGCCAGCGGCGGATCTCCACGCTTGTCGGAGTCTCGCGATGGTTGTAGTAGAGCCAGCCGTCGCACGTACGCAACGACCCGGTCATGCCGTCGTCGACACGCTGCCGGGTCCCCGCGACCGCCGCGACGACCGGCGAGTGCTCGACGTCCGAGTCCGTGTCCGAGGCATCTGACCAGGCGCTCCACGACCCGGCGCTGGCGCCGGCGTACTGCCGGCACGGCGAACCGGAGAAACGCGTGACAGCGCCGGTGAAAGCCAGCCGGACCAGCCGCCGGCAGCCGGCCGGTTGGCCTGTCGTCGACGGCCGCTCGGAGTTTTCCACGAAGGTGACCGAGGTCGGGTCCGTACCCAGGAAACCCGGCAGCCAGCCGGCCGGCGAGCAGTACGCGACGGCGGCAGTCACCTGGCTGACCTCGCCGACCGCCACGCATCCGCGGCCGTTCCGATCCGTGACATACGCATAGTGGCCGTCGCCGGCGGTGACCTCGGGGTCCACGGTGGACACCGGCGGCCGGAGCGCGAGCGGTGTCGCTTTTCCGTCGCTCAGCTGGTAACGCGTGACGACATACCAGGGTTTTGGCGCGTACGGCGGCTCCGTGTCGGAGTCGACCGCGATCGCGAAGCCAGCGGTCAGAAAAACGTCCTCGACGTGCCATCCGTCGGAGCGATGCGCGGCGCGATGGCGTACGACCACCTTGCCCGTCCGTGTGTCGACGACCGTGGAGTCATCGTGATGCGGACTCGCGTAATAGCGGCCGTCGTAAAGCAGCGGACCACTGTCGCCGTTGACGACGGTTTCCGTACGCTGGAAGGGAAAGGTCCACAGTCGTACGGTCGGCGCGGCCTCCGCGGCCTGGCGCTTGGGCACCGGCTGCGGCGCGGCCGTACAACCGGCCAGCAGCACCAGGACCGCGGCCGCGAGGAGCCAGCATCGCCTGCTCACATCACCAGCCGTCCGAAAACTCCCGGCATCGCGCGATAACTCGCCTGGTTGGCGGCGAACGCCAGGGAGACGGCCAGTTCCTTCTGGCCGGCGGTCTGCGCGCCGCCGGAGGTGAAGGTCGCCTCGTTGTAGACCTCGTCGTAGATGACCGTCCGCCGGTCCGTGTCATAACCGTTGACGGCCTGGAAGTGACCGCCGTGATTCACCCGCAGATAAGGAAAATACGCCTTGTAGAGCTTGACCTGCTGGATGGCCGGATGGTTGCGTTCGTAGATCGCCGCGCGGACGTACGACAAATAGGTGTTGGCGTCGGTGTCACCGGTCGACACCGCCTGATAGGGCCCGGCGCGGCCGCGGTCGGTGAAATAGTTGAGCACCGCCGGGATGTCGGAGACCGAGGTTCCGCCGGACTCGGTCACGTGCAGCCGATAGGCCCAGGTGCCCTGCGACGCGGTGGCGCTGTGTCCGTATGCGACGGCGGCGACGCTGGCCGGTCCGCAATACCAGTAGGTCTCCTGCTCGACCATGGCCATAGGCATGACGCGGCGAGCCGGCGCCGCGCTGGCGCTCATCAGCCTTACCCTCGGCGCGCGTACGGCGGCGGCGATCTCGTCGCGCTCGGCGGCGACCCGCTGGTCGTACGGCATCGCCGCGAACCGCCGCGCCGTGCCGAGCAGCGTCGCGACGCCACCATCGATCTCCGGACCGGCCGCCGCCTTGCGCAGCATCGCGTCCAGGTCGCCGTCGGACAGCGGTCGCGGCATCAAGCCGATGTGCATGCAATATTGCCGGCCAGCGGCCACCTGCTCACACCGGATCACCGCCTTGAGCAATGCAAACGGTGAGGCGTTGGCCAGTTGCGCGTCGGTCGGCGTGGTGCGCTCGACCGCCGCGATGGCCACCTGGCCGTCGGCCGCGACGGCCGGTGTCGTGCTCGCCAGCAGCAGCATCGCCGCGGCCAGTGTTGCGACTCGTGCGTACATGCTCCCCTCCCGAAAAAGGAGCATAAGCCTCATTAGTTCATTTTCACCACATGAGCCTCATATGCCTCCAGTGCCTCCGGTGATGCCGGCAGCAGCGGCAGGCGTACGGCCGGTGTCGCGAGCTGGCCGGCGGCGTGCAGGGCGGCCTTGATGACGGTCGGATTGGGCTCGGTGAACAGCGCGGCCGACAGCGGAGCGAGCCGATGGCCCAGCTCACGGCCGCCGGTCGCGTCGCCGTCGAGCCACGCGCGTACGAGTGCGGCGAACTGGTCGGTCGCGAGGTGCGCGGACGCGAGGATCGCGCCGGAACCGCCGAGCGCGAGCAGCGGTGACGCGTAGAGATCGTCGCCTGCCAGCACGGAAAACTCTCGGGGCTTCGCCGCCATCAGCCCTACGGTGTCGTCGTCGATCGCGCCGACCGCGTGTTTCGTGCCGATGATTCCGGGGATGTCGGCGAGCTGGCAGATGGTCTGCCAGCTGAGCGTTTGGCCGGTGCGGTAAGGAATGTTGTAGATCACCAGCGGCACCGGACTTTCCGTTGCCAGCATGCGGAAATGCTCGACGACACCGGCCTGTCCCGGCCGTGTGTAGTACGGCACGACCGTCAGCGCGGCGGTGACCTCGGGTGTCTTTGCCAGCGCTCGCAAGGCTTCCACGGACGTACGCGTGTCGTTGCCGCCGGCTCCGACGACCAGCTCGGCGCCGTGGTCACGGCAGATTGTGGCCGCCAGACTGAGAATGTCGCGCTTCTCGCCGGCGGTCAGCGTCGCCGGCTCGCCGGTCGTACCGAAGACGACGAGGCCGCGCGCTCCGTCGCCGAGCAGGCGGTCGGCGAGTTTTTCCAGCGCGGCAAGGTCGATCCGGTCATCGGCGGTGAACGGGGTGATCAGCGGGATGTAGAGGCCTTCCATGCCGCTCAGCGTCCCGCGCGCCGATTCGGTAGGTCCAGTTCAGGTTTGTTGCGTTGACCGTAAGCTGAGCTGATGCTGGACGTACGCAGGCTCCGCCTCCTCCGCGAGCTGTCCCATCGCGGCACGATCGCCGCCGTCGCCGAAGCGCTCGCCTACACGCCGTCGGCGGTGTCGCAACAGCTCACCGCGCTCGAACGCGAAGCAGGCGTGCCCCTGCTCCGGCGCACCGGCCGGCGTGTCACTCTCACTCCGGCCGGCGCGCAGCTCGTCGACCACACCGAGTCCGTACTCGCCACTCTCGAACGCGCCTCGGCCGCGCTCGCCGCGACCCGCGAGACACTGACCGGTCACCTGCGGATCGGCGCTTTCCCCACCGCCATGCGGACTTTGCTGCCGCCAGCACTGGTCGCACTCGGCTCGGCGCATCCTGCCCTTGAGCTCACCGTCCGCGAACTCGACCCGTCGGCCGTCGCCGACGCGCTGCGCACGGACCGGCTCGACCTCGCCTTGGTCAACTCATACGATTTCGTACCGGCCGATCCGGAGCCCGGCGTGGAAACCGAACATCTCCTCGACGAAACCATCTATCTGGCCGCCACAGCCGCGCGTACCATCGCCGACTGCCGCGACTCCCCCTGGATCCTCGCCAGCCCCGAAACCCTCTGCCACACCATGGCCGTACGCGCCTGCCAGGCCGCCGGTTTCACCCCACAAGCCCGCCATCACGCCGACGATTTCGTGACAGTGTTGGCTTTGGTGGCCGCTGGCCAGGGAGTGGCGCTGGTGCCGGAGCTCGGTGCCGTCCACCCTCCTGCCGGGGTTGTCCTGTCTGCCTTGAAAAGTCGCCGGCGCACACTCGTGGCGTACCGGAGCGGGACCGGTCAACATCCGGCAGTCGCCGCGGCGGTGGCCGCCTTGAAGGAGAGTCGCTGACCGTCATTTTTGTTGATGTGGCTGGGGTTTAGGGGTTCGGACTGCGTGGCGGGTTGGATGAGGGTGGAGTGTGTAGAGGCGAGGTGGATGGGGTTGCGTTTTCTGATTGTTGCGTTGGGCGAGTGGTTGGGTTTCTTGATTGTTGCGTTTTGGGGGTGGTGGCGCCTTCGCGGCGGGCGCTCCTGCGCGGAGGGCGACCTCAAGGGGAGGGGCGCGGGGTCCCGTCGTTGGTCCGGTTGGGTGCCGCGTGTGCGGTTGGGTGGGTGGACCGGGAGTGTGGCTGGGGCGCCGGAGGTGCGGTGGCCTCCCGGTGGGTGGCGTGGGGGTCCACTATGTGGGATGCGAAGGCGTATGGAGCGCTAAATGTCTGGATTGCGAGGCTCGCCGATGGCATGAATGTCGAGTTACTTGCGTTGGACGCAAGAAACAAGGCTTTCACGCCGCCGCGATCACCGGAGGCTGTGACGGGTGTGACTACTGAGGCTGATAATGCTGTTGTGCCTGCCGAGTTGCAACAAATGTCGGTTTTGATGTCTTGTTAAACAAGTATTACGCAGTCAGCCCGCCTCGCCCGCATTATCAGCCACGCCAGTCACACCAGCACCACTCCGGACGCTGTGATTGGCGTCCATGCCGACGGGTTGCTTCCCACACGTGACCTGGCTGGAGAACCCAGCCCCGCCCGCAAACCGCCGCCCGCACAGGAGACGCAACCACCTCCCCACGCAACAACCAGGGGACCCAGCCACCTCCCAACGCGACAACCAGAAACCACAACCACTCCACCCCGCCGCAACCACCACCGCCGCAACCACCTCCCGCCACCACACCCAGCACCACACCACCTCCCCCACAACAGACCCGCGCCTACCCCACACCGCCACGATCTGAAAAGCCTTCTCCCCACACCAAATCCGCCCCAACTGTGGGTAGCGGAATGGATGCGCAGCCATGCCGCCTCCGACTACCCTTGGACCATGACAACCCGGGCCGCTCCTCTGAAAACGGCGGCCTCGGAAGCCGTCCAGCCGGCCAGCATTGCCGCGCTTGTCACGGCGTTGGTGCTGTCGGTCCTGTTGATCGTGGTGCTGGGGCTGGTCGCCGCCGAGGTCGGACTGTACGCGTGGGAGAGCGTCGGTGGTGCGAAGCCGTCGCCCAACCAGTTGACGACGATGGCCTGGCTGGTGCTGATGTCCGGCGGTGTCGGTGGGCTGGCGGCGAACCGGCTGGTACGGCGGGTTTTCCGGATCGGCGCGCCGGGGCCGATCTGGTACAGCTGCGCCGGTGTGGCGCTCGGCGCGGTGCCGGCCGGCATCTGGTTGGCGATCCACGCGGCCAACCAGGCGGCGGCGACGGCCAACATGCCGACGACGGCTGGTGCGACCGCGCAGCGGCTGCTCACGGTGATGTTCGCGGCGCTCGGTGGTGTGCTGGTGGTGGCCGTACGACCGTATCTGCGGCTGGTCGGCGCGAGCCTTGGCGGCACGGCGGTGGTGGTGTTGGCGTTCGCGATCGTGTCGCTGTTCGCCAAGAACGGCAACGTACGGCTCGGCCTGCTGCAGTTCGGCGCGCTCGGCGACGCGGAGATGGCGCCGAGCTATTTCAGTCCACTGTTCATCGAGGCCGCGATCGCGGCGGCGCTGCCGGCGACGATCGTCGCCTGGCTCGGCCGCCACCGCGACCAGCCGTGGGGTGAGGCGGCGCTGGCCGGCGTGGCCGGTCCGTTCGTGGTCGGCCTGTCCTACCTGATCGCCGGCAACGGCATCAAGGACACCGTCGACTCGGTGCGTCCGTGGCTGTACGTGCAGGCCGCCGCGGCGCTGGCCTTCCTGCTCGCCGCGTACACGGGGCGGATGACCGCGCGCAACGACCACATCGCCGTGCGTCCGATGCCGCACCGCTATCTCTGGTGGGTCGCGGGCGCGATCGTGGGCGCGCTGATGGGGATGATCGCCTCAATCGTATTCTTCAACCTGGGACCGTTTCCGTTCAGCATCGGCGCGGCCAGCGAACAGGTCACCGGCAACATGCGGACGAACGACAACTCGGTCCTGGTCAGTGCCAGCGCGACGCTCATCGGGCTGGCGGTGGCCATCCCCGTCCTGATCGAGGCGGTCTGGTCCGTGGTGGCCAGCCAGCGGAGGCGCGCGTGAGTCAACTGCCGGCCGACAGCATGCAGGCAGCAAGGTGGTACGGCCGACGTGACGTCCGCGTCGTCGACGTGCCGGTCCCCACAGATCCGCGGCCGGGCTGGCTGGTCGCCAAGGTCGACGCCTGCGGATTGTGCGGCACCGACATCGAGGAATATCTGCACGGTCCGCTGCTCACCCCGGTCGACGAGCCGTTTGCGCTGACCGGCGCGACCGCGCCGCTGACCCTCGGCCACGAGCTGGTCGGCACGGTCACCGAGGTGGTCGGCGACGGCGTGACGCTCACCCCGGGCACGCGGGTGGCGATCGAAGGCAACCTGTTCTGCGGCGAGTGCGACTGGTGTCGCCGCGGCCAGACCAACGTCTGCCCGCGCTCTGGCCAGCTCGGCCAGCGTACGGACGGCGGCCTCGCGCATTACGTGGCGACACCGGAATACTGCTGCATCCCCTACTCCGCCGACCTGCCGCCGGGGCAGGCCGCCCTCGCCGAGCCGTTGTCGGTGGCCGTACGCGCGATCCGCCGCGGCCGCGTCGGCGTCGGCGACCGCGTCGCAGTCGTCGGCGGTGGCACGGTCGGCCTGCTCACCGCGCAGGTGGCCCGGATCGCCGGCGCCGACACGGTGATGCTGGTCGAGCCCAACCCCGTACGCCGCGCACTGGCCAGCTCTTTCGGCGCCGATGTCGCGGTCACTCCGGAGGAGGCGCAGGCGGCGGCGACCGCGAGCACCGGCGGCCACGGCCTGGACGTCGTGCTCGACTGCGCCGGCGTACGCCAGGCGACGCCGCAGGCCATCGAGCTGACCAGGCGGGCCGGCCGGACCGTGCTGGTGGCGATCTATCCCGGCGACCTCACCTTCGACGCGCTCGACTTCCTGGCCAGCGAGAAGGAACTGATCGCGTCGATGTCGCACACCTACACCGCCGACTATCCGGACGCCGTACGGCTGCTGGAGACCGCGAAGGTCGACGTACGCCCGCTGATCACCGACCGCGTGGCGCTGCCGGACGTCGTACGCGACGGGTTCGAGGCTCTGGTCGCCGAGCCACAGAAGCATCTCAAAGTGGTCGTAGAGCCGCATCCGCGAGATAACTGACGGCGGCACCGCGTAGGCTCGGCCACACGGGCGGCGAGATGTGAACCAATCCCGGCTTCGGTGCGTCTAACCCGAAGTGATGACGATAGGACCGCGCATATGACGGACGTGAGCGTGCAGCAGCCGGCTGAGCGGCCCAACTCGCGCGCGCTGCCGCCGTGGTTGTCCACCGCCCAGCCGTGGGTGTCGCTGGTGCTGCGGCTGGCGCTCGGGATCATCTGGCTGGCCGCCGCCCTGCCGAAGATCACCGACGTCGACGGCAACGTCCGCAGCGTACGGGTCTACGAGCTCGGCGTGCCGGACGTCGTCAACCAGGTCATCGGCATCGGCCAGCCGTTCCTCGAGCTGCTGCTGGGGTTGCTGTTGATCGTCGGAGTCGCGACCAGATGGGTCTCCGCGTTCTCCGGCCTGGTGTTCCTGATCTTCATCGGCGGCATCGCCTCGGCCTGGGCACGCGGCCTGCGGATCGACTGCGGCTGCTTCTCCAAGGGTGGCCAGCTGGCCGCCGGCGCCGACCCGGCCTACCTGCAGGAGATCGTGCGAGACAGTGGCTTCCTGCTGATCGCCGTGCTGCTGGTGATCTGGCCGCTGTCGAAGTTTTCGGTGGACGCCCTGCTCCGCCGGTTCAGTGTGACCGCCGCCGATCTGGAGGACGGCGACGACGACGAGGAGAACGTGTGAGCAAGAACAGCCCCCGCTCGACCGTGACCACCAAGGGCAAGGGGAAGGCCGCGCAGAGCCGGGCCCGGCAGGTCGCCGCGCAACGGCTCGCCGCGCAGCGCCGTAAGCAACGGATCATCACCTTCTCGATCGTCGCCGTCGTCGTGGTCGCCGTGCTGGCCGTGGTCGGCGTGGTCGGCGTGACGGTGTGGAACCAGACGCACAAGCCGGCGCCGCCGCTGGCCGCGCCCAAGGGTGGCACCACCAGCGGCATCTACGTCGGCCCACCGACCGCCAAGGTGACCGTCGAGCTCTACATCGACTTCATGTGCCCGATCTGCAACCAGTTCGAACAAACCACCGGTCCGACGCTGGACAAGATGGTGCAACAGGGCCAGATCCGGATCTACTACCACCCCGTCGCCTACCTTGACCGCTCGTCGCAGGGCACCATGTACTCGACCAGGGCCTCCGGCGCCGCCGCGTGTGCCGCCGACGCCGGCGTCTTCGACAAGTTCCGCTCGATCCTCTACCAGAACCAGCCGCAGGAGAACACGCCCGGCCTGACCAACCAGCAGCTGATCCAGTTCGGCCAACAGGCCGGCGTCAAGGACACGGCGACCTTCGAGAAGTGTGTCAACGACGGCAAATACAGCACCTGGACGGCCAACCTGACCGACGCCGCGTCCAAGGGCGGGGTCAGCGGTACGCCGACCGTCAAGGTCAACGGCACGCTGGTCGGCGCCAAGGACACCGTGCCGAACACGCAGACCGTCACCGACGCGATCAACAAGGCGCTCGGCACCAAGAAGTAGGGTCCGGCGGCCGATTGTCGCCAGCCTGGTCGTACTGTTGCGCCATGACGGATACGGCCAGGCTGGCGCCGGGTGACGCGGCGCCCGACTTCGATCTCGAGACCGACTCCGGCGACCGGCTGCGGCTCGCCGACCTGCGCGGCAAGCGCACCATCCTGTACGTCTACCCCACCGCCCTGACACCGGGCTGCACCACGCAGGCCTGCGACTTCCGGGACAGCCTCGACGCGCTGCAGACGGCCGGCTACCAGGTCGTCGGGCTGTCCCGCGACCCGGTCGCCAAGCTGGTCAAGTTTCGCGAGAAGGAGCACCTCACCTTCCCGCTGCTGTCCAATGTGGACACCGACGTGCTGAAGGCCTACGGCGCGTTCGGCGAACGCAAGCTCTACGGCAAGACGGTGACCGGTCCGATCCGCTCCACGTTCGTGATCGACGCGGACGGCAAGATCGAGAAGGCCATGTACAACGTCAAGGCCACCGGCCACGTCGCCAAGCTCCGCCGCGACCTAGACATATAGCGCACGTCACGGGAACTCCTCGGTGCGACAGGACGACCTGCACAGCAGAGAGTCGGACCCTAAGAGGAGTTGGGACCAGTGACGTTCCCCCACCGCACCGTCCGCCGGACCGGCGCGCTCGCGCTCGCAGCCGGCATCGGCGTCGCCGCCTCGCTGGCCATCGCCGCGCCGGCTGCCGCGCACGTACACGTCTATCCGGACGCCACCGCGGCCGGCAGCTACGCCAAGCTGACCTTCCGCGTCCCCAACGAGGAGGACGGCGCCGACACGACCAAGATCGTGATCACCGTGCCGACCGACCACCCGCTGCGGTCGGTGCGTACGAAACCGCACGCCGGCTGGACCGCCACGACGACGACCGTCAACCTGCCGAAGGCGGTCAACGTCGGCGACGCGACCATCACCAAGGCGGTCAACTCGATCACCTTCACCGCCGCCGCCGGCCAGGGGATCAAGCCGGGCGAGTTCGACGAGTTCGACGTGTCGGTGGGGCCGCTGCCGGAGGGCGCGAAGCAGCTCGTCTTCCCAACCGCGCAGTATTACTCGGACAACAAGGTAGTGAACTGGAACCAACCGACCCCGGCAAACGGCCAGGAGCCGGAGAATCCCGCCCCGGCCTTCGCGCTCACCGCCAAGACGGCCGACCACGATATGGCAGCATCGGAGCCAACCCCCACCGCCACCGCCAGCTCGGACGGCCTCGCGCGTGGCCTTGGAGTCGCCGGCCTCGTCTTCGGCCTCCTCGGCATCGGCGTCGCCGGGTGGGCCGTGCTGCGCCGACCCTCTGGAGCCAAGTCGTCGTGAGACTCGCACTGCGCTTTCTGGTCCTGCTGGCCGCCATCGCCGGCCTCGCCGTCACAGCACCTGCGTACGCGCACGACGTACTCGTCTCCTCGACGCCGGCCAGCGGCGCGTCCGTACCGGCACCGCGGATGGTCACCTTCGTCTTCAACGACGTGGTGCTCAACAAGTTCGCGGCCGTCGTGGTGACCGGTCCGGACGGCAAGCAATACCAGGACGGCGCACCGCGAGTGGTCGACACCTCGGTGTCGGTCAACGTCAAGCCGCTGAGCGCGAAAGGCGCCTACACCGCGTCCTACCGGATCGTGTCAGCCGACGGCCATCCCGTGTCCGGCGACATCACGTTCACCGTGACGAGCACGACCCCCGGCAGCCTCGACCCCAACGCGCCAGGCGTGACCCAGACAACCGCGCCACCGGCAGCGGCCGCCAGCGGCGGCGACGCCACACCATGGGTGATCGGCATCGGCGTGGCGATTCTGGTGCTGGCGCTCGGCGCCGTCTTCCTGGCCACCCGCCGCCGCCAACCAGTCGAACAGCCAGAGCCCATCGACGACAACGAGCCAGCCGCCACCGGACCCGACTCAGGCCGTACGGCAGAATAAGCCTCGCGCCGGGGTCGTAGCCCAATGGCAGAGGCACACGGTTTAGGTCCGTGACAGTGTGAGTTCGACTCTCACCGGCCCCACTCGTTCCTTGGCTTGGCGTGCTCGGCGGGCACGCCTTCGGGGGGCGCGGAACATCGTAATTGCCCTGGGGGCGGAGCCCCCAGACCCCGCCCCGGGGGCGAGCCCCCGGACCCCCATCCATGTGGTCCAGTTGTGCGGGCGGCGTTGGCGTCCGCGGCAGGCACACCTTCGCAGGTAGCGGAACATCGTTGTTGTCCTGCGGGCAGAGCCCCCAGACCCCATCCATGTGGTCCAGTTGTGCGGGCGGCGTTGGCGTCCGCGGCAGGCACACCTTCGCAGGTAGCGGAACATCGTAATTGCCCTGGAGGCGGAGCCCCCAGACCCCATCCATATGGTCCAGTTGTGCGGGCGGCGTTGGCGTCCTCGGCGGTGAGGGGGGAAACGTGGAGTGGCCGCGTACGGTGGGCGAGGCCGACGAGATGCAGCGGCGGTTGGCCGCGCAGGTACGGCTGATCGACTGCCCGGCACCGGAAACGGCCGCCGGCCTCGACGTGTCGTACGCGGTCGGCTCCGACCGGCTGGTCGCGGCGGCGGTGCTGGTCGAGTTGGCCAGCGGCGACATCCTGGCCCAGTCCATCGTGGACGGTGCGGCAAACTTTCCGTACGAGCCGGGCTATCTGGCCTTCCGCGAGATGCCGGTCCTGTTGCAGGCACTGGAAAAACTGGACCGTCGGCCGGACGTGCTGCTGGTCGACGGACAGGGCCTGGCGCATCCGCGGCGCTGCGGATCGGCGTGCCAGCTGGGCATCCACACCGGCCTGCCGGCGATCGGCTGCGCCAAGACGCATTTCGTCGGCGCGTACGACGATCCCGGTCCGCGCCGCGGCGACCGCCAGCCGTTGGTCGATGCCGGCGAGGACATCGGCTTTGTGTTGCGTACGCAGCAAAACGTCAAGCCAGTCTACGTCTCGCCCGGACATCTTGTCGGCATGGACCAATGTTGCGAGATCGTGTTGCGAGCGTGCACGGCATATCGGCTGCCAGATCCGATCCGGCACGCCGACCGGATTTCCCGCGCGGCACTCAAAAACTAGGCCAGCTCGGAGACTGGTGCCCGGGCGGCGATGAGCGGGCGGAGTTTCATGACCCGGCCGGCGCGCCCGCAGCCGACCGCGCCGGCGACGTGGCCGTCATGCACGTACGCGGCCAGGAAACGGCGGCCGTCGTCGTCCAGGATCCGCACCTCGTCGGCCGGGTCGATGTCCCCCAACGCCTGGATTTTCAGGCCAAACTGGTCGCTCCAGAAATACGGTACGACCGGCGGCTGGTCCGGCCGGCCGGTGCCAAGCATGTCGTTGGCCACCACCAAAGCCTGCTCGCCGGCGCTCGTCCAGTGCTCGACGCGTACGTGCTTGTCCAGCGCCGGCCGATACCAGGCGGCCACGTCGCCGACGGCCCACACGCCGGGAATGCTGGTGCGGCCGTACGCGTCGCACAGCACACCGTTGCCGACCTCGACCGGCGTGCCGGCGAGCCACTCCACCTCCGGCCGCGAGCCGATGCCGCTGACCACGACCGGTGCGGCCAGCTCGGCGCCATCGCTGAGCCGCACGCCGCGTACCCGACCGGCGCCGTCGTCGAGGATCGCGTCGACACCGACGCCGCAGCGCAGGTCGACGCCGGCTTCGGTGTGCAGGCGCGCGACCAGCCGGCCGATCGTCTCGCCGAGCGCGCCTGCCAGCGGCGCCGGCAGCGGGTCGACCACTGTGACCTCGACGCCCTTTCCGCGCAGGCTCGCGGCCACCTCGCAGCCGATGAAACCGGCGCCGACCACCACCGCCGGCCCCGCGCCGACGGACTCGCGGATCCGCAGGCAGTGGTCGAGCGTACGCAGGACGTGCAGGCCGGCGAGGTCGCCGGCGCCGGGCAGCTGGCGCGGCTGCAGGCCGGTGGCGATGACCAGTGAGTCGTAATGCACGGCCGGCCCGTTTTCCACCAGCACCAGGCGTTTCTCGACGTCCAGGCCGGTCGCGCGTACGCCGGTGCGCAGGTCGACGTGGTTGTCCGCGAAAAACGCGGCGTCTCGCAGCACGACGTCGGCCGGCTGGCGGTCGCCGCGGAGGATTTCCTTGGACAGCGGCGGCCGGTCGTACGGTGGATGCGGCTCGGCGCCAAGCATGGTGATTGGTCCGCGGTGTCCGCCGCGGCACAACTGCTCGACGGTCCGTACGCCGGCCAGGCCAGCGCCGACCACCACGATCTCGCCGGCCTCCTCGACTGTCATGACCGGCAACATTATCAAGCGTTCAAGCAGTTGGTGTATACAGTGGACAGCCGGCCGCCGTCCAGAGTGGACAGTGCGGCCGGTTTTTCGTTGCCAGCAAAGAGCCGCCGTGCCGGTGTGGTGTCCCCCAGACCTACGGCCATTCCCGTGCGCGGGAGCACGAGCATGGCGGACCCCCTCGGGTCCGGCGGGACCACCGAAGCTCCGGCATCGGCGGCTCGTCGTTGACCGTAAGGCACCACGCGCTACCGCGCAATAGCTTTCGGTAAGAATTCTTATCAGATACCCGCTACATTTCGAAAAAACCTAATTGGTCGGCGGAAACGACACGCCGCGCACGCGGGATTCCAGGAGCATAGCAGACTATGCGCCAGGCGCATCAATACAAACGTTCGCAGCAACAAAAGTTAGAACGTGTTTCTTGAATTTGGGCGTCGGCGCAACGAGTCCAGCGCCATTACCGCAGCGTGGAGGGACGTGCGCGTGTCGGCCGAACCGAGGTCGACGTCAAGCAAACGCTCGATCTCGGTGAGCCGCGCGTAGAACGCCGGCCGTGACACGTGCGCTTCGGTGGCGGCGCGCGACTTGTTGTCCGGGTGCTGGAGAAAAGCGCGCAGCACGGCGAGCAGGTCACGGCCGGTGCGGCGGTCGTTTTCCAACAGCGGCGCGAGCGTACGCTCCACGAACGCCTGCAGCCGCGGGTCGTCGCGCAGCACGTAGAGCAGGCCGGGCAGTTGAATGTCCGGCAGTTCATAGAAAAGCTTGTGCTCACCCGCACCGCGCGCCGCGTCGGCGACATGACCCGCCTCGGCAAAGGAGCGGCGCAGCTCGGCCAGGTCGGCCACCGTCGTACCGACGCCGACACACGCGCCTTCGCCGCGCTCGTGCCGGCTGTTTGCCTGCAGTCGCTGGCAGAGCCGGCGCAGGACCACCGGACGGTCGGCGGCCCGCTCGACCGGCAACAGGATGCCGACCCGGCCTTCCGACATCGCCGCGACGACACCGGAAACTTTGGCGGCACGCAACGCACCGGCGACCAGCTCGCCGTCGTAATCGCGCAATCCGGCGGATTTTCCGGCCGGCAGGTCGACGACGACGGCGACCAGGAACTGACCTTTGGTGCGTACGCCAAGTGCGGCGGTGCGCGCGTGCATGTCGGCTTCGGAAACGAACCGGCCGTGGATGATGTCGGTCAGGATCGACCGCTGTGCCTGCTGTTCCAGCGTCTCGCGGTCGCGTTCCATCAGCCGGTTGAGCGTGAGCGCGGTGGCCGCGCGCTCCAACAACATCGGATGGTCGGCGGCCGGCGCGCCGGGCGGGATCATCACCAGCCGGCCGAAAACCTCGCCGCGCGCCGCGACCGCGGTGACCAACCAGCCTTCCGGTCCGCACACCGCCGTACGCGCGTCGGCCGCGGCGGCCCGCGAGCGGCCCTCCCAATCGGCCAGCAGATCGTCGACCGGCAGGCCGGCCGCGTCGTACGCGAGCACCTGGTGCGCCAGGTTTTCGAACACCACCGGACATCCGGTCGCGCGGCACACCTCGCGGACGATGTCGGCCGGCTCGGCGCCGTCGACGGCCAGCGCGGTGAAAATCTGGTGCGCCTGCTCGGATGAGCGCAACGCCGCGGTCTGCGCCTCGATGATCCGGGCGTGCGCCGCCTCGGTGATGCGGACGAAAGCCACCTGCCGCCGTAACGCGACCAGCGGCAGGCCATGCCGTTCGCACGCGCGTACCAGCGCGGCCGGCAACGCGGTGAACCGGCGGCCGAGCTCCACCACCAATGCCACCGCCTCGGCGCCGGCGAGCGCGTCCGCGTATGCGCGGAGTTTTGCCGCGGAGTCAGGCAAAGCGATGCCGGTGGAGAGGATCACTTCGCCGCCGGACAGCAGACCGGCGATGTCGTCCAGCTCGCTCACATGGACCCAGCGCACCGGCCGCGCCAGGTTTTCCCGCCCGGCAAGCACTTCCGGCCGGCCCGCGCGTACCACCGGCAGGTCGAGCAGGTCGGCGACGGTGAGCGGGGCGAGCACGTCAGTGCGCTTCGGTCGCCAGTTTCGCGCCGAACCCGAGCATCGCCACGCCGGTCGCCGCGTCCAGCGTACGGCGGACCCGCCGGCGACGCAGGAACGCGCGGATCTGGTGCAGGAAGGTCACCAGCACAACGAGCCAGGCGAACCCGAAGAACGCGTGCGAATACGCGAGCAACAGCGCGTCCGGGAGCGCGGCGGAGGTGCCCAGAAACTGCGGCAGCACGGACAGATAGAGTGTCAGCACCTTCGGATTGGTGATATTGGACAGAAAACCCTGCTGAAAGCGCAACCAGGCCGGCGCTTTCCTGCCGCCGTTGACATCGGCGGTGTCGTCGATCGCGTACTGGCCTTTGATCGCCGAGCGGATCGTCTGCACGCCGAGATAACAGAGATAGGCGACACCGGCCCAGCGGATGACGTTGAACGCCAGCTGTGAATGCACGATCAGCGCACCGAGGCCGAGCGCGGCGGCCGTGCCCTGCACGACGTTGCTGGTGGCGATCCCCAGCGAGGTCAGCATGCCGCCGGTGCGTCCACCGCGCAGCGTGTTGGCCACCGTCAACGCAAAATCCGGACCCGGCGCGACGATGACCACGATCGCGAAGGCCAGATAGGAAAGATAGCTGGTCAGGGTCATGTGCTCAGCTTATGTCGTCAGGCGCCATATACGTCCAGCGCGGCTGGCCGTGCGCGGAACTCGAAACGTTTTCCGACCGGTCCGATCTCGCCGTCGGTCGCCACCGTCAGTGGACGCTCGCTGTGCACCACCAGATCGGTGACGTCACACTGCTGGTACGAGCGGCTCCGGTCCAGTGTGCCGGTCAACAGCGACAGGAAAAACCGCGCACGCGAAAACCGAACGTCCGCGCGTACGTAACGAACGTCGAGCACACCGGTGCCGAGGCTGGCGCGCACCACCGGCGCCATGCCTTTGGGCCGGTAGTCGTCATTGCCGATGTAGATCATCCAGATTCGCCGTTTTTCCCCGTCCAGGCTGACATCCAGCGGCCGCGCGCGGCGCAGCGTGCGGACCGTGGCGATCGCGCCGGCCAGCCACCGGCCCCAGCTTGGCTCGAGTTTTTCGCGTAACCGCACCATTGGCGGATAGCCGCCGAGACTCGCCGTGTTCACGAACCAACGCTCGGCGCCGCCGTCGACTGTGACCGACCCGAGGCCGATCCGGCGCGCTCTGCCGGACTCGGTGGCCATGGCGACCGTACGCGCCTCGAAAATGCCGAGATCCCGGGCGAAATGGTTGAGCGTGCCGGCCGGCACGACGGCGAGTGGCAGGTCGTGGCGCGCCGCCACGGTGGCCGCTGCCGCCACCGAGCCGTCGCCGCCGGCGACGCCGATCGCCAGTGTGTCGCCGGATATCTCGGATTCCAGCTGCCGGACGATGTCCCCGTCCGAGGTGACGATCCGCGCCTTCGGCCACAGTGCGGTCACCAGCTCGGCGACCGGATGGCTGCCGGATCGCGGATTCACCAGGAAAACCAGGCCGTCTCCGGCCTCCAGCCGCGGCACCTCGACGCGCGGCGCCGGCAGGTCGGCGCGGATCGGCAGTTTTGGCCACCAGTGCAGCGTCGCGAGTCCGACCGCCGCGCCGGTCGCGGCACCGAAAGCAACGTCCGACGGCCAGTGCACCCCGACATGAATCCGCGAATACGCCACCGCGGCGGCCAACGGGATGACGATGGCGCCGGCGGCCGGTGACTCGATGGTGACCGCGGTCGCGAAGGCGGCCGCCGAAGCGGCGTGACCGGACGGAAACGACGACGAGGTCGGCCGTCCTTCCAGCCGGCGGCCGGGCGGCAACAGGTCGGCGGCCGGCCGGCGCCGCGGCAGCAGCCGCTTGGCCACCAGGCTCGCGGTGAAGCTCGCGCCGGCCAGCGCGGCCACGCCCCGCACCGCCGCGCGCCGGCTCTGTCCCTTGCGCAGAGCCAAAACCCCGGCCGTCGCGAGCCACAGCAGGCTGTGGTTGGCGGCGCCGGACAGCTCCAGCATCGCGCGGTCGAGCCGGTCGTCACGCAGCCGTCCGCTGGCGCGCATCAACACGCTGTCGGCTCTGCCGATCCGCGATCGAATTCTCACGGACTCCAGATTATGAGCCGGCGGCCGGTTTCGCAGTCGGGACCCAGAAGCGCAGCTTTCCGCGCCGCTCGTCCTCCAGCACACCGCCGTTGCGCTCGATCACCTTGCGCGAGGCGACATTGTCGACGTCACAGGTCACCAGCGCCGACTCGATGCCGAGGGTGGCGGCTACGCTCAGCGCCTGCCGGAGGATTTCCGTGGCATAGCCGCGCCGGCGCGCGGATTTCCGTACGTCGTAACCGATGTGTCCACCTTCCTCCAGCAGATGCGGAGTGAGGTGGTGCCGGATGCCGACGCGGCCGAGATAGTCGTCCCCGTCCACATACCACAATGTCGTCTGCGGCACGAAACCAGGAAACATCGGGGTCTGCGCGTCGGCGACCACAGCGGCGACATAGCGCGCGAAACCGGCCGGCTCTGTCCACGTTGGACCGAACTCGAGCAGCTCGCGGCCGATCATGCTGTGGTCACCGGCGCGTCCCTCCGCTCGAAACTCCTCCATCGCCGCCAGAAACGACTGGTGTACGCGGACGGTCGGCGTGACCAACTCAGGCATACGTCAGATTGTCGACCGTCGCGGCGTACGTCCGCATCCGAGTTTTCCGGCCGGCTTGTTCGATCCAGGTTCCGGCGACTCGCGGTAGTCGTGCACTCACCGTGGTTTACTGTCGCGGTCACTGGTGACCTTTTGGGGGTTCTATGCGTACGTCCTGGCTGAAGGCGGCGTTTGTCGCCGTTGTGACCGGCGGACTGCTGGCCGCTGCCGCGCCGGCCGCAGCGGCACCGACCTCCGGTTTCGACGACTGGTCATGCCGGCCGTCGGCGAGCCATCCGTCGCCGGTCGTGCTGATCCACGGCCTCGGCGGCAACGGGCCGGGCAACTTCGCGCTCCTCGGGCCATATCTGGCGTCCGCCGGCTATTGCGCCTTTACTTTCACCTACGGCCAGGCATCGCCGTCCATTCCGGTCGGCGGCACGATCGCGATCGCCGACTCGGCCAAGCAGATCGTCGCATTCTCCGAGCGCGTACGGCAGGCCACCGGCGCGGCCAAGGTCGATTTCGTCGGCCATTCCGAAGGCGCATTCCAGTCGCTCTATATTCCCAAGATCCTCGGCTACGCGGGGAAAGTGCACCGGGTCGTGGCGATCGCGCCGCCGACGCACGGCACGACGTTCGCCGGTCTGGTGAATGTCGCCTATCTGCTCGGCGCGCGCGACCTGGTCGGCCAGGTGCTCAACACGTTCGGCTGCGCCGCCTGCGACCAGCTGATCGTCGGTGGTGCCGCGGTGAAACAGCTGACCGCCGGCCAGATTTCCCAGCCAGGCGTGGGTTACACGATCCTGGCCAGCCGCGCCGACGCGATCGTGACGCCGACCGGCACCGCCTTCGTCAACGAGTCCGGCGTCCGCAACGCGTACGTCCAGGACACCTGTCCGCTCGACCCGGTCGGCCATGTCGGCCTGGCTTTCGACACCGGTGTCGCGCAAATGGTCGCCAACGGCCTGGATCCGGCCCACGCCAAACCGGTCATCTGCTCAGTCGGCCCGGTGATCTGAGGTTAGCGTACGAGCCGGGGCAGCAGTGCGGACGCGACCGTGATCATCGACGCCGCGGCAACGACAAGCACACCGAAGTCCAACAGAAGATTGGTGGACGTGCCGATGAGTAGTCCGCGCAGCGCGTCCACCTCATAGCCGAGCGGATTGATCCGGTTGACGACCTGCAACCAGCCCGGCATCAGGTCGGCAGGATAAAGTGCGTTGGACGCGAAAAACAGCGGCATGGTGATCGCCTGGCCGATCCCCATCAACCGGTCGCGGGACAGCACGAGTCCGGCGATCGCGATGGACAGGCAACAGAAAAACGCCGAGCCGAGCAGCACGGCCACCACGGTTCCGAGCAGTTTCAACGGATTCGCGGTCATGCCCACACCGAGTACGAGCGCCAGCACCAGCACGACGGCCGCCTGCACCAATGCACGTACGCCCGCGGCGAAGGCTTTTCCCGTGATGATCGCGAATCTCGGCGTCGGCGTGACCAGCAGCTTGGACAGCACACCGGCGTCGCGTTCCCAGATGATCTGGATGCCATAGAAGATCGCGATGAACAGTGCCGACTGCGCGATGATGCCTGGAGCCAGGAAATCCAGGTAGGGCACGCTGCCGGTAGGGATGATCCGCAACCGGTTGAAAGTCTCGCCGAAAACCAGCAGCCACAGCGCCGGCTGGATCGCTCTGGTCACCAGCTCGGTGCGGTCGTGCCGCAGTTTTTGCAGCTCCACCAGGCACATCGTGTATGCGCGGGAGAGGATCAGCGACAGCAGACCGCGCCGCGGTGGCTCAACCAAGCCGGCGGGCCGTACGGCGGGCCGAACGGACATCTCGCATCCCCTCTCCGGTCGCCGCGGACAGGTCATCGCCCGTGGTGGCACGGAAAACGTCGTCGAGCGTGGCGTCCGGCCCGACCATCGCCTTCAGCTCGTCCGGCGTCCCGCGCGCACCGATCCGGCCGTGGTTCATCAGCGCGATCTCGTCGCAGTTCTGGTCGGCCTCGTCCATGTAGTGCGTGGTCACCAGGATCGTCATGCCGGTTTCGGCTTGTACGCTGGCCAGCCGCTGCCACACACTCGCGCGACCGACCGGGTCCAGACCGATCGTCGGCTCGTCCAGGATCAGCAGTTTCGGTGCGCTGACAAGGGCCTGTGCCAGCTCCAGCCGGCGGATCATGCCACCGGAATACGTCGAAGCCGTGCGACCGGCGGCATCGGTGAGGCCGACCGACTCCAGTGCCGAGCCAACCACCGCACGCCGTTTCCCGCGCGGCACGTCGAAAAGTCGCGCGAACAACGACACGTTCTCCCATCCGCTCAACGCGCCGTCCGCGGACAGTTGCTGTGGCACATAGCCGATGAGCCGGCGTACGGCCATTTTCTGCCGCGCCACATCGACGCCGAAGACGCGGATGTCGCCGGACCGCACCGGCAGCAGTGTCGTGATCATCCGGATCGTCGTGGTCTTGCCGGCGCCGTTTGGCCCGAGCAGGCCGAAAACGCTGCCGACCGGGATGCTCAGGTCGACGCCGTCGACCGCTTTCGTGGCGCCGAAACTGTAGGCAAGGCCGGCACATTCCACCGCGGGTGGGGCCATCTACTCACCGCCTTCTTCGGTCAGTCGGTCCAGAAGTGCGTGCAGAGCGGGCAAAGCGCGCTGGATCGCCCTGCGGTCGGCGGCCGGCAGGGCATCGATCCCGGCGGCCACCAGGTCCACCCGGATCCGCCGCCACTCGGCCAGTCGTTTGCGCGCCGCGTCGGTCAGCCGCAGCCGGATCGCGCGGCGGTCGGCCGGATCGGTCTCGCGCACCAGCATGCCGACATCGGAAAGCTGGTTGACCAGCGTACTCACCGAGTTTCCGGCCATCTGCAGCTCGCGCGCGGCCGCGGCGACCCCAATGCCGGGACGCAGGCCGACAACGCGCAACAACTCGATCTGCGCGCCGCGCAGGTCCGGCCAGGCGGCCATGTGTGGCCGCACCCGGCGCCGCAACAGGCGGCGCATCGCCGCGTTGTTGGCCATCAACTCGTCGGCGATCAGCACCGACTCGCGCTCCGTCACGCGACCACAGTATCTCTTATTGAGAGTTACTCTCAATGGGAGCTTGCTGCCGCTGTGATATGAAGGCTGCGGAGGTGCGAGCCGGATGAAGAAACTCATCAACGATCCCGCCAACGTCGTCGCGGAAGCCCTGGCCGGCTTCCAAGCCGCGCATCCGGACGTACGCGTCGACCACGACAACCGCGTCGTCTATCGCGCCGACGCGCCGCGGCTCGGCAAGGTCGGCCTGGTCTCCGGCGGCGGCTCCGGACACGAGCCACTGCACGCCGGCTTCGTCGGCGCCGGCATGCTCGACGCGGCCTGCGCCGGCGAAATCTTCACCTCACCGGTCCCCGACCAGATGGTTGCCGCGACGCAACTCGTCAACGGTGGCGCCGGAGTGCTGCACATCGTGAAGAACTACACCGGTGACATCATGAACTTCGAGATGGCCGCCGAGCTGGCCGACGACATTCCGGTCGAGTCGGTCGTCACCAACGACGACGTGGCGGTGGAGGACAGCCTCTATACCGCCGGCCGGCGTGGCGTCGGAGTGACCGTACTGGTGGAAAAGATCGCCGGCGCCGCCGCCGAGGAGGGCCGGTCGCTGGCCGACGTCGCCGCGATCGCCAGGCGGGTCAACGAAAACGGCCGCAGCCTCGGCGTCGCGCTGACCTCCTGCACGGTCCCGGCCGCCGGCCGGCCGACGTTCGAGCTGGCCGACGACGAGATGGAGGTCGGCATCGGCATCCACGGCGAGCCGGGCCGCCGCCGCGTCCCGCTGGCCACCGCCGCCGAGATCGCCGGCATGCTGGTGGAGCCGGTGGTGGCGGATTTGCCGTACGAGCGCGGCGACACCGTGATCGCCTTTCTCAACGGCATGGGCGGCACGCCGTTGATCGAGCTTTACCTGATGTACGGCGAGATCTCGAAGCAGCTGGCCGGCCGGGGCCTCACCGTGGCGCGGTCGCTGGTCGGGCCGTACATCACCTCGCTGGAGATGGCCGGCTGCTCGCTGACCCTGCTGCGCGTCGACGACGAGCTGCTTTCGCTGTGGGACGCACCCGTCCGCACGGCGGCGCTCCGCTGGTGAATCCGCATGGCCACCATGCGTGCAACGACGCGCCGCCATTGAGCCGGCCCGGCGAGCAGCCACAACAGCATTACTGGCGTCAGCAGTCACACCCACCACAAGGGCTGACGGTCACGCAGGCGTGAAAGCCGTGTTTCGTGCATCTAGCGCCAGTAACTCAACGTTCACGCCTCCGGCAAACCTCACAAGACAGACATTTAGCGTTACATGGAGCTGCGGATCCCATTGAGTGGACCCTTTCGCCACTTACCGGGACGCCATGACACCTTCCGCGCAGCCGATGGCCGGAAAGACATCACCCGGTCGCCGCGCGACCGGCCCGATATCCCGGATGGGCAGCCCTCGAAGCAGGGTCGGCCAGCCGTCGGGCGTCCAGTGGCGCGGAACCACTCACCAACCCAGAGGTTAAACTCAAGTCGGATGCACGCATGGTGGCCATGCGGACCTAGGGTCTGTTCCGAAGTCCGACGCGGCGATAGCCGAGCCGCTGTCACAGCTTTCTCGGGCCGCCTGTTTGGTTCTCGACTCTCATCCACGTGGGACTTCGAAACAGACCTTAGGCGCCGAGCAGGTCGACGGCGACGGATTCGGCGTGACGCAACGCTTCGTCGAGCCGCGTTACGTCTCGGCCGCCGGCATTGGCGAGTGGCCCGCTGCCACCGCCGGCGCCACCGCCGATGAGTTTCGCCGCCGAGACAAGCAAAGTCCGCGCTGGCTGACCGCGATGCAGAAGCGTGTCGTTGATCGCCGCCACCAGCTGTGCCTTGTCACCACTGGAGGTCGCCAGCACGACAGCGGCCGGTTTGTCGCCACCGTATGCCAAAACCGATGTCGCGACCGGCCGCAGCTCGCTGGCCGACAGCTCATCCACGCGCGCCACGACCAGCCAGCCGGAGCCGACCGTACGGGCCTGCCGGCTCAACGACAGCGCCAGCGCGTCAAGCTCGCGTTGTCGGTGCCGGCGCAACGAATCCTCGGCCTCCGCCAATGCCGCGAGCCGTTTGCGCAGCGTCGCCATCGCGTTTTCCGGCCGTGTGCCCAGCAACGCGCTGACCTCGCGCAGCACGCGCCGTTCGGTGTCACCAAACCGCAGCGCGTCACGACCGGTCAGCGCCTCGATCCTGCGTACGCCAGAGCCGATCGACGACTCGCCGAGAATGCGGATGGGACCGGCCTGCGCGCCGTGACCGACATGCGTGCCACCGCACAGCTCGCGCGACGCGTCGCCAATGTCCACGATCCGTACACGATCGCCATATTTCTCCCCGAAGAACGCGGTCGCGCCGGCCGCCTCGGCTTCGGCACGGGTCGCGTGCCACACGCGTACGTCCGGATCGTCGAGCAGATAGTCGTTGACCAGCTGACCGATCGTCTCCAGCGCCTCCGGCTCGACCGGTGTGAAATGTGGGAAATCGAAGCGCAGCCGGTCCGGCGCGACCAGCGATCCCTGCTGCCGCGCGTGATCGCCGAGCACGCGCCGCAGAGTCGCGTGCAACACGTGCGTCGCCGAGTGCGAACGCGCCGTCGCCGACCGCCGCGAGATGTCGATCACCGCCTCCACCGACTGTCCACTGTGGACCTCACCGCTGGCGATCCTGCCGGTGTGTACGCGAAAACCGTCCACGCCATATCGCGTGTCGAGCACGTCCACGGCGTTGCCGGACGAGTCGCGGATGGTGCCGGTGTCACCGACCTGACCGCCGGACTCCGCGTAGAACGGACTGCGGCGCAGGACGATCTCGACCTCCTGGCCTTGCGACGCCGAGCTCACCGGCTCGCCGTCCCGGAGGATCGCCAGGACTTCGGTTTCCGCGGACGTCGAGCAATAGCCGACGAAATCCAGCTCGCCAACGGTCCCGGCGAGCCGCCGATAGACCTCCTGCCGGCGCAGCGCCTCGGAAGTTTTGCCTTTTCCACTGGACTTCGCCCGCCGGCGCTGGTCGTCGAGCAGCGCCGCATAGCGGTCGCCGTCGACGGTCAACCCCGCCTCACGCGCCGCGTCGACGGTCAGGTCGACCGGAAATCCGTACGTGTCATGGAGTTCGAACGCCGTCTCACCTGACAACCTGGTGCCGCCGGCCGAGGTCGTACGCGCGATCGCCGCGTCCAGAAGTCGAGTCCCCTGCCGCAAAGTCGCGCCGAACGACTCCTCTTCCTGCGTCGCGATCGCCTCGATCAACGACGCCGACCGCGTCAGCTCCGGCCAGGTCTCCCCCAGATTGCCGACAACGCTGGACATCGCCGCCGGCAACACCAGCTCGCCGACGCCGAGCTTTCGCGCGTGCCGCACCGCACGACGCATCAGCCGCCGCAGCACGTAACCGCGACCCTCGTTGGAGGGCACCACACCATCGGCGATCAGAAAGGCCGCACACCGCGCGTGGTCCGCGATCACCTGATACGACACGGAAGTGTCGCTGCCATCGCGGCCGGGAAACCGCCGGCCGACCACATCGCCGACAACCTCCAGCGTCGGGGCGACCAGGTCGGTCTGGCAGATGCCGTCGACGTCCTGCAGGACCATCGCCAACCGGTCCAGGCCGAGGCCGGTGTCGATGCTGCGGCGCGGCAACGGCCCCAGCACGGGAAAATCGTCCTTCCCGTCGCCGTCGCCGCGCAGGTCCTGCATGAAGACCAGGTTCCACAGCTCCAGATATCGCTCGCCGTTCACCGCCGGTCCGCCGGACTCGCCAAAAGCCGGACCGCGGTCGTAGTTGATCTCGGACGACGGACCGGCCGGTCCCGGCACTCCCATCGACCAGTAGTTGTCGGCTTTTCCGAGCCGCTGGATGCGGTTTTCCGGGACGCCGAGCCGACGCCAGATCCGGACCGCCTCGTCGTCATCGAGATAGACGGTGATCCACAGCCGGTTTTCCGGCAGTTGGTAGACCTCGGTCGCGACCCGCCAGGCGTACTCGATCGCCCGCTCCTGGTAGTAGTCGCCGAAGGAGAAGTTGCCGAGCATTTCGAAGAAAGTCACGTGCCGAGCGGTGCGGCCGACGTTTTCCACGTCGACCGTACGCGTGCATTTCTGCACGCTGGTCGCGCGCCGCCAGGGCGGTGTCCGGTCGCCGAGATAGTACGGCTTGAACTGGTTCATGCCGGCGTTGGTCAGCAACAGCGTCGGATCGTCCGGCACCAGCGGACTCGACGGCACGCGCGTGTGGTCGTGTGAGGTGAAGAAGTCGACGAAAAGACGCCGAATATCGAGCGAACGCATGACAGAGGCCTTTGCGGAGAAGGTGAGAAAGTGGACAGCGTCACGCCGAGCCGGCAGGTCAGTCCCGCTCGGCGCGGCTAGCTCGCCGTCCCGCCACCTTCATCTGTCTCGACATCCTCGGATCAGGCCACCAGAATGCGCACCATGATAGCTCGGCCGTCCACCTCCGCGCGACTGCGGATCGGCGTGTGCCTGTCGCTGTCCGGCCGGTACGCGCGTTTCGGCCGCCAGGTCGCCGAGGCGTTGCGCGACTGGCAGGACTGGGACGGCACGGTCGAGGTCCTCATCGAGGACGACGCGAGCACGTCCGCCCGACTGCCATCGGGATGTGACATCCTGCTCGGCCCGTATTCCACCGGCCTGACCAGAAAAGTCGGGCGGATCGCCCGCGATTCGGGACGGTTGCTGTGGAACCACGGCGGCTCCGGCGACGACGTACAGACCGGATTCGCCGGCCACCTGATCTCGGTGTTGACACCGGCCAGCCGATACGCGCTTCCGTTCCTGGACTGGAAAGCCGATCGCGCGCCGCTGGCGATCCGCCAAGGAAAGGGAAGTTTCGCACGGCAGCTGGTCGAAGGCGCGGTCCGGGCGGCGAAACAGCGTGGCATCCCGATCGTCGAGGACCCGAGCGGACACGATCTGCTGTGCGCCGGGTCCTTCGAGGAGGACGTGGAAGCCGTACGGCAGACGAAAAACGCGAGACGGATCTGCGCGGTCGCCGCCGGCGTGGCCGACTTTGCCAAGGAGGTCAACGCCACCGGCGTATTCGGCATCGGTCAGTGGCTGCCTGGCACGTCACCAAAACCAGAGATCGGACCAGACGAGACGATGTTCACCGCACTCGACTATCCGGCGATCCAGGCCGTGGCGGCCGCGGCATTGGCCGTACATTGCGTGAAAACCGCTGGCAGCACCAAAGACGTGTGGCAGGTGGCGGCGCGACTGCGTACGACCACGATGTTCGGCGCTTTCCAGATCGACCCCGTCACCGGCGCGCAGCTTGGTCACGAGGCGGTTTTGGGACGCTGGAACGGACGTTATCGCGCCTTGAGGCCGTCGAAGAGCACCAGCATGAAATAGTCGTCGGCGCGCGCACCCGGCCGGCAGACCGCCACACTCAGCAGCTCGCGCACCTGCGCCGCCGGTACGTCGTCGCGCAACGAACCCTCTTTCTGCGCGTCGCTGATCACAGCGGACAGCAGCGCGTTGATCTGTTTCTCCAACGCGCGTACGGCCGCACTCTGACCTCGCTCCGGCCGCGCGCGTACGAGCGCCAGCGGTCCGTCGATGCACTCGGCCATCAGCCGGCGCAGCACTTCCCAACGGCTCACGTCCTCGGCGGCAGCGGCCCTGCCGACCTCCAGCATGCGGGTGAGGCCGGTGATCGCGATCTCCTCCAGCAGCGCCGCGCGATCCGGAAAATGCCGGTAGAGGGTGCCGACGCCGAGACCGGCCGACCGCGCGATGTCCTCCATCGACACACCGTCGCCGTGCCGCGCGGACAGCTTCAGCGCCGCGCTGACGATCCGCTCGCGGTTACGCACCGCGTCCGCCCGCATCGCCACCTCCCCTAACCGGAATCTAGGATTCATATTACTCTCGAAACCGGAATCTGCCATTCACGTTAGGAGTCGGGATGCGAGTCGGGTTGTTCGTCAGTACGGCGGCGCCGTCGCTGGAGTCGATGACAGGTCAGGTGCGCGCCGCCGCCGAGGCCGGCCTGGACAGCGCCTTCTTCACGCAGCTGACCTCGTGGGACGCGCTGACCGTCGCCGCACTGGCCGGCCAAAGCGTGCCGGAGATCGAGCTGGGGACGGCCGTGGTCGCGACGTATCCGCGCCATCCGCTGGCGCTCGCCGGCCAGGCGCTCACCACGCAGGCGGCGCTCGGTGGCCGGCTCACGCTCGGTGTCGGACCGAGCCATCCGGCCGTCATCGAGGGCCAGTTTGGCCTGTCGTACGCCCGTCCGGCGCGGCACATGCGCGAGTATCTGAGCGCGTTGGTGCCGCTGCTCCACGGCGAGACCGTCGACTATCGCGGCGAGACGTTGACCGCGGCCGGCAACGTGGACGTGCCGGTCAAGCCGCCGTCGGTGCTGGTCTCGGCGTTGGGACCGGCCATGCTGCGGATCGCCGGCGAGCTGGCCGACGGCACGGTCGCGGTGTGGACCGGCCCGGCCGGGATCGCCGACCTCGTACGGCCGGCGTTGGGTTCGGGCAAGCGGGTCGTGGCGGTCGTGCTGGCCTGCGTCACCGCGGACGCCGATGCCGCGATCGCTCCGGTCGCCGGTGCGCTGGCCGCGTCGTCCGACCTACCGGCCTACCGTGCGCACCTCGACCGCCAGGGGCTGTCCAGCGTGACCGACCTGCTGGTCGCCGGCGACGAGTCGACGGTCGCCGCCGCGCTGCGCCGCTATGCCGATGCCGGCGCCACCGAACTCCTGGTCAGCCCCTTCGGCTCGCCGGCCGACCAAGCCCGCACGCTCTCCCTCCTCCGCTGATTCTTGCCGCAACGCCTCGTTACCGGCATCCTGCGCCAGTAACGGGGCGTTGCGGCAGATCAGCGACCGAGGGCCTGGCGGACGACCTTGTCCAGCTCGGCGTGGAGTTTTTCGCAGTGGCGTACGGGGTCGGGTCGCGGACACGACATGACGTGCTCGAGCAGGCGCTGCGCGCGGCGCAGGCTGGCGATGCGCGTCTTGATGTCGCCGATGGACCGCTCCAGCACCTGCCGGCTCTCCTGCCGCGGCTCGGCCGCGAGCAGCGCGGCCGTGTCGGCCAGGCTGACCGTGCCGTCGTGGTGCAGCCGCCGGATCCACGCCAGCCGGCGCAGCTGCGCCTCGCCGTAATAGCGTACGTTTCCGCGCCGCTCGGCCGGTTTGAGCAGCTCGAGCTCGTCGTAATAGCGCAGTGTCGACACCGCGATGCCAAACGCCCGCGAGACCTCACTGATCGAATAGCGCATGCGTCCATCTTGCGCTCAAGTCGGCTTGAGCGTGCACGGTGGAGGCATGAAGACTTCGGTTCTGGTCGTCGGCGCCGGCCCGGTGGGGCTGGCGACCGCCGTTTTCCTTGCCCACTGGGGTGTCGACGTGTTGGTCATCGACAAACGCGACCCCACCACCGCGCCGCCCCGCGCCGGCGCGAGCGTACGTACGCTGGAGATCCTGCGATCGGTGGGTCTCGGCCAGGAGATCGCGGAAACCGGCTGGATCGCCGGCTCGGCGATGCGCACGGTGTTCCGCGCCAGCGCTTTCGGCGTCACGCTGTACGAAACCGCGCTGCCGGAGGCGTACGACCAGCGGATCCGCACCTGCGGCCCGGTCGACTCGCGAACCAGCCTCACCCAGGTCGAGGTGCAGCGGATGGCCCTGTCGCGGCTGACAAACGTACGCTTCCACACCCGGTTGGTCGATTTCGCCATGTACGACAACGAAATCGTGGCGACTCTCGACGACGGCAGCGACGTCCGGTGCGATTACCTGATTGGCGCCGACGGCGCCAACAGTGACGTACGCCGACTGCTCGGCATCGACATGCCGGACCGCGAGGTCATCGCCCATCTGAACACCGCTTTCTATCGCGCCGATCTCGGACCGATCATGCGGGAATGGAAAACCAGCGCCTGCGTGGTGCGCAACGACGAGGTCTACGCCACGGTGTTTTCCAAGAACGGCCGCGATCAGTGGTCGTCGCACATCATGGACCACGAGGAGAAACTGTCTCCGGAGCATACGGTCGAGCTGCTGCACGCGGCGATCGGACGCCCGGTGCCGATCGAGCTGCACGCCGTCAACGCCTGGCAGGCGGCGATCGGCATGGCGACCAGTTTCCGCCGCGGACGCGCGTTTCTGGTCGGCGACGCGGCACACGTACAAAGCTCCGCCGGCGGTCTCGGCATGAACACCGGCATCCAGGACGGCCACAACCTGGCGTGGAAACTCGCCGAGGTGCTGCGCGGCGAGGCCGGAGTTTCGTTGCTGGACACGTACGAACCGGAGCGCCAGTCCGCGGCGCGGCAGTCTTTGGCTCTGTCCCGGGCGATGCATCGTGGCTATCAGACGTTGTCCGGCGATCCGGCGGAAATGTGGGAAGAGGTCGCCGTCGACTATCTGCACGCGATGATGTTCTACGGCTATCGGTCGCCGGCCATCCTCGGTGACGTGCCGGAGGTCGACGTGCTCGCCGACGACGTACGCACCGGTTATCGGGTGCCGCACCGCTGGCTGTCGCCGTCACTGTCCACAGTGGACACCACTGGTTGGACGTTGTACGGCGACGCGTCCTGGCTGCCGGTCGCCGACCGGCTCGGCATCCGCGCGTTCGACCTCGGCTGGTCGCCGGCCGCGCTCGTACGTCCGGACGGCTTCGTGGCCTGGCAGTCGTCGTCGCCAGCGGAGTTGCCTGGCGCATTTGGCCGGCTCCGGAGGTAGGCTGCTGGTGGCGCGCAGGGTGCCACCGGGTCCGCGGGAAGGGCTGAGCCCACCTGTGGACTGATCGTGCACGGCGCACCACGCCTCCTTTCAGCCTGGCGACGCGGACCGCGGGCACACCGAAAGGAGGTCGCGATGCCGACCGTTCCGCTGCCGGACAACCCCAACCTGGAGCACCTGCGCAAACGCGCCCGTGAGCTGCAACGGGCCGTACGCGCACGGGATCCACAGGCGCTCGCGACGATCGCCGAGCACCGGCTCGCACCCGAGAACTTCCAGCTCAGCACGGCTCAGCTGGCGATCGCCCGGCACTACGGCTTCGCCAGCTGGCCGCGGCTCACCCGGCACCTCGCCATTGTCGGCACGTACGCGCGCGATCCACAGACCTCGCCGGCGACCGGCGACGTAGCGGACGATTTCTGCCGGCTGGCCTGCCTGATCTACACGGACGAGGACGGTCCGGAACGCTGGTCGCGGGCTCGCCAGCTGCTGGCCGAGCATCCGGACCTCCCGCGGCGGTCGATCTGGGCCGCGGCGGCCGCCGGCGATCCGGTGGCGATGCGCGAGCACCTCGCGAGGACGCCGGCCGACGAGCAGGGCGGGCCGTTTCGCTGGGGACCGCTGTTCACTCTGGCGTACGCGCGCGTCGGAGGCGATGCGCTCGCGACCGCACGGCTGCTGCTCGACGCCGGCGCCGACCCGAACGCCGGCTATCTCTGGAAGGGCCTGCCGAGTCCGTTCACCGTGTTGACCGGCGCGTTCGGCGAGGGCGAGCAGGGTCGTGGCCGCCAGCCGCGACATCCGCGTTCGATCGAGCTGGCGACCATGCTGCTGGACGCCGGCGCCGAGCCGAACGACGGTCAGGGCCTCTACAACCGGATGTTCCATGCCGACGACAGCCATCTGGAGCTGCTGTTCGCGCGCGGGCTCGGCGGTGGCGACGGTGGCGTGTGGAAGGCGCGGCTCGGTGAGGCCATGCAGTCGCCGGCCGAGATGCTGCGTTATCAGCTGCAATGGGCCGTCCGCCATGGCTTCACCGCGCGCGTACGGCTGCTGGCCGAGCACGGCGTCGATGTGTCGGCGCCGATCGACGGACGTACGCCTGCGCAGCTGGCCGCTGCCGAAGGACACCGCGACATCGTCGATCTGCTCGTATCACTCGGTGCGCCGCGGCCTGCGATGGCGCCATCTGAACAGTTGGTCGCCGCGTTGCTGGCCGGCGACCGGTCGGCATTGAAGTCCGACCTGCTTGCGGACGTACGCCGGTCGCAGCCTGGCCTGGTCGTACGCGCGCAGCGTCCGGAGCTGGTCGCCTTCCTGGTCGAGGCCGGCTTCGATGTCGACGGCCGGCACGAAGGTCACACGGCGTTGCATGACGCGGCGTGGCGCGGTGATGTGCCGATGATCGAGGCGTTGCTGGCGGCCGGCGCCGACCGGTCCGTACGCGACGACCGCTTCGACGCGACTCCGCTCGGCTGGGCCGAGCACGGCTGTCAACCGGCGGCGATCGACGCGCTCGGGTTGTAGAAGATCCGTCACGTCGTACGCTCAGCGGGTGGAAACCGTCACCTTGGACGAGATCGACCGCGGTCTCGTGCACGCACTGCAGATCGACGGCCGCGCCGCGTTCGTACGGATCGCTGAGGTGCTCGGCGTCTCGGAGAACACCGTCGCGAGGCGTTACCGGCGGCTGCGCGCGGCCGGCGTCCTGAAGGTCGTCGGCACAGTCGCCGGACCGCTGCTCGGCTATGCGTCGTGGACGATCCGGCTGCGCTGCGCACCTGACTCCGCAGGCGCGATCGCCGCCGCGTTGGCTCGCCGCGCGGACACGTACTGGGTCCATCTGTTGTCCGGCGGCACCGAGATCTCCTGCAACACGCAGGCGCGTACGCCGGCCGAGCGCGACGCGCTTTTGCTGGACAAACTCCCAAGGACCAGCCGCATCGTCGCCATCACCGCACACTCGATCCTGGAAGGCTATGCGACGCCGATGACCTGGCGCGGCGCGCATTGCCTGTCAGGAAGCCAAATCGCGCGGCTCCAGCCGGACCTGCCTCGACCGCGCGGACGGCGGTTCACCGCCGCCGACCAGGTTTTGGCCGACGCGTTGGCAAAAGACGGCAGGCTGAGCTATCCGGAGCTGGCCAGGGCGACCGGCTGGTCGCCGTCGACGGTCAAGCGGCGGATGGACGAGCTGCGGGCCGACGGCCTGCTCGCGTACGCGGTGGACATCGCGCCGGCGGCGCTCGGCTTTCAGGTCGAGGCGCGGCTGTGGATGTCCGTGCCGCCGTCCCATATTCGCTCGGTCGGCCAGGAACTGGCGCGGCACAAGGAAATCTCGTTCGCCGCGCTGACGACCGGGCCGACGAACCTGGTCGCCAGCGTGATCTGCCGGGACAGCGCCCACCTCAGTGCCTACCTGACCGACCGGCTCGGCACCATCGAGGCGATCCGGCACCTGGAGTCGGCGCCGGTCATTCGTACGCTCAAAGGCGCCGCCTGAAGTCCGCATGGCCACCATGCGTGCGTCCAACTTGAGTTTGACCTCGCTTCGATAGCCCGGTTTGCCCGAAGGTGAGACCGCCTGACCGGGTAATACTTGGTTAACAAGACATCGAACCGGACAATTGGCACGCCTCGACATCGAGCCCCGCCCGGCGAGCAGTCACAACGGCATTACTGGCCTACCGGGACGCCATGGCACCTTCCGCGCAGCCGATGGCCGGAAAGACATCACCCGGTCGCTGCGCTGCCGGACGATGACCCGGATGGGCAGCCCTCGGAGCAGAGTAGGCCAGCCGTCGAGCGTCCAGTGGCGCGGAACCGCTCACCAACCCAGAGGTCAAAAACTCAAGTCCAACGCAAGCATGGTGGCCATGCGGCCAGAGCGACAAATCAGGCCAGGCTCTGCCGGAGCAGCTGCGCGCCGAGCCGCATGATCCGCGTCGCGGCCGGATTGTCGCTCTCCTGCTTGGAAAGTTGCTCGACGCCGGCCCGCAGGACGGCCTTTTCGCCGCCGGCCTGTGCGTACAACCGGCGAGCCGCCTCGTCGGCGGTGACGTTCTGCTGCACCACCTCACCGGCCAGCCGGCATGCCTCGCTGACGACCGGCACGAGCGCGTATTTGCCGGCGGCGGTCAGCTCGCCGTCGTCGTCGACGAGTTTTCCGGTCGCGGCCGGCGGCGCGGCGGCGACATGTACGGGCATCCGACGGCTGAGATGGTAAAGAAAACCGCCGGCCGCTCCGGTGAACACGCCGGGGACGATCGTCTCCACGGCCGCCGTCCCCCAGCCTGCCTCGCCGATGTGCTCGGTCAAAGCCTTGACCACCAGGGCGCCGAAAACGACAAGCGGCACGAGGGAAAGCCCGGCGCCGAGCGTCGCACCTCGCTGCTCACCGCGCGACAGCCAGCGCGCGCCGACACCGAAACCGGCGGCGAAGCCGAGCGGAATCAGCATCAGAATGAACGTACAGATATAGACAAAGGGATTGGCGACAGGTTTTTGGATGACGTTGGCAATCCAGGCGACGACGAAACCGACGCAGACGAGTGCCAGCGCGATCATGACGGCCACTCCGGCAACACGCTGCCAGGCCGGGACGGGTGCGGATGAGGACATGGTGCCAGACCGTACGAAGGCGTGCTTATTCCTCGGTATGGCCTTCGAAGGAATTCGAATCAGTCGGAGGCCTGCTCGGTCAGCGGCAGCCGCACCTGGAAACGGGTGTCCCCTGGCACCGACTTCACCCGCAGGTCGCCGTGATGCCGGTTGGCCACGATCCGGAAAGAGATGTCCAAGCCGAGTCCGGTGCCCTCGCCGACCCCCTTGGTGGTGAAGAACGGCTCGAAAATCCGCTGCTTCAGCTCCTTCGGCACGCCCGGTCCGGTGTCGCACACCTCGACCAGCAACTGGTCTTTCTCCAGCGCCGTACGGATCGTCAGCGTGCCGCCGCCCTTCATGGCGCCGACCGCGTTGTCGATCAGGTTGGTCCACACCTGGTTGAGCTCACCCGCGTACGCCGGGATGTTGGGCACCGACCGGTCATAGTCCTTGACCACCTCGATGTGCGCCTTGTGGAGTTTTCCGCTCAGCATCACCAGAGTCGAGTCGAGGCCGTCGTGCACGTCGATCCACTGGTATGGCGCGCGGTCCATCTGCGAATACTGCTTGGCGGCACCCACCAGTGTGGAGATCCGCGTCGTCGCGTCCTCGATCTCCCCCATCAGCGACTCGGTTTCCACCGCATAGCCAAGCCAACGCAAAGCGCCGTCGAGGAGTTCGTCGCCAACGGCGGACAAAACCTCGTCGAGCTCGTCTGTGCCGATGCCGGCCTGGACGAAAACCGCCGCCAGGTCCCAGCCCTGCTCGATCTCGTGGTCGTCGAACCAGTCGGTGAGCTGGTCCTCCAGATCGGAGGCCTGCACGGCCGACAGTTTCGGTGCGCTGCCGACCCGTTTGACCAATGTCTCCTGGATGTCGAGCAGTTTCTCCAAAAGATCGGGGTCGATGTCACCGCGGGCGAGCTTGGCCAACTTGGACCGCATGCCGGCGACCCGCTCGCGCAGCGACGCCGTCGCGCGTACGGCCGCGGCCGCCGGATTGTTGAGCTCGTGGGTCAAACCGGCCGACAACGACCCCAACGCGAGCAGCCGCTCGCGCTGGCCGATCACGAAATCGGTGTTTTGCCGGCCGAGGAAGGCACCCTGCAGCAGGTGCGTCGCCATCGGAAACCACTCGCGGAACTTCGCCGAGAACTCCTCGGCCGGCAGCTCCAGGAAAGAAGCGTCCGTCACCGCGAAGACGCTGGCGCTGTAGTTTTCGCCGCCGCGCTGGATCGCCAGCTGGGTGGCACCACAGTAGGAGCCGCGATAGTCGGTGCGGTTGATCTCGATGAGGTCGCCGCGGACCGTGCGGCACATCCGCAGTGTGCCGCTCAGCAGCACGAAAAAGCAGGTCGACGGCTCGCCTTCCTGCGCGACCGTGGCACCGGCCGCGTACGACCGCACCGTGCCGTGCTCAGCGATCCAGTCGAGCTGCTCCTCCGAGAGCTTCTCGAACAGAAAGAGCGTACGCAGCTCATCGTGTGACAACGCACTCATGACGTCCTCCTGAGACGACACTAGCTCTAACGCCCGTCGACCAGATATTGATGTACGAGAGTGACCGCCATCGCACCCTCGCCCACCGCGGAGGCGACCCGCTTCACCGACTGCGACCGCACGTCGCCGGCGACGAAGACGCCCGGCATCGACGACTCCAGATAGAACGGGTCGCGGTCCAGGCTCCAGCCTTTCGGCCGCTGGCCGTCGACGAGCAGGTCCGGGCCGGTCCGGACGAAGCCGTACGCGTCGCGCTCAAGCGTGTCGCCGAGCCAGTCGGTCCGCGGCGCCGCGCCGATGAAGATGAAGACGTGGTCGGCGGCGACCCGCTCGGTCGACTCGTTGGCCGCGTCGCGCAGCGTCAGCGCCTCCAGGTGCTCGCCGCCGTGCGCCTCCTCGACGGACGTACGCAGCCGTACGGTCACGTTTTCGATCGCGTCGAGCTGCTGGATCAGATAGTGCGACATCGACGCCTCGAGCGACTTGCCGCGTACGAGCAGGGTCACCGTCTTGGCGTAGCGCGAGAAGAAAACAGCGGCCTGACCAGCGGAGTTGGCGCCGCCGACGATGTAGATGTCCTCGCCGCGGGTCTCCGCCGCCTCGGTCGTCGCCGAGCCGTAGTAGACACCGCGGCCGGTCAGGTCCATGCAGCCAGGCGCTTCGAGCGCGCGGTAGGAGACGCCGGTCGCCAGCACGACCGCGTGCGCCGCGATCTCGCTGCCGTCGCCAAACCGTACGACCCGCGCCGAGCCGCGTGCCTCCAGGCCGACGACATCGCGCGCGGTCAGCACCTCGGCGCCGAACTTCTGCGCCTGCCGCCGAGCGCGGTCGGTCAGCTGCGCGCCGGACACGCCGTCGGGAAAGCCGAGGTAGTTCTCGATCCGCGAGCTCTGGCCGGCCTGGCCGCCGGTCGCCTGGCGCTCGACCAGCACCGTACGCAGGCCTTCGGACGCGCCGTACACCGCCGATCCGAGACCGGCCGGCCCGCCGCCGATCACGATCAGGTCATAGAACTCCGCCGCCGGCTGCGTCGACAGCCCGACCGCGTCGGCGATCTGGGAGCCGGTCGGATTGCGCAGCGCCTGGCCGTCCGGCGTGATGACCACCGGGATGTCGTCGGCGTCCGCGCCACAGGCGTCGAGCAGCCGGCAACCCTCCGGATCGTCCACCGAATACCACCGGTAGGGCACGGAGTTGCGCGCCAGGAAGTCGCGCACCTCGTACGACGGCGCCGACCAGCGGTGGCCGACCACCTTGGTCTCCTCGACCGCACGCTCGCCGGTCGCCTGCCACAGCTCGACCAGCGCGTCGACCACCGGATAGAGCTTTTCCTCCGGCGGTTCCCACGGCTTCAGCAGATAGTGGTCGACGTCGACGACGTTGATCGCCTGAATCGCCGCGTCGGTGTCCGCGTACGCGGTGAGCAGTGCACGCCGCGCGCGCGGGAACAGGTCCATCGCCTGCTCGAGGAACTGGATGCCGTCCATCTGCGGCATCCGGTAGTCGGCCAGGATCGCCGCCACCGTCTCACCGCGCAGCTTGATCTCGCGCAGCGCGTCGAGCGCGTCGGCGCCGGAGTCCGCGCGCATGATCCGGTAGTCCGCGCCGTACTTCCGGCGCAGGTCGCGCGCGACCGCACGCGAGACGGCCGGATCGTCGTCAACGGTCATCAGGATGGGCTTGCTCATGGGCTCGATTATCCTGGCGTCATCAGGGTCAGTGCCAGCACGATACTGATGTCGCCGAAGATGTGGATTGTCAGGTTCCAGCCGAATCCACGGGTTTGCACCATTGCCAACGCGCAGATCAGGCCGTACGCGGTCGTGTACGTGACGCCGAGCCAGCCGCCGGGGTTGCCGGTGAGATGGCCGAGGCCGAAGACCAGCGAGGTGAGGACGACCGCCGCCGGCACGCTCATCGTGTCCCTGAGCGCGCGGATCGCGGTGTGCCGATAGAGAAACTCCTCGCTCGCCGCGTTGACGAAGGCGGCCAGCACGAAGACCGGGATCCAGCCGGCGACGTTGCTCCACGGCACGCCGATCGTGAAGAGCCCGAAGACGACGAGGATCACCAGCGGACCGAGCACCGGCCAGCGCAGCCAGCCGACCACCTTGGCGTTGAGGTCGCCGACGTGCACGTTGAGGTCGTCACGACCCCAGCCGAGGCGCCGCGCGGCGACCACGGCGAGCACCACGGAGACGAGCTTGAGCGCGTTGACGATGAGGAAGGCGACCGGGATCGGCGCGGTCTGCAGCCAGTCGCCGATCAGGCTGGTGACCAGCGCGGAGAACCAGCCGAAGACGGAGATGGCGGCGAAGATCAGCAGCGCTGGCGTGCGTACGACCGCGTAGAGGATCGTCAGGATCACCGTCGCGGCGATGCCGGCGGCGACACCGGTGGCCGGCGTCCACACCGCGCCCAGTTGCAACGGCAGCCCGCTGGCCAGCAGCAGGCCGGTGATCCAGATGAGAGCTTTTTGGTTGGTCATCGCAGGCAAGTCAACCCGGTCGGCGGCGCCGCGGCATCCTGCGCGCGTACGACCGCCGGCTGAATCTTTCGGCCTACGCGTGCTTGGCCACGACCTCGCGGACGATGTCGGGGATCGGCACCGGACGGCGCGTCTGGCTGTCGACGTACACGTGCACGAAGCGTCCGGTCGCGGCGAGCTCGTCCTGGCGGTGGATCTTCAGGTCGTACACGATGCTGCTGTTGCCGAGTCTCTCGATGTCGATGGCGACCTGGAGGATGTCAGGGAAGCGGATTTCCTTGAGATAGCGGCAGGAAACCTCGGCGACGATGCCGATCGCCGGCAGCTGGCGGATGTCGACACCGGTGGCCTCGATCAGCCAGCCGTTGACGGCGGTGTCGAAGTACGAGAAGTAGACCGTGTTGTTGACGTGGCCGTACACGTCGTTGTCGATCCACCGTGTCGCGATCTCCCGGATAACCGTCATGCTCGGCAGTATTCACGCCATCACGGCGGCCAGCTCCACGAACTCGCCGTTTTCGTGGTCGATATCGGCGTTTCGACCACGAAACGTCAAGATCGCGACGATTCGAGTCGCCAAACCGTCGCGACCGCAACGCCTCCGACGCCTCTTCCAGGCCGATCGACTGCGGCGACTTGCTGAACGCGTATTCGACGGCGGCGAGCGCAATGTCACGCTGCTTGGCCTCGCCGGCGTCACGCCGGAGTGGTTTTCGCTAGTTCCACGAACTCGACGTTTTCGTGGTCGGCATCGGCGTGTCGACCATGAAAACGTCAAGATCACGAAGGTCAGCCGCGAGCGAGCACCAGTGGCAGTACGGTCGTCAACCCGACCCAGTCGGACGTGACCACCGACGCGTGCTGTGCGGCCAGGTCCGTGACCCGCTGCGTCGCCTGCGCCACCGTCGGGTTGCGGCTGTCGATGGCCGGCGCGACGTTCTGCGCGTCGGTCATCACCAGGAAATAATGGTTGGCGTCATACCATCCCGGCCCGGTGCCGGTGACCCACGCGCTCGCATCGCCGTCGAAGAACACAAACCACGGCCTCAGCGCCGCCGCGTACTTGTCGCGCGGGTCGCCGCCGGCGGCACCGTGTACGGCCGGGAAGACCTGCGCGTCGCCGAGCCTGCCGGAGTTTTCCAACGCCTGCAGATATTGTGCCTCCTCGACATCGGTGTGCAGCGTGTCGGTCGGGTTGCCTTCTTCGACGGTGCCAGGGATGACCTCGACGAAGACCTTGCCGGCGAGCTGCGCGCGCGTCGGCCAGTTGTTGGCTTTGGCGGCATCGTCAAGGGTCGCGTACGAGCCAAGCAAATCAGCCGGCCGGAAGACGTGACCGGCCAGATGCGCGCGAAAAGCCGCGTCCAGCTCGTCCGGTCCACGGCCGTGGTTGTCCGAAAAACCGGTCTTCATCTCCAGTTTCAGCATGATCGGGCCGTTGCCGGGATGCGCGTCCAGCCACACGCGGATGTCGTCCAGGCACGACTCCAGGTCCTTGTTGGCGCCACCGGTGTAGAGATCGGCCGGTGAGCTGGCGGTGACGCAGTTGTTCTTGTTGCTGGTCAGGCTGTCGTGGCTGACTTTCCACTCGTTGGTGAAAAAGTCCGGCCAGACGTCCAGCTCGATCAGTGACGAGCCGGCGTCCAGCGCCTGTGCGAGATAGCCGTACGCGCCAGGATCGTAGGTGTTGTGCACTCCCACGACCGTCGTTTGGGAGATTTTCGGGGAGTCCGCGTACGCCGCCGGAGTCGCGACGGCAGCCACCGCGAGCGCCGCGACGGCCAGCGCCTGAGCCTTGCCAAACATGGGTCTCCTTCGCCGGGACAAGGGTGAAGTAACGACCCATAACGTCTATCACATGATCGGGTGCCCGTAACCCCCGCAGATCTCCGCTTTCTCCCGCGGATCCTCGACCACCAGCGCGGCCACGATCTCCCGTGCCTGCTCACGGGCCGGCTCCGCGGTGACCGGTATGCGCAGCCGAAACTGCCGATGTTCCATCGGACGCTCGAAAATCTCGTAGAACTCGTTCACCGTCGGGCGTGGTGGCGAGGTGAACACCAGCTCCACCTCCGACTCACGCCCAGGTGGACTCTGGATGAAATCCAGGCTGCTGTTGCAGGCACCGAGGATCCCCGGATCACCGGCGATCGCCTTACGCACCAAGCGTGCCACCGTACGCCCCGGCCATTCCCAGTCGCGGTCGCCGTCGGCGCGCGCGAGCTCGGCCTCGTATTGCTCGGCGGCAAACCGAAAAGCGCTCAGCTCGACCCCGACCACGTCCGGATTTCGCCAGCTGTCCCAGACAATCTCGTCGCCGTCGCGGACGATCCGCACATAAACCGCACCACAGCAGCCTTCGGTGCAGTCGGCCTCGGCCAGCCGCACCTCCTCGGAGTGCCGCGCCGGCAGCAACGGGCTGCGCGGTCCGAGCAGCTCGTCGGGGTCGGCGTTGGGTCCGGCATCGAAGACCTCGGCCAGAATGTCGCGGCCGTCGACCAGCAGCCTCAGCTCCACGCTCTGCCACCGCGAAGCCGGTGGCGTGCGTACGGCAAGAGTCAGCTGGTTGCGCATCCGACAAGCGTACGCGCTATGGCAGCGGAGGCAGTGAGGTCTGCCAAAGCCAGGCCTCGAAAAGCTCGTGCAACGACTCACCGGCGCAGGCCTCGGCAACCGCCACGAACTCCTCGGTCGTCACCGGACTGTGCCGGCGAGTGGTGCTCCATTCCTTCACCAGCGAGAAAAACCGCTCGTCGCCGAGTCGCTTTCGCAGCGCGTGCAAGGTCAGTCCGCCGCGCTTGTAGACCTGCGGGTCAAACAGCCGGTCCACTCCTGGGTCGGCCACGACGACGTCATTCGGTCCGGCGGCGAGGAAATCGTGCCATTCGCGCGCGTGCGCGTCGGCGGGCCGGCCGCCGGACGTCTCCGACCAGATCCACTCCGCGTAGGTGGCGAAGCCCTCGTTGAGCCAGATCTGCCGCCAGTCGGCGACGGTCAGGCTGTTGCCAAACCATTGGTGTGCCAGCTCGTGCACAGCCAGCCGCTCGTGCGTACGCCGGCCGTCCAGGTGGTTGGCGCCGAAGATCGACATGCCCTGCGCCTCGATCGGATCGTCCAGGTCGTCGTCGGTCACCACGATGACGTACTCGCCAAACGGATACGGCCCGAAAAGGCCTTCCAGCGCGCTCATGATCTGCCGCTGCCGGCCGAAATCCTTGCCGAAGACCTTGCGCAGCCGCGCCGGCATGGCCGCGCGCTGGCCGTCGGAAATGCGCACCTCGTCGTACTGTCCAATTTGGACACTCATGAGATACGTCGGCGTCGGCTCGGGGCGTTCGTACGTCCACGTGGTGCTGGTCGCGCGCTGCCGCCTGGAGACCAGGTTTCCGGTCACCAGCACCACATATGGCGAGTCCACGGAGATCGCCACGCGATAGCTGGCACGGTCGCTCGGGTGGTCGTTGCACGGAAACCACGACGGCGCGCCGATCGGCTGGCTCGCCACCAACACGCCGTTGGTCAGCTCGTCCCAGCCGATGTCACCCCACCGGCCAGGCACCGGCCGCGGATTGCCGGAATAGCGGACCTCCACGCGAAAACTCGCGTCAGCCTGGACCGCCTTCGCCGGCTTGACGTGAAGTTTGCCACCACTACGCGAAAACTTGGCCGCCTTGCCGTCGACCAGCACGCGGTCGACGCGAAATCCGGACAGGTCAAGGCTGAGACGCGACAGCGCCTGCGTGGCCACGACCGAGAGCCGCGCCACTCCGGACAGCCGATTGGGTCCGACGCGATAGTCGAGATCCAGGTCATAGCGCTCGACCCGATAGCCGCCGTTGCCGTGCTCAGGCAGATACGGGTCGGTGGACCGGTCCGCGCCGGGAGCCGGCGTGGACCGCGAAGCCTTGGACCTCACCCGCGTTGCGCCCAGGCCGCGATCGGGTTGCCGAGCCACGCCGAGTCGGCCGGCACCGCGTCGCCGCGGGTCACCAGCGAGCCGGGGCCGACCGTCGTACGCGCACCGATCCGCGCGCCGGGCAGCACGATGCCGTGCGGGCCCAGCGTCGCGCCGTCGTCGAGTGCCACCTCGTCCATCCGCATGATCCGATCATGGAACAGATGCGTCTGCACCACACATCCGCGGTTGATCGTGGTGCCGTCGCCGAGCCGGACCAGATCCGACTCTGGCAGCCAATACGTCTCCAGCCAGGCGCCACGGCCGATTGTGGCACCCATCGTGCGCAGCCAGGCCGGCAGCAGCGGCGTGCCGGCGACCGCGCCGACCAGCCACGGCACCGCGACCACCTCGACGAACGTGTCGGCCAGCTCGTTGCGCCAGACGAACGCGCTCCACAGTGGACGCTCGATCGCCCGGAAACGGCCGACCAGCAGCCATTTCACCGCCGTGGTGATCAGGCATCCGAGCACACCGACGGCGACGAGTACGACGCCGCTGAGCACGGCGGCCAACCAACCGCCGAGCACCAGAAGTGTCGACAAGGTGAGCACGGCGAGAAAAGCCGAGGCCATCACCGGCAGGATGCGGCAGATTTCCACGGCCGCACGCGCGATCCTCAGCCGCCGCGCCGGCCGGAACGTACGCCCGGCGTCGGTCTGCTCGACCGCGCGGCGCAACGGAATCGGCGGCATGCCGAGCCAGGACGAGCCTTTCTTGGCCTTGCGCGGCGTCGACGAGAGCACGCCGACCAGGCCCTTCTTCGGCACCGCGTGGCCGGCGGCGGTGATGCCTGAGTTACCAAGGAAAGCCTGCTTGCCGATCCGCGCCGGCGCGACGTGCAGCCAGCCGTGGCCGAGCTCGTACGTGGCGACCATCGTGTCGTCGGCGAGGAAAGCGCCATCGGACACCTTGGTCATCTTCGGCACCGCCAACACGGTCGACGCCTCCACCCCGCGACCGACCTTCGCGCCGAGCAGCCGCAGCCACACCGGCGTGAAAAGGCTCGCGTAGATCGGGAAAAGGCCGACTCGCGCCAGGTCCATCAGCCGCTCGGTGGCCCACACCTGCCAGGCCTTGCGGCCGTGGACGGGGTGATAGCCGGCGGTCATGCCGAGGCTCAGCGCCCGTACGCCGGCCAGCACTATCAGCGCGTACGTGAGGAAATACGCCACCGCGGCGGCCGGCGAGACGGCGAGCGCGCGCACGACCGCGCCGGAAACCGTTGCCTGACCGGAAACCGACCAGCCGAGCAGCGCCAATGCCGGCAGTGCCGCGAAAGCCGGCACCAGGCCGAGCAGGATCGAGGTCAGGCCGAAGATCGCGGCCCACAGCCGCTTGCGCTCGGAGGCGCCGGCCGGCCATTTCAGGCCGTCGCCACCGGTGCGTACGGCCGGCGAACCGGACCACCGCTGGCCGGCCGGCACCGCGCCGGAAACCGTTGAACCGGCGGCGATCTCGGCGCCCTTGCCGATGCGCGCACCTGGCAGCAGGGTCGTACGACCACCTACGCGTGCACCAGCGCCGACGCGGATTTTGCCGACGTGCAGCCGATCTCCGTCGACCCAGTAGCCGGACAGATCGACGTCCGGCTCAATCGCGGCGCCACGGCCGAGCTTGAGCAGGCCGGTCACCGGCGGCGGCGAATGCAGGTCGACATCCTTGCCGACCTTGGCGCCGAGCGCCTTGGCGTAATGCGTCATCCAGGACGCACCGGAAACATTGGTGACACCGCTGAGGTCCGCGAGCCGCTCGGCGAACCACAGTCGCATGTGGACGGAGCCGCCGCGCGCGTACGTGCCGGGACGTACGCGCCGCAGCAACAGACGCGACACACCGGCGGTCAGCGCGATGCGGCCCGGTGGCGTGAAAAGTGCCAGCCAGCCGGCCGCTATCCACCACCACGAGGTCGTCGGAGACCAGGCGGCACCAAGGAAAGCCAGCACGTTGCCGATCGCGGCGGCGACCGTGACCCATCGCAGACCGACCACCGTCATCAACGGGATCATCAGCAGCGACTGCAAAACTCCGGTGAGGCGCGGCGTCGGCCGGACCTCGCGGCGAGTCGTCTGAGCGCAGTCGATCGCGTCCAGCACGGCGGCGAGCGCGCCGAGCTTCGGGTTCTGGTAGATGTCGACGATCGCGACGCCGGGGTGCTTCTCGCGTATCCGGGCGACCAACTGCGCCGCCGTCAGGCTGCCGCCGCCGTGTGAGAAGAAGTCGGCGCTGGCGTTTTTCACCTGTACGCCAAGGATGTCGGCCCAGCACTCGGCCAGCCACCGCTCGGTCGGCGACAGGTCGATCGCCGAAGTGTCCACTGTGGACAGTGGCCAGGGCAGCGCGGCGCGGTCGACCTTGCCGGACGTACGAGTCGGCAGATCGTCGACGACCGCGATCAACGGCACCAGCGCCGCCGGCAGTTGCTCGCGCAGCGTCTCCGCGGCCGCATCTGTGTCAAATTCACCGCGCGGCACGACGTATCCGACCAGGATGTGGTTGCCGGCAGGCGTTTTCTGCACCGCGCAAGCGGCGCCGGCCACGTGTGGCAACGCCTGCAGCGCCGCGTCGACCTCGCCGAGCTCGATGCGCCGGCCGCCGAGCTTGACCTGTTCGTCAGCGCGGCCAACGAAAAGCAGGCCCTCCGGCTCGGCGCGTACGATGTCGCCGCTGCGATAGGCGCGCTGCCAACCGAGCGAGTGCAGCGGCGCGAACTTCTCCGCGTCCTTCGCCTCGTCCAGATAGCGAGCGAGGCCGGCGCCGCCGATCACCAGTTCGCCGCTCTCACCCATCGTGACCGGCTCGCCGTCGGCGCCGACCACCGCGAGCTGCCAGCCGTCCAACGGCAGGCCGATCCGGACCGGTCCGTCGCCGGTCAGCTGGGCCGCGCACGCGACCACAGTGGCCTCGGTCGGACCGTATGTGTTCCACACCTCTCGGCCTTCGACCGCCACGCGTTCGGCCAGCTCAGGCGGGCACGCCTCGCCGCCGAAGATCAACAGCCGGACCTCGTCCAGCGCGTCCGCCGGCCACAGCGCGGCCAGCGTCGGCACCGTGGAGACGATCGTGATGCCCTGCGCGACCAGCCACGGACCGAGGTCGACACCGGTGCGTACCAGCGACCGCGGCGCCGGCACCAGACACGCTCCGTGACGCCAAGCCAGCCACATCTCCTCGCACGACGCGTCGAAGGCGACCGACAGGCCGGCCAGCACGCGGTCGCCGGGTCCGATCGGCTCGTCCGGCAGGAACAGCCGGGCCTCGGCGTCCACGAACGCGGCGGCGGCGCGGTGGCTGACCGCCACGCCTTTCGGCTTGCCGGTCGAGCCGGAGGTGAAGATGATCCAGGCGTCGTCACGTACGGTAGGCGGCAGCTGCTGACCGAGCGGTGCGCCGACCATGTCGATCCGACCGTCGTCGCCGACCACCGCACACACGCCTGCCTCGGTGAACACCACCTCGGCGCGCTCGTCCGGGTCGTCGGCGTCCACTGGGACGTACGCGGCGCCGGCGGCGATCACCGCGAGGATCGCTACGTAGAGTTCGGCGCGGCCGGACGAAATCCGTACGCCGACCCGCTCGCCGGCGCCGATGCCGGCGGCCGCGAGCTTGCCGCGCATCGTCTCGACCTCGTCGGCGAGCTGCCGGTAGGTGAGCACGGTGGTGCCGTCGTCGATCGCCTCGGCGCCGGGGTGGCGCGCGACCGTCGCGCGGAAAATGTCCAGCAGCGTCCGCGGCGGCGCTGCATCGATCGAGGCGTAAATCGCGCGTCGTGACGGAGTTTCCGCCGGAGAAACGGTGGAGTCGAGCGTGACGGTCACCGTGAACCGGCCGGTTCAACCCGCATTCTTCACCTTCTCCAGATCCCCCCAACCAGGCAGAACACCTGGCGCAGACCGACCAAGTGTACGGCAGGTGAACGAAATGCCGGGTATTCGCTGCACTTTAGTGTCCAAACACACGTCCGGTAGGTTGCGGTGATGAGAGCTTTTGACCTGAGTGGACATGTCACGGTCGTCACAGGCGGCAATTCCGGAATTGGCCTGGCAATGGCCGGCGGACTCGCCGAAGCCGGCGCCAATGTCTGCATTTGGGGGACAAACACCGAGCGCAATGCCGCGGCCGCCGAGCAGTTGCGCGCACACGGGCACGGCGTGCTCGCGCTTTCCTGCGATGTGGGCGAAGAAGACCAGGTCGAGGCCGCGATGGCGCAAACCGTCGAGCATTTCGGCCGCCTCGACTCGTGTTTCGCCAACGCCGGCGTGACCGGTGGCGGCACGCGTTTCGTGGAAACGGATCTGGCCGCGTTCCGCCGGGTGACGCGCGTCAACCTGGACGGCGCTTTCCTGACTTTTCGCGCGGCCGCTCGACAACTCGTCGCACAGGGCGAAGGCGGCAGCCTGGTGGCGACCGCGAGCCTCGCCGCGGTGCAGGGGCCGCCGCGCGGTCAGGCGTACGCGGCCAGCAAAGGCGGCCTGATCTCGATGGTCAAGGCGATCGCGATGGAACTGGCCAAACACCGTATTCGCGCCAACGCGATCCTGCCTGGCTGGATCAGCACGCCACTGGCCGATCCGGCCCTGAACTCCGAGCCGTTCCACCGCCGCGTGCTGCCGCGCGTGCCGGCCGGACGATGGGGCGAGCCGGCCGACTTCGCCGGCTTGGCGGTCTATCTGGCCAGTCCGGCCAGCGCGTACCACACCGCCGACACGATCACCGTCGACGGCGGATACGTGGCCTTCTGACGGTTGGGACCGGTCCCCCGTTGGTTGTGTCAGACTGACCTGCCATGCGGACCCCTGCCGGAATGCTTGTGGTGCTGGCCGTGCTCGCCGGCTGCGGCGCGTCGAGCGGGGTGACCGTTGACTGTCACGGCGCGAAACCCGGATCGGTCTATGCGGAGCCAATCCTGGTCGAGCGCGCCGACAACCCCAGCAGGGTCGAGCCGTATCTGCTCTATGTCGCCTGCAAAACCGACGACGAGGCGGCGATCGTCGACAGCCATGGAAAACGCTATCGCGACTTCGACGACTTTCGCGCCAACAACAGCGACTTCACCGCCAAGGACCAGCTCTCGGTGGCTCGCCGGATGCCGTCGCGCGGACAGCACACCGGGACGGTCAACCTGTCCGGCCACACCTCGCCGCCGGTCAACTGGTGGCTGGTCGGCGGCGGCGTCATCGCACTACTGGCGATCGGCGCGTTCGCGTACTGGCGAATCTTCCGCCGGCCAACCGGTCCGCCGGTGTACTAGGGTCCGTTTCGAAGTCCCACGCGGCGATAGCCGGGCCGAACGCCGCCTGGATCTCGACTCTCATCCACGTGGGACTTCGAAACAGACCCTAAAAGCGGATGCGAGCGCGGCGGCCGGATCGGCGGCCCTGGTGATCGAGCGACCCAGGACGATGTGTGTGGCACCTGCTCGAAAAGCCTCCGCCGGTCCGGCCGTGCGCGCGTGATCGGCGTTGCCGTCACTGGCAAGGCGCACACCTGGCGTGACGATCAACGGCTCGTGACCGAGCTGGGCACGGATTTTCGCGGCCTCTCTCGGGGAAGCGACAACGCCGTCACATCCGGCGGCGCGTGCGAGCGTCGCCAGTCGTACGACCTGATCGTCCACCTTCGCCGCGACACCGACCCGCGCGAGCTCGTCATCGGTCACACTCGTGACGACGGTCAACGCGATCACTTTGAGGCGTGGAAAGTCCGTCGCCGCCTCGACCGCGGCCGCCATGATCCGCGGACCCGCCATCGCGTGCACGGTTACCATCGACGCGCCGACGCGGCCGGCGGCTCGTACGGCCGCCGCCACCGACGCCGGGATCTCGAACAGCTTCAGGTCGAGGAAGACGTCTTTTCCTTGCACCGCAAGGCGCGCGGCCAGGTCCGGACCAGCGGAGGTCAGAAGCTGCAGTCCGATCTTGTAAGCACGCGCATTGTCGCCGAGCCGATCGACGATCGCCTCCGCTTCGGCATTGCTGTCAAAGTCGAGAGCGACGAAGACGCGTCCGCTGTCCATGGTCCTATCTTCGCCGACCGGCGAGACGGAGCGTACGCGCGGCCAGGTCGTCGATGCCGGACTCTCCGAAACCGAAGACCGCGCTGCTGATCCGGCCACGCAACGGCTCGACCAGCGCGGCCGGAATCGCGTCGTAGCCGAGAAAGGCGCCGGCCCATGAGCCGGCGGTCGCGCCAATCGAGTCGGTGTCCAGCGCGGCCTGCACGGCAAGTCCTGTGGTGGCACCGAAATCGCCGTCACCCCACAACAGCGCGGCGGCCAGCGCACCGGCGTTGTTGATCGTGTGGACCCAGCTCATCGTCGGATAGCGCCGCTCGAGCGCCTCCATCGCCTCTTCCCAGCTGGCGCCTCGCTCGAAGTCGGCCAGCACCGCGGTGATCTCGGTCGCGAGCCGCGAGGTCGGCGGAATGTGTTGCAACGACTCGACAACGGACGCTTTCGCGCTGGTGGCGGTGAAGGCAGAGGCGACCAACGCGGCGGCCCACATCTCGCCGTAGATGCCGTTGGCGCGATGGCTCAGCGCCGCGTCCGCGTACGCCAACATCGCGGCTCGACGGGGATTTCCCGGTGCCACATAACCGAAAATGTCGGCGCGGATCAGCGCACCGATCCATTCGCGATAAGGATTGCGAAACTCACCGACCCGTTCGAAAGGGATCTCGCGTACCAGATTCTGGTAGGTCGCGCGCTCGGCCGTGTAGACCTGGTAGACCGGGAAACGGTAGAGCCACTCGGTCGCCACGTCACGGCTGGTGTAGCCGTCACCGTAGTTTTCCAGGATGTGCAGGCCAAGGACGGTGTAGTCGACGTCGTCATCGCGTATCGATCCGTCGATCCGGCCTTCGGTGACGCCGTCGAAACCCCACGATCCGAAGACACTCGTGGCGCCGCCGTCCGCATACGGCACATAGCCGGTCAACGGATACGCGTCGTAGGACAGCAGATATTCCTTCACGCCAAGGCGTCTGGCCCCGCCCTCGAACGGTTTTCCCATCATGTTGCCGACGACCCGGCCGGCCCAGGCGCCGCGTACGCGATCGTCGAGCCGGTCGGGCCGCTGGCTGGGACCGGCCGGCGCAAGCTCGGCGAGGATGTCCGCCAGCCGCGATCCTTCGAAATGCGGCCAGTCGGGCGGTTCTGGCCGCGCGAGCGCCGCCTCGTACAAGGCGATCAGCGCGGCATCGTGGTCGGCGTCGACCCGAGTCAGCTCCTCGCGCAGGTCCGCGACCTCGCGGCCACTTTCGGCCGCCTGCTCGATCTCGTTGCGCGCCAACGAGATCGGCGTCTGGGTGGTCGCGGCCGCGGACTCCTGCACGAAGGTGTATTCCATCCGCCGATGATCACCCCTGCAGGGACCCCTGGACAAGGTTGGCGTAGGCGGCCTGGCCGCTGGTGTTGGGGTGGTAGGACTCGGTGACCGGGTTGGACAGGCCGTTGATCCACTCCGGGTTGTCGCAGACCGCGTGGCCGGTGAAGGCGGATCGTACGTCCACGAAACCAAAACCGTGTGCGCTCGCGCGGCCGCCGATCGTCGTGGCCAGCAGGTCGCTGGTCTCGTTGAGCCGCGACTGCTCGTCCGGACTGATCCGCGCGCCGGCGTTGCACTGCTGGCCGTTGAAGATCCGCGGATAGCCGACCACGGTCACCTTCGCGTTCGGCGCCAGTGAACGGATCTTGCTGTAGAGGCCGTCCAGCGAACCCGGCAGCGTGTTGCGGATGTAGTTCTGGGCGTTGTCGATGTCACCCCAGCAGGTGTACGGCCACGGCTTGGCGCATTGCGTGATGACACTGGAAAAACCGGCGTCGTTGCCGCCGACCATGACGGTCACGTAGCGCGTACCCGACGACAGGCTTCCCAGCTGGTTGTTCAGCACGTCCGGCACCCGCGCGCCGGAGCAGGCCGCGAATGTCAGCGACAGCTCCAAACGCTGCGAGTCGAGCACCGGATAGGCGTAGTTCGAGCGCTTGCAGCTCGAGTTGTCGTACGTGTAGGAGCGCGTACCAACTCCGGAGGTGTAGGAGTCGCCGAGCGCCGTGTAGGCCGGTCCGGCGGCGTGTGCCGGTCCACTGCCGAGTCCGATGCAGGCGAGCGCGACGCCGCCTGCGAGCAATGCCTTTGCCAACCGCGCGAACCGTGCCATCTCCAGCCTCCGCTGCCGAGGGGGTGTCGCAATGCCGGACAAAGGATGGCGTGTAGGAGAGGTACGACACAAGAGTCAGTTCGGAAAATGATTGCCAAACGGGTCCAGGCCGACACGCGGTGGTGACGGGAAGTTTTGCGCACTGACAGGGCAAGTCCCGGACTGGTTGCCGAAAACACAATGTTCGCAAGGAAAAATTATCGTTCAGTCGGTGACTGGTTTCCGCATCCGGCCGCGTTGAGCGTACGTCCGACCGGGGAGGTGATATCGGATCGATAACGGCGGGCCAGGTGGACCACGTCGGAGGGAGGAAACACTTCCTCCCATTCTCAACGTATAGCCGAGATGGGGGCTTGCGGCAAGACCCCCGTCGTCCTGCAGAATCGCTCGCCGTGGCCATTACCAGCGAAAACAGGAGTCGCGAAGTGCAGGTGTTGTTGACGACGTGGGGATCGCGCGGGGACGTCGAACCGCTGGCCGGCCTGGCCGTGGCGTTGCGTGAGCTTGGCGTGGACGCGCAGGTGGCGGCGCCGCCGGACGACGACTTCGTGGCGCTGCTGGCGCGCGCCGGCGTGCCGCACGTACCACTCGGTCCGACCGTCCACTCGGTGGTCGCCGGCACCCGGCCGCCATCCGCCGACCTGGCCTTCGAGCTCGCTCGCGAGCTGGTCGCCGCGCGGTTCGAGACGCTCGGCGCGGCCGCGCGTGGATGTGACGCGCTGCTCGCGACCGGCCTGATGCCGGCCGGCGTACGCGATGTGGCCGACAAGCTCGGCATCCGCTACATCTGCGCGTGCTTCCACCTGGCCGGACTGCCGTCGCGGCATTTCCCACCTGGCCGGCGACCGGGCCGGCCGTCGTCGCCGGACGAGACCGACCTGGCGGTGCTGTGGCGCGACGACGCCGAGCGGGTGAACGAGTTGTACGGCCCCGCGGTCAACAGCCACCGAGCCGCGATTGGCTTGCCACCACTGGAAAACGTGCGCGACTACGTCTTCACCGACGCGCCGTGGCTGGCCGCGGACGCGCTGCTGTGCCCGTCCGAGGGCATGACGGAGCTGGACGTCCAACAGACCGGCGCGTGGATCCTGCCTGACACCCGTCCGCTGCCGGCTGACCTGGAGGCGTTTCTGGCGGCTGGTGCGCCGCCGGTTTTCGTCGGCTTCGGCAGCATGGCCTCGCACGCTCCGAAAGACGTCGCGCGAGTCGCCATCGAAGCGATCCGCGCGCAGGGCCGGCGCGTACTCCTCGGCCGCGGCTGGGCGGAGCTTGCCGCCATCGACGACGCCGACGACTGCTTCGTGGTCGGCGAGGTCAACCAGCAGGCCCTCTTTCGCCGCGTCGCCGCCGTCGTACACCACGGGGGCGCCGGCACCACGACAACGTCCGCGCGCGCCGGCGCTCCCCAGGTGATCGTGCCGCAGATCGCCGACCAGCCGTACTGGGCCGGCCGGGTCGCCACGCTCGGCATCGGAGCGGCGCACGAGGGCCGTACGCCGACCTTCGAGTCGCTGTCCGTGGCACTCAAGACGGCCCTGGATCCCGGCATGCGCGTACGCGCGAAGGCCGTCGCGCAGTCGCTGACCGGCAACGGCGCCACCGCGGCCGCGCGACGACTGGTGGACGAACTCACCTCGTAAGCCGTCCGTACACGCAGAAGGTCCGGGGTGTCCCGGACCTTCTGCCTTTGTAGCGGGGGCAGGATTTGAACCTGCGACCTCTGGGTTATGAGCCCAGCGAGCTACCGAGCTGCTCCACCCCGCGTCGGTTTCTCCAGTCTACCTCGACCGTCGCCACCACCAACGCGGCGGCTACCCGGTTTCGCCGACCATGGTGTGCTCGCGACTTTCCATATCAAGTGCGGATTCCGCGCGGCATTTGCCTGGCAAACTGTCGGATATCCCGCAGTCTTGGGAAGAGTCGCTTGCCAAGCTCCAGCGAATCCAGAACCGCTACCGCGGCATGCTCGTTGGCCAGGAACGCAACGACTGGCCCGCTCGCACCGCGAGCGAGCCGCGGAAACCGGATTGCAGGCGCCAAGCCAACACCCGAAACCATCACAGAGGCCAAGACGATGACCGCCAGCCGACTCCGTGTGCTCGATGCCGACCTCTGGAAGAAAGTGGCTGCCGTCGACGCTGGCACTCAGCGCCGGCTGGTTGCCGAGTTGCTTCGCCTGGTGATGGACGCGGCACCTGTCACGACCGGTCGCGCGCAAATAGAAGCCGCTTTGGCAGCCGGCAGCTATGGTGACGAAGCTCTCCGCGACTGGCTGAGCCAGTCCAGTACAGCGGCAACCGCGGCCAGTCTCGACGCCGACGAACTCGATGGCGACCAAGCCGAGGCGAAGCGGATCGCTCAGCAGGCGCGCGGCTACAAGGCCGCATACCTGGCGTTGGACACTGATCCAGCCAGAGCTGCCGGCGAAGTGGCGTACGAGGCCATGGCATTGCTTGGACAAGATCCGATTACGGCGACGACGAAGGCGATCCTCGACGATCCGTCGCGGTGAGGACACCTGCGCGCGGCAGGCCAGTCCAGATGCAGCGGCCAGCGACAACGAGAAACGGCTCCGAAGGCTTTCGCCTCCGGAGCCGTTTTCCTTTGTAGCGGGGGCAGGATTTGAACCTGCGACCTCTGGGTTATGAGCCCAGCGAGCTACCGAGCTGCTCCACCCCGCGTCGGTGAAACCAACGATACACGGCCAGGAAAGCAGGATGCAAAGCGGGTCGGGTGATGGTGGTCATCAAGTGGCCACCATCACGCCACCCTGCGGAAACGGCCCGCTCACCCGGGCGCCTTCGGTGAGCCGGTCGGTGTCGGGGTGCCGGACGGCGTCGGCGTGGGCGATGAGGTGGCCGACTGGAGGCGTTCGAAGTTGCGTACGGCCGCCTCCAGCCGCGCCTGCGCCTGGCCGATCGCGACGAAGTTGCTCTCCTTCTGCGCCTTGTGCAGCGCGTCGATCGAGTCCTGGATTTCCTTGACGGCAGCCGCCAGCTCGGGGTTGACGCCGCCGGTGGTCGGTGGCGGGTTGCCGGTCGCCGGTGGTGCGGTCGTGTTGGGCGGCGCTTGGCCGGTGAGCGACTGGATCACGTCGGCGACCGTGTTGCCGAAGACGACTTTCCCGTTGTACGAGGCGAAAACCAGCTGCATCGTCGGATACGTGGCGTTGCCGGTCTTGGGTTGGATGTAGACCGGCTCGACGTAGAGCAGGCCGCCGGTGGAACCGCCGATCGGCAGGATCAGCAGATTACCGAACTTGATGTCCGATCCGCCGGCGGTGTTGGTCAGCTGTGCGGTCTGTCTGGCGACCGCGGAGTCGCCGGTGATGTTGTTCTGCGCCTGGTTGGGGCCTAAAGCGTTGGACGCGGCCGGCAGCGGATAGACGCTGAGCGCCGGGTTGCCGGCGTCGTCGTACGACGCGGAGAACAACGCGGCGAGCGAGTCGCCCTTGGCGACCGACAGTGCGCTGGTGGTCTGGAACTGCGGCGCGTTCTGGCCCGGCAGCTGCGCCAGCAGGAAGTACGGCGGCTGCGGCGGACCGGAGTTGGCGTTGTTGTTACGGGTCGGGTCGGCCGGCACCTTCCAGAAGTTTTGCTGGCCGAAGAAGGCGACCGGATTGGTGACGTGATAGCGCGCCAGAACCTCGCGCTGCACCTTGAAAAGGTCCTCCGGATAACGGAAATGCGAGGCCAGTTCCGGCGAGATGTCCTTCTTCGGCTGGATGAGGTTGCCACCGAAGGCGTTGTTCCAGGTGGTCAGCAACGCGTCGCTGCCGTCGTCCCAGCGATAGAGCTTGACCTCACCGGTGTACGCGTCGACCGTCGCCTTCACCGAGTTGCGGATGTAGTTGATCTGGTCCTTCTCCTGCGCGGTGGTGCCGTTGCCGGTGAGCGAGTCCTGCGTCGCGTCGCCGAGAGTTTCCCTTTGCGCGTACGGATAACCGGACGACGTGGTGTAGCCGTCCACGATCCACAGGACCCGTCCGCCGACGACGGCCGGATACGGGTCGCCGTCGACGGTCAGGAACGGCGCGACCTTTTGTACGCGCTCACGCGGATCGCGTACGTAGAGCAGCTTGGAGCTGGAGTCGACCGCACCCGGCAGGATGAAGTTGATCGCGTGCAGGTTGATGGCATATGCCAGCTGCCGCAGGAAAGATCCGATCGGCACGCCGCCGGGTCCCTGGTAGACGGTGTTGACCGTCGAGCCGTTGGCGTCCACGTGGTCGAACTCGTTCTTGGCGCCGGAGTCGGAGCCGACGATCGAGTAGTTGTCGCCGAACAGCTCGCCGTAATAGATCTGCGGCACCGAAACCGGGATCGGCTGCTCGTTGCACTGCGGTGGCTGGTTGGACATGAAGCCGGACACGTAACACGGCAGGCCGTTCTGCACCTTGTTGGCCGGCGCGGCCACAAAACCGTAGCCGTGCGTCAGGACCTTGTGCTGATAGGCCCAGTTGGTCTGCGTGCCGGTCAGGCCGGCGTAGTTGAGCTCGCGTACGCCGACGACGTATTCCTGTGTCTTCTGGCCGATCTTGTACTGGTCGACGTCGAGTTTCTCGTTGAACGTGTACTGACCGCTGCCGCGCTGGTTCTGGATGAAGGTCTGCGCGACGACACTGGGGTCGAGCAGCCGGATGTTCGGCACGTTCTGCGTGTCCGACCGCAGCAACGAGGCCGGCGCCGCGTTGGACGGCGTGTATGCGCTGGACTGCACGTTGGACAGGCCGTACGCGTCGCGGGTCGCGTCGATGTTTTGCTTGATATACCTGGCTTCCAGCGTCGAAGCGCTGGGACGTACGTACACCTGGTCGGCGACGAAGGGCACGATGCCGCCGGCGATGATCGCCGACACACCGAGCAGGGCGATCGCGACGACCGGCAGCATCGCGTTGCGAACCCAGATCGCGATCACGAACATCGCCGCCACGAACACCGCGATCAGCAACAGGATGTTCTTTGCTGGCAACAAATAGTTGATGTCGGCGTACGAGGCGCCGTCCAGACCGGTGACGTCACTGGAGGAAAACGTCAGGCCGAAGCGGTCGAGGTAGTAGGCCCAGGCCTTCAGCAGCACGAAAGCCGCGAGCAGCAGCCAGATGTGCAGCCGCGCGCGGTCGCTCATCCGCTCGCCGGCACCCTGCAGGCGCACGCCGCCGTAAAGCCAGTGCAGGAAAACCGCGCCAACCAGCGCGAGCACGACAGCGGTGAAGGCCACGCCGAGCACGTACCGGAAGAACGGATATTGGAACATGTAGAAGGAAATGTCCTGGTGGAACTGTGTATCGGACTTGCCGAACGGCTCGGCATTGGCGAACTGCAGCCAAACCTGCCACTGTCCCTGCGCGATCAGGCCGGCGACGACGCCGCAGGCGCCGGCCACCAGCGAGATCAGCAGCCGCAATCGAGGCGTCAGCCACAGCCGATAGCGCTCCAGGTTTTGCTGCTCCAGCGACATCGGCCGGTAGGCTGGTTGCAGCCGGTAGGCCAGCCACAGGTTGAAACCGACGAAGGCCGCCATCGCGACGCCGACGATCACGAACATGGTGACCCTGGTGCGCAGCATGACGCCGTAGACGTTGCCGAAGCCGACCGAGTCGTACCACCACACGTCGGTCAGCACGGTCACCAGGCTGGAGCCCAGCAGTGAGATCGCCAGCAGCACCACCACGACGACCAGCAGCACCCGGCTGCGACGGCTCACGGCGGGCATGGGTGCGCGCATCGCCACGCTTGACTCCCGACTTCGCTCTTACCTGTTACGTACCGCTACTATCGCTCACTCGCACCCCGCCCGGGCCAGCGACCCGCTCCTGCGACGGTAGCCCGCTGCGCGGCCGACCGCCGGCAGGTCGTTTGCAAAGATGACCGGATGCCTTCCCAAGCCAACGAGGGACCGGCGGCCGGGGGTTCCGCGGCCGGCCGGCTGCCAGCGGTCGTCGCCGAGATCGAGGAGCACGCCGACACGCTCGGCTGGGACCGGCCGCCGACGCTGTTCGCACTGGTGCCGACCGCTGACCTGGTACGCGCCGAGCCGGACCTGGCGGCCGCGCTCGGACTCGCCGGCACCGACCCGGATCCGGCCGACCTGACGCCGGTCGAGCAGGAGCCGCTCGGCGACGCACCGCTGGACGAGGCGCTGGCCAGGATCGAGTGGCCGGTCGAGGTCGCCGGCTGCGCGCTGGTGCACGAGGTGCTCGTCCTGCCGCCGTCTGCCGGTGACGCACCGGCCGAGGTGGACGCGGTGCGGTGGGCCAGTGGACATCCGGAGCGTCGCGAGGTGCGGATGGTGGTCGGTGTGCTGCGCGACGGCAGCCGCGCGTCGCTGCTGCGGATCCGGCCGACCGCGCTGGACGCCGAGCCGCAGCTCGTACCAGGCCCCGATCTGGCCCCCAACCTGGCCGCCGCCCTGCTGGCCACCCTGGCCTAGCTTCGCGATGTCCGACTGTCACCTTGTTGCCCATCTGAATCGATGCGTACGGTCAACAAGGTGGCAATCGGACCGCTGGCGTGGTGTCCGATTGGGGAGTGCTATGACAAAGTCGCAGGCCGGGGGGTGGCCGACGACACAATCGGATTCCGATTGCGTCGTCGGTGGATTTGGGCCGCCGGAAACTAGCGTGCCGGGTGGCACTGACAGGAACGGCTAGCAGGCGGGTACGGGGCCGTTGCGGCGCAGGGTTGCCAGGGCCGTCACGGCGCCGTGCAACGTGTCGATCTTGACCAGGCGCAGGCCGGCAGGGGCGGCGCCGCTGGCCTCCTCGCAGTTGCCGGCGGGTACGAGGAAGACGGTCGCGCCGGCCTTGCGTGCGGCGATCATCTTCTGCTGGATGCCGCCGATGACACCGACGGTGCCGTCGTCGTCGATGGTGCCGGTGCCGGCGATGAACTTGCCGTTGGTGAGGTCGTCAGCGGTGGTCAGGTCGATGATGCCGAGCGCGAACATCAGGCCGGCCGACGGTCCGCCGATGTCGGACAGCTGGATCGTCACGGTGAACGGATGCGGCTGGCTCTGGTTGAGCCGTACGCCGAGGATCGGGTGCCGCTGGTCGTCGGCGCCGAGCTTCACGGTGGCGGTGGCCGGCGCGTTGCCGCGCAGATAGCCGATCCGTACGGTGTCGCCCGGCTGGTGCGCCTGCAGCGTGCGCTGCAGGAAGCCGTTGCTGGTGATCTGCTTGCCGTCGACGGTCGTGAGCACGTCGCCCGCGGCCAGCTTGCCGGTCGACGGCGAGCCGGCGGACAGCGACTCGACCTTGACGATCACCGGATAGCCGATCTCGCGCAGCGCGGCGGTCTCCGCGGACGTCTGCGACTGGGTGAAGTCGTCGGCATTACGCGCCTCGATCTGCTTGCGCGACTGGTCCGGCGGATAGACGAACTCGCGTGGGAGGACCGCGGTGTCGCCGTCGATCCAGAACCGGATCGCCGTCCCCAGGTCGATCTGGTCGATCGCGCTGACCGTGGTCAGGTTGAGGTGGCCCTTCGGCTTGGTCGTCGCGCGGCCGGTGATCTGGATGATCTGCTTGCCGTTGGCTTTGCCGAGCGTGTCGATGGTGGGGCCGGGCGCTTCCGCCACGTACGGGACCGGCAACCGCGCCAGCCCGATCCCCAACGCGATCAACACCAACGCTCCGGTCAGCACCGTCCAGCCACGCCGCATCACCCGGCCAGTCTGCCTTATGGGCGTACGGGCTGGTCACGCGCCAGCCGTTCGGAGTGCGCGCGATAGAGGCCGGTGCTCATCCTCAGGTAGTCGAGCAGGCTGGCCAGCGTCGCCGCGTCGAGGCCGCGCAGATATGCCGTCCCCTCCTCGACCATCGGCCCGTACATCCGCGTGGTCAGCTCGATCACCCGCTCGGTCGGCTGTACGAGCACACGCCGCCGGTCGGCGCTGTCGCGTACGCGCGTCACATAGCCGGCGCGTTCCAGCCGGTCGATCGCGGTGGTCACTCCCCCGGTGGTCAGTCCGGCGGCCGCGGCGATCTCGCCGGGCGTACGGCCGGACGCCTCCATCGCCAGCTCCAGGCAGAGCATGTCGGTGCGGTTGAGGCCGAGACACTCGGCGACACGCTGGTCGAAGCCGTCGAGCGCGCGTTGGAACTCCTGCATCGCCGGGCCGAGCCGAGCGACCAGCTCCTCGCGATCACCGGACACGTTCTCTCCAAAATCTAGTCTCTTGACAATCTAGAGATCGATCCTTAGATTCTCTAGCAGATCATATTACTAGAAACTCTAGAGGAGTTGGAGATGACACACGCACTGATCATCGGAGGCGGCGTCGCCGGCCCCACGCTGGCGATGGCGCTGCAGCGGGTCGGCATCGACTGCACCGTGTACGAGCGCGACCCGGCCGGCGCGGAGCAGCGCGGCGCCTGGCTCACCTTCCAGGCCAACGGGATGGACGCGTTGCGCGCCATCGACGCCGCCGGTCCGATCGAGAACCTCGGCTATGACGTGGACACGATGCGGTTCGTCAACGGAAAAGGCCGGCAGCTGGGCCGGATGCCGATGGCGGCGCCGCGTGCGGACGGCCAGTTGTCGCAGATGCTCCGGCGCGCCGATTTGTACGCGGCGCTCGGCACACTGGCGCGCCAACGCGGCGCCACGGTGCACTACGGCAAGGAGCTCATCGACGCGACGACGACCGACAACGGTGTGGAAGCGCGCTTCGCCGACGGTACGACCGCGACCGGCGACCTGCTGATCGGCTGCGACGGCATCCATTCGCGCGTACGCCGGCTGATCGACCCACAGGCGCCGGCGCCGCGCTACGTACCGGTCCTCAACCTCGGTGGCTACATCCCCGGCTTCACCGTCGACGAGCCGGCCAGGCAGTGGTGCATGCAGTTTGGCAAGCGGTGCTTCTTCGCCTGGATGCCGACGCCGGACGGCGGCACCGTGTGGTTCGCCAACCCGCCGATGGCTCAGGAGCCGGAGCGCGGTGTGCTGTCGACGATGACCGACGCGCAGTGGCGGCACTGGTTGCACGAGCTGATGGCCGGCGACACCGGTCCGTCACACGACATCATCGACGCCGCGCCGGGGCCGCTGGCCCACATACGACATGCCCGTCGTACGCAACTGGCACAACGACCGGATGGTGATCATCGGCGACGCTGCGCACGCCACCGCTCCATCGTCGGGCCAAGGTGCCTCGATGGCCCTGGAAGATGCCGTAATCCTGGCCAAATGCCTGCGCGACCGTACGGACACGGCCAGCGCCTTCGCCGCCTTCACGGAGCTGCGGCGCGACCGCGTCGAGAGGATCGTCAAGCACGGCGCGCGAGCGGCCAGCGAGAAGGCCGCCGGCCCGGTCGGACGCGTCATCCGCGACACGATCCTTCCGATCATGTTCAGCCGCGCGGCCAAGGACGGCGGCCGGTCGATGAGCTGGCTGCAGGGCCACCACATCGACTTCGCCGAGCCGGTCGGCTAGCGATACGCGCATGGCCACCATGCGTGCATCCAGCGCAAGCATGGTGGCCATGCGGACCAATTCGATTGCGCGCGTTGGCAGACTGGGCGCGTGACAGGTCTGACTGCGGAGCTCATCGTGGATGGCCGGACACCGCAGACCCCAGCCCTCGCACCAGACGGACAGCAGCTCTGCCACGTCCTCGCCCCGCTCAGCCAGACCGGTGACCACCTCGACACCGAGCTCTGGCTCGTCGACATCGACGGCGCCGGCGGGCGCCGAGCGACCACCGACACCGCGACAGAGTCCCAGCCGCGCTGGTCCGCGGACTCGACCACCCTGTTTTTCCTGTCCGACCGCACAAACCGCGGCACCTCGCAGGTCCACAGGCTCGCCAACGGTGCGGTCACCGCGGTGACCAGCTGGCGCGCCGGCATCATCGACCACCTGCCGCTCGCCGATCCGGACCGGGTCGCTCTGCTGGCCGAGGACGAGCCGACCGAGCAGGACACGCGCCGAGCACTGGACCGCGACGACGCCATCGTCGTCGGCGAGCGCGAACCGCGTGCTCGGTTACGTCTGCTCGACCTGCGTACGGGCGAGGTCACCACGCCGAACGTGCTCGCCGGCCGGCACGTCGTGGAGCTGCGGCAACGGCCCGACGGCGGCCCGCTCGCCGTCCTCACCCAGTCCAGCGCCGATCCGGACTATGGCCCTCGTACGGGCCAGCTGCATCTGGTCGACCCCGCGACCTGGACCGAGGAAGACCTCGGACCGGTCGAGGCCGACGCGCACTCGCTGGCCTGGTGGCCGGACGAGGGCGGTTGGCACCTCGGCTACGTCGCGCTCACGCCACCGGTGCTCCAGGCCGGCACTGCCGTGTTCGACGTGGCCATCGGCAGCCGCGTACGCCGCAACCGTACGGCCGACCTGCCGATGTGCCCGACCGAGCTGCGCCAGACCGATGCCGCTCCTCTGGTCGTCCTCGCCGACGGCCTCAACACGACTTTGGCTCGGCTCGACTCCGGCGGTCTCACGCCGTTGTCGCAGCACACCGGCGGCCTCGACGCGCTCACCACCACGCCGGCGGGCACCACGATCGCGGCGCTGACCGGCACTCGTTACCAACCTCCGAACGTCCACGTCGGGCCGCCGGCCGGGCCGCTGCGCAGGATCACCGACACGCGTCCCGAACTGGACGGCATCACCGTCGGCACACAGCGACCGCTGGCCTACCGGGCCGCCGACGGCCTCGATCTGGACGGCCTGCTCGTACTGCCGGCCGGAAAAACCGCATCGGCCGGTCCGTTTCCGCTCGTGACGATCGTGCACGGTGGCCCGTATCACCGGCATACGGACGATCTCCAGCTGTTCTGGCATCCCAGCGCGCAGTGGCTGGCCACCGCCGGCTATGCGGTGTTCCTGCCCAATCCGCGCGGCGGCCAGGGCCACGGCCACCTGTTCGCCGCCAGCGTCGCCGGCCGGGTCGGCCAGGAGGAATGGACCGACATCCTGACCGGCATCGACCTGCTCGTCGCCGAAGGCGTCGCCGACCCCGACCGGCTCGGCATCGCCGGCGGCAGCCACGGCGGTTTCATGGCGGCGTGGGCGGTCGGGCAGACCGACCGGTTTCGCGCAGCGCTGGTCAGCGCCGGCGTCGTCGATTGGGGGATGCTCGCCGCGACCGGGGAGAACGGCCAGTTCGAGGCCGCACTCGGTGGCAGCACCGGCTGGTCCGGCATCGGTCCACACCCGCATGACGCGGTCAGCCCGGTCTCCTACGCCAGCCGCGTCCGCACGCCCGTACTCATCCTGCACGGCGCCGAGGACACCAACGTGCCGCTCGGGCAGGCGGTGTATTTCCACCGGGCATTGCGCCATTTCGGCGTCGAGCACGAGTTCGTGATCTATCCGCGGGAGGGCCACTCGATCCGCGAACGCAACCACCAGCTCGACGTCCTGCGCCGGACCCGTGCCTGGTTCGACCGCTGGCTCCGGCCCTGACCAATGTGCGCATGGCCACCATGCGTGCGGTGGACTTGAGTCTTAACCTGTTTGGCTCTGGCGGTCTTTGCGGCTGTGTCTGTTTGTGGTCGGTGCCGGAGTACCGCAGCCGCATGGCACGTCCTCGGTTGTCATCGCGTGAGCTGTCGCGGCGGACCAGCATGGGAGCAATGACTCCCACGCCGCCGCGATCCAGGCGTGCGTCAGGAGTCTCTGTGAACATCCAGCGGCGGCTAGGGCGGTTCTGGTGTGACTGCTGTGGCCAACCATGCAGGTGAGACGGCCTGACCGGTAATACTTGGTTAACAAGACATCAAACCGGGCCACGACAGCATTACTCGCCTCAGCAGCCACACCCACCGCAGCGGCTGGCGGTCACGCAGGCGTGAAAGCCGTGTTTCGCGCATCTAGCGCCAGTAACTCGACATTCACGCCCCGATAAACCTCATAAGACAGACATTAGCGTTACACGGACTGCGGATCCCATGTAATGGACCTTTTCGCCACTTACCGGGACGCCATGACACCTTCCGAGCCGGTCCGCGCAGCCGAGGTGAAACTCAGGGTGGACGCACGCATGGGGCCATGCGGACATCTACTTGCCGGAGGCGCGGCGCTTGCGGGCACGGCGTACGAGCGCGGCCGTGCCGATGAGCGCCACGGTCGCGCCCGCGGCGGCGGTGGCGGTCGCAGCGCCTTTGGGGTCGACCGGCAGCCGGTACGCCCGCGCCGGCCGGCCGTCGGCGTAGTCGGTGAGCGCCTCGAGGTTGGAGTACGCCGGCTTCCAACCGGCCTCGCGTAATCGCTCGCTGCCGACAACCCACGGATAGACCAGATACGCCAGCTCCGACGGCGAGCTGGTGACGCCGATGGCATGCAACCGCGCGGCCGTCTCGAAGGCGATCGTCGCCGGCAGCTCCAGCGGCCGCCGCTTGAGCACCTTCTGCACGTCCGCCTGCTCGATCCAGCCTTCGGACGCGACCGTCGCCGCGCCGACCATCCGCGTCGTCACGGCCGTGCAGACCGCCGCGGCGAGATCATCGACGTGGCAAAACTGCCAATGCGGCTTCGTGCCGCGTACGACCAGCAGGCGCGGACCGTCGAGCAGGCCGCCGGCCGGGTTCGGCAGGCCCGGCGCGAGCAGCCAGGCCGGCCGCAGCACGCACACCTCGGTCTGTGGATAGGCGTGGTCGAGCGAGCGCGCGATCCGCTCCAGCGCCAGCAGGTCGGCGACGTCGCCTTCGGCGGTGGCCTGCAGCGGAGCGTCCTCCGGCAGCGGTACGGGGTTGTCCGGCGCCGCCCCGTAGACGCGCGCACTGGAGATCAGCACCACCTGGCGTACGCCCGCGGCCGCGGCGGCCATCAGCGCGACAGACACACCGAGCTCGTTGGCCTTACGCCGCGCCGCGCGATCGGCCGCGTCGTCGACCTCGTTCGGCGCGTACACCAGCGCGTGCACGCCGCGCAGCGCCGCGGCCAGCGAGGCGTCGGTCACGTCGACCCGCCGCAGCGTCACGCCGGGCACCGGCGGCCGTACGGTGCCCAGCGCCACGACCTGCCTGATCGACTCGGTGGCCAGCAGCTCGCGACAGATCGCCGCGCCGGCCACGCCGGTCGAACCGATCACCGCGACGACCCGTGGCTGGTCGGACCGGCCGGTCACCGCGACAACCCCCGCGAGGGGACTACCGTTGACGTTATGACCGCCGCCGCTGTGAGCACGCCGTGAGCACTCCTCCCACCCCACCGGGGGGTTTCCCCGGCATGCCGGATCCCAACGACCCGGCCCAGATGCAGGCGTTCCTGGCCCAGATGCAACAGATGTTCGCCGCCGCCGGGACTCAGGACGGCCCGGTGAACTGGACGCTGGCCCGGCAGGTCGCCGAGCAGGTCGCACGGTCCACCGACCGATCGCTGACTGCCGCCGAGCGTACCTCGACAACCGACGCACTCCGGCTGGCCGACGTGTGGCTCGACCCGGTGACCAGCCTGCCGTCCGGTGCGCGTACGACCACCGCGTGGACGACGCTGGAGTGGATCGACCAGACGCTGCCGGTCTGGAAACAGCTCTGCGACCCGGTCGCGTCGCGGGTGGTGGCGGCCACCTCGGGATCGCTGCCCGAGGAGATGGCCGCGCAGCTGGGTCCGATGCGCGGCCTGCTCGACGGCATCGGCGGCATGGCCTTCGGACAGCAGGTCGGTACGGGCCTCGGTCAGCTGTCCGCCGAGGTGCTCACCTCCTCCGACATCGGCGTGCCGCTGGGTCCGGCCGGCGTGGCCGCGCTGCTGCCGGCCAACATCGAGGCCTTCGCCGAGGGCCTGGAACGGCCGGTCGACGAGGTGCGGCTGTACGTGGCGCTGCGCGAGGCGGCCCACCAACGGCTCTTCGAGCACGTGCCGTGGCTGCGCTCGCACCTGCTCAACGCCGTCGACGCGTACGCGCGCGGCATCGCCATCGACCGCGAGGCGATCGAGGACGCGATGTCGTCCATCGACCCCGGCGCGCTCGACCCCAACAACCTGGAGTCGCTGCAGGAGTCGCTGGCCGGCGGCATGTTCACGCCGAGCGACACACCGGAGCAGAAGGCCGCGCTGGCTCGGCTGGAGACCGCGTTGGCGCTGGTCGAGGGGTGGGTCACCGCGGTCGTCGAGGCGGCCGCCGGCGAGCGGTTGCCGGGCCTGTCCGCGCTCGGCGAGGCCTTCCGGCGGCGGCGCGCGTCCGGTGGCCCGGCCGAGCAGACCTTCGCGACGCTGGTCGGCCTGGAGATGCGGCCACGCAAGCTGCGCGAGGCGTCGGTGCTGTGGCAGAAGCTGGCCGAGGCGCGCGGCGTGGAAGGCCGGGACGCGATCTGGGGCCACCCGGACCTGCTGCCGTCCTCCGACGACCTCGACGACCCGGACGCCTTCGTACGCCGCCAGGACGACGGCGGCATCGATGGGATCGACGGCATCAACCTGGATGACCTGAAAGACCTCTAACCTCTTGCCACGGATTGCCACTTCTCTTACGCTGCGAGCGATTTTGCCGGCGTAGGAAGGCATTCCGATGGCTCGTACGTCCCGACGCGCCGCGCTCGCACTGGTGGTCGGCCTGCTGCTCGGCATGGCCGTCGCGGCGACGCCCGCGCAGGCGGCAACCCTGCCTGCGGTCATCCCGGCCCTGCGTCAGTGGACGGCCGCCGGCGGCACCGACTTCCAGCTGACGCCGTCCAGCCGGCTGGTCGCCGACGCGGCCCTGTCGGCGACCGCCAGCACCTTCGAAAGTGATCTCGAGGCGCTGCTCGGGCGGGACGTACAACGCGCGGTGACCGCTCAGCCTGGCGACATCGTGCTCAGTCTCGACGCGAACGCGCCGGCGCAGCCCGAGGCGTACGCGCTGACCGTCGGCTCGACGCTGGTCATACGTGCGCGCGCCGATGCCGGTGTCTTCAACGGCACGCGTACGGTCCTGCAGCTCCTGCACCAACAGGCGACACTGCCGGCCGGCACCGCGACCGACTGGCCGGCGAGTCCGGAGCGCGGTTTCAGCATCGATCTGGCGCGAAAGTTCTTCACCGTGCCGTGGCTGCAGCGGCAAATCAAGGATTTGGCCTATCTGAAGCTCAACCTGCTGCACCTGCACCTGACCGACAACGAAGCCTTCCGGTTGGAAAGCACGACCGTGCCGGCCGCGGTCGCCGCCGAGCATTACACGAAACAACAGATCGCCGACCTGGTCGCGCTGGCCGGCCGCTATCACCTCACCGTGGTGCCGGAGATCGACATGCCGAGCCACCTGGCCGCGGTCATCGACAAATATCCGCAGTATGCCGTGAAACCGGCGACCCGCGGCGCGATCGACATCGGCAACCAGGCGGCCCGGGATCTGTTGGCGAACATCGTTCGCGAATATCTGCCACTGTTTCCGGGGCCGTACTGGGACATCGGCGCCGACGAGTACGTGTCGGACTATTCGGCCTATCCGTCGCTGGTCGACTGGGCTCACCAGCATTACGGAGCGAACGCGCCGGCGATCGACACCTTCTACGACTTCGTGAACTCGATGGCGGCCCTGGTGAAACCGTACGGCCGGACCCTGCGGATGTGGAACGACCAGCTGACCACGGCGGCACATCCGGAAGTGGCGCTGACACCGGGGATCGTGGTCGACTACTGGACCGGCGCGCGCGCCGACCTGCTCGGCCCGGACACCCTTGTGGCCAACGGACATCCGGTGATGAACGCCAGCTGGGCGGCGACCATCGACGGTGTCGCACACACCGTTTTGTATTACGTGCTCGGAAACGCCAAGCCGGACACCGCGATTCTCTACGAGCGCTGGAATCCGCTGATGTTCGACGGCGGACGTACGCTCAGCCAGGCCAATGCCGGCGGCCTGCGCGGCGCGCAGCTCAACGTGTGGTGCGACTCGCCGCGCGAGCAGACCGAGGACCAGGTCGCCGACGGCATCCGGCCGACTTTGCGTGTGCTGGCACAACAACTGTGGGGCTCGGCGAAACCGGCCGGCACGTACGCGGCGTTCCAGGCGATCATCGACGCGGTCGGCGGCCCGTCGCCGCTCGGCCAGTCGATGGCGGCCGTACGCCCGCCGGACGGCCGCATGCTGGTCTTCGCCGCCGGCTCGTCGGTGTCATTCCGCCGGCAGACCGCCGCCAACTCCGGCTTCGGTCCGTGGACGGACCTCGGCGGCACCGACTTCAGTGCGCTCGCCGCGGCGGTCGGTCCCGGCGGTCTGGTGTCGTTGTTCGCGGTCGGACCGTACGGCCGCGTCTCGGTGCGGACCCAGACCTCGCCGGAGGCGTGGGGGCCGTGGTCGGACGCACCAGGCGGCCGGGACGTCCGCGGCGTCGCGGCCGCCGCGGACGCGCAAGGCGTGCTGCACCTTTTCGCGCTCGGCGGTGACCGGCAGCTCTACACGAGCGTGCGGGGCCCCAACGGGTCGTGGAGTGCGTGGGACAGCTCGCTCGGCGGCTCGCAACTGCGGTCGATCGCGGCCGCGTCGAGTCCGTCCGGTGAGCTGCGCGTCTTCGCGGTCGGCGGTGACGGCATCCTCTACCAGCGCGTCCTGTCCGGCGGCTCGTGGACCGGCTGGGACGGCTCGCTGGCCGGCACCGACCTGCGCGCGACGACCGCGAGCACCGGCGCCGGCATCGACGTCTACGCGCTCGGCGGCGACACCGCCGCGTACGGCCGCTTCGGTGGCACCAACGGCGTCTTCCAGCCGTGGGCCTCCTACGGCGGCTCCGACCTCGAACAACTCGCCGCCAGCCGGAACGCCGACGGCCGCCCGGAGCTGTTCACCCTCGGCGCCGACGGCGTCTACTACACGAAGTTCCAGCAGACCGGCGGCAGCTGGACCGACTGGCTCGCCTCCTGGTAGCTCAGAAGAGCTTGTCGGCCTGTTCGTCGGCGTCGCCGCCGACGTTCAGGCCGGCCGCCGCGGCCACACCTTCCAGATAGCCGCGCGCTCGCTCCGTACGCGGATAGGACTCCAGCAGCCGCCAGAACCGCGCGCTGTGGTCCGGGATCTTCAGGTGCGCGAGCTCGTGCAACAGCACGTAGTCGACGACCCAGGCCGGCATGTCGGCGAGCCGGTCGGACAGCCGGATCGTCCGGTCGGACGGCGTGCACGAGCCCCAGCGCGTGTGCTGGTTGGAGACCCACCGCACGCTGGCCGGACAGTCGCCGTCGAGGTAGCGGCGGCTCAGCTCGGCGGCTCTGGCCAGCAGGGCGTCGTCGCTCGGCGGCCGGCGGCGGCGCCGTGCGGCGAGGCGAGCCACCATCCGGTCGACCCACTCGCGCTCCTGCGCCTTGCTGAAGCTCGCCGGCAGCAGCACCACGACCCGGCCGCCGTCCTCGTACGCGGACACCGTCCGACGGCGGCGCCGGCTCCGGCGCACCTCGACCGGCAGGTCGGCCAATGGCACGTCCTGCCCCGCTGACCCGCCGGCGTGCGGCCTGGTGGCGGTCACAGGCCCACCGTAGTGGCTCAAATCGCACTTCATCGATCCACCAGGCCGGCGAAAACCCGAACTTTTTCTCGTGCACAGCCGGTGGGTAATGTTTTCGCAGGTCAGCGTGCTCGTTGTTGACAGTCCAGGCAGCCGTCCACAGGGTCGTGCACCTCTTCGTCCACAGTGGCCTCGGTCACTGTCCCCACTCCGTCCACAAGGTTATCCACAGGCTGTGGAGGTCGTCGATTGACGTTGCCGGGTCCGGCCCCTAGCGTCGGTCGCGGAGCCCTCGGAAGAGGTCACCGGCCCGATGCAAGGGGAAGGCAGCGGGAAGGTGGTCGACACCGAGGGCTCCGTGGTGTCGATGGCGGCTGTCCGTAGCGAGAACGCTATTCGCCTTCCGGAAAACCAAAATTCCGCCACATTCACCCGCGGTTCGTCGTTGTCGCAGGTACGCCGTACGGTAATGGGGCCGTCGAAATGCGACACGTCCCGCGTTTCGCGACCGTCCTGAGCGGCCGGAGCGCGGAAACGACGGTACTGTGCGTGAGGCCCTGTCACACCGTGGCAGCGGGGGAATCGAGAGGTAGAGGAGGCGACGTGGCCGAGACCTACAACGGTTACTGCGTCAAGTGCAAGGAGAAGCGCGACTTCTCCGGCGAAGTCAGCGTCAGCGACTCAGGTCGTCGGATGGCCAAAGGCACCTGTCCGGTGTGTGGCACGAAGATGAACCGCATTCTGGGTAAAGCCTGAGGTCAGAGCCTGTTTCAGTGCTGAAATGGGCTCCAGCGGGGACGGGTCCGTGAGGGCCGGTCACCGCGTACGGATGACTGGTCGGCGGGTGGTCGCACCGCTCGCCGACAGTCGCCGAAAAAGTGCACCTGTGGACAACCCCGGAACGGCCCTTCGGAGCTGGCACGCTCAGAGCGTGACCACCAGCTGACGAAGGAGGCCTCCCGCCGTGGGACGCACCTTGATTCCGTTCCGGGCCCTGTGGCGGGACGCCGGCACGCTGCAGTTCGGCACCGATCCCGACCACGCGATCGTGCTCACCGGTCTGCCGGCCGGCACGGCGGACGTGCTCGCGCTGCTCGACGGCGCGCACAGCGACGAGGCCGTACGAGCCGCCGGCGCCGAGGCCGGCCTGTCGGCCGACGAGGTCGACTCCCTGCTCGCCGCCCTTGAGCGGTGCTCGGCGGTCACCGACCGCGACCCGGCCAACGACCTGCCTGGCAACCTTCCGGTGTCGGCACGTCGTCAGCTGCGCGGTGAGCTGGCGACGCTGACCCAGCGGCACGGAGCGTGGGCCGGAGTGGTGTTGTCCCGCCGGATCGACCGCCGCGTGGTACTCACCGGCGACCACCGCTTCGTCGTACCGCTGGCGACCGTGCTGGCCGCCTCCGGCGTGCGGCGGCTGTGGATCCCGGCGTCCGGCCGCGTACGGATCGGCGAGACCATGCCGAGCGGACTGCGGGCCATCGACGAGCGCCAGCCGCGCGGCACCGCGATCGCCGAAGTCGTGCTCGCGGCGGCGCCGGACGCGGACCTGCGGCCATTTCCGAACTCGCTCGTCCCCGACCTCACCGTGGTCGCCGGACCGGTCGGCGCACCCGCGCCCGACCTGCCGACTCCGGCGCGCAAGGCTCGTGCACGGCTTGAGCTGGGCGTACGCGACGGCCTGGCGGTGGTCGGGCCACTGACCGTCCCCGGCCGCACCGCGTGCCCGACCTGCGTCGAGCTGGCGCGTACCGACCGCGACCCCGACTGGCCGGCGCTGGCCGCACAGCTCGGCGGGGCGCCGACAGACCCGTGCTCGGTCGCCAACACGCTCGCCGCGGTGGCGCTGGCCGGCGCGCAGATCCTGGAGCACCTCGACGGTGGCCGACCGGCCGTACGGTCCGCGTCGCTGGAGCTGGCCGCGAGCGGCGCGATCGTCCGGCGCCGGCAGTGGGACCCGCATCCGGCCTGTCCCTGCACCAGTCCCTCCGCCGCCTGAGCGCTGGAAGTGGCTTCGGCATCTGGGATAATGGACCGGTGACGGACATTCCCCGCTGGGCCGTGACCCGGACGGCGAAGCTGGCGTCGCTTCCGTTGGGCATCGCGGGACGGGCGACGCTGGGCCTCGGCCGCCGGCTCGGTGGCAAACCGGCCGAAGCGGTGGCCGCGGAGATCCAGCGGCGTACGGCCGAGCAGCTGTTCTCGGTGCTGGGGCAGCTCAAGGGCGGCGCCATGAAGTTCGGCCAGGCGCTGAGCGTGTTCGAGGCGGCGCTGCCGGAGGAGATCGCCGCGCCCTACCGGGTCGCGCTGACCAAGCTGCAGGAGGCCGCGCCGCCGATGCCGGCGGCCACCGTCGAGAAGGTGCTGGCCGAGGAGCTGGGGCCGCGCTGGCGGGAGAAGTTCGCCGAGTTCGACGAGAAACCGGCCGCGGCGGCGAGCATCGGCCAGGTGCACCGCGCGATCTGGTCGACCGGCCAGGAGGTCGCGGTCAAGATCCAGTATCCGGGCGCCGGTCCGGCGCTGATCAACGACCTCAACCAGCTCACCAGGGTCGCCCGGCTGTTCGGCGCCGTACAGCCGGGCCTGGACATCAAACCGCTGATCACCGAGCTGAAGTCGCGGGTCGCCGAGGAGCTGGACTACCAGTTGGAAGGCCGCGCGACCAGGGCCTTCGCCAAGGCCTACGACGGCGATCCGGAGATCGCCGCGCCGAAGGTGCTGGCCAGCACGGACAAGATGCTGGTCACCGAGTGGATCGAGGGCAAACCGCTGTCCGCGGTGATCGCAGACGGCACGCAGGAGGAGCGCGACCGGTGCGGCCGGCTGATGGCCACGCTGCACTTCTCCGCGCCGACCCGCGCCAAGCTGCTGCACGCCGACCCGCATCCGGGCAACTTCCGGCTGCTCGCCGACGGCCGGCTCGGCGTACTGGACTTCGGTGCGGTGGCGCGGCTGCCGCACGGCCTGCCCGAGCCGGTCGGCCGGCTGACCAGGCTGGCGCTGGAAGGCGACGCCGAGGCGGTGATGGACGGCCTGCGCGCGGAGGGCTTCATCCCCGACTCGGCTGACGTCGACGCCGAAGGCATCCTGGCCTATCTGCGGCCGATGCTGGAGCCGCTGGCCGCCGAGGAGTTCCAGTTCACCAGGAAATGGCTGCAGGCGGAGGCGCGGCGGATCGGCGATCCGCGCAGTCCGGCGTACGCGCTCGGTCGCCAGCTCAACCTGCCGCCGTCGTATCTGCTGATCCACCGGGTGACGCTCGGCTCGATCGGCGTGCTCTGCCAGCTCAACGCGCGCGCTCCCTATCGCGCGATCGTCGAGCGGTGGCAGCCGGGTTTCGCCGCGCCGGTCACCGAAAAGGGCTGACTCACCACCATTCGGTGTCGAGTTTGGCCTCGATGCTGCGCAGGTTGTCGCGTACGCACGTGTCGCACAGCCAGACGCCGTCGCCGTCACGGCTCCACCCCAACGCCGGCGGCGTCGCCTGCCGGCCACAGCCTCGGCAACTGACGGGTTCGCCGTCGTCTTCGGTCTGGGACATGAACCCCGTCATACTCGCGCCGGCGGTGCTCCGCAATACCGTGTCCGATTGTCGCCGGCAACGGCATTTCCGCTGCTCATCGGAGTGGTCAGCGGCCGAAAGAAAACACCCGCCACGCCGGATGTGTCCGGCATGGCGGGTGTGTTTGTTGGTTGCCTGTTCAATTATTCGCCTCGTTGCGAACAGTGCTCACAGAAGGCCAGTCACTGCCGTCGAAGATAACTGCGTACACTTCGGGCCACCTCACGTGCGGGCCGTGGCGCTGGATATCGCACCGTGTGTTCCTCGCGCATTCGCGCTCGTGCATAGGCTTCGTGCATAACTAACATTTCAAGACTCCTGGTCAGTTCGTAGTCGGTCGTACCGAGACCATGCGCCGCGGTCATGCCGCAACCACCGGTGTGCGAGCGGCGTCCGCCTTGCGCGGACGTCCACGTGGACGCTTGCGGGCGATGACGGTGCCGCGCTCGAAGATCTCGCCACCCCACACCCCCCACGGCTCGCGCCGGTCCAGGGCGCCGGCCAGGCAGGCGGTGCGAAGCGGGCAGTCGCCGCAGAAAACCTTGGCGCGCTCCAGGTCACGCGGGTTTTCGGCGAACCACAGGTCGGGGTCCTCGCGGCGACACGGCACGTCCGCGTCGTCGTCGATTCCCGGCTCGAGAACGGCGGCGGTGGCGCTCAGTGTCGGGTAAGACATGCCGGGTTTCACCTCTCTCGGAAGTCTGTTACGTGCGATCGGCTCGTAGGTGGACGGTTGAGTAGTGGGTTTGGTCGAGGACAAACAAAAAGGCCGCGAATCCCGGGTTCGGGATCCGCGGCCTCGAAGTGAGCCGGCGAGGTGTGGTGACCTCACGTTCGCCTACTTCGAGGAGGGATGCCCGGGACGTACCGGCGCTGCGCCGGGATGGCGTCATCGCCGACACCCATGCCCGGCTTGGTAACCAGAACGCTGGTCAGCTGGACGGTGGTGAAGGCAGACGTCTCCCGCGACACGCCGGCGTCGGGACCGCACGTACGAAGAGCGCCTCCATACATGGGAGCCACGTGTGCGCGCGCAGCAGCAAGGATGGTCGACGCCTCGTACATCAACTCGTTACCGCTCACGTCGCCCACCTCCTTTTTCCGCTGATCGTTGACACATGGCCGCCCCAAATTGGCGACTCTGGCAGGTTACGCTTCCGGCCGCGGGAAGCACAACGTATTTTCGCCGAAGTTTTTCAACGTCGGCAAGATCACGCGTGGCACGCATGAAAACCACCGCAATATCCACGATACGCGTCACCCGTACGGCCGATGCCGACCGTACGGGCAACGCCGCGTGCAACCCTCTCAGCCCGGCTGGCTCGCGCCCGGCGGAATGTGGACCGGCTGGAATGTCACGCCGTCCGCCGACACCAACGTACGTACGCCGTCGTCGTTGTTCCCGGTTACGCCGGACAACTGATAGCCGCCTCCCGGGAGTCGCTCGATCTGCGTCAGGTTGGTCGGCAGACCTGGCACGGCTCGAAACGTCCTGCCGCCGTCGGTCGAGGCCATCAGCGGGCCGCCGAGCTCTCCGTCGGTCCACGGCGCCACCGCCAGCAGCGAGCCGTCGGCGCGTACGACCAGTTGCAGCTCACCTGACGCACAAAGACGGGTCGGCGCCGGTTGGTCGACGAGGTGCCAGGAGACACCACCGTCGGTCGTGCGGAACATCCTGTCAGGACCTTTGTTCGTCATGTCGTCGCCGCACGCGTAGGCCGTTTTTCCGTCCCGGCTGGCGACCGTGAACGCGCCGCTCCTGGACAGTGCCGGCGATCGCCGCCAGCTCCGGCCGTGATCCCGGCTGACCGCGACCGCGTAGTGGTTGTTGTCGTCGGAGACCGCGACCCACAGTGATCCGTCGGCCGCCGGCAGGACGAGATGCTGTCCCTGCGCCAATGACGACAGGCCGGCGTTGGGCTGGCTGGTCAACGGATATCTCTGGCCGGTGGCCGGGTCGACCGCGACGTACTGCCGGCCGCTGCGCTCCATGTCGACCCACGCCAACGGCCAGCCGGCGGGGATCTCGGCGACCGTGGGACCGGTCTGCGGGACCGACCGCCAGGTGCGGCCGCCGTCCCTGCTGATCACCTGACGCCAGACGAGCGTCGAACGGTCGAGCAGGAACGGCGGCAGCTCCTCACCCTTTCCCACCTCCGGCATCCACCAGGTCTGCCAGGTCCGGCCGGCGTCCGGCGAATGGGAGAGGATGAAGCCCGTCGTCCGGTAGCAGTCCCAAAGCGTGTTGATCACGTAGTAGACGTCCTTGGCGTCGTACGCGACGGTGTCGCAGACAACGCCATACGGCGAGGCAGGTCGCGGCGTACTGATCAGTGCCATCGGCTCGCCGGCGTGCGACCGCAGCTGGCTCAGGCCAAAGCCGCCGCCGACCACCAGCGCCAGCGCCAGCACGCTTGCGGTGATCGACATCGATCGGTGCGTGCGGCGGCGCCTGCGGCCGCGCTCGCGCAGCACAGCCGGGTCCGGCAGCCGCGTACGCGCGGCGACCTCGGCACGTACGCCGGCGAAATCACGCACATTCATGGCGGCCTCCGGTGATCAGTGGCAGCGGCTGGAGGTCGCGGTCGCCGAGCTGCTCGGCCAGCGCCAGGCGCCCGCGGTGCAGCCGCGACTTGACGACGTTCGGTGAGACGCGCAGCGACTCGGCGATATCGGTCACCGGCAGGTCGGCCAGGTAGAACAGCGCGATCGCCTCGCGCTGTTTCCGCGGCAGCCGGCGTAATGCCTGCACCAGGACGACGTGGTCGGGCTCGAGGCCGGGCAGCCGGTCCTCGGCCGGCCGCAGCCGGCGCAGCAGGTGGTCGAAGCGCTCGCGCCGGCGAAACCGGCTGCGCGCGATGTTGAGCGTCACCACCCGCATCCAGGCCACCGGGTTGTCCGCGTGCGCGACCTTCTCCGGCCGGCTGAAGGCGCGGATGAAGGCCTCCTGCACGACGTCCTCGGCCTCGGTGAGGTCGCCGGTCAGCGCGTACGCGGCGGTCACGAGCGCACCGGAGGAGTCCCGGTAGAGCCGCTCCACGAACGCCTCGTCAGAGGTGGTCGGTCTTCGCACGCCAGTCCCTTCGCTGGTGTTGCCGTCATCTCACTGACCACATGAGCCGGGGAAACGGTTACGCGGCATACGGTAGAGATCATGGATGCCCGACGAGCCACCGTCGCCGACGCCGCCGCACTGACCCGGATGCGCGCGCTGATGCTGGAGGCGATGGGCGCGGACGTCGGCGCGCCGGACGCGCCGTGGCGCAAGGCCGCGGAGGACTGGTTCGCCGAGCAGCTGGCTCGTACGGACACCTTCGCCGCCTTCGTCGTCGACGACCCTGACCTGGGCGTCGTGTGCAGCGCGGCCGGCATCTGCGACCGGCACGCTCCGGGGCCGGCCAACCTCGACGGCCTGAGCGGCCACGTGTTCAACGTCAGCACCGACCCGCGGCGGCGACGGCGTGGACTCGCACGGCTGTGCGTGACGGCGCTGCTCGGCTGGTTTCGCGAGGAGAGCGGGGTGGCCGCCGTCGGGCTGCACGCGACCGGCGACGGCGAGGCGCTCTATCGCTCGGTCGGCTTCGCCGAGCCGCGCTTCCCGGAGCTGAAGCTGCGCCTGACCTGACCAGCGCTTCCGGCCGCGTCGCACAACAAGCAGGGTCGCCCTACGTGCGGTTGGCGGGACGGTCAGGCGCCGGCGGTGGGTTCCGGTATGGAGTCGGGCAGCGCGCCGCCGACCAGGGCGAGCACGGCCGGTCCGTAGCGGGACAGCCGCGCCGGGCCCATGCCCGGCACCTTGCCGAGCTCCTCCAGCGTGTCCGGCTGGTCCTCGGCGACCGCGGTCATGGTGGCGTCGGTGAAGATCAGGTATGCCGGGATGTCCAGCTCGCTGGCCGCTCGCTCGCGCCACTCGCGCAGCCGGTCCAGCAGCTCCTCGTCAGCGTCCGGTGGCGGACAGCCGCCGCAGCGGCGCAGCTTGCGCTGCGTCGGGTCGAAGAGCGCCACACCGCAGATCCGGCAGGTCGGCAGGCCGCGCCGCGCCTTGCCCGCGGTCTTGCCGTTGGACGTACGCGGCGCGGAAGCCGGCGCGCTGTCGGCCGGCAGGAACCGGCTCGGCCGCCGGCTGGCCCGGCCGCCCGGCTGCCAGGCCGCCGACCAGGACAGCCACAGCCGCTCCTTGGCCCGCGTCACGCCGACGTAGAACAGCCGGCGCTCCTCCTCGACCTGCTCCGGCGTCTGCGCGTACGCGATCGGCAGCGTCCCCTCGGTCAGGCCGACCAGGAACACCGCCTGCCACTCCAGGCCCTTCGCCGCGTGCAGCGACGCGAGGGTCACGCCTTCGACGGTCGGCGCGTGCTGCGCGGCGGCACGGCCGGCCAGCAGCTCGTTGAGCGCCGGCAGGCCGTCAACGGCACCGGCCGGCACGGTCTGCGCCGCGACCGCGTCCTCGACCAGCCGTACGAGCGCGGCCAGCGCCTCCCACCGCTCGCGCGCGGCACCGCCGGACGGCGGCGCGCCGGGCGCGAAACCGGTCGCGGACAGCGCGTCGGTGACCGCGTCGACCAGCTTCTGACCGGCCTCGGCGGCATGCGCGGCACCGCGCAGCAGCACCATCGCCTCGCGGATCTCCGGCCGCTCGAAAAACCGCTCGGTGCCGCGTACGACATACGGCACACCGCGGTCGGCCAGCGCCTGCTCGTAGTTTTCCGACTGCGCGTTGGTGCGAAACAGCACGGCGATCTCGGACGCCGGCACACCGTCGTCGATCAGGTCGGCACACCTGGCCGCCACCGCGGCGGCCTCCGCCGGCTCGTCCTCACAGCGCAGCACCTGCGGCGCCGGACCGTCCGGACGCTGGCCGACCAGCTTCAGCTTCGCCGCCGCGTGCTGGCCGCGTGCGCCGGCGATGACCTGGTTGGCCAGCCGTACGACCTGCGGCGTCGACCGATAGTCGCGCTCCAGCCGTATGACGGTGGCACCGGGCCGGCGTGCGAAGCCGAGCAGGAAGTCGGCGCTCGCGCCGGTGAACGAGTAGATCGTCTGGCTCGCGTCACCGACGACGCACAGATCCTCGCGGCCGCCGAGCCAGGCCAGCAGCAGCCGCTGCTGCAGCGGGTTGACGTCCTGGTATTCGTCGACGACGAAGTGCCGGTATTGCGAGCGGATCTGCTCGGCGACGTCCGGATGCTCCTCCAGTGCCCACACCATCGCGCGCAGCAGGTCCTCGAAGTCGATCCGCTGCGCACGCCGTTTGAGCTGCTCGTACGCGGTGTAGACGGCGGCCAGTGCGGCCGGCTCGACCGGCAGCTCGCGGTCGGCCTTCGCGGCGGCCGCGACGAAGTCGGCCGGCTCCACCATGGTGGCCTTGGCCCACTCGATCTCGGCGGTCACGTCGCGTACGCCGGTGCCGGCCAGCCGCAGCCCCTCGCGCGCCGCCGCCTGGCCGACCAGCCGGGCCTTGCTCTCCATCAGCTCCGGCATCGACCGGCCGTCGAACAGCCGCGGCGCGAAATAGCGCAGCTGGCGCAGCGCGGCCGCGTGGAACGTGCGGGCCTGCGCGCCAGGCACGCCGAGCTCGATCAGCCGGCCGCGCATCTCACCGGCGGCGCGCGCGGTGAAGGTGATCGCCAGCACGTGGTGCGGCGCGGTCTCGCCGGTCAGCGTCCGGTAGGCGATCCGGTGCGTGATGGTCCGCGTCTTGCCGGTGCCGGCACCGGCCAGCACGCACACCGGGCCGCCAGGCGCCACCACCGCCTCGCGCTGCGTCTCGTCGAGACCGGCCAGCACCGCCTTCGTCCGCTCCCCGGTTGTCCTCACCCCCTGATCCTCGCAGCCACCCCTGACCAAAACGCGGCGGACCCGCGGCGTGGACGCGGCATGATTTGGTGGTACGCACCACGGAAGATCGGGGCCGTCCGTGGTGTTGTGTTAGCGGATCGACTGCCGAGACAGAGGTGGATGATGTCTGACCAGCAAGCCAGCGTCACGATGTACTCGACGCCGTGGTGCGGCTACTGCAAGCGGCTCAAGGCCCAGATGAACCGCGAGGCGATCCCGTTCGCCGAGGTCGACATCGAGCGGGACCCGAAGGCCGCCGAGTTCGTGATGAGCGTCAACGGCGGCAACCAGACCGTGCCGACGCTGCTGTTCGCCGACGGCACCGCGATGACCAACCCCAGCCTCGCCCAGGTGAAGGAAAAACTGGCTTCCGCGGCATAACGTACGTGTCACCGGGCCGTTATTTCATCCAGAGGCTGTTGGCTGTCGGTGAGCGTGTCTGAAAACTGTGGCGGCCGATAGCCGAGCCCAAACGACTCTCGACCACCACAGTTTCCAGACACGCTCTATCGTCGGACAACAGACGTCGCTTAACCCGGTAGGTGGCCCACAGATGCGTACGCAGGACCCGCCGTCCACCGTTGTCCGCAGGACGGCCAGCGGCTGGGTGGTCGACGGTGACACGCCGGAGGAAGTCGACGGCCTGGTCGAGGCCATGGTGCTCGCCGACCTGGTGGCGGCCGACTCCGGCGGACCGACCCGGCCGCGGCAGCGGCCGGGACCGGCCGACAAGCAGCAGGACGAGACCGAGCAGCTGCGGGTGGCGGTCAGCCAGCTGCAGCACGCGCTGACCGTACGCGTGACGATCGAGCAGGCGATCGGCGTGCTCGCCGAGCGTACGGGCCGGCCGCCGCGCGACGCGTTCGAGCATCTGCGCAAGGTCGCGCGGTCGCACGGCAAGCGCGTACACGACATCGCCGCGGCGGTCGTCGCGTCGGTCACCGACTCGAGCGTCGTGCTGCCTGGCGATCTCCCCCGCCGCCGCTGAATGCGACCGACACCTGTCACGCCGCAGGCGCTTGTCGAGTTGCTGGCCGAGCTGTGCGCGGCCGCCGGCACCGGCGCGCGGCTCCGAGTCGCCGTGGACGGTCACCCGGCGACCGGCACCGCGCGGCTCGCCGATGACGTGGCGTCGGCGTTGCGGTCCAGCGGCCGGCCGGCGTTGCGCGTGTCGACGGATTGGTTCCTGCGGCCGGCGTCCCTGCGCTTGGAGTACGGCAAGCAGGACGTGCAGGCCTATGGACAGACCTGGCTGGACACCGCGGCGCTGCGCCGCGAGGTGCTGGATCCGGTCGTCGACTCCGGCCGGTGGCTGCCGACGCTGTGGGACCCGCGGGCCGACCGCGCGACGCGTGCCGCCTATCAGCAGGCGCCGGAAAACGCGGTGCTGCTGGTCGACGGCACGCTGCTGCTCGGCCGCGGCCTGCCGTTCGACCTCACCGTCCACCTGCGCCTGTCGCCAGCCGCCAGGCGGCGCCGGACGGCTGACGACCTGCGCTGGACGCTGCCGGCGTACGACGACTACGACCGGACGGTCGATCCGTCCGAGGTGGCCGATGTGGTCGTACGCGCCGACGATCCGCGGCATCCGGCCGTGGTGGTCAGGAAATAGCCGACCAGAAGCCGCAGTGGTGCTCGGCCGTCAGGTCGACCGGACCGACCGCACCTGGCACGAATGACTGTACGGTCGGAAACGCACGCCAGCCGGGCCGGCCGGTCGCGGCGAAGCTGGTCACGTATCCGATCATCTGGCCGGACAGTTTTCGTTGTGCCGCGTTGAGTACGGACGAGGTCGTGCCGTCGACGTCGAACAGGTAGACCAGGTCCGAGCCGTGCGACGCGCCAGGGGGCATGTCCGCCGGAAACTCCGCGATCGGCGGCGCGGTGCGGTCGCCGAACTCATACGCGTACGTCCGGGTGTGCCGCGCGAATCCCTTGTCCGCCACCAAAGCCGGACAGATCCACGACCGGTCCGTCCACACCGCCGACAATGCCGTCGCCGGCGTCGCGTACCCGCTGGCCGGATATTCTCGCTCGACTTTCGCGGCATTCCGCCCGAAACTGGCCGCCAACATCGACCGATAGCGACCGAGATCGATTTTCTGCCGCATGTCGGTGTAGGCGACCCAACTGCTGTGTTCGTCGCGCGTGTTTCCCTGCATCACCGGGATCCGATGGAAATGTCCGGCCTCGACCGCCGCGGCCGGCGCCTCCGGCAGCGTACGGTTGCCGTAGGTGACCAGCGCGAAATCCATGAAATACTTCATCAGCTCGGCGGCTTTCTTGCCGCGTAGGCACTTCAGGTCGTCGCAGCCGAGCTTTTGCATGTCTCCGGCGCCAATCCCCTGCGACATGCTGGCCGGGATCCACGGCGCGATCGCCGGAAGACCGGGACCGAGCGCCTCCTTCGGCCAGTTCATGGAGCACGAACCGCTCATCACGATCGCCTTGTCGAAAAGACCGGCGGCCGCCGGCGAGACCAACTGCGAGCACGTACTCATGCCACCGGCCGACTCGCCGAACAACGTCACATTGCTTGCGTCACCACCAAAACGCGCGACGTTGGCGCGTACCCACCGCAGCGCGGCCTGCTGGTCCTGCAGTCCGAAAGCGCCACCGTCGCGACCGAGCGAGGGATGGTTGAAAAAGCCGAAAATGCCGAGCCGGTAGTTGACCGTGACAACGACGACGTTGCCGCCACGGATCAGCCGGCGTGGATCGTAGTCACTTCCTTGTCCTTCGAAGAAACCGCCGCCGTGCAGCCACACCATGACCGGCAACCGGTGCGCCGATTTCGGTGCGGTGACGTTGAGATAGAGACAGTCCTCGCTGACCAGCGACTCCGGAGTGCCGGACGGCACGTCCTGGCGACAGGCCGGACCGGGTTTGGTCGCGTCACGCACCTGCGACCACGGCCGCACCGGCCGCGGCGCCGTCCAGCGCAACGACCCCACCGGCGGCGCCGCGTACGGAATCCCCTGGTATGCACGGAAACCGCCGTCGTCCACACCCCGGACCGGACCACTGGTCGTAGGCACGACCGGACCGGCCGAGGCGTTTGCCGGCGACAGAAGAGAAAACAGCAGCGCAAGCGCCGCGACGACTCGCAAGACATCCTCCTCATCGTTTTGATACGATCGCATCATAAACACGTCGACGCGGCGACGGCAACCGACATGGAAAGCTGGAGAGGTGCCCAGACAGGTGGACCACGAGCAGCGACGGCGGCAGATCGCCGAGGCGGTGTGGCGGATCGCCAGCCGCAGCGGGCTGGAGGACGTGACGATGCGGCGGGTCGCGACCGAGGCCGGCGTGTCGATGCGGCTGGTGCAATACTATTTCGGCACGCGCGACGATCTTTTGCTGAAATCGCTGGAAATCCTCAACAAAATGGCGGAGGGGCGCGCGCAGGAGAAGATCCGCGCGACGATCGGCGAGCCAACCCCGCGCAACATCCTGCGCGGCATCATGACCGAGATGCTGCCGTACGACGACGACCGCCGCACGATGTATCTGGTGCACATCGCGTACTTCGTGAAGGCGCTGACCGACGACTCACTCGGCGCCGCGCTCCGCAACGTCGAGCCGCTGCTGGAGGAGTTCATGGCGAGCCTGATCCGGCAGGCACAGGAGGCCGGCGAGGTGCCGGCGAGCGTCGACCCGATGCGCGAGGCGACACTGATGATGTGCAGCGTCGACGGCATGCAGACCGCGATGTTGCTGGGACAGCGTACGGAAAAGCAGACCCATGAGCTGATCGACTACCAACTCGACCGCATCTTCTCGACGCGGGCGTAGGGCGTGGTGGTCCGGTCGTACGGCTCCCGTGTTGTGCCTTGGGAGGTTGGGTTTCTGCGCGGCGGGCGCTCCTGCGCGGAGGGCGACCTCAAGGGAGGGGCGCGTGGCCGCCAATCGGTGTGCGTTGGGGGTGCGGGTGGCGGTTGTGGGCGGGGCTGGGTTTCCGGGCTTGCTCGTTCTCCCCCGGCCGTGGCGGCTAGGGCCTAGGTGCCCTCGTCGAGCCAGTTCGAGATCAGGTGATAGGCGATCGACGTACGCATCGGCAGTCGCGTGACCGCCTCGCGCTGCGCACGCACCTGGTCACGGGTGAACCACTGCGCGTCGTCCAGCTCCTCGTCCACGCGTACGATCGGCTGCGAAGGATCGGCGAGCGCGGTGAAGCCGAGCATCAGCGACGCCGGATACGGCCACGGCTGGCTGCCGACATATCGTACGTCGGTGACCGTCACCCCGGTCTCCTCGCCGACCTCGCGGATCACCGCCGCCTCCACCGACTCCCCCGGCTCGACGAAGCCGGCCAGCGTCGAATAGCGGCCCGGGGGCCAGGACGCCTGGCGGCCGAGCAGCGCGCGGCCGGACGGGCCGGAGACGCCGTCGTGCACCAGCACGATCATCGCCGGGTCCGTACGCGGAAAGATCGGGCCGGAGCCGTCGGCGGTCCGCACCCAGCCGGCGTCGTGGGCGACGGTGGGCGCGCCGGTCACCGGGTCGTACAACGAGTTGTCGTGCCAGTTGGCCAGCGCGACCGCCTGCACGAACAGGCCGGAGTCGCGCGCGTCCAGGTCGGCGCCGACGGTGCGGATGTCCAGCGCCTTGACCGAATCGCTCGATGGCGACAGCTCACCGCGTACGGCGAAATACACCTCGTCGGCGTCTTCGCCGAGGAACAGCCGCTGGCCCTCCGGTGCCTGGTCGGCGGTGACGAAGACGAGGCGATGACCGTCGGACAGATCCACCAGGGCGCGGCCGTCGGAGCTGATGACCAGCACGCGAGCACGTTTCCACGCGTCGGCGAGCCAGTCCGGGTCGCGCCGCCGGTGCGCGGCGCGGTCCACGGTCGAGCGGCCCAGCGGCAGCACCCGGTCGGTCATCCCTCTTCGTCTTCTTCGTACTCTTCGACATCGGTGATCGCGCTCAGCGGCTCGACGATCCGCTCGGCCTCACCGACCACCACGGTGACCGCCTCGGATGGCCGCAGATATTCAAGCGCGGCCGCGCGCACCTGCTCGAGCGTCGCCGACCGCAGGTTGGCCGCGTGTTGGTAGAACCAGTCGAGATCCAGCCCGACGCCGGCCAGCGCGCTGATCGTGCTCGCGAGGCCGGACTGCGAGGCCACCGACAGCGCCTGTGTGCCGACCGCGTACTGCCGGGCCTGCTCCAGCTCCTCGGTGGTGATCGGCACGGCGGAGATCCGGCCGAGCTCGTAGAACACCTCCAGCAGCGCCGGCGCGGTCACCTCGGTGGCCACGTCGGCGTCGACCGAGACGATCGAGCCGGCCACCGAGTGCGAGAGCGTGGCGTGCGGCGAGTACGTGTAACCCTTGTCCTCGCGGATGTTTTCCACCAGCCGCGAGGAAAAATAGCCGCCGAAGGTGAGGTTTGCCAGCTGCAGCGCCGGATAGTCCTCGTGCGCACGGCTGACCGCGAGCAGGCTGAGCCGCAGCGACGACTGCACCGAGCCGGGCCGGTCGACGACCAGGACCGGGCCGAGCTCCGGCGGTCGTACGGCCTTCACCGGCGAGCCGCTGGAGCCACCGGTCCAGTCGCTCAGCGCCTTCTGCGCCGCGTCGAGCGCCCGTCCCGGTGCGGTGTCGCCGACGATGACCAGCGTGCTGCCGTCCGGCACGACCCTGGTGTCGTGCAGCCGGCGCAGCGCCGCCGGCGTGATGCCGCGGACCTCGTCGGGCTCGGGCACCTGCACCGCGTACGGGTGGTTGCCGAAAAACCGCCGCTGCATGGCCTTGCGGGCCACCTGTGCCGGCTGGCTGTTGGCCATCTCCAGCCGGTCGCCGAGCCGGTCGCGCTCGGCGGAGACCTCCTTGGTCGGGTACGCCGCGTCGGTCAGCACGCCACCGAGCAGCTCCAGCAGCTTGGGCAGGCCGGAGGCCAGCGCGTTGCCGGCGACCATCAGCCGGTCGGGGTCGGTCGAGACGGACAGGCCGCCGCCGACCGACTGCAGGTCGGCGGCGATCTCCACCGACGACCTGGTCGACGTGCCCGACAGCAGCGTCTCGGCGAGCACCGCCGACCGCGGCAGGAACGTCTTTCCGGTGCCGGCGAACGGGATCCGCAGCCGCACCTCCACCAGCGGGACGCCAGGACGGCGTACGGCGATGACCCGCAGGCCGTTGTCGAGCACCCGCTCGGACACCGCCGGCCGCTTGGCCTTCCGCGGCGGCGCGAGATCGGGCAGGGTCGTCGGATAGGACCGTACGACCGGCTCGGACTCGGCGACCGGCTCTGGTCCCGGCTCGGTGACGGCCGGCACCGGCGGCGCCTCGGCAGGAGACTCGGTCACCGGTTCGGCGACGGCGGCCGGCTCGGCGGTGATCTGGGCGGGCTGCTCCACCACGTTTTCCACCTCGTTGTCCACCTGGGTCGTCTCAGGCGTGGTCACTGCGCACCTCCGGGGTGGACCTCGACGACCGCGCGGCGCTCCGGCGTCAGGCTGGCGGCCGCGGCCACCACCTGCTCGGCGGTCACCTGGGTCAGCAGCGTCGGCAGCTGGCCGATCAGCTCGGCCTCGCCGCGCTGCTGCTCGAGCACGGCCATCGACAGCGTCCGGGACAGCACCGGGTCGACGTCGCGCAGCAACTGCGCCGCCAGCCGGGCCTGCACGCGGCTCAGCTCCGCGGCCGGCAGGCCGTCGGTGGCCAGCCGGTCCAGCTCACTGTCCATTGTGGACAGTACGGTGTCCGCGTCGACGCCGGGCGGCGAGTGCACCTGGGTGATCATCGCGGTCGGGTTGCGTACGTCGAAGGGGTCACCCATCAGGCCGCAATATGCCGCGACGCTGGTGGCGATCCGGTCGGTCTGCACCAGCCGCTGGATCAGCCGCGACGCGTCACCGTCGGTCAGCACCTCGCCCAGCACCACATATGGCAGATAGTCGGTGAGCTTCTCGATCGGGTCAGGCACCCGCCAGGCCGCGGCCACCGCCGGCATCGGCGCCTGCGGGTCCACGTAGCTCTCCCGCCGCTCACCGGTCAGGTCCGGCTCGTCGAAGTCCGGTCGCCGCGGCGTCGGGCGGCCGGCGATCGCCCCGAAGTGCCGCTCGACCAGCTCGGCGGCCTGCGCCACCTCGAAGTCGCCGGCGACCGCGAGGACCGCGTTGCTCGGAGCGTAATAGCGGTCGAAGAACTCGGCCGCGTCGTCGACGGTCGCCGACTCCAGGTCGACGAACGAGCCATAGCCGTCGTGCGAGTTGGCGAACGTGCTGAAAAGCACCGGCGGCAGCTTGAGCCAGGGGAAGCCACCGTACGGCCGGTTCAGCACGTTGACCCGGATCTCCTCCTTGACCACCGCGATCTGGTTGGTCAGGTTTTCCTCGGTCAGCCGCGGACCGCGCATCCGGTCGGCCTCCAGGAACAGCGCGCGTTCCAGCGCCGCCGACGGCATCAGCTCGTAGTAGTCGGTGTAGTCCAGGTGGGTCGACCCGTTGAACACGCCGCCGGAGGCCTGGACGTGCCGGAAGTGCGCGAGCTTCTCCAGGTTTTCCGAGCCCTGGAACATCAGGTGCTCGAAGAGGTGCGCGAACCCGGTCCGGCCCTCCGGCTCGCTGCGGATGCCGACGTCGTAGGTCACCGCGATGCCGGTGACAGGTGCGCTGCGGTCTGGTGCCAGCACCACTCGCAGGCCGTTGGACAGAGTGAGCCGCTCGACGTCGTACGACACCGGTTTGACGGTGACCGGACGAGCGGCGCGCCGCGACGGCGCTATCGCAGAGCTTGTTTGACGGGCCACCGCACGACCCTAACCGGCCCGGGCGACGATTCGCTTGCGGGCCGGGGATATTGGCCCTGTCTGGTTGCTCTCAGGACTGTCCTAATCGGACAGTGGCGCACAGTCGACGACCACCACGGTGACGTTGTCCGGGCCGCCACCGGCCAACGCGGCCTCGATCAGCTGGTCGGCGCACCTGGTGGCGTCCGGCTCCGCGGTCAGGATCGCGGCGATCCTGTCGTCGGCGGCGGCCGCCGGCAGGCCGTCGCTGCACAGCAGATAGCGGTCGCTGGGCTCGGTCAGCAGCTCGGCGTAATAGACCTCGACCGGCTCGCCGCGCAGCACGCGCGTGACGATCGAGCGCTGCGGATGGTCGTGCGCCTGCTCCGCGCTGATCGCGCCGAGCTCGACCAGCATCTGTACGAACGTGTCGTCGGTGGTGAGCTGGTCGACCTGACCGGCGCGCAGCCGGTAACAGCGCGAGTCGCCGACATGCGCCAGCAGCGCGCGGTGGTCGTCGGAGAAAACCAGCGCGGTCAACGTCGTGCCGGCCGAGCCGATCGCCGGGTCGGCGTTGAGCTGCTCGGCGATCTGCTGGTTGGCCGTCTCGACCGCGGCGCGCAGCAACGGCTCGATCTGCTCGTACGGCCGCGGCTCGTCCAACGCCGTGAGCGCGCCGACCGCCAGCCGGCTGGCGCGGTCGCCGGCGGACAGGCCGCCGACGCCGTCGGCCACGGCCAGCACGTACGTCCCCTCGTGGAAGGCGTCCTCGTTGGCCGCGCGCACCAGCCCGGGGTGCGTCGCGGCGGCCGAGGTGAGACGAGGCATACAGCAAGAATGCCTCTTGACCATGGGGACAGGTCACCGAACCGGCACATCCGGTCGCCGGCCCGGACCGGACGTGCGAGAAATCTCTTCTCAAATCATGACTTTTTACCTTTGGCCCAATCAAAAACTATCTTCCGTCCACAACCTGGCGAACCTCCCATTCGTCACCTCTTTGTGTGCCGCACACACACAGCTCACTCACAGGAAACGGGAGGCGTGGATGAGGAAGCTGCCAGCTGTGTTGATGATGGCGATCGGCCTGTCCGGAGCGCTGGTGGCCGCTCCGGCCGGCGCCGATCCGGTGCCACCGCGTCCGACCGTCGTCGGCGGCGTACCGGTGCCGGACGGCAAATATCCGTTCATGGCGTCGCTGCAGGACGACCGCTATGGCTCGACGGCGTACGACCGGCACTTCTGCGGCGGCAGCCTGATCGCGCCGGCGGTCGTGCTGACCGCGCAGCACTGCGTCAGCGCGGACCCGCGCGAGATCAAGCACTATTCGGTGATCGTCGGGCGTACGCGGCTGACCGACGGCTCGCAGGGCCAGGAGCGCAAGGTGGCCGGGGTCGCCGTGCCGGACACCGCCGATCACGACGTGGCGCTGCTGTATCTGGAAGCCCCGGTGACCGGCATCAAGCCGATCAGGATCGTCACCGCCGGCACCGACGTGCTGGAGCGGCCCGGCACCCTGCTCACCGCCTCCGGCTGGGGAAGCACGGTCGGCCAGGACCCCGGCGACCCCGGCGGCAACCCGCCCTCCTCCCCTGACCGGATGCAGGAGGTCGACGTGCCGGTCGTGTCCGACGACGAGTGCCTCATCGCGTATCCGGACCAGTACCAGCCGGCGACCCAGATGTGCGCCGGTCACCACGGCAAGGACACCTGCCAGGGCGACAGCGGCGGCCCGCTGTTCAAGAAGGTGCCGGGCCGCGACGAGTACGTCCAGGCCGGCACCACCTGGTATGGCGCCGGTTGCGCGGCGCTGGGCTATCCCGGCGTCTACACGCGGCTGTCCAACCCCGACCTGAACGCCTTCATTCACGGCCAGCTGCTCACGCACTGACTGGTCGCATGGCCACCATGCTTGCGTTGGACGCACGCATGGTGGCCATGCGGACTCTCAGAGCGGGCGTACGGAGTTGATCACGTCGTTGACGACGTTGTCGTACTGCTGGTGCGTGTTCGGGATCGACAGGTAGAGCACCGCGGCCGTCGGCTTGCCGACATCGACGAGTACGACGCCGACCAGCTCGGAGGTGGCGCGCAGGCCCTCGGTGTGGAAGTGCAGCCGGAACACCGAGACCCACGCCGGCCGGCCGCCGAGCGAGGTCAGCTCGTCGCGCATCATCTCGGTGGTGTTGGGGTTGGGATAGAAGTTGGCGCGTACGTCCTCGACGACCTGCTTGCCGGTGCACTTCAGGTCGACCTCGGTGCCGTCGTTGACGGTCGCCGGCACCGCACCGGACAGCACCGAGGCCAGGTAGTCGCGGCCGGGCTGGTAGTCCGGCTCGGTGACGAAGTAGTAGCCCGTCTTGAACTCGACCCCGAGCGTGCCGGCCTGCCACACCTGGTGCCACGGTTCCCACGGCCCGTCGACCTTGGCGTAGGAGATGCCGGCCTCCTGGTCACTGACCCGCGGCCGGTTGTCCGGCGGCGCCTTGCCGGGTGGCAGCGACGGATCGGCGGTCGGCGGCGGACACAGCTGTGCCAGCGGCGGCTTGCTCGACTCGGGGCCGCCGAACGGCCCCACGCCGCCGGAGGCCAGTCCGCTGGTCGCGTTGACGATCACCAGGACGATGACCACGGCGACCACCACGGTCGCGGTGATCCCGGTCGTCCACAGCACGGCCGGACGCCGCCACAGCGACTTCGGGGCCGGCGGCCGCGGATCGGCCGGCTGGTTGGGCCGCCAGGAGCCGAACGGATGCGCCGGGCCGGCGGCGAGCGCGTCCGTGTCGCTCGCGGCCGCGGCGGCCTCCGCGCTCGGCTCGCCCGGTTTGGTCGACGACGACCACCCCATGCCGTCCCACCACCGCAGCTGTCCGGCGGTGCCGTCCGGGTCGGCGTACCAGCCCGGCGAGCGGCGGCGCGGTCCTGTCATGTGTCCATTGTCAGGCCCGTACGCCAACATGGTCGCCGAGAGGTGGTGCGGTGCTGGCTCAAGTGGGCCCCCACTACAGTCGTGCCATGCGGCTGGCCAGCTTCAACATGATGCACGGCCGGACCCTGAGCGACGGCCGGATCGAGCCGGGCCGGTTGGCCGCGGCGATCGCACGGCTCGACGCCGACGTGCTGGGCCTGCAGGAACTCGACCGCGGACAGCCGCGGACGAGCGGGCGCGACCTCACCGCCGAGGTCGCCAAAGCAACGTCGGCCGACGCGCAGGCCCGGTTTCTTCCGACCGTCACCGGGGTGCCGGGTGAGGCCTGGACACCGGCCACCGGCGGTCCGCGCACGGTCGACGAGGCGACGCCGGAGCGACCGGAGTACGGCATCGGACTGGTGTCGCGCTGGCCGGTCCGGTCCTGGCACGTGCGGAGGCTGACGCCGACCAAGCTGCGCTCGCCGGTGCTGATGCCGGGCCCCAAGGCGCAGTCCGGCAAGCTGCTGGTGCCGTCGGCGCGGCCGGCGCTGATCCGGGACGAGCCGCGCGCGATGCTGGCCGCGGTGATCGACGCGCCGTTCGGTCCGGTCACCATCGCGACCACGCACCTGTCCTTCGTGCCGGGGTGGAATCTCAAGCAGCTGCGCGAGATCTTCGCGGCGTTGGCCGAGCTGCCGGGTCCGCGCGTCCTGCTCGGAGACCTGAACATGCCAGTGCACGGCGTACGGCTGGCGATCAGCACGCTCGGCGCGGCCGGCACCGGCTGGCGGATGCTGGCCAAGCTGCCGACCTTCCCCACCAAGGGGCCGCGGCTGCAGCTCGACTATGCGCTCACGGACGGTGACGGCCACCTGCCCGAGCTGCTGCACGCGCACAACCCGGTGCTGCCGCTGTCCGACCACCGGCCGCTGCTGCTGGAATTCACGTCCTGACCTGCGCCGACACAGTGGACGGTCCGTTGCGTAGCGACCGGGAAGCCGGGGGCGCTGGCAGACATCGCGAGGGGGGTTCGGGATGTCCTCTTTCTCCGGCTGACTCGACCGTACGTAACGGACCGCGTACAAAAAGTAACTGATTGTGGCCGAGAAGGGAAGACCTTCGGCGGATTTATCTCGACACAAAACCGGAACCGCGCACCCGACGATGATCATCTAGCCGCGACTTATCACCATGGCCAGCGCGTCAGGTGTCGGCGTCGGCGACCGGTACGGAGGCGATGAGCGCGGCCAGGCCGGCCGCGTCCAGCAGGTCGGCCGGCCGGACCGTACGGTTGGCGCGTACGTAGTGGAAGGCGGCGCTGACCCGCTCCAGCGGCACCCGCCGCAGCCGGGCCCAGGCCAGCCGGTAGGCGGCCAGCTGCACCGCGGCCGCCTCGGCGTCCTTGCCGGTCGGCGGCCGGCCGGTCTTCCAGTCGACCACCTGCCAGCCGTCGTCGTCGCGGAACACCGCATCCATCCGGCCGCGGATCACCGTGCCGTCGACGACCATCTGGAACGGCACCTCGACGGCCTGCGGCGTACGCATGGCCCACTCGCTGCTCTCGAACGCCTTCTGCAGGGCGACCAGCTCGCTGTCCGGCTCGGCGTCGGCGTCGGCCGCGCCCGGCATGCTGTCCATGTCGAGCAACACGTCGGCGGTGAACCGCTTCTCCAGCCAGGCGTGGAAAGCCGTGCCTCGGCGGGCCAGCGGCGCCGGCTTGTACGGCATCGGACGGCGCAGCCGGCGAGCCAGCTCGGCCGGGTCGCGGCGCAGCGCCACCAGCCGCGACACCGACAGCTCACCGGGCAGCGTCACCACGAGGTCGTTGCGCCGCGCTCGTCGCGCGCGCTCGGCGAGCAGCAGGTCGACATCGCGGCGCCAGCCGTCGGCGACCGCCGCCTCGACCGGCTCCAGCATGTCGGTCATCGAGAACAGGCTCGGCTGCAGCGACGCGTCCGCCATCTGCCTGGCGTTGCCGACCCCGAGCTCGGCCATCGCACCGCGGACCAGCTCCGCGCCTTCCTCGACGGCCGGCCGGCGGGCCGCCAGCGGGTCGTACGGCCATTCCCTGGTCTGCGCCTCGGCCAGCAGCGGGTTCTCGTGCTCCTCGGACGGCTCCTTGGCCCACTCCAGCACGGTGCCCGCGCCGTCCTCGCAGGCCTCGCGCACTTCCTCCAGGAACACCGACGGCCGTACCGGCTGCTTGCCCTCACCCCAGCGATAGCCGGTGCACACCAGCACCGACCGCGCGCGCGTCAGCGCCACGTACGCGAGCCGCCGCTCCTCGGTCAGATCGCGCTGGCCGCAGGCCGCGCGGAAGGCCTCACGTGCCTCGTCGGCGTCCTTCTGCGTGTCGGCGGTGGTCAGGTCGAGCACCGGCAGCGAGTCGCGGTCGCCGCGCAGCGGAAACGGCAGCTGCGAGATGTCGGTCAGCCAGGCCGACTCCGGCGTGCCGGCCGAGGCCGGGAAGAAGCCGTCGACCAGGCCGGGCACGAACACCGCGTCCCACTCCAGGCCCTTGGCGCCGTGCACGGTCAGCAGCTGTACGCGGTCGGGGTCGACGTCGACCTCGCCGGCCTCCAGGCCGCGCTCGGCCTTCTCGGCGGCCTCCAGATAGGCAAGGAAGGCCGGCAGCGTCACCTGGCCGGTCTCGGTGACGAACTCCGCGCAGACGTCGGCGAAACGGTCGAGGTTGCTGCGTGCCGTACTCGGGCTGCGGCCCGGCCGCGCGGCGACCTCCACGTCGAGCAGCAACGTACGCTCCACGTCGGCGACCAGGTCCGGCAGCGGCTGGCCGGCGCGGCGGCGCAGGCCGCGCAGCTCGGCGGCCAGCGACTTGAGCCGCGCGTAACCGTCGGCGGAGAACCACTCCGACCCCGGCAGCTGGTCCAGAGCGTCCACAATGGACACTTCGTCGAGCTCTCCAGGGACCGGGCTCTGGCCGGTCTCGCCGCGGGCCTGCCGGACGAGTACGCGGGCCCAGCGGCCGAGCGCGTCGATGTCGCGAGCGCCGAGCCGCCAGCGCGCGCCGGTCAGCAACCGCATGAGGGCGTCGCCGGCGCGCGGCTGGATGACCACCCGCAGGGTGGCGACCAGGTCGCGTACCTCCGGTGTGGCCAGCAGGCCGCCGATGCCGACCACCTCGACCGGGATGCCGGCCAGCCGCAACGCCTCGGCGACCGGCTCCAGGCGCGTGCGTTTGCGGCACAGGACGGCGATGCTGCGGCCCGGCTGGCCGGCCGCCCGCCGGTCGGCGTCGACGGCCCACAGCTTGCTCACGCGGTCGACGATCGACGCGGTCTCGTCGGCGACCGTCTCGTACACGGCGCAGCTGACCTGGCCGGCGCCGGTGTTCGGACCCGGCATCAGCTCGTCGACGTCCAGGCCGCCGCGGCGCAGCGGACCAGAGAGCTGGTTGGCGACCGCCAGCACGCTGGCGCTGTTGCGGAAGCTCGTACGCAGGGCGTATCGCGGTGCCGGCTGGTCGTTTTCGGTGCGGAACTCGGTGCGGAAGCGGGCCAACGTGCCGGCGCTCGCGCCGCGCCAGGAGTAGATCGACTGGCACGGATCGCCGACCGCGGTGACCGGATGGCCGCCGCCGAACAGGCCTTTCAGGAGCACCAGCTGGGAGTGGCCGGTGTCCTGGTATTCGTCCAGCAGCACGGCGGCATACCGGGACCGCTCGACCGCGCCGACCTCCGGCACCGCGCTGGCGATCTCGGCGGCCAGCCGCATCTGGTCGCCGAAGTCGAGCACCTCGCGCTCGCGCTTGAGACGCTGGTATTCGGCCAGCAGCGGCAGCAGCTGCACGCGCGCCTTCTGCCGGTTGAGGACCCGCGCCATCGGCGCGAGCGGGGCGTCCGGCGGGCCGCCGTACTTGCGCGGGAGGCCCTCGACCTGGCCGACCAGTGCGTTGGTGAAGTCGTCCAGCTGCTCGGGGTCGACCAGGTGATCGGCCAGCTCGCCGGAGAGCGCGACGATCGCCTGCACCACCGTGGCCGGCGACAGGTCGACCGCGTCCATCGGACCGTCCCAGCTGTGCACGACCTTGTAGGCGAGCTGCCAGCAGGCCGCCTCGCCGAGCAGCCGGGACGACGGCTCGACGCCGATCCGCAGGCCGTGCTCGGCGACCAGGCGGGAGGCGTACGAGTGGTACGTACTCACCATCGGCTCGCCGTCGACCGTCTCCGGCGCCAGGCCGAGCGCTCTGACCTGCGCGAGCCGGCGGCGCAGGCGCTGCGCCAGCTCCGCCGCGGCCTTGCGGGTGAAGGTCAGGCCGATGACGCCGTCGGCGCGTACCGCTCCGCTGGCCACCAGCCACACCACGCGGCTGGTCATCGTCTCGGTCTTGCCGGACCCGGCGCCGGCCACCACCAGGCTCGGCTCCACCGGCGCACCGATCACCGCCGCCTGGTCGTCGGTCGGCGCGGGCAGCCGCAACCGCTCGGCCAGCTGGAACGGATCCAGCGCCAGCGTCGCGGTCATGCCACTAAGGGGACCACGCCAGCCGGACAGAACCCGCACGCCCCTCCGGCGTGTCGCCCTCCCAGGTCACAATCGGATTCCGATTGTGCGAACCGTAGCCATCCAGTTACCTGCTACAGCCCGAAACTGTCGTACCTGTGTCGTTAAGTTGCCCCCACCCAGATCGGGGTGGGGGGTGGGTCTGAGAGGTTGCCAACATAATCAGAAAATGATCTTGGTCGCCCGCCTCGTGAGTCACTTTGGTCCCGTACGTCACACGGCCTATGCACGCAAGGGGGCCTTGCGTGCGCCAGACGCACGCATGGTGGCCGTACGTGCGAGCAGTATTCCGGCATAGCAGGCATTTAGCGCTACATCGCGCTCGCTGGTGCGGCGAGAGGCCGACCAAGATCAACTTTCTATGTAGGTAAGTAACCACGCGAACCCACCCCCCGCCCGATCTGGGTGGGGGCCCAGACTGGCAGGGGGGTACGACAGTTTTGAGCTGTAGCGGGTAGTTAGTCGGTGACCTGGCCGCCGTGTGGGTCGGCGGGACAGGACGTGCGGACCGGGCACATGGAGCAGTAGTCGTTGACCGAGGCGGTGAAGACGGAGCCGGCCATCCCCTCGGCGACACGGTCGAGGAGTTCGCGGGCCCACTCGGGGTTGTCGGTGTCGGGCAGAGGTGGCTGCGTACGTTCCACGAACGACTTGGCCGACGTGCCGAGGTGCACGAGTACGGCGCCGCCGGGCCGGTGGCCGTGTGACGGGTACGCGCCTTCGGTGATCGCCAGCTGATAGACGCCCAGCTGCGGGTTCACCGCCGCCATCTGTTTGGACGGCGCACTGCTGCCGGTCTTCAGGTCGACGATCACCAAGCGGCCGTCGGAGTCGCGCTCCAGGCGGTCGATCCGGCCGTGCAGCGCGACGCCGCCGATCTGGATCTCGAAACCCTCCTCCAGGGCGACCAGCTCGCGCTGGTTGGCGCGGATCCAGGCGATCAGCTTGCGCACCATCTTGCGGGCGCGCTCGCGCTGCTTCTCGGCCACCCACGGACCGCCGACGTCGATCGAGTCCCAGCCGGCGTCGATACGCGCGTCGAGCTGCTCAGACGTGACGTTCTCGTCGACCGCCAGCGTCGCGGCGTCGTGGACCAGCATGCCCAGCCCCTGCGCGCCGCCGGGACCGGTCGTGCCGCCGGCGCCTTCCAGCAGCCAGCGCAGCGCACAGGTGTCGAACGACTCGACCCGCGACGGCGAGACGCGTACGAGCTCGCCCTCGCCTTTCAGCGGCGCGTCGGTGGACTGCGACAGCAGGCCATACCAGTCGTCCGGATGCGCACCGGGAACGCCGTCCGCGGCCAGGCGCGCCAGCTGTTCGGCGGCGGCCTTGCGTACGGCCGACGGCCTCCCGCCGTCCACGACCACCGACCGCAGCTCGGCCACCAGAGCCGGCAGCGACAACGTACGCGGCACCGAGGTGACCGGCCGCGGCCGCTCCTCCCAGGTGGGGACGAGCTCGTCCAGGAACCGCGACGGCTCGTTCTCCGAGTCGCCGACGGCCGTCACCAGCAGCAGCTGGCGAGCGCGCGAGCAGGCCAGATAGAACAGCCGCCGCTCCTCGTCGAGCAGCCGGACCAGCGCGCCGGCCGAGCTCAGCGCGGCCGGTCCGTCCCCGATCGCACCGGAGACCACGTCGACCAGCATCTCCGAGCCGAGCAGCGAGCCACGCGGGCGAAGGTCGGGCCAGTTGCCTTCCTGTACGCCGAGGACGGCGACCACGTCCCACTCGCGGCCGAGCGCGGCGTGCGAGGTGGTGACCGTGACGGCGTCGGCGGTCGGCGCGCGCTCGGCGAGGCTGTCGCCGGGCACCTGCTGGCCGAGCAGATGGTCCAGCAGCGCGTCCGGGCCAGACCGCGGCAACCGGTCGACCAGCCGCGCGGCCGCGTCGAACAACGCCACGACCGCGTCCAGGTCTCCGTCGGCGGCCGCACCTCGGCGGCCACCCGCGCGGCTGTCGGCGGCCCACCTGTCGGCCAGTCCGGTCGCCGACCACACCTCCCACAACACGTGCTCGGCGTCGTCACCGCGCGCGGTGGCCTCGCGGGCGACGCGTACGAGTTCGGCGACCCGCTCGGCCGGCGCCGCGACCTGGTCCGGCACGTCGAGCAGCTCGGCCGGGTTGTCCAGCGCGGCACGCAGCACCTCGGCCGAGCCGCGCAGGCCACCGTCGGCCAGCTCGACCCGGCGCAGCCACTTGCGCAGCCGGTGCAGCGACAGGCTGTCGGCGCCACCGACCGGCGAGGCCAGCAACGCGATCGCGTCGTCCACGGTGAACTGGTCCGGCCGGCTGGCCAGCCGCAGCACCTCCAGCAGCGCGTGTACGGCCGGCTGGGCGACCAGCGGCAGCTCCTCGGCGTGCGCGGTCATCGGCACGCCGGCGGCCAGCAGCGCGCGCCGCAGGCCGGGCAACGACTGCGTGGTGGACCGTACGATCACCGCCATCCGGTTCCACGGCACGCCGGCGGTCAGGTGTGCCTGGCGCAGCCGGTGCGCCACGTAGGACGCCTGCTGGCTGGCCGACCGCAGCACGTGCGCTTCGACCTGGCCGTCCGGATGCGGCGCCGCGGACGGCAGCGGCCGCCGGTCGACCCGGCCGCGGATCCCCATCGCGACCCTGGCCCAGGCCTCGGTCAGCTCGGCGCCGGCGCGATAGCAGGTGTCCAGCGTGACGGTCGGCACCGGCTCGTCGCCGCGCGCGAACCGGTCCGGGAAACGCGCCAGGCAGGCGGTCGTGCCGCCGCGGAAGGCGTAGACCGCCTGGTCGGGGTCGCCGGCGACGACGACCGACTCGGCGCCACCGGCCAGCACACGCAGCAGCGCCTCCTGCGCCGGATCGGCCTCCGCGTACGAGTCGACGTAGAGATGCGTGAACCGCTGGCTCTCGCGCTCGGCGAACTCCGCGTCGGCGGCGAACGTGTCCAGCACCGCCCTGACCAGCTCCGCCGGGTCGTAGGCGGCATCGTCGGCGAGCGCGGTGACCGCCGCGTACTGCGACATGAACTTCGCCGTGGCGCCCCAGTCGGCGCGGCCGTGCTCGCGGCCCCAGCGACGCAGCGTCGACGCCCCGACGCCACGCTCGGAAGCGCGCATCAGCAGGTCGCGCAGCTCGCGCGCGAACCCGCGCGTGCCGAGCGCCGGATGCAGCCAGGCCGGCCAGCGTTTCGGGTCGTCCTCCAGGTCGCCGGCGACCAGCTCCCGGATCACGTGGTCGTGCTCCGGACCGGTCAGCAGCCGCGGCGCGCGCTCGCCGAAGGAGGCCGCGCGGCGGTGCAGGACGGCGAAGGCGTACGAGTGCCAGGTGCGGGCCGTCGGCTCGCCGCTGACCCCGCCGAGCCGGCGCGCGATCCGCTCACGCAGCGCCGCGGCCGTACGCCGGTCGAAGGCCAGCAGCAGGACCTTTTCCGGCGGCACGCCCGACTCGATCCGCGCCACCGCGGCCTCGACCAGCGCGGTCGTCTTGCCGGTGCCGGGACCGCCGAGCAGCCGCAGCGGACCGCTCGCGTGGTCGATGACCGCACGCTGGCCGGGATCGAAGATGAGCGGCTCGACCGCCGGACGCGGCGCATCGCCGTCGGGCTCTCGCGCCGGCGGCTCCGGCGGCACAACCGGCGATGCCGCGCGCACCAGCCGGTAAGAAGCCTTCTGGCCACTCACACCAGTGATCGAACCACGCCGTGCCGACCAAACCTCGCAGGACCCGCCGCCCACGCTTTGACACCGGTTGGCGCGGAGGCGACGATGCGATGACCACCGCCCGAGAAGGGGGGAGCGAGATGATCACGGTGATCGACGGCTTCTCGTTCCTGGAAGGCCCGCGCTGGCACGACGACCGGATCTGGTTCTCCGACTTCTACACCCACCAGGTGGTGTCGGCTCGGGAGGACGGATCCGACCAGCGCGCCGAGGCGACCGTCGAGCACCAGCCGTCCGGCCTCGGCTGGCTGCCGGACGGCCGGCTGCTGATCGTCTCGATGCGCGACCGCAAGCTGCTGCGGCGCGAGCCGGACGGCACACTCGCCGAGCACGCCGACCTCGGCGCGTACGCGACCGGGCATCTCAACGACATGACCGTAGACGGGCAGGGACGCGCGTACGTCGGCAACTTCGGCTTCGACCTGATGGCCGGCGCGGCGGTCGAGCCGGCCGCGCTGCACCGGGTCGACCCGGACGGCACGGTCACCGAGGTGGCCACCGACCTGTGGTTCGCCAACGGCAGCGTGATCACCAACGACGGCGTCCTGCTGGTCAACGAGACCTTCGGCAACCGGGTCAGCGCCTTCGACCTGACCGCGGACGGGCAGCTGGCCAACCGGCGCATCTGGGCCGAGTTCGGACCGCTGCCGACCCAGCGGGCCATCGACAAGGTGCTGCCGCAGCTCGCCGTCGCGCCGGACGGCAGCTGCCTGGACGCCGAAGGCGGCCTGTGGATCGCCGACGCGACCGGCGGACGGCTGATCCGCGTGGTCGAAGGCGGCCGGATCACCGACGAGGTCAGCCCCGGCAGCGCCGTCTTCGCCTGTGCGCTCGGCGGCTCGGACGGGCGGACGCTGTTCGCCTGCACAGCGCCGGACTTCGACGAGCACGCGCGGTCTGCCGCGCGCGAGGCACGGCTGTTGGCGATCCCGGTCGCCGTACGCGCCGCCTGACCGGCAACCAACGCGAGGGTGACGTTTGGCGGTCGCCAAACGTCACCCTCGGCGTGGTCTAGTTGCCGCCGGTCGTGGTGCCGGTGTCGTTGCCGTCGGTGGTGGTGCCGCCCGTGTCGTTGACCTTCGGCCGCACCGACACCGAGCGCGACTTGCTCTTCGTGCCGTCGTCGGCGATCGCGTAGATCGTGTAACGGTGGCCGACCTTGTCGCAGGGGAAGCTCACCTGCGGCGGGCTGTCGGCCGGATAGTCGTCGATCTTGTTGCCGTCGATCCGCACCTCGACCTTGGCGGCGTTGCGCACCTCCCACTGCAGCTGCACCTGGGTCTCCGAGCCGCCGCTGCAGTCCACCCGCGCCGGCGCGCTGAACGAGATGACCTTCGGGCCGAGGCCGGACGGGCTGCTCGACGGGCTCGGGCTCGCGCTCTGCGTCGGCGCGGCCGAGGTCGCCGCGATCGTCGGCGTCGGGGACGGCTGCGCCTGCGGACCGCCGAAGAACGCCGTACCGGCGATCACGCCGAGCGCGGTCACCAGCACGATCGCCAGGATCACGCCGATGACGATCAGCGCGATCCGGCCGCCGTTCTTCTTCGGTGGCCGGCCGCCGAAGTCGTCGTCATCGCGGTCGTCGTATCCGCCGCCATAGCCGCCGCCATAGCCGCCGCCGTAGTCGTCACCACCGCCGCCGCCATAGCCGCCACCGCCGCCGTAGCCACCGGCCGGCGGCACGGAGGCGCTGGCGCGTACCGGGCCACCGGAGGTCGGCGGCATCACCGACGTGCGGCCGCCGGCCGGTCCACCGGACGTCGGCGGCACGCTCGCGGTCGCGCGCGTGGCGCCAGGCGGCACCGGCGGCAGGTATTCGGTGCGGTCGCCGGCCGGGAACATCTCGCGCTGGCCGGCCCCCGGCGACAGCGGCTTGGTGAACTCGTCGCCGGGACCGGCCGACGGCATCATCGTCGTACGGTCGTCGTTGCGCGGCCGTCCGGCGGGGCCGCCGGGGCCCTGCGCCGGCGTGACCGGTCGGGTGACGTCCGACTCACCGAGCCCGTAGCGCGCGGTGGCGTCCGGATCCGGCCGGCCGGCCGGCGGGTCCGTCGGCGGCTCGTACGGCGGGTCCGGGTCCTGGAACGGGTCGAACAGTTGAGTGCCGTCGGAGCCGCCGGAAGGCGACGACTCGCGACGGGTACGATCCACAGCGGACTCATCGTCCCTAAACGGGTCGAATCGCTGCGTGCCGTCCGGCTCGTCGCGGTGGGGTGGCTGACTCACGCCTGAAACGACAGCACATGAACCTGAGGTTCGTCTAATCGGGGTCGGTTTTCAGGCTCCGTTCGGCGCCGCCGCCGACCGTCCCTGCACCGCCGCGCCGAGCAGTTCGACGATCGCCTCGGTGTCCCACCCGGGCATCCCGAGGTGGGTACGGTTGGCCCCCTGCAGCAGCGACGACACGAAGCAGTCGGCGAGCGCGGCCAGCCGTCCCGGCTCGATCGCCACCAGCGCCGCGGCCGAGACGCTGTCGCGTACCAGCTGCGCGAGCGTGTCGTGCACCGCGGCGAGCGCGCTGCGCACCTCCGGATGCGTCTCCGCCTCGCGGGTCAGGATCCGCCGCGCGGTGTAGGACGACGCGTTCCACTCGTCGAACTTGCGGGCCACGCGACGCAGTGTGGCCACGATGTCACCGCGTACGGTCAGCCCGGCCGCCTCGTCCAGGTGCGCCTGGTTGGACCGCTCGTTGACCAGCGCCACCAACAGGTCGGTCTTGGCCGGAAAGTAGTAGAAGACCAGGCCTTTGGGGACGTGTGCCGCCTTGGAGATCTTCGACACCGCGGTCGCGTCGAAACCGTTGGCAGCGAACAGCCGCTCGGCGGCGTCCAGGATGCGGGCCCGGCTGTCCACGTCGGTCTCGGTCGCGGTGTCCGGCCGCCGCGGCGGTTTGTTGGCCATGACAACCCTCCTGACAACAGCCGGCGGGGCCGGCAACGCCGGCCCCGCCACCGTAGGAACCCTGACTGACAGACGCAACTCGCTCAGTGCTGGGCGAGTTCCTTGTGAGCGCGATTGCTGTAAGGCAGAGCCCAGATGCTCGCCGCGACGGTCAGAATCGCGCCGATGAACGAGACCCAGGCCGCGCCGGCCAGTGCCGTGTAGGTGAACACGAACGGGGCCAGGAACAACAGCACGCCGAGCACCACGTTGACGTACTCCGTGGCGACCGTCCCCGGTGAGTAGAGCGAATACAGCGACACGAGCGCGATCAGCACACCGAGCACGATCATCGTGGCGAGCGCGCCGGGTTCGCCGGCAGTGCTGACCACGATTGTCGAGAGCGCGACGAGCGCCCCGACGACGAGAGCAACCCAGTCCTGCCACCGGGTCCACTTCTTCGCCATGACCGACCACCTCCAGAGGATGAGCATCGGGCCAGCGCTTGACTGGCCGTCCGGTCAACTCCAGTATGCATCGGAATTATGCGTGTGACAGCTCGCCATTCGGGTGATCATCACCACCTGCCGGATCAGGAGATTCGTCCTGACACCATCATGTTTGTAGTGGTTGGCAATGAAAAGCGGCGAGTGTCGGCGGAAAAACGCGGCCAGACAACGGTTACGCATCGTGCGTCGCTTGGTACGGTGCGCAGGAACACGCGTACGTCGTCACCGGAGGAGCACCGCGATGGCCGGACAGTCCAGGCAGCTCAGCGAGGCCGGCGACGAGCCGACCAGCCGGCGCGGGCTGATCGCCGGGGTGGCCGGCGTGACAGCAGGCGTGGCGGCCGGCGCGCTGATGCTGCCGGGGGCCGCCTCGGCGGCGGCCGGACAGCCGGTCGTACAAGGTGCCGGCAACAACGCCGGCACGTCACAGACGTCGCTGACCTCGGCGACGACCGGCAGCACACTCGCCGTCGTCAACTCCGCAGCCGGCACCTCCGGCCGCGCGCTGACCTGCAACGGCGGCACCGGCACCGGCGCGGCGATCTCGTCGGCCGGCACCAACGCGATCATCGCGACGGCGTCCAACAGCAACGCGTACGGCGCCATCGTCAACGCCTCGACCACGACCACCGGCAACGGCGGCGCGATGCTGCTGCAGAGCAACTCCAGCCGCAACACCGCGCTGAAGGTCGTCGGCAGCGGCGCCACCACCGCCAATCTGGCGCTGCCGTTCTCCATCGGCGTGGACGTCGCGGCCGACTATCCGGTCAACCTCACTGGCACCCGCGCCGACTTCTACACGTTCACCACGGTCGGCGGCAAAGGCGTCTACTCGCGCAGCAACACGGTCGCGATCACCGCCGACGGCGACGGCCAGTTCAACGGCGACGTCGACATCACCGGCACGCTGACCAACCAGCTGGCCACGATGACCATCGACGACCCGGCCGACCCGGCCAACAAGACCCTCAACCACGGCCTGGTCGCCTCCCCCGACGCCAAGACCGTCTACGACGGCGTGGTGACCACCGACGCCGACGGAAACGCGACCGTCAGCCTGCCGGCGTACTTCGGCCTGCTCAACGGCGACTTCCGCTATCAACTCACCGCGATCGGCGCCCCGGCGCCCAACCTGCACGTCGCGGCCGAGATCGCCGACAACCGCTTCACCATCGCCGGCGCACCGGCCAACGGCAAGGTCAGCTGGCAGGTCACCGGCATCCGCAAGGACCCGTACGCGCGCGACCACCCCATCGTGGTGGAGAAGCCCAAGCCGACCGCCGGCACGTACCGCTGGCCCTCCGGCTATGGCCGGCCCGCGTCGTCATCCACCACGGCCACCGAGCGCCGCCTCCACACCCAACACTCCGGCCAGAAACTCGGCTGAGTAGGTGCTACAACGCGAAACTGTCATACCCGCATGAGTAGATGTCCCCCTCCCTAACGGGGTGGGGGGTGGGTCTGAGAGGTTGCAAGCAATTGCAAAATTCGCCTCGCCAGCCACATCAGCCACATCCTGCGGTCGGCCGGTGGTCGCATGGACCCCTTACGTGCGTCCAGCGCACGCATGGTGGCCATGCGACCAACAACGAGACCGACAAAAGGTGCGTTTAGCGCTCCACAGCCATGATGTCCTCGGCGTCAGGCCACCAGCGCGTCTCGTCGAGGACCACGTGCTGTCCGCGGAAAGGCACGTCCTCCGACATCAGCCGGGCCCTGGCCTCGGCCTCGTGACCCGGAGGCAGCCGGCCGTTGCTGGCCACCACGCGGTGCCACGGCACGCCGCCGCCATAGCGGGACATGACGGTGCCGACCGTACGCGCCGAGCCACGGCCGAACACCTCGCGGAGCACCTCGGCGATCATGCCGTAGGTCATCACCCGGCCCTCCGGGATCCGGTCCACGATGTCCAGCACGGCCTCGGCGTACTCGGTCGGCAGCGTCACGTCTCACCCCTCGCGTCGTCCACCGGATCGTACGGGTCAGTACTCCGGCAGCGAGGGGTCGATGTTCTTGATCCAGGACAGCACTCCGCCCTGGACGTGTACGGCGTCCTTGAAGCCGGCCGCCTTCACCGCGGCCAGTGCCTCGGCGGAGCGCGCCCCTGACTTGCAGTGCAGCACGATCGGCTTGTCCTGCGGCAGCTCCGACAGCGCCTCGCCGCGCAGGATGCGGTCCTTGGGGATCAGCACCGAGCCGGGGATGCGGACGATCTCGTACTCGTTGGGTTCGCGTACGTCGATGAGCTGGAACTCCTTGCCGGAGTCCATCATGTCCTTCAGCTCGTTGACGGTGATCGTCGAGCCCTTGACGGCGTCAGCGGCCTCCTCGGTGACCACGCCGCAGAAGTCGTCGTAGTCGATGAGCTCGGTGACCTTCTGCGCGTTGGGGTCCTTGCGGATCGGCACCTCGCGCCACTTCATCTCCAGCGCGTCGAAGATCGTCAGCCGGCCGAGCAGCGTGTCACCGATGCCGGTGATCAGCTTGATCGCCTCGGTCGCCTGGACGGCCGCGATCGACGCGCAGAGCACACCGAGCACGCCACCCTCGGCGCAGGACGGCACCATGCCGGGTGGGGGCGGCACCGGGTAGAGGTCGCGGTAGGAGGGACCCTGCGAGTCCCAGAAGACGCTGACCTGGCCGTCGAACCGGAAGATCGAGCCCCAGACGTACGGCTTGTCCAGGATCACGCAGGCGTCGTTGACCAGATAGCGGGTGGCGAAGTTGTCGGTGCCGTCCACGATCAGGTCGTACTGGCTGAAGATGTCCAGCACGTTGTCGTTGTCCAGCCGCGTGTCGTGCAGGACGACGTTGACGTACGGGTTGATCTCGCGGATCGAGTCGCGCGCCGACTCGGCCTTGGAGCGGCCGATGTCGGACTGGCCGTGGATGATCTGGCGCTGCAGGTTGGACTCGTCGACGGTGTCGAACTCGACGATGCCGAGCGTGCCGACTCCGGCGGCGGCCAGGTAGAGCAGCGTCGGGGAACCGAGGCCACCCGCGCCGATACACAGCACCTTGGCGTTCTTCAGCCGCTTCTGCCCGGCCATCCCCACGTCAGGGATGATCAGGTGCCGGGAATACCGGCGGACCTCGTCCACGGTCAGCTCGTCGGCCGGCTCGACCAGTGGTGGCAATGTCGCCACGACGGCTCCTCCTATGTCGTACGGGTGCCTTTACGGGGCAACCACCCCAGGTGCCGCTATCTTCCCACCGCTGATGCGCTGTGGGTGCAGGCGTGAGTCCGGCGGCACAGTCGGCGCCGCCGTGTCCCTTGCTCATCGAGTGCGGGAAAATCCCGCATCTCACGCCGCGTTCGACCCGGATTCCCCACGCCATAGGTCAGACCGCGGACATGCGATGTCGAGAGATGTCGATCTTGGAATACGGGCGCCAGACACGCGCGGGATCCCTTGCGTGCCCCCGGACACGCCGAGGGGTCGCCGAAACTGTCGTACCCCTCGACCAAAGTTGCCCCCACCCAGTGGTCGGGTGGGGGGTGGGTCGAGAGGCTCACCATGACGCAAATTTTCGTCAAGGCGAAAGGCCTCTCACCCACCCCCCGCCCCGATCTGGGTGGGGGCCAAGATTGGCACGGGGGTACGACAGTTTCGCGCCGTAGCGGGTAAATCAGGGGACCGGTGGGCCGGTGACCAGTTGGCCGTTGACGTACGGCCACGGGTTCATCCGGCAGCCTTTGAGGCCGAGGGTCTGCTGTTGCATGACCGGTGCGAGCTGACCGGCGGCCGGGCAGGCCATGTGGCCGTGGCCGAGGCGGTGGCCGACCTCGTGGTTGACCGCGTACTGGCGGTATTCGGTGAGGTGGCCGGCGAAGTCGGGGACGGCGGTGAGCCAGCGGGCCAGGTTGATCACCACGTTGTTGCCGACCCGGCAGGACGTGTAGCCCTCGGTGTCGAGCGGATAGCAGAGCCGGTCGGTGGTCTTCGGTGACGCGAGGCGGATGGTCACGCCCGGCGTCCCGGTGCTGATCCGCTGGAAAGCCACCTGGCGCGTGGCCGTCCAGGACCGCGGGTCGTCCAGGATCCTGTCGACCGCGGCGGCGAAGGCGGCGGTGTCCTGGTTGGTGCCGTTCTCGACCTCGACGCGGTAGGTCAGCAGCTTGCCGGCGCCCACCACACCGGTGCCACCAGGCGCGACGGTGAAGGTGCCGGCGCCCTGGTCGACCACCGTCGCGGGTGCGGGGCTCTCCCCCGCCGACGGTGCGAGAGACGGCGTCGGCACGCCGGCGGCCGGCGGTGGCGCGGCCTGGCGTGACGGCGCCTGGCTCGGAGTCGGTGTCGGCTCGCCGGACGCCGAACCGCCGCGCAGACCGTTGGTCAGGTCGACACCGACCAGCAGGAGGGTGACCGCGAGCAGCGCGAGTACGGCACCGCGCCGGCGTTGCCGGACACGTTGCTGCTGGCGGCGCTCGACCCGATCGCGTACGACCCGCTCGCGGCTGGTCCGCGAGCGGCGCGCCGACGCCGGCCGGCCGGCGCCTCGATCGACCCCCCGGTCGGTCACCTGAGTCACCGTCCTAGGGTGCCATGGCGTGACCGTTCTGTTCCGTTAGGGACAATCTGGGCGAGTCGCATCAGGCAGCGACGGCCGACGGCACCGCTTCCCGCAGAAGTGCGACGGCGGCCCGCGCGACCAGCCGCGGGCGTTCCATCTGCGCCGTGTGGCCGGCGTTTCCGAGCACCATCAGCCGGCTGTCCGGAATGGTCCGCGCGGTACGCATGGCCAGCCGTACGTTCACCAACTGGTCGGCGCGCCCCCACACGACCAGCGTCGGCGCCTCGATCCGGCGGGCCAGCCACCACAGCGACCGGTTCGGGATCGCCGCGTAGCTGGCCATGTAGCTGGCGACCAACTGGCGGAAGCTGCGGATGTACGCCTCGGTGGCCCACGGCAGCTCACGCCGCGCCACGACGGCGGCGATCGCCTCCTCGACACGCTCCGGCGGTACGACCGCCGGGTCGGCGTAGCAACGCGCCATCACCTCGCGGACGACCGTCGCCGGGTCGCCGGTCCTGGCGACCTTGTCGATCCACTGGCCACGTGACGGCAGCGCCACCGCCGGCAGCATCCGCAGCTGCAGCGGACCGATGCGAAGCGGCGGCATGGCCGGCGAGATGAGTGTGAGCGTACGGACGAGGTCGGGTCGCGTGGCGGCCACGCGTACCGACACCGCACCACCGAGCGAGTTGCCGAACAGATGCACCGGGCCGCGGCCGGCGAGCTCGATCGACCGGATGACCGTCTCGGCGAACCGCGCCGGACTGTAGTCGCCACCCGGCGGCCGGCCGCTGCCGCCAAACCCCGGCAGGTCGATCGCCTGGCCGTCCAGCCACGGCGAGAGCAGGCCGGCGAGGTCGGTCCAGTTGGTCGACGATCCGCCGAGTCCATGCACGTACAACGCCGGTTCGGCGCCCGCGCGGCCCGGGGTCTCCCGGATCACCACAGGCGTACCGTCGACATCGGCGGTGCGGGCCGGCCACGGCGGGAGCGCGCGGCCGTTGGCAAACTGGGTGAGGTCGGGGAGTTCCTCGTCGGCGATCAGCGGCGCCGGCCGCGGCGCGGGGCCGGATACGGTCGCGGGTCGGTAGAGGAGCATCTCGCGATGATAGCTACCCATTAGTAATGTCGTGTTCAGTTCGTGTTACCCGTTCGGCCGGCCGGCCGCGGAGCAGCAGAAGGAGCAGGTGGGAGCCGGATGAGCACCGAGCCGCTGACCAACGGCGTGTCGGCCCGCACCGCGACGCCGGAGAACGGCGAACGCACGGCGCCGGCGCGGATGCCGCGACCGGCGCGCCGCGCGCAGCTGCTGCAGGCCGCGCGAGAGGTGTTCGTCGCGCAGGGCTATCACGCCGCCGCGATGGACGACATCGCCGAGCGCGCCGGCGTCAGCAAACCGGTGCTCTACCAGCACTTTCCCGGCAAGATGGAGCTCTATCTGGCGCTGCTGGAGACGCACACCAACCAGCTGGTGCAGCAGGTGAAGCGGGCGCTGGACAGCACGACCGACAACAAGCTGCGCGTCCACCAGGCGGTCGAGGCGTACTACGAGTTCGTGGACAACGAGGACGGCTCGTTCCGGCTGGTCTTCGAGACCGACCTGGGCAACGACCCGGCGGTACGCGAGCTGGTCGACCGCGGCAACCGGGTCTGCGCGGAGGCGATCGCCGACACGATCGCGGCCGACACCGGCCTGCCGCGCGAGCACGCCGAGCTGCTCGCCACCGGCCTGATCGGCGCCGCACAGGTGTCGGCGAGGTCCTGGCTGGCCACCGACCGCGCCGTGCCCAAGGCCGAGGCGATCGAGCTGATGGCGGCGGTCAGCTGGCGCGGCATCTCCGGGTTTCCGCGGCATCCGTAGCCTGTTCGCTCAGGGCTGCTGCCTGTTTGCGGTCACCGGGTGGTTGACTGGTAGCGGACAACGCACGTCACGGAGGAGGCCGCACAGGTGGAGGTCAAGATCGGCGTCCAGTTCGCCGCACGCGAGCTGGTGCTGGAAAGCGCGGAGTCGGCGGCCGAGGTGGAGCGGGCGGTCACCGCGGCGGTGTCGGACGCCGACGGCGGCGTGCTGGCACTGACCGACGAGAAGGGCCGCAAGGTGCTGGTGCCGGCCGGCAAACTCGCGTATGTGGAGATCGCCGCCGAGTCGGCGACCCGCCGGGTCGGTTTCGCGGCCAGCTGAGCTCGTACGTCCAGACGCCACCACGCGCGCGTGGTGGCGTTTTGGCGTGCTCGTTTTTATGTATGTGAGTTTCCACGCGAACCCACCCCCCGCCCCGATCTGGGTGGGGGCTCAGATTGACGTACAGGTACGACAGTTTCGCGCCGTAGCGGGTATCCGACCGGCATGACATGTGCCACCTTTCGGTCAGGGAGGTGGGGCGGCGGGCGCCTGAGGTGGACCAAGGCGACCCTTACCCGGAATGATGCGGAACGTGCTTGGCGGAACCGCCGCCGACGAGCTGGTCGGTCGCGAGAAGGAGCTCGACCTGCTGGACCGGGAGCTGGACGCGCTCGGCGGCGGGTCGGCCGCGCGTACCGTCGAGGTGGTCGGCGAGCCCGGCATCGGCAAGACCCACCTGCTGCGCAGCGTACGGTCGTCGGCGCGGCGACGCGGGCATCTGGTGCTGGCCGGACGCGCCACCGAGTTCGAGCAGCCGATCCCGTTCGCGGCGATCGTGGACGCGCTCGACGACCACCTGGCCGAGCTGCCGCCGGACGAACTGGCCGGGCTCGGTGCCGACCGGCTCAGCCTGCTGGCCGCGGTGTTTCCGGCGGTGGCGGTGAGTACGCCGGCGCCGGCCGGCAACGAGCTCATCACCGAGCGATACCGGATGCACCGCGCCATCCGTGCGCTCCTCGAACAGCTGGCCGCCGACCACGGCCTCGTCCTGACGCTGGACGACGTCCACTGGGCCGACCCAGCGTCGATCGAGCTGCTTGAGCACCTGCGCCGTCATCCGCCGCGCGCTCCGCTGCTGCTGGTCACCGCATACCGTCCCAGCCAGGTGCCGGCACGGCTGGTCGCCAGCATGGCCGGTGAGAACGCCGGCCTGACCCGGCTGGAGCTCGGTCCGCTGTCGGTCACCGACGTGAGCCAGCTGCTCGGCCCGGACGTGAGTCCGGCGCGCGGTCGCGTGCTGCACCGCGAGAGCGGCGGCAACCCGTTCTACCTGCACGCGTTGCGGTCCGCGCCGGCCGACCCGCTGACCGGCATGCCGGCGGTCTCCGGCGCCAGCCGGCAGGTGATCAGCGCGGAGCTGTCGGCGCTGTCGCCGGCGCAGGCACTCGTGGCGTACGCCGCGGCCGTCGCCGGCGACCCGGTCGATCCGCAGCTGGTCGCCGTGGTGACCGAGCTCAGCCAGGCCGAGGCGATGGAGGTGCTCGACCAGCTGCTCGCGCGCGACCTGCTGCGGGTCACCGAGGACGGCCGGCGGATGCAGTTCCGGCATCCGCTGGTGCGGCACGTCGCGTACGTGTGCGCACCGGCCAGCTGGCGGCTCGGCGCTCACCGCCGCGCGGCGTCGGCACTCGCGGCCCGACCCGGCGACACGGCCGCGTTGCTGCGCGCGCAGCACCTCGTACGCTCCGCCGACCCCGGCGACACCGAGACCGTCGAGGTGTTGCGTTGGGCGGCGAAGCACACCGGCGCGTACGCCCCGGCGGCGGCCGCGCACTTTCTCGCCGCGGCGCTGCGGCTCACACCGGACGCGCCTGGAGCGGCCGCCGAGCGGCGGGAGCTGAGCATCGATCTGGCGACCGCGCTGACCGCCGACGGCCGGTTCGACGAGGCTCGCGGCCTGATCGGGGACGTCCTGCGGTGGCTGCCAACCGGACACAGCGAGCAGCGCGTCCGTGCCGTGCTGCTGGCGGCGCAGATCGAGCGCCTGCTCGGCCGCAACGAGGTGGCGCGGCTGCTGCTGACCGGCGAGCTGAGCCGGCTGGCGGCCGGCGTACGGGTGCCGGGTGAGCCGGCCGGTCCGGCCGAGATCGCCACCGCGGAGCTGAAACTCGAGCTGGCACGCAGCGCCGTCGACGGCGTGATCACCAGCCGCGACCGTCCGCTGCTGGCCGAGATCGCCGGCTTCGCGCGCGCTCACGGACTGGCCTCGCTGGAGGCCGCCGCGGTCGGCGTACACGCCGTGGCCGCCAACGCCGTCGGCGACCGGCTGGAGGGCCGGCGGCTCACCGATCTGGCCACCGAGCTGGTCGACGCACTGCCGGACGAGGAGCTGGCGCGCCATCCGCACGCCGCGTCCCGGGTCGCCGCCGGCGAGCTCGACCTCGGCCGGCTGACCGCCGCGGTGACCCATGCCGAGCGGGGCCTCGCGGTGGCGCGGCGCAGCGGCCGCAGCTATCTGGTGATCCAGATGGGGGTCACGCTGACGGTCGCGTACCGGCTGCTCGGCCGGCTGCCGGAGGCGCTGGCGTGCACCGAGGACATGGTCGACGCGGCCGAGCTGACCGGCAGCCATTACCTGCGCGGCATCGCGCACTGCCTGCATGCCGGGGTCAACGCCGTACTCGGCGTCGCGCCGGACCGGCGTGCGCTGGCCGAGCACGCCAGGATGGTGATGGCGAGCCCGAGCTGGTGGTCGCGCGCGGCGCTGATCCTCGCGGCCGAGGCGATGCTGGTCGACGGCAGCGACACCGGCGCCGACGAGTGCCGGCGGATCATGATGTCCGGACACGACGAGTCGACACTGCATGCGCTGTTGCCGCGTCCATTTGGCTATCGGCTGCTCGTACGCGCCGAGCTGCGACGCGACGACCCGGAGGCGGCGGCGCGCTGGGCCGAGCTGGCCGAGTCGACCACTGACCCGGCACTGCCCGGTCAGGTCGGCATGGCCCGGCTCGCGCGCGCGAACGTCCTCCTGTCGGCCGGCGACGCGACCGACGCGGCGACGCTGGCCGGCGAGGCGGCGGTCCTGTTTCGCGAGGCCGGCATGCGGCACGAGGCGAGCCGGTCGTTGCTGATCGAGGCCGACAGCCTGCTGGCCGCCGGCGACCAGCCGGCCGCGCGCGTACGCCTGGAGGAGGCGGCCGAACTGCTGCACAGCTGCGGCGCGCGGAAGCTGCACGGCATCACGGTCCGCAAGCTGCGCCGGATCGGCCGCCAGCGCCGCGTCACCGACCTGCCCCGCGGCACCGCCCCTGACCAGCCGGCCGAGACCCTGACCACCCGCGAGACCGAGATCGCACGCCTGATCGGCGCCGGCCTGACCAACCAGCAGATCGCCGACCGCCTGGTGGTGAGCGTCCGTACCGTCACCACGCACGTCTCCAACATCTTCCGCAAACTCAACGTCACCTCCCGAGCCGAACTGGTCGCCCACCTGACCGACTGACCTACCCGCTACAACGCGAAACTGTCGTACCTATGTGGGTAAATTGCCCCCTCCCTATCGGGGTGGGGGGTGGGTCTGAGAGGTTGCAAACATAGGCGAAAATGATCTTGGTTGGCATCGTGGGTCACTCTGACCCCAGGAGCCACACGGCTCATGCACGCAGGGCCTCCTTACGTGCGCCAGACGCACGCAAGGCGTCCTTGCGTGCATTCACTATTCCGACATAGCGGGCGTTTAGCGCTACAGCAAAGGTTCAGACCAAGATCAACTTTGAAAACTTGGACAAGCAACCACGCGAACCCACCCCCCGCCCGTTTTGGGTGGGGGCCCAGATTGGCAGGGGGGTACGACAGTTTCGCGCCGTAGCGGGTAGTTAGTTGCTGAGGCCGAGTGCCTTCATGCGGGACGAGTGTGCGCTGGTGAGGCGTTTGAAGAGTTCGCCGATGCCGTTGATGTCGCCGGAGCCCTCGATGATCAGGTCGGTCAGGGCCTCGCGTTCGGCGGCGACGTGTTGGGCCTGGCTGAAGGCCTCGCCGACCAGGCGGCGGGCCCACAGTGCCAGCCGGCCGGCGACCATCGGGTCGCCGTCGATCGCGGCGCGGACCTCGGCGACGGCGAAGTCGGCGTGCCTGGTGTCGTGCAGCACCTGTCGGACCAGCCGCCGGTCGGCTTCCTCCGGCAGGAACTCGGCGACCTCGCGATAGAAGTCGTCGGCGATGCCGTCGCCGACGTAGGCCTTGACCAGACCCTCCAGCCAGCTGCGCGGAGCGGTGGCGCGGTGGAACGCCTCCAGCGGGTACGCGAACGGCGCCATCGCGGACTCCGGATCGGCGCCGATCTCCTCCAGGCGCCGCGCCAGCAGCTCGTAGTTCCTCATCTCGTCCGCGGCCATCACCGACAGCACCGCGCGGCGGCGCAGATCCGGCGCCAGCCGAGCGTCGGCGGCCATCCGGTCGAAGCCGATCAGCGTGCCGTACGCGAGCACACCCAGCAGATCCACGACTGCGTTCTGCGGCCCGGTCAGGTCGTCCTCCAGCGTTCGCAGCTGCACGGTCCGAGCGCAGGCTACACCCTTGCGCGGGCGTCGCCGGGCCGGCGATCCGCACGGCGTACGATGGATGCCAGATTCAGAGTGAAAGGTAACCTTCTGAGCACCGAAAACACGCTTCCAGAGGCCGAGACCGCCGCGCGCGCACTCGACCACTCCACCACTGGCGCACCCGAGGTCGAGGAGGCCGAGGAGCTGGCGGCCCGCGCACCCGTCTCGGAGTCGGCGCCGCTGTTCGCCTCTCTCGGCGTACGCAAGGAGACCGTCGCCGCGCTGGAGAAGGTCGGCATCAGCCGCGCGTTCGCGATCCAGGAGCTGACCCTGCCGATCGCGCTCGGCGGCTCCGACGTGATCGGCCAGGCCCGCACCGGCACCGGTAAGACGCTCGGCTTCGGCATCCCGATCCTGCAGTCGATCCTGGCGCCGGCCGAAGGCGCCGACGGCGTGCCGCAGGCACTGGTCGTGGTGCCGACCCGCGAGCTGTGTGTGCAGGTCAGCCGCGACATCGCGGCCGCCGGCAAGACACGCAAGGTGCGGGTGCTGTCGGTGTATGGCGGCCGGGCGTACGAGCCGCAGGTGAGCGCGCTGCGCTCCGGCGTCGACGTCGTCGTCGGCACGCCGGGCCGGCTGATCGACCTGGCCGAGCAGCGCCAGCTGGTGCTCGGCAAGGTCCGCACGCTGGTGCTGGACGAGGCCGACGAGATGCTCGACCTCGGCTTCCTGCCGGACATCGAGAAGATCCTCCGGATGATCCCCGACCAGCGCCAGACGATGCTGTTCTCGGCGACCATGCCGGGTCCGATCGTGACGCTGGCGCGGCAGTTCATGAAGCAGCCGACGCACATCCGCGCCGAGGAGCCCGACGAGGGCCGTACGGTGCCGGCCACCGCGCAGCACGTCTTCCGCGCCCACTCGCTGGACAAGCTGGAGATGCTGGCCCGCATCCTGCAGGCTGACGGCCGCGGCCTGACGATGGTCTTCTGCCGCACCAAGCGGCAGGCGCAGTCGCTGGCCGACGACCTGGAATACCGCGGCTTCGCGGTCGCCGCCGTGCACGGCGACCTCGGCCAAGGCGCACGGGAGCAGGCGCTGCGCGCGTTCCGCTCCGGCAAGGTCGACGTACTCGTCGCCACCGACGTGGCGGCCCGCGGCATCGACGTTGCCGGCGTGACCCACGTGGTCAACTACGAGTGTCCCGAGGACGAGAAGACCTACCTGCACCGCATCGGCCGCACCGGCCGGGCCGGCGCCAGCGGCGTCGCGGTGACCTTCGTCGACTGGGACGACCTGCCGCGCTGGCAGCTGATCAACAAGACCCTCGAGCTGCCGTTCGACGACCCGCCGGAGACGTACTCGACCTCGCCGCACCTCTACGAGGAGCTGCGCATCCCCGAGTCGGCGACCGGCGTGCTGCCGCGCGCGCAGCGTACGCGCGCCGGGCTGGACGCCGAGGAGGTCGAGGATCTCGGCGAGACCGGCCGCGGCCGGCGGCGCGGCCGTGGAAAGCCGGAGACGGCCGCGAAGGCGAAGACGGAGGCGGCGCCGCGTACGCCGCGGACCCGCAAGCGGACCAGGGGTGGGAAGCCGGTGGAACAGGCGCCGGCCGACGGCACCGAGCAGGCTGAGTGACCGGTCCCGACGAGGTGTGGCGGCGACCGGACGCGACGGCCGAGCCGGACGTCGCGCCCACGCCGCCGCCGGTGGTCGCGTACGAGCCGCCGCCGCGCATGCAGTTGCCGCCGCCGTGGGTCGGGTCGGGTCCGCTGCTGGCACAGCAGCCGCCGCCACCACCGCTGCCGGAGCAGGACCACGCCGCCATCGACGCCGAGGAGGCGCGAGCGCTGACGGTGACCGTCGGCTTCGCGATCGGAGCGGCCGCGCTGGCCATCATCCTGGTGATCTTCCTGCTGGTCCGGCAGCTCTTCTGAGCCTCCGCGTGACAATCGGAATCCGATTGTCACGCCGGTCGATGCTCGCCGAAACTGTCGGCGCCGGCCGGTAGCGTTGATTTCGGGGGTCCCCCAGCGGCCGAAGCCCCGGGGGAACCCCCGATTTTCACGCTATCAGCGGCATCCGACAGAAATGGCGATCAACGATCGAGAAACAGAGCCGAGGCCAGCTCGCGATACGCGCGCGCACCTTTGCCGGAGCTGTCGGTGGACAGCAGCGTACGACCCGCGGCCGGCGCCTCGGCGAAGCGGATCGTCCGCGGGATCGGCGGCGACAGCACGGCGACGCCGTACCGGTCGGTGATGTCGGCCAGCACCTCACGCGAGTGCGCCGTCCGGCCGTCGTACAGGGTCGGCAGCACGCCGAGCACCTTCAGGCCGGGGTTGGTGATGCCGACGACGTCGATGGTGACCGTGTCGAGCAGCTGGCCGACGCCGCGATAGGCCAGTGTTTCGCACTGCAGCGGGATCACCAGCTCGTCCGCCGCGGTCAGTCCGTTGATCGTCAGCATCCCCAGCGTCGGCGGGCAGTCGACCAGCACGACGTCGTACGGCTGCCTCTGCCCGGCGATCCTGGTCAGCGCCTGCCGCAGCCGGTATTCACGGTCCTGGACCGGCAACAGCCGCGCCTCGCAGCCGGCCAGCTCGATCGACGCCGGCAGCAGGTCGGGCCCCTCCTCCGTCGAGACGATCGCCGCGCGCGGGTCGACCTGACCGAGCATCACCTCGTACATCGACGGCTCGATGTCGTCCGGATCCAGGCCCACCGAGAAGGTCAGGCAGGCCTGCGGATCGAGGTCGACCAGCAGTACGCGCCGGCCCCGCTCGGCCAGAGCGGCGCCGAGGCAGGCGACCGTGGTCGTCTTGCCGACGCCGCCCTTCTGGTTGGCGAAGGTGACAACCCGGGGATCCACGCCTGCCATCCTGTCCCCTCACGGCCGGTGCCGGCAAAATAGTCCACCGTGAGCCAGATCTCCGCACACCACGCGGTGGCGCGTCGCGTCGGCGACACGGCCGTGTTGGACAGCCGGCCGGCCGGCGAGCCGCGCGGCACCGCGCTGCTGGTCCCCGGCTACACCGGATCCAAGGAGGACTTCGCCGACCTCCTCGACCCGCTGTCGGCACGCGGTTTCCGCGTGGTGGCGATGGACCAGCCGGGCCAGTACGAGTCGGCCGGACCAGACGACGTGACCGCGTACACCACCGACTGGATGGGGTCGGTGATCCGCGAGGTCGCGCGCACGCTCGGTCCGGTGCACCTGCTCGGCCACTCGTACGGCGGTCTGACCGGCCGCGCCGCGGTGATCGCCGAGCCGGCGTTGTTCCGGTCACTGACCCTGCTGGCCTCCGGACCGGCGCGGCCGGACGGTGCGCGTACGGCTCAGATCGACGTCCTGGAGTCGGTGCATGCCAGCGGCGGCATGGACGCGGTCTTCGACCAGCTGGAGCGGCTGGCGATGGCCGACCCGGCCTGGCAGTCACGGCCGCGGGAGCTGCGCGATTTCGCCCGCCGGCGGTTCGTGGCCTCGTCCTGGGCCGGCCTGCGCGGCATGGGGCACGGCCTGGTGACCGAGCCGGACCGGGTCGACGAGCTGCGCGCGACCGGCGTACGGCTGCTGGTCGCCTACGGCGAGCATGACGACGCCTGGTCGCCGGCCGCGCAGGCGGCGATGGCCGAGCGGCTTGGCGCGCGCAACGAGATGATCGCCGGTGCGATCCACTCCCCTGCCATCGAAGCGACGGAGGCGACGGTGAAACTGCTCGACGACTTCTGGTCGCCGGCATGACGGCGGAGCTGTTCGGGCCGGACAGCGTGACCTGGCGCGTACACCGCGACCCGGCGCTGATCCTCGGTGGCCTGCGCGCGCTTTTCCTGCAGGCGTTGCTGCCGGCGGCGATGCGCGGCGTGGCGCAGAACTCCGACTTTCGCGCCGATCCGTGGGGCCGGCTGATCCGTACGGCCGAGTTCGTCGGCGTGACGACCTTCGGCACGGCCGAGGCGGCGCGCCGGGCCGCGGCGCGCGTACGCGGCATCCACCGGCGGCTCACCGCCGTCGACCCCGACACTGGCGTGACCTACCGGATCGACGAGCCCGACCTGCTGTTGTGGGTGCACTGCGCGGAAGTCGACTCGTACCTGAGCGTCACCCGCCGCGCCGGCCTGCGGCTGTCGGGGGCCGACGCCGACCGGTACGTCGCCGAGCAGGTCGTGTCGGCGGAGCTGGTCGGCATCGACCCCGGCCATCCTCTGCTGCCCCGGTCGGTGCGCGACCTGGAGCGGTATTTCTCCTGGAAGCGCGGTGAGCTGGCACTGACCGACGAGGCGGTCGCGGCGGCCAGGTTTCTGCTGTCGCCGCCGATGCCGGCCTGGGTCCGCTTCGGCACGCCGGCCGCGCCGGCCTGGGCCGGCCTGGCGACGCTCGGTTTCGCGCTGATGCCGCGGTGGGCGCGGCGGCTGTACGCACTGCCTGGCCTGCCGACGACGGACGTGGGCGCGGCCGCGATCACCGCCGGCCTGCGGATGGCCGCGCTGGCGATCCCGCCGAGCCTGCGCGACGGCCCGCACTACAAGGCCGCGGTGGCTCGTACGACCGCCGCCTGACCACCGCGAGGGTGACGTCTTGACGGTCGGCCGCCGGCTGGCGACCGTCAAAACGCCACCCTCGCCGGGTCTCCCTGTGGTCGCCGAAACTGTCGGTGCCACCTGGAAAAATTATTTCAGGGGACCTCGTTTCCCCAGGGCCCCGGGGGACCCCCGTTTCCATTCTTCCAGCGCGGGCCGACAGTTTTGGCCTGGAGGCGCGGGCGGCGGGATGCACGCATGGTGGCCATGCCTGCGGTGGACGCACGCATGGTGGCCATGCGTGCATCTGGGCGCGCGACCGGAGTCACTTTAAAAGTGAAATCGTTGCACTTTTAGAGTGAGTGTGCTGCCATGGAAGGCATGACGAAGAACGAAGCACGGATTGCGATAGTCGGTGGCGGCCTCGGCGGACTCGCGTGTGCGCGCGTGCTGCAAAACCACGGCATGGACGTGACGGTCTTCGAGCAGGAGCCGTCGCCCGACGGCCGCTCGCAGGGTGGCACGCTCGACATGCACAGCGACACCGGTCAGGTGGCCCTGCGCACGGCCGGCCTGTACGACGAGTTTCGCCGGCTCTCGCGGCCGGAAGGCCAGCAGTGGCGCCTGCTCGACCACCGGACGGCGGCCGTCCTCACCGACGTGCCAGCCGAAGGCGAGGACCGCCCGGAGATCGACCGCGGTGACCTACGCGGCCTCTTCCTCGACGCGCTGAAGCCGGACACCGTCCAGTGGGGTCGCGGCATCGAGTCGGTGGCCGAGCTCGACGCCTTCGACCTCGTGGTCGGCGCGGACGGCGCCTGGTCGAAGGTACGCGCGGCGATCACCGGCGCGAAGCCGGTCTACAGCGGTGTCACGTTCATCGAGACGCACTTCGACCGGATCGACGAGCGGCATCCGATGATCGCGGCCATGATCGGCAACGGCACGATGCTCGCCAAAGGACCGCGGAAGGCGGTTTTCGCGCAGCGCAACAGCAACGGCCACGTACGCACCTACGTGGCACTGCGCGGCGACCAGAGCCACCTGGATTTCGCCGACACCGCGGCGATCCGCGCCTACCTGAGCGAAACGTACGAGGGATGGCACGAAAATCTGCGAGCGCTGTTCATCCACAACGACGGCGGCTTCATCCACCGGCCGATCCACGCGCTGCCAGTGCCCCATGTCTGGCAACACAAACCCGGCCTGACGCTGGTCGGCGACGCCGCACACCTGATGGCGCCCCTCGGCGTCGGCGCCAACCTGGCATTGCTGGACGGCACCGAGCTGGCGACCGCGCTGGCCACCGAACCGACCATCGACGAGGCGGTGCGCGCGTACGAGGCGGTCATGCTGCCGCGCTCGGTCCAGACGGCCAAAGAGGTCCACGAAGGCCTGGAAACCCTTATGCCGTAACAACTATTCGACCGCGACCCACGGATCCTTCGGCGGCGCGGCGGCCTGCCCCTCCGGACAGTGCCGCCGCCAGTCGCACCACGAGCACATCGGACCCGGCGTCGGCCGGAACACCTCATCGGCGTCGGCGCCGGCCGACACCGCGCCGGTCGCCGCCACGATGTCAGCCGCGGTGTCCTCGGCCCGCCGCACGTGCCGAGCCAGCGACTCCTCCGTGTGCTCGTGCGCGTGTACGGACCCGGTCGGCACGTGATGGAGCTCGACCCGCATGCACGGCCGCCGGAGCGTACGACGAGCGGCCAGCGCGTAAAGCGCCAACGCGCGCGATCCCCGCGTGTCGTCGCTCGACAACGGCGACCGGCCGGTCTTGTAGTCGACGATCACCAGCTCCTCGCCGCGCTGGTCGATCCGGTCGACCCGGCCGGACACCGCCAGCCGCTCGGTCGTGGTGGCGACCGTCCGCTCCAGGCCGACCGGGTCGAAAGCCGGGTCCACATCCTCCACGTACGCCTTCAGCCAGCCGGTCGCGCGTGCCTTCACCGCCTCGGACTGCTCGCGGTCGCGGAAGCCATCGGTCAGCCAGCCGGTCGCCAGCAGGCCGGCCACACCGGTCGGCGTACGCAGGTCAGGCGGCAGCTCGAACCAGCTGCGCAGCGCGTTGTGGATGCTCGCGCCGAGCGAGTTGTGCGCCCACGGCGGCCCCTTCGGCAGCTGCGGACGGTCGACGTAGGTCATCCGATAGCGGCGCGGACACTGCTCATAGGACGCCAGCCGGGACGGCGTGCAGCTGAACAAACGCGTTGGCATGCCTTCGAAACCGAGCTGTTGCACACCACCGATCGTGCCAGACCGGTGTGACAGAACCGGCTACGGATGGTTCTCGACGAACCCGTAGACCGAGCTGGCGATCAGCTGTACGGCGATCGCCGACACCAGCAGACCGGAGATCTTGGTGATCAGCACGATCCCGCTGTCCCGCACGATCCGCACGATCACCGTGGAAAACCGCAGGAACAGATACAGCGCGAGGTGCACCGCCACGATCGCGGCGGCGATCGCCAGATAGTCGGCGAGGCTGGTGGCGCGCTTGGTGAACACGATCGTGGCCACGATCGCGCCGGGACCGGCCAATAACGGCGTGCCGAGCGGCACCAGCGCGACGTTGACGTCGGCCACCTGCTCCGGCGGTTTTTCCGTACCGGTCAACAGTTGCAGCGCGACCAACAGCAACAACAGGCCGCCGGCGCCCTGCAACGCCGGCAGGCTGATGCTGAGGTAGGCGAGGATCTGCTGGCCGGCGACCGCGAAGACCGTGATGACCGAGACCGCCACCGCGACCGCCTGCCAGGCCGCACGCGACCGCGCCGCACTCGACTGAAGTGAGGTGAGCGCGAGGAAAAGCGGCACGGTGCCAGGCGGGTCCATGATCACGAACAGCGTCACGAACGCCTCGCCGAACAGCCGGACGTTCATCCCCGCACCGGCGCGACGCCGCTGGCCTGCGCGACGAGCCGTTCGTACGCCTCCGGGTCGGTGGTCTCGGCGCCGATGGCGACCTGCTTGTTGGCGCCGTGAAAATCGCTCGAGCCGGTGACGAAAAGGCCGAGCTCGGCGGCGATGGCGCGGATCTTCTGCCGCGTCTGCGGCTCGTGGTCTGCGTGGTCGGCCTCGATGCCGCCGAGGCCGGCGTCGGCCAGCTCGGCGTACGCGGTGTCCGGCACCACCCGGCCACGCTTGGCGGCCATCGGATGCGCGAACACGGGCACGCCGCCGGCGGCGCGTACCAGCGCGATGCCGTCGAACACGTCGGTGTCCGGCTTGGCCACCCGATAGCGGCCGCCGGTGCCGATGAAGGCCGGCGTGAACGCTTCGTCCATTGTGGACACGATGCCGGCTTTTATCAGCGCTCGCGCGACATGCGGCCGGCCGATCGGCGCGCCGTTGGCCTCCGCGACCACGTCGTCCCAGCTGACCGGATAGCCGTCGGCCACCATCAGCTCCACCATCCGCCGCGCGCGGCCGATCCGGCCGTGCCGTACGCGGTCGCGCTCGGCCTTCAGCCGCGGCTCGTCCGGGTCGAACAGATAGGCGAGCAGGTGCAGGCTGATCGGCGGCTGGTCGCGGGCCGGCCACCACACGCAGGACAGCTCAGCGCCGCGTACGAGCGTCAGGCCGGCCGGCAACACGGCCACCGCCTCGGACCAGCCAGCGGTCGTGTCGTGGTCGGTGAGCGCCACCACGTCCAGGCCGCTGCCGGCGGCCGCGCGCACCAACGCGGCCGGCGACAGGGTGCCGTCGCTGGCCGCGGAATGAGTGTGCAGGTCGATGCGCATGTCCCCGGCAGCTTAGCCGGCGACCGTGACTGGACCGGTCAGTCGGCGCGCCAGGGGCCCGGCGTGGTGGACGACTCGCGCTTGCGCGTGCGCGTACGCTTCGGCGGCGCGGCCTCCGGACTGCCGTACATCTCGTCACACATCAGCAGGTAGAGCGCGTTGGGCCGAGGCAGTGTGGAGATCTCGCGCAGGGCCTGGTCCTGGCCGGCGGACTCGACGATGAAGGTGCCGTAGTTGAGCATCCGGCCGAGCACGGTCTGGTTGTAGGCCATGTCCGTGACGCGACCGAGCGGCATCATCGCGACCTTGCGGGTGACGATGCCGGAGACCTCCATGATCCGCTTGTTGGTGAGCACGAAGCGGTCGTAGTACCAGTCGGCGACACCCCACAGCACCCACAGCAACAGCAGCACCCAGAGCAGCAGGATGATCCGCAGGATGATCGGGTCGGCGTTGGACAGCACACCGCCGAGATAGCCGACCACGAACGGCGACACCGCCGCGGCCAGGATCTGTTTCCACAGGTAGACGGGGTGCTTACGCCACTCGCCACGGAACGTCTCGCTGCCGAACAGGTAGTTGGAGACGACCTTGCTCGGCACCTGTTCGCCGGAGCCGACCTGACCCGGCAGCGTCATCCGCCGGTCGACGCGGCGGCGCCGCCTGCTGGTGCCACCGGCGCCCCGGCCGGTGCCGCCGCTGGTGCGGCGCGGGCCGGGCGGCCGCGTGGAGGACGATGGTGGTGGCTTGATGATCACCGGCGGCAACGGCTCGGTGGTCTGCTCCTCGGTCGATCCGGTGCCGTCGCCGTCGTCTGGTTCGGAAGCCGAGCCGGACGGATCAGACGGGTCGCGATCCATCAGCGCCACCTCCTCACCAGCAGTGACCCCCAGTTCATCACAACGTGACGCCAGTTTCCACCTTCAGCGTACCGGTCGGCGGCACCTGGAGGCACGTGTCTTCGCGCGCGTCATTTGCTGGGTTTGGCCAAATACGGCGACGGAGCGCCGTACACCAGCTCGCCAGGCAACCGCTCGCGGCCGTCGACCAGCTCCACGTCGTCGGCGGCCAGCAGATAGCCGGCCTCCGCCGGCCACAGCACGGCCCACAGCCACAGGCCGCCGGCCTCGCCGACGTACGCGCAGCGGTCGTCGGCGCTGTTGACCGACCAGAGCGGGGTCGGATGGCCGCCGACCTTGAGCTTCGCGTGCGCGCTGGTCGTACGCGCCGCCTCCGCGAGCGCCGGGCCGGGGTCCGTACCGACGACCCCGGCGTAGTGCGCACCGAGGCCAATGCCCAACTCCTCGGCCACCAACACGATGTCCGCCGCGCCGCCGAACGGCGCCGGCCCGGTGCACGCGACCGCCGTCGCGCGGCCGCCGCTTCGTTCGTCGCCGACCCAGCCGAACCCGGTGATCGTCCACCCCGCCGGCAGCGGCCACGGCACCCACATCGGCACCTTGGCGACACCGCGCAGCATCTTGAGCACGTCGGTGTCGGCATGGCCAGGCAGCCGCAACGGCAGGACCACGCCATGCCGCTCGCACCGCCAGTCCGACGACATCAGGCCTGGCGCGCGGAGCTCGCCCCCGCAACGAGGACAGCTGGCCGGAATCGACATGTCGCAACGGTGACCCCACCGCCAGCCCCCGTCAAGTCGAGGCCCGGCCCACCGGTTACCCGCTACGGCGCGAAACTGTCGTACGTCTCGGGTTGAGTTTCCCCCACCCATTTCGGGCGGGGGGTGGGTTGAGAGGTTGCAAACATAGGAAGATGATCTTGGTCGGCGCCTCGGCGGTCACTCTGGTCACATGAGTCACATGCGGCTTGCACGCATGGCCCCCATGCTTGCGCTGGACGCACGCATGGGGGCCATGCGTGCACGTTACATTCGGGCAAATGGGGCGTTTAGCGCTACATGAGCGCACGTTGTCCGACCAAGATCAACTTCTAACTTATGTAAGTTTCCACGCGAACCCACCCCCCACCCGATCTGGGTGGGGGCCCAGATTGGCAGGGGGGTACGACAGTTTCGAGCTGTAGCGGGTAGTTAGTCGGGTGGCGGGGTGGCGTGGGTGCGGATCCAGGTGTGCATGGCGATGCCGCTGGCGACGCCGGCGTTGATGGAGCGGGTCGAGCCGTACTGGGCGATCGAGCACACCAGGTCCAGTTGCTCGCGTGCGCTGTCGGACAGGCCAGGGCCCTCCTGGCCGAACAGGAACACGCAGCGGCGTGGCAGCGGCGTGGTCTCCAGAGGCACTGAGCCGGGCAGGTTGTCGATGCCGACGACGGCCAGCGACTCCGCGGCCGACCACGTCAGGAACTCCTCGATCGTCGGGTGGAAGCGCAGGTGCTGGTAGCGGTCGGTGACCATCGCGCCGCGGCGGTTGAACCGGCGTTTGCCGACGATGTGCACCTCGCGAGCGAGGAAGGCGTTGGCGTTGCGGATGACCGTGCCGATGTTCAGATCGTGCTGCCAGTTCTCGATCGCCACGTGGAAGTCGTGCCGGCGCAGGTCCAGATCGGCGACGATCGCCTCGTGCCGCCAGTAGCGATAGCGGTCGACGACGTTGCGCGCGTCGCCGTGCGCGAGCAGCTCGGGGTCATAGCGCGGCTCGTCCGGCCACGGACCGTCCCACGGACCGACGCCGACCGTCGGCAGCATGCCGACCGCGCTCGCGTCCTCACTCACGGCCGCGGCGTCGGCCGGCCCGGCTGCTCACCGCCGCGGGCCTCACCGTACGACCGCTTCGGCACCATGACCTTCCGGCGGAACGTACACACGACCGTGCCGTCCTGCTTGTAGCCGCGCGTCTCGACGTACACGACACCGCGGTCGTCCTTGGACCTCGACTCGGTCTTGTCCAGCACCTCGGTCTCGCCGTAGATCGTGTCGCCGTGGAAGGTCGGCTTGACGTGCTTGAGCGACTCGACCTCGAGGTTGGCGATGGCCTTGCCGGAGACGTCGGGTACGGACATGCCGAGCAGCAGCGAGTAGATGTAGTTGCCGACGACCACGTTCTTGCCGAAGTCGGTCGTCTCCTCGGCGTAGTGCGCGTCCAGGTGCAGCGGATGGTGGTTCATCGTGATGAGGCAGAACAAGTGGTCGTCGTACTCGGTGACCGTCTTGCCCGGCCAGTGCCGGTAGACCGCGCCGACCTCGAACTCCTCGAAATACCGGCCGAACTGCATCGAACGCCTCCCCTTCCGACTCCGCGCATCTTGCCTCAGCGGCCGTACGAGGTGCACGGCGAGGTGGGATTCCGCACGCGTGAACAGTGTCACTGGCAGACTGTCGCGGTGCCTGATTCCTGGACGCTGCGACCCCGGCCGATCCACCTGCTGCCAGCCGGTGTCCTGTGTGTGCTCGCGGTGGCGTTGCTGTGGTGGCTCGGTGGCTGGCTCATCGGCGTCGTCGCCGCCGTCGTGTGCGTCGTCTACCTGGCTCGCGACCTGCGCGGGGCGCAGGTGACCACCGAGGGGTTGTACGTCTGGGGGCTGCTCAACCGGCGGATGATCGCCTGGGAGCGGATCGAGCGGATCGAGGCGCCCGGTACGCGCGTGTCGGTCACCGGCGCCAACTGGGCCGTGACGCTCCCGGCGCCGCGCAAGGGCCTGTTCGCCGACCCCGACTTCGACGACCAGTTGGCGCGCATCCGCGACGCCTGGCGCGCGCACCTCTGACGCTCCGTGCCTCGCGTCCCGCAGACCTACTGAGGGTTGCGGAGGGACTGGGGCAGGGAGCACTGCGGCGTGCCGCCGGGCAGGCGGTGACGGTTGCGTGCGATCAGGCGATAGACCGGGTCGGCCAGCCAGCGCACCGGCCGCAGCGCGAGGACGTGGCCGAGCGGACGCCACCACCGGCCGGCGTCGACCAGCAGCCGCGCGAAGGCCGCCGGACCAGCGGCGCGTACGCCGTCGGAACCGGACCACTGGACGGCCTCCTCGCACTGCTCCTGGGTGAGGCCGAGCGCGTCCAGGTCGGTGTGCTGCCAGGCGACCAACGGCGTACGCGGCCGAACCCACCGCTGGATCCACCGCGCCGAGCTCGAACAAAACGCGCAGTCGCCGTCGTAAACGAAAACAGCGCTCATGACTCCATTGTCGACCCGTCCGGCACGACGGTGAGGAACCGTACGGCGTCACGTCCGTCACCCAACGGCAGGTCCGGCACGAGCGACGGCTCCTCGATGCGCACGGCCCGCGCCGCCGCTCCGGACCACAGCGGCTCCCCCAGTCGCACGGTCCCGCCGGGACGCAACACCAGACCCTCGACCGACGGCGTCGCGGCCAGTACGGCCAGCGTGCGCAGCACGGAGTCCCGCGGCTCGTCCAGCCGCAGCACCAACTCGGCGCGTGGACCGGCGACCGGGTCGGCGATCATCTCGGTCGGCTCGACCATCGGCGCACGTGAGGCGCCGAGCGTCGCGTACACCACCGACCCGTCCGACCGCGGCCCGAAGCGCAGCACGTCGATCCGTTGCACGCCGAGGAAAGTCACCGACGCGCGGCCGGAGTCGCCGCCGAGAGCGGTCAGCAGGTGCGCCTCGACCGCCACGAGTACGTCATCGCCGGGTTGCACGCGCCGAGCCTATGCCAGCAGCACTCCGGGCCGTTTGTCCTCCACCACATAGCTGGCGCGCGTGGCGATCGGCGCACCCGGCCTGGTCACGAACGGCAGCACGCGAAAGTCGCTCTGCCAGCGCTGGCGGTCGACGTGCACGCGCACGTATCCGCGCTGTGAGTCGAAAAACTTCAGGTGCCGGTTGGCCTGGAGAAACCGCTGGCCTTCCGCGGTCATGTCGGCGCCGTCCCCGCCGCTGGTCACCGACGAGCTCGCTGGCCACCGTCGGCGAGCCGGGATCGGAGTAGTCGCGCTTCAGGTCCCACGAGTAGTTCTGGTGCCGGTCGCCGGTGATCACCACGAGATTGCGTACGCCACGGTCCTGTGCGGCCGCCAGCACGCGGTCGCGGTCGGCCACAAAGCCGTCCCACGGATCGTAGAAGACCATCACCGCCGGCGCCGGATCCTGGTCGGTCCGGCCGATCGGCGCCTGGTTGCCGAGGATCCGCCAACGCGCGTGCGACCGGCTGAAGCCGTCGAGCAGCCATTTCCGTTGCGCGGAGCCAAGAATCGTACGCTTGGCGTCGAACCGCTCAGCGCAGCCCGCACCCGATCCGTCACCGCGATACAGATGAGACAGAGCAAATGTTCGCAGCCGGCCGCCCCGGACTCGCCGCATGTCCGGTTGTCAACTTGTTGACCCTCTGAATCGAAAAACCGGGTCAAGGAAGTGACATTCGGACGCGAATGGTGGTGTCCGAATGCTGCCTGTTATGACAAAGCCGCAGGTCAGCAGCCATCCAAAGACGCAATCGGAATCCGATTGCGTCGTCTGACGCGTCGGCTGGGGGCTACGACGGCAAGGGTTGGCGGAGGACGATGAGGGACTGGCCGCTTTGGGTGTACGCCTCGCCGACGGCGACCAGGTCGTTGCCGATGGCGGCCACGGTCGACAGGTGCTGGTAGCCGGGCCCGGTCAGCCGGCTGTCCTTGAGCGGCTCGAAGCGCCACGACCTGCCGTCCGCGGTCGACCAGACCGCCGCGTCGGGGTTGCCGCGGCTGCCGAGCGCGCCGGCGACCACCAGCCGCGAGCCGACCACCGTCGAGTCGGTGACCGCGGCACGCTCGCTCTGGCCAGCCGCGGCGCTGGCGGCCGGCAGCGTGAGCGACGACCAGGTCTTGCCCTTGTCGGTCGAGGTGTACGCGACGGCCGACTGCTTGCCGTCCGCTGTGCCGGCGACACCGGCCGCGACGAGCGTGCCGTTGGGCAGGGCCGACACGGTCTTCAGCTCGCCGCCGACCGAGCCGTTCGGCGGCGCGAGCACCTGCGCCGACCAGTGCAGTCCGTCGGTGCTGGTGTAGATCGTCGGCTGCGACGTGCCGTTTTTCTCCGCGCCGCCGACCGCGTACGCGGTGGTGCCGGCCGCGACCACGTCGTTGATGGTCCGCTCGGTGGTGTCGCTGGTGGCCAGCAGGTCGTCCGGCTTCACGCCGCTGCCCGGCAGCCAGCTCACGCCGTCGGCCGAGCGCCAGACCGCCGCCGACACCTTGCCGTTGTCGCGCCGATAGCCGACGACCAGCCAGCCTTTGCCGTACGCGCACACGGCCAGCGGCGACGAGCCGTAGTAGATGCTGTTGCGGCCATAGACGGTCGGATGCCGTACGACCGGCGGTGTCGCGTCCGTCCACGACGAGCCGTCCTTGGACGACACGAACACGCCTTCTGGCGTCGGTCCCGTGGACACCGAACCGACCGCGAGCCAGCCGGCCGGACCGTTGGCCAGGTCGGACAGCTGCGGACGCGCGGCCGGCGTGCCGGTCGCGCCGGCCGGCAGGTCCACCATGGCGAACTTGTCGGCGTCGCCGGACTGCCAGAGCGCCGGCTGGCCGCGGCTGTCGCCGATCGCCAGTACGCCACCACCCGGCCTGGCGCGGACCGCGGCGATCGACAGCGCCGGCCGTACGCCGGAGGCGTCCGCCGAGATCGTCACCGCCGACCACGACCCGCTCGACCCGCGGACCCACGTGGCCGCCGTGGCGTCCGATCCGGACGCGCCGTTGCCGACCGCCACGACGCTCGAGCCATCGGTCGCCAGCGCCCAAATGCGCTGCGTACCGGCACCGGTGAGGCCACCGACCGAGACGTTGCCGACCGAGTTGACACTTCCCTGGGTCAGCATGCCGTCCAGGTCGTCGACGCCACCGCGCTCGTCCGTACGGTGTCCGGCCACCACGATCCGGCCGCCGACCTGCACCACCGCGGCCGGGATGTCGTCCTGCGCGGTGGCCATCGCCGGCTGCTTGTGCACCTGCCAGGACAGGCCGTCGCCGGAGGTCAGCACCACGCCGTCCCAGGTGTTCTGGCCGCCGGCCTGAGCGACCGCGACGAAGCCGGAGTCGGTGGCGGTGATCGCGTTGACATAGCCGAAGAGCTTGTTGGCCAGCGTCAGGTTGGTGCCAAACTCCGGGCCGACGACCAGCTGGTAGGACTTGCCGGCGTCCCGCGACACCGCGAAGAAGTGGCCGTACTGGTTCTTCGCGTCGGCGAACCGGCCGCCGACGACGATGGTCTGGCCGCGTACGGCGACCGCGTCATATCGCACGTCGTGGCTGTTCGGCGGCGCCTGCGTGGCCGGCGCGCGCGTCCAGGTCACGCCGTCCGCCGAGGTCCACACGACCGCGCCGGCGGCACCGGTCGCGCCGCTGTAGCCGACCGCGAGATAGCCGGTCGAGGTGGTCGTCAGGTCGGAGACCCGGTCGTTGTTACGAAACGCCGCCGGACTCGGCCGGCGCAGCCAGCTCGACCCGTCGGAGCTGGTCCACAGCGCCGTGCCGAAGTCGGCGCTGCCGAGCGCGACCCAGCCGCGCGGTCCGAAGGCGACCTGGTCCGGCTCGTCGCTCGGCGTCGTGGCGGCGATGCCGGCCGGGTCGGGACGCGCCGGCTGCCATTTCCTGCCGCTGTCGGTGCTGCGCAGGAACAACGGCTGCGTGCTGGCGCCGCTGGCCACCCCGACCGCGACGTACTGACCGCGGTGACCGGCGGCCACGTCGTACAACCGCTGGTCGATGCCGGCGCCGGCGGACGCCGGATACGCGGCGAACCGGCCGCCGTCGTCGCTGGCCTGCGTCGCGCCGGTGTCGGGCTGGCGGTTGAGATACCAGACGCCGCCGACGGCGAGGCCGCCGAGCACGAGCAGGCCGACCACCACACCGGCCACGATCGAGAGCAACCGGCGGCCGCGGCGTTTACGCGCCGGACCGGCCGGCAGCGGCGGGATCGGCTCGCCGTATGGCGACACGTGCCAGTCGGGAGTGCCCGGCTGAGCGTACGGCTGGCCGGACGACGGTTGGCCGTACGGACTCTGCGTCGGCTGACCGGAGGTCGGCTGCGGGTAGGGCTGACTGGAGGTTGGCTGTGGAGACGGCTGGCCGGACGACGGCTGCGGATACGGCTGGCTCGAGGTCGGCGCCTGGTATTGCTGGCCGTACGGGTCGGCCTGCGGCGCGCCGGCGTAGTAGCCACCGGCGGCCGGCTGGCCATAGTACGGATTGTGCTGCGTCTCCTCGACCGGCGGCGGCTCCTGCTGTTGGTACGGCTGGGGCTGGTACGGCTGAGGTTCGTACGGCTGCGGCTGATACGGCGCCGGCTCGTAGACGCCGGGCGGGTCCGGCACCTGCTGCGGCGGCTGCTCGAACGGCGACCGCTCCCTGTCCGGCTGCTGCTGAGGTGGCTGCCCATACGGCGACTGCCCGTAAGCCGGCGGCTGGGCCTGCGGACTCTGGAACGTCGTCGTCTCGTCCGGGTCGGGCCGCTGCCCGCCCGGTTGTCCCCACTGGCCGTCGGTCATCGCTCTCCACACTCGTGTCGACCCGATTATTTCCGATTGCGGCCAGCGCCGGGGACGGTAGGAGGCAGTTCGACAAATCGTCGTACGCGTGTTCGAATGACGTCATGCGGTGGGAGGCACAACTGGTGAACCGGCCGGCCGGCGCGTCCGAGGAGGCGCTGCCGCTGGACCTGCCGCCGCAGCTCACCGGGCCGCTGTCGGGGGCGGTCCGGCGTACGTTCGACACGCCGGAGTTTCGCGGCGTGACCTTCTACGAGGTGCTGGCCAAGTCGGCGCTCAACAAGGTGCCGGCGGTGTCGCAGGTGCCGTTCGAGTGGACGGTCAACCCGTATCGCGGCTGCACGCACGCCTGCCGCTATTGCTTCGCGCGCAAGACGCACAGCTATCTCGACCTGGACACCGGCCGCGACTTCGACACGCAGGTGGTGGTCAAGGTCAACATCGCCGAGGTGCTGCGCCGCGAGCTCGCCTCGCCGCGCTGGCAGCGGCCGCACGTGGCGATGGGGACCAACACCGATCCCTACCAGCGCGCCGAAGGCCGCTATCGGCTGATGCCCGGCATCATCGAGGCGCTGGCCGACTCCGGCACCGGCTTCTCCATCCTCACCAAAGGCACGCTGATCGCGCGCGATCTTCCACTGCTGAGGAGTGCGGCCACCGGCGCCGGAGCCAGCGCGGCGCAGTCGATCGGCTTCCTCGACCGCGAGCTGTGGCGCGCCGTCGAGCCTGGTACGCCAAGTCCGCAAGCCCGGCTGCGGGTCTGCGGCCAGCTGTCCGACGCCGGCCTGCGGGTGAGTGTGCTGATGGCGCCGGTGCTGCCGTATCTGACCGACTCCGACGAGGCCATCGACGCGACCGCCGCGGCGATCGCCGACGCCGGCGCGACCCAGCTCACCGGCATCCCGCTGCACCTGCGGCCCGGTGCGCGCGAGTGGTTCATGGCCTGGCTGTCCCGCGAGCATCCGCGGCTGGTGGCGCCCTATCGGCGGCTCTATCGCCGCGGCTCGTACGCGCCGGAGGACTATCGCCGCGACCTGTCCGCGCGGATCCACGCGGCGGCTCGCCGGCACGGCCTCGACCGGCCGGGTCCGGCGCGCTGGATGGGCCAACCTGAGTCGCCAACGGAGCCCTCGCCACGGCCGGAGCAGCTCACCCTGTTGTGACGGTCGTCACATCCGGTCGCGGCCAACCGTACGCGGTGGTCGGCCGTCTCAGGGTTGTGCGCTCTACAACGAGGTGGAGTGTGCGGGGTGGGGAAACCGGGGATCGAGGCCGGTCGAGGCCCGGGCGCGCAGGACGGTCGACCACTGCTGGGGGTGGTACGTCGATCGCCGCGGCCGGGCCTCGATCGTGCCGATCGGAGCTTCCCCTTATCGGAGCTTGTAGTCGCGCAGCAGGCCGCGGCTGATGATCGTCTTCTGGATCTCGCTGGTCCCCTCGCCGATCAGCAGGAACGGCGCCTCGCGCATCAGCCGCTCGATCTCGTACTCCTTGGAATAGCCATAGCCGCCGTGGATGCGGAACGCCGCCTGCGTCACCTCGGCGCAGTACTCGCTGGCCAGCAGCTTGGCCATGCCGGCCTCCACGTCGTTGCGCGCGCCGGAGTCCTTGAGCCGCGCCGCGTTGACCATCAGCGCGTGCGCCGCCTCGATCTTGGTCGCCATCTCGGCGAGTGAGAAGGCGACGGCTTGGTGCTCGGCGATCGCCTTGCCAAACGCCTTGCGCTGCTGCGCGTACGCGATGGCCAGCTCAAACGACCGGATCGCGATGCCGCACGCGCGCGCGGCGACGTTCACGCGGCCGACCTCGATGCCGTCCATCATCTGGTAGAAACCACGGCCGGTCTGGCCGCCGAGCACGGCGTCGGCGGAGATCCGGTAGTCGTCGAAGACCGCCTCGGTGGTGTCGACGCCCTTGTAGCCCATTTTCGCGATCTTGCCGGGGATGGTCAGTCCCGGCGCGACCTCGCCGAAGCCGGTCGGCTTCTCGACCAGAAACGCGGTCATGTTCCGGTATGGCGACTCCGCGCCTTCGTCCGTACGCACCAGAAGCGCGATCAGGTTGGACGAACCACCGTTGGTGAGCCACATTTTCTGGCCGTTGACCACATATCCGTCGCCATCCTTCACCGCCTTGGTGCGGATCGCGGCGACGTCGGAGCCCAGCTCCGGCTCCGACATGGAAAACGCACCGCGCACCTCACCGGCCGCCATCTTCGGCAGCAGCCGCCGCTTCTGTTCCTCGGTGCCGTGCCGGGAAATCATGTACGCGGCGATGAAATGCGTGTTGATCACGCCGGACACGCTCATCCAGCCGCGCGCGATCTCCTCGACCACCAGCGCGTACGTGAGCAGCGACTCGCCGAGGCCGCCGTACTCCTCGTCGATGGTGAGGCCGAACAGCCCCATCTCCTTCATCTTCTCGACGATCTCGGTGGGATATTCGTCGGCGTGCTCCAGGTCCTGCGCGGCCGGGATGATCTCCTTCTCCACGAAGGTGTGGACCGCGTCCAGGATCTCGGTCTGCACGTCGGTCAGTCCGTGGGTCTGCGCCAGCCGCGCCATCGTCGCTCCCGCCGGTCGGATGTGGTTACTGCGCAGTATTAGCGACCGGTCACCGTGAGCGCACGTCCATGTGGACGTTGTCACGTGCTGAACCGATCTCCGCGTCTGACGCGGGGGTCACCCTTTCGTGCCACCTCGGCCGCGGATGTCCCCACCGCGCGATAGATGCCACGACACTCATGGTCAAGAGAACGACGGGGATCTCACCGAGGAGCACAGCGATGACCTACCAGCCACCGACCACCGGTTACCCGTACGGACAGCCGTACCAGCCGTACGCAGTGCGCAAGACCAACACGATGGCGATCCTCGCGCTGGTCTTCGGCTTCGTCTTCTTCCCGCTCGGCATCTACTTCGGCCACCGCGCCAAGAAGGAGATCGCGGTCACCGGCGAGGACGGCGAGGGCCTGGCCACCGCCGGCATCATCGTCGGCTGGATCCACGCCGGCATCTGGGGCGTGGCGGTGGCGTTCATGCTCGTCTGGCTGGTCTTCGTCATCCTCTACTTCGTGTTCGCGGTCAGCCTGATCGGAGCCAGCGCCAGCACCGCCGGCACAAATGCGCTGACCTTCGCCCTCTCCCTCCTTTAGCCGAAATTCCTCAACGCCTCGTTACCGGCGCCTGGTGCCGGTAACGAGGCGTTGTGGCGAGAACTAGCGGCGGCCGGAGTCGACGCTGTTGCCGCCGTCCACGACCAGCAGCTGGCCGGTGATGTACGAGGCGCCGGGCGAGGCGAGATAGCACACCGCCGAGGCGACCTCCTCCGGCGTACCGGGCCGGCCGACCGGCGTCAGCCGGCCGTATTCCAGCTCGGTCGCGGTCGAGGACGACGTGCGGATCCAGCCGGGCGCGACCGCGTTGACCGTCACCCCGTCCGCGACGACCTCCATCGCCAGGGCCCTGGTGAGGCCGACCATGCCGGCCTTGGCCGCCGCGTAACCGGCCTCGGCGGGCACCGCGTTGACCGGGCCGGTGGTGGAGGCCACGTTCACGATCCGTCCCCAGCCGCGCTCGGCCATCTGTCCGACCAGCGCTCGCGACACCAGGAACGCGGTGGTCAGGTTGCGGTCGATCTCGGCGCGCCAGTCGGCGTCGGACAGGTGCGCGACCGGCCGCAGCACCTCCGGGCTGGCCAGCGACGCCATGCCGGCGTTGTTGATCACGATGTCCGGCTCGCCGACCGTCTCGTTGAGCGCGTCGGACAGCGCGGCCACCTCGGCCGGGTCGGCCAGGTCGGCGACGAAACCCGACGCGTCCAGCTCCTGTGCGCGCTCGTGGATCCGCTTCGTGGTCGACACGATCGCGACCGTGGCCCCCATCGACCGCAGCCGGTAGGACACCGCGAAACCGATGCCGTGCGGGCTGCCGGCACCGGTGACCAGCGCCACCCGTCCGCTCAACTCGTCGCTGATCTTCTCGACCACTCCCACTCCCCGATTCGCATCCGGCTGCACCGACGCCGCCGGCGCGATCGCGCCGTACGGTCAGGCTTGTCACGCTACCCTGACCTCCTGGCGCGACGGGGAGCGAACCAGTGACAGATCCGACCGATCCACCACCAAACCCCGGCATTCCGACGAGCTGATCGCAAGCGATCCGGGAGAGCATCGACGATGACCAATCCATACGATCCGTACGACCCGTACCAGCAGCAACAGCCGCAACCGACGACCGGATACGGCTACGGCGGCGGCTATCCGCCGACCCGGTCGACCAACGCGCTGGCCATCGTGTCCATGGTCCTGTCGATCCTGGGCATCTTCGCCTGTGGCGCGCTCTCGCTCGCCGGGGCGATCTGCGGGCACATCGCGATCAACCAGGTGCGCGAACGCAACGAGGAGGGCGAGGGGTTCGCCAAAGCCGGCATCATCGTCGGCTGGATCGCCACCGGCCTGTGGGTGGTCGGCGTGGTCCTCTACATCCTGTTCATCGTCGGGCTGGTGGTGTGGGGCGTCAGCCAGACGCCGACGCCGTACACGACGTATTAGGCCGTGCGTCTCACCTTGGGGGCGGGCGGCCACGACCGTGACCTGCGGTGAGGTAGATTCCGGCTGCCGGTGACCCGTCGCCGGTGACGCAAGGCCAGCGAAGCCGGTGCGAGTCCGGCGCTGTCCCGCAACTGTGAGGCCGTCCGGCCGAGCCAGGTCGCCTGTCCTGCGTCCGTCCCGACTGCCGGGACGCGGGTCGAGCGCCGGCGAGGGACCGGCATCCGGCCGGCGCGTCCCCTTTGCCGACAGGAGTTGGCATGTTCACGAGAGCGCGCCGGTATGCCGCCGCATTGCTGGCAACCGCACTGATCGCCGGCTGTGCGCAGACACCGAGCACCCCCACCACTGGCTCGTCCGGCGGCGCGTTTCCGGTGACGGTGAAGGCCAGCAACGGCACGGTCACCATCGCGGCCAAGCCGGCGCGGATCGTCTCGCTGTCGCCGACCGCCACCGAGATGCTGTACGCGATCGGTGCCGGCGGCGAGGTCAAGGCGGTCGACGACCAGTCCGACTTCCCGGCCAACGCGCCGCGGACGAAGCTGTCCGGTTTCAAGCCCAACGCCGAGGCGGTCGCCGGCTACAAGCCCGACCTGGTGCTGATCCAGAACGACACCAACGGCCTGCTGGCCGCGCTGACCCGGCTGAAGATCACCGTGCTGGTGCTGCCGTCGGCCACCACGCTGGAGGCGTCGTACGCGCAGACGCTCGCGCTCGGCACCGCCACCGGTCACCTGCCGCAGGCGCGACAGGCCGTACAGGCGGAGAAAACCAAGATCGCCGCAGCGGTTTCCACCGCGAAGGACCGCGGCAAGGGCCTCAAGGTCTATCACGAGGTCGACCCGACGTATTTCTCCGCGACCTCGCGCACTTTCGCCGGTGACATCTACAAACTCTTCGGCATGGTCAACATCGCCGACGCGGCGAAGGCCACCGCGCCGGACTATCCGCAGCTTTCCGCGGAGTTCGTCGTGCGGTCGGCGCCAGACGTCATCGTGCTGGCCGACACGCAATGCTGTGCGCAGTCGGCGGCCGTCGTCGCGAAGCGACCGGCGTTCGCGAACGTGCCGGCCGTACGCACCAACACGATCGTGGCGATCAGCGACGACATCGCCTCGCGCTGGGGACCGCGGGCCGCCGACCTCGCCGCCGCGATCTCCACCGCGATCGTGAACCGGAAGGCATGACGACACGCGCCGTCACCGACCGCGTCCGGCCGTCCCGGCCGGCGATCGCGGTGATCGCCGTCGTTTTGTTGCTGGCGCTGGCGATGCTGCTCGCGGTCTGCGTCGGCTCGACGGTGGTCTCGCCGCTGGCGCTGCTGACCGGCCGGCTGTCCGATGTGGACGCCGAGGTGATCCTGCAGCTGCGGCTGCCGCGGGTCCTGCTGGCGGCGCTGGTCGGCGGCATGCTGTCGCAGGCCGGCGCGGCCTATCAGGGCGTTTTTCGCAATCCACTGGCCGATCCGTATCTGCTGGGCGCGGCGGCCGGGGCGGGTCTGGGCGCGACCGCGATGATCGTGCTGGCGCGAGGCACTTTCGCGGTGGCGGTGCCGATCGGCGCGTTCGTCGGCGCGATGATCGGGGTCGGCAGCGCGTACGTGCTCGGCCGCGCGGCCAGCCGTACCGGTGGCACGGCCGCCCTGTTGTTGGCCGGTCTGGCGAGTACGGCGTTCTTCACCGCCGTCCAGACGGCGCTTTTGCAGGCCCACAACAGCGATCTGCTGCAGGTCACCGCGTGGATCCTCGGCCAGCTCGGCACCGCCAGCTGGGACTCGCTCGGCCTGATCGCGCCGTACGCGGCGGTCGCGGCGGTGTTGCTGGCCTTCGCCGGCCGCTGGCTGGACGTGCTGTCGGTCGGCGACGACGAGGCCGCCTCGCTCGGCCTGCGGCCGGAGCGCGTACGGTTTGCCATCCTGCTGGCCGCGTCGCTGTCGACCGCGGCGGCCGTGTCGGCGGCCGGCCTGATCGGCTTCGTCGGCCTGGTGGTGCCGCACATCCTGCGGCGATTGGCCGGCACGTCCTATCGCCTGCTGCTGCCGCTGTCCTTGTTTGGTGGCTCGATTTTCCTTGTGTTGTCCGACCTTCTGTCGCGTACGGCGTTGTATCCGGCGGAAATACCGATCGGTGTGGTGACCGCTTTCGTCGGGGCACCGTTCTTCGCTTTCCTGCTGTTGGTGGGAAACCGGCAGTGAAGGTCGAGATTTCCGGGCTGTCGGTGGCTTTGAGCAAGGCCACCGTGTTGCGTGACGTGGACGTCAGTGTGCCGGCCGGCTCGTGGCTGGGGCTGATCGGACCCAACGGTGCCGGCAAGTCGACGTTGTTACGAGCACTGCTCGGCCTGGTGCCGTCGACCGGCCGGATTTTGCTGGGTGGCAAGGAAATCGGCTCGCTGCGAGCGCGTGAGCGGGCTCGGCTGGTGGCGTACGCGCCGCAGTCGCCGCTGCTGCCGACCGGCATGTCGGTGCTCGACTACACCTTGCTGGGACGCACGCCGTACCAGTCGCTGCTCGGCGCGCCCGGTCGCTCCGACCGCGTGCTGGCGGACGGGATCCTGCGCCGACTCGACCTCGACGGCCTCGGCGGCCGGCCGCTGCAGACGCTGTCCGGCGGCGAGCGGCAGCGGGTCGTACTCGCGCGGGCGCTGGCTCAGCAGCCGAGCCTGTTGCTGCTGGACGAGCCGACCGCCTCGCTCGACCTCGGTCACGCGCAGGCGGTGCTCGAGTTGGTCGACCGGCTGCGCGTCGAGGACGGCATCACGGTCGTGAGCGCGCTGCACGACCTGTCGCTGGCGGCGCAGTATCCGGTGTCGCTGGTGTTGCTGGCCGGCGGATCGGTGGTCGCGACCGGTCGGCCGTCGGCGGTGCTCACCGCCGAGAGCCTGGCCACGTACTATTCCGCGCGCGTCGCGGTCGACACGGGACCGACCGGCCTGCCGCGGATCACTCCGCTGCGCCGCTGACGCGACCCGTTTCCGGGGCAATCGGGGCCCGATTGCCCCGGAAACGGTGGTGATCAGGCGACCGTGCCGCCGAGGCCGGTCCAGGTCTGCGTGCCGGTGTTCCACATGTAGAGGTGGCCGTCAGTGCCGCGGGCGAAGACGTTGACCCGGTCGGGCTGGTCCGGGATGCCTTCGTCCAGCGCGAACGGCGTGCCGGTGATCGCGCCGGTCGGGATGCGGATCGGGGCACCCCAGGTGGCGCCGTTCTCGTACCAGAGACCGTTGTCGTTGCCGCGGTAGTAGTAACGGTGGCTGCGCTCGGCCAGCGAGGCCGACGACCCGACGTTGCTGGCGATCTTGGACGGAGCGGTGAAGTAGTACGGGTCGTTGTTGTAGCCGTTGAGCATCCGGTAGAGGCTGCCGTCGGTGCCGCGGTACATCAGCGCGGTGCGACCGTATGCCGTCGTGTAGGACAGCGTCGGCGGCGCGGTGATCTGCGCGCCGAAGTTGACGCCGTTGAGGTAGAGGATGCCGTCGGTGCCGCGGCCGGTGAAGAAGTTCACCGGCTGGTCCGGGGTGGAGTAGTTCTTGTCGTAGCTGGCGCCGATCGAGGTGGTGTAGACGCCGCCGAGGACGTTCCACGGCTCCCACGCGCTCAGGTCGTCGTTGTCGTTGATGGTGTTGATCGCGTTACGGGCCGCGTTGGTCGACAGCAGATAGACGTCTTTGGTCGGCGCCGCGGCGAGCGCGGCCTTGTTGGCCGTACGCTGGCGGATCAGCGGGCTCTTCTTCGTGCTCTGCTTCGCCGTGCCGGAGGTCGGGATCGGTGGCTGCACGACGACCGCCGGGCCACTGCCCGCGATGGCCTGCGCGGTCGTGTCGATCCACTGGCTGCCCGGTGCGATGTTGCGCATGTAGATGTGGTTGTCCGGGCTGCGGATGAAGGCGTAGGTGCCGGCCGGCAGCGACGGGCCGCCGGGCAGCACGGCCGCGGACACCGTCCACGGTGCCACCGGAGGCGCCGGAGCGGCGCTCGCCTGCGTTGTCGGAGTCAGGAGGGCCGTGGCCATTACGGCGACGGCCCCGATTCTGACGGCGGACTTGGTGCGCATGTCACTTCACTTTCCTGGCTGTCGCCAGCACTCGTGGGGAGCCAGGGCCACCACCCCCCGGCCAGTAGCGCCGCTACTTTATCCCCGCCGTACGACAGATCCGGAGCGAATCCGCGCGGATCACGCCAGCCGCCGCAAGCCGATCCGTACAGGCAGATTTTCCTGCCCTTTCAGGCAATGGCGATCGCCCGGCCACGCGTATGGCGGTGGCGCGGGGTGTCCGATTGAGACCTTGTTGCGTTCTGGATCGATCCGCCCGGTCAAGAACCTCGTATTCGGACACCAAACCGCGTGTCCGGATGGCGGCTGTTATGACAAAACCGCAGGTCACCACACATCGGAGGACGCAATCGGAATCCGATTGCGTCCTCCGATGGTGAGGGGGTCAGGGGCGGATGGCGACGATCAGCTCGATCTCCACCGGCTGGTTCAGCGGCAGGTTGGACGTGCCGATCGCCGACCTGGCGTGCTGGCCGCGGTGCGCGCCGAACACCTCGACCATCAGGTCGGAGAAGCCGTGCACCACGGTCGGCTGCTCGTGGAAGTCATCGGCGCTGTTGACGAACGCGAGCGCCTTGACGATCCGCTCGACGCGGTCGAGGTCGCCGAGGTAGTCACGGATGCTGCGCAGCAGCTGTACGCCGGTGGCGCGAGCCGCGTCGTATGCCTCCTCCAGCGACACCTCCGCGCCGACCCGGCCGCGGTAGAGCAGGTTGCCGTCGTTGTCTGCCGGGCCGTGGCCGGAGACGAACAACAGGTCACCGTGCTGGACACAGGGAATGAGGCCGGTCCCGCGCGCCAGTTTCGTCGGCAGCTCGATGCCGAGGTCGCGCAGCTTGGTCTCGATGGATCCCACCAATTACTCCTTTGTTTTCAGCAGCCGGCGGATTTCGCCGAGTACGATGTCGTCTTCGCCTTCCAGCAAAGTCTGCGGGTTCAACGCGATCGCGTCGGTTTCGTGTGCGCTGACCGCGATCCGCGGGTCGAGGTCCCAGAGTGCGGCGACCAGGTCGTCGCGCGTCCAGCCGCTGTCCGGTCCAATGTGGACGATCGCGCGGCCGTGCGGTTGGCCGGCCTCGCTCGGATAACCGCGTTCGACGGTCACGCCGGCGAAACCGGACAGGCCGTCGATCCATTTCCGGACCGATGCCTCGTACGCACCGATAATGGCCGGCTCGTCCTGCTGCATTGTCCATTCGATCGCCGCCACCAGGCCGAGCAGTTCCTCCTTGCCGGTCTTCAGGCCGCGGCCGAGCGAGTGGTTCGGTGCGCCGTTGGCTCGTGCCGCCGCGATCAGCCATTCCTTGCCGACCAGCAGCCCGGTCGACTGCGGACCCCGCAATCCCTTGCCACCGCTGAAAAGTGCCGCGTCGGCGCCGGCCTCGGTGGTGAAATGCCACAGCGAGGACACCGGCGGGATCTGCGCCGCCGCGTCGACGACGACCGGCACGTCGTGGCGGTGCGCGAGCTCCACCACCTGTTCCAGCGGCGGAGATCCAATCGACAGCACGCCGGCGAACCACAGCACGCAGGCCGTACGCTCGTCGATCGCGGCTTCCAGCTCGTCCAGCGTCGGGCCGATTTCGACGATCCGTGCGCCGACCTGCCGCACCGCGTAGTCGTATGCGTTGCGCTGGCTGCCATAAATAATGACCGTCTTCTCACCGGTCTTGTCCAGATACGGCAGATCCTCCAGCGCCACCGGGTTTTTCCCGCAGATGCACCCGATGACGGCCAGCGTGATCGCCGCGGCGGCGCCGCTGGTGATCAGCGCGTCCTCGTTGCCGGTCAGCTTCGCGAGCTTCTGGCCGACCGCGCGGTGCAGCTCGAAAACGTCAACGAAGTTACGCGAAGCGGCTTCCATCGCCGGCAAAACCGGCGGCGCGACGATCGATCCACCGAGTTTTGTCAGCGTGGCGGCGGCATTGATGACCGGACGCAGGCCGAGCTCGGCATAGGCCTCGTTCACGTACGTGGTCATGCGTAGACCTTGTCAAACTTGGATAATGGCCGCACACCGAGCTTTCCGGCCAACCACGCGTCGACCGCGTCGTTGTCGGTCTGGCCTTCGTGCGTCGGCGCGTATGTCTCCGCCTTCAGCACCTTGGCCAGGCCCGCCATCGTGCCGGCCTCGTCGGCGACCTCGGCACGGACCGCTGCCCGCACGGCCGCGGCATGGCGCTCGACGTCGAAGAATCCCAGCGTACGCGCCACCGCCGCGGCCCTGTCCGGATGAGTACGCAGGTAGTCGTTGAACTCCTCCACTGGATACGCCACCGTGTTCTGGCGCCGTTTGTCCCACTGGTAAAGCAGAACGTCCGGCACCTGTACGGCCGCGAACACCGGTCGCCGCGCCGCGGTGATGACCGCGAAGTCGTCGCCGACGACCCCGATCCGCGAGCTGTCGACCTCCGGCCGGTCCAGCAACAGCTCGGCCGCACGCAGGCAGTCGGCCGCGACGCCGCGATAAATGTAGGAGTCGGGGTCCTCGATGCCGTCGGTCAGCAGTCCCGGATACGCGGCAGCGTAAGGAGAATCCGCCAGTCGCTGGCCGCGGTGCATGATCGTCAGCGTGACGTAACGCAACCGGTCGACCCAATGCGGTGGATTGTTGACGCTGCCATAGCGCGGTGTCGCAAGCAGCGCCGGAAAAGGTCCATCGCCTGTCGGTACGCTCAGATAACCGAAAATCCGGTACGAGCCGAGGCTGGTGAACCGCACCTCGTAGCCGGTGAAGTCGTCGGTCGTCCGGCCGGGAATCCGCCGGATCTCCGGTCGCGCCGGCAGCAACGCCAGCTCGGTGTCGATCTTTTCCCAATACGCGTCGAAATCCGCCATGTCAGCGACCCACCGCCGCCGGCGTCAGGTGCGATGCCAAGAATTCCTCCACTTTCGGCATGGCCCAGTGATGTCCGGCGTCATGGCCGCACCGCTCGTAGGTGAGCAGCTCCTTGGGGCAGGCCATCGCCTCGTGTACGGCGAAACCGGTCTCCGGCGGGCAGACGTCGTCCTGCAGGCCGATGTAGGTGAGCATCGCGGCGCGGATCCGCGGCGCGAAGTTGACGCCGTCGAAATAGCCGACCGTCTCGGTGACCTGCTTCTCGTGCTCGGGGAAGACCCGCAGGTATTCGTTGATTTCCTCGTACGGATAGGAATGCGTCAGCTTCGCCGAGTCCATGAAACCGCACAGGTAGGGCGCGCCGGCGGCACCACACTTGATGACGTCCGGCATCAGGCCGGCGGTGGTGATGGTGAGCGCGCCACCCTGGCTCGAGCCGTGCAGCCCAACGCGGTCGGCGTCGACCTCCGGCCGAGTCAGCGCGGTTTCCACGGCACGCACGGCATCGACGTAGAAACCGCGATACGCGTAGGTGTTCGGGTCGATGATGTTCTCCACCAACAGCCCCGGATATCCGGGGTTGAAACGCTGGTTGGAGCGCAGTTTTCCGCGTGGCGCCACAGCAAACGCCGCATACCCCTGCCTGGCCCAGCTTTTCGGGATCACCGGCTCGGAGATGTAGCCGGGCAGCAGCATCAGCACCGGATACGGCGGTGGCAGCACCTCCGCACGCGGCACCGCATACCAGCCGGAGATCCGTACGCCGGCCCAGCTGTCGTAATGCACGTCGTAGACGGCGATCTCGTCGGTCGACCGCTCCGGCACGTAGTCGAAGACCGGCGCGAGCGGAATGCGCCGCGTCTGCTCCAGTGTGCCGGCCCAGAACTCGTCGAAATCGTCCGGTCTGTGCACGTCGACGGTGTAACGCTGTGGTTCCCGCACGCGCGTCACGCGGTATCACCCTCCGAAACTGCTGGCGAATCCTTGGCTGTCAACGAAGTCTCGCGGTTGAGCGGAGTCGCCGAACGCGCCGCCAGCACCGCGCGTCCGTCGGACGGGTCGAACAGGTGCACCTTGTCGGCCGGCAGGCCGATGCCGATCGAGGTGTTCACGCCGCCGGTGAACGGCGCCGGTACGCGCGCCTTCACCAGGTCATCGCCGAGGCTGATCGTCACCAGCACGTCGGCGCCGAGCAGCTCGGCGACGAAGATCTTCGCCGGGTGCGCCTCTTTCGCGGTCGCGTCGGCCAGTTCCACGTCCTCTGGCCGGATCCCCAGCACCGCCTCGCGACCGGACAGCTCGTCGACCGCCGGCCCGGCGTGGTCAGGCAACCGTACGGTCACCGACCCGTGCTGGAAAAGCAGCTCGTCGCCCTCGCGTTTCACTTCTCCGGTCAGGAAGTTCATCGGCGGGCTGCCCATGAACGAGGCGACGAAGACGTTCGCCGGTCGCGCGTAGATGTCCTCCGGCGAGGCGCATTGCTGCACCACACCGTCCTTCATCACCGCGATCCGGTCGGACATCGTCATCGCTTCGATCTGGTCGTGCGTCACGTAGATGAACGTCCGGCGCAGGTCGGCGTGCAGCCGCTTGAGCTCGGCGCGCATGCTGACCCGCAGCTGAGCGTCCAGATTGGACAGTGGCTCGTCCAGCAGGTACGCGCCGGCGTCGCGGATCACCGCGCGGCCGAGCGCGACCCGCTGCCGCTGGCCACCGGAGAGCGCTTTCGGCTTGCGCTCCAACAGGTTCTCGATGCCCAGCGAGGCGGCCACCTTGTCGACCCGCTCGTCGATCTCGGTCTTGGGCACCCGCATCATCTTCAGCGCGAAACCGATGTTCTGCGCGACCGTCTTGTGTGGATAGAGCGCGTAGCTCTGGAAAACCATCGCCACGTCGCGTTTGTTCGCCGGCAGGTGCGCGACCGGCTGGTCGTCGAAGAAAACCTCGCCGCTGGACGGCCGTTCCAGGCCGCACACCATCCGCAGCGTGGTGGACTTTCCGCAGCCGGACGGTCCGACCAGGGTGAGAAACTCGCGGTCGGCGATCGTCAGGTTCAGGTCGTCGACGGCGACCACGCCGCCGAAGTCCTTGCGGATGTTCTCCAGCCTTACCTCAGCCATCTGCGCGTTATCCCTTCACCGAACCGGCGGCCATACCCTGCAGGATGAGGCGCTGGAAGAACAGCACCAGGATCAGCGGCGGCGCCACCGCCACCACGCCGGAGGCGGCCATCAGGGTGATCTGTGTGTTGAGGTCGGTCGCGAAGTTGGCCGCGATGACCGGAATCGTCTGCGACGAGATCGTGGAGGTCATGAACAGCGCGAACATGAACTCGTTCCACGCGGTCATGAAGGAGAAGATGGCCGCGGCGACCAGGCCCGGTGCCGAGATCGGCAGGAACACCGACCACATCATCCGGAACCAGCCGCACCGGTCGACCCGCGCCGCGTCCTCCAACTCCCTTGGTACGGAACGGAAATAGTCCTTCAGGATCCAGATCGTGATGGGCAGCGCGAACGTCGTGTACGACAGGATCAGCGCGCCGTAGGTGTCCAGCAGGTGCAGCGTACGCATCACCAGATAGAACGGGATGATGATGGCGATGCCCGGCACCATCCTGGTCATCAGGTAGACGATCAGCAGCACCTGGCTGCCCTTGAACTTGATCCGGGAGAACGAGTACGCCGCGAACGTCCCCAGCACCAGGTTGAAGACCGCCGTGCTGAACGCCACGATCAGGCTGTTCATCAGCGCGTACGGCGTGTCCTGCACGGCACGCGAGCCGACCAGCGCCTGGTCGGCGGTCGGGTTCACGAAACCGAGGAAGTTTTCCAGCGTCGGATGGTAGGGCAGGAAATGCGGCGGCACCGAGGCCGCGTCCACTTCGTGCATGAAGCTGAGGTTGACGATCCAGTAGAACGGCAACACCAGATACAGCACGAAGAACAACGCGAGCGTGTACAGCACGATTTTCCGCCACGGCAGCCTGGCCAGCAGCGGTCGCGAGGGAACAGCGGTCGTCATACCTCGATGCTCCCTTTCTTGTAGAGCGAAGACACGTATCCGATGGAGACCAGCAGCGTGACCAGCGTGATCACCCACGAGTACGCGCTGCCCAGGCCAAAGTCGGTGTAGGTCAGCACGGTCTTGACGTTGAGCACCGCGATGACGTTCGTGGCGTCGCCAGGCCCGCCGCCGGTGAGCACGTAAATCGTGTCGAAGGCGCGGAAAGCGTTCATCGTTTCGAGGATCAGAACGATGAGCAACGGATGCAGCAGCCACGGCAGCGTCACCTGGCCGAACCGCTGGAAGACTCCGGCGCGGTCGACCTTGGCCGCGTCGTAGAGCTCACCGGGGATGGTGGACAGGCCGGCGAGCAGGATGATGACGGTGAACGGCAACGTGTTCCAGACCTGCGCGAGCGCGGTGATCAGGAACGCCCCGGTCGGCGAGGTCAGCCACGCCTGGTAGGAGTCGATGACGCCGAGCTGGTAGAGCAATCCGTTCAGCGGGCCGGTTTTCGCGTCGAAGATGGTCCGCCACATCAGGCCGTTCACCACGCCCGGCATGGCCCACGGCAGCAGGACGAGGCTGCGTAACACACCGCGGCCGAGGAAGGTTTCGTTGAGCACCAAGGCAAGCGTGGTGCCGAGCAACACCGTCAACCCGAGCACCACGACGACGAAGGCGATGGTGACGCGTAACGAGGTGAGAAACTCCGGGTCGGTGACCAGGTTGACGTAGTTGCGAAACCAGACGAACTTCTGCAGCGCCGGCAGTTTCAGGTTGTACTTGTGCAGGCTCAGCCAGAACGAGTATCCGATCGGATACGCCACCAGGACGCCGATCACCACCATCGCCGGGGTGTTCAGCAGATAGGCCCGCAGGTTGTCGGTCAGGCCACGCGGTTTGCGCGGGCCGGCGCCGCCGCCGGCCGGTGTGCCGGACCTGGCGGCGGTCTTCACGACCGTTGTCGTCGACACGGCGTCAGGAGTACTTCTTCTTGAGGCCGCCGACGAAACTGGCCAGTGCCTTGACCGCGGCGTCCGGTGTGGTCTGGTTGTTGAGCAGCTGCTGTACGGTTTTCTGTTGCTGGTTCTCGTACTCGCTGTACCACGGCTGCTTGATCACCGACCGCGGCTTGGCCACCGAGGCGAGCTTGGCGTAGATCGCCGGGTCGGCGAACTTGGCCAGCTCGCTCTGCACCTGCGGGTCCTTTTCCAAAGCGCGGAACGGAAAGCCGAGCCCCTTCTGGTCGAACCAGAACTTCGCGGTGTACGGCACGCCGGTGGAGTCGAAGCCGCCGAGGTAGGTGAGCAGCTTGAACGCCTTGTCCTTGACCTGGGTGTCCTTGGCCAGACAGTACATCCGCGTGTTGCTGACCGTGCCGACCACGTTTCCGTCCAGGCTCGGGAAATAGCCGATCTTGAGTTTGCCGGCCTGCTGCGACTTCTTCGGGTCGTTGTAGTCGCGCAGGGCGTAACGCGCGCCGAGGGTGAACGCGTAACGGCCGGCCTTCATCGCGTTGTCCAGCGGCACCGGCAAAAGCTGCAGAACGGCGGGGTCGATGACCTTGCTGCTGGTCGCCGCCTTCTGCAGCCAGGTGAACACCGCCTTGGTGGCGGCGTCCTTGTCCATCGTCGGATTGCCGGCGTCGTCGAAAAGGTCGCCGCCGCTGGCGTACACCAGGCCCCAGACCCAGGCCCACCAGGTGTCCTGCAGCTGCGCGGTGATGCCGATCGGATACTGCAGGATGCCGGCGTTCTTGATTTTCAGCGACTGCTGCTCAAGCTCGTCCAAACTCTTGGGTGGCGCGGAGATCCCGGCCTTGTGCAGGATGTCGGCGTTGTAGATCAGGCACTGCGAGTCGGTGTAGTACGGCAGGCCGTATTTCTTGCCGTCGACGGTCATCGCCTTGGCGTTGGACGGATAGATGCCGGAATAGACCTGGTCGACGCCGGGCAGTCCGTCGATCGGCTGCAGGTACTCGGCGGCGACCCAGCCGGCCAGCGAGTCGTCGTAGACGTAAAGCGCGTCCGGGCCGCCGCCGGTGCTGAACTGCGCGACGGTTTTCTGCACGTACTGCGCGCTGGTGATCGGCGTGTACGCGACCTTGATGTCCTTGTTGAGGCTCTGGAACCGGTTGACGTTCTGCTGGACGAGCGCGGACTCGTAGTCCCAGCCGGCGAACTTCACCGCGCCGGTCCCGCTGTTCTCGCCGCCGCCGCAGGCGGCCAGCGTCGAGCCGAGCAGCGGTGCGCCGGCGGCGAGAGCACCGAGCTGGAGTACGCGCCGGCGGCTGAGCGAGGTTGACCGTGCGTCCATGGTGATCCTCTCTGTTGTCCCGGGGAGGGGGACGGACCTCGGGACGGGTGGTTCGGCTTTCAGTTGTCGTTGATCGTGGCCGAAATCGTGAGCTGATAGAGGTTGGTGGGCCGGCCCTTGCGGTTGACCTGCGCGCTGCCGCGCTGGACGGCCAGGCCGCTGGCGATCAGCTTGCGGATCAACCGCCGGCCGCTGGGATCGGTGATGCATAACGCATCGGCGAGGTCTCCCGGCGACAGCGGTTTGCCAGCGAGTTTGCGGTCCACCGCGGCCAACCGGGAGATGGTGGCGGCACTCAGGCCGGCTTTTCGGGCCAGCCGCTCAAGATCGGCGCCGTGCTCCCGGTAGGTGAAGCTCAGCGGCGTCGCGCCGGGCCGCAGCGGCCCGACCATCAGGCCGTCCTCGTCCATCAGGCAGCCGCACGGCGCACCGTACTGCTCGGCCTGCGCGGCCGCCTTTTCCGCCAGCAGTACGCATTTGCGCGCCGACGAGCCGATGCCGAAGCCGGCCGCCACCCGCAGGCCGAGATTGGCGTGTGCGGTGCCGACGACCGGCAGAGACGACCAGTTTTCGGTCACCTCGTTGAAAAGCGCGCGATGGGCCAACACGACCACACCGCGCCGGCCGCGGTTGTCGACCCACGCGTCGGCGAACTCCGGCGTGTTCAACAGCATGTTGAGCAGGCCGACCCTGGCGCGGTCCAGGTTGGAGTCCTTGTCGAAGCCGACGACGGAGAAAATGCCGGCCGCGAAGGAAAGCTCTCGCGCGCGATGGGACTGGATGCGCAGGATCAGCTCGTGCAGCTCGGCGCGTACGCTGGACTCCAGTGGTGCCACGTTGAGCAGCTGGTATTTGTGGCCGAGCCGCTTGGTCACCTCGCTTCGAACCGTGATGATGTAGCCACCGGGGTTCTCGGCCTGGAATTTCTGGTGGAAATCGATGATCTGGTCGTAGGAGATGTCCGGGTCGTACGGCAGGCAGGCGATCCGGTCCGGGTCCATGCCGAGGGCGCGGGTCACGTCCTGCACGACCGAGCGGTCGAAGGTGTCGATGCTGACCGGCACCGGGTCCCACCCCTGGCGCAGCGCGCGGCTGAGCGTCAGCGTCAGCTCCAGCGTGGTGTAGCGCGTGACGGTGAGCGGCAGGTCGGCCGGCAGGAAGTCGCGGCAGGCGTCGTGCGGCACCAGGCCGAGGATCATGCCGTCCAGGTGGACGCGCCGCAGCAGCGCCTTCACCTTGGGCCGGATCTCTCGCTCGTGGTCGTAGATCACCAGCTCCAGCTGCACACCGGTCAGCGTGCCGGCGGCCTCCACCAGCCGGTCCTGGTGGGAGCTGTGCAGCACGAGCCCCAAAACCATCCGCATGCGGCCGCCAATACGATCCATGTCCGTAAATAGCTCGTTGATCGATTGCGGGTACGCTTCCACCTCTCGGCGGCCCGGTCAAGGCTTCAACGGAACCAGACTGATTCAGTCCACATCCGGCAATCACAAAGCCGGACAAAGCCATCAATTGCGGTTACGGACCGTGATCAGGCCGACCGCGCCAGCCGCCATCGCGAGCGCCAGCGGAACGACGTACGCCGTCGTCGCGCCGAGAAAAAGCGTTCCGCCGACCAAAATGCTGGCCAGTCCGTAGCCGGCGCCATTGACAGCGTAGAGCGCGCCAAAGCCGGCGTCCCAGTCACTCTCCGGAAGGTCCTGCTGCAGTGCCATCGACCGCGTGGTGATCAGCGGTGCGGCGAACAGACCGGCCAGCACGGTCGAACCAGCAAGGACCGGAACACTGTTCGCGACAGCCGCCGGCAGCAGAGCGAGCGGGAGGGCGATCAACAGGACCGAAGCCTGCCGCTTCGGCGTCAGCGGCCACCGGCGCAGTCCATACGCGACACCGCCGAGCACGCTGGCGACCGAATAACCGGCGAAGAGTAAGCCGGTCAGGTTGGGGTCGGTGTGCAGGTCGACGAGCCGCGGCGGCGTCGCCACGTCCAGCGCGCCACCGATCGAGCCGGCGACCAGGCCGAGCGCCAACGTACCGGCCGCACGCGGCAGTTTTCCCATGCTCGCTGCTGTTTTGTCGCGTACGCGACCGGCCGTCGCGGCGGCGACCGCGTTGACCACCGCCATCACGGCGAGCGCCAGCCGCGGATCGGCGACCGCGGCCAGGCCGGCGACCAGCGCCGGCGCGACCGTCCAGGCGACCTCGAGGATGACCGTGTCGAGGCTGAACGCCTGGTGCCGCAACGATTTCTCCGACATCCGCGCCAGCGCGCCGCGCAGCAGGCCCTGGACTCCGGCGCCGGCCACGCCGGCAGCCGCGGCGAGCGCGACCAGGGCAGCGGCCGGCACGACGGTCGCGGTCGCCGCCGTCACCGCGTACAGGACCGCCCTGACCAGCAAGGCCACAGTCGGCCTGGACCATTTGGTGACGAACGGAGCCGCGACCGCCTCGCAGAGCATGTGGGCGCCGGACGCGAGGCCGCCGACGGTGAAGCTGCCGGCCGCCGAGGCGCCGAGGAGGACGAACGCGAGCGGCGCCATCGCGTCCGGAAAGCGCGAGCTGGCGGCGGTGGCGCACCACCATCCCCAGCCGCGCGTACGCACGACCTCTCGGTAGCCGACCAGACCGTTACCAGTCATATCTTTAGACGGTAACCGTCAGCGCCGCGCAGTTCAACTCGTACGCGGATAACGACAATCTCTGAATCCGAGGTAATTCCTCGCTGTTTCGTGGTGCGCGACTCAGCGGATTGACACTCCCGGATCGCTGCGGTTGTCTGGAGAAATGCACCGGTCACCGGCACTGACCAGGCGGCGGCACGTGGACTTCGCCCGTGTCACCGGCCAGGCCTGTCCGCGCTAAACCGGCGTTTTTCTCCCTTTTCTCGGCCGATCGTGGCCGCCTTTTCCCATGTCCGCACGCGTTCCGCGTGACGAAAGGACGAGTTCCGATGGCGTCCCCATTGGCGATGCACTGGTTTCTCCCCACCTACGGCGACAGCCGGCAGCTGGTCGGCGGCGGCCACGGCGTGCCGGTCGGCACGGCCGGCGGCGCGCGGCCGGCGACTCTCGGCTATCTCACCCAGATCGCGCGAGCGGCCGAACAACTCGGCTTCACCGGCGCGCTCACACCGACCGGCGCGTGGTGCGAGGACGCCTGGCTGACCACCGCTTTGTTGGTGGCACACACCGAAAAACTCAAGTTCCTGGTGGCTTTTCGGCCAGGTCTGGTGTCTGCGACGCTGGCCGCGCAGATGGCCGCCACCTACCAACGGCATTCCGCCGGCCGGCTGCTGCTGAACGTGGTGACCGGCGGCGAGCCGGCCGAACAGCGCGCATACGGCGATTTTCTCGACCATGACCAGCGTTACGCGCGTACCGGCGAATTTCTCCAGGTCATCCGCGCGTTGTGGCGCGGCGAGGAAGTCAGCCTGGACGGCCGGCACATCCAGGTCAGCGGCGCGAAACTGGACCGGCTGCCTGACCCGGTGCCACCGATCTATTTCGGCGGCTCGTCATCGGCGGCCGGACCCGTGGCGGCCGACTTTTCCGACGTATACCTGACCTGGGGCGAGCCGCCGGACAAGGTGGCGGAGAAGATCGGCTGGATCCGCAAGCTGGCCGCCGACCGCGGCCGGACCGTACGGTTTGGCATCCGGCTGCACGTCATCACCCGGGACACTTCCGACGAAGCCTGGTCACACGCACGAAAACTGCTGGACGCGCTCGACCCGGACGTTATCGCGAACGTCCAAAAAGGACTGTCGCGCAGCGAGTCCGAAGGCCAGCGGCGGATGCGTGAGCTGCATTCCGGATCCACCGACAACCTGGAGATCTATCCCAATCTGTGGGCCGGTGTCGGACTCGTACGCGGCGGCGCCGGCACCGCACTGGTCGGCAGCCACACCGAGGTCGCCGACCGGATCGCCGAATACCACGCGCTCGGCATCGACGAGTTCGTCCTGTCCGGCCATCCGCATCTGGAGGAATGCTGGTGGTTCGGCGAAGGCGTCCTTCCGCTGCTGCGCCAACGCGGGCTCTGGTCGGCGCCGGAGCAGGAGCCGGCGGCGTCGATCCCGTTCGCGAGCGCGCGATGAACCGCGTACGCACGGTCCTGGTCGCCAGCCTCATAGGCACCACCATCGAGTGGTATGACTTCTTCCTCTACAGCACCGCGGCCGCCCTGGTGTTTCCCGACTTGTTCTTTCCTGGCAACAATCCGGTCGCTTCGTCGCTGTTCGCCTTCGGCACCTTCGCGGTCGGCTTCGTGGCCCGCCCGGTCGGCGGTGTCCTCTTTGGACACATCGGCGACCGGCTCGGCCGGAAACGTACGCTGGTGACGACCATGGTCGTGATGGGGGCTTCCACCGCGCTCATCGGACTTTTGCCGCCGTACCAACAGATCGGCGTGGCTGCCCCCATCCTGCTGGTGCTCCTGCGCATCCTGCAGGGACTCGCGGTCGGCGGTGAATGGGGTGGCGCGGTGCTGCTCGCGGTGGAGAACGCGCCGGCCGGCCGGCACGGGCTTTTCGGCAGCGTGCCGCAGATCGGTCTCGGCCTCGGCCTGGCGCTGGGCACCGGCGCCTTCACTTTTCTGGGCCGGTGGCTCGGAAACGACGCCTTCCGCTCGGTGGGATGGCGTGCCGCTTTCGTGCTGAGCCTGCTGCTGGTGCTCATCGGTCTGGTCGTACGGATGCGCGTACTGGAAACGCCGGCATTCCGTGAGCTGAGCCAGACCGCGGCCGTACCGGTGCGGGAGCTTTTCCAGCTGCCGCGACACCGCCGCAACGTGTTGCTCGGCCTGCTGGCCAGGTGGGCCGAAGGCGCGTCGTTCAACACCTGGGGTGTTTTCGTCATCACCTACGCGACGGCGACGATCCATCTGCCGCGCACGGACGTCCTGGTGGCGGTGACGATGTCGGCGCTGGTGATGGCCGCGGTGGCGCCTTTCGCCGGCCGGCTGGCCGACCGGTATTCGCGCCGGCTGGTGTTCGGCATCGGCGTCGCCGGCTTCGGTCTCACCGTCGTGCCGTCCTTCGCCGTGCTGCGGCCCGGCCAGTCGTGGCTGTTTTTCGCTGTGGTCGGCCTGCAACTCGGCGTGTGGTATGGCCTGATGACCGGTGCCGAGTCGACGCTTTTCGCGGAGCTGTTCGACACGCGCGTCCGCTACACCGGAATGTCGTTGGTGTTCCAGGGATCGGGCATCTACGCCTCCGGCCTCACGCCGATGATCCTCACCGCGCTGCTGGCCGCCGGAGGCGCGACTCCGTGGCTCGCGGCCGGATATCTGGCGCTCACCGCGCTGATCAGCCTGCTGGCCGTCGGCCTCATCCGGCCGGCGGACACCACATTGGCGCCACCGAAGGAAAAGGAGCTCGCGCCGACCGGCTGATTGAGAACCGCCGATGGCGGGTACGCGCACGTCATATGACACGCAGACAGCTGCCACCGCGACTGTCGATGGCGGCCGGCGCGGTCGGTGTCTCGGCGTCGGCCATTTTCATCGACCTGTCCGGCGTCTCCCCCGGCACCGCCACGTTTTTCCGTTGTCTGCTGGCGTTGCCGGTGCTGTGGGCGCTCGCGGCATGGGAACGCCGGCACGGCGACAAGCCGTCGTGGCGCCAGCGCGGCATCGCGGCGGTCGCCGGTGCGTTGTTCGCCGGTGACGCTTTGCTGTGGACACAGGCGATTTTCGAGGTCGGCGCCGGACTTTCCACCGTATTGGTGAACGCGCAGGTCGTCATCGTGCCGCTGCTGGCATTGCTGGTCGATCGCGAACGGGTTGGGCGTACCTTCCTGGCGATCATGCCGGTGATGGTGATCGGCATCGTGCTGACCGGCGGCGTACTGGAGTCCGGTGCGTCCGGCCGCGATCCCTTGTGGGGGACGATCCACGCCGTACTCGCCGCACTGTGTTATTCCGGATTTCTGTTTTTGCTACGCCATGGCGGCCAGGACGGCATGGTGATCCAGTCCTACCGCGACGTGATCGTGACCGCGGCGGTCGTCGGCCTGCTGGTCGGCGCCGGGTGGCAAGGCGTCACGCTCGCTCCCGGTTGGAGCGCGCTCGGTTGGCTGGCCGCGACGGCGATCTGCGGCCAGGTCCTCGGCTGGCTGTTGGTGGCGCTCGCGACGCCTCGGCTGAGCAGCACGGTCGGTGCCGCGTTGTTGATGCTCACGCCGGTCGGCGCGCTGGTGTTGTCCGCGTTCGCGCTCGGCGAGCGGCCGACCCCGCCGCAAGTGGCCGGCTGTGTCCTCGTGCTCGGCAGCGCGTACGCCGTCGCCTCGCGGAAGCGGGCCGGCCGACCCCGGATTACGCTCTACAAACGTGACGACGGCGACGCGGATCTTCCTGGCCAGGCTGGCCGGCATCGCGGTGTTCGATCCGAACGCCGAGCCGGTCGGCAAGATCCGTGACGCGGTCGTCCGGCTCGGGTCGCATCCGCCCCGGGTCACCGGCCTGGTCGTGGACATCACGCAGCGGCGGCGGATCTTCGTGCCGATCGACCGGATTTCTTCTCTCGACGTGGACGCGGTGGTGTTGCGCAGCGGCACGGTCTCCCTGAAACGCTTCGAAAAACGGCTCGGCGAGACGCTCGTACTCGGCGAGCTGCTGGACCGGCGCGTCACCATGGCCGGCACGGGCACGGCGGCGACCGTCATCGACGTGGCGATGGAGAAGTCGCGCGGCGGCGACTGGCTGGTCAGCCGGTTGGCCGTACGACAGGCGGCGCCGAGTTTCCTGCAGCGCCGGCGCGGCCAGCTGCACCAGGTGGAGTGGGACGACGTGACCGGCCTGGCGCCGGCCGACGAGGACCAGGCCGCGGACACGCTGATCGAGATGCTGTCGGACATGAAGCCGGCCGACGTGGCCAACCTGCTGCACGATCTGCCGGAGAAACGGCGTAACGAGGTGGCCGCCGCGCTGGAGGACGAGCGGCTGGCCGACGTGTTGCAGGAGATGCCGGAGGCCGACCAGATCGCGATCCTGAAGTCGCTGGACACCGAGCGCGCCGCCGACGTGCTCGAGGCGATGGACCCGGACGACGCCGCCGACCTGCTGGCCGAGCTGCCGGAGCAGGAGAAGGAGAGCTTCCTCGGCCTGATGGAGGCCGACGAGGCGGCCGGCGTACGGCGGCTGCTGCTCTACACCGAGGGCACCGCCGGCTCGATGATGACGACCGAGCCGGTGATCGTGCCGGCGGACGCGACGGTCGCCGAGGCACTGGCGCGGATCCGGCTGTCGGAGCTGCCGCCGGCGCTGGCCGCGCAGGTCTACGTGTGCCGGCCGCCGGTGTCGACGCCGTCCGGGCAGTATCTGGGCCTGGTGCATTTCCAGCGGCTGCTCCGCGAGCAGCCCAGCGAGCTGGTCGGCGGCATCGTCGACACCGACATCGTGCCGCTGACCCCGCACACCTCGCTGCCGGACGTCACCCGGCACATGGCCACGTACAACCTGGTCGCGATGCCGGTCGTGGACGGTGAGCAGCTCGTCGGAGCGGTCACCGTCGACGACGTACTCGACCACCTGCTGCCGGACGACTGGCGCGAGAGGAGCCTGCATGGCTAGGAGGCCGCTGACCAGCCCAGGTGCGCGAGAGTCGGGATCCAAACGTCGTCTGCAGGTGCCGGACGAGGGCCCAAATAGCGGAGCTATGGTGGGCCGTCGGCCGGTGCCGGCAGGCGGCGTTTGGGCTCGGCTATCGCGTGCCTGGGCTGGTCAGCGGCCTCCTCGAGGACGGCGGCTGGATCAGCCCCGCGGGTCAGACCGCTTGGTGCTGCTCTCCGATCCCGACCTGTTCGGGCGGTTCGCCGAACGGGTCGCGCGGTTCTCCGGTACGGCGCAGTTCCTCATCTACATGACGGTCTTCATCGTCGCCTGGCTGCTGTGGAACACGCTGGCGCCCAAAGACCTGCAGTTTGACCCGTACACCTTCACGTTCCTGACGCTGCTGCTGAGCCTGCAGGCCAGCTATGCGGCGCCGTTCATCCTGCTGGCGCAGAACCGGCAGGCCGACCGCGACCGCGTCGGCCTGGAGGAGGACCGGCAGCGCGCCGCCGCCGCGAAGGCCGACACCGAGTATCTTGCGCGTGAGATCGCCGCGCTGCGGATCGCGCTCGGCGAGGTCGCCACTCGCGACTTCGTACGCTCGGAGCTGCAGCGGCTGCTGGAGGAACAACGCAGCGACGACAAACCGCGTCGTAAGCGAGAGCGGGTGGGATCCTCGCCATGGACGAGCCCAACGCCCCCAACGACGACTGGATCGGCTGGCTGACGATCGCCGGCGGGGTGGTGTGCTGCCTCGTCGTCCTGACCGCGATCGTGGTAGGAATCGTGTTGTTGGTGCGGCGAACGCGCAAGAGATAGGACTCTGACGGTGGCAGAGGTCACGGCATCGGCGGCCCGGGTGCTCGACGCTCCGGCCAACCGGGTTTTCGCCGCGGTGCGCGACTATTCCGGCGTACGGCAGCGGATCCTGTCGCCGCAGTTCAGCGACTACGAGGTGCAGGACGGCGGCACCGGCGCCGGCACCTCGGTGCACTGGAAGCTGCAGGCCACCAAGAGCCGCGTACGCGACTGCCTCCTCGACGTGACCGAGCCGGCCGCGCAACAGCTGGTCGAGACCGATCGCAACTCCAGCATGGTGACGACGTGGACGGTGTCCGCGGCCGGTGACCGTACGGAGGTGCGCATCGACACCCGGTGGAACGGCGCCGGCGGCATCGGCGGCTTCTTCGAGAAAACCTTCGCGCCGCTGGGGCTGCGCCGCATCTACGACGAGCTGCTCGGCAACCTGGCCACCGAAGTCGGCAAGTGACTCTCCTTACCTGTGGACAACGCTTTTCCACGATTTTTCGCCGGTAAAGTTGGCCCCCTCCCAACCGGGTGGGGGGCGGGTTCGCGTGGCAACGTAACAAAGTAGAAAAACGATCTTGGTCCGCCGCGGCCGGACGCGCGCATGGTGGCCATGCGCGCATCAGCCGTCAGAACAGCAGGCGTACGAGCGCGGCCACCACAGCCGCCACCACCACGATCACGATGAACGGCGCGCGCAGAGCCAGAGCGATCACCGCCGCCGCGAGACCGGCCGTACGGGCGTCGATCACCAGCCGCTGACCGCTCGCGAACGCCTCCACCGCCAACAACGCGGCCAGCAGCGCCACCGGCAGCAACTCGATGGCACGGCGTACGCGCGGCCGCTCCAGCACGGCGTTGACGCGGGGGACGCCGGGCAACAGCAGGCCGGTCACCTTGATCAGATAGCTGCCGACCGCGGCGACCACGATCGCGATCCACAGGGTCATCGCCGCATCACCACCGGCAGGATGACCAGGCCGGCCAGCAGCACCGGTACGCCTGGCGGCAGCAGCGGCGTCGTCACCAACGCGACCGCGGCCCCGGCCACCGCGACCAGCCGTTCGACCCGGCCAGCGCGCAGCCGCGGCGCCAGCAGGCCGAGGAAGGCGGCCGGCGCTGCCGCGTCCAGGCCGAAGGTCGCCGGGTCGCCGAGTACGCTCGCGCCGGCCGCGCCGACCAGCGTCATCGCGTTCCACAACAGGTAGACCGAGCCGCCGGTCAGCCAGAACCCGAGCCGCGACAGCTCCGGCGTCGGCTGGACGACGGCGACCGCGGTGCTCTCGTCGATCGTCACCTGCGCCGCCGCGAGCCGCCGCCAGCCGCGTACGTCGAGCAGCCCGGCCAGACGTACGCCATACATCGCGTTGCGCGCACCGAGCAGCAGCGCCGACGCGACTCCGCTGGTCAGTCCGGCCGCCGGACCGGCGGCGGCGATCACGCCGACGAGCGCGAACTGGCTGCCGCCGGTGAACATCAGCAGGCTGAGCGCGCAGGTCTGCCAGACGTCCAGGCCAGCCGCGGTGCCGGCGGCACCGAAGGCCACGCCGTACGCTCCGGTCGCGGCACCGACGGCCAGCGACGCGCGGACGACCGACCGCCGGTCGGCGGTCGTGGTTGGAGCGGTCATGCCGGCGACGCTACGTACGCGCCGGCGCCGGCTCTTGAACGTTCTTGCGCAGCCGCTCGGCCCGGTAGGCCCCCGGTGGTACGCCGACGAACTGCTTGAACTGCCGGCTCAGGTGCGCCTGGTCGGCGAAGCCGGCGAGCGCCGCGGCCAGCGCCGGTGGCTCACCGGCGTCGAGCAGCGCGCGCGCCTTGTTGACCCGCTGCTGGACCAGCCACCGGTGTGGCGGCAGGCCGGTCTCCGCGCGGAAGGCGCGTACCAGCGCGTACTGTGTCATGCCGGCCACCTCGGCCAGCTGCTCCAGCGACGGCGGGTCGACGAGCCGGTCGGCCAGCATCTCCTGGACCAGCCGCACCTGCGCCGGCCGCGGCCGCGGCGGCCGGAATCGTACGCCGGCCGCGTGCCGGCGCACCAACGTGCCGAAGGCCTGCAGGAGAAGGCCGCTGGCGGCCAGCGGCGAGCGTTCGTCGTGTGCGGCACGGTGTGCGGCGCGCAGCAGCATGCCGGTCACCGGATCGTCCATGACCGCGGCGGGGAAGGCGGGCAGGCCACGCTGCGCGGTCACCTCGGTGGCGACCGCGGCCAGCACGTCGGCCGCCGGATAGAACATCTGGTAGGACCAGCCGTCCGGGTCGCCGGCCTGACCGGTGTGTACGCGGTCAGGCTCGATGGCCACGATCGCGCCGTGGCCGGCGACATGGCTGTCGCCGCGATAGTCGAAAGCCTCCAGCCCGCCGGTGATGACGCCGATCGCATAACCGGAGTGGGTGTGGCGGCCGAACGAGTGCGTGACATACCTCGCACGCAACAGGTCCGTCCCCGGCACGCCGGGGTGGCGCCAGTGCCGTGCGACCTCCTTCATGACCTCGATGCTATGTCGCCGCGACCAAGATCATTTTCATTACATATGTACATTCCACGCGAACCCACCCCCCACCCGATCTGGGTGGGGGCCAACATTGGCAGGTGGGTACGACAGTTTCTGGCCGTAGCGGGTAGTGGCGGGAGGAGCCGTCCGTACGTGCGCCGCCTAGCATGAGTGGCATGTCCGCACCGACAACGAACGCGCCAAGCGAGGACGCGGTCCGGCAGGCGCTGGCCGGGGTCAACGACCCGGAGATCCGCCGGCCGATCACCGACCTCGGCATGGTCAAGGACGTACGGGTCAGCCCGGACGGCAGGGTGCAGGTGGCGATCTACCTGACGGTCGCCGGCTGTCCCATGCGCGACACGCTGACCCGCGACATCACCGCGGCCGTCGGCACGCTCGACGGCGTCGCCGAGGTGACCGTCGACCTGGACGTGATGAGCCAGGAGCAGCGCAGACAGCTGCAGGAGAAGCTGCGCGGCCCGGGCCGCGCCGAGCCGGTCATCCCGTTCGCGCAGCCGGGGTCGCTGACCCGCGTGTACGCGGTCGCGTCCGGCAAGGGCGGGGTCGGCAAGTCCTCGGTCACCGTCAACCTGGCCGCCGCGCTGGCCGCCAAAGGCCTGTCGGTCGGGGTCGTCGACGCCGACATCTACGGCTTCTCGGTGCCGCGCATGCTCGGCGTCGACGGCAAGCCGACCAAGGTCGAGGAGATGATCATGCCGCCGCAGGCGCACGGCGTGAAGGTCATCTCGATCGGCATGTTCACCCCCGGCAACACCGCGGTCGTCTGGCGCGGACCGATGCTGCACCGCGCGTTGCAGCAGTTTCTGGCCGACGTCTTCTGGGGTGACCTGGACGTGCTGCTGATGGACCTGCCGCCGGGCACCGGTGACATCGCGATCAGCGTCGCGCAGCTCGTACCCTCCGCCGAGATCCTGGTCGTCACCACGCCGCAGCAGGCCGCCGCCGAGGTCGCCGAGCGCGCCGGTTCGATCGCTCTGCAGACCCACCAGCAGGTCGTCGGCGTCGTGGAGAACATGTCCTGGCTGGAGCTGCCGGACGGCCAGCGGATGGAGGTGTTCGGCTCCGGCGGTGGCGAGGCGGTCACCGAGGCGCTGAGCCGGTCGCTGGGGACCAAGGTGCCGCTGCTCGGCCAGATCCCGCTGGACCCGGTCGTACGCGAGGGCGGCGACGCCGGCATGCCGGTCGTGCTGTCCGACACCGACAGCGCGGCGGCCACGGCACTGCGCGCGGTGGCCGACAAGCTCGCCGCGCGCAAGCGTGGCCTGTCCGGGATGTCCCTCAAGCTCTCCCCGGCCTAGCCCATTTTCGGAACGCCCTTTCCGTGCGTTCCGAAAAGCGGTCAGGTGGCGTCGAGGTCGTACGGGGCCGCGCTGCCGGCCGGCTGCTCCGCCTTGCTCAGCGACACCGTCGAGGTGCCCTTGCTCAGGCTCAGCGGCTCGTCGTTGATCGAGTCGGTCACCGACTGCACCTCGCCGAAGGCCTGCCGCAGCGGCGCGGACAGGTCGCTGACCTCCTCGTCGGAGAGCAGGTGCTTGCGGACGAACGTACGCGGGTTGAGGTCGGTGATGTCGATGTCGGTGCCGAGCTCGTTCTGCAGCTCGCTGGTGGCGTTGCGGGCCATCTGTCGCGCCGACCGCAGGAACCTCGCCGCATCGCCGATCACTTTCGGCAGCCGCTCCGGCCCGAAGATGAACAGGCCGATGAGCACCAGGCAGATGATCTCCATCCAGCCGAGATTCTCGAACACCTGGCACTCCTTTTTTCGGTCTGGAGTCCAGCGTACGTGCCTGCCGGCGGCTGTCTACCAAACTCCGGTCAAGTTAGCGGAACAGGTCAGGAAGTCTCGTCAGGACGTCTCGGCCAGGACGATCGTCGCCTTCACCGTGCTGCCGCCGCGGACGTACTCGACCGGCACCGACGTGCCGGCGGCGAGCTTGCGGGTCAATGCGATCAGCTCCACCTGGTCGGCGATGAACTTGCCGTTGAACCTGGTGACGACGTCGCCGTCACGCAGCCCGGCCTTCTGCGCCGGTCCGCCGGCCTGCACACTCTTGAGCCGTACGCCGCCGTTGGGCAGGTCGGCCGGGTCGAGCGTCGCACCCATCACGGTACGTTTCGCGGTGCCCTGCCGGCCCGGGCCGGAGGTGGCGATGATCTGGCCGGCGACCCGCTTGGCCAGGTTGATCGGGATGGCGAAGCCGATGCCGATGCTGCCCTTGCCGCCGGAGCCGGGGACCTGCGCGATCGAGCTGTCCACGCCGACGACCCGGCCGCCGCCGTCGACCAGCGGGCCGCCGGAGTTGCCGGGGTTGATCGACGCGTCGGTCTGCAGCGCCGCCGTGTAGACCGGCTCCGCACCAGTGGAGGTGCCGTTCTGGTCACCGCCGGTCACGACCGGCCGGTCGAGCGCGCTGACGATGCCGGAGGTGACCGTGCCCTGCAGGTCCAGCGGCGAGCCGAAGGCGACGACCGGATCGCCGACGGCGACCTTGTCCGAGTCGCCGAACGGCAGCGTGACCAGGCCGGTCTTGGCGACCTTGATGACCGCGATGTCGGAGTTGGGGTCGCGGCCGACGATGGTCGCGTCCAGGCTGGTGCCGTCGGAGAAGACCGCCTTCAGCGTGCCGCCGTTGGCGGCCGGCTCGGCGACGTGGTTGTTGGTGATGATGTAGCCGTCCTGGCGTACGACGAAGCCGGACCCGTTGCCGGACTCGGTCTGGCCGCGGATCTCGACCGACACCACCGCCGGCTGCACCTTCTGCGCGATCGCCGCGATGGTGCCGGGCGACCGGTTGGCCAGCGGCGGCGTGCCGCCACCACCGCCGAAGACGTTGCCGACACCGGCGCCGCCACGAGAGGCGGCCACGTAGCCGAGCGCGCCACCGAGCGAGCCGGCCAGCAGCGCCACAACCACGGCCACGATCGCCAGCAGGCCGAGGCCGACCTGGCGCGACGGCCGCGCGGCCGGTAGGTCGGCCGGCGGCGGTGCCGGTGGTGTCGGCGGCTGCGGCGGCAGCCAGGCCGGCGCCGAGCCGGGGTCGCGCCACGGGTCGCGCTGCGCGTCCGGGACCCACCACGGCGACTGGTCCGCCGACCCGGTCGCCTGACCGGTCGCCTGACCGGTCGCATAGCCCGCGGTGGCGCCATACGACTGCGGCGCTGCGGCGCCGTAACCGTTGGTGCCGGCCGGAGCGTACGACGACTGTCCGGCCGGGCCGGAGCCGCCGCCGGGCGCCGCGGAGCCGTAGCCGTTGCCGGCCGCCGCTGAGCCGTACGGCACCTGCTGCGTGGCCGACTGCTGCGGCTCCGGTCGCGTTGTCAGATCGGGATCGGTGGCTTCCGGAGCCCACTCCGACCGGTGTGTCCCCGGCTGCGGTGTCCCCGGCTGCGTGCCAGCGCCGTCTCCAGCCTGCGGCTGACCCTCCTCAGGCACGGAAGGGCACCTCCTGCTCCGAACTCGTTCGCGTCATCACAATCCATCTGGAGCACGACGGCGTGCCGTCCCCGTCACACCATCAGTCGAACGGGTTGATCCAGGATGCCACCCGAGAGATGCCACGTCCGATCCGACCGAGCACGCTGGTGTCCGGCGCGTGGTGCGGCAGCGCGATGACCGCTCCGTCCACGACCGTCTCCGGCGCGTCCGACACCAGCGTATAGACGGTGTCACCCCCGGCCCATACAACCGTTCGATACAGCCCGGAGTTGGCGTACACCGTAGCGTCGCCGACCTTGTCCTGGTGGAAGCCTTTCAGGTTCTTGCCATCGAGTTGGCCGCGCTGGACGAACAGCGAGGTCGAGAACAGCCCGTCCGAGAAGCTGAGCTGGACGACCTGCCGGCCGTCCCAGGTCAGCTGGTACGCGCGATAGCGCTGCATGTGGCCGGGCAGCACGTCCGGCAGCGGCCAGCCGTCGGCGCGCAACGCCACGACCTGCGCGTCGGTCAGCTGCTTCGGCTGCGACACGTGCTGTTGCCTGGTCGAGGCGGTCGGACTCGGCGCGCGGCCGGTCGAGTTGGCCGCGCCGTCCGGCGCCGGCGGGCCCTCCATGCCGGGGTTGTCGGCGTCCGCGCCCACGGCCAGCTCGACGTACACCGACGTACGGATGACGTGGCCGCCGGCGTACAGCTGCCGGCGCAGCATCAGGCCGGTCGCCTCGTCGAGCCACAGCTTGGCCGCCACCATGCCGTCGTCGCGGTCGCGGACGGCGACCACGTACGTGGACCGGCCGATGCATTGGTCGCTGCCGAGCACGGCGAGCGTGTAGCCGTGCGTCAGGGTCGCCAGCACCAGCTCGTCCATGCCGTCGTCGACCGGGTCCTGGGTCGGCTCACCCGGCACCTGGGCGAGGCTGTCCTCGACCCTGGTGACCGTGCCGCGGCCGGGATAGTGCCAGACGTCGACTGTCACGTCGGGCCCCGGCCCGGTGAGGACCTTCGCTCCGGAGTAGATGACCTGGCGGCTCGCGGTGACCGCACGCTGCAGCAGCGCCATCGCCGGCTCTTCGGCCGTGGTGAGCGCGCGCTGCGTACGGTCGATGACGCCGGGGTTGACGAGCTGGTCGTCCGCGTCGTGTCCCGGTCCGGCGGCGTACACCAGGCCGGCGCACAACGCCGCGCCGAGGACGCCGGCACTGATAGCGATGACGACGCGCCTCGCCCCGCCCCACGGTGCTGGTGGTCCGGTGCGGGGCCTGCGTCGGGGCCGGCGCGGGAGCAACGACTAGCGACCGCCGCGACTGTCGAAGGCCGCGGGGTCGAGATTGACGGCGGGGTCGCCACCGGGCAGCAGGTTGGCGCTGCGGCTGTGTTCGACCGTGTATGCCATGACCGGGGGACGGACGATGTCGGCCTGCTCCGGCGCGCCAACCGCGGCCACCACCCCCATGCTCACCGCGAACGCGGCGAAACCGCCGGTGGCGCCGACGACCACGGTGCGCCGCACCGGGCCGGGACGGTGCCGGCGGTCGCGCACCGGGACGGTGCGGAAGGTCGCCTGCATGCGTACGTCTGGCAGCGAGAAGCCGGCGTGCCCGCCGTAGCCGGGATCGTCGTCGTCGCCGGGGTTGGCGTCCGGGATGGCCCGCAGGCGGTCGGCGAGGCCGCTCGGTGCCTCCGGTCCGCCGAGGCCGCCGAGCATGTTCTTGAGCCGGCGCTGCGCCTCGACCTCGGCGCGGCAGGCCGGACAGCTGGCCAGGTGGGCGAGCGCGCGGTCACGCGCGTGGTGGCCGAGCGTGCCGTCGGTGACCGCCGCGGCCAGCTCGCCGAGGTGGCGCTCCGATGCCGGGGAACTCACAGCTCGCCTCCGAAACCACCGCTGGTGAATGCAACGCTACGCCGGAGGAGGAAGGGACACGTCACGTACGTCCCCCCACCACCCCGTCGTCTCGATCGCCGACCGCGCGCAGCCGGCGCGGGGTGCGGTGTTCGAGCGCCGAACGCAGCGCCGCGCGGCCTCGGTGGATCCGACTGCGGACCGTACCGATCTTGATGCCGAGCGTCGCCGCGACCTCTTCGTACGACAGGCCCTCCACGTCGCAGAGCACGACCGCGACACGGAAGTCAGGTGAGAGGGAGTCCAGCGCGGCCTGGATGTCGTCGTCGAACCGCTCGTCCGCGTACGCCTCCTCCGGCGTACGCGTGCTGCCGGCCAGCCGCTCCGCGTCGTCGGGCAACGCGGAGAACCGGATCCGGGCCTTGCGGCGGACCTGGTCCAGGAACAGGTTGGTGGTGATGCGGTGCAACCAGCCGGCGAAGGTGCCGGGCGAGAAGCCGTCCAGCGACCGGAAGACCCGGACGAACACGTCCTGCGTCAGGTCCTCGGCGTCGTGCCGGTTGCCGGTCAGCCGGTAGGCCAGCCGGTAGACCCGCGCGGAGTGCTCACGGACGATCTCGTCCCAGCTCGGCGGCTGCCAACCGTCGATGACGTTACCCGGGAGCGCGTCGGGCACGGCGTACCCCTTCCAGCCGAGGCTTGCGGTCGCATCCATCGTGCACCGCCTTCCTCCGGCCGACATCATCCCCGAGTCGCGTCATGCGTCCCACCCATGACCGATCTCGTCCCCTCTCAAGTGCACGAACGGCCGAGACCCCGGCAGCGTTCCCGATCCGGCCGATTCACCCTCCGATAGCACAGATCTGCCCCTCCGGCGCACCGCCACTCGTCCGTCCGGCCACCACCTACCCGCTACGGCTCGAAATTGTCGTACCCCCCTGCCAATCTGGGCCCCCACCCAGATCGGGCGGGGGTGGGTTCGCGTGGTTACTTACCTAAGTTCAAAGTTGATCTTGGTCCAGCACTGATGTAGCGCTAAACGCCCGATGTGTCGGAATAGTGGACGCACGCAAGGACGCCTTGCGTGCGTCTGTTGCACGTAAGGAGGCCATGCGTGCGTGGGGCGCGTGACGCCTGGGGTCAGAGTGATCCACGATGCTTTTGAGGCGGCGACCAAGATCATTTTCGCGTATTGGTTGCAACCTCTCAGACCCACCCCCCACCCGACCACTGGGTGGGGGCAATTCTTCGGAGTAGGTACGACAGTTTCGGCCTGGTCGGCCTGAGTTGGACGATCGGCACGGCGTGTCGCGGCCGTGGACGCGCCGTGCGGCCGGTGTGCTGGCTCTAATAGGCTTGCGCGCGCTCACCGCGCACGCGGGGACGTAGGCGGGAGGTGCGCCATCACCGGTTGGGTGTCGTCGGTCACCACGATCGCCGACAGCATCGAGTACGTCGAGGGTTACATCGGCGAGGACGAGGTGCTGGCGGCGGCGCGTGGCCGGGCCGCCGAGGTGGGGTGCCGCGCCGTCGGTCCCGGAGCCGGCGCGGCCCTGCGGCTGCTGGCCAGCCTGGTCTCGGCGCGCGCGGTGGTGGAGGTCGGCACCGGCACCGGGGTCAGCGGGCTCTGGCTGCTCCGCGGCCTCGGCACCGCCGGCATCCTCACCAGCATCGACACCGAGTCCGAGCACCAACGGCTGGCTCGCCAGACGTTCGCCGACGCCGGCGTCGCACCGGGTCGCTTCCGGCTCATCAACGGCCGCGCCGGTGACGTCCTCCCCCGGCTCGCCGACGGGTCGTACGACGTCGTGTTCATCGACGCCGACCCCGGCAACTACTCGACCTACCTCACCCAGGCGGTTCGCCTGCTGCGCGCCGGCGGGGTGCTGGCGGTCAACAACGTGCTCGCCGACGGGCGTACGGCCGACGCCGCGGCACGCGACCCGGAGGCCGTCGCGCTGCGCGGGATCGCCTCCGCCGTACGCGACGACGACCGTTTCGCCGCCGCGATGCTGCCGGTCGGCGACGGCCTGCTCGCCGCCACCCTGCTGCACACCGGCTGACTCACGAGGCCAGCAGGAAGCCGAGCAGGCCGGTGAGCACCAGCCAACACAGCAGCAGCCCGATGATCGCCGGCCGTCGCGGCGCGCCGCGAAACATCCCGTAGCCGATCAGTCCGGCACCGACCAGCGCGAGCGTCGCGGCGACACCGCTGAGAAACCCGTCGACGACGGTCATCAGGACGTCGGTGTTCGGCGAGCCGGCGGTCAGCGCCAGCCGGACGAACTCGAAAAGCACGATGACCGCGGCGGCCGACGCCAGGATCAGGCCCAGCCGGACCCGGCGGGTGCCGGTGGTGAGAGAGTCGTACGGCAGCCTCACGGCTCGACTCGTTCCCCTTTCCCCAGCACGACGATCCCCGACTCGGTGACGCGGTGCCGCAGCCGGTCCCGGTCGGCCTCGACTCCGAGGGTGGCGCCGGGTGGTACGAGCACATTCTTGTCCACAATGGACCGTCGGACCACCGCACCGGGGCCAATGCGTACGCCGGGCATCAACACCGAGTCCTCGACGACGGCGCCGTCGGCGACGTGTACGTCCGGCGACAGCACCGAGTTGCGGACCGACCCGCTGATGATGCAGCCGGTCGACACGATCGAGTCGGCGGCCATGCCGCCCAGCACAAACTTCGCCGGCGGCAGCTGCGGCGGGTTGGTCAGGATCGGCCACTGCCGGTTGTAGAGGTTGAAGATCGGGTGCACCGACACCAGGTCCATGTGCGCCTCGAAATACGAGTCGAGCGTGCCGACGTCACGCCAGTAGCCGCGGTCGCGCGGCGTCGCTCCCGGCACCTCGTTGCGGTCGAAGTCGTAGACCTCGGCGTCGGACTTGCGCACCATCATCGGAATGATGTTCGCACCCATGTCGTGCGCTGAGCCGGGGTCGGCGGCGTCGACGCGTAATGCCTCCAACAACGCCTCGGTGCGAAAGACGTAGTTGCCCATCGACGCGAAACTGCTGTTCGGGTCGTCCGGCAGACCAGGCGGATCGGCCGGTTTCTCCAGAAACCCGGTGATCGTACGTCCGTCGTCGGCGGTGTCGATGACGCCGAAACCGGTGGCCTGCTCGCGGGGTACGCGGATGCCGGCGACCGTCACGCCGACGCCGGAGTCGATGTGCGCGTCGACCATCTGCCGCGGGTCCATCCGGTAGACGTGGTCGGCGCCGAACACCACGATGTGGTCCGGGTCCTCGTCGTACACCAGGTTCAGCGACTGGTAGATGGCGTCCGCCGAGCCGGTGTACCAGCGCGGGCCGAGCCGCTGCTGCGCCGGCACCGGTGTGACGTAGTCGCCGAGCAACGCCGTCATCCGCCAGGTCTGCGTGACGTGCCGGTCCAGCGAGTGCGACTTGTACTGGGTGAGTACGCAAATGCGGCGGAAGCCGGCATTGACCAGATTGGACAGCACGAAGTCGACGAGCCGGTACTGGCCGCCGAACGGCACCGCCGGCTTGGCGCGGTCGGCCGTCAGCGGCATCAGCCGCTTGCCCTCGCCGCCGGCCAGCACGATTCCGAGCACCGAACGTCCTGTTCCCACGCCAAGCACCCTAGTGTGATGACCATGCGGGTGGCATTGCTGACGAACGAATATCCGCCGACCATTTACGGCGGCGCCGGCGTACACGTGGACTTCCTGGTCCGGTCACTGGCCACCATGCTGGACGTCGACGTGCACTGCTTCGGCCCGGACCGTGACGGCGCCGTCGCGCACCGGCCGCCGACCGAGCTGGCCGATGCGAACGCCGCATTGCGCACGGTCGGCACCGACGTGCTGATGGCCGCGGCGGTCGACCCGGCGACCGACCTGGTGCACTCGCACACCTGGTACACCGGCCTCGCCGGCCACCTCGTGTCGTTGCTGCACGACATCCCGCACGTGGTGACCGCCCATTCCCTGGAGCCGTCGCGGCCGTGGAAAGCCGAACAGCTCGGCGGCGGCTACGCGTTGTCGACGTGGGCCGAGCGCACCGCCTTCGAGGCGGCCGACGGCGTCATCGCGGTGAGCGCCGGGATGGCGTCCGACATCATCCGCGCCTATCCCGGCGTACGGCCGGAGCGGATCCACGTGATCCACAACGGCGTCGACACCGACTTCTACGCGCCGGACCCGGCACCGGAGAGCGTACGCGCGCTGGGGGTCGACCCGGACGTGCCGTACGTGATCTATGTCGGCCGGATCACCCGCCAGAAGGGCCTGCCACATCTGCTGGCCGCCTGCCACGAGCTGCGGCCCGGCGTACAGATCGTGCTGTGCGCGTCGGCGCCGGACACGCCTGAGATCGAGGCGGAAGTCCGGTCCGAAGTGGACAGTCTGCGCGCGGCGCGCGGCGGTGGCGTTGTGTGGCACGAAAAAATGCTGCCGCGGCCGGATCTCATCAAGCTCCTGTCGCACGCGCGCGCGTTTGTGTGTCCGTCTGTCTACGAGCCACTGGGGATCGTCAACCTGGAGGCCGCGGCCTGCGGCACGGCCGTCGTCGCCAGCGACGTCGGTGGCATCCCGGAGGTGGTCGCCGACGGCGAGACGGGCCTGCTGGTGCACTATGACAGCGCTCTCGTGCCCGCGTACGAGGCCGGACTCGCCGCCGCCATCAACCGACTGATCGACGACCCCACCGAAGCCAAGTCGATGGGCGCCGCCGGCCGGGAACGCGCCGTCCGCGAATTCCGCTGGTCGATCATCGCCGAACAAACCCGCGCCGTCTACCAGTCCCTCCTCGCGACCCGCTGATTACCCGCTACAGCGCGAAACTGTCGTACCCCCCTGCCAATCTGGGCCCCCACCCACATCGGGTGGGGGGTGGGTTCGCGTTGGAAACTCAGATAAGTTCGAAATTGATCTTGATCGTACGACGCCGGGCGCCGATGTAGCGCTAAACGCCCCATTTGCCGGGCCGGCAGATGCACGCAAGGCCACCTTGCGTGCATCCAGTGCAAGCATGGGGGCCATGCTTGCAGCCGTGGCGTGACTCCTGTGACCAGAGTGACCACCGAGGCGTCGACCAAGATCAACTTTGAATTACCTGTGCAACCTCTCAGACCCACCCCCCACCCGGCCACTGGGTGGGGGCAATTTTTCGGGGTGGGTACGACAGTTTCGCCCTGTAGCGGGTAAATGGTGGGGTCGGCGGGAGAATGTCAGACCCGGCGGCCATGCTGGGGTGGTGACTGAGAGCATGCAGCTGCCCGCCGCGCAGCCGTTCGATCTCCGGGCTTCGTTGCGCGCGATGGCTTACTTCCGGCCGGCCGATATTGACGACCAGACCATCGACGGCGACCGGGTGCGCAAGGCGCTGGCCGTCCGGCGTGGCGCGAAGGACGCGGCGGTGGTCGTCGACGTGTCGCCGGAAGGTGACGGCGTACGGGTCGAGGCGCACAACGCCAGGAAGGCCGAGTTGCCGGCGATCGGCCGGATGGTCGCCGACTGGCTGTCGCTGGACGACGATCCGGGGCCGTTCCTGCGGATCGCCGCGAAGGATCCGCCGATGCGCGACATCCTTGCGGCCACCAGAGGTCTGCATCAGGTGCGCTTCCCCAGCCTCCCGGAAGGTGTCTGCTATTTCATGCTGACCCACCGCACCTCGCAGGCCGTGGCGGCCGGTCGCAAGCGGCGGATCGCGGCGGCGTACGGTCCGCGGCTGACCGTCGGCGGCGCCGAGCATGTGGCCTTTCCGACGCTGGAGACGTTGGCCGGGTTGACCGCCGGCGAGCTGCGTCCGTACGCGGCCAACGACCAGCAGGCCAACCGGCTCGCGGCGGCGATCGCCGGCGTCAACGACCTCGGTGAGGAGTGGCTGCGAGAGGCGCCGACCGGCGAGGTGCTGACGGCGTTGCGGCGCATTCACGGCATCGGCGAGTTCACCGCGAGCGCGATCGCGCTGCGCGTGCTCGGCCGGCCGGTGTCGCCGCCGCTGACGATGCCGCAGTTCGCCGGGGTCATCGAGCAGGTCTACCAGGGCCGGCGGACGGCGGACGAGCTGACGAAGGCGTACGGCGAGCAGGTGGCGCACTGGACGTACGTGAGCCGCACCGGGCTCGGCTGGCTGGAGCGGACATGAGTCGGCCCCGGCACCAGGCCGGGGCCGCGGATCGTATGTGGACTCAGCTCTTGATGTTCTTCAGCGCTTCTCCGAGGTCGTTGGCCTCGTCGGCCGACATCTCGACCACGAGCCGTCCGCCCCCCTCCAGTGGGACCCGCATGACGATGCCGCGTCCCTCCTTGGTGACCTCGAGCGGACCGTCACCCGTCCGCGGCTTCATGGCCGCCATGTCGAAACTCCCCTCGACCGGTGGCCGCACCGGTGCGACGGCCACTCCCTTACCACCCGGTATCCCGACCTACACCGCCGACAGCGCCAGCGCAAGCTGCGTGAATGCGGACCGGTTCCCGGAGACAACGGCCATTATTCTCCTGCATGACGGCCTTCGCTCCCAAACCGGGTCGGCGATGCCGGCGCGTCGGCGATACTGGGGAACACCATCGCGTCAGGAGGGGAAACCGTGCCGGACTCGCTCACCGTCGACGTTGCCGAGGCCGTCGCCACGGTGGTTTTCAACCGTCCCAAGGCAATGAACGCGCTCGACCGTGAGCTGAAGGAAGCGCTGAAGGCGACCCTGCCGGAGCTGTCCGCCGACCGGAAGGTGCGCGCGATCGTCCTCACCGGCGCCGGCGACCGGGCCTTCTGCGTCGGACAGGACCTGCGTGAGCACCTGGCGCTGATCGAGGCCGGCGACCCGGCGCCACTGTCCACTGTGGCCGATCACTACAACCCGATCACGCTGGCCATCGCCGAGGCGCCGAAGCCGGTGATCGCGGCCGTACGCGGCACCGCCGCCGGTGCCGGCGCGTCTTTCGCGTACGCGGCCGACATCCGCTTCGGCGGTCCGTCGACGTCGTTTCTGATGGCTTTCGCCAACATCGGCCTGACCGCCGACTCCGGCGCGTCGTGGACGCTGCAGCGGCTGGTCGGCTATGCGAAGGCGACCGAGCTGATGATGCTGGCGACCAAGGTCGGGGCGGAGGAGGCCGCCCGGCTCGGCCTGCTCACCACCCTGGTCGACGACGACGAGAAGGTGCTGCCGGCCGCACAGGAACTGGCGGCCCGCCTCGCCGCCGGCCCCACCGTCGCGTACGCGCAGATCAAGCGCAGCCTGGCCTTCTCGGCATCGCACTCACTCACCGACAGCCTGGCCGTCGAGGACGCTGCCCAGACCGCCGCCGGCGCGACCGCCGACCACGCCGAGGCGGTGGCCGCCTTCGTCGCCAAACGCCAGCCGGTCTTCCGGGGCGAGTAATCCGGCGAGTCCACTTCCGACACGCCGAGCCCACTTCGAAACTGTCGTACCCCTCGACCAAAGTTGCCCCCACCCAGTGGTCGGGTGGGGGGTGGGTCGAGAGGCTCACCATGACGCAAATTTCGTCAAGGCGAAAGGCCTCTCACCCACCCCCCACCCCGTCCTGGGTGGGGGCCAAAACTGCCACCTGGGTACGACAGTTTCGCGCTGTAGCGGGTAATCCGTGCTCAGCGTTCGGCCGGTACGTGGCAGCCGGCGACGTGGTCGTCGACCATGCCGGTGGCCTGCATGAGGGCGTAGCAGGTGGTCGGGCCGACGAAGGCGAAGCCGGCCTTCTTCAGCCGCTTGGCCATCGCCACCGACTCGGCGGTGATCGTCGGCTGGTCGTGCACCGACACCGGTCGCGGCGGCCGCGGGTCGGGCGCGTACGACCAGAGCAGGTCCGAGAGCCCGCCGTCGAGGTCGGCGGCGGCCCTCGCGTTGCGGATGGCGGCGTTGACCTTGGCGCGGTTGCGGACGATCCCGGTGTCGGCCAGCAGTCGCGCCACGTCGTCGCCGCCGAAGTCCGCGACGGCCTTGATGGAGAAACCGGCGAAAGCGGCGCGGAAGTTCTCGCGCTTACGCAGGATGGTGATCCACGACAGGCCGGACTGGAACGCCTCCAGGCTCAGCCGCTCGAACAGCGCGTCGTCGCCGGTCAGCCGGCGGCCCCACTCGGTGTCGTGGTAGGGCCGGTAGTCCGGCGCGCTGTCACCCCACGAGCAGCGGACCAGGCCGTCGTCGGCGAGGACGAGGCCGTCCGGCAGGTCACGCTTCGTCACGGGCCGCGAACTCCGTCTGGTCACCGGTCTTCTCGTACACCGAGTCGTGCAGCGTCTTGGACATCCTGCCGAGCTCGTCCTCCAGTGCCTGGATGTGCGTGTCGCGTACGTCGATGTCGTACGCGAGCCGCGCCAGGGTCTCGTCGACCTGCGCCATCCGGTAGCCCCGGATGACCACGTCGAAACGCAGTCCGTGCACGTCGGTGCCGGTCGCCGGCCGGTCGTCCGGCAACGAGGTCGGCGTCGTGTCCGGCCGCGGGTCGGACATCCCCGGCGTGCGGCCGAGCGTATAGGCGGCGCCGGCGAACAGCACCGCGGCCAGGATGACCGCGACGAGGACGGAGATCAGCACTGCATCCACCGCTTCATGGTGTCATGCGCCGCGACGCGACGACCGGCCGCAGGGCCACCCGCGCGGGCTCGCGGCCTTTCGTAGGTAAGTCACGGGTAAAGCGAATACCGTGGTCGCCGGAGGAGATGCCGATGGCCATCCGGACCGGGACGGGTGCGTTCGTCGGCCGGCGCGAGCAACTGGCCGCCGGCACCGCGCTGCTGGACGACGTCCGCGCCGGCGCCGGCGCGGCGATGCTGCTGGTCGCCGGCGAGGCGGGCATTGGCAAGACGCGGCTGCTGGCCGAGATCCGCGAGTACGCCAGCGGCACCGGCACGCGCGTGTTGACCGGCGGTTGTCCACCGGCCAGCGACTACCACGTGCCGTACGCGCCGCTGGTGGAGGCCTTCCAGCGCCTGCCGTCCAGCGCGGCGATCGACCAGGCGCTGGCGGTGATGATCGGTACGGGCCGGGACAACCCGTCGCTGCGTGTCGACCCGGCCGCTCGGCAGCAGCTGTTCCACCTGGTCACGCGTACGCTCGGCGGGCTCACCGCGATGACACCGGTGCTGCTGGCCGTCGAGGACCTGCACTGGGCCGACCGGTCCACCCTCGGCCTGCTCGCGTTCGCCGCGACCCAGCTGCGCGACCGGCCGCTGCTGATCGCCGGCAGCTATCGCGACGACGAGCTGGAGCCGGCTCATCCGACCCGCCGGCTGCTGGCCGAGCTGTCCTGCCGTGAGCGGTGTACGACGATCACGCTGCCGCCGCTGGACCGCCAGGACACCGCCGCGCAGCTCGCCGGCCTGCTGCCGGCACCGGTCGACCAGCGGCTGGTGACCGCGGTTTTCGCGCGCTCAGGCGGAAATCCGTTCCTGACCGAGGTGCTCGCGCCACTTGGTGGCGGCGGACCGCTGCCGGTGGCCGTGCACGACCTGATCCTGCGTACGGCCAACGACCTGCCGTCGGACAGCCGCGCCGTGCTGCGCACCGCCGCGGTCGCCGGTGCGCAGGTCAGCCACGATCTCCTGGCTGCGCTGCACAAAGACGACGACCAGTTGACGACCGCGTTGCGAGCGGCCATCGATCGCCATCTGCTGGTGCCGGACGCCAACGGATACCGGTTCCGGCACGCGCTCATCGCCGAGGCCCTCTACGCCGACCTGCTGCCGGCCGAGCGGCGCCGTACGCACGCGCAGGCGGCCACCCTGCTGACCGCGCATCCGTCCTGGGGTGAAGTGTCGACGGCGGTGCGGGTGGCGCACCACTGGCGTGCCGCCGGCCGGCTGCCGGAGGCGTTGGCGGCCGAGATACGTGCCGGCCAGGCGGCCGCCGCCGTGCACGCTCATCAGGAGGCCCTGGAGAGCCTGGAACGCGCCATCGAGCACTGGCCGGCGGTCCGTGACGCCGAGCGGGTCGCCGGCATGGATCGCGCGACGCTGCTGAGCGGCGCGGCCGACCTGGCCGATCTGGTCGGTGACGGCGTACGCGCGATCGAGCTGATGCGCCAGGCGACCGACGCGGTCGACGCGGCGCGAGAGCCGAAGCGTGCGGCCCGGCTTTTCGCGTTGCTGGCCGAGCACGAGCTTTGCGAGAGCCACGACGACGAGGCGCAGGCCGCGCTCGACCGTGCTGGTGAGCTGCTGGCCGGCACGGAGGCGGACGGCGACTCCGCGTACGTGCTGTCGGCGACCGCTTGGGCCGCGCTGCGCCGGGAGCTGGCGGAGCCGGCGGTCACGTACGGCGCCCAGGCCGTCGACCTTGGCCGGCTGACCGGCGACCTCACCGCTGAGGCGGTCGGTCACATGGCGCTCGGATTTGGCCTGGCCGAGCGCGGTCGGCTGGACGACGGCATCGCCGAGCTGCGCGCGTCTGTCGCGCTGCTCGACGGCCGGACCGACGTCGAGGCGCGCTGGCCGGCGTACTTGTATCTGGCCGCGGCGTTGCGCACCGCCAACCAGCTCGACGAGGCGATCGCCGTGGCCGCCGACGGTCACACGCGGGCGCGGCTTTGTGGACTGGAGCAGGCGTACGGCTCGCGGTTGCTCGACGAAGCTGCGCGCGCCGAGCTGCTGAGCGGCCGATTCGACCGCGCCGCTGAACGGGTCGAGGCAGCGTACGCCTGCGGGCCGACGCCGTATGTCGCACGCGCGCTGGACCTGACGTTTGCCGAGCTCGCCTTGCTGCGCGGCGACCTCGCGGCCGGTCGTGAGGCGCTGGCGCGGGTGGACGTGGACGGCTGTCTGTCGTCGCGGCGGCCGGCGAAGATCCACCGGATGCTCACGGTGCGCGTCGACTATGCGTTGCGAGAACGGCGGTTTGCCGACGTACGCGCGGATCTGGACGCGGCGCTGGCGTTGCTGCCTGCACAGCGGCTCGGTCAGTTGCTGGCCTCCGGCGTACGCGCCGAGGCCGAGCTGGCGGCGGCGGCGCGGGCCATGCGTGACGCGCCGGCCGAGGCCGAGGCCGCGCGGCGGATCGAGGACCTGCTGGCGCACGTGCCGGACCTGCTCGACGAACCTGAGCAGGCGGCGTTCGCGGCCGTGTGCCGCGCCGAGGCCGGCCGGCCCGGTTGGCCGGCGGCGGTGGCTGGCTGGCGCGCGCTGGCACGGCCTTGGCAGGTCGCGTACGCGACGTGGCGGCTCGCCGAGGCGACGATCTCCGGCGACCGCGACGAGGCCGCGCGGCTGCTCCGGCAGGCTCACCGGCAGGCGGAGACACTCGGTGCCGGACCGCTGGTCGGCGACATCCGGTCGACGGCACAGCTGCACCGCGTCCCGCTCGGCGAACCGTCCGCCGAACCGGCTGTACCGCGCGCGCGTACCGACCTGACCGTCCGCGAACTGGAGGCCCTGCGCCACCTGGCCGTCGGCCGGTCCAACCGCGAGATCGCGCACGCGCTGTTCATCAGCCCGAAGACAGCGAGCGTGCACGTCACCAACATCCTGCGCAAACTCAACGTCGACCGCCGCGCCAAGGCCGCCCAGGCCGCCCGCCTACTCGGCCTCATCGACCCCTAGCCACCCGACTTACCTGCTACGGCGCGAAACTGTCGTACCCCTCTGTCAATCTGGGCCCCCACCCAAAACGGGCGGGGGGTGGGTTCGCGTGGTTACTTACCTAAGTTCAAAATTGATCTTGAGATTCCGCCTCATGCGGCTCAGTGGTCACAATGATCACACGGGTCACACTGCGTGATGCACGCATGGGGGCCTTGCCTGCACTGGACGCACGCAAGGGGGCCTTGCGTGCATCCGACAACCAGACAAAGGCCGCATTTAGCGCTCCACTCGCAACCGCGACCAAGATCAATTTCGCATTACCCAGGTAACCTCTCAGACCCACCCCCCACCCGACCACTGGGTGGGGGCAATTTTTCGGGGAGGGTATGACAGTTTCGGCGACCCCTTGGCGTGTCGAGCTAGCCTTCGACGGGTTCGGCGGTCGGGTCGGCGCCGGACGGTAATTCGGTGTCCAGTGACGCGGCTAGTTCCAGCTCGGAGTCGACGATCACCTTCACCGCCTCCTCGACCGAGTCGGTCAGCGTGATCAGGTCGAGGTCGGTGCGGTTGATCTTCGCGCCGGACAGCATCGGGCCGCGCAGCCAGTCGACCAGGCCCTTCCAGTACGCGGTGTCCATGAGAACGACCGGGAAGCGCGTCACCTTGCGGGTCTGCACCAGTGTCAGCGCCTCGAAAAGCTCGTCCATCGTGCCGAAACCGCCCGGCAACACACAGAAAGCCTGCGAGTACTTGACGAACATCGTCTTGCGCGCGAAGAAATACCGGAAGTTGATCCCGATGTCGACGTACTCGTTGAGGTGCTGCTCGAACGGCAGCTCGATGCCGAGGCCGACCGACGTGCCGCCGGCCTCGACGGCACCGCGGTTGGCGGCCTCCATGATCCCTGGGCCGCCGCCGGTGATCACCGCATAGCCGGCCTCGGCCAGCGCTCCGCCGAGCCGCCGCGCCATCGCGTAGTCGGGGTGGTCGGCCTTGGTACGCGCCGAGCCGAAGACGGCGACCGCACTGCCGAGCTCGGCGAGCGCGCCGAAGCCCTCGACGAACTCCGACTGGATCCGCAGCACGCGCCACGGGTCGGTGTGCACCCAGTCGCTGGGACCCCGGCTGTCCAGCAGCCGCTGGTCGGTCGTACTGGCCGAGATGTGATGCCGGCGCAGCGTGACCGGACCGCGCTGCCGCAAGTCACGCCGTACGCCGTTTTCCTCGTTCATGTCCCCACGGTAGACAAGCCCACCCAACGGCCGCCGACCAGCAGGCGACGTCAGCCGGCCAGGAAGCGTACGAGCGCCTCCGCGGAGGCGGTGATGAGCGGCATCCGGCAGTACTCGTCGCGCTTGTGCGCCATGTTCGGGTCGCCGGGTCCGAAGTTGACCGCCGGGATGCCGAGCGTCGCGAACCGGCCGACGTCCGTCCAGCCGTACTTCGCCACCGGCGTGCCGCCGATCGCCGCGACGAACGCCCGCGCCGCCGGCTCGGACAGGCCCGGCGGCGCCGACGGCGCGGAGTCGGTGATCCGCACGTCGAAGCCGGCGAAGACCTCGCGTACGTGCGCCGCCGCGGCCGCCTCGTCGCGGTCGGGCGCGAAGCGGTAGTTGACGGTCACCGTGCACTCGTCCGGGATGACGTTGCCGGCGACGCCGCCGGAGATCCACACGGCGTTCAGGCCCTCGCGATAGACGCAACCGTCGATCGGCACGACGCGCGGCTCGTACGCGGACAGCCGGGTCAGGATCTCGCCGGCCGCGTGGATCGCGTTGGACCCGAGCCACGACCTGGCCGAGTGCGCGCGAATGCCGCTTGTCGTGACGACCGCGCGCATGGTGCCCTGGCAGCCGCCTTCGATGGCGCCGTTGGTGGGTTCGAGGACGACCGCGAGGTCGCAGTCGAGCCAGTCGCGGCGGGTACGCGCGATCCGGCCGAGGCCGTTTCGCTCGGACTCGATCTCCTCGCAGTCATAGCAGACCAGCGTGAGGTCGTACGCCGGATCCGGCAGCACCGCCGCCGCGTGCAGCATCACCGCGACACCGGACTTCATGTCCGAGGTGCCGCAGCCGTACAGCCGGTCACCATCCACTTTGGACGGCAGGTTGCCGGCGACCGGCACGGTGTCGAGATGGCCGGCCAGCAGGATGCGCCGCGGCTTGCCGGTGTCCGTACGCGCCAGCACGGCATCGCCGTCGCGCACTACCTCGAAGCGGCCGATCGCACGCAGCGCGGCCTCCACCTCGTCGGCGAGCGCACGCTCGTTGCCGGACACCGACTCGATGTCGACGATCGCGCGGGTCAACGCGATGGGGTCGGAACTCAGGTCGAGGGTCACACCAGTCGACGTTAGTCGCTCACGATCCTGCACATCCCGACACGCCGAGGGCTCGCCAAAACTGTCGTACCCTCCCCGAAAAATTGCCCCCACCCAGTGGTCGGGTGGGGGGTGGGTCTGAGAGGTTGCATAGGTAATGCGAAGTTGATCTTGGTCGCGGCGCACCTGGAGCGCTAAATGCCGCCTATGCCCGATTGTCGAATGCAAGCAAGGCCACCTTGCGTGCGTCCAGCGCAAGCAGGGACCCCATGCGTGCGTAGCGCTCAGTGGGCCAGGTTATCCGCGTGACCAATGTGACGAAAGGGACGCATGATTCAAATTTTTGAACTTATGTAAGTAACCACGCGAACCCACCCCCCGCCCGTTTTGGGTGGGGGCCCAGATTGGCACAGGGGTACGACAGTTTCGCGCTGTAGCGGGTAACTGGCGCTAGGCCGGTGGGAAGGCGCAGAATTCGTTTCCCTCCGGGTCGGCCAGGATCGTCCACCACTGCTCGCCGGCGGCGGGGCGCAGGATGGTGGCGCCGAGGCAGGACGGGTCGGTGCCGGCCGGCAGGTCGATGTCCCAGTGCCAGCGGTTCTTCGCCCGTTTCGGCGCGTCGGACGGGGTGAACGCGAGGCCCCACGGCATCGTCGGCGCGCGTACGGTCGTGCCGTCGACATCGCCGTCGAGGATCCGCGACCACCAGGCCGCCTGAGCGTACGGATCGCGCGCGTCGACCTCCAACCCCGCGAAGCGCAGCGGTCCGGCCGACGAGCTCAGCAGAAACTCGTTGCCTTCCGGATCCGGCGGGCCGTCGAGGGCGGTGGAGCCGCGCAGCCTGGCGCGGACGCGGTTGGGGCCGACCCGCGGCTCGGGCACGTCGTTGAACCACATCCGCCGCGGCGGCAGGCCGTCGAGCGGCAGCTCCAGGAAACCCTCGTCGGACAACGGAAAACCGAGCGCGGCACTCCAGTACGAGCCGACCAGCGCGGCGTCGGCCGCGTCCACGACCAGCGCGCGAAACGTGCTCACTCGGTCGTCTCGAAAGCACAGAACTCGTTGCCCTCCGGGTCGGCCATGATCGTCCACTGGATGTCATCGTCTCGCTCGCGCAGCACGGTGGCGCCGGCGGCGACCAGCTTCGACACGTCCTCGCCAGGCGGCAGCTCGACGTCCCAGTGCCACCGGTTCTTCACCGTCTTGGGCTCCGGTACGTCTCCGAAAACGAAGTAACGCCAAGGAAAACCGGCCGCACCCTCGACCCAGGCGAACGTCGGTTTCGAGCCGACGGTGCCGCCGAGCACCTCGGCCCACCAGGCCGCCTGCGCGTGGCCGTCGACGCTGTCCACCACCATCTCGAACACCTCGTACGTGTCCGGACGGTGGAAATCGACCGGCGCAAAGGCGCAGAACTCGTTGCCTTCCGGATCGCGCATCACCCACCAGCGATCGTCGGCGGTCGGCTCGCGATCGATGGTCGCGCCGAGCTCGACCAGCGGCTTCGGGTCGTCGTGCGGCATCCGGAGGTCCAGATGTACGCGGTTCTTCACGGTCTTGGGCTCCGGCACGTCGTTGACCCACAGCGTGGGGCCGCCGACCAGCGCGACCACGTCCTCGCGGATCGGCTGTCCGAGGACCCGCGACCAGAACCGCGCGGACGCCGGAGCGTCGATCGCGTCGACGATGTGGTCACGGAACGTCGCGATCGCCACCGGCAGGTCCCCTTCAGGTCGAAGTCTCCGGAGCCATCATGGCGCACCGGTACGACATCCGGCGCCGCAGCAACCAGTAGCCGACCGCCACCGCCGCGACCGCGACACCGGCGACCGTGAGCACCAGGTTGAGCTGCTGCGTGACCTGTACGCCGACCAGATAGCCGATCCCCACCAGGCCGGTCGACCAGGCCAGCGCCGAGGGCAGGTTGGCCAGGGTGAACCTCCGCCAGCCGATCAGCCGGCCGGCCAGCCACGGCGTGAGCATCCGCGCGCTGGCCAGCCACTGTCCACAGGCGACGGACAGCAGCGGCCGGCGCAGTAGGCAGTCCTCGACGCGTACGAACAGGCCGCCAGGCAACCGGTCGAGCCACCGCGGCCGTACGTGCCGGCGCATCCGGCCGCGCAGATAGCCGACCTGCGGCCCGAGCACGGCACCGACCGCGGCCGCCGGCATCGCGGCCCACAGCGGCACCAGACCGGCGTGCGCGGCGAATCCGAGCGCGAACAGGACCGTCGTACCAGGCAGGAAGAAGCCGATGGCCAGCCCCGACTCGGGGATCAGCAGCAGCGCGGCGACCAGCAGCACCAGCGGTCCCGGCAGTCCGGCCAGGAAGGCGGTCACCGCGGCCTGCGGCACACGTAGTTGAGCGCCGGCGGGATGTTACGCCACACCGTGCTGGTCACCATGACCTCGTCGAACGTACGGTGCAGCCGGCGCCGGAAGCGACGGCCACGCGGCGCGACGACGCCGGTCAGGTACGCGATCGTGCTGAACGCTCCACCAGGTGCCAGCGCGCCGGCGATCTCCTGGAGGATCTTGTCCTGCAAAGCCGGCGCGAACAGTGTCCACGGCAGCGCCGAGACCACCGCGTCGACCGGCCCGGCACCCGCGTCGGCCAGCAGTTTACGCAGGTCGGCGGCGTCCCCTTCGATGACTTCCAGATCCGGCTTGGCGGCCCGCAGATGGTCGACCAGCTCGGTGTCGATCTCCACGGCCAGGTGCCGGCCGCGGCCGGCCATCCGGTCGGCGATCGCCTCGCTGACCGCACCGGTGCCCGGTCCGAGCTCGACCACGACGGGGTCCGCGGAGCGCGGTACGACCTGGGCGAGCACCTCGGAAGCGGCCGGCGAGGTGGCCAGGAACGTCCCCATCGTGGCCGGCGAACGGAGTGCGGCGGCGGCGAAAACCCGAAAATCGGACGTCGTCGGCACTATGTCTCTCCTTAGAGTAAATCGGCTGTGGTCTCTACGCTGCCAAGTCAACGGAGTACCCGCCACCATGACGGCCCACCGGAATCCGGGGGGATATCACCACGGACAGAGGTAGGGATATCCCGACGTAACGCGATCCGGGCCGCGGTCCAAGAGCGTGCGTAAGGAGGCAGGAGGAAGGGGAACGACCTTGAGTCAGCCATCCGAGGGGGACGTGGCCGGAATCGGCACCGACCCGGGCGCGTTCGAGATCTTCTACCGCGCGCACGTCGAGACGATCCAGCGGTTCGTCGCGCGCCGCGTCGAGGATCCCTACCTCGCCGCGGACCTCACCGCGGAGGTGTTCCTGGCCGCGATCGACTCGGCGCACACCTATCGCGCGAGCCGCGGCCGGCCGGTCGGATGGCTCTACGGCGTGGCCCGCAACGTCATGGCCGCCGAACGACGCCGGTCGGCCCGCGAGCTGCGGGCCGGCAACCGGGTCGCCGGCCGGGCCTTGGTCGACGCCGACGACCTCGTACGGCTGGAGGAGCGCATCGACGCCGAAGCGCGCTCCCGGTCGCTCTATCGCGCGATGGACGAGCTGTCCGACAGCGAACGCGCGGTGCTCGAGCTCGTCGCACTGGACGGCCTGTCCGTACGCGAAGGCGCCAAAGCACTCGGCATCAGACCGGTGACCGCGCGCGTACGACTACATCGCGCCCGCCAGAAGCTCAAGGACCAGCTGTCCCCCTCGACCGGCCAACTCACCCCGATGCCGGAGGCAACGTCATGACGTACGAGGACCGACTCCTCACCCAACTCAAGCAGGTCGTCACCGAGAACGCCGCACAACCACCCACGCGCGCGCGGCGCCTCGGCTGGAAGCCGCGGCTGGTCGTCGGCGGCGTGGCCGCCGCGCTGGTCGCCGGCGGCGCGGTGATCGCCGTCGAAACCACCACCCCGCCGGCTTTCGCCGTCACCAAGCAGCCCAACGGGATCATCTCGGTCACCATAAACCGGCTGGAGGACGCCGACGGCCTGGCCCGGCAGCTCACCGGCGCTGGCATACCGACCGTCGCGAAATTCCTGCCAGAAGGCAAGAAATGCGCCGACGGCTGGTACCAGCGCGCGACCGACGTACGGGTGAGTGGCGACCGTATGTCGCTCTCCGGCGAGAGCATGACGTTCACGATGCGGAAAGGTCAGCTCAAGCCGGGTCAGACGCTGATCATCTCGACCCAGTACGCGACGGTCGACGGTCCGGACGGCAAGCCGACCAAAGTCCACAGCCTCGGCCTGGATTACGCCCAAGGCCCGATCGGCAGCTGCCGGATCGTCGCCGCAGCGCCCTTCAAGCCGGCCGGCGGCACCGGTGGCGCCGGTGGCGGCCCGTACGCCTCCGCCGAGCCCCTCCCCACCAAGTAACGCCAACGGTCGCATGGCCCCCATGCGTGCACTGGACGCACGCATGGGGGCCATGCGACCCATCCAATACGCTCACAGGCATGACTGCGACCAGCGCGTGGGGAATCGGCATCGCCACCGTGACCAACGGCGGCACGGTGCTGGACACCTGGTATCCGAGCCCGGCACTGACCGTCGACGAGCGCGCGGTCCAACAACTCGGCATCGGCGACGGCGGTACGGTCGCGCTGGACGACGAGCAGGGCGAGGCGATGCTCGGGGTGTCCGGCGACCTGCTCGGCGCCGACCCGCGCCGCGGTGTGCACCGCGACCTGGTCGTCACGCACGTCAAGGATCTGAGCATCCCGCCGGTCGACACCTACGACGCGTACCTGCGCCTGCACCTGCTCTCACACCGGCTGGTGCGACCGCACGGCCTGTCGATGGACAAGATCTTCACCGTCCTGTCGACCGTGGTGTGGACCAACATCGGTCCGTGCGCGGTGGAGAAGTTCGAAACCACCCGGCTGCGGCTGCGCGCCGCCGGCACGCCGGTGCAGGTGTACGGCGTCGACAAGTTTCCGCGGATGACCGACTACGTGGTGCCGTCCGGCGTACGGATCGCCGACGCCGACCGCGTACGCCTCGGCGCGCACCTGGCCGAAGGCACGGTCGTCATGCACGAGGGTTTCGTGAACTACAACGCCGGCACGCTCGGCGCGTCGATGGTGGAAGGCCGGATTTCCGCCGGTGTGGTGGTCGGCGACGGGTCCGACATCGGTGGCGGGTCGTCGATCATGGGGACGCTTTCCGGCGGTGGCACGGAAACCATCACGATCGGCCAGCGCTGCCTGCTCGGCGCCAACGCCGGCATCGGCATCTCGCTCGGCGACGACTGTGTGGTCGAGGCCGGCTGTTATGTGACCGCCGGCACCAAAGTCCTGTTGTCCGACGGCCGTGTCGTCAAGGCACGCGAGCTGTCCGGTGCCGCCGGCATGCTTTTCTGGCGCAACTCACAGACCGGCGCGATCGAGGCCCGCGACCGCACCGGCGCCGGCATCGCTCTCAACGAGGACCTGCACGCGAACTGATGGTCAGCGAACAGCGGCGTACGGCGGCGCGACGCGGCAGCGAGCGGTTCCTCCAACTGCACGGACAACCGTCGATGTCCGACGACCTCACCGCATTGGCCGCGCTCGCCGGTGACCGGCAGCGCGACACCTACGGCGGCGGCGAGCTGATCGACGAGCTGGAAGGCCGGCTGGTCGAGCTTTTCGGCACGGAGGCGGCGGTTTTCCTGCCGAGCGGCACGATGGCACAGCAGATCGCGTTGCGTATTTGGGCCGAGGACGGCAAAAACGACACCGTGGCCTTGCACGGCCTCAGCCACCTGGAGATCCACGAGCTCGGCGCGGTCTGGGAGATGCATCGCCTGCGGCCGCGGTTTCTCACCCGCGAGCCACGCCAGCCGACCGTCGACGACCTGGCCGCGGTCACCGAGCCGCTCGGCAGCGTGACCCTCGAACTTCCGTTGCGGGACGCCGATTTCCTGCTGCCGACCTGGGACGAGCTGGCCGCTTTCGCCGCGGCCGCCAAGGAACGCGGCACCCGGCTGCACATCGACGGCGCGCGGATCTGGGAAAGCGTGGCATATCTCGGCCATCCACTGGCCGAGGTCGCCGCGCTGGCCGACAGCACCTACGTCTCGTTTTACAAGATCCTGCGCGGCATCTCCGGCTCCGCGCTGGTCGGCCCCGCCGATTTTGTCGCACAGGCACGCCGCTGGCAACGCCGCCACGGCGGCACGCTCGTGACGCAATATCCGGCGTTGCTCGGTGCCTTGCGCGGCCTCGAAGTCCATCTTCCGCGCGTGCCGGCCTACGTCGAGCACGCTCGCGCTCTCGCCGCACGGCTCGCCGAGGTTCCGGGCGTACGCGTCAACCCGTCGCCCCCGCACACCAACGGTTTCGTCGTCTACGTCGACCGCGCCGCCGACGACCTCGACGAGGCGACCGTTTCGTACGCGGAGGAACGAAAAACCAGCACCTTCTCGTGGTCGGCGGCGGCCGTGCCCGGCTGGTCGCGGGCCGAGCTGCACGTCGGCGAGGCCACCATGGCCTGGAAACCCGACGACGTCGCCGGCGTGCTGACCGAGATCATCGACCGCGCAGCCACGCACGCATCGCGTCCCCGATGAACGACCGCGACTCCTCCTCGTCCAGCGATCGGCGCCAAAGCTGGACGAAATGGCTGCCGTACTCGCAAACCTGGTCGCGGTCCTGGATGAACCGGAATCCGGCGTGCGTCTCCACGTGCACGACGGTGTCCAGCTCCTCGTCGAACACCAGCAAAGCCCACATGCACGTACTCGCGAAAACCGGAGCGGCCGAGAACGGCAGGACCCGCAACGCCACGTGCTCCGGCAACGTCAACAACGCCGCCAGCTGCTCGTGCACGATCCGGCCCGACCCGACGAACTGGTGGACGGCACACTCGTGCATCACCGCCTCCAGCCGCAACGGCTCGCGGTCCCGGCGCGCCAGCACTTCCTGTCGCCGTAACCGAAGTTTCACCAGCTGGTCGATGTCCTCCGCGCTGCGCCACGGCTCGATGGAGCGGTAAAGCGCGCGAGCGTACGCCTCGGTCTGCAACAGCGCCGGGACGAACGGGATCGTGTAGATCCTGGCGACCACGGCCTCCGACTCGTATTCGACGTGCGTCTTGAGATCTGACGCGAAACCGCTGTCGTCGTACCGATAACCGCTCCACCACGCGGTCTGTGTGGTGGAGCGGGCCCACCGCATGAGGTTGCCGGCCTCCGGAGTGCCATCGACGCGATACAGCCGGATGAGATCGCGTACGTCCCTGGCCTGCGGATTGCCCTGCGCGTTCTCCAAACGCGACAGTTTCGACTTGCTGATCATCAGCTCGTCGGCGACCTCGGTCAGGCTGAGCCCAGCCGACTCGCGCAGCCGGCGAAGCGCCGCGGCCAGCCGGCGGCGCGGAATGATCGGGCCAGTGACCGATGGCACGGGTCGCCTCCGCGGGGAATGGCCCCGGTCACGACGCTGTCCACTGGGAACCGTTGACGCCTTCGTTGCCATTGTCGCAAACACGCGGATGGGAATCCCAACTTCGGCTCACCGCGGGCCATCGCCGTCGTCGGTGTGCCATCATCGGCAGCATGCCGCCCATGTCGGCCGGCCCCTCATCCGCTCGGACAGTTTTGGGGAAACCGCCATGAAAATCTTCGCAGACCTGACGTCCCTGCTCAAGCTCGCCGGCATGTTCCTGTTGGCCGGCCTGATCCTCGGCGCCGCCCTCGGCATCTACGCGTGAGTTTGATGCGAGCCCTCACCACCGTCCAGCCGCGGAGTCCAGCATCCCCCGCGTGTCCTGTTGGCCGAGGGCTCGCCGCCACAGCTCGGAGAAATGCCGTTGGTATTGCCTGACCTGCCCTGACGACTCGATGTGACGAACACCGGCGTGCGTTTCGATCAGCACGACATCGCGGTCGAGAGAGTCGCCGAACTCGAAATGTGTCCACGCGCAGGTGATGGTGAACACCGGCAAGGCGTTGAACGGCAATATCCGTAGCTCCACGTTCGCGTTTTCGTTCTGGCGGATCAGATGCTCGAACTGTTCACGCATGATCTCCGGTGATCCAACCAACTGATGGACCGCGGTCTCGTGCATGACCGCGGTCAGATGCAGCGGCTCGGGATCGCGCTCCTTCAAGACTTCCTGGCGTCGGAGAAGAGAGCGTACGACTCGTTCGACACCTTCACTGCCACGCCAAGGCTCCACGGATCGATGGAGCGCACGTGCGTACGCCTCGGTTTGTAGCAAACCAGGCACGAACGAGGCCGCGTAGACCCGCGCCACGTCGGCGTTGGACTCGTGCGCGACGCGTAGCTCGGACTCGTACGCGATGTGTGCGTCGAGCCCGGATGTGAAGCCTGTGCTGTCGTAGTCATAGTCGGTCCACCAGTCTTGCTGACGAGCGGCATAGGTCCATCGCATGAGCCTGCCGGCATCCGGCTTCGTCACCTCGTAAAACCGAAGAAGGTCGCGCACGTCGCGGGCCTGTGGACTGCCTTGCGCGTTTTCCAGGCGAGACAGCTTCGAGGTGCTGATCATCAGCTCCTCCGCTACTCGCTCCAAGCTGAAACCGCGCCGCTCTCGGAACTCACGGAGTGCGTTACCCAGCTTCTGCCGTCTGACGATCGGCCCCGGCGCGGTCACCATCGGCGTGCCTCCATGTGGGTGCGCACACGCGAGAATGTCTTACCCGGAGCCTACGGGGCCGATCGTGCCGGTGTGCTCGATTCCGGTCAGGCCACCGCGCGGTCGCCGAGGGGGCGGCGCCGCAGGGCGGCGTTGGACAGTGAGTCCGGAGTCCAGGTGACCGGATACAGGTCGGTGCCGGGTGGGACGATTTCGTCGATACGGTCCAAAGTCGCGTCGTCCAGCGTCACCGCGGCGCCTTTGAGCACGCTGTCCAGATGCTCCATCGTGCGCGGGCCGGTGATCACCGAGGTGACCGCCGGATGCGTGGCGGCGAATGCGACGGCGAGCTGCGGCAGCGTACAACCGATGCCGTCGGCGAGCTCGATCAGCTGCTCGACCGCGTCGAGTTTCACCACGTTCTCCGGGACGGACGGGTCAAACCAGTGGGGCCGCAACGCGGCGCGACCGGAGGTCAGGTCGATGTCCTGGCCTTTGCGGATCCTGCCGGTGAGGAAACCGCCGGCCAGCGGGCTCCAGGTGATCACCCCCATGCCGTACTGCTGGCAGGTCGGCAGCACCGAGCGCTCGATCCCCCGCGCCAGCACCGAATACGGCGGCTGCTCGGTGCGAAAGCGCATCAGGCCGCGGCGCTCGGACACGTTGTGCGCCTCGACGATCCGCTCGGCCGGGAAGGTCGAGCAGCCGAATGCCCGGATTTTTCCTTGCTGGACAAGGTCGGTCAGCGTCCAGAGGGTTTCCTCGATGTCGGTTTTCGCATCCGGACGGTGGATCTGGTAGAGATCGATGTAGTCCGTCCCGAGCCGGCGCAGGCTTTCCTCGACCTCGCGTACGATCCAGCGCCGCGAGTTGCCGCTGAGGTTGCGCCATTCGTCGCCGAGCGGAAAATGCACCTTGGTCGCCAACACGACGTCGTCGCGGCGGTCTTTCAGTGCCTTGCCGACGATTTCCTCGGACTCGCCGGTGGAATACATGTCGGCGGTGTCGACGAAGTTGATGCCCTGGTCGAGTGCGGCGTGGATGATGCGGATGCTGTCGTCATGGTCGGGGTTGCCGACGAAGCCGAACATCATGGCGCCGAGGCAGTAGGCACTCACCTCGATGCCGGTGCCGCCGAGTACGCGGTATCGCACGGATTTGCTCCTTGAGATCGGGTTGATCGCGCGCACCGACGGTAGAAGCTAGAGTCGGCTCTATGTCAAGCGAAACCTGGCTGAGCATCGGTGAGGTCGCCGAGCGCACCGGCCTGAGCGTGCACGCGCTGCGGTTCTACGAGCGCGAGGGGATCTTCGCCGACGCCGTACGGCGCGGGTCCAACGGACGGCGGCTCTACAGCGAGGACGACGTGGAGTGGCTGCACATCTGCACCAAGTTTCGCGCCTCCGGCATGCCGCTGGACACCATCCGGCAATACGTCGACCTGGTCCGGCAAGGCGGCGGCAACGAGCATGAACGGCTGGCTTTGCTCAAGCAACACCAGCAAAACGTCGTCGCGCAGATCGAGGAACTGAAGACCTGCCTGGACGTGATCACCTACAAAGTCAACGTATACGAGGAATATCTGGCGCGCGGCACGGCCGACCGGCTCTGGACGACGACTCCGCTGACCGACGATCCGGACGTCTGCGACACCGCCTGATCCTAGAGGTCGCGCAGATAGGGGCCTCTTATGGCGGGCTGAGCACGGTCAGCATTTGCTGGAGCTTCCAGGGCCGGCGGCCCCAGGCGGCGAGTTTTCCTTCCACCAGCGGCTTCCAGATGCCCTGCCGGCTCATGAAAAGCAACATGAGGGCCACCGGGTCGACGCTGATGTGAGCGTCGACGTCGCTCGCGCCTCCTGCGTGCAACGTCAGCGAACCCTGGTCGAAGGCCATCAGCGTACGTCCGCCGCCACGCAGACGCAGGTCCACGCGAGCGCGGAAGGACGCGGCTTTTCCCTGATCCACGAAGGCGGTCGGCGAAAGGGCCGAGATCAGCACCAAAGCGCCGTTTTCGACGGTGAGCAGAGCGTGCTCACGCCGTATCGACCAACCGCGTCCGGTGCTTTTGGCGATGTCGTGGCCATGGATCAGGCACTCGTTGAGCAGGTGGCACGCCACCGCCGACGGTGGCAGGCGAGTGCCCTGCAGCCAGTCGACAGTGGCTGACCGCGAACGGGACGCCACGTCGTCGAACTCGTCGGCCAGCGTGACGATGCGATCGGCGAGCCTGGCCGGGTCTCGTTCGCCGTCCTCGGCCAGGAGTTTCCCGGTGGCCTCGGCGATTCCGGCCTTCGTCACGACGGCCCGCGGGACCGGCCGTCCGGCGATGGCGTCGGTGTCGACGCGCAGGACATGCGTCAGGTGAGCCGCGACCTCACCGACCGTCCAGGTGCCCACCGACGCGGCGTTGGCGTCCGGGATGTCGCGTACGAGCGCGGCCAGCCGCGGCACGACTTCGCGCACCGCCGTACGCACGCCGGCCATGGTGTCGGTCATCGCTTCCTTCCGCTGGCGCGCGCGTCTTTGGCCGCGGCCGTGCCGACGGCGACCCAATGCGAAAGCTGGCGCTTGGTGCGCAGGCTGTCGCCGTCGACGTACAACCAGCCGCAGACCACCCGGCCTTTCATCTCCATCGGCCGCGCGGTGGTGGTCGCGACGAGCTCGTCGGCGCGCACCGGATCGGCCCGCACCAACAGGCCACCTTTGCCGCTCGCCGCCACCGCCAGCTTGCCGCCGACGAGGAAGGCGAGTCCGCCAAACATCGGCTGCTCGGTCACCGGCGAGCCATCGGCCAGCAGCTCTCGGATCCGGTCGGCCAGCTGCACGTCGTACGCCATCATGACTCCTTCGCGAACACCGAACGCCACTCGCGGACCGCCGCCGCGAACTCCTCCGGCGCGTCGGACTGCACGAAGTGTCCGGCGCCTTCGACAATCACGGTGCGGTGGTCGGCGAAGGTGCGTTCCCAACGCTCGCGCTCCTTGGCGCGGAAGGCGAAGTCGGCGTCACCCCACACGATGAGCGCCGGAAGCGAGGCGAGATCCGCCAGTCCGGCCTCGACCTCGGCGAGAAACGCATGGCTGGCGGTGATACGCCGCGGCAGCACGGCCGACGCATGACGCCGGTCGTACGTGCCAAGCGCGCCTCGGTAGTGCGCCATTTCGCCGGCGGTCGGCTTTCGCCGCCGGTGGCCGGCCGGGACCATCGCGTTGACGAGGACGTTGAACCGCCGGGTCAGCTCGCGCCCGACCGGCCCGCCCAGCAGGCGGGACGCCAGCTCGATGGGAAGGTCGCCGCTGACCGGCCAGGCCCAGGTGTTGGCCAGGACCAGGCGTACGAACCGGTCCAGCCGCCGCTGGGCCGCGGACAGGCCGATCGGACCTCCCCAGTCGTGCGCGACGAGGGTGACGTCCGACAGGTCCAGGTGATCGATGAAGTCCACGACGACCGCGGCGTGCTCCTCCGGCAGATAGCGGTAGTCCGGCGCCGCCGACGACAGGCCGAAACCGGGATAGTCGAGCGCGACGCAGCGGAACTCGTCGCGCAGTGCGCCTATCACCTCGCGATAGTCGAACGACCAGGTCGGGTTGCCGTGCAGCAGCAACAACGCCGGGCCCGATCCTTCGTCGACGTAGTGAACCGTGTGCCCGCCGAGGTCGACGAAGCGGCTCTCGTACGGGAAAAGCTCGTCGTCCACCCACTCCGGTCTGATCATCTCTTACAAATATCAAGCGCGGTTGATATTGTAAAGCTGTGAGTCGAAGCTATCGCCAGTACTGCGGCCTCGCGCGGGCCCTCGATGTCGTCGGCGACCGGTGGAACCTGCTGATCGTTCGTCAACTGTTGATCGCACCGGCTCGCTATCGCGAGCTGCTGGACGGCCTGCCCGGAGTGGCCACGAACCTGCTCGCCGACCGCCTCCGCGACCTCGAGGCCGCCGGAGTGGTCGAGCGGCGGCTGGCCGAGGACGCCAATGCCGCCGTGTACGCGCTGACGCCTTGGGGTGCCGAGTTGCGCGGGCCGATCGAGGGCCTGGTCCGCTGGTCCACACCGCTGATGGTGACCGGGCCGGCCGACGACGACTACTTCCGCGCCGACTGGCTCGTCGTACCTCTCCGGGCCCTGCTCAAGGGATCGTCGCGCCGGTCGTCGACGGTGGGGATCGCGGTCGACGACGAGCTCGTGCAGGTGCGGACGACACGCTCAGGCGTCGAGGTGCGTCCGCACGACGGTGGCGAGCTCGACGCGGTCGTACGCGCTGACGGCGCGATCGTCCTCGGCCTCGCGGCCGGTGTGCTCAGCCTCGACACACCAGGACTCGTGGAGATCGAAGGCGACGAAGCCGCCGTACGATCCCTTTTCGGCCAACAAAAAGGCGACCGCTGACCATCGGCATGACGGTCGCTACTGCTTGGGTCGACGCGGCTTGCGAGAGGTGCGCTGGGTGTCATATCGGGCGCCAAAGCCGGGGTCGAGCGACCGACTTCCGGTCTCAGGCGACGGCGTGGACCTCGCGGACGTGGATCGCCGCAGGGCCGCGTCGGCTCGCTCCCGCAGGCTGGTCGTGCGTCGCGCGGTCTCGGCATCGAGTGGCGGGTTGAGCGGCTCGACGAGCGGCGACAGGAACTCGCGCATGCGCGGCGTTTTCGGGTCCACGTTGGAAAGGATCGATGCCTGAACGTTGGCCTTGGGATCCATCCGTTCCCAGGCGACATGCCAGCCGGCGTCGTGCGCGAGTTGTCGGAGAAAACGCGCGCTGCGTACGTCCGTTGCCTTCTCGGAACGGGTGCAGGTTGTTGAGGTTGGCCAGATGTTCGGCCGCCGCGGCGACGAACTGTTCGTGGCCGAGACCGCGCAGGTGGTTCTGCGCGCGGATCTGGCCGAACAGGTAGTCGGCGGCCTGCGGGATCAGCGTGTGCGGCAGGAACTGCGTGCTGCCTTAGGCGATCTCGACCGTCCGCACCTGTCCGGCCCAGGGATACACCTTGCCGAAGATCCGCTTGTGGATCGCACACAGGTGCGCGAGGTCGAAGTTGCCAGCCAACGGCTGGCGATCCAACCGGATCATGGCTACGCGCGTCAGCTCGGTCTCGATCTGCGTCAGAACGGCCGGATCGCGCTCGTCCAGCAGGTTTCGGAGTGTTCGCGTGCCGGGGTAGCAGAACGGATCCTGCAACCCCGGCGCGGTCATCGCGATCGCCGGGCCAGGATCGCTCGCACGCGTTCGTCCGCACGCGACTCAAGCTCGTCGAGCGTGATCTCGCCGCGCACGTACGCCTCCCCGTCAGCGACCGCATCGGCGCTGGGCTCGAGTCCTTCAGCCCGCAGCGACGCATCAACATAGGCGATGGTCGAGGCTCTGTCCGCGTCCGCGCGATCGGGCATGGTCAGCTGGCGGGTTGGGGTGGCAGCGGCGGCAGGTTGCCGTCCTCGTCGAGGTCGAACTCGCCGTCCTTGGCGCCGAGTACGAACGCGTCCCACTCGGCCTGGGTGAAGGTGAGCACCGGGCCGTCCGGGTCGGCTCCGTTGCGCATGCAGATCATGTCCTCGACGAACGCGATCTCCACGCGGCTCTGGTCGGGGTCGACGTCCGGGCCTTCGGCGCTCTGCCAGACCGCGTTGGTCAGGTCCGGCTGGATCTTTTTCTCACTCTGCGGTGCTGGTTCGGTCACGTCTCAAACCTACCGTCGAGGGACTCCGCGGCCGAAAGCAGACCATGGCACCGGATGGCACCGAACGGCCCCGGACGGCGAGCGCCGTCCGGGGCCGTGGGATGAGAGGGTCAGGTTGTGCTTGTGCTGCCGCCGCGCATCTTCGGGTAGATGGCCGCGACGATGGCGACGAGTACGACGCCGATCACGATCGTGATGGCCCACCGGATCCAGTCGACGCCCGGCGTTGTAGCGACGCCGAAGAAGCCGGCGACGACGCGTCCGATGATCATCGCGACGACACCGACCACGATGGTCAGCCACCACGGCATGGCCTGCCTACCGGGCAGAATCAGCCGCGCCAAAGCACCGATGATGATGCCGCCGATCAGCGTTCCGATGATGGTCCAGAACATGTTTGGATACCCCCTCCTCGAGCAGCGACGTGCCTTGGCGATAGTTGTACCGCTTCCGGCCAGGTTCCGCCGCCTGAAGATAAGTCGGCCATGTCGGAAACATCCTGGTTCTGCTGACCGGCCGGCCAATCGATTTCCGAGTCCTCGCAGCTCAGCGGCGTGGCCACAGCCTGAAGAAAAAGTTGCCTAACTTTTGGACGCGAGCCGGATGGCGGCCGCTTCGACGCGTTCGTCGGTCGCGGTGAGCGCGATCCGTACGTGCTGAGCGCCGGTCGGGCCGTAGAACTCGCCAGGCGCGACCAGGATGCCGCGCTCGGCCAGGAAGTCGACCGCGGACCAGCAGTCGTCGCCGCGGGTGGCCCACAGATAGAGGCCGGCTTCGGAGTGGTCGACCCGGAATCCGGCGGCGGTCACCGCCGCACGCAGCACCTCGCGCCGCCGGCGATAGCGGTCGCGCTGCTCGGCGACGTGCTGGCGGTCGCCGAGCGCGACGGTCATCGCCGCCTGGACCGGCGCCGGCACCATCATGCCGGCGTGCCGGCGGACCTCCAGCAGGCGCTGGATCAGCGCCGGGTCGCCGGCCACGAAACCGGCGCGATAGCCGGCGAGGTTGCTGCGCTTGGACAGCGAGTGGATCGCCAGGATGCCGGTGTGGTCGCCGTGGCACACGTCCGGATGCAGCACGCTGACCGGCTCGGTGTCCCAGCCCAGCTCCACATAGCACTCGTCGGAGACGACGGTCGTGCCGCGTTCGCGGGCCCAGCTGACGACCTTGGCCAGGTGCTCGCGCGGCAGGACGCGGCCGGTCGGGTTGGACGGCGAGTTGACCCACATCAACGCCGGAGCCTGCGGTCCGAGCGCGGTGGTGCTGTCGGAGCGTACGGCCGTCGCACCGGCCAGTCGCGCGCCGACCTCGTAAGTTGGATAGGCCAGCGCCGGCACGACGATCGTGTCGCCGGAGCCGACGCCGAGCAGCGTCGGCAGCCAGGCGATGAGCTCCTTGGAGCCGATGCTCGGCAACACGCCGTCGACGCCGGTCGGCGCACCGAGGCGGTCGGTGCACCACTCCGCCATCGCCTCGCGCAACGCCGGCGTCCCGACCGTCGCCGGATAGCCGGGCGCGTCGGCGAACTCGGTCAGCGCACGTCGTACGACCGCGGGCGTCGGGTCGACCGGCGTACCGATCGACAGGTCGACGATGCCGTCCGGATGCGCGGCGGCCTTCTGCTTGGCCGGTGCCAACCGGTCCCAGGGAAAGTCGGGGAGGTTCACTCGCCCTGTGGCGGCAGCGCGGCCACCGTGGGGTGATCCTTGTTGATCTTGCCGAGCTTGGACGCACCGCCGGGCGAGCCGAGGTCGCTGAAGAACTCGACGTTGGCGGTGTAGTAGTCCTTCCACTGGTCCGGCACGTCGTCCTCGTAGAAGATGGCCTCGACCGGACACACCGGCTCGCAGGCGCCGCAGTCGACGCACTCGTCCGGGTGGATGTAGAGCATCCGTTCGCCCTCGTAAATGCAGTCGACAGGGCATTCCTCGATGCATGCCTTGTCCAGCACGTCGACGCAGGGCTCGGCGATGACGTAGGTCACGGATGCGGTCCTCTCGCAGCGGTTACAGCACAAACCGTACGCGATAACGCGTTCTTACTGCTTAGTATCCTGCTCGGCCGTGTGTGTTTGAGGGTGGGGGTTGGTGGTGGCGTTGGACACATCCGTCATCGAGCTCGAGCGGATCGCCATGGCCGGTTGGCCGGGGCTCGAGCTTGCGACGCTCGGCGAGTGGCGGCTGCGCGCCGCGTCCGGCTTCACCGGGCGAGGCAACTCGGCACTGCCGCTGGGCTCACCGGGCCTGCCATCGGCCGAAGCGGTGTCGTACGTCCGCGACTGGTATTTCTCCCGTGGCCTGCCGGCGATGGTGCAGGTGCCGCTGCCGGCTCGAGCCGACCTCGTCCCGGTCCTGGAGGACGCCGGTTTCACGCGTGCGTGGGGTGCGCTGGTGCTGACCGCGCCGGTGTCGGCGGTGTTGGCGTTGCCAGAGCGTACGGACCTGCCGGCGGTGTCGTGGTCGGCCGAGCCGGGCGCCGACTGGCTGTCGCTCTACCACTATCGCGGCGGCGAGCTGCCGTCGTACGGCGTCGACGTGCTGAAGGCCGGCGCCTCGCCGGCTTTCGGGACGCTGGTGAGCGACGGTGAGGTGGCTGGGATCTGCCGTACCAGCGTGTCGGAGGGGTGGGTCGGGTTGACCGCGGTCGAGGTGTCGGCGGCCTACCGCCGGCGCGGCCTGGCGACGCACCTGCTCCGCTCGGCGGCCGCGGTGACGCCGGCCACGTCGGTGTATCTGCAGGTGGAGCACTCGAACGAGGCCGCGCTGGCGCTCTACAAACGTACCGGCTTCACCCAGCACCACGAGTACTTCTACTGGCGCCTCCCCCGCGCCTGACGTTGCGGCAGAACCCCCACTAGGAGCGCTTGCCGGACTTGGCCGGCTTTGCGGTGGACTTCGTGGCGGTGGACTTCGTGGTGTGGTGCGTCTGCGTGTGCCGGCGCGCGACGGTCGGCTTGACCTCCGACTGCGCCTTCCAGGCGCGGCTGACCGGGTCGCGGCCGAGCGCGATGGCACCGAGTACGCCGGCGGCGAAGCCGACCGCCAGCAGGCCGGCGTGCAGGCCGAGCTGCAACAGGCTGGTGGTGGGGTCGAAATCCGGCTTGCCGCTGACGAACGCGGCCGCGAAGACGACCAGCAGCGTGGACAGCACGGTCACCGCGAGCGCGTCGACCACGACCGGCAGCAGCCGCTGCAGGCCGGCGAACCAGAAGCCGATCGCGGCCGCCGCGACCACCGCGACCAGCAGGGAGATCAGCGCCGGTGTCAGCGTGTCGACGGTCTTCGGCAGCGCGAACCGGGTGACCAGCCGAGCGAGCACGTTGACGACGACGATGACGGCCGTCGCGATGCCGATCCGGATCAGCCGCGATGACAGCGCGGGGGACATGCGCACCTCCTCGGCCGCCGCACGGCCGTGGCTCGAACGTGGGAAAGTACGCAGATCGTAGGCGCTCGAGTCAGCCCCGGTCAGGCGGACCGGCAGACTCGGCCGGCGCCGGACCGGGCCGCGCGGCCAGGAACAGGCCGATGGCATAGCCGATCGCGCCGACGAAGACGGTCGTCAGCGCGACCCAGTCGGAGCCGACGATGACGATGTCGCCGGCCGGCGTACGCGTGCCGAGCACCGCCACCGCGGCGAACCAGGAGATCGCCGGCACGATCGGCGCCAGCCGGCTGCCGGTTACGTACCGGGTCCACAGCGCGATGCCGACGTGCACCACCAGCGCGACCAGCACGGCGACTGGTAGGCGCACCACGCCGGCCCGCAGCGGGATCAGGAAGGCCTCAAGGACACCGGCACCGAACCCGGCCAGCACGGCGACCACTCCACCGCAGATGGCGATCAGCCGACTCACCCGCGGAGCGTACCTGTTGCCGGTTGTGCCTTCAGACGCCCTCTCAGACGCCGAGGCCGGCGAACAGGTCGGTCTCGCGGCCGTCCGAGCCGCGCTCGCCGACCGCGAGCGTGTAGAACTCGGTGGCAGCGCCACCCATCTCGGAGATCTTGAACAGCCAGTCGTCCGGCGAGATCTGGCTGGCGTGCGCGCGCATGCCGGCGAGCTTGGCCGGCACGTACGCGGTGCCGTCGATCGCCGCGGCGATCTGCTCGTCCGGCGTGCCGAACGGCAGGTCCTCCGGCTTCTGGACGTCCTTGAACGGGTTGTCCGCCGAGTCGCGGAACTGCCGGAAGCTCTCGAACATCTGCCGCTTGGGCACCGCCGTCCAGTAGACCTTGGAGACCTGCCACGGCTCGCCCTCGCCGCCGTCCTTGGCGGCCAGCTCCACGCCACGCATGGCGACCCGGTGCGCCTGGATGTGGTCGGGGTGGCCGTAGAAGCCGTTCTCGTCGTAGGTGATGACGACCTGCGGGCGGATCTCGCGGATCACCGGCACCAGGTGGTCGGCGGCCGCCTGGTCGACGTCGGCCTGCCAGAACGCGCGCGGGTTCTTGTTTGGCGGCGTGTCCATCATGCCGGAGTCGCGGAACCGGCCGGCGCCACCGAGAAACCGGTGGTCGGTCACGCCGAGCGCGGCGCAGGAGGCGGCCAGCTCGCCGATCCGGTAGCCGCCGAGCTGGTCGGCCTGGTCGGCGGCCAGCTGCGCGAGCGCCGGCACGCGCACCTCGCCCTCCTCGCCGAGCGTGCAGGTGACGAGCGTGACGTGGGCGCCTTCGGCGGCGTATTTGGCCATCGCCAGGCCACTGCCGCTCACCTCGTCGTCCGGATGCGCGTGGACCAGCAGGAGGCGGCGTGCGGGGAGCTGCTCACTCATGCCGCCGAGACTACGTCGTCAGTACGACAGTCTGGCTCAGCAGCGGGTGCGCGGCGCGAGGCCTTCGACGGTGGCCTGGCGGTCGCGGTACGTACGGTCGACGAAGCCCACCAGCCGCTCCACGTCCTCGACCGTGGAGACCAGCCCCAGCGACACGCGTACGGCGCCGCCAGTAGGGAGGCCGAGCAGCGTCAGGTATTCGTCGATGCCACGCGGCCGCCGGCCGACGCGGCCGCGCAGCGTACGGCGGCTGATCGAAAACGCGCCTTCGCCGGCACCGGGGTTACAGAAACAGCCGGTACGCAACGAAAATCCGGCTTCCGCCGATTCGGCCGACACCAGCCGTTCGTCGACGAGTACGCCGTCCGGATCGACGACGTTGAAGGTGACCGTGCCGCCGCGCATCTCCAGGTCGGCAGGACCATAGATCCGCACCATCGGCCGGCCGTTGCCGTGCCGGAGGCCGCCGAGTTTTCCCAGCAGCCAACCGGTGAGGCAACGCACCCGCAGCCGCACGGTCTCCAGGCCGATGCCGGCGATCCACCGCAGACCGACCTCGATGTCAGGAACGGCAAGGAAATTCAGCGTGCCGTCCTCGAAGGCCGACTCGTCGTCGGCCAGCAGGTGCCAGCCGCCCTGCACGCTCACCGCCTGGATCGTGCCGCCGGCGAACCACGGTCTTTCCAGCCGCGCCAACGCTTCCCGGCGCGCCACCAGGCAACCGACGCCGGTCGGATAGCCGAAGACCTTGTACCAGCTCACCGGCACGAAGTCCGCCCTGACCGCGGTCAGGTCCAGCGGGTTGGTCGGCGCGTACGCGGCCGCGTCGAGCAGGACGTCGAAGCCGCGCCGGTGCGCCAGGTCGACCCAGTCCAGCGGATGTTGGACGCCGGTGAAGTTGCTTTGCGCCGGATAGCACAGAAGTCCACGGCCACGCAGCGCCGCGACCAGGTCGCGCTCGGCGACCCGCAGGTCGGCGGTCAGCGGCACGTACCGTACGCGGCCGCCGCGGTCGCGCGCGAACTGCCGGATGCCGTTGACCGAATTGTGGTTGTCGAAGGTGAGGACGCACCGGCGGCCGCGAAACCGATAGGCCTCCCCCACCAACCGGCAGGCGGCCGAGGCGTTGGCGGTGAAAATCGCCGCGTACTCGGCAGGATCGGCGCGGAAGAAGGAAAGTACGGCGCGGCGAGCGCTCTCCACCAACTCGGTCGACGCCTGCGAGGTCGGGTTTTCCGAGTGTGGATTGCCAAAAGACGTGCGCCGCAGCCGCTCGTAATGGGCGCGAAACTGCGACTCGGCGGCGACTCCCGCGCCGGTGTAGTCGAGATAGACGCCGCCGTCCGCGTCCAGGTGGCGATATTCGGTCGCCCGCAACCGATCGAGCGCGTCGGTCGCCGCGTATTCCGGATAGGCGACCGAAAACTCCGTCATCGCGCCGGTCTGGACCCGCGCCGCGCCGCCTTCGTGCGCAGCACCAGCCAGCAGGCACCGAGAAACACCAGCGTCATCCCGGATACGATCAGCCAGTCGACCCACGCCGGCGAGGAGAAGGTGTCCTCGTACGAGGCCAACAGCGGCGGTCCGAGCGGCGACTTTCCGTTACGCCACAGCTCTTCCACGCCGGCGGTGTGGCCGAGCGCCTCGAAGGCCCACCGGTTGGACATCAGATAGCTGAGCCACCGGCCGACGTCGGCCATCACCGGCACCGGCAGGAAGGCGCCGCCGAAAAGCACCTGCGGGAAACACAGCATCGGCAGCATCAACGTGGCCTGGCCGGGCTCGGTGACCGCCGCGGACGCCAGCAGCCCGAGCGCCATCGCGCACACCGATGCCAGCAGCAACGTCAGGAAAAGCTCAGCCAGCTGGCCGAAACCGCCTTTCGGCAACCGGTCGGTCAGTCGCAGCACGACCAGCAGCAATGCGTCGACCAGGACCAGCAACGGCAGTAGCGCGGCGAGTTTGGAGAGCACATAAGGCCAGATGCCGACACCGGCGAACTTTTCCCTGAAGAAAATCGGAAACTCCGAGCAGATTTGCAGCAGGCCGTACGTCAGGCCGAAGAAGAAACCGCCGAAGGCGATCCAGAACAGGATCATCGCCGAGGTGTTCGGGCTCGGCGTCGCCGGATCGAACGCTCCGGACTTGAAGAGCATCAGAAACATCAGCAGGATCGCCACCGGCGACCCGAGCACGATCGACAACGTCAGCCGGTTGTGCGCCAGGATGTCCAGCGATCGCGTCGTCAGCAGCGTCCACTGCCGCAGTGGCGCGACCGGCGGCTGAACCGTCGGCGATGCTGACGGAATTGCCGGTACGGCCCGTTTTTCGCCTGGTGGCGCGGAAACCGGCAGCGCCGGAATGGCGAACAGGTCGGTCTTGCTGGCCCGCTCGTCGGCGAAGCGGCGCAGCCAGTAGTCGCGGTTGTGCTCGTCGAGCCTGGTGTAGATGCCGGCGACCGTTGGCGTGTCGAAAAACTCGCGCGCCTTCATCGGATCGCCGGTGAAGGCGAGGCCACCGCCGGCGGCGACCACGACGACCTCGTCGCACACGTCGACGTCCGGCGGATGATGGCTGGTCAACACGACCGTACAGCCGCTGTCGGCGATCCGCCGCAACGCGCGCATCACCTCGGCCGAGGTGGCCGGATCCAGGCCGGAGGTCGGCTCGTCGAGGAAGAAGAAGCGTGGTTTGGCAAGCAACTCCACCGCGATGCTGGCGCGTTTGCGCTCACCACCGCTGAGCCGGCCGACGCGTACCTTCTCGCGTTCGGTCAACCGCAACACGGTCAGCACGTCGGCCACCGCGGCGTCGACGTCGGCGTCGGCCGGCAGCCGCAGCCGCGCCGCGTATCGCAGCACCCGGCCGAGCGGCAGCTCGCGGTGGATGATGTCGTCCTGCGGCACGAAGCCGAGCGACCCCACGCCGCCGGCGCGGTGCACCGAGCCGGTGCTCGGCGTACGCAGGCCGGCCAGCGTCTCCAGCAACACGGTCTTGCCGGCGCCGCTGGGACCGATGATGGCGACCAGGTGACCGGGCTCGACGGTCAGCGAGAGTGTCCGCAGGATCGTCTGGCGCCCGCGTACGACCTGGCTGATCCGGTCGGCGGTGAGCCGGCCGGCGTCCGGGTCGACCGGCGGCTCGGCCGGCTCCACCGGCGACGGCGGCGGCAACTCGACGTCTGGCACGACCGGGATGACGACCGGCTGCGTCTGCTGGTCGGCGGCGTCGTCCACCGGTTGCGGAGGCGCCGGCCAGTGCGGCAGTCCGGCCGGATCCGCCGGCACCACCGGACGCACCACCGGCCCGGTTTCCGGCCGTTCCGGAGAGTCCGCCGGACCCGGCGGCGAAGAGCTCATGGCGGCGAGACTACGGACAGAACGGTCACGTGTGGATCGGTTGTCCGGCCGGATGCGGACAGAATCTACGATCTTGAGCACCATGCTGCTGTGGTACGTGAGCTACGGCTCGAATCTGAATTCCGCGCGTTTCGGCTGCTATCTGTACGGCGGACGGCCGGACGGTGCGCGACGCGTCTATCCGGGCTGCCGCGACCGTACGCCGCCGGCGCGTACCGAGCCGGCGTGGCTGGCCGGTGCGGTGTACTTCGCCTGTGAGTCGCCGACCTGGACCGGCGGCATCGCCTTCCTGGACACGTCGGTGACGACCACCGCCGCGGCTCGCGCGTATCTGATCAGCGCCGGACAGTTCGCCGATGTGGTCGCGCAGGAGATGCGCCGCGAGCCGGACGGCGACCTCGACCTGACCGAGGTGCTGGACACCGGGCGGCAGCGGTTGGGCGACGGCCGCTACGAGACCCTGGTGCAGGTCGGCGCGATGGCCGGTCATCCGATGCTGACGTTCACCGCGCCGTGGTCGATGTCCGATGTGGACGGTCGCAGGCCGGCGCCGGCGTACCTGCGGATGATCGGCCGCGGCCTGGTCGAGGCGCACGGCTGGGACGCCGGGAGGGCCGCCAGCTATCTGGTGGCGCTCAGCGGCGTACGCGGCGCGTGGACCGCCGAGGACATCGTTACCCTGCTGTCGCGCTGAAAGTCCGCATGGCCACCATGCGTGCGTCGAACGCACGCATGGTGGCCATGCGGACTATCGCGGCGGGCGGTTGCGGCGACTGCGCAGCTTTTCCCGGTCCTGCTGGGAAAGCACGACCTTGCGGATGCGTACGGCGGCGGGCGTGACCTCGACGCACTCGTCCTCGCGGCAGAACTCCAGCGCCTGTTCCAGCGAAAGCACGCGGTGCGGGATCAGCGGCACCAGCACGTCACCGGAGGACTGCCGCATGTTGGTCAGCTTCTTTTCCTTGGTGGGGTTGACATCCATGTCGTCCTGGCGGGAGTTCTCCCCGACGATCATGCCTTCGTACACCTCGGTGCCGGGTCCGACGAACATCGTGCCGCGTTCCTGCAGGTTGGCCAGCGCGAAGCCGGTGGTCGGGCCGCGCCGGTCGGCGACCAGCGAGCCGGTCGGCCGGGTCCGCAGCTCACCGACCCACGGCTCGTAGCCGTCGAAGACGTGGTGCATCAGGCCGGTGCCGCGCGTCTCGGTGAGGAACTCGGTGCGGAAGCCGATCAGGCCACGCGCGGGCACCTTGTATTCCATCCGGATCCAGCCGGTGCCGTGGTTGATCATCTGCTCCAGCCGCGACTTGCGCAGCGCCATCAGCTGGGTCAGCACGCCGAGGTATTCCTCCGGTGCGTCGATGGTCAGCCGCTCCACCGGCTCGTGCACGACGCCGTCGATCGTACGCGTGACGACCTGCGGTTTTCCGACCGTCAGCTCGAAACCCTCACGGCGCATGATCTCCACCAGGATGGCCAGCTGCAGCTCGCCGCGGCCCTGCACCTCCCAGGTGTCCGGCCGCTCGGTCTCCAGTACGCGCACCGACACGTTGCCGATCAGCTCCGCGTCGAGCCGGTTCTTGACCAGCCGCGCGGTGAGCTTGTCGCCGGACTGGCCGGCCAGCGGCGCCGAGTTCGTGCCGATCGTCATCGAGATCGACGGCTCGTCGACGGTGATCACCGGCAGCGGACGCGGGTCCTCCGGGTCGGCGATGGTCTCGCCGATGGTGATCTCCGGGATGCCGGCGATGGCGATCAGGTCACCGGGACCGGCGCTGTCCACCTGTACGCGGTCGAGCGCCTCGGTCATCAGCAGCTCGGTGATCTTGACCCGCTGCACCGACCCGTCCGTGCGGCACCAGGCGGCCTGCTGGCCCTTGCGGATGCTGCCGTTGTGGATGCGGCACAGCGCCAGGCGGCCCAGATACGGCGAGGAGTCGAGGTTGGTGACGTGCGCCTGCAGCGGCGCGTTGTCGTCGTACGCTGGCGGCGGCACGGTCTTCTTGATGACGTCGAAGAGCGGCTCGAGGTCGGGCGAGTCGGGGCTCTGGCCGTCGGCCGGCCGGTCGAGCGAGGCCTTGCCGGCCTTGGCGTGGCAGTAGACGATCGGGAAGTCGATCTGCGACTCGTCCGCGTCCAGGTCCAGGAACAGCTCGTACGTCTCGTCGACGACCTCGGCGATCCGCGCGTCCGGCCGGTCGACCTTGTTGATCACCAGGATCACCGGCAGCTTCTTGGCCAGCGTCTTGCGCAGCACGAACCGGGTCTGCGGCAGCGGGCCCTCGCTGGCGTCGACCAGCAGCAGCACGCCGTCGACCATGGACAGCGCGCGCTCGACCTCACCGCCGAAGTCGGCGTGGCCAGGCGTGTCGACGATGTTGAGCGTCAGGTCGCCGTGTCTGACCGCGGTGTTCTTGGCCAGGATCGTGATGCCCTTTTCCCGCTCCAGGTCCATCGAGTCCATCACCCGGTCGTCGACCGCGGAGCCGGCGCGGAACGCGCCGGACTGCCAGAGCATCGCGTCGACCAGCGTCGTCTTGCCGTGGTCGACGTGCGCGATGATCGCGACATTGCGCAGGTCATCACGAGTTGGCATGGGTTTTCTCGTTCCTGGTGGAGGGGACCGCAATGGATGATGGCCGGACTGAGTCTACGGATGGTGAACCAGCCGGATCGTCAGCGCGTCGACTGGCGACGCAATTCAGATCAATCATAGGAACGGCGTACGCGGCCTCGACAGTGGTCACCGCCGTGGTGACCGGCGACACGTCACATGCGTACGGTTTTCGGTCGGTTCGTTGAGGTGCGTACGCCCGTCGGCATATCGTTACGACAATTAACGTATTCGAAAGGACACGGATAGTGACGACTGCCGAGAGCCTGCCCCAGCTGCCGTTCCAGCAGGACCACATCCTGCAGGTGCCGCCGGACTATCTCCGCCTGCTGCGCGACGAGCGGCCGATCACCCGGATCCGGTCGGCCGTCGGCGACGAGGTCTGGCTGGCCACCCGCTATGCGGACGTACGCGCGCTGCTCGCCGACCCGCGGCTCGGCCGGTCGCATCCGGAGCCGGAGAATGCGCCGCGGTTCACCGGCTCGGTGTTTCTCGGCGGCCCGGAAGGCAGCTATGACACCGAAAAACAGGAGCACACGCGGTTGCGCAGAGTGCTGACGCCGTCGTTTTCGGCGCGCCGGATGACCGCGTTGCGACCACGCGTACGCGGCCTCGCCAACGAGCTGCTGGACCAGATCGAGGCCGAGGGACCACCGGCCGACCTGCACGAGCGGCTGGCCTTCACGTTGCCGGTGCTGGTGATCTGCGAGCTGCTCGGCGTGCCGGCCGGCGAGCGCGCGCGGTTTCGTACCTGGTCGACGAAAATGGCCAGCCTCACCGACGTGAACCTGGCCGTCGAGGCGTACGTGGAGTTCGCCGCGTACATGCGCCAACTGGTCGAGGTCAAGCGCGCGGAGCCGGCCGAGGACGTGATCAGCGACCTGATCGCCGCCGACGAGCAGTGGCATTTCGGCATCGACGAGATCACCCGCCTGTCGGTCGCGCTGCTGTTCGCCGGCCACGAGACGACGATGACGCGGATCGATCTGGGCACGGTGCTGCTGCTGAGCAACCCCGACCAGATGGCGGCGCTGCGCGCGGACGAGTCGCTGGTGCGGGGTGCCGTCGAGGAGATCCTGCGGATGACGATGGGTGGCCAGACCGGCGTACCGCGCTATGCGCACGAGGACATCGAGATCGGCGGCGTGACGATCAGGGCCGGCGACGGCGTCGTCCTCAACACCGACGTGTCCAGCCGCGACGAGCGCGTCTTCGCCGAGCCGGACCGCTTCGACATCACCCGCGCGGCCGGCACCCCGCACCTGGCCTTCGGCCACGGCGCACATTTCTGCATCGGCGCCAGTCTGGCGCGTATCGAGCTGCAGGAGGTTTTTTCGTTGCTGTTGCGGCGATTCCCGTCGCTGCGGCTGGCCGTACCGGTGAGTGAGCTGCGGCCGCGGACCGGGACGATCACCGCCGGTTTGCGGGAGCTTCCGGTTGCCTGGTAGCCATGCTTCATGGCATTGCTCAGTGACCCGGAACTCACCACGGCACTGGCCGGACTCACCGGCTGGGAAGGCGACGGCTCGGCGATCCGGCGGACGGTGGAGGCGGCCGACTTCCCGACCGCCATCCGGATCGTCGACGCCGTCGCGGAGGCGGCCGAGGCGGCCGACCACCACCCCGACATCGACATCCGCTGGCGCACGCTGCACTTCACCCTCTCGACCCACTCCGAGGGCGGCGTCACCACCAAGGACGTGGCCCTCGCCGGCACCATCAACGAGATCGCCGGCCGCCACGCCCGCTAAATAGGTGCTACAGCGCGAAACTGTCGTACCTGTATGAGTAGATGTCCCCCTCCCTAACGGGGTGGGGGGTGGGTCTGAGAGGTTGCAAGCAATTGCGAAAAAATTGCCTCGTCAGCCACGAGTCAGGGCACACGTCACCGCGAAGTTGCCGCTGTAGCGCTAAATGCCCGTCTTGTCGGTTTGAGTGATGGTCGCAAGGCCCCCTTGCCTGCATCCAGCGCACGCAAGGAGGCCTTGCTTGCATCGGGAGTGTTACCAATGTGACTCCTGTGGCTGACGACTCAGGTGAGGCGGCCACGGGGTGCTGCGCGGCGCCGACGCGCCGTACGATCAAGATCAACTTCTAACTTACGTAAGTTTCCAACGCGAACCCGCCCCCCACCCGATCTGGGTGGGGGCCAAAATTGCCACAGGGGTACGACAGTTTCGCGCCGTAGCGGGTAACTGGGGGCCCAAAAGTGCATTGAGCGCAGATCCACCCAGGAGTTGATGAAGACGGACGGTTGCCGGCCTAACGTGGGATCGTCGTCAACCTGGGAAGGACGCCACTTCGGTGACTACGACTGAACCGCTTCCGCAGCTTCCGTTCACACCTGGCGCGACCGTACTCGACGTGCCGCCGGCATATCGGCAGTTGCTTGCCGACCGCAGGATCACCAAGGTCCGTACGACGTTGGGCGACGTCGCCTGGATCGCCACGCGCTACGACGACGTCAAGGCGCTGTTCGCCGACCCGCGGCTGGGCCGGTCGCATCCGGAGCCGGAGAAGGCGGCCAAGATCTCCGCGTCGGCGGTGCTCGGCGGCGCGTCCGGCGACTACGAGACCGAGCAGCGCGACCACACCAGGATGCGCCGGCTGCTCACCCCGGCCTTCTCCGCGCGCCGCATGAACGGCCTGCGGCCGCGGGTCAAAGGCCTGGTCAGCGACCTGCTGGAGCGGATGGCCGCGGCCGGCCCGCCGGCCAACCTGCACGAGAGCCTGAGCTTCCCGCTGCCGGTGCTGGTGATCTGCGAGCTGCTCGGCGTGCCGTACGAGGACCGCGAGCGGTTCCGCAAGTGGTCCGGCGAGGTGTCCAACCTGCTCGACGAGCAGCTGGCGCAGGCCGCGCTGGCCGAGTTCTACGGCTACATGGTCGAGCTGATCGGCCGCAAGCGCGACGACCTCGGCGAGGACGTGATCAGCGACCTGATCCGCGCCGAGGACGAGTGGCAGGTCGGTGTCGAGGAGACCGCGGCGCTCAGCGTCGGCCTGCTCTTCGCCGGCCACGAGACGACGATGACCCGCATCGACATGGGTACGACGCTGCTGCTCAGCAACCCCGACCAGGCCGCGCGGCTGCGCTCGGACGCGAGCCTGCTGCCGACCGCGGTCGAGGAGATCCTCCGGCTCAGCGGTGCCGGTGGTGGCGGTGGCGGCATCCCGCGGTACGCGCACGCCGACATCGAGATCGGCGGCATCACGATCAAGGCCGGCGAGGCCGTGCTGCTGCCACCCGGCGTCGCCAACCACGACGAGTCGGCCTTCGACGACCCGGACACCTTCGACATCACCCGCAAAGGTGGTACGCCGCACCTGGCCTTCGGCCACGGCGCGCACTTCTGCATCGGCGCCAGCCTGGCGCGCATCGAGCTGCAGGAGGTCTTCGCCCAGCTGCTGACGCGCTTCCCGTCGCTGCGGCTGGCGGTGCCGGTGGAGGAGCTGCAGCTGCGTACGAACACGCTCACCGGCGGCCTGCAGGCACTGCCGGTCACCTGGTGAGCCGATGACCACCACACAGGATCTCCCCAAGCTGCCGTTCCCACCGGCCGACACCGTCCTGCGGATCCCGCCGCGCTTTCGCCAGCTGCTCGCCGACCGCGCGATCACCAAGGTGCGCACGTACGCCGGCGACGTCGCCTGGATGCCGACCCGCTACGACGACGTGAAGGCGCTCTTCGACGACCCGCGGCTCGGACGCGCGCACCGCGAGCCGGATAAGGCGGCGCGGATGAACGAGTCGCAGGTGCTCGGCCGGCCGTCCGGCGACTTCGACGGTGAGGAGCGCAACCACACCGCGATGCGCCGGCTGCTCACGCCGGCGTTCTCGGCGCGGCGGATGAACGCGCTGCGGCCGCGGATCGGCGGCATCATCACCGACCTGCTCGACCGGATGGCGGCCGACGGTCCATCGGCCGACCTGCATCGGCATCTGTCCTTTCCGTTGCCGGCGCTGGTGATCTGCGAGCTGCTCGGCGTGCCGTACGAGGACCGCGAGCGCTTCCGCACCTGGTCCACGGACATGGCCAACATGGTCGACGGTGACCTGGCGGAGGCCGCGTCGGCGGAGTTCACCGCCTACATGACGGCGCTGGCCGACCGTAAGCGCTCCGAGCCGGCCGACGACGTGATCAGCGACCTGGTCGCCGCCGACAGCCTGAGCCCCCAGCTCGTCGCGCGGCTCGGTGTCGGACTGCTCTTCGCCGGTCACGAGACGACGATGACGCGGATCGACATGGGCACGGTCTTCCTGCTCAGCAACCCGGAGCAGGCGGCCGCGCTGCGCGAGGATCCGGCCCTGTTGCCCGGCGCGGTCGAGGAGATCCTGCGCTTCACCTCGACCGAGAGCAACGGCGGAGTGCTGTCGCGCTACGCACGCGAGGACATCGAGCTCGGCGACGTGACGATCGCGGCCGGCGACCTCGTCCTCATCCCGGCCGGCATCGCCAACCGCGACGCGGCCGCCTTCGACGACCCGGACACCTTCGACATCCGGCGGCGCTCGAGCGTGCCGCACCTGTCCTTCGGCCACGGCCCGCACTTCTGCATCGGCGCGAGCCTCGCGCGTATCGAGCTGCAGGAGGTCTTCTCGGTGCTGCTGACCCGCTTTCCGACGCTGCGCCTGGCCGTGCCGGTCGAGGAGCTGCGGCTGCGTACGGCCACCGTCACCGGCGGCCTCGCCGCCCTGCCCATCACCTGGTGACTCGCGTCTACTGCTGGACGAAGCGTGAGCCGTTCCACTTGAAGCGGAACGTGGTGCTGTTGAAGTTGACCACCGCCACGCCGCCGCTCACCGACAGGTTGTTGATCCCGCCGGCGCCGAAACTGTAGACGCCGCTGAGCAGCGTCAGCCGGCCGTCGTCGGTCAGGCCGTACGCGAGCACGTCCGGCTGGCTGAACGTCTCGTTCGGCCGCTGCTGCTGGCAGTAGACGGCGACCAGCGCATCGTCGCGGCCGTCACTGTTCAGGTCGCCGAAAGCGATCTGCGCGTCCAGCTGCCAGGCAGCCGACTTCAGGTCGCCGGCCTGGTAGTCGGTGAACGTCACCCGCTTGGCCGGGCAGACCGACATCTTGCCGAGCGACAGCGTCACGTTGGCCCAGTTCACGTCGCGGATGCTGGAGCTGGCGGTCGCGCTGAACCCGTCGCCGTTCCACCGATAGCGCAGCGTACGCGTGTTGTTGGCCAACGGATTGGTGATCTGCACGACGACGTACCCGCCGGACAGCCGCGCCGACTTGATCGTCTCGCCGTTGTACGAGGTGGTGCCGGCCACCTTGTAGACGCTCGTCGTGCCGTCGCCGTGCACGATCGCGGCGACCACGTTGAACGACGACCCGCCGCCGCTGCCGCTGGTGCAGTCCAGCCGCAGCAGCGCGTCCTTGACGCCGTCGCCGTTGATGTCCGCCACGTACGGCCCGATGAACCCCGTGCCGCCGTTGAGTTTCCAGCTGGTCGATCCTCTGCTGGCCTCACCGGCGCTGAACTTCACGCCGCCGCGGGCCGGACACGGCGACAGCGCCGGCAGGTCGTACGTCGCGTTCGGCCAGTCGACCACGGTCGACCGCGACGCCGAAACGCTCGGCGACGGCGTGGGACTCGGCGACGGCGACGGCGACAGGGAAGGACTCGGTGTCGCGGTCGATATGACCGTGTTCTCGGCGGTGCGGAAGTACGACAGGACACCGGCGATGCCGCCGGCCATGAGTGCGACGACGACCGCGGCGACCAGGCGCTGCCTCATGCGCCGGCGGCGTACGGTCCGGCGGACGGCGTCCTGGCCAGGCGGCTCGATCTGCGGCAGCGCGCTCTCGCGCAGCTCGCCGAACAGCTCGTCAAGGTCGGGGTCAGGCATCGGCCACCCCCTCCCGCTCGGTCAGCTCCTGCGCCAACGCCGTACGCGCACGGGACAGCCACGACTTGACGGTGCCTTCGGCCACGCCGCTGTCGCCGGCGATCTCGGCCACCGACATGCCGCCGAGGTAGTGCTGCACGACCGCCTTGCGCTGGTTGTCCGGCAGCGTACGCAACGCGCGTACCAGGTCGACCCGCAGACCGTCGACCGCCGGCTCGTGCTCCTCACGCTGGCTGGCCAGGTGGCGCATCGCCGTTTTGACGCGCCGCCAGCGGCTGATCGCCAGCCGCCAGGCGACCGTACGGACCCAGGCGACCGGGTTGCCGTAGCCGCGGACCGTCGACCAGCGCTGCCAGGCACGGGTGAACGCCTCCTGCGTCACGTCGTGCGCGTCACCCATGTCGCCGAAGTACGCGTACAGCTGCACCGCGACCGGGCGGAAGTTGGCCGCGTAGAAGTCGTCGAAGTCCAGCTCCTGCTCGGCCTCGGCCGACGAGGACGCGACCGCTTCGGCCACCCCGTCACCTCCGCGTGCCCCCGTGTGTCCCGGCGACACTGTGACGACGCTGGACCCGCTTTGGTTCGGCGGGATCGCGACGACGTAGGTCATGCCGTCGCGACCCGGATTTCAACGCTGTAAAAGGTGTCCACGGGGTGCTTTCGGTCGGTGTCTCGCGCGTCTGTGTCAGGTCTTACGGGACGAGCACGCGCCAGGCCGCCGGCAGGTTGCGCTCGACGTCCGCATGGCCACCATGCGTGCGTTGGACGCATGGTGGCCATGCGGCCAATCCGTCGAAAGGCGGCACACCGGACAGTTGTCGACCGGCAGGCTATGCGTTGGCCGCATGCGGCGGAGAGTGACGAGCACAATACGGCTCGTACCGATTGGTGCCGGCCCAACGCGGCCCGGTTGGCCGCCGTCAGCCTGGTGTTTGCGCATCTCTCCTGCCTCGGCGGAACGGTCGGTGGGGTGACGTACTGTCCGGGTACGGGTGCAGCGAGGGGAGACAGGTGACCGCAGGTTCTCATGCGCGGCACGAGTTCGACGTGGCCGCCGCGGCCGTACAGGCGGCGCTGGACGCCGGTGCGCGCTATGCCGACGCACGGCTGATGCACCGGCGGACGGAGTCGATGTCGGCGCGCGACGGCGTCGTCGAGGCGCTGGTCCAGGACGAGTCGACCGGCCTCGGCATCCGCGCACTGGTCGGCTCGTCCTGGGGTTTCGCCGCGATGCCTGACCCGACCGACGCCGAGGCGCGCGCCACCGGCACACAGGCCACCGCGATCGCGGCGGCCAGCGCGCAGGTGCCGGGCTCGGCGGTCAACCTGCTCGGCCTCGCACCGGTCGTCGACAGTTGGTCCAACGCGTACGAGCGCGACCCGCTGACCGTGTCGCTGACCGAGAAAGCCGACCTGCTGACCGGCGTGACGACCACGATGCGCGAGCACGGCGCGACCATCGCGGAGTCCTCGTACGACATCTGGTCGACCGACAAGTGGTTCGTCTCCAGCGAGGGACACCGGATCCACCAGCGGATCGTCGAGTGCGGCGCCGGCATGAGCGCGACCAGCGTCGGCGAGACCGAGACACAGCGCCGGTCGTATCCGAGCGTACGCGGCCAGTTCGGCACCGCCGGCTGGGAACAGGTGGAGCGGCTCGACCTGCCTGGCAACGCCGCACGGATCGCCGATGAGTCACGCGCGCTGCTCACCGCGCCGGCCTGTCCGTCCGGCGAGACCACGCTGATCCTCGGCTCCGAGCAGATGGCGCTGCAGATCCACGAGTCGGTCGGCCACGCGGTCGAGCTGGACCGGATCCTCGGCTGGGAGGCGGCCTACGCCGGCACCTCCTGGCTCGACCTGGCCAAGCTCGGCAGCCTGCGCTTCGGCTCCGATCTGATGACCATCACCGCCGACGCGACGCTGCCCGGCGCACTCGGCTCCTTCGGCTACGACGACGAGGGCACGCCGGCGACTCCGGTGGACATCGTCCGCGACGGTGTCTGGACCGGCGTACTCGCCGGCCGCGACTCCGCGTCGGTCGCCGGCCTGGACTACGCCGGCGCGGTGCGCTCGGACGGCTATGGCCGGCTGCCGATGGTACGGATGACCAACGTCGGCCTGCTGCCGGGCGAGTCGACGCTGGAGGAGATGATCGCGGCCACCGACGACGGGGTGTACATGGACACCAACCGGTCCTGGTCGATCGACGACCGCCGGCTCAACTTCCAGTTCGGCTGCGAGATCGGTTACGAGATCAAGAACGGCAGGCGCGGCCGGATGCTGCGCAACCCCACCTACACCGGGATTTCGCCGAAGTTCTGGGGATCGATGGACATGCTCGGCGGCCGCGACGAGTGGATCTTCTGGGGCACGCCCAACTGCGGCAAGGGCCAGCCGAGCCAGATCGGCCACACCGGCCATCCGGCTGTGCCGGCGCGGTTCACCGGAGTGCGGGTGGGGGTGACCGGATGACCACCGACGCGGTGCTGGCCGAGCGGATCCTGGCCGAGGTGCGGGCGATCGCGCCGGGCGCCGAGGCCGACGTCTCGGTCACCACGACGACCCAGGCGCTGACGCGGTTCGCCAACTCGGTCATCCACCAGAACGTCTCCGAGACCGGCACCGAGCTGTCGTTGCGGGTGCACGTCAACGGTCGTACGGCGTCGGCCAGCCAGACGGTGTCCGGCGACGACGCGCCGGTCAGCGCGCTGGCCGAGCGGGCCGTCGCGGCCTGCCAGGTGCTGCCGCCGGATCCGGGCTGGCCGGGACTCACCTCGTCGGGGAAGCTGGAGCACAGCGGAAACTTCGACGAGGAGACCGGCTATGCGGCGCCGGCCGTACGCGCCGACATGGTCCGCGCGTTCATCGACGGCGCCGACGGTCTGCCGGCCGCCGGCTATTGCCAGACCAGCGCGGTCGCCCGGACCTACCTGAACACCGCCGGCCACGAGGTGAGCGCGGCGTTCAGCGAGTCCACTGTGGACGGCATCGCGCGGGCACCTCGCGAGGACGGCAGTTTCGCCGACGGCGTCGCGAAACTGACCGCCGTACGGCTGACCGACATCGACCCGGCCGCGCTGGGCGCGACCGCGGCGGCGAAGGCGCACGCGAGCGTACGTCCGGTGTCGCTGCCGCCAGGCCACTATCCGGTCGTCATCGAGCCGAGCGCCGGTGCGCAACTGCTGCAATACATCGGGTTCTTCGGCTTCAACGGGCGCGCCGTGACCGACGGGCGGTCGTTCGTACGCGTCGGCGAGGAGCAGTTCGACCCGTCGCTAACGCTGCTCGACGACCCGGTGTCGGAGGAGGCGGTCGGCCTGCCGTTCGACGCCGACGGCACGGTCAAACGCCGGATGACGCTGGTCGACGCCGGCGTGACGGCGGCTGCGGTGCACTCACGGCGTACCGCCGCCGAGGCCGGCACCGACAGCACCGGCCACGCGCTGATCGGCGGCGACCGCTTCGGCGCGGCGCCGATGCACCTGCGCGTGCCGGCTGGTCCCGCCGGCACCGTCGACGACCTGGTGTTCGAGGTCGCCGACGGCCTGCTGGTGAGCGACTTCTGGTATGTCCGCATCCTCGACCCGCGCACGCTGGTGTGCACCGGCCTGACCCGCAACGGCGTCTGGCGGATCCAGGACGGCCAGGTGACCGACGCGGTCAGCAACCTGCGCTTCACCCAGTCGTACGCGGACGCGCTGGCGCCCGGCAACCTGCTCGGCATCGGCTCGCAGCCGGTCGGCATCAACCCCAGCGGCGGCATCAACCGCATCGAGGTGCCGCCGATGCGCCTTGCATCCTGGAACTTCACCGGCGACAGCTCCGGCTGACTTACCGCCTTGCCCTTGGACGAGTCGACGGCCGCTGAATGTCCTAGTTTGATGTCTTGTTAACCAAGTATTACGCATCCGGTCGCCTCACCCGTATTGTCAGCCACGGCAGTCACACCAGCACCACCCCGACCGCCACTCGATGTTCGCAAGGCCCCCATACGTGCGTCAGACGCACGTAAGGCCTCCCTACTACCAAAAGACAAACCGACAAGCCGGGCATTTAGCGCTACAGAGGCTGTGGTGGCGTCCAGCCCGACGGGTTGCTCCCAAAACGAGGGCTGGCTTGCTCAGAAAACCCAGCCGCCGCGAACCGCTGCCCGCACCACTCTGCACACCGATTGGCATCCACGCGCCCCCTCCCTTGAGGTCGCCCTCCGCGCAGGAGCGCCCGCCGCGCAGGCGAAAAAACCAACCAACCACCCGCCGCAACAAACATGAAGACCCAACCACCCGCTCACCGCAACAAACAGGAGACGCAACCACCCACCCACCGCGACAACCAGCAAACGCACTCCCCACCGCACCAACAGGAAGACGCCCACACAACAAACAGAAGCCGCAACCCCCTCGACACGCCGAGGGGTCGCCGAAACTGTCGTACCCCTCGACCAAAGTTGCCCCCACCCAGTGGTCGGGTGGGGGGTGGGTCGAGAGGCTCACCATGACGCAAATTTTCGTCAAGGCGAAAGGCCTCTCACCCACCCCCCGCCCAGATCTGGGTGGGGGCCAAGATTGGCACGGGGGTACGACAGTTTCGCGCCGTAGCGGGTAAATCAGCGGCCGGGATAGATCGCCGGCAGGCCGAAGTGGGCGAACAACGCGGCGTCGCCGAAGACGGTGATACGTGAGATGCCGTCCGGTGACACGGTCAGCACCGCGATGCCGTAGGCGTGGCGCAGGCCGTCGGGGCCGAGGTAGTACGCGGCCGCCGCCGGTTGGCCGTTGGCGCGCACCGGCAGCATGCGGCAGGCGTCCGGAGAGAGCAGGACGCGGTCGGTGAAGTACGGCATGCAGACGGACATGCCGGCAAACCACGTACGCGACGGGGTGACCTCCAGGACCAGGTCAGCGCGCAGCGCCTTCTCCAGGGTGGCCGGATCGGCCTTCTCGAAGGCCTCCATGTAAGTGGCCAGCAGCGCACGAGCCGACGCGTCGGAAGGCTCGACGACTCGCTCGGGCGACGCCTCCTCCAAGCTCGAACGCGCGCGTTGCAACGCACTCTTGACCGCGGCGACAGTCATGTCGAGCATCACCGCGACCTCCGCGGCGGGGATCGCCAGCACGTCGCGCAGCAGCAGCACCGCGCGTTGGCGCGGCGGCAGATACTGCAGGCTCGCGATCAGCGCCAGCCGCATGCTGTCGCGCGTCGCCACGATCGCCGCCGGGTCCTCGACCAGCGCGTCCGGCATCGGCTCCAGCCACGACGCGTCGGCCGGCTCCGGTGTCGCGTACGGATCGTCGGCCGGACCACCGAGGCCGGACGGCAGCACGCGCCGCTCACGGCTCCGCAATGCGGTCAGGCAGGCGTTGGTGGCGATCCGATAGAGCCAGGTCCGCACCGACGATCGCCCCTCGAACCGCTCGTACGCCTTCCACGCGCGCAGATAGGTCTCCTGCACCAGGTCCTCGGCATCAGCCACCGAGCCGAGCATCCGATAGCAGTGCGCCAACAGCTCGCGCCGGTACGGCTCCACCTCAGCCTCGAAGTCCACGGTCATATCAGAGCAGACCCGCCTCACCCCGCGGAGGAATCGGTGTAGCGGCGGGTACGCGGTGGCAGCGTGCCGGCCGCCGCCTCGGTGTCCAAATAGGACAACAGGGTCGACCGCAGCTCGGCGGCGGCACGCGGCAGGCGTACGTCCCGGCGGTGCGCAAGCGCCACCACCCGCGACGGACCCGGCGGCGCGAACGGCGTGACCCGCAGGTCGGTGCGATGCGCGACCACGGTCGCCGGCACGACCGCGGCGCCAAGGCCCGCCGCGACGAAGCCGAGCACCGCGTCCATCTCGCCGCCTTCGATGGCGATGGTCGGCTCGAAGCCGGCTCGGTGACACGCGGTCATCGTGTATGTCCGCAGGTCATAGCCGTGCCGGAACATCACCAGCGGCACACCGTCCAGATCAGGCAACCGCAGGCCATCGCCGCGCGCGGCCGGCGCCGGCACGGCGAACGAGGACGCCACGATCAGCTCCTCGACCAGCACCGGCGTCACGACCAGAGCGCGCTCGTCGGCGGCCGTGCCGGCGGACGGGATCACCAGCGCCACATCCAGCGAGCCGGCGGACAGCTCACGCACCAGGTCGCCGGACCCGGTCTCCTGCACCAGCAGCTGGATGCCGGGATAGCTGCGGTGAAAGTCGCGCAACACGGTCGGCAGCAGGCCCGTACACACGCTCGGTGTCGCGCCGAGGCGTACGCGTCCGCGCCGCAACTGCGCCAGCTCCTGCACCTCGCGGGTGGCCGTGTCCACGTCGGCGAGGATCCGCCGGGCCAGCGGCAGCAGCGCCTCGCCGGCCGCGGTGAGAGTGATATTTCCCCTAGCCCGGCTGAACAGCTCGGCACCGAGCTCGCGTTCCAGGGTGGCGATCTGCTTGGAAAGGGCCGGTTGGGACACGTTGACCCGCTCGGCGGCCCGGGTGAAATGGCGCGTTTCGGCCACCGCGACGAAATACGTGAGGTACTGCAACTGCATAATAGCCTCAGGTTATCATCACGAGAGAAACGATCGCTTTTTCAAACCGTCGCACCCCGGCGTACCGTGACCGCTTGTGGTACGTACGGGAACTCTGGAGCGGGCCAGCTCGTTGCGACTTTTCCCGCACGCACAAGGTAAGGCTTACCTAACACTCGCTGCCAGCCCCCGCCTCTGCGGCGCTGGCAATACGGGTTTAAGTTGCCAATGCTGACGTTCGGTCAAACCAGTCTTGGAGGGATGCGGTGAGCGCACCCGCAGCAGTACGGGACATCGCGCGTAAGCGAGCGACCATCCCCGGTCGCACGCTACGCACCGACCGGTGGTGGCTGTCGCCGCTGATCACCGTCGTCGGCCTGGTCGCCTGGGTCCTCTACGCGGTCGTCCGTACGGCCACCCAGCAGTTCTACTGGGTCCCGGAATACCACTACCTGACGCCGTTCGCGTCGCCGTGCATCAGCGCCTCGTGCATCCCCGAGGCCAGCCACCTGGGCCAGTGGCTGCCGGCGTTTCCGCCGCTGATCCCGTTCGCGATCATCACTTTGCCGTTCCTGCTGGGATTCCGGCTCACCTGCTATTACTACCGCAAGGCGTACTACCGCTCGTTCTGGCTCTCGCCGCCGGCCTGCGCGGTGTCCGAGCCGCACAAGAAATACAGCGGCGAGACGCGTTTTCCGCTGATCTTCCAGAACGTGCACCGCTATTTCTTCTACGCGGCCGGCCTGATCGCGCTTCTGAACACGTACGACGCGATCGTCGCCTTCCACGGCAAGACCGGCGGTTTCGGCTTCGGCCTGGGCAACGTCATCCTGCTGGTCAACGTCATCCTGCTGTGGGCCTACACCGCCTCCTGCCACTCCTGCCGGAGCCTGGTCGGCGGCCGGCTCAAGCACTTTTCCAAGCATCCGGTGCGTTACTGGCTCTGGCAGCAGGTGTCCAAGCTCAACGAGCGGCACATGGCGCTGGCCTGGATCACGCTGGGGACGCTGGCACTGACCGACGCCTACATCGGCCTGGTGTCCGCGCACGTCATCTCTGATCTGCGTTTCTTCAACTAAGGCGGGGGGACCGATGAGCTCACCTAACAGCGAGGACATTGAGCGCCTGTCGTACGACGTGGTGGTGGTCGGTGCCGGCGGCGCCGGCCTGAGCGCCGCCATCGCCGCCCGCCAGGCCGGAAAACGCGTCGCGATCGTGTGTAAGTCGCTGTTCGGCAAGGCGCACACGGTGATGGCCGAAGGCGGCGCGGCCGCCGCCATGGGAAACGTGAATCCCAACGACAACTGGGAAGTGCACTTCCGCGACACGATGCGCGGCGGCAAGTTTCTCAACCACTGGCGGATGGCCGAGCTGCACGCGAAAGAGGCGCCCGACCGGATCTGGGAGCTGGAGACCTACGGCGCGCTTTTCGACCGTACGAAGGAAGGAAAGATCAGCCAGCGCAACTTCGGCGGACACGAATATCCGCGACTGGCGCACGTCGGTGACCGCACCGGCCTGGAGCTTATCCGCACGATGCAGCAGAAAATCGTCTCGCTGCAGCAGGAGGACAAGCGCGACCACGGGTCGTACGAGTCGCACATCCGGGTTTTCGCCGAGTCCACGATCACGCGGCTTCTCACTGACGGCAACAAAATCTCCGGCGTCTTCGGCTACAAGCGGCAGACCGGCGAGTTCTTCTGCCTGGACGCTCCCGCGGTGATCCTCGCCGCCGGCGGCATCGGCAAGTCGTTCAAGGTCACCAGCAACTCGTGGGAATACACCGGTGACGGCCACGCGATGGCGCTGCTGGCCGGCGCGACGCTGATCAACATGGAGTGCATCCAGTTCCACCCGACCGGCATGGTCTGGCCGCCGTCCGTACGCGGCATCCTGGTCACCGAGTCGGTGCGCGGTGACGGCGGGGTGCTGCGTAACTCCGAAGGCAAGCGCTTCATGTTCGACTACATCCCGGACGTCTTCAAAAAGCAGTACGCCACGACGGAAGAAGAAGGCGACCGCTGGTACGAGGACCCGGACAACAACCGGCGCCCACCGGAGCTGCTGCCGCGCGACGAGGTCGCGCGCGCGATCAACGCCGAGATCAAGGCGGGCCGCGGGTCACCACACGGCGGTGTCTTCCTCGACATCGCGTCGCGGCGTACGCCCGAGTACATCCGCAAGCGGCTGCCGTCGATGTATCACCAGTTCAAGGAGCTGGCCGACGTCGACATCACCGCCGAGCCGATGGAGATCGGCCCGACCTGTCACTACGTGATGGGTGGCGTCGAGGTCGACCCGGACAGCCAGGCAGCGCGCGGCACCATCGAGGGCCTGTTCGCGGCCGGTGAGGTGTCCGGCGGCATGCACGGATCCAACCGGCTGGGCGGAAACTCGCTGTCCGACCTGCTGGTGTTCGGCCGCCGCGCCGGTGTCGGCGCGGCCGACTACGTCGACAAGCTCGGCGACCGGCCGGCGGTCGCACAGTCCGATGTGGACAGTGCGATCACCGAGGCGCTGGAGCCCTTTACCCGCGGACAGGGGGAAAACCCGTTCGCGCTGCAGGCCGAGCTGTCGCAGAGCATGCACGACCTGGTCGGCCTGATCCGTACGGCCAGCGAGCTGCAGGAAGCGCTGAAGCGGCTCGACGACCTGCGCGCCAGGGGCAAGAACGTGTCCGCGACCGGCGGACGGGTCTACAACCCGAGCTGGCACCTCGCCCTCGACCTGCGCAACATGCTGCTGGTCTGCGAATGCGCCGCGAAGGCCGCGCTGATGCGCGAGGAGAGCCGCGGCGGTCACACGCGCGACGACTTCCCGAAGATGGATCCGGTGTGGCGCAAGGTCAACCTGGTCTGCTCGCTGGAGGACGGCGGCGTACAGGTGCGCAAGCAGGACATCCCGGAGATGCCGACCCGGCTGCTGGACCTGTTCGAGATCGACGAGCTGCACAAGTACATGACCGACGAGGAACTCACCCGCCACCGGGACGGCGGCTCGCGCGCCAAGGCCGAGCCCGCCGAGAGGAGTCAGTAGATGGGATACGACGCCAAGCTCCGCGTCTGGCGCGGTGACGACGACGGCGGCGAGCTCAAGGACTTCACCGTCGAGGTCAACGAGGGCGAAGTCGTCCTGGACGTGATCCACCGGCTGCAGGCGACACAGGCGCCGGACCTGGCCGTACGGTGGAACTGCAAGGCCGGCAAGTGCGGCTCGTGCAGCGCCGAGGTCAACGGCCGGCCGCGGCTGATGTGCATGACGCGGATGAACACCTTCGCCGAGGACGAGACGATCACCGTCACGCCGCTGCGTACCTTCCCGGTCGTACGCGACCTGGTCACCGACGTGTCCTTCAACTACCAGAAGGCGTTGGAAATGCCGGCGTTCCAGCCGCCGGCGGACGTGAAGCCCGGTGACTACCGGATGCAGCAGGTCGACGTGGAGCGGTCGCAGGAGTTCCGCAAGTGCATCGAGTGCTTCCTGTGCCAGAACACCTGCCACGTCGTACGCGACCACGACGAGAACAAGCCGGCGTTCTCCGGCCCCCGGCTGTTCATCCGCGCCGCCGAGCTGGACATGCATCCGCTCGACGCCGCCGAGGACCGCAAGGAGTTCGCGCAGGAGACGCAGGGCCTCGGCTATTGCAACATCACCAAGTGCTGCACCGAGGTGTGTCCGGAGGGCATCCACATCACCGACAACGCCATCATCCCGATGAAGGAACGGGTCGTGGACCGCAAGTACGACCCGCTGGTGTGGCTCGGCAGCAAGATCTTCAAACGCGCCGGCGCGTAGGCGGTTTTGGTCGCATGGCCCCCATGCGTGCGCTGGACGCACGCATGGGGGCCATGCGGCCTTTGGACCTCAGTGTGGCTGACTGATCGTCGAGACATCGCGGACAGGCCGGCGGACCTTACCGCCGGCCGGTCAGCGGCGACCGGATTCGTCCATCCACGACCGGTCGCTCGCGCACACTCCGAACAAGCTCACGCGGCTTGTCTTCGGAGGCGATCACCATGTCCCATCTGTTTTCCCCGCCAACTCTGGCGACCGCTACTTTGGCCGGTCTGCTGGCGCTCGGCGCAGCCGGATGCGCTCCGGCCGACCCGCCACCGGCGCCGCCGCCGACGAGCAGTGCACCGGCGCCTGCCGATCCACCATCTCCATCTCCATCGGCCTCGCCGTCTCCTTCGCCGACTCACCGTGCGACGTCGGCGCCGAGCAGGAAACCCAGTGCTGGCAAGAGCACCAGCCGAAGCACTGGCCATGGCTCCGGCTCGACTCATTCCAGCGGTTCGTCCAGCAGTGGCGGGCAGCGCGGCAGTTCGACATCCGGTCCGACCGCGATCTGCCGTGACGGCACGTACTCGTATTCGCAGCATCGCAGGGGCACGTGCTCACATCATCACGGCGTCGCCACCTGGCTTCGGTCGGTCCCGACCTGATGTCGATCCCCGTGGTGGGTGTGACTGCCGAGGCCAGTAATGCTGTTGTGACTGCTCGCCAGGCCGAGCTCAATGTCCAGGGTGCCAATTGCCCGGTTTGATGTCTTGTTAACCAAGTATTACCCGGTCAGGCCGTCTCACCCGCATGATTGGCCACAGCAGTCACACCAGCACGGCCCTAGCCGCCGCTGGACGTTCACAGAGACTCCTGACGAGCGCCTGGATCGCGGCGGCGTGGAAGTCGCTGCGTCCCATACTGGTCCGCCGCGACAGCTCACGCCATCGCAACCCAGGCCCCCAGCCAGCGCACCAAAACCATCCGACCCGACCAGGCCGCCCACCAGGATCACCCAACACCCCCACGACACACCCCACTCAACAACCGCAAAACAGACACAGCCCCAAAGACCGCCAGAGCCAAACAGGGTTAAGACTCAAGCTGGACGCACGCATGGGGGCCATGCGGACTTTCCGGCGAGCTGAGCGACCCTACGTGCCCTGGGCGCGGATGAGCTCGAAGTGCATCGAGTCGGTGGTCTCGCCAGTCCACGCCATGCCGAGATCGAAGCCGTGTCTGGCCATCGCCACCATGAACTCGGCGTTGAACTGCTCGTGGCCTCTGGCCGGGTCCTTCGGACTGAAATAGCCGCTTTCCAGCAGCTGCGCCGCCGACGGGTCGCTGACCACCCTGTCCGTGGTCGGCCGGGCCGGCGTCTGGCCCCTCTTGGGCTTCTTTTGCGGTTTCGGGTTGCCGAAAAGGAAATGCGGGTCGGCGAGCCGGCCGCGCAGGGTCGTCAGGTTGGCCAGGATCTCGTGACCGCCGAGCAGGGGCGTCAGTACGGCCACCCGCAGCGGCGCCTCCGCGACGACCTTTCCGGCACGCTCGGCGAAGGTGCCGGCTCCATCGAGGCCGAGCGTCTTCTCCCAGCCGGCCAGCTTCCTCCAGACGGCGGCGTTTTCCTTCGGTTCCACGCCTTTGGCGGCCTTCAGCGCGGCGGTCGCCTCGGTTTTGGCGCGTTGTACGGCGGCGATGCGAGCAGGCATCGTCTTCTTGTCCGGCAGCGCCGCCGGGTCCAGGCCGGCCGCCGCCGCCAGGTCGCGTACGCGCTGTTCCTCGGCGCTGATGGCCTCGGTCCACGGCTTGATCAGCGCCGGGATCTTGGCCAGGATCGTGGCTTTCTCGGCCGGGTCCCTGGTCTCGAAATACCGCGTACGCAGCTCCAAGAACTCGTCCCTGGCAGACCCCAAGCTCGCCTGGAATGCCTGCGACGACTCGGAAAGCCGCTGCGACTCCGACCGGATCTGGTCGAACATCGCGTTGGCTTCTGGCGACGGTTCCTCGCCAGCCGCCGTCGCGTCGCCGGCCTTCTCCAGCAGCGGCCGCCTGGTCTCGTACGCGCCCAGCTGGGCGTTGGCCGGACCGTTGCCGCCGGCCAGCCGCAGCAGCTCGGCGGTGGCGTTGCTGCCGACCCGCACCATGTTGTACGCGTCGTAGTCGATCGCATAGCCGATCGTGTGCATCGACCCCGAGCTGTACTTGGTCTTGGCGGTGAACTGGTTGCGAAACGAAAACGCGACCGTGGTCGTCGGCGCAGGGCCCGAGAGCGTCGCGATCGCCGCCTCCAGCCGTTCCTTGGCGTTGCGGTGCATGTACGGCTGGCCCGGCGCGGTGGTCTGCTCGATGCCGCGGAAATGTTCCAGCGTCGCCTCGTACGAGCCAAACCATTCCTTGCCGGCACGCAGAAACTCGCGGCGTTCGGCGTCGCTGGACAGGGCGTGGCCGCCACCACCGGACAGCACGTGCGCCGGCAGCGTGCCGACCGCTGCCAGCGCGGCCTCGTCGTCCAGGTCGCGTTGGATGACCGGCTTCGCCAGCAAGGCGGCGGTGGCGGCGTTTCCGGCGGCCCGCTGCAACCGCAGCAGCGCCGCGGCCCGCGCTTCCTCTGACGGGGTCGGTGCAGGCCGGGCCGGCCGCGGCTCGGACCCGCCGCGCGTACGCATCTGCCGCATGACACCGACGCTAACAGCGCGATCGACGGCTCGACCAGGTCGTTTGGGGCAATGTCCAGGGTACGGTCAGGCCGCCAGCAGACCGCGCAGCGCGGCGACGAACGGGATGTCGGCCGGCATCCAGTTCACCGAGTCCAGATCGCCGGCGGCCAGCCAGCGCAGCTCCGCGTGCTCACGCGCGACCGGCTCGCCCGACACGATCGTGGCCGCGAACACCGACAGAACCCCACGGTCACCAGGCAGCGGCACGTCGTCGGCCAGGGGGTCGTGTACGTCGATGCGTACGCCGAGCTCCTCCTCGCATTCGCGCACCAGCGCCGCGACCGGCTCCTCCCCCGGCTCCACCTTGCCGCCGGGAAACTCCCACCGCGCCGGAGTTTTCCGTTGCGCGGCAAGGACACGGCCGTCGCGGAGGATCGCGGCGCCGACGACGAGCACTACGGGAAGAGCGTTTTCAGCTCGGTGTTGACGGCTTTCTCGGCCTTGGCCAGCTCGGCGGCGGGATTGGCGCCGTTCTGGATGACGTTGGTGATCAGGTCACCGTACGCGGTGTCCATTTTCGGCGTCCAGGCGGCCGGCGACGAGGTTTTGGCGTATTGCTTGCTGAAGTTTGCCACGTCGGCGCCGATCGGTGTCTTCATCGCGGCGGCCTTGTCCAGGATGCTGTTGCGCACCGGGATGTGGAAACCGTAGCTGGTGGCCCATTCTTCCTGATACTGCTTCTGGTCGATCCACAGCCATTTCACGTACGCCTTGGCCGCCTCGAGGTTCTTGCTCTTCGCGTTGACCATCGCGCCCCAGGTGCCGATCGGCACCGACGGCGTGCCGCCGGCGGCCTGCGACGGCCATGGCAACACGCCGAAGTCGTCGCCGAAGGTCTGTTTCACCGCGGGAATGGCCCAGATGCCGGACCACTGCATCGCGGTGAGGCCCTGGTTGAACGCGGACGGGTCGGACCAGTCGGTCGGCGCGCCGAGCAGCAGGTGGCCGCTGGTGAAAAGCTGCCGCAGCGCGGTGAGCGTCTGCGCGACGCCCGGCGTGTTGAAGCCGGCCTTGTGGTCCTTGGTGATCAGGTCGCCGCCGGAGGCCCAGATGGACAGCGGCGAGACGACCGTGTTGGCGTTGGTACGGCTGAAGTTGCCGAGGAACAGGCCCTTGACCTGCTTGGTGGTCAGCTTGGCCGCCGCCTCCACCAGCTCGGGGATCGTCTTCGGCGGCTGCACGCCGGCCTTCTGCAGCAGGCTCTTGCGATAGAAGAGCACCTGCATGTCCAGGATCATCGGGATCGCGTACATCTTGCCTTCGAAGATGTTCTCCTCGATGGCGGCCGCGGTGAAGTCGCTCTTGACCGCGTCGAAGATGTCGTCCAGCGGCACGATCTGGTTGGCGCGGATCTTGTCGACGGTCACGCCGCCTTCGAAGACGTCCGGGCCATTGCTGGAAAGCAGGCCGGTGGCGAGCTTCTGGTCGTAGTCGCCGGGCGTCCACGTCACGTTGACAGTCGCCTTGGTGTAGGCCCTGGCGAACTTCTCCGCGGCCTGCTGCGTGCCTTTCTCGCCGTACTGGTGATACCACTGGCTGACCGCCGAGCCGCCGGACCGGCCGGTGTTGGAGCCGCAGGCGGCGAGCATGCCGGCCAGGGTCAGCGCGCCACCGGCGCGCAGGACATCACGACGACTGTATGGACGCATCGGCCCTCTTCTCTCCTGGAGACAGCCCGTAAAGGATATCCCCGGTCGTCCGCATGGCCACCATGCGTGCGTTGGTCGCACGCATGGTGGCCATGCGGACTTTCCCCTAGAAAGCGGTGATACGGGTGAGGGTGGGTACGGGGACGCCGGTCGCGCCGGCGGCGGTGAGGTAGTCGGCGAGCGCGTCGATGTCCTGCGCGCCACCGAGCGCTTCGGTGCCCTCGTTGAAGACGGTGAAGCCGTCGCCGCCGGTGGCCAGGAAGCTGTTCATCGTGACGCGAAGGCTGTCGGTCGGCTGCAGCGTGGCCCCGTTGACCTTGATCTCGCCGATCTTGTCGGCGCAGTTGGCGGCGGCCGGCTTGGCCTGGAAGGTGATCGAGGCCGACGGCTGCAGCACGCGCTGGGTGATCTGGCCGCCGCAGCCGACGAACTGCTGTTCCAGCAGCCGGCGGATCATCGCGCCGGTCATCGTCTTGGTGACCAGGCTGTTGCCGAACGGCTGCACGGTGAAGGCCTGGCCGTACGTGACGTTGCCGGCCTGCAGGTCGGCGCGTACGCCGCCGGGGTTCATGAAGGCGACCTTGGCGGCACCCTTGTCGGCGGCCGCGGTGGCGGCCAGCTGCGCGTCGGCGATCACGTCACCCATGGTCGACTCGCCGAGCGGGCTGAGCGTCCGGTTGAGATCACCCTGGATCTTGCCGATCACCCGGTTGGCCAGCGGCGCCGACGCGTCGACGTACTGCTTCACGATGGCGGCCATCTGCGGGTCGGCCTTGGACGGGTCGTCCTGCCGTACGACCCCGGCGCCGGGGGTGTTCAGCGCGTTTTCGACGATCGTGTTGGTGGCGTCGGCCGACACGAGCTGGCCGGTGAAGTTGTTGACCTTCAGCGTGAGGTCGCTCAGGATCCGGCCGTACGACGCGGCGCTGGTGATCAGCCGCGTGACACCGTTGGTGGTGATCGTGCAGCGATATTCGTTGTGCGTGTGGCCAGAGACGATGATCTTGATCGACGGGTCGAGCCGCTTGGCGATCGCCTCGATGTCGCTGCCGGCCAGGTTGCCGGCGCAGCCGCCCGGCGTGATGACCGGTCCGGTCTGCGCGCCACCCTGGTGGATGACCAGCACCGGGATCTTCACGCCACGCTTGGCGAGCTCACGCGCCGCCTTGTTGGCCGCGTCCGCCTCGTCGGTGAACGTCAGGCCGGCGACACCGCTCGGTGTCACGATCGTCGGCGTGGCCTTGAGGACCTCGCCGATGAAGCCCACCGAGATCGGCAGGCCGATGCTCGAGCGGAAGCGCTTGATGCCGTACGCCGGAAACAGCGTCTTGCCGGTCTTCTCGTCGATGACGTTGGCGGCCAGATACTGGAAATCGGCGCCGGGATAGGTGTCGGTCGTCCGCGGCTTCTGGCCGGGATGGCGCGGCGGCAGCGCGTACGGCGCGCCGTTGCAGCCGGCCGGGTTGCAGCCGCCGTTCTGCATGCGCAGCAGCTCGACACGCCCTTTGTCGAACTCGTGGTTGCCGACCGAGGAGAAGTCGACCTTCATGAAGTTGTCGGCGATGATCGCCGGCTCCTCGTGGAACAGCCCGTTGGCCAGCGGGCTCGCGCCGATGTCGTCGCCGGCCAGCACGGTGGCCTGCCGCGCGCCGTACTTGCGCTGCTTGTCCTTGACCATCTTCGCCAGATACGCGGCGCCGCCGGCGAACTTGTTGTAGACGGTCATGTTGGCCGGCTCGAGGTTGCCGTGGAAGTCGTTCCAGGCGATCAGGTGCAGGTCGGTCGTACGCCAGCTGGCGCGGTCGCCGTCCCAGTTGACCGAGACCTTGTCCGAGAGCGTGGTGGCGCCGGAGATCTGCACCGCGTCGGCCGGCCGTGCGGCGACGACGGCGACCGAGGCGACGGTGACCGCGACCGCGGTGGCGGCGATCAGCTCCCAGCGCGCGAACCTGGAGCGGGTGGTGGCGGCGATGACGGACCCCCTACGTAGCAAGACCTGCATATGACCAGCCGACAGGGTACGCGTGGCCTCGGGCGCGCGCCGGCCATTCGCCGCCAAAACCCCGGTGAACTCCCGGCGAAGGCTCACTGCGAAAGGGTGTTTTTGGGGTTATTGTCGGAAGGGTAGGCGCGGCCTGTGGGTTGGTGAGTGCGACGTGGTTGTTGCCGCAGGTGGGGTGCGGCTCTTGTTTGCTGGGCCACTCATGGTGGTTGGGGGTCTCTTATTTGTTGGGCCGCTGGCGGGGTGCAGCTCTTGTCTGTTGCGGTGGGTGAGTGGTTGGGTTTTCTGGTTGTTGCGGTGAGTGGGTGGTTGGGTTTTTCGCCTGCGCGGCGAGCGACCTCAAGGGAGGGGGCGCGGGAACGCCAATCGGTGTGCATAGGGGCGCGGGCGGCGGTTTCGTGCGGGGTCGGGTCTTCCGGGCTTGCTCGGTCACGTGTTGGAAGCAACCCGTCGGTCTGGATGCCAACGATTGTGCTGTAACGCTAAATGTCCGCCTTGCCGGTTTGTGTTTTGGTGGTAGGGACGCATTACGTGCGTCTGACGCACGCATGGGGGCCATGCGAACATCGAGTGGCGGCGAGGGTGGTGCTGGTGTGGCTGACAATGCAGGGGAGGCGACGCAATCTGCGTAATACTTGTTTGACAAGACATCAAACCGGACATGGCGCCGGAGGACAACATCAGCGCGAGGCGGCCGCAGGTGTCGCTGGAGCTGATCGGCGCCGGGTCCTACGGTCTGCTTCGCCGCTGAGGTCGTCCAACCGGCGCGCGCCAGGCCCCACCGCGCCTAGCTTGTCGTCGAGGTTGAGCAGCCGGCACTTGCTCATCGACAGGCAACCGCAGCCGATGCAGCCGGTGAGCTCCTGCTGCAGCTGCTCGATCGCGCGTTTGCGCGCCTCCAGCTCGGCATCCCATTTTTGCGAGATGCGCTGCCATTCGCGCATCGTCGGCTTGCGGTCGGCCGGCAGGCCGGCGAGGGCGGCGCGGACCGACTCCAGCGGGATGCCGAGCCGTTTCGCCACCCGGATCAGCGAAATCCGGCGCATCATGTGCCTGGCGAAGCGACGCTGGTTGCCGGACGTACGCTGCGAGGAGATCAGGCCCAGCTGCTCGTAATAGTGCAGCGCGGAGACGGCGACACCGGTCCGCCGCGAGACCTCACCGATCGGCAGCAGTTGTGTCGGACTCAGTTTGGGCACCACTTCTCCTCGCGGTTGACCTCAAGCTCACCTGAGATTTTATCGTTGCCGCATGACAGAGAAAGGCACCTGGGGTGAGCTGCTGGGCTCGCGATATCTCGGCACGGCGACCGTCCTGGCCGGTGGCGTGTTGCTGGAGGCCAGCAACGTCTACCTGACGACGAGCCTGCTGCCGACCGCGATCGCCGACATCGGCGGCGCCCGGTTCTACGCGTGGACGATGACGGTTTTCCTGCTCGCCTCGGTGGTGTCGGCGATCCTGGTCAGCCGCGTGCTGGCGCGGCTCGGCGCGCGCGGCGCGTACGCGGTCGGCTTTGGCCTGTTCGCGCTCGGATCCGCGGTCGCCGCGGTCAGTCCGGCGATGGAGGCGCTGCTGGCCGGCCGCGTCGTACAGGGCCTCGGCGGCGGTCTGATGGCCGGTCTCGGTTACGCCGTGATCCGGTCGGCACTGCCGGCGCGGCTGTGGGCTCGAGCCGCGGCGCTCGCCTCGGCGATGTGGGGTGTCGGCAACCTCGCCGGTCCGGCGGTTGGCGGCCTGTTCGCACAGTTCGGCGCGTGGCGGCTCGCCTTCGTCCTGCTCGCGGTCACCGCGGCCGCCGCGATCGCCCTGGCTTTTCGTACGCTGCCGGCCGGCGAGCGCTCGTCGGACGCTTCCGGCCGGATTCCCGTTGTGTCGCTTGGGCTCCTGACCGTCGCGGTCGGTGTCGTCAGCGTGGCCAGTGTCGTGCCGCCGGGTCCGTTGACGGTCGCCGGCATCGCCGTCGCACTCGTGCCGGTCGCTGTTTTCGTCGCGTACGAGCGGAAATCCGCCGCTCGCGTGCTGCCGGCCACGACGTACGCACCCCGGTCGGACCTGAAGTGGATCTATCTGACGGTCGCGTTCCTCTCGCTCGGCATCGGCACCGAGACCTTCATCCCGCTGTTCGGCCAGGATCTCGGCGGCCTGCCGCCGCTGGCCGCCGGTTTTCTCGGCGCCGCACTGTCTTTCGGCTGGTCGATCTCGCAGCTGGTGTCATCCAACGCCACGAGTCCGCGGCTGGTACGCGGCCTCCAGATCGCCGGTCCGGCGCTGCTCACGGTCGGTCTCGCCGCGTACGCTTCGCTGCAGTCGACCGGTCCAGGCGCCGCCATCATCGCTCTGTGGGTCGTGGCATTGATGGTGAGCGGCGCCGGCATCGGCATCGCGTTTCCGCACCTGACGGTCGCGGTGATGAGCGCGTCCTCCGACAAGACGGAAGGCGAAAAAGCGGCGGCCGGCATCAACACGGTCATGCTGATCACCAACGGCTTCGGCACGGCTTTGGCCGGACTGCTGGTCAATCTCGGCGCACCGTCCCTTGTGGACTCCGCGCACTACCTGCTGATCGGGTTTGCCGCGATCATCGCTTTCGGTGTGCTGACCGCGATCCGCGCCGGATCCGCCGGCTCACCCGGCTCTCGATCGCTGACCGGCCAGCACCAGAATGACGATGGCTCCGGCACCGAAGACGACGTTGCCGATCAACGCGGTCGCGCGCGACACGTCGAGCGAGGCGGAGTTGACGAAGCCGAGCCACACGTACGTGAGCAGCAGGCCGCCGGCGACCGCGAGGCGATGCGCGCGACCCCAGCCAACACGCCGTGAGAACCGGACCAACACATACGCGCAACCGGCCGCCACGACGACACATCCACCGACCACGACCCACGGACCGGCGACCGCCGGACCCGTCGTGTCGACCAGCCAGTAGAAACTGGCCAGTCCGAAGGCGGCCGCCGCGGCTTTCCACGGTTTTGGCGCCGGCACACGAGAATCCACGGTGACCGGACGCCGGCCGACGTACGACGCGGCCGCGATCAGGCCGGCGATCGCGACCGCCATGACCCCGAGTTGCAGTGGACTCGCGAAAAACTGGAACTGTTCGTATTGCATCCAGGTCAGCAGGATCGAGCCGAGCACGAAGATGGCGGCCGTCACCGTCAGGCCGACCCTGCCGAGCCAGGGACGCGGCTCCTCGCGGTCGAAAGCCTCGACGATCGCGATCGGCACGCAGATGCTCCACACAGTGTGCAGCGCCAGTGACGCCTGCGTGAGCGTCATGCTCAGGCCGAGGCCCGGAATCGGCGCATACTCGGCAAAACTGTCCAGCCCGAGATAGCCGGGATTGAACAGCATCTGGTCGATGACGCCCTCCTCGGTCAGCGCATATGCGGCCGCCAGCAGCACCATCGCCGGCCACCCGGCGGCCGCACGCCGGCCGACCTCCCGGACGAGTAGCGCACCGGCGCCGTACATCGGCGCGAGCAACAGCATCGACGGGAACGCGGTGATCGGTTGGTTGCCGAGCAGGAACTCGCCGACATACGGCGCGAGCAGGAACAAACCGACGGACAGCGCGACTTTGCGGAGCATGCGCGTTACATTAGCAGAATGCGTGTTCTAGGAAAGGGCGTCGATGCGTACGGTTGACCCGCAGAAGCACGCCGCGCGTGTGCGGCAGATCCGCGAAGGTGCCGTCGACGCGTTCGCGGAGAACGGCTATGCCAACTGCACGGTCGCGGACCTGCGGCGCGCGACCGGCGTCAGCTCCGGCGCGCTGTTCCACTATTTCGCCGACAAGGCCGCGATCTTCCGCGCGATCGTCGAGGAAGGCTGCCACCACCAGCGCGAGCAGGTCGAGGCGATCGACACGGCCGACCCGCTGGGCGCTTTTTGGCGGCTGGTCGACGTTCTTTGCGAGGATTTCGACGATCCGCGTACGGCCGGCATGGCGGTCGCGATCCTGGAACGCGTCAGCGCCGACGCCGGGCTGGCGGCCCTCCTCGCCGAGCAGGAGGCCGTCGTGCTGACACTGGCGACCAGGATTGTCGAGCGGTTGCAGGAAAAACGGCTGATCGACGCGACGACACCGGCGCGGCGGATCGCCAAGTGGATCGTCACCGTCGTCGATGGCCTCTATTTGCACTGTAGTGACGACGACTTCGACGCGGCGGCCGAGACGGATTTTCTCCGCCAGGCACTGCGGCGTACGTTTCTTCTGCATGAGCGACGAGCTTGACGAGGTGCTGGCGGCGGTGGGCCCGCGGCTGCGGACGCTGCGTCGCCGGCGCGGTCGTACGCTGGCCGAGCTGGCCACCACCACCGGCATCTCGGAAAGCACCTTGTCCCGCCTGGAAAGCGGCCAGCGGCGGCCGACGCTGGAGCTGCTGCTGCCACTGGCGCGCGCGTACGCCGTGGCGCTCGACGAGCTGGTCGGCGCGCCAGCGACCGGCGATCCGCGCGTGCACATGCGTCCGGTCCACCGGCACGGCATGACGCACATTCCGCTGAGCGAGCGCGCCGGTGGTCTGCGCGCGGTCAAGATGATCATCCCCGGCCACCTGCACGACGCGACGCCGGAGCCGCGGACACACGCCGGTTTCGAGTGGCTGTACGTGCTCAGCGGCCGGCTCCGGCTCGTCCTCGGTGACCAGGACGTCGAGTTGGCTCCTGGTGAGGCGGCGGAATTCGACACGCAGGTGCCGCACTGGCTCGGACCGGCCTCCGCGGCCCCGGTGGAGGTGCTGATTCTCTTTGGTCCACAAGGCGAACGCGCTCACCTTCGGGCGCGGACCCGATGACGCACACGCAACACGTTGTCCTTGCGGGTGCCTTGTCGTCCGTCCGGACCGGTCAGCTCCCGCACGATCGTTTCGTCTGTTTCGACCTGCCAATCGCCCGGAATGAGCGCGAGAACCTCGGCAGTGGTCGGAAAGTGGTAGTCGAAAGGCGGGTTTTCCAGCCAGGACGGCCATCCGGCGTGGCCGGCGACCAGCAGCCGTCCGCCCGGCGCCACGGCTTTCGCGGCACCGCGCAGAATGTCGTCGCGTTCGCCGTCGGCGGCGACCGGCGAGTGGAGGAACTGCGCCGACACCAGGTCGTACGACCCGGCTGGAAACGACCGCGACAAGTCGTGTCGCTGCCAGTCGATGTCGGCGCCGGCAGCGCGTACGGCCGCGCGGCGCAACACGGTCTCGGACACGTCGACAGCGGTGACCCGCCATCCCTGCCCCGCCAGCCAGATCGCGTCGCCACCTTCGCCGCAGCCCAGATCGAGCGCACCGCCTGGCGCCAGATCCGCGGTTTCGCGTACGAGCAACGGGTTTGGCTCGCCGCTCCACGCCGGCGGCTCGCGGTAGAAGTCGTCCCAGTATTCCTGCGCTGTGCTCGTCATGCGTCGCAGCATCGGTCGCCTGCCGGCGCTTCGGCCAACTTTCTTGCCATTCCGGCAAGAAACTAGACCTCGATGTGCGAGCCGAGGATGACCGTACGATCCAGTGGCAGGTTGAAATAGTCGGCCGCGTCCGCGGTGATGAAGGACGTGGCGATGAAAAGATGTTTGCGCCACGCCGCCATCGTCGGCTTGTGTCCTCGCTCCAGCTCGATTTTCGACAGGAAATACGAGGCGTTGTCCAGGTCGAGCGGTCCCTCGGTGTCGGCCGGGTCGAGCAGGCTCAGCGCGGCCGGCACGTCCGGTGAGTCCATGTAGCCGAAACGCGCCGTGACGTGGATGATGCCGTCGTCGTGATAGCCGAGGTGGTCGATGCCGATCCGCCGGTCGTCCGGCACACGCGGCACCGGCTCGGTCTCGATCGACATGATCACGACCTGCTCGTGGCGTACGTGGTTGTGTTCGACGTTGGCCCGCAACGCCAGCGGTGCGGTTTCCTTGCCACGGTTGAGAAACACCGCGGTGCCGGGGACGCGCTGCGTCATCGCCGGATTGGCGCGCAGATCCTCCACGAACTCGCGCAGAGCGCCTTCCTTGCGCGCTCGCGCCTTCGTGACGATCTCGCGGCCGCGCTGCCAGGTGGTCATCACGGTGAAGGCGGTCAGGCCGATCAACAACGGCAGCCAGGCGCCATGGATGAGTTTTGTCAGGTTGGCCGCGACAAAAAGCAGGTCGAGGCCGACCAGGACGGCGGCACCGACGCCGATCAGCCATCGCGGCGTCCCCCACCTCGCCCTGGCGATGAACAGGAACAGGGTGGTGGTGATCGTGATCGTGCCGGTCACCGCCATGCCGTACGCGAACGCCAGCGCCGCCGAGCTGCGGAAGGCGAACACCAGTGTCAGCACCGAAACCAGGAGCAGCCAGTTGATCCACGGCACGTAGATCTGGCCGATCGTCGACTCGGACGTGTGCGCGATCCGCAGTCGCGGCAGATAGCCGAGCTGCGCGGCCTGCGAGGCGACCGAGTACGCGCCCGTGATGACGGCCTGCGAGGCGATCACCGTCGCCGCGGTCGCCAGGAACACCAGCGGGATGCGGGCCCATCCCGGCGCCAGCAGGAAAAACGGGCCGCTGAGGTTTTTCGTGTCGGTCAGGATCAGCGCGCCCTGACCGAAATAGCTCAACGTACAGGCCGGCAACACCAGGAACAGCCAGCCACGGGTGATCGCCTTGCGACCGAAGTGGCCCATGTCGGCGTACAACGCCTCGGCGCCGGTGACCGCCAGGGCGACTGTCGCCAGTGCGAAAAACGCGATGCCGAAGTGGCCGAGCAGGAAACCGACCGCGTACGTCGGCGACAGGGCCCGCAGAATCGACGGGTTTCCGGCGATGCCACCGATGCCGAAGGCGCCGATCGTCACGAACCAGAGGATCATCACCGGCCCGAACAGCCGGCCGACCACGGCCGTACCTCGGCGCTGCACGAGGAAAAGCACGATGATGATCACCGCGGTGATCGGCACGATCCACTCGGTCAGCGACGGTTGGACGACCTTGACGCCCTCGACCGCGGACAGCACCGAGATGGCCGGCGTGATCATGCTGTCGCCGAAAAACAGCGACGCGCCGAAAATACCGACCGCCGCCAGCAGCAACGCCGCGCGCCGGCCGCGCTGCCCGCGCCAGCGGCGCAACATGGTGATCAGCGCCATGATGCCGCCCTCGCCGTCGTTGTCGGCGCGCATGGCCAGCAGGACGTAGGTGACGGTCACGATGATCATCACCGACCAGAAGATCAGCGACACCACGCCGAGCACGTTGTCGACGCTCACCGGCACGGGATGCGGATCTTCCGGACTGAACACCGTCTGCAGTGTGTAGATCGGACTCGTGCCGATGTCGCCGAACACCACACCGAGCGCCGCGACGACGACCGCGAGCCGCACCGTGTCCGTCGCGCGTGAGCCATGGGCAGCCTGCTGATCGGTCACCGCGGTCCTCTCCGTCGACCCCGTCGGATCGTAACGATCAGCTCGTACGGCCGCATGGCCACCATGCGTGCGTTCAACGCAAGCATGGTGGCCATGCGACCGGTCACGTCAACGTGCGTAAGGCCTCGGCCACGTCGGCGATGCAGGTCGCGTAGTGCGGCGGGTCGTCGGCCGCGATCCACCGCTCGAACGCGACGGCGAAGACGGTCACCGCGCTGTGAGCGGCGAGGCTGGCCGCCGGTTCGGCGACGCCGCGTACGCGCAGAGCGTCGGCGGTGGTGGCGGCCAGCGCCGCGAGCTTGAGCAGCTCACGCTCGTGCAGGCTCGGGTTGCCGGCGATCAGCGCGGCCCGGCTGACCGCGAAGTCACGCGGCCGGCTCTCCAGCAGCCGGCCGGCGGCGACCATGCCGGCCAGCGCGGCGTCCAGCGGTGACGCGTCGGCCGGCGTCTGGACGATCTGCTCGTACGCCAGCTTCTGCAGCGTCGCCGAGCCGTCGAAGAGCACCTCGCGCTTGTCCGGAAAGTGCCGGAAGAAGGTGCGCTCGGTCACGCCGGCGCGCTCGGCGATGTCGCCGGCGGTGGTCCGGTCATAGCCGCGCTCGGCGAACAGCTCCATCGCGGCACGGATCAGCCGTCCCCGCGCGTCCGGCTGCCAGCGTCCCATGCGGTCGAGTCTAGTGATGACAGTTGCTGACATCGAGTGTTAGAGTCGATGTCAGTCACTGACATGCTTGGAAAGGACCTCGTCATGCGCGTATTCGTCACCGGAGCCTCCGGCTGGATCGGCTCAGCGGTCACCGACGAGCTGCTCACCAACGGCCACCAGGTCGCCGGCCTCGCCCGCTCCGACCAGGCGGCCGCCGCGCTGGCCGCCAAAGGCGCCACGCCTCACCGGGGCGACCTGGACGACCTCGACGGCCTGGCCGCCGCGACCGCCGAGGCCGACGCCGTCATCCACCTCGCTTTCAAACACGACTTCTCCGACTTCGCCGGCGCCGGCCGCAGCGAGCATGCCGCCGTACGACGAATGCTCGACGAGCTCAAAGGCAGCGACCGGCCGTTCCTGATCGCCTCTGGACTGGCCGCCGGCGACCTCGGCCGGCCGCTGACCGAGGACGACCCGTCGCCGTTCCGCGGCGTCGACTCGATGCGCGGCGGCAGCGAAAACCTCGCACTCGACTACGCCGACCTCGGCGTACGGTCGGTGGCGCTGCGGTTCTCGCCGAGCGTGCACGGCATGGGTGACCACGGCTTCGTCTCCGTGCTGACGAAGGTCGCGAAGGACCGCGGAGCGGCCGGCCAGGTCGGCGACGGCTCGCACCGCTGGGCCGCCGTACACCGCTCCGACGCGGCGCGTTTGGTCCGGCTGGCACTGGAAAAAGCGCCGGCCGGCACGCGCGTGCACGCCGTCGCCGAGGAAGGCGTCCCGACGCGTGACATCGCCGCCGCGATCGGCGATTTCCTCGGCGTACCAACGACGTCTGTCGCTCCGCAGGACGCCGAGTCGCACTTTGGCTTCATCGGCCACTTTTTCGGCATGGACATCGCCGCCTCCAGCGCGCGTACGCGTGAGCTGTTCGGCTGGACGCCGACCGGTCCGACCCTGCTGGAGGACATCCGCGCCGGCGCGTACGCGCTCTAACCGGCCGGTAACGCGGTCGCGAAGGCGAATTTTCGCCGGTATTCGGTCGGCGGGATGCCATATGTGGCGCGAAATCTGCGTGTGGCGTAGTTGGGATCGGGCCAGCCGACCGCTCGGCCGATCTCGGCGACCGGTGCGTCGGTCGCGGCGAGTCGTACGGCCATCTGCTCGGACCGATACTGGGCCAGCCAGCCGAACGGACTGACCCCGAGCTGCCCGGCAAACTGGTGCTGCAGATGGGAGGACGAGACGCCGGCGAGCGCGGCAAGCTCGGTGGCGGTCCAGGCGCGCGCCGGATCCTGTGCCATCGCAAGCAAAACCGTGCGCGTGGCCGGCGTGACCGTACGACCGGCTGGTGACGCGCCGGAAGCCGCGCCGGCGAACTCGGCGAAGACACAGCCGAGCAGGCTGCGCAGTTGCAGTGACTGGTTTGCCTCCGGATGAGTGCGGCACAGCGCCAACTGCTCCAACCAGCAACGGGTCCGATCGGTCGCCGCCGGCGACAACCTGAGCCGCATGTCGCCGGTGCCGAAAAGCAGGTTGGTCAGTCGCGGATGGTCGAGTATCCAGGCCACGTCCGCGGCCAGCAGCTCCGGGCCGAGATAGACGTTGAGCACGTCCAGGTCGGCGACGGCGCGATATTCGTGCCAGCTTCCCGGCCGTACGGCCACCACGTCGCCGCGCCCGACCCGGCGGTTTCCGTGCCTGGTGCGATAAGTCGCGTGGCCCGAGACGATCACCGCCACCTCACAGAAATCGTGCGCGTGCGGTGGCACCGGCAGGTCCACCCGGCGCCGGTCACTGTGCAGCGGATACGCGTCGCGCGCGAACACCTGTGTGCGGCGCATCCGCGGAACGCTCATGGCCGAAGTGTACGGAGCAGGATCGTGCTAGTCACCGGCCAGAAGTGTCCTAGCCACCGCGAGCCTACGCATCGACGATGTACCAATGAATCCGCTCACCGACAAGATCGTCGCTCGATATCGCGCCGGCGGTTTCGTCCACATCGCCGGCGTGCTGTCACCGGAGGAAGCCGGCCGGTTCCGAAATGCCGCGCGGGCGGCTTTCGACCGTGAGCGGGGGCTGGATCCGGACAACCAAATGTTCAAGCAGATCGTCAACATCTGGCAGCGCGACGACGTGCTCAGCGAGCTGACTTTCCATCGCCGGCTCGCCGAGCTGGCCACCGGGTTGGCCGGCATTCCGTTGCGGATCTGGCACGACCAGCTGCTGATCAAGCGGCCGCACAACCGCACGCCGACCGAGTTTCACCAGGACGCGCCGTACTGGCCGCATGCGGGCTGCCGGCATTCGCTCTCGGCCTGGGTCGCGTTGGTCGACGTACCGGTCGAGCGGGGCTGCATGACTTTCATTCCAGGACAACACGAGCGCCGCGACATCCGGCCGATCGACATCGCCGACGCGCACGACCTTTTCGACGCCGCGCCGGATCTGGCGTACCAGCCGCGCGTGACCATCCCGCTGCATGCCGGCGATGTCACCTTTCACAACGGCTACACGCCGCACACCGCGAATGCCAACGACACCAACGAATTCCGGTTGGCACACGTCAACATCTACGTCGATCGCGACCTTCGCTATGACGGGAAACGGCACGTCTGCACCGATCCGCTCGGTCTGGAACCAGGCGTACGCCTCCCGGACGACGTCTTTCCACCTGTCCCGCGCTGAGGAGTCGTCCGCTCACCGAGGATGTCCCGAGCGACGCTGACAAACTGGTCGTTGCGCGGGTTTTTCCTTGACCGCGGCCACATCAACGCCGAGGTGAGCGCGGGCAGGTCGACGATCCGGCGATAGACGATGCCGGGCTCGCCGAAATAGCTGTCGAACGACGGTACGGTCGGATGGACGACCTTACCCAACGCCACCAGCGCGGCGACCTCGTACGGCCGGACCGGGCTGGCGTCGATCCGGTTCAGCGGCCGGCCCGCCGGCGTCACCGGCGGCACGAAAGCCTCCATCACCGACCGAGGCACACCCGCGCAGTCGGTCACCGGATAGGCGGCGACATCCTCGATGGACACCGTGTCGCGAGTGGCCAGCGGATGACTGGCCGCGACCGCGACCACCCGCTCGTCACGTGTCAGGACCGGGCCGACGACCAGGTCGGCCTCGTCCAACGGCTGCCGGATCGCCAGCAGATCGACGTCACCGTCGCGCAGCCGCGCCAGCGGGTCGTCCGCGTGCGGGATGTCGCGGACGATCGCCTCACAGTCCGGATGGCGCCGCTCGAACTCCTCGACGATCGCCAGCAGATGCGGTCCGGCTGCGCAGGGCTCGAAAACACCGAGCACCAGCCGGTGCGGCTCGGCCGCGTTGTCCGCACTTTCCCGCAGGACGACGGCCAGCTGACCGTACGCCTCGGTGACCCGCCCGAGAAACCGCTGTCCGTCGGCGGTCAACGCGACCGTCCGGCTGGTACGCCGCACCAGCTGCCGGCCGAGCTTGCGCTCCAGCTGCCGCAGGCTCTGGCTGACCCTCGCCTGGGTCAGGCCCAGCCGCTGCGCGGTGCGGGTGAAATGCAGCTCCTGTGCCAGGGCCAGGAAAACGCGGATCTCCCGGAGCTCGATCGACTCCCACATCGCCGACACGCTACCCGCTGGACGATCAGTCGCGCTTATCGCTGCGATCCGCGATCGCCCGTTGATCCAGCGAGATCGCGGCTGGCAGTCTCTACGGCGGCTGTGGACCCAGACGAGGAGAGTGCATGAACGAGCCCGCGCCAGGCCGGTTGGTCGACGCGTCCTGTACGCGCCGAGTGCTGCTCGCCGGCCTGGTCGCCGCGGCGGCGGCCGGTTGTGCGCATACGACGGCTCAACCGGAGGCCTCGACGGTCGACCGGTATGCCTCCGCCAATCCGGGGTCGGTGAACGTGTTCTGGCTGCGTACGCCGCGCGGCTTGGTCGTGGTCGACACCGGTCGCGCGCTGTCCGACGCACGGAAGGCACTCGCGCGGATCCGCCAGACCGGCCGGCCGGTCTCCGCGATCCTGATCACGCACTCGCATCCCGACCACGTCGGCGGGATCGGCGTCTTCCACGAGGCCTTCCCGAACGCGCCAATCTACGCCTCGCGCGCGACCGCCGAGATCATGCGCACCGATCCGCTCGGCTTCTACCCGCTCACCCGCCAGGGTCTGGGGTCGGACTATCCGGCGACGATCACCCAACCGACCCGGCTCTTCGGCGCCGGCGCGACGATCACGGTCGACGGCGTCAGCTTCCAGACGGCGCAGTTCGGACCTGGCGAGTCGGAATCGGCGACCGCCTACTACGAGCCGGTGAGCCGTTCGCTGTTTCCCGGTGACCTGATCTGCAACAAGGCGACGCCTGCGCTGCTGGAGGGACACAGCTGCGGCTGGCTGACCAACCTCGACCAGCTGCAGCGGCGTTTCCCGCAGGCGAAGACGAGCTATCACGGCCATGGCGCGCCGGCCGACGCGCGTACGCTCATCAACACGCAACGCGCCTACATCCAGCGGCTTCGCGCACTCGTCCAGCAGGCGACGGCGGCCGGCTCGCTCGACGGCGTACGCATCACCCCGGCCGAGCAACAGTCGATCCTGGCCGCGGTCAACAGCAGCTATCCCAACTATCCGTCGGTCGCGTCGATCCCGGACATGCCGCAGCGCAACATCGCCGCGGTCGCCGGCGAACTCACCAAGACCGCCGGCCAGACCCACTGCTGCTGCGGATCCTGACCATGTCCACGCCGACCGTCAGACGTTGAAGCGGAACGTTGACTATAAGGCTGCCACCAGCTCAAGCGACGTCTGACGTGAACGAAACCAGCACAGAACCAGCACGGTCCCGCAGTCAGCACATACGCGGACGCCGTCGGACTGGACGTAGCGGTCACCTTTGCCGTAGAAACACGCTGGTAAGTCGGCCTGTTCGAGCTGGTCCCGATGGTCTCGAACGATTCGCAGCCTAGATGCTTCGTCACCATGAGTAACGAGACGCAATCGCTACTCGTCTGGCTGGGAGATCCGTTGTAGCGCGTCGCATGAGCTGAACAGCCTGATGCCGTTCTCTGTGAGTCCGGCCCAGTACGGATGGTCCATCAGCTCGGCCTTCAAGCGTGTCCAGCGCTCCCAGGCAGCCTCTCGCTCAGCCGCATCGGTCCGAACGTATCGGTGACCCGGCTGATGTTCGACCGGAGCGGTCTGCGTGTGTCATGAGGTGGTTGACTTCTGGCTGGTCAAGGCTAGATTCGAACATGTGTCCGATGGCGACTGGAGCTTTCCCGCTGACCTGGTGGCCCTACGCGTCGCGTTCATCAAGGCTGAGGCCGACACCGCCGCGGTCGCCGCCGAAGGGCCAGCGTCTGCGGACGTGCTCGCGGGACAGGCAGTCGATGATTCGGCGTACGCGGTGCGACTTCACGCCGCCTGGGAACGCTGGCGGGTGATCGCTGAACGGTTGCTCGATCACCCGTACTGGGCTGGCGTACCGAAGGACCGGCGGGTCGACGCGCGGGAAGCTCTGCAGCGGTTGGCGCGGCATGGTGAGAGTCGATGACGGGGTCGGCTTCACGACCGCGACCGCCAACTATGAGACCGCGCTCGCCGCGTACGTCCGCGCGGTGAACGCCTTGGACATGATTGGCTTGCCGTTGTGTCTGGCCGATCCGCCTTACCTGACACGACCATGGAGCGAACCGCAGTTCCAGTCCGTCCGGGCCGTGTACCAGACACTCGGTCGGTTGCTAATCACGCGACGTGCCTTCGAGGCAACCAGGATCGCCACCTTCAACAACAGCGACCGGCCACGCCAAGCGCCGGTCTCGTCACCGCGCGGGTCGGCCGGCCTGGTCGGCCCTTTCCAGCCTGGTCGGACGCCAGCGACCTCCGGCTTACCCATCCCCGCACCGGTCGTTGACCTGGTCGCCAACCTCGCCGGCCCGGCCGGCGCGTACGAGCAGGCTTTGACCGCGTACCTCGCGGCTTCATGGCGCCGCAAGCTTGCCGGCACTCCGTTAGGGGTGCTGACGCCGGCGCACACCACGCCGATCTGGACGGACGAACACGTCCGCGCGACCGTCACCTACCGCGAGGCGCTGTGCCGGCTCGGCGTCGCGCGTCGGAAATTTGAGCAAACGCAGGCGCCGATCATCGCTGCCATCCGCGCCAGCGTCGCCGAGAAGGCCACGGCCGCGCGGCGTGAGCGATACCGCGCCGAAGACGCGGCCGACCAGCCGTACTAGGCCGACTCGAACCGTTGCACGGAATCTCTGTCCTGCAGCTGCCAGGCGCTGAAGTCCCGCGGCATCGCCAGCCGGTTGCAGAGTGCAAACGCCCCAGCCTGTTTGCGAGAACGCCAAGCCTTACGCGGCTCCTTCGCAGTCATCTACCTCGATCGGTGCGCAACTCCTAGCGTCTACTACGGCGGGCCGCATCGCCTTCTGCATGACGTCGCGGCAGCGGTTCCAGGCGCCAGGCACCAGGTGTCCGTAGATGTCGACGGTGGTCTTGATCGACTTGTGCCCGAGCCAGCTTGAGACCTCGTGGATCGGAATGCCGTTAGCAAGTGCAGTTGACGCGAAGAAGTGGCGGAGGCTGTGAGGGGTGTACTTCGGTTTGCCGTTCGCGAGGATCAGTCCTGCCGCCTTACACGCCTTCTTGAAATGATAGCTGTACGTTGTCGCGGTGGGCATGGTGCCCTTGCCTCGTTCACGAGGCGCAAAGAAGACGTCCAACTGCCGGTCCTTGTCAGCTTTATCCTTGAAGGTGACAGGGATCGGCGCCAAATGTTCTACGTGATCGTCGATTTCTTCGTCGAGGAACGGGGCGATAGGTATATCTCGGTACTCGCCTTCTGACCGGTGTTTCAGCGGAACGAATGTGGTTCGACAGTCGCCACGATTTGCCTTCGCGCTGACCTGCCAGCGAATGCGAATGAAATCCTGGCGTCGGCATTCGCTCGCGAATGCGAGTGTCTCGCTGATCCTCAGACCTGCGCCGCTCTGCAGGTAGACGGTGAGCCGATACTGAGACGAGATGTGCGCCGCGAGGAGTTCGACTTCCTTCAGCGTCGGGATCTCGTCCTCATCGACAGCAAGGGTGCTGGTCCTCGAGATCCGTACGCCCGCAGCCGGGTTCTCGGGAATGATCCTCTCGGCGACAGCCGCTTCAAGCATGGCTGTCACAAATTTCATTCGATCGTTGATCGTCGATGCGGCGAGCCCTTTGCCTTTCTGATGCAGAGAAGAGACAAATCGCTCAAAGTCCGTTCTTGCTAAACCAGCGAGAGTCTTACGCCCAAGATGTGGTATGAGATGATTCTCTGCGAAGCCTTCGTAATTCCGAATAGTCCCCTCGGCAAGGACCTGAAGTTCGAGCCATTCCTTCGCCCACACCCGCAGTGTTTTTGTGCCGCGCTGCGGGTCAAGGTAGATCCCCATACCTTTGTCATGCTCGGCCTTCGTGGCGAATGCGTCGGCCCCGTCATGCCCGGTCTTCTTCGCAAAGGTCTTCTCGCGTTGACGTGCAGTTCGACCTCCCGGTTCTCGATATCGAACCGTCCAGGGATGACCACATCGCGTGCTCTCGCAAGGGTAATGTGAGTTGCGTTCGTCGGTTTTGCATTTCTGAAATACGCTCGCCATCTCTCCCCCAATCAGTCGTAGTTGCGATCGAGGTAGGCGACAATGTCTCGCTCGCGGAAGCGAAGCAGGCGACCAACCTTCTGCGCCTTCAACCCCCAGTGTCGATACTTGTTCTTGATGGTCGCCTCGCTAACCTTCAACCAATCGGCGACCTCCGCTGGGGTAAGGATCGTGTTGCTACCACCGCGCATTGGTGATCCTTTCGTCGCACGCCGCCGGTCTTGTTGTGAAAGGCTCGTCGTGACCTCGGTTCCGCGCGAACGCGACCCCGCGACACCGACTCTGCCGACGATGTCGCTATCGGAAACAGCCGTGGATTCTCTTGCCATACCACTCCCTCAAGAGAAACGAGGAATTCTCGGCGCTAGCTCACCACGAAAGACGCAGTCGCGTTGCGAGGGGGTGTATCGAATTTTCACCCTCGCCACTGCTGACATCTACCGTACTGAGCCAAATATGGATGTGCCAAGACCAAACTGCCGCAGCCTTAGCAATCGGCGTTCGGATCCAAAATCGAGGAATCGCCGGGTACGACATGAGACGACCGTCGACAGCAGCGGCCACGCTCGACTTCTTCTTTCGCTCCCGGTGCTGCTGCGGCGGTCGAGGTAATGTCGATCCAGCACTCCGGCGCCGGCGACGGCGGTACGATCGGCACCGGCGGGTTGGTACGCCATTCGCCGCCGGTCGACCGGCGGCGGTCCGCAGGGTTTAGCGGCGGTCTGGATCGAGCAGTGCATCGGGTTCAGTTGACGACGGCGTCGCCGGTGCCCGCAGGCATTGACGCGCGCTTTGCTTAAACGGTGAATATGGGCGTGGCCGACATGGCTCGTTGCTGCCGAGGGCGCGCACGGACTGCCGTCCTGGTTGACGTGGGGGAATTTGAGTGACGTGTCATTGCCGCCTGCTTTCGTCAGCGCGGGACGCGGTCGCGCGCAAAGTTGCTGTCCTCACCTAACAAATGCGTGCCGAAACGCGAAAATGGCGAAGGCGGATCTGAAACTTTCTCAACATGGTCGAACCCGTGGCGCTGCGGTTGCGCCGGATCATCGGCCAGGAGATTGTGTCCTGCGGCGCTGACCTGCAGACTCGGGACGAGTGGAACCACGAGTCGGCTGCCGCCTGCCGCGGCAGGCTTCGAGCAAACCGGCCAAGCGAGAGACAGCCGTCGCCGAACGGCGCCGCTGGTGGCCGCGCTCTAGACCGACGTTGTATGGACGCATACGGCGCAGTTGCATCGTATCGGCGCCAGAATGCATCAGGTACCCGCCGACGCAACATCCAGCCGTGTCAGCGTTTGGTCTCTGCTCCGGCGGTATCGGTCGCGCGAATCAACCGCCGTCTCCGACCTCCGGCGGTGGGCTTCAGCCCGTCCGGCGTACGCGGATGCTGGCCGCCGCTGGTGGTTCGGCGGTCTCGGCGGGTGCAGCGGCGGTATCGGCGTCGCGAAGAAAGCTGTCGGGCTCAGGCAGCCCGGACTGGTGGAGAATTGCGGGTGATACCCCGCCGTTGATCAGAACCTCGTACTTCGCGGAGTAGGCGGTGAGGGCCTTCTGTGCGGGCCTTTGCGTGGACGTCTTCCAGCTTGGCCCGTTCTTTGTCGTAGCCCTCGTGGAGCATGGTGAGCCGTTTGGCGTAGTCATCGGCGACGGCGGCGTACGTGTCGAGCGCGGCGCCGGCGGCGTCGACTTGCGACAGTTGGCGGCTCATGGGGCGTTCCGCACGCTGCCGGTACGAGGTGCGTCCTTTGCCTTTCGAGGTGGACATCTGGGTCCCTTTCCCCGTGCCCTTACCTTGACCGTCTGCCACGGTAGCCGCTTTGACGTGCGATTTCGACCCCTTTGTCGCCCGCGGCGCCTGCCAGCGGCAGCCGGACATTGATGAGGGCTCCTGGACTGTCTCAACGCGACCTTGATAGGACCTTGGTCTGGCTAGTGCAGTGCCGGCGCTTTGGGCAGCCGCATACCGGCGGCACCCATGACCCTTGGTCAGCTCAGCGGCGGCGGTGACAGCGCGACCGGCGGCGGTCGGATCACCAGCGGCGGCGTGTACGCGGACCAGCAGTCCGAGCGCGCAGGGGCCCGAGCCGGTAGCCGGTCTCGTGTCCGGTAGGTACCGCTTCGGCGGCGGGCTCGACGCCGTAGCGGCGGTCCTGTCAGCGAGGGGCGACGGCGATGGCGGTGAGGATATCGGCTTGCTTGGTGCAGTAGCCGCCGGCGGTGGCCAGCAGCAGGGCGGTACCGACTGGCGGCGGTCGTGGTGGAGAAGGACCGAGCCCGATCCGCGCTTCGATCTGCGCATGCCAGTATCGCGGCCGTTCCGCTCTGGCGACGCGTTCGTAGATGGTGCGGACCACGCCGCGAGCCCGGAGATATGATTCCAATCTCACGCAGCAGGGCGTCCGACGCGAGCACGCACTCGCTGGCCACTCTGTGGGCGAGACCGGAGACACCGCAGGGGCGGACTGTGGCTGCGCACCGCCGGCCGTCTCGGCGGCAGGCGGCGGTGGTGGTGCGCCATTCCACCAAATGTTTGCGGTGCAGAAATAGTGGCCGCAGCAGGTCCGTCAACGTCCACACTGTTTCCCCCGGACCATAGGCCGGCGGCGTACGCGACGAGCGCCGTGAGCGTCGCGCGTTCGGCGTCGCCCCCCTTCCAACACCTACGCAGAGTCCCGGTACATCGGCGCCGGGCGCGGCGAGTCGTCCAAAGCAGGTAGCCGGAGGCGGATACGCAATATTTACCGCCGCCCGGCAAGCGCCCGTTTACCCCGCGCGCAATCGCACCAGCGCTTGCTGGTGCTCCTCAATGGCGTTCTCCTGCACGGTCGATCGGAGATGGACGTATGAACGCCCGGTCAGGCGGTGGAGTGGACGAACATATGGTGCGCGTAGCCACCGGTGCTCAGCCGGGATATGGCCGGCAGTCCGGCCACCGCGGTCGGTGTCGTGACGCGCGGGTCGGTACTGCCGAGTCCGAGTTGGCCTTGTTGGTTGTTTCCCCAGGTTTTCAGGGTGCCGTTGGAAGCCAGGGCTGCGCTGAATTCGCTGTAGGCGCGTACGGTGGTGACCCCGGTCAGGCCGGGTACGGCTTTGGGTGCGTTGATAACGCTGCCGGACGTGCCGTCGCCGAGTTGGCCGTCCAGGTTGACACCCCATGACCAGACGGCGCCGCCGCGGGTGAGTGCGAGTGTGTGGTTGAATCCTTGGGAAACCTGTGCCATGGCGGGAATGCCCGTGATGAGGGTTGGAGTGTCGTGTTCGAAGACGCCGCCAAAGGTTTCGGGACTACCCCAGGCGTACACGGCGCCAGTCGCGGTCAGCGCGCCGGTTTTGGACTGCGCTGCAGTGATGGCGGTCGCGCCGCTCAAGCCGGTAGCGGCGGCTGGCACCGGGTTGCAGACGCAGCCAGCGGGGTCGCCGGTTTTGCCGCGGCCCAGTTCGCCGTAGACGTCTGATCCCCAGGTCCATACGGTGCCATCCGTACGCAGCGCAGCCATGTGCCGGCCGCCGGCCGCGATCGCCGTGACACCGGACAGACCGGGTACCTGCTGCGGACGGTCGACGGCGACGCCGTCGCCGAAGCGGCCATCGCCGAGTTGGCCGGCGGACCCGTCGCCCCAGGCCCACACCGTGCCATCGGTACGCAGCGCCATCGCCGTTCCGGTGCCGGCGGCGACGGCCGTTACCGAGGTCAACCCCAGAACGGTAACCGGCACAGAGGTGTCCGGTGTGCCGCCAGTACCGAGCCGGCCGTACGCGTTGGAGCCAGCCGCCAGCACCGTTCCGTCTCTGTTGCGGAAGATCGAATAGCCGTCGCTGGCCGCGATGTCGCTGACGTTCGGCAGGCGTGTGATGTTGACTGGCCCGTTGTGGCTCGTGGTGCTGTTGTCGCCGAGTTGACCGTACGCGTTGTCGCCCCAGCCCCACACCGCCGCGGCGTCCGCGTGCGCCGCGGTCATCACCATGAGCGATGCGAGCGAACCGACAACGAGCGAGATAAACGTACGACGGAACATGCGCCGATAATCGACAGAAGTCATTGGCGTGGTCAAGGGCCGATAGCCGGCATGCCAGATTTAGCGTGGCGTTGCTGTGTCGGGGACGAGGTCGTCGCGGACGGCGCGTACGACCTCGATGGGTTGACCGGCGGGGTCGGTGAGGTCCCAGTCTTCGTAGCGTTTGCCGGCGACGATCGGGCAGGCGTCGCCCCAGTCCATGGTGATGACGGCGTCCGAGGCGTGGACGGCGTCAGTGGTGAGGATTTTCGGGGGCTGGTTGGGGATGCGGCTTGTACGCCGTGGCCAGCCGACCAGGCAGCGGCCCGGACGGTCGGCGGAGGCCAGGTGCTCGGCGAATCACGCCGATGCGCAAGGACTGCCAGCGCCTACCGTCGTGCCACCCCATCACCGGCGTCGCGTACACGTCCCGCACCGGCGGCGCCTCGTGTCAACGGACACTTGTGTCTGGCTCTGGCGCAAAGTCCGTGATCGGGTTGGTGTCGTCGTCGTGGTCAGATACGGAGGAGTACGCATCGGCGTAGGAGGTCGAAGTTGGCTCGGCCGTACATTTGTCGTTTGATGGCTTTGATGCGGCAGACTGCTCCTTCGACGGCTCCGCTGCTCCAGTGCAGGGCGATGCCGTTGCGGACGGCGTCGTAGTCCTTGAGCAGTCCGGCGGCGAAGCCTTGGATGTGGGTGATGGCGCTGGTTTTCGCGTTGGCGATCCAGGTGTCGAGGTGGTTGGCGCGGTGTTCGCGGAGCATTCCGGCGAAGTCGCTGACCAGCTTGTTCGCGTTTCGCAACGTGTCGCATCGATCGAGGATCCGGGTGAGGTCTGCTCGTTCTTTGTCGGTGGTTTTGTTGGCGGGAAGGATGATCCAGCCGGTCACCTCGCGCGGTGTGGGTGTCGCTGGAGGGATCGCGCTGGGCGGGGTAGCGGTTGTCCGCCATTCCTGCAGCTGTCGGCGTACGGATCGTTCGGTGCCTCGGTAGCCGATCGCGCGCAGTTCTTCGGTGAGCCGGGCGGCGTTGGTCCAGCCTTCCTCCCAGCGTCGGATGAGGTAGTCCAGGTGGGCGTCGAGCTCGCGGCCACGCCGCGACGATGGGATCAGTAATTCGTCGGCGGTGGCTGCGCGGACGTAGCGGCGGACGGTATTTCCGTCCAGATTCAGTGCCTTGCAGATCGCCCCGGTTCCCACTCCTCGCTGGTGCAGAGCGTGGACTTCGGCGTGCCGCTGGCGGGTCAGTTCCGCGCGTCGCCCCTCAACCGCCGGCACCGCCGGCGCCGGTTGGGCAACGGCGGCTTCGGCGGGCTGGTCGCGGAGGCAACCGCGGTGGGCGCGGACGACCTTGTCCACGGCCTCGGTGAGATTCTTCAGCAGGTGCCAGCGATCGGCGACCTGGATAGCCTCGGGAGCGCCGAGCCGCGCGCCTTCGGCGTATCCACCTGCCCGGTCACGGCAAATCGTCTCGGCTCCGGGATGTGCACGTAGCCACTGCGCGAACGTGTCGCCGGCCCGGTCAGGCAACATGTCGATCGGCTGGTGATTGTCCATGTCTACCAGGATCGACCCGTATTTGCGGCCACGGCGGAACGCGAAATCATCGACCCCGACCACCGACACCGAGCCAGGCTCGGGCACCGGCAGTGCCCGGACCAGCCGCAACAGCGTCGACCGGGATGCCTCAACGGCCAACCGCCGCGTCAGCCGATGACCGGGCCGGCCGCCCAGCGTCAGCGCGATCATTTCCAGCATGCGGCGTTGCAGCGGAGTACGCCGCGCATACGGCGTGGTCACGCCAGCCACCTGCTCGACGAACGTTACCTTCTCACATTCGGTGTTATGGCAGAGAAAACGTCGCACCCGTAGTCGGATCACCGTCTCCTGCCCACCAATAGCCGGCTCCGACAGCGACCGCTCGTATCGGGAATGCACGCGGCGCGACCTCGCCCCGCATCCCGGACAGGTCGCGTCAACGTCGGCAACGCTGGCCTGAAGGTGCAGCACCGATCCGCGCCGCACGACCTCCTCGATGCGCAACGGCGCCAAATGAGGAAGAAGCACCTTCAAACCAAGATCATCATCGCACCCGAGTCATGATCAACTAACCATGGGCATGCCGACGTCCGACGCGCTCGTCGGAATCAGAAATCTTTGCACCAGAACCAAAAAGACGCCCCTCCATCCATTGACGAGCGGGGGTGCGGGCCGGGATCGAGGACAACTGTCCGCCCATGGCCACTGCGGCGTGGTGCGCGCCGCACGGAGTGGGTTGACTGCCTGCCAGCTATACCAAGAATGCCATCAGACTGTGGCCAAATACGCCAAAGTCCGCCAACTCTTTCAAAACGTACCGAGCACGAGATTCATCACGGACTTTGCGCCAGAGCCATTTTTTCATGTCCGCTGGCACCTCGAACTCCTCAAAACCCGATCGCCGCCCCCGCGCCGCGTAGTGCATGCCCATTAAACGCCCAATCGACCGGTCACTGGCAACATCGTGGGTCTGTCTTATATTTGTCGGCGAGTCCGCGGAGTACGGGTTGTTGAGCAACGTGTCCACCGTGACATCGTCCGCGCGGCTACCCGCCACCCGCCGAAGAACGCCCGACGCGATACCGAAAGGTCCAAGCAGCACGCATTGCACTGCAGCCTCGACACGCCGTACCGTCTCATCAATCTGTCGCAGGTGACATTTAGACGACAGATCGATGAGACAAGCGTCAGATACGATGGGAACCTACACTCATCAGCCGTAGCGGACGAACCGGATGTCTTGCGATTCCCAATACTTCACACCGAATACTCGAGACTTCTGGACCAGTTGGCCATAGTCGGGGGCATGGATCATCATTCCTTGGCCGAGGTATACGCCGACATGGTGGTAGTACGATGACTGATCGCCACGATCGTGGAAGAAAATCAGGTCGCCAGCTGCAGCCTGTACACGGGACACCGTGGTGCCGTACGAGATCTGACGACTGGCCCCGTGCGGCAAACGGATCCGCCCACCGCTGGCTTGATATACTGCGTATAGCGTAAGCCCCGAGCAGTCGAAGTTCCCGCCCGTCGGACCGTGGAAGTCGCCGGCGCCCCAGTTGTAGCCCGCTTTGCCGATCCATCGCGACGCGAACTCGACGACGCGCTGTCCGAACGGCCCGGCAGCGGTGCAAATGGCCGTCGCGATCGCAGTCACGATTCGCGCGGCGACCGCCTCGTGCTTCGCGTACGCGTCCGGGTAGGCGCTGCGTTCGACGCGTTGCGCAGCCACCGTTAGCGGCAGCTGCTCCCACCCAGGAACCTTCAGCAAAGCCTTATAAAACTGCTGGGACGCATACACGGGATCGTGCAGCTGCTCAGCCGAGCCCCACCCTTGCGACGGACGCTGCTGAAACAATCCAACCGAGTCCCGATCGCCATCGGGAGTATTGATCAGGCTTGACTCCTGCATGGCTGTCGCCACCGCGATCACCCACCCGCGCTGGGGAACCCGCATCTGCTGCCCCACCCGAACGATCGTCGCCGCGTTCCCGAACATCTCCTCAGTAATCCCACTCCTACTCAGCTCCGCTGGTCGTGTCGGTGTACATGCCAACGCAGCTTCACCACCCATTCCTAGGCGTCCGGAAATCATCGCGGCGATCAAAAATACAGGAAGGAGTGGGGCAACAATGAAAATCGCAATCCTCGGCAAAGCTAACTCCAGTGTGGAATCGAAAGGGAGCCGTCGCATGGCGAAGCCGTTGACGTCCGGAAACCCGCAACGTCGCCCGCGATTTCGGCTTATGCTGCTGTAGCGAAGGCGCGAGTCGATCTGGTTGCCGCCGATCCTGAATGAGCACGCCTATAGGCGGCCTACCCCACCAGTGTCTTCGTACGACCTGGTTTGACAGAGGCGCATCGGACTGGCGCTTGCATTGCGCAAGGGATGGCGATTGACGACTTACGGTTGGCATGCAGGAGGTCGAGATCAAGTCGGCGAATCGCTCAATTCTGAGAGGGTGCGCCTCGAATGCTTGTTGCGGCCGTGTTGATATCGCCGTACCGGAAGCCGGCGCCGGGTCGGCGCCTCCCGGTGCGCAACGGCGTGTTCGTCGACACGAGCCGTCCGGTTCCGCGATGCTGCATGCTCGAGCTACACGGAAAGGGCTACACGCCCGCTGACCACCGAGCCTCTGCACCGGGATGGACGCGGCCAGCCGTAGTAGGTCGACTTTGATGGCCCGGGGTATTGGCGCTCCCGAGACACATGGCGATCATGATGTTGCTTCAGCTGCGGCTGGCAAGATTTGGTCTCTTAGATGCAGGTTCTGGGGCATGCCGGCGAGTTCGTCGGCGAGGTTGAGCAGGTCCGTCGAGGGGAGGACACTGAGATCGGCAAGCCGCCTGGTGGCGAGATCCCGGATCGCTCGGATCGCGGTGGGGTGACCGGCTTCGGTGCGCATCCAGAGCATGTAAAGAGATTCGTTGTCAGGATTGAGATCTACAAGGTGAGCGGCGATGGCGGCTGCCAGGTCGCGGTCGCCACTGGCGTCGAGATGGTGTTCGGCCAGTGAGCCAAGGGTACGGGCGAGCAGAGCGGTGATTTTGTCGTCGTGGATGCAGATCCAGTCTGCTGGCGCTCCTGCGGCGTCGAGGTGGCCGCGGTACAAGCGGAGGGCGCTGCGTGCGCCGTAGGTATCATGGGGATTACAGCCAAGCCGGTCGACGAGATCGCGCAATTTCCACAGGTCTACCGCCCAAACACGCGGATCGAGTGAATAGCGGCCCCCCTCGTACGCGATTGGGTTCAGACCGACGGCGTCATCATCGATTCCCAGTACGCGCAGCTGTCGACGCACGCGGGCGAGAACGGTCGACAGAGCATTGCGGCCTCGTTCGCGCGTATACTCTGGCCAGAGGGTGGCGGTTAGCTCCCCCAATGGAACACCTTCGCGGTGCAGCGCCAGAACGACCAGGAGCTCAGTACCCTTGCCCCCAGGTGGAGGCACTTGCTCACCATCTGGGTCGTGCAACTCGAACCGCCCCAGCACGCTAAGCGCCAGTCTCGGCTGCTTTTGGTGTGCGTGCTGTGCGACATCCCAACTATTCTCGGATTGTGTCGGTCCACACACGGATTGTGCGCCTGCCGACGCATCTAGCGAGTCGCTAGTCTCGTGTGGGTCGCTCGTGGGTTCGACGATCTTCTGACTCTGCATTTGTTTTGACGGCAGCCCTGGTGGCGTCGTTGCCTGTCTACTACGCATCTCGACGCCTTGCGCCGCAGTTCCGGAGCCGGCCTCAAGTCGGGCGAGAATCTGGGCGAGGTGCGCGGCGGGCAGCGTACTCGCGCGCGCGTTCGCGAGCGAGATCGGTCCGGCCGGCCCGGGTGAAACACGGCCGGTCGAGTCGACCACACATCCATGTTCTCGATGATGGTCGTCGAGGATGACAGCGTGGATCGCGAGCCGGTGGCGACCGGATTCAGCCAGCATCGCAGTCAGCCGCCGGCTCGCGGCGGCAGAGCTGGCGAGCACGACGACCAGGGGCCCCGGCGCCGGCGTACGCGGATCACGGTCGAGGCTGAGACGGCGACGGGCGATGACCGCATCTTCGAGGAGGTCCAACAGTTTGTCAGCGTCGACGGCAAGCCGGAACTCGGCGTTCCCGACTCGAATATCGGTCATGTTCGAGGACCACGGTGGAGCGTGCGGTACAAGTAGTTCGGACAGGAGCTTTGAATCGGTCAGCAGCTGCACGCCGCCGGGTCCACTGGGCCGGCCAGCAGCGCCGACCGTGGCGATGATCGCGCGCACTACCGCGTACGCGCCCTCGCCGGTCAGCCGTAGAGGCATGGCCGTCTGGTCGAGATAAACAGTTTCGCCAGCTGTGTTGACGGCGATCGGCAGCAACGGTCCGTGGATGGGAGCTGTTTCTGATGCGGTGCGCTCACTCGGTGCACGCCACCGTAGCGACGTCGGCGGGATCCGAGTCAGTGTCGATGTGAGCTCGTCTGCCGGTTCGGCGGCATGGTCCAGTTCCCGGTAATGCAGGAAGCGGCGGCGCCGCCGGATGGCCATGATCAACGCGGCGCCGATAACCGCAGCCGCACCGAAGACGAGCCAGCCTCCGTCGGGCAGGTTCAGGTGTCCCTCAACGGAGTCGCCGCCCGGTAGTGGGGACGGTGTCGCGGACGTCAATTCCCGGGTGGCCGGCCTCGGGGAGTTCTTCTCGGTAGGCTGCATTGGCCTGGCGGGTGTGTGAGACGGCTGCGGAGATCGAGGTTGTACTCGGTGAGGATTCGTGGACTGGGTACGCGGCAGCCACAAGCGCCAAAGTGGCCGGATATGGTTCGGGTTGGTGAAAACCACGCCTTCGGGTTCGTGGCGGCCACGGTTGGCATGCCAAATGCGCGGCCATTCCTTCTCGGCACCATATGTCTTATCGGCAATCGCGGAGAGTGTGTCGCCTTTCTTGACCTGGTACCAGTGGCCGGCCGTCAACGGCGAGCCGTATCCGGTTACGACGTCCGTTTCTTCCGGCTGAGGCTGTGCAACGGCGGTTGAATAGGCACCCGTCCGGGTGTTGTCGGAGTACGCAGCCGCGAATGCCCCGCGAGACACCGCGGCCGCAATAACAAGTCCGACGAGTGTTGAGATTGATGCTCGGATGATCCCGTGGGGTGTCTGGTAGCGATTTCCGTTACGGAGTGCGCGAATGTGAGCGATCGCGTCCCCGATCGCGTGCACGATCAGATAGATCGACAACATGAACCAGCTGATCCAACCGAGGCAGGTGGCGCCGCGGCCGATCAGATCGGCCGTGGACAGATAACTGCTCCAGGTGAGGATGTCGTCCCAAGTGATCGGGTGATCTGGCGGCGGCAGTGGTACGTACGCGAGCAAGAGAGTCGGCGGAAGGACAACCAACCCGAGCAGCACCGCGACAGCCAGTGCCGCGCGCAGCATCCTCGCTGCAAACCGCCAGGCCGTCATGGCACTCCTCCGAGGAGACCTCGGATAGGACGAGCCGACGCCGTGGCGGCAAGGGATTGTCCTGACGGGCCGGTGAATCGGAGGAACGTGTGGGTCGTCACGATGATAGTGACTGTGATCTTGACGGGCGTAGCTTGTGCTGTCCCCCGGAGGTGGAGGCGCGCAAGGAGTTTATTGGCAGCATTCTCAGCGGCTCGCGGGTCGAGAGCCAAGGTACGGGCACCGCCGCGCAAGCTGTTGAGATCCACCTGCTGCGCACCAATTCGAGCTACGGTCTCTGCGACTCCAAGGGCGTGATCCATCGTGCTGATCGTGACGGACGATTGACGAAGGAAAGCCCCGAACAGAATTAGCGCCGCCATGAGAACTGCGATCATTGGGCTTACCTGCCCTTCATCACGACGGAAGACACTGATGCTTACTGGCAGCCGTCTACGGCCAGCAGTCGATGGACCGCAGTCGTGTCGTTCGAGATCCTCGGGTCTGTTCATGAGCTCGCTCGGTAGACATCGATTCCACTCATTCCAACCGCGCTGAATTCGGCATGGCCAGGAACACCGGGGAGGCTGAGGTCGGCGAGCGCGATTGTGCACCGTACCTGAACGGTGACCATCCCTCCGGGTTGGAACGCACCGAGGTCGACACGTACGTCCCTGCTGGCACAAAGATGCCCATACGGCATGAGATTCTCAGACACAGCCCGGTTGGCCTCGACCACCGCTGCCGTGGGTGTACGGACCGCCGTGGCGGCACGCGCGGCAGCCCGCGCGCTGGTCTCGACAACGCGTTGGGCGAGTCCGGTTCGGCCGATCGCGAGGAAAACGCCAAGTAAGACAACAAGTGCGAGCATGAGCACAGCTGCCTCGGCGGCCGCGGATCCTTCCTCGCCGCGGCCGTGTCTGCGACGCTGTCGATGTCTTCGTTTGGCGGCCATCAGGGTCCAACCTGCGCAACTGGTACATAGCGTTCGCGTGGACCGGTCTGGTGGGCTTCGACGGTCGCCAGCTGGCTGGGCAGTAGCGCCACGATTTTCGCGGTCACACGGACGCGTACGGTCGAGGCGTTGCTTGTGATCTGGATGTTCAAGTCGTAGAGCGAACTGCCGCCGATCTGCTGCGCCGCAGAGACTCCCGCCTCCACGCCGTTCGCGGTCGTGCCGCCGAACAACCGCGCCGCAGACAGAGCGTGATCGGCGACGACCGAGACGATTTGTTGCCCTCGCTGGTAAAGACCGAGGTCCAGGAAGCCGACGATGACCAGCAGCAGCACGGGAACAATGACCGCGGCCTGAGCTGAAATCGACCCGCCATCGCCCCTGCGGTGAACGGGCCGCTCCCCCGTCATTGGTCGCTCCCACCCATGGATGGGAACTGCAGATTTCCGGTGACCCAGACCTTAATCGCAACCATCACGGCCAGTGCGATTCCAATACCCAGGACGGTAATGACCGCTGTCTGGGACGCGTCACCGGCCTCAGATTCTCGGCTGCGGATCAGCAACGTCCAGGCCGCGGCGATATGCCGCATCCGTGTCGCAGCCGTCGCCGTCACGGTCGTCACTGCGCGCCGGATCGCGGTGACAATGCGTCGTGACGATGCCATCAGTCCCTTGCCCGTTGTCGATTTCATGTTGCGTACTTTCTTTTCGTGTTAGGAGACGCCGCTTAGCTGCATCACCGCTGGAAAGATGGCGAGCCCGATGAGCCAGGTGATCGTGAGCGATGCTGGCACCCAGATCCGTTCGGTGGCGGCGGACATCTGTGCTCGTACGGCGGCGCGGCGGGTCGCCCGAAGTGTCTCGGCGAGATCGCGCAGGGCCGGTCGGACCCGGGTGCCATCGGTCGTGCCGAGTTCCAGTACGGCCGCGACATCCCGAATTTCCGCGACCTGGCAGTGCGTCGCTAGGCGTTGCAACCCGCGATAGTGCGGTACGCCGCTGTTTCGAGCGGCTACAAGACCGTCGCGGATCTGGTCGGCGCCCTCGCCGCAGATATGTTCTGTGGCTTGGACGATTGCTTGGTCGATCCCCGCAGCGCCGCGGGTGGCCATCGCGACCAAGTCCAGCCACACCGACAGCGCGTGCACAATACGGTCGCGACGGGCCGCTGCGTCGGTAGCCAGCGCATGCCCAATCCACCACACGCCACCAGCCGCTCCAGCGACCGCGCCCACGACTGCGACGAGTAACGGAGCGCCGCCGACGATGCTGAGCGCCGTCCCCGCCACACATCCGCCTACGGCCGCGAACGCGCACCTGCCCAGGTGAGCGGACAAGGATCGGTTGAGCAACCGAAGATCGGCGCGGACCGCAGGCCGAAGTACGCCGATCCACGCTACTGTCCGAGCCAGCGGTGCCTCCTCGTCGTTCCATGGACGGGGCGGCCGCAGCGTTGCGGTCGAGGCGGCGATGAGCTCGACCAGTGGGCGACGATATCGCGATGCGCCGCGTACGACCAGCGCAAACCCACCACCGATCAACACGCCGCAGATCAACAGCAGTGGAAGAGACTGGATCGGTGGCGCCATGTCGATTCCGAGCGCGGCTACGACCGGAACGATGCCTGGTAACGCCGCCGAACTCCACACACTGCTGGCGGCCGGTAGGACGTTCGTCGTAGTCCGTGACGCCGCTGCCGGCGGTGCGTCGACAAGAATTCGTGGCTGCTCCGGGATCTCACCGGCACGACGCATCCACCACAGGCAACCGGCGTACCCGGCGCCGATCACCGCAAGCGCCATCTGCCCCGGCAGTGTCCGATACACCGCCAGATAATCCGAGAAGAGAAGGAAGATCATCGCGACCATGGCGGCTGAGCAACCCAACACGATACGAACGGCGGTCCGTGACGCGGCTCGTTCGGCATAGGCGTCGCGCTGCAGTTGTGCGTCGTCGCGGGCGACTCGTCGGATCTCATCTAGGCAATCGGCCAGTCCGTCGGACCGTCGAGCCGCCATGCTCAACGCGATGCACACCAGGTCGCCGGTGCCATCATTCAGCTCGGCCTGGCACTTTCGTAGTGCTTCCCGGGTGTCCTGGCCTCCCTGCAGGCGGGTCGCCAGCCGGTTGATCATCGGCGCGATCGCATCCGGCGCCAGCGCCGCGGACCGCACCAGCGCCTGCTGCAATCCGGATACCGCTCGCACCGAGGCCACCAAGTGGCCAGTCCAAACGGCGATCGCGTCCGATCTGGCCACCCGCCGCTGGTGCTCGCGCGTACTCCCGATCAGCGCCGGCCACCACCACACTCCGAGTGCCGCCAACACCAGAGCGACCGGCCAACCGGTGAGCGTCCAGGCGCCAGCACCGGCCAGCATTGGCACCGCTACCCGAGGCGTCAGGATCCCAGTTGGTCGGCGCTCGCTCTGCTCAGCGCGGCGTGGCGTACCTCGCGCCGCCGCAGATGACCATCTCGACGCACCGCAAAGGAGCAGCACACCAATCCCGATTGCCACGCCGGCGCTGACGGCCAGAAGCCAGCCGCCAACGGACCCCACAGATACGCCGCCCATCGGTGGTCACCCGCCCCAGCCGACCAGGCGGGCATCCAAGCCCGCGTCGACGAGCTCGTCGAGGAGCTGCGGCGACGGCGGGTACGCCGGCAACGCTCGGCGATCCGCGCTCGGCGCGAACAATTCGGTGGACTGGATCCGACGGCCGGTCTCGTCGACGCCGGTGACTTCTCGGACCGAGGACACCACGCGCTGACCGGGACGGTCCCGGCGGAACGCAATGTGCACGACCAGCGGGGCGGCGGCGGAGGCGAGCATGGCTATAGTGCGCTCGTCTCGGTTGTACGCGTACGCGATGAGGCGTACGAGGGCATCCTCGCTAGTGCGGGCATGGATAGTTCCAATGGAACCGTCCCAACCTTGTGACATTGCCAGCAGCATCGCGACGACCTCCAAGCCGCGAACCTCCCCGACGATGAGGCGATCGATCCGCATCCGCAGCCCCCATTGAGTCAATGTCGCAACGTCGACTTCTCCGACTCCTTCGACCGTCGGATCCCGGGCCTGGAACGCGAGTGAATTCCGGTGCGTGCCGGTCAAATCCACGTCGATTTCGAAGACGTCCTCGACGCTGCCCAACCGCTCTCCCGGAGGTACCAAGGAAAGCAGCGCTCGAAGCATCGTTGTCTTCCCCGCACCCTGGCCGCCGGAAATCAGGATGTTGCGCTTAGCCCGTACGGCGGCAGTCAGCAGCGAATGCAGGCGTGCGTCAATCGTGTCCCAGGCGTGTAGTTCGTCCAACGTGCAGTTGAGAGCCCGAAAACACCGAATGGCCACCGATGGGCGGCGGGCAACCCACGCGATCGCCTGCAACCGCTGACCACCAGGAAGCTGCAGCCGCAACTGCGGCGCGGACGGATCCCACCGCCGCTCTTCACCACCATCTCGCCCCGCCCGAGCCGCAGCGTCTCGGATCAACGTGATCAGATCCTCGTCACTGTCGGCGACCGGAGGTGCTTGGGCGGTCGTGCCGTCGGTGAATCGCAGCCACACGTTGTCGAACCCGTTGGCGTAAATGTCTTCCACTCGGGGATTCGCCATGTGCTGCTCGAATCCGCCCAGCCCACACAATCGATCCCGGACCGCGGTGCACGCGGCGGCCTCCTCCGCCGGGGTCATCGGCGACTGACCGTCATTGATCGCGTGGCGCGCTTCCACATCACAGGCATCGCGCAGCAGCTCGGTCACCAAGTTCTGCCGCGTGACACTGCTCATCGGCGCGCCGGCGTCAGCGCGTTCGCTGATTCGTTCCGAGACCCACGTACGAATCCGCGCCACCGCGTCTGGAGGTGCTGCGACGGATATCGGCACCGCGGTCGCAACCCGACCGTTTGCCACGGCGTGCCCGTTACTCCCGCTTCCGTTGGCCGGTAGCCGCTGAAGGTACGTCTGGAGCTGCGGCGGCAGTGGCTTCGGCCCGGTCATCGTGTCCGCCACATCAACGGCGCGGATTCTGACATTGATGTGGCGGCCACGATCGCCGGGGTGGGAGTCGTGCGGGCATCGTATTGCCGGCCGATGACTGGTACCGGCTGCGTGGGCAACGACGGTTTTGCCTCGGCGGGTCCGTGGACAGGTGTCGAGGTTGCCGTCATGGTCTGAGCCAGCCGCCCAAGCACCCGGCCAAGCCGCGTACGTACGAAAGCGGACGGCCCGTTCCGACGCAACAACCCGGTCGCGTGGACGTCGTACGGAATCATCGCCACCATTGGCCAGCTCAGGGCGCTACTGATCTCGTCCGCGTCGTACGGTCCGTCCTCGACGACCAACAAGCGCAGCCGCTCACCGGCCATTTTCGCTACAGCACGAAGCATCGCGGCCAGATGCGCCAGGGCGTCAGGACGGCCAGACGACGTCAGCAACACCTGATCAGCTGTCGCCAGCAACGGCCACGCAGCTCCTGCCTCTTCCCGCAGTTGCAGCCGGCCGACGTCCGCGACGACCGTAGCGTCCATGGGAGTCGCCAACAGACCACCGGCGAGCGAGGGACCGATCGACGCTGTCGCCTCTACGGCACCAACCGCCGACGCAAGCACATCGATCCGACGGTCGGCCACGCGTACGGATTGAAGGTGCGGGGCCAGGTCGATTCTCGTGGGTGCATGGCGACACTGCGCAGCTAGCGACGGCATTCCGTGACGTGGGTCGAGATCCAGGCGCGATACAAGGTCGCCGCCGCTGCAATCGGCTTCGACGACCATCACAGGTTGCGGCGCCGGCCACACCGCCGCCAACGCGAGCGATGCGGTCGTCGCGCCTGGGGCACCGGCGACTGATCCGACCAAGATGAGAGCCACGGCTCACCCACCGTCGCCAGAGACAGCGATCAGCCGTGCGCCCGGCGCCGATGCGATCATCGCGGCACCGCGCTCGGATGTTTGGAGTGTGACGACGACTCGACCGGCACGATCAGTGTTCGCAGAAGCTTGTGTACCTCCCACGAGATCGGTCGGCGTCACGCCAACGACTGTTGCGTCCACGCGCTCACGCACGCCGAGAGTCGATGCGTCCGGCCTCGACGTGCTTGCCGAAGGGTCCGGATCGACGGCGCCAGCGGTCTGTTGATCGATGGGATCCAACAGGACCGCGACGTGATCACCGGGTTGAATCCGTGGTGGATATTCGCCGGCGTCCACGGCGACTCCCACGACACCTTTGGACGCGGGTGGCCACGCCGGCGCACCCAGCTGCCGTGTGGTCAGCGGCGCACCGGCTTGAATCGCGGTCGCCAAGCGTGCTCCGATAACCCCCGTACGGTGGCTGGCAGGAATCAGCGGGACGTCGGCGTCAGCGCCCACCTGGATGACTCGTACATCCGACACCGCCAGCACGTGGCCGGCAGGAAGATCGCGAACCGCCGCCCACACGGCGCGCCGCTCATTACTCGCCGACACCACGGTCAGCACTCCGGCGATCCCCAACGTCATCGCGAGAAGCCCCGTCAGCAACCACGGCACTCGCCGCCGCCACGCCAACGGGAGACCGTCGCCTTTGCCGTTTATGGAAGGCGTCGACGCCGGCGACGTGTACGAATCGCGCTCTCGTACCGTCATTCCCCGTCCCCCTCTTCATTGCTCTTTGCTAGTTGTTCAAGGCTGGGGCTTCGATGACGCTCAGCCGTACCGAAGCTGTCGTCGTCAACGGAGGTCCGACGCCAGAAAGCGATCCGTCGGCGCTGCGCCAGGTCACCCGCCAGGACACCGTCGCGGAGGCGGCGACGTTCTTCGCGGGCCGCAAATAGGTGTGCCCGCAGGTCGGTGACGGTCGGCGCGGATCGGTCCCCGCCCGCCACGGTGTGCCAGGCCCGCGGCAGGTCACGGTCTTCCCATCACCCGTGCGCCAGCGCGCCACCTGTGGCACGGCCGTCGCCGTCACAGAAAAGCCCGGCACGCTCGCGGTCGCGGCCTGCGGTGTCCACGAACCGTTCGACATCCACATCCACGTCGGCACGCGTACGAGCTGGTCCGAGGTTGTCGGCGGATTCATCACGATCACCGGCGACGGCAAACGCAGATCCGCGGTCGCCTGCGCGCCAAGCTGCGCGGCCACAACGGCAGGTGGCACCGGGGTCCCGGTCCCGCCTTGTCCGGGAACGTTTGCCATGCACTCGGGTGGGCCACCGGTCGAGCTAGGTACACAGACGACGGCATCCCTACCTACTGGCGCGGCAGGTCCACCGTGTCCAGACCCACCACGACTTCCCTCATGGCCGTCGCGAGTACCGGCCTTCACGTGGCAATTCGGTGCTCTGCTTTTGTCGCAGCCGAGCCCGCCAAAACCGCCCGCGTACGCGCCGTTGACCAGGATCACATTGAGTCCGACGGTTAACACGACGAGTACGGCGACTCGCCGGATCAACATGTTCCTGGCTTATCGTCCAGGGCGAATGAGGTCACCCGCCATCCACCGACCTGTTCGACGATCGCCGTCACACGGTGCTTGCCACCTGGTGTATCTGCAGGTGCACCGTTGTCTTTCCGATAACGGAGCCAGCGAGAGTCATCGGCGCAGTCGAGGATGTTGACCGTCGTCGGCGCCACCGGCGGCGAGGCCGAGCTCACCTTCGGCTGGATCCCGATCTCACCTTTGGTTACGAGACCGGCGCTCCGGTCGGCCGCCAGCTTCTTCGTGATCGTGCTGAGGGCGTTCGACGACGCGTATGCAGCAAGGTCTGGATCCGCAGAGTTTGACGTAAGCCCGGCCCTCTTCACCGCCGTCCACATTCCGCGGTAGGCAGCGAGCGCCTGCCGCTCGGCGGCCTGCCGGGGCGTTTCGGTCGGCAGTGCCGACGCTGACGGCGGCGTAGCCGGCGGTCGCGTTGAAGCGCACCCCGCGAGCGCTCCCACTGCAGCCGCCAGCGTAGCCGCCCGGATGATGACCTTCGTTGTCCTCACGTCCGCTCCGCCCTGTTGCGCCAGACTTGACCTACCTGCCTACACTGCGTACGCGGGATGGGACAAGGAGTCAATCCTCCGGAGGCGTGCCTCCCAACGAGTTTTCGCGAGGAAAGACCGAAGAATGCACCGGCGAATGCAATTGCATGTGCACGTGCATGATCATCATCGTGCCAATAAGCTGCAAAAACAGCGTGTTAAGACATCCTCTACAGCGACCCAAGAACCACGTAGAGTAGTCGGCAATTACTCTACGATTTTAATGTGTTCCCTCTGGTTGGCGTCATGGCCAGGTTCAAATCGCCCTCTGATGAAAAGATGGGCCACGCGAACACCGATCCCGATGTATCGTCTACTCATCTATCGCTTCATTCTGCGGGGGCAGATAATGGAAAATTTTGGTGTTCAGAGAATCGGCGCCATTCTGCAGCGCAAATGGGCCGGCGAAATCCTCGACTTCCTTCATGACAGGCCACCGCAAGGGCGAACGGAGTTGACCGCAGATCTCAGTGCGCGCTTCGGCCGCCAATTCTGCGAGCGAGTGTGCACAGACACCCTCCGAGAACTGCGCAAGGAAGGGCTCGTCGGACATCGTTTACAGAGCAGTCCGAGAGCCGCGTTCTACTGGCTCACACCACTGGGCGAAGACTTCTATCGCGGCCCCATGAGCGACGCTCTTGGATGGCTGTCCAACCACACCGAGTTCAACGTGAGACCGGAAGACATGAACTGAACGGCCTAATAGCAGACGGGTGAGGAGCGCGAAATGGTCTCGACGACGCAACGAGTTGGCGCCAAGCAGGCGCCGCGAAGGTCTGCGGTCCAGCGGAACGAATACGCCAGGCGCGCGGCCAAGGAGATCCAAGGTCAGCTCAACCTGATCCAGGACGCGGGTGACGCTCTAGCCGCTGTTGAAGCAGCGCGAAATCAGTTCAACAAGGCCAAGGACGCGTATACAAGGAAGTACGAGTCTGCCACGAAGGGCGTATCGACAACCGTACTGCGGCAGTCCGGTCTACCAACACCAGACGACCTTGCGCTTGAGACCCAAGTCCCGGCAACCGAATACGGGAAGCCAGCGCCGAACATTAACCATGTCGCCGTTACGCAAAGCTGAGGTACATTCAGCCGGCGAGCGGTGCGCACCCGCGCTCAGGACGCCGTGCAGTCGAAGACCATGCCTGGCTGCGCGACCGTCGCGCCGCCGGCGCGCTGCGATGCCTCATCCGGCGTGAGAGCCGGTGATAGGTGGGTAAGCACCAGGCGCTGGGCGTGGAGTCCTGCCGCCACGGCTTCCTCGGGTGTGCAGTGAAATGGTTGCTGCTCGCTTGCGCCGGCCTCGCATAGGAAGACTTCGACGCCGTTGGCGAGCTCATTGAGCGCTGGGCAGGCTCCCGAATCAGCGGAATACGCCAGAGACCCGCTGTCGCTGGTGACGCGGAGGCCGTGGGTCGGCACAGAATGCTGGACTGGTACGGCCGTGACGTGGAGGTCCCCAACGTCGTACCCGCTCTCCGAGTGCTCGCGGGTGTCGAGTACCCGGCGGATTCGGTCCGGCCCGTCGTCGTACGGCAAGGCTGCGCCAATCCGGTCCACCCACCCGGCGGGGCCGTAGATCGTGACCCGGCGGGCATCGTCGACGTTGCCTGCCCATTGATAGGCGGCGAAGAGATCAGCGCAATGATCCGGATGAAGATGGGAAATCCACACAGCATCAAGATCGTTAGGATGGGCATAACGAAGGAGTTCAGGCCAGACCGCGTATCCGAGATCAATGAGCATTTTCGTGTGTGGCGTGGTAAGCAGGTATCCAGATCCCGGACGGCCTGGCGCCGGGAAGGGCGTGTTGTTGCCGAGGACGCGTAAAGTAGTGGTCATCGCCTGCTCCCAGTTGCGGTGAGCTGCTTCTCGGTCGTTTGCCAGCCGTTCTTGTGTGCACTCAAGAAGGAAGTTACTTCCTCTGTAAGCTGGCGTGCCTGCACCGACTTCACGAGGCGCCCACCGCGCAACTTCTCCAGGATGACAGCACCACGCCGCACGGCACCACCGAGATAGTGCCCGTTAGACGCTTCCGTCAACAATGGTTGCAATGTCGCGGCAGCGGCGTCAAGGCTTTCGATGCATAGGTATGCTGTTGCGAGATCCATGCGGGTGGTCGCCGAATGCCATATCGAGTTGAATTCCGCCGCCTGTCGGTCCAGAGACTCGGACAGCGTGGTCCGCGCGCGATCCGGGTCCCCGATCCAGAGGTACGCCGTTCCGGCGATCCGAATCTGATTGGAGATTGGGAAAGCCATCACTCCCTCCCCCACGGCAACCCCTGGATAGCTCCGTGCCGCCGCAGCATGGTTGAGTGCATTCTTCATTGCTCGGGCATCGCCAATTTTGGCCCAAGCCCGAGCTTCCAGCGTTGCCAGCCGGGCAGACTCAAGTCCGACTGGTGCCGCTTCGCGGGCACGCGCGGCGATCGCAGCCGCTGTCTTGAATCTGCCCTGCCAGAAGGCGGCACTACTTCGAATGGACCCGATCCACGCGATGAGCGCGGGCTCTTCAGCTAGATTCGCCGCAATGGCCGCGGCGTGTGCATGGCGAGCGGCGGCGATCGGGCGGCGAAGGCGGTCAGCGGCTATGGTCGCCAGCAAGCCACACGATCGCCCAGCGATCGCGTACAGCTGGCGACTCTGACGTGGATGCTGGCGCCCTTCAAGAGCGTGAAAGGCTTCGTCTCGTATCCATTTGATCTCATGCATGACCGGGACAAGCGGTCCGGCGAGCAGGTCGTTGGCACTCCGGTGAAGAGCCTCCTCAAGCTCGTCAATCCGCGCCTCGCTGATGTTCGTACTGTCAGCAAGACGGCCAAGCTGAGTCGACTCCTTCGCGACGACGTCGATGACGTCTTCGACCGACCCGACAGCTCGGCTATGCGTTGGAGAGGCACCCTCCGGAGCACGTTGGGAGGCCGCACCAGGTCTCTCAGTGCCGATCAATGCTTCAAGGTCGTCGAAGGCTCGCAGAAGTTCACCACGGGCCTCAACGCGCCGGTCGACGCTTTCCCAGAAGTCGCGAGTTACGGCTTGACGTCCAGTCTCGACCATGGCAACGGTGGATCGGCCGTAGTGGGTAGTTGGCGCGAGATCCTTCTGTCTGAGGCCAGCCCGCTGGCGGTACTCGAAGAGCATGCGCCCCAACTCGTAGCGCGCGTCGGCAACGACTTTCGAGTCCTTCACCAGGACCAACCTCCCCGCTGCCCTCGGATGATCGCCTCGAATTCACTCAGGGATTTGCCGTTGAATTTCACCCTTGCGAGCACGAGACGAACAATCTCAGCGTAGTCCTCGATCCGGTTTGTCGTGTTCGCACGGTATGCCGCGGCAGTCAAGCCTCGGACCAACGAGAGATCAATCTCGTCCCAGTCGGCCGTACGAACCGCAACAGTCGCTTCTTCTGCAGAATCATCAGCCCGCCGCCTTGCTTTAGTCGGCGTAGCAGCAAAATCCTCGACGGCGATGAGCGTTGAGTTCACGACAAGAGGGCCCGGTGAGCAAAGTTCTTGATTTTCCAGGTAGAAAAGCTGAGTGGCACCGCTGTGGCCGTGTATGGCGAGAACATCCGCAGCACTGTCCCAGTCGCTGGTTTGCCAAATTCCGCTACTCTCACCGTTCCACTGAGTGGTCGCCCGACCGTTCGGCCACTTCACGCCCCATGCGACGAGCCCGCACCCGGAGACACCGCTGACATCGGCTGTACGCCACAAATAGAAGACACTTGGCTGGTCGGACGGTGCTGTCGGGACTCGCGTCGACATCGCGCTCTCCCTTTCAAATGCTGACGTCCAGCTCACGTGGCCGCAAGGTGATCTGCCGCCCCGGCACGGCATCGACGATGGGGGATCTGAGGCCGCCACGCCGGGACATCTGTGCCTGGCCCGCAAACTGCCGCGTACGACCTGGCGAGACCAAACGATCCCGCGCAACCACACTGCGTGATCACACACGTGCATGATTGCACATGACGTAGGCACCGTGCAATTGCACCGTGCGTTTGAACGGAGCATGCGCACCGTGCTTAACTCAACGTGCGATGGCACGGGCACCTGCCAGACTGCTCCCATGGCGCGAAGCAAGATGACACCACTGGAACGTCGGCAGCTTGGAACCGCCCTTCGAGCTCACCGCGAAGCGGCGAACCTGACGCTCGCAGACGTCGCGCAGCATTTCGGCTGGTCGACCTCGAAGCCTTCGCGCATCGAGGGTGGCAAGAGCGAAGCCACGGCTCGTGACGTGCGCGACTTGCTCGACCTGTACGAGGTCACCGACGACTCGGAGCGCGCCCATCTCATCAGGCTGACGCAAGGCTCTCGCGGGTCCGATGATTCGTACTACCAGTTCACCGATCTGCTCCCCAGGCAGTTCACGAACTTCCTCGGCCTCGAGGCGGCGGCGAGCGTGCTGCGGATGCACGATCCCGTTCTGGTGCCCGGCCTGTTCCAGACTGAGGAATATGCACGGGCCTTGATCACCGCTTACCGGATCGACGACGACCCGGAGACGATCGAGCGGTGGGTCCAGACCCGGATGACACGCCAGGAGCTCCTGAGCGCTGACCACACTCCGGAGATCTGGGCGATCCTCGGCGAGGGCGCATTGCGCTGCAACATCGGCGGCGACGCGGTCATGGCGGCACAAAACCGGCATCTGTTGCACCTGGCGAAGCAGAAGCGCGTACGTCTGCAGGTCGTTCCGTTCCGGGCTGGCGCGTACATTGGGATGGACACCGGCTTCGTTATCCTTGACTTCGTGGACGCACCCAGCGTTGTCACGGTTGACGGGCTGACGCGGAACTCGTACCTGCACCACAAGAATGAAGTGGACAGGTACAGCGTGGCGTTCGACCACATGCGCGCCGTCGCGCTCAGCCGGGCAGACAGCCGCGCACTGATAGAGGAGATGGCAACATGATCGGCCCGCGGCCAGCGACCACGAGCGGGATCAGCTGGCGTAAGAGCTCCCGCAGCAACGGCAACGGAAGCAGCTCGTGCGTCCAGATCAGCGACACCCTGGCCGGACGCACACTCGTCCGCGACAGCAAACTCGGCGAGGCGTCACCGGTCCTGGTTTTCGCTCCGGCCGAGTGGCGGACCTTCGTCGCTGGGGTCAGAACGATCCGATAGTCGGCCGAGGCCGCCTAGCGTATCGACGATCGCTCGTAGTTCCCGCGAGACGCGAGGTACGCAGTAGGCATTGACGGGTTCTGGCGGTTCACCTGAACACCAAGGATGGCCACCGGCCATGCTCGATTCCGATTCAAGTGCGGCGACCGCGCGATGTCCGTCTTAGCCAGGGCGGCTCTGAGCCATTTCCTTCCTCGGCGACAAACCTGATCGCCAGCGTTCCGAGTCCTCATAGCTCCTCACCTGCTCGATGTGCCCGGCGCATTGTCAACGAATTGTCAATGCTTCCTGTCACCACCTCCGACATGCACCGCCATGGGGTGGAGTCGAAACGGTCGGGGCGGTTGGAACCCCGCGCTACCGCACAGGAGGCCCGGGAGTGACGACAAGGCCCCTCCCGTACGCCGTTCGGCGGTATGCGGATCTCCATCGCGCTGATGACCTGCAGCCAGTCCTGACAACGTCGTCGCACTGGCTGCAGGCCCAGACGTCGAATCGCGCAGCCGTCGAACGTAGGAGTGGTCAGTGATCAGCTACCGTGCCGCACTACAGATGCGCGCAGCCGAGTACGCGAGTCGCGGCTGGCCGGTCGCGGCGATGCGCAATGACGGCGGCGACGCTGCCGATCATCCGTTTGCCAACTGGGTACCGGTTTTCTCAGATCCGTCGACAGACCCGCGAGTCGTCACCTCGTGGTGGCGCAGCGAGACGTACGGCATCGGACTGGTGACGGGTGAGCAATTCGCATTTCTCGATGTTCCCGCTGGGCGCGTTGCACAAACACATGCCGTATCAGGCCGACATGTCCCGGTCATCGCTGGCGTCAAGGATCGCTGGCTGTTCATGGTGGGCGTTCACGACGCTCTGAACAACAGACGAGAAGCCTTGTGTAAAGCCGACGTCCGTGTTCATTGCGAAGGCGTGATTGTGTTGGCGCCTCCGACGCGGACAACCGCCGGTTCATTGTATTGGCATCTGCACCCCGGCGAGTCTGCGTGGGTTCCGGCGGACAGCGCGGCAGTCATCGATGCACTTCTTGACGAATCTGCGTCGGATGGTTCGTCATGACCGAGCCGATCGTCGACGACCGGTTAAGCGTGCCAGCACAAATCGAGGAGCTGGGCACGTCCGATCTCGGCATCCGGGCTGTGGCGCGCCGAAGACGGCGGAACGCTCTTCCGCAGTGTCGACCGCCAAGGGAATACCAGCCTCGTCACCAACGCGAGTCGGTCGAGTCTGACATCAATCCTCGGCAACACGTCATGATCGCTCTCGCTTGGTGTGACAACCGTCTTCGCGTCGTCTACGTGAAAAGCGGGGCAGGAGCGTGACAAATCGTCGTTACCGGCATGAGCGGCCGTCCGGGCCGACCACTACCTTGGCCGCCCTCTATCGTCCTGCCGATCGGGTTCGATCTTGGCGCGATGTGGACGCCGCGACGGTTGTCTGGACCGTCGTACGGCGAGGTTCGGGTCAACGCGAGTCGTTTGTATCGACTCGACCACTCGGCCTACATGACGTGGCTGGCGGCCTTTTACGATCCCGATCGGCACGCAGCTCTCACATTCACGCGGGAGCACTTGGCTGCGTTGGTACGCCGTACTATCGGGGCACATCGACCGTTTCGGGAGGTCGACCGGCTGCTGGCGTCAGGTCTGCTCGCGGAGCTGCGGCCAGACCAGCCGTGGGAGTTTCTGCGCAGGTACCAGATGTTTCCCGCCGCGGACGGGCAGGGCAATCGTCCCGACGACCTCGACAGCTTCGTCATTGGACGCGCGGGACTGCCGGGCCTGATCACGGATTGGCATGTCTACACGATCTGGTCAACAAGCGGTACGAGTCGCAATCTCGCGGAGGCCCTGACCCATCACGCCCGCGATCAGGGACTGACGGGCAATCGGTTCGAGCGGACGACTGCGGCGGTGGCCTCGGCGATCCCAGCCATGGTTTCGACACGATGCGCGTATCTCCAGGACACGTACCACTGGCTGCCCGGAACGGCAGTCTGACCGCGAATTCGCGTTGCGACACCGCACGGAGGTGAAATGATGTACGGAGTACCACGATCACCGCGTCGACGGTTGCTTCTGTGCGCTGCATCTGCTGCATACCTGTTGGCGTTTCTCGCAGCCCTTTACGCGGCAGAGATAACGTGTGGCAACGTCGTCGACCTCGCGTCATGGTCAACGCCTGCGATTGCGGGTGGTCTGCTGGTTTTACACGTCAGCGCCTACTATCAGAGCGTCGTACGCCGACGACCGTACGCACTCTCCGGGTGGCTGAGCGACGCTGTCGCCGCCGTAGTTCTCGGAGCGGCCGTCGGTTTTCAATGTGGACCAACGGTGTTTGCCGCTGCGGCCGTCGCTTTGATCGTCCGATCAGCTGCGGCGATCTGGACTACACATGATTGCGTACGGTCGGATTTGAAGCTGATTTCCGAACGGCTGCGGGTCGCCGACATCCGGTACGAACACGCCTGCCAGCTCATCCAGCATGCCACTGGATTTCACAGCGAGCTGGTAAGAGACTTACGGCTGTTGAACGCATTGATTGAGTCCGGTGTCCACGCGTTCGGAGAGGACGTCTCACTGCCGGCTCGCGGTCGCTTCGCGGAAGAGGCGACGGCTGCGCAGGTCGAGATGATCGCTCGACTTGAGCAGATGCTACGGGGTATGCCGCGGGCAGAGCCCAGCGCTCTCATTATGCGCCGCGCTGTAGACAAGGGAAAGCGTCCAGTCGGAGCGCATCTGTGACGTACGAACCCGCGTTACTCCGCGGCACCTGCGCCAGATGCGGCCTGCCACTCATTCCGAGCGACTATGTCGACAACGAACTCTGGTGGTGCCCGCACTGCAGAACGGCGACACACCTGGTCTCGCTGCCACGAACGCCGACATTCCCCACAGCAAATGTGCGTACGCGACCCGACACAACAAGGGAGCTTAGACGGACGTGAGGAGGTGATGCCGCTGGACAACCAATTAGAACCTCAGCTGTTTCTTCTACTGCGAAGGGATTTTTCATTGGACACGCTCGAAGATGCGACAACCGCAGATCTCAAGGATCTGTTCAACCTGAACGTGCGGGTGATCACAAGTGATCCGAGTCAACACGGTGTAGAGCCGCCGTGCAGCACCAACGACGGATGCGCTGGAAGCTGCGCCTCCGCTTGCGCCAGCCGCGGATAACCGAACCGCGATTTCATTATCGCCACCGTACGGGGCCTGTGCCATCTGGCTCCGGCCCCGTACTTGGTTGACAAACGGTCGGAACCTCAGTAAAGGGAGAGGTTTTTATGAGCCACGGGGCTCCCAATGGTCACTATCGCCATACCGGAGTGGCACTGGCGCGAGTCGCCGTGTGGCCCGTTCTGGACTCTGCCACATGGTGGCCCCAGGCCGACGACACCGACGAATGCGTGACCTGGCTGAGGAAGACCTGGGCAGATAATGAGATGGCCGAGGCGATACAGCATGCCAGCCCGTCGTTGGCTGCCGCCGTACGCTCGTTGCTGAATGCCCATGTGCCGGGTGACGCGGATCCGCTAGGAGCCAAGCGAATCCGTCGAGCGACCGAAGCGACCGCTCGTTATGTCTTGCGCGCGACCGGGCGACCAACGCCGTTCGGTTTGTTCGCCGGCGTGGCGACAGCGGAAATCGGAGGCACGGCCCAGTCTTGGTGGGGCTCTGAACATCGCGCCTTCGCCCGAGTTGACACCGAGTGGCTCTCCGATGTCGTCGACCAGCTCGAGTCCAATCCTGCGGTGTTGGAGCGGGTTGAGGTCGTCGTCAACAATCTCGTGACCCGGCACGGCGACCGACGTGAGATTCCGTACGGGCCGGATCGAGTGTCGATCCGCGCAACCACGGCCGTACGCCGGATCCGGCAATTGGCGGCGACGCCAATCCGGTTCGACGACCTCGCAACCGCGCTCATCGAGGCTTTCCCTGCCGACAATCGCGAGATCGTCGTAGCTGCATTGACCGAACTGATCCATCACCGGTTTCTGATCACGTGCCTACGCGCACCCCACACCACCACTGATCCACTTGGCCGTCTGATCACTCGCCTGGTTACAGCCGGCGCCGAAGAACTGCCGAAAACTAGCGAAATGCTCGCCGAGCTCCAAGCAATCCATGCCGAACTCGACCGCCACAACCAGCTACCTGCCGCACCGAACCCGGAACATACCAACGAGACCGCGGCCGATCTGCGGACAACAGTCACGAACCGACTGCGACTGCTGTCGATGGCGGGGCGAATTCCACTCGCGGTTGATCTGTCGCTGGACACACGCATTCGGCTTCCCGCTAACGTGGCGGAGGAGGCGGCGCGGGCGGCGAGCGCGCTGCTGCGTCTGACCCGACACCCGACCGGCCTTCCGGTTTGGCGTGAGTACCACGCGGCATTCCTCGACCGTTACGGCCTCGGCGCACTCGTACCCGTGACCGAGGTGCTCGACCCGACCGCAGGGCTGGGTTACCCGGCCGGCTATTCAGGAAGCCTGCTGCCAACCTTGTCCGATGCCCGGGTGACCGAGCGGGATCAACGGTTCCTTGCGCTGGCCTGGCAAGAAGTGGGCGCTGGCAGCAGCGAAATCATGCTGACCGACGACATGATCGACACGATCGCGGGCAAGCCGATCGAGTCGACCCGAGTGCCACCGCATGTGGAGATCGCAGTACGGGTGCACGCCAACAGCATCCGGGCGATCGACCGAGGCGAGTATTTGCTGACTGCAGCTCCCGCTCGCGCTGGCGGCGTGTTGACCTCGCGGTTCACGTCCACGACGACCGGCACGGGTTTGGAGAGGGTGTATCGGGATCTGCCTGTGGGTACCGCTGGAGCATTGCCCGTGCAGCTCTCGTTTCCGCCGGCGTATCCGCACGCCGAGAATGTGTGTCGGGTGCCGGCGTACGTGCCTGACCTGCTCTGCCTCGGAGAGCATCGTGACCCGGATCTGGAATCGGTTTCGCTGGCTGACGTGGCTGTGTACGCGACCACCGACCGGTTGCACCTGGTCAGCGTGTCTCGCGGGCAAGTCCTTGAGCCGCAGGTCTTTCATGCTCTCGACTTGGACAAGCAACCGCCGCCGCTGGCCCGGTTCCTCGCGCATCTCACTCGCGGCTACCGCGCGGCGTTCACGGTGCTCGACTTTGGTCCGAACGCGGATCTGCTCCCCTACTTGCCCCGTGTTCGGTATGGCCGCACGATTCTTGCTCCCGCTCGGTGGCGCCTTGATCAGAGTGAATTCCCATCTGCCACGGCCACAGTGGACTGTTGGAGGGTCGCATTGGACAGATGGCGACAGCGGTGGCACTGGCCAGTCACCGTTGATCTCCGCGACGACGATCGTACGGTTCAGCTCACGCTCGACGAGCCACTCCACACCGCGATCCTGCGCAATCACCTCGCCCGCGCCGGCCACGCCGTGCTCACCGAACCTGTGCCGCGGGCCGCGTATCACTGGCTCGACGGGCATGCGCACGACATCGCGCTCCCACTGGCCAGCACCCACACGCCGGCGCCGTCACCCCTCAACGGCGTGCCAGTCACGGCCGCCAACTGGAACACGGCGTACGTACCAGGGGCGCCTGGATCACCTTGGTTTTCAACCAAACTCCACACTCACCCCGATCATGTGAACACCATCGTCACCCAGCATCTGCCCGATCTGTTGGCAAAGTTGCAGACCGACGGTCGAGATCCGGCGTACTGGTTCGTGCGCTACCGCAGCCAGAACGAGACCGATCACCTGCGACTTCGCTTGCAGGTCGCGGATTCCGGCGCGTGCGACCGCTTCACGACCGCGCTTGGAACGTGGGTGACCGAGCTGCGCGACAACGACCTCGCCGGACGATTCGTTGTCGACACTTACTTCCGGGAGCTTGGCCGGTACGGTCCCGGCGCTGCCATGGACGCGGCCGAAGCCGTCTTCGCCGCTGATTCGCGCGTCGTCGCTGACCAGCTCCGTCAGTCACCAGACGACGCCGTCGATCGGACCGTGCAGGTCGCGGTCAACATGGTCCACATCGCCGTCGGATTCCTCGGCACCGACGCAGGATTGACCTGGTTGGCTGCGCGATCTGCTGCGGCTGCCAACCCGCCGTCGCGAGACGCGGCGGACCGCGTCGCACGGCTGATTCGCAACGGACAACTGTTGGACCAACCGGAGTCCGCAGGTCCAGCGTGGTCTGAACGACGTACGGCTCTGGCGGCGTACCGCCGGCAACTGGCGATGTCGGTGGGCGTCGATACGGTGCTGGAATCGCTACTGCACATGCACCACAACCGGGCCATCGGTATCAACCGCGACCACGAGCAGACCTGCCGGCGACTCGCCCTGCGTGCTGCCCGCGCGTACCGCGCCACGCATACCGTTGCGGCGGCCGCGCCGTGAATCCATCCCCGCTCATCCCGGAGACACCTCCGGCTGGCGAACCGTGGCGCGGTTGGTACGAGGATCTCTACAACGGAGCACCCGGCATCCTGCTCTGGCACGCCGCCCGCGCACACGCCGACGAGGCCAGTTGGGAGACGGTTCACAGCTGGGCGACCGCGATCACTCGCCGTCGCCTCACCTCCGACACGGTCGCCGGTGGCCTGCACCGCGGGGTCGCCGCCGTGGCGTACGCACTCCACGCCGCCGGAGACCCATCCTATGAACCGGTGCTGAACACGCTCGACCATCTCGTCGTCAATCTGACGCGGAATCGCCTACGGCACGCGTACGAGCGACTCGCCGCCGGGCAACTGCCGCAGCTGCGCGAATTCGACCTCATCCGCGGGCTGACAGGACTCGGCGCCTACCTACTCGCCCGTCGCACCTCCACGACGATCGAGGCCCTGCTCGGTGTACTCGACTACCTCGTACGACTCACTGAACTGCGCACGATCGACGATCTCCCGCTGCCTGGTTGGTGGAGCTCTGATCCACCGTCCGGTCTTTCGCCCGCAGATGCCGACGGCGGACATGGAAACTTTGGTCTAGCCCACGGCATCAGCGGGCCGCTCGCGCTCCTGTCGCTGTCAGCCCGCCGTGAGATCGTCGTAGACGCTCATCTCGATGCCATCCACCGGATCTATGCCTGGCTCGATGATCAAACCTGCGGATCCGGCGACCTTGTCTGGTGGCCCGAGTACGTCACGGTCGCCGCCCCTGCGTTGCCGACCAAGCCCGGCCGTCCGTCCTGGTGCTATGGCACACCGGGCATTGCCCGCGCCATGCAGTTGGCCGGCATCGCTGTCGGCGAGCAGGCTTGGCAGCGACGCGCGGCACAGGCGATGGCGGCCTGCGCCACCGACGAGCGGCAGCGCACGCTTATCCGCGATGCCGGCATCTGCCATGGCTGGGCCGGACTCGTGCACACCGTGCGGCACATGACGGCCGACGGAGCCGCGCTCGCGACCGTACTACCCGATCTCCGTTCTCGACTCGAGCGTCAATTGCAGCGCGAACCGCCAGTCGATGACGGGCTGCTGACCGGAACCAGCGGCATACAGCTCGTCCTGAATAATCGCGCCGCCGCACCCGCCTGGGACAGCTGCCTCCTGCTCGACAGCGCAACCCGCCCTATGGAAAGGACACCATGAACAACACTGTTGCCTCCTCGCCGGAGCAGCTCCGGACTCGGATGGTCGACAAGATCATGCGTGGCGCCTGGCCGCCGTCAGCTCGGGTCGCCGAGGCGATGCGAACCGTACCGCGGCACGAATTCGTCCCGCACGCGTCGGCCGAAGATGCGTACGACGACCGCAGCGTCATCACCAAAACTGCACCCGACGGGACCGCGCTCAGCTGCGCGTCAACACCGATCATCGTGGCAATGATGCTGGACCAACTGGACATCCGGCCTGGCCAACGTGTCCTCGAAATCGGCGCCGGCACCGGCTACAACGCCGCGCTCCTCGCCAACCTCACCGGACCGAGCGGACACGTGACCACCGTCGACATCGACCCCGAGATCACGGCCGGTGCCCGCAAAGCACTGGACGCGACCGGTTACGGGCACGTTCATGTCGCTGCGCGCGACGGCGCGCTGGGCGACAAGGAGCATGCCCCGTACGACCGAATCATCGTCACAGTCGGAGCGTGGGACCTGCCCGCCGCCTGGTGGTCGCAACTGAGCCAGGGCGGGCGGCTCGTCCTGCCGCTGCGCTGGCGCGGCCAAACCCAAAGCGTGGCCTTCACCCATCGCGGCGACAACATGATCTCCGAGTCGATGGGACTGTGTGGCTTCGTACCAATGATTGGCCAAGAAGGCGAACGCACCGGCTATATCGACGACTCCGGTCACGTCTCGCTCTATTGGGATGCCGACCAACCCATCGAACCGGCACGGCTGCAAGGCGTCCTCGGCTACCGGAAGACCGAGGCTTGGTCAGGCGTCACCGTCGGCCCCCTCGACCCTTTCGACGGCATCTGGCTCCGCCTCACCGCTACCGAATCCGGCACCTGCCGAATCGCCGCCGACCAAACCGCGATTGACCGCGGCCTGTGCACGCCCGCGGTCGGCGTACGCAGCCCCGCCATCGTCAGGGACAAATCCATCGCCTACTTCGCCCTTCACCGGCCCGCACGACACGCGGATCCGGGCAACCCACGCTTCGAGCTCGGCGCCATCGGCCACGGTCCGGCAGGACCTGAGCTCGCCGACCGCCTCTGCGCCCAGATCCGGGCCTGGGACAACGACCGAACTGCCCAGCCCACCCTCACCGCGTACCCCGACAAAACCACACCATCCGGTGGGTCCTACTCGATCCAAAAACAAGAGAGTCGACTCACGATCACCATGTGAGATGCGGCGGCTGGTGGCTGACGCGGCCGATCAGTGCCGATGTCGGCCGCGATCTAGTTGCGGGCCCAGCCTCATCTTATTTGCGCCGCTAGTTCGGCGCATGAGGCCGGCGACCAGCGCGATGTCGCCGGCGCGTGCTTGGTTTCCGACGGTTGATCCGCCGCACGTTTTCCAGAAACCAGTCAGCTGGGACTGGTGATTTTGGTGGCGGCGTCTGTGGTTCGCTCGGAGAAGTCGACCGTGACGACTTCGACGCGTGGCCGGATGCCGCGCCAGTCGGCCCCGTAGTAGGTGGTGTCGATACCGCAGTTGGGGTGTAGGTCAATGCCGGTTGCGGTCGTGAAACGGTGGTATTCGGCGTCGCCTTGACCGTCTTCGAGTCGTCGTTTGCCTGAGTAGTGGAAGGGCGCGGCACTTTGGGGGATGATGAATACGCCGCGACGTGCGAGGGTCGCTGCGACGGCGATCAGGTGGTATTCGAATCGGTGTCCGGTGTAGCCGCCGGGCGAGTTTCGCTTGCGTGGCACCGGACCAAACGGCGGGTTGCTGATGGCGCAGTCGAATTCTCCCAGAACCTCGGCCATGTCGGGTAGGTCGAGGACGTCGGCCTGGATCCAGCGGGCTTCGGGCATGACCCGGCGGCCAACCGCCACGTACTGAGGATTGTTTTCGACGCAGACCATGTCGGCAGGCTCGAATTGAACCTGTCGAAGTTGCCGCCGAACCAACGCGGCCTCGTGGCACGCATCATCGAGGCTGCTGTGGACGGGCCACTCTCATTGCCTGCCGCAGTGGCCGAGGACTAGCAGGCACGGCCGCTGGCGTGCCACGGCACCCGGATATCGTGCGGCCATCCCGATCCTGATGTCCGGTTCAGGCCGTTGGCCTGGTTCGACAGATCGTCTGTCTGGTTGCGCTGTGTGACCGGTTGGCTGGCGGACCTGCAGAGGAGTCCCCGCTACGCTCGATCCTCTGAACTCAGCGGGTCTGTGGGTGTGAGGACGTACGTCAATGGTCTACATGCGATCGTGCAAGCCTGAAGTGTTGTGAGCTTTTGCGATGACTGTGCTACCTGAGATCAATTTTCATCAGATTCGTGGCAGAGCCCCGTCGGGTTCACAGCGGGACGGTTTCGAGGAGTTGTGTTCCCAGCTGATGATCTCCGGGGACCTCATCGAGTGGCCACCAGACGTCGTGTTCAGCGTCTTCGGCAACCCAGACGGCGGTCGAGAAGGCCGTGGTCTGCTGCCGGATGGCACGACGTGGTGCTGGCAAGCAAAGTATCTATTCAACCTCGGCGCTGCCGAGTTCGGACAGATCGACGAGTCCGTTCGAACCGCGCTCAAATCCGAACCGCAGCTCGCTCGCTACTACGTCGTCCTGCCCTACGATCGCCCTGCGAGCGATCGCCTCGATGCGAAGAGCGCGTTCACGAAATGGGAAGAACACGTCAAGAAATGGAAGGCAGCAGCCGTACAGGATGGAAGGTCTGTCAAGTTCTTCTACCTGGGTGAGCATCAGTTAAAGGAATGCCTGATCAAAAGCTCACAGGTTGGGCGGTTGTTGTACTGGTTCGACATTGACGGATTTTCCGAGGAGCGGTTCCGTGACATCGCCGCACGAGCAGAGTCCGCCGCTGGGCCACGGTACAGCCCGGAACTGAACGTTGAACTTCCTGTCAGTGAGGTTTTCGATGGGCTGGGGCGAACGGAGGCGTTCCAGAACGGCATCCGATCCAAGCTCGGTGCACTGCGCGCGGCGCGCGACGCATATGGATTGTCGATCCCGGAAGTCGAGAAGGAGCAGTTTCGAACGGCGATCGACGATCTTGATCGCCGCCTGGACCAGCTTGACGACCTCCTCCAGCAAGCGATAGCTCGAGCGTCGTTGCCGGACACCACGATGCCGGATCTCGCTCCTGCCATCGAACCGGTGCAGCAGGCCCTCAGCGTCGCAGTGATGCTGTTGCAGGAGCATTGTCTGCGTGACAACCATTACGTCGACAACGCGGCGAGCCTCGCGACGAGCATCAACAAGATTAGGTCAGCCGTTGGCCGGCTCGTCCGTTTCACGGAGGACCGCATGTGGCGGAGCGCGGACCAACAAGCAATCCTGGTGACCGGGACGGGTGGTTCGGGAAAAACTCACCTGTTGTGCGACCTCGCGAAAATACGCATCGCGCAGAGGGCACCCACACTGATCGCACTCGGAGAACAGTTCACCCGCGGCCCCGTCGAGGACGATCTCAGCAAAATAGTTGGGTTCGCAGGCCCGTCACGGCACCTTCTTGCCGCCTTCAATGTCGCGTGCCAGACCGCAGGCCGAGCGGGCTTGGTGATCATTGATGCACTCAACGAGGCGCCCGATCGGCAGATCTGGCGTCGCTATCTCGGCAGTTTCCTCAATGAGTTGGCCAAACACTCGCATCTTCGCTTGATTGTGTCGTGCCGGACTGAATTCCTCGCCGACACACTGACCAGTGAACTGCGGACCCGGATGACCGACGTGACGCACACAGGGTTCTCCGAGGTCAGCCGCGAAGCGATTCAGCAGTTCCTGGACTGGTATGGCATTCAACGTCCATCATTCCCGCTGCTGGACCCCGAGTTCACGAACCCGCTTTTCCTGAAGCTGCTCTGTACAACGCTCCGGCAATCCGGACAGCACAGGTTCCCTCGCGACGGCGTCGGCACGACATGGATCTACGACGGCTTCTTGTCGGCGATGGATGCCCGTCTCGGTGCGGAGAATCGATGCGACTACGACTCCACGCGTGGCCTAGTTCGCGCCGTAGTCGAACAGATCGCATCCACGATGATGGCGCAGGGCCGGAGGCTGCCCCGGCAACGCGTCGAGCCGATCACATCCCAGCTACTGCCCGGCCGGCCGTGGAGTTCAGACTTGCTCAACGGGCTTCTTAAAGAAGGAGTGCTCGCCGAAGGTGTCGTCGATGGCACACGCTATGTGCGGTTTGGGTACGAGCGGCTAGGAGATGTCGCCATTGCCCGTTTGATCGCAGCGCGGGGTCTTCCGGAGGTTGAAGCTGCTTGTCGGACGATGGCGCAGACGTGGTACCGGCACGCCGGCGAGTTACAGGCGTTGGCTTCGGTGTTGCCCGAGACCCACGGCGTAGAGCTGATGGATGTCCTAGAAATCTCGACGGACACGCGCGATTACAACGTGACCAGAGACTTTCTCGGAAGTTTGGCCTACAGGCGACCGGAATCGGTCACCGGCCGTACGGTCGAACTTGCGCGAGACCTGCTCGGCAACCACGAAACCTACGATGATGCGGTCAAAGCTCTCGTGCAGGTCGCGTCTGTACCTGACCACGCGCTCAACGCGATATGGCTTCACCATCACCTGAAAAGCATCCCTTTGCGGGAGCGTGACGCCACGTGGTCATTCTTCTGCACTCAGCAAGCCGAAACTGACGGGCCGATTTCTGCCCTCATCCTGTGGGCGTGGTCAGACGCCAGCGAGACGGTCGAGGACGACGTGCGGTACCTGGCAGCGTTGCTGATGTCTTGGGCACTGTCATCCTCACATCGCCCAACGCGAGACAACAGCACCAAAGCGCTCGTCGCGTTGCTAGAGAAAGTACCAACCACCTACCAGCGTATTCTTCACAGTTTCCACGACATCGACGACGACTACATCGAAGAGCGGCTATTGGCAGTCGGCTGCGGCATCGCTCAACGAACCATGAACCCCGACGTGCTCTTCCCTGTGGCTGACGCGATACGCGCGTTCACACTCGATCGCAACTACTGGCCCGAGAACCTGCATAGTCGCGACTACGCCCGTCGAGCGATCGAGGCGGCGCTAGAGCAAGGCTGGAACATGCCCGCCGCCGGTATCGCGGCTCAGATTCAACCGCCGTACACCTCGGTCTGGACTCAAGACAGCCGGTCGATCGAAGACATCAGAGCCTTGGCCGGGCCACCGGGCTACGCGTACAGCGCCGTCAGTCACCCGCTGATGTCGAACTTTGACGACTTCCGTAAGCATGTCGTCGACCCAGCGGTTCGCAGCTTCGACCTACGTGGCGAAGCCGATGCCGATCTGGTTGCCCGGCTCATCTTTGACCACGTCCTGACGCTTGGCTGGACACCCGAGATCTTTCAGAACATTGACAAGTACGTGTCACGCCGATTCGCAGATCAAGAAAAGCAATATGAGACCTTCGCGCAAAAATACATCTGGATAGCCTTCAAGCAGATACTCGGCCGTCTCACCGACCACTACCAGCTCAGCACCAAACCATGGGGGCAAGATCGCACCCAATACCAGACGCCCCTCGATGTCCACGGTCACGACATCGACCCCACTCTGCTGCTCCGTCGGACAGAGAACCGCGTCTACGACGACACCCCGTCGACCTGGTTCGCTCCCATGCAGGCAACGTTCCCGCAGAGTCTCGACGCGGCATGGGCCACCAACGACGCCTACGCCCCACGCGTCGATCAACTCCTCTTCGCCACAGACCAAGACGGATCTCAGTGGTTGCCGCTAGAAGGCCACTATCAGTGGTCTCAACCGCAGCATCCCGAAGACGCCGCCACAGGCACACCTCACCACCAGGCCTGGGCTCAAATCCGCTCCTACATCATCAACGCTGACGACGCCCGTCTGTGGGCTGCCTGGGCTCGCGGGCAGGACTTCGACGGACGGTGGATGCCAGAATCTGCTGGGCCCACAGGATTGTTACTCGCCGACCATCCATACAAATCTGATTGGCCGGACATCGAAGGCCGCGATGGGCACTACTACGACAAGACTCCGCCGCCGAACGGCTATACGATCACGACAGTGCAATATTGCGGCCTGGACAACGATTGGGACCAATCCGATAGTAAACACCTGCATGCGTTGATGCCCGCGACAGCGATGTGCAAGCTAATGGGATTGCAGCGGGCCGACGATTTCCGATGGGAAGCCGCAGGCGATGTTCAAGCGGAAAACTTCGCAGCCCGCGAGGTAGGTCCTGACAGCGTCCATATGCGTGCAGCGACATTAGTCAAGATGCTTCGCCGCGAGCACCGATGCCTGATCTGGACGATCCTCGCGCGCAAAGAGACCACCAGCGGGCTGCACGATTGGCCCCGCGATGGCCGACCAGTCTTTCGAACCCTGTCAGCCTCTTACCTCTTTGACGGCACGACCATACGACTGCTCGACGCCAACTCCCGCACACTTCACGCTGGCGGCGGCGAATCGAACCCAACCTCCTGGGCACTGCCAACCGAAGTGTCTATAAATGACGCGTAATGCTTTCATCTCTCCCCGGGGCGCGGGTCCGACTCGGTTTCTCCGTGGCTTGAGCGGCGCGATGCCGGCCGGTTCACTGATTAGTGTAAGGGCCAGGTCGTCGAAGTTGGCGAAGCTGAATTCGTGTGTGTCGTTGATAATTTCGCGAATGTGAAGGATGTGGCTGACGATGGTCGGTAGGTTCGTGCAGTTAGCCGTCTGATAGAGGCTCGGCGTGTCGTGGGCATGAGGGTCGATTCCCGGCGCGGACGATGACGTCGTCGATTTCGCGGGTAGCTGTCGGCCGATTGCGTGGCCAGGACGACGGTGCCGCTGGGCCTGAGACAGCGTGCGATTTCCCTGACGACGTGGGCCGGTTCAGCTGCGTGATAGAGGCAGAACGCCGCGACAGCGGTGTCGACGCGGTCCCCCGCCGACGCGAACGCCAGAGGTCCGACGCGGTCAACGATCAACGCGCCAGCTCATCTAGCGCTTGGCCAAAACGACCTTACCATTATTGACTTCTGTATCACTATCGAAGTGCGCAAGGGCAATGGGATCGATGGCTTTGACGATACTGGCATCGACGAAGCAACCGCTGCCTGAGTCGACGTCGTATCCGTAGAACACGCTGCTGTCAGCACGTCATCGGCACACTATGGGCCGTTTGGGACGACGCACCCGCCGACGGCAGACATGGTCCTGAGCACCGGCTATAGGGGCAGACCCTCTACCGCCTGCTGCTCACCCGCCGCACGGTCTTCGGCTGACGCCGATTTTGGCGCCCAAACCAGAGTCCTCGCCGCGTACGAAGCTTCTGACGATCACCGCGAGGGTGACGTTTTGATGGTGCGTTGGCGCCTGACGATCGCCAAACGTCACCCTCGCGAGGTTGGTACGCCAGGTCAGGGCTTGCAGACCGTGCCCTTCGGCGGCAGTGTGCCGTCGATCAGGTAGCGGTCGCCGTAGGCGATCATGCAGGTCACACCCGAGTCGTACATGCCGTGGCCGTCGTGGTCGTAGAGCACCGACACCGAGCCGGGCACCTCACTGACGATGTGTTCCGGTCCAGTGTGATCGCGCCAAGCGCCAAGGCCGAGCACTGCCGGCAGTGTCACGTGGGTCAACGGTGTACGAGGGTTGACGATGCGGTTGGGCCAGCCCACGCACGCCAGTGGATCCCGCAGAAACGCGCCCGGCATGTCCGGGGCGAGCCTGGCACCCCGCGCACGCGATTGCCGATATTCCGCGTAGTCGCGGACTCCGTAGCCGTCCGGACACATCACCGTGTACGTCGCCGGGGCCGCCAGTGGTTTCAGGTCGGTGCTGCCCGGCGGGAGGTCGGCGATGAATCCCGAGGCGTCACCGTGCAACGCCTTGTCGATCATGCGAGCCAGGTCGGGCCAGCCGTCGGAGTTTTGGGCGTACAAACTCGCGACTTGGACCATGTCGAAGCCGCTGTAGGCGACCGGTTCGTGGCCGACGACCGGCACCGGTTTGCGATCCGCGCCGGCGAGCAGCTTGCGCCAGACGGTCTTGACGTCCTTGCCATGCAGCGCGCACTGCGTGTTTTCGCCACACCACTGCACGAAACGCGAGAACTGTCGCTCGATGAGTGGATAGACTTCCCGGTCGATGGTCGCGGGGTCGGCCGTGTGGTCCACGGCGCCGTCGAGTACGAGCGCCCGCACCCGTTGCGGAAACAGGGTCGCGTAGGTCGTCGCGGGCACGCCACCGTACGACGTGGCGATCATGTTGACTTTCGGCTCGCCCAACGCGATCCGGATCGCCTCTAGGTCACGGGCGACGGACTTGGAGTCGAGATGATCGAAGAATTCCGGGTCGTGGCGCCGGCACTCCTGGGCAGAGCGCCGGTTCGTGGCGCCTTGCTTGGCGTATTCCGCTGGACCGTTCGGTTGGCTGACGACCACTCCGCCTGTCCAGCAGGTGATCGGCAACGGCCCGGGAATGTCCGGACTCTCCGGCGGGTTCCAGCGGGGATCGAGGCTGACGATGTCGAATCGCTTGCGGGTGTTCTGGTAGTTCTTGGCGCTGGCTGCCAGCGCGTCGACGCCGGAGGCAGCCGGACCGCCGGGTACCGCGAGGACGGTCCCGATCCGGTGGCTGGGGTCGGTGGCCGGCAACCGGCCGATACGCAGGGTGATCTTGCGGCCGCCGGGTGCCGCCCAGTCGACGGGTACGTCGATCGTCGAGCACTGCATACCGGCCGGCATGCCCCTGCCGGCGCAGGTTTTCCAATCGGGCGTTGTCGCGGCAGCGGCCGGCAGGCCGGCCACCGCGAGGCCGATCGCGGTCGCTATTCCAGTGATATAGGTAAAAGATCGCATAGTCGTGATCCTTCCTCGTAGCCAGTGGTCGATGGACCCTAGCTAGAGTTAGGTGCGGACCACGTCTGCCCGCAGGCATATCTTCAGCGGCGCCGCCGGCGGCGCACAGCGGCGGCGACGACGGCCGCACCGGTCAGCAGGCCGGCTCCGGCGAGCGCCGGAGCGCCGACCTTGATGGCTTTGCGGCCGGCACGATTTGCTGACCGCATCTCCCGCGCGGACGCGGGAAGAGTGCACGTTCTTGTCGCGACACGGCGAAGGTGTCGCCGCGCTCGTGCCGGCCGGTCTCCAGGAACAACTGCTCGCGGCGGTGACGCAGGCGCGTACCGCTTCCGACCAGCGAGTCCACCTGCCGCTGGGCCTGGACGGCAATGCCTTGCGCGCCGGTACCGTACACGTCACCGAACGAGAGCCCGCGCCTGGGCAAGAGCCTGCACCGAGCCCGGAACCGGAGCCTAAGCCAGCCCCCGCCCCGCGCCTGCTCTCGAGCTCGCATCGGCACCCCTTGTCGCCGAGGAGGATCCGGCTTCCGACCCGAGCTCGGCACCCGTGCGAACCTTGACTGCGGCGGAGGCGCAGGCGCTACCAGACCGCCGCTGCCGAGCTGCGCACCGCCGAGCAGGAGGTCTTCCACGATCCGCATCTCTGGCTGGCCGTTTACCTGCCTTTCGTCACCGGCGGATGAGCAGCCGCCTCGCGGATTGTCATCACGATGACCGCGATGGCGATCTGGACGCATCCCCACAGCAGCAAGGTGGGATGTGTCCAGGCGGTCAGCCCCGGACGGCGCGTGATCCTCATTGGCGACGTCCAGGGTGGAGTGCGATCCTCCCCTCACGCCGTCAGCCTGAACGACCCGTCAAGGTGTCCAGAACGGACTCGATCTCCGCACGTGCGTGCCCTTCGGTCCTGGCGCGCAGTTCCCGCATTGGCTCGACGGCTCTGTGCACACCCAACGTGGCCGCGGCCCGGACGGCGCGGCGGTCGACGTCCAGGCGCAGCAACACGAGGTTGTCCACGAGGGTGCGTTCGCGGCCGGTCACCTCGTCCAATCCGTGGGTGCTGAGGTTGGCCTTGCGGCTGTCGATGCTGTTGACCAGCCGACGTATCGCTTTGTTGGTGGAGCGCCAGGTCAGGCCCAGGTCCTCGGCCGTCTCGCCCGCCTCCCATCGGGCGATGATCTCTCGTAGTTCGGCAAGTGCCTCGGTCTTCACGGTTGTCAGCGACGACAGCAGCCGTCCGCTGACGCTCCTGAGCACCTCACCCGACCTCGCCTGGTCATCATCCAGTCCGACGAGGGTGATCAGCGCGCGTGTCGCCTCGGACCGCGCGGTGGGATCGGGGTCGGTCGAGGTCACTTCGAACAGGATTTCCCGGTCCGCGTTGGGGAACTCGGCCAGCAGCCGGGCGGCAGCGCCCCGGTTGAAGCCGGTGCCCTCATGCATGCGCAGTAACCGGATCATGGCCGGTTCACCGGAGTAGTCATGCAACTCAAACAGCGTCCTCGCGGCGGCCACACGCATAGTCGGCGCGGCTCGCTCGGAGGTCGCCTCAATGAGCGCCGGGATGGCGCGATAGCAGTAAACATTGGCCAGTGCCGTGGCCGCGCGGCCGTCGTAGGTGGCGAGCTTGGCGATGAGGACGAGCTCCGCCTCCTCCCGCTCCTCGCCGGTAAGGTCGAAGATCGCGCTGACGCCGGCGATCTCGTCGAGGGAGTCTCTCGTAAGCCTGACGGGGGTGGTCACCGCAGACAGGAACCGCTCGAACGCGGCCGAACGTGCCATCGGCCTGATGGTACAGAACCCGTCAGCATGCTCGTTATGTGAACGGAAGCCACTATGCGGCATGAGCGGGCGTTCGTATGGCGCGATGATGGCAAACGGCTTTTCTGTGAATCTCGAAGGTTGGTGCGGGCACGGTTTTCGTCCCTTGGTTGGCCTGGCCGTGGAGGGTTCCCGCTTTTGTTTACACAACTTAAGCGGCGTTATTTCCTTGGTTCATGAATCTGTTCTCGTACTCGACGGGTGTGAGATATTCGAGCGCGGAATGGATTCTCCGGGTGTTGTAATACCCCTCGATGTATTCGAACGTGCCGCGTTTCAGTCTAGCCACAGTGTCGAACGGGTGCAAGTGAATGTACTCCTTTTTCAACGTTGCCCAGAAAGATTCCGCGGCCGCGTTGTCGCAACAGATCCCGGTCCGCCCCACCGAGTTCCGGACACCATTCTCCTGGCAGAAGTCGACAAATTCCCGGCTGGTGTACTGGCTGCCCCGGTCGGCGTGGAGTACCACCCCGTCCGCCGGCCGGCGGACGGTTATCGCCATCGAAAGGGCGGCCGTCACCTCAGGATGTTTTTCTTCCAGTGCCACCATTATCCGACTGGCCGATGTGAGCGTCGCCCAATCGGTCAGGTTGAACGGATGCCGCGTGATCCACATAAACTCGCGCCGACCGTCTTGTCCGGTCTTTATGTCCTGGGCAGTGATGCTGTAGGCGTTGGCGAGGAACTCCCAATACTCGACGTTTTGCTTGCCGCCGGCCGAGTCGTAGTTTTTGACTTCGACGTACAACGGCGTTGGTGGATTTGTATGAATCCCGCCAAACAGGTCGTAGCGTTTGACCTTGCCATCGAGTCGTTGAAGTGTACAGACCGCCGGGTTGGTGTACACGTTGAAGGGAAGTTCAATCCATGTCGTGCTCTCAAGCCATCGCTTTGCGAGGTTGATGCCGTCAATCCCGTCCCGCTGTACAGACTCGGCGGCAGACATCTTGACATCGTATAGCAGCCGCCTACCCTCTGCACTGAGATCTGCGCGCTCAGTGCCTATGACGCCCGATCGCCGGCTCCAAAGCATAAAAGAGCGACCATTCTCGCGGGGCAGCTACGTCCGCGTGTGTAGCGACGCCGTACCGAGTGGTCGGTCAGGCGAAGACACGGCTGACTGACCACACACTCCCCGACCGGGACATGGGTTGCACTAGACCACCAATGTGGGCGATAACCTTCCCATGACACGACGGTCGCTTATCGAGCTCCTCGACGACGAGGCGCCACCGGCCAAGTTCTACGAGCAGCTGCGTCTCGCCGAACGCGACACCGATGCAAGTGAGCTGGAACGGCTCCGGGAGGAGTTCGCTGTCGCGATGCGCGTCCGGTCGAGAATGGCGTGGCAACGTCAGCACGAGTCCGAGCTGCGGGCACTCTACGAGACCGCCAACGACCTGACCGCGCTCCGTGACGTCGATGCGGTGCTGTCAGCGATCGTGCACCGCGCGAGACAGCTGCTGGCCGCCGATCTCGGCTATCTGAGCCTGATCGACGAAGCACAGCATGACTGCTACATCCGCACAACCGACGGCTCGCAATCGGCCGCGTTCCCCACGTTGCGGCTACCGCTGGGCACCGGAGTGCTCGGCATGGTGATTCACAATCCGACCCCCTACGCCACCGACGACTATCTGGCAGAAAAGGGGATTGTCCACCTGGAACACGTCGACGCAGCAACCGTCACCGAGGGAATCCGCGCGGTACTCGGTGTTCCGCTGCTGCTCAACGGAGTCGTGACAGGGGCGCTGCTGGTTGCCAATCGCAGCAAGCGGACCTTCTCCCACGACGAGGTCGCGCTGTTGAGCTCACTCGCAGCGCATGCTGCCGTCGCGCTGGAGAACGCGCGCCTTTTCGAGGAAACCCGTTCCGCAGTCCGTGACCTGAACCAGGTCAACGCCGAAGTCCGGGCGTACACGGTGTCGCTCGAGCTCGCCTCAAGCGCACACGACCGGCTCGCCGACGTACTCCTGCAGGGCGGTGGCATCACGGACGTCGCCCGGGTGCTCGCCGATGTGCTCGCCGGGCAGGTGTGGGTGTTCGACCCAAGTGGGCACAATTTGGCAGTGGCAAGTGGAGCTTCGGAGCCCGGTGTTTCGCTCGACGCCGCCGTTGCAGAAGCGCTGAAGACCGGGCATTCGGCCGAGGTCACCACAGCTTCTGGCGATGTCCGCGCAGTCGCCGTCGCCAGGGCAGGCTCCCAGCATCTCGCGACCGTTGTGCTCGGTCGCAGCGTCCCCCTAGGCGACGTCGACCGGCGCATCCTCGAACGCACGGCCGTCGTGACCGGGCTGCTGCTGATGTTCCAGCGAACGGTCGCGGAGGCGGAGCAACGCGTCCGAGGTGACCTCCTCGACGACCTTCTGTCCGATCCGCACCGCGACCCGGACAGCTTCCGTGAGCGGGCGCGGCGACACCGCGCCGATCTCGACGCTCCACAGGTCGTTATCGTCGCTCGAGTGCACGCCGTGGAGCGGCACCGAGGAGCCGGTGTCGCAGCCCGGCTGGTCACCGGTTACCACGGGCTCTCCGGGCTGCGCAACGGCGACGTGGTACTCGTCGTTCCCGGAACCGACCCCCTCGGTACGGCCGACAACATCATCGGCAGGCTACGCGGTGCCATCGGCGAGGACGTGACAGCCGGGGTGGCCGGCCCAGCCATCGGGCCCGGCCGGATCGTCGAGTCTTACCGCGAAGCACAGCAGTGCCTCGCGGCGTTGCTCGCTCTCGACCGGCACGGGGAAATCGCAGACGCTCCCACTCTCGGCTTCGCCCGGTTTTTACTGTGCCGCGCCGATGCAGCCGAGGTCGACGACTACCTGCAGCGGGTGCTGGGCCCGGTGCTGACCTATGACGCCAGGAGGGGCACCCAATTGACCGCTACCCTCGACGCGTGGTTCGCCGTTGGGGGCGGCCTCAACGCGGTCGGCGCGGGCCTGCACGTCCATCCGAACACCGTCGCGCAACGCCTGGAAAGAGTCGGAGCCCTGCTCGGGAACCAGTGGCGCAGGCCCGATCGTGCACTGGACATCCAACTCGCCCTGCGGATGTGGCGCATGCGTCAGGACCGCGACTGACCTTCCAGTAAACGGCGCGTGCGGACGTGTCGCGACCACACAGAACACCCGGCACTGTGCCGCTGCACCACATGGCGCGGTGCGTACGCCTTGCATACCGTCAGGGACATGACGCCCGAGCATCGCATCGAGACGTTTCGTGCCGACTACGACTCCGCATCGGCTTGCGCCGCAAGGTTTCTCTGCGATATCCACCCCGCTGATCGGATCGCCTTCACCATTGTCGACAGCTATCTGAGCGGCCGCGACGTGACTTACGGTGAGTTGGCCGACCAGTCACGTCGTTTCGCCGCCGCGCTCACTGACCTGGGGGTCGGGCCGGGCGACCGGGTAGCCACGTTGATGGGCAAATCGCTTGAGCTTGTGGTGGCATTGCTGGGAATCTGGCGGTGCGGCGCAGTGCACGTCCCGCTGTTCACCGCCTTCGCCGAGTCGACTGCAGTGGCGCGAGTCCGAACGTGCGGTGCCAAGGTGATCGTCTGCGATATGGCGCAGCGCCCCAAACTGGCATCGGTGACCGCATCGCGTGTCATCGTCGCCGCAGAGGTGAACGAGTACGAAAGGCCGCACGGCAGCGACCTGATTTTCGCCGAGCTGCAGCGCTCCTACCGGCCGGAGGATGCCACCACGTTCGTCGGCGGGGGTGACGCCGTACTGGTCCAGCTCTATACGTCCGGCACGACAGGCTTGCCCAAAGGCGTCCCCTTGCCGATCAAGGCGCTCGCGGCGATCCGCACGTACGTCGAGTACGGCCTCGATGTACACCGTGACGACGTGTACTGGAACGCCGCGGACACCGGCTGGGGATACGGCCTTTTCTACGGTCTGCTCGGCCCGTTGACGGCAGGCATGAGCAACCTGTTGCTGCGGTCGTCGTTCTCCCCTGAGCTGACTTGGCGGGTGATGTCCCGCTACCAGGTCACCAATTTCGCGGCCGCTCCCACGGTGTTCCGCGCATTGCGTGGCTGCCCCAGCCCATCCGGTGAACGACTCGCACTACGCCGCCTATCCTCGGCGGGCGAGCCGCTTACCGCCGATGTGGTCGAATGGTCGCGAAAAACTTTCGGTGTCGAGGTCCGCGACCACTACGGACAGACAGAGCACGGCATGGTGATCGTCAACGGATGGCATCCCGACGTGCGGGGACCGTTGAAACCGGGTTCGATGGGACAGCCGATGCCTGGCTGGACCACCAGCGTCCTGTGGCCGGATCGCGACGAAATCGCGCCACCTGGCACACCGGGCCGTATCGCGATCGACGTTCCTGGCAGTCCGTTGTTCTGGTTCCCCGGTTATGTGGACGCGCCGGAGGCGACCGCGGAACGGTTCAGCGAGGACGGACGCTGGTATTACACCGGCGACGTCGGGTGCCTCGACGATGATGGCTACTGCTTCTTCTCCGCGCGTGACGACGACGTCATCATCATGGCCGGCTACCGGATCGGCCCCTTTGAGGTCGAAAGCGCGCTCACGACGCACCCCGACGTGTCCGAGGCGGTCGTGGTGGGCGTCCCGGACAACCTGCGCGGCGAGGTGGTCGAAGCATTCGTCGTACCGCGTCCCGGTGTGGCTCCTTCGGATGCCCTCGCCGCGGACCTCAAACTCCTCGTCAAGCAAACCTATGCTGCCCACGCGTATCCACGCAAGGTCCATTTCCTCCCCGAATTACCGAAGGGGCCGAGCGGCAAGATCCAGCGCTCGTTGCTGCGGACACGGCGCCGCGAGCAACTGGCTGGCAGCGGTGGTGCGTGAAGTATGCGGATCGAGAACGCGGTGGCGCTCGTAACTGGGGCGTCCTCGGGTCTGGGTGAGGCGACCGCGCGGGCATTGGCTGAAGCCGGGGCCAGGGTCGTGTTGCTGGACCGCGATGCCGATTCCGGACAAGCGGTCGCCGACTCCATCGACGGCAAGTTCGTCCACGTGGACATCACCGATCGGACCGAGGTGGCCGAGGCGGTGAATGCCGCGGCCGATCTGGGGCCGCTCCGCGTCGCGGTCAACTGTGCCGGTGTCGGCGACGGCTGCCGGGTGGTCGACCGCAAGGGCAGACCACACGATCTCGCCCTGTTCGAGCGGATTGTCGCGATCAACCTGACCGGGTCTTTCAACGTGCTGCGCCTGGCGGCCGCGGCGATGGCCTCGCTCGCCGCTACCGAGGACGGTGAGCGAGGCATCGTGGTGAACACAGCGTCCATCGCTGGTCTCGAAGGCCAGACGGGCCAGGCCGCCTACGCAGCCTCCAAGGGCGGAATCGTCGGGCTCACCCTCGCCGCGGCGCGGGATCTGGGTCCGCACGGCGTGCGGGTGGTGACCATCGCGCCGGGTATCTTCGGAACAGCCATGGTGGGGTTGCTTCCTCTCGCCACGCGTGCCGACCTCCTGGAGAATCTCGCCTTCCCGCCGCGTACCGGTCATCCGGAGGAGTTCGCCGATCTTGTGCTGAGCGCCGTGCGTAACCCGTATCTCAACGGAGAGACGATCCGCCTCGACGGCGGGCTGCGCATGACCAACCGCTGACCCGCTTCTCTTCTTGCTCTCACAAGTCCTTTCCCCAGCCTCCAGGGTTTGCCCGACTCGAGTCTGTTCGTCCCAGGTGGCGCGGTGCTGGGACACCAGCGCGCAGGGGAGGACAAGGCCAGCCATGAACGAGGGGGCCGAAACCCCCTGCGGCCGGAATTCACCGAGGTTGACACTCGGTTGCGGCTGGTCAGTTCGCCAAGTGGAAGTGCCCGTCACGTGAAGTAGGCGGCACCGAGCGCTCCCCTCGACAAGTCCGCGCCTCGCTCGAGATAGCTGAGCCTGCCCCCTGCGACCACCGCGACGCGGTCACAGAGCCCCCGCACGACGTCCGGCCTCTGTTCGGCGATGACCATGCTCGACTGGCCGGCCAGCTCGTCGAGTGCGGTACGGACATCGGCGAGCACGATCGGTGCCAGGCCTGCCGATGGTTCGTCCAGCAGCAGGCAGCGTGGTCCGAGTGCCAGTGCCATGGCCAGCGCAAGCATCTGCAACTCCCCGCCGGAGAGCGTGCCCGCATGCCGGCGGCGTCGCTCGCCGAGCTGGGGAAACACTGCGAACGCGTCGAAGGCAGCTGCCGGGCGGCGCCCGGCGGCAAGGTCGAGGTTCTCGGCGACCGTCAAGCCGCGCAGCACATTGGCCCGGTGTTCGCCGACAAGTACCAGGCCGTTCCGGGCGTGGACGTAGACCGGCGCCGCGCCGACCGGATCGCCTCGGAACGTGAGCTCACCGGCCAGCGGGCGCAGGACTCCGGCGAGTGTCTTCAGCAGTGTGCTCTTGCCGACGCCGTTGGGTCCGACAAGCGCCAGCGTGCCCGCGGTGCCCAGTGCGAAATCGAGCGGGCCGAGCACCGGCCGACCGCCGTACCCTGCGACCAGACCCCGCGCTCGGAGTAGGGCAGCGTTGCGCGGGTCAGTCATACGAGAGCCTCCGATGATCCCAGGTACGCGGTGACGAAAACCGCGTCGGTGAACACGGCTTCGGGCGTGCCCTGCGAGATGATCCGGCCGGCATCGAGTGCGACGACCCGGTGCGCAACCCTGCGGATGAACGCTGTGTCGTGGTCGACGAGCACGATTGCCAGTCCGTCAGCCGCCAGTGCCCGCAGCGTGTCGGCCAGCTGCCGCCTTTCGTCCGGGGTCAGTCCAACCGTGGGCTCGTCCAGTAAGAGCACCTGACTGGGAACGGCCATTGCCATGCCGATCTCGATAAGTCTCGCAGTGCCTGCGGACAGCCCGGCTACGGGTGTCTCAAGGTCGGCCCGGGAGAGTCCCAGCTGCTGCGTGACCCTGTCCACGACCTCGTCGCCGGACATGCCGCGGCGCACGTGCGTACCTAGGCGCAGGTGCTCGAAACCCGGTTCCGCGGGCAGGTGGCCGCCGGTCTGGAACGTGCGGCGCAGCCCGAGCATCGCGCGACGATGCGCGGGTGTCCTGGTGATGTCGCGTTCGGCTAGCCAGACCGTGCCGGAATCAGGATGGCGATGCCCGCTGAGCGCGTTCAGCAGGGTGGTCTTGCCTGCTCCGTTGGGTCCGACGAGCGCCAGTACCTCGCCTGTTCGCACCTCGAGAGATGCCGCGCCCACCGCGACCAGCCCGCCGAAGGTGACGTCCACCTCGGAGCAGCGCAGCGCCACGGGTGCGTCTTTCGGTGGGGGCGGGCCTGCGGGCGGCACCTCGTTGCCGGTGTCTTTGGCGGGGCAACTGGGGGTCCGCGCCGTGGCATACGCCTCGGCGGCCGGTGGTCCGTTGTCGCGAAAGCGGTGGCCAAGTCTCGCGGTCAGCGCCCGCAGGGCACTTCCCGCCACCGTGATCTGCTCATTGAGGCCGCTGGGATGCTTGATCAGCACGAAGATCAGTACTATCGGCGCGAAGAAGGAGACGATGGTGCCGTAACCGCCCAGCAGTCCGGTCAGCACGCTCATACCGAGGGCGGCGGCGACCGGCCCTGTGACGCTGCCTCGGCCCCCCAGCAACACGAGCGTAAGCAGCAGTAGCGATGAGGCGTCGGTGAACGCCGATGGTGCGACCCCGTGGTGCAAGATCGCCCACATCGCGCCCGCGACGCCGGCGGTGCCCCCAGCCACCGTGTAGGCGGCCGTCCGATACCACGACACCGGAACACCGGCTGAGCGGGCGAGTTTCTCGTTGGCCCGGATGGCCCTTAGCCCGAGTCCGAACCGACCGCGACGAAGCGCCTGCACGACAAGCACGACGACTACGGTGAGCACCGTCAACAAAACGACCGCATCGATGTCGGTGCGGGGCAACCAGTCAGCGGAGCGCAGCCGCAGCCCTCCTGACCCGCCGACGAAATCGGGAAACCGCAGCACGAAATGAAAGATCGCGGCGTTGAGCAGCAGGGTGACCACGGCGACCGCAATCCCACGCAGCTTAAGCATGGGAATCGAGACAATCGCCCCGGCCAGCGCCCCGGCCAGGACCGCTCCGGCCAGGAGCAGTACAGCTCCAAGTGGTCCGGACACCAAAGGGAACAGCTGCGCCCCGACGAAGGCGCCGAGCGCCACCTGACTGCCCTGTGCCAGGGAGATGTCTCCGCAGTCGTTGACGAGCAGGTGCAGCCCGAGCGCGGCCGTGGCGTAGACCAGGCCAAGGCCGTACAGGTAGACCACATAGGTGTTGCCCTGCGCAGCGAGCAACCAGCAGGCTGCGAGCAGCAAGGCGAAGATCGTGACGGGCGTGACGACGTTTCGGAGTCTACGGGTGCGGATCATTTCACCGTCCTGAGCGCGGCGGGGGGTTTGACGAGCAGTACCGCGACCGCGAAGACAAGCAGGAGCGCCTGGTCGATCCCGGCGATACCGAACTGGAAGCCGACGACGCTTCTGAGAATGCCGATCAGTACGGCGGCACCCATGGCCACCGGAAAGGAACTGAATCCGGCGAGTAGCGCGGCCACCAGGGCACTGGTCATGACGGCGAACATGAAGTGGGGATCAAAACGGGTGAGCGGCGCGATCAGCAGTGCGGCCGCCGCGCTCATCATGCCGCCGAGTAGCCAGGCATAGCCGCTGATGCGCTTGACGGGCACCCCGAGAGTGGCCGCGGCCTGGCGGCTCTCGGACACCGCGCGGAGTTGGAGTCCCAGGCGAGACCGCTGGTAGAGCACTGACCCGGCGACTACGAAGAGCAGACTCACACCGAGCGCGAGCACTTCGGGTCCGCGCAGGGTGAGGCCACCGATCGTCACCCCGGCCCAGCCGCCGATCCATGGCGGGAAGTGATACGCGGAGCCGCCCCAGATCTGGAGCGCGACTAGTTGCAGGATCGACGCCAACGCGAGTGTCACGACGAGCCCGGTGCCCTGGTCACGCTCCCCGAGGGAGCTGATCACAAGGCGGTTGATCAGCCACCCCAACAGGCCACCGCAGGCCAGCGCCGCCGCCACGCCCAGCGGATAGGGCACGTCACCGTGAACGCTCAGGGAGAGAAAGACGAACGCGGCCACCATGCCGATGTCGCCCTGGGCCAGGTTGACGACTCGGCTCGCGCGGTAGACGAACACGATCGCGCAGGCGACGAGACCGTAGATGAGGCCAGCGACGGTGCCACTCAGAACCAGGGTGCCCATGTCGTGCCTGCCTCGTCACTTGAACCGGCTGGCCGGGTTACCGGTGATGACCCAGTGCCCGCCGCGGACCATGCTGGGCATCGCGGCGGCGCTGCCGTACCGACGGTCAGGCCCGTACCAGATCGGCGGCAGTGAATCGATCCGGATCGGGTTGGCCTCGGACGTACCCGACTTGAGCTCATCGAGCAGCCGTTGCCGGGTCAAGTCACCGCCGAGGCGGCGCAGCAGTTGCTCGATGAGCTTCGCCCCGGCCCAACCCGAGTAGCCGAGTTCGTCGGTCGGCGAAGGCTTTCGTGTCTTGTGCAGCCGGGCGAGGAAGTCCTTGTAGTCCGGTGCGTCGGCAACCGGGCCCGCACGCAGCGCCTGGACGCCCTCCATGAGGCCTCCGGACGCCGCGTTCATCATGTCGAAGGTCCAGGCCCCGGCACCGGTCCACGTCGGGGCGTAGCCGATGGTCTTGGCCGCTTTGAGCACCTCCGGCACCGCCACGCCACCGAGCAGGACGACGAGGTCGGCTCCGGCGTCGCGAACCCGTTTGACGTTCTGCACGTACGACGCGGCGTCCCGGTCAAAGCTCTCCGTCACGACGATGTCGAGTCCCGCCTCCTTGGCCACCGCGGTGAAGTGATCGCGCATCTCACGCATCAGATCCTGGTTCTCCCACATCAGACCGACCTTCTTTGTTCCCTGCGGATCCAGCGAGGTCTGGGTGAACGACGGAACGGCTTCGGCCAGCAGTTCAAGCGGCGTTGGGAAGATGAACGCCACCTTGCTTTCCTGAGCGAGTTCGAGCGGCGCGGCGACGGTCAGGTAGGGAGTGCCCTGTCGCTCGAACTCGGGTAGCGCGCCGATCGCCGGGTCGGCGCCGATGATGTTGTAGGCGAGGAAAACCTTGTCGCCCAACTGGCGGGCGGCCGCAGCGCCTCCGGAGACGGTGTACTGATCGTCCGCCTCGACGATCTCGATCGTTCTTCCCGCGATGCCGCCCTGGGCGTTGATCTGGTCGATGTAGAGGCGGAAGCCCGCGATCGCCCCCTCGGTGAACGCTGCCGCCGGACCCGACTTCGGCCCGTGAACGCCGATGACGATGTGCTTGGCGTCTACGCCGGTGCCGGAGCCGTTCGCGCCGCAGGCCGCCAGGGCGACCGAGGCGCTGAGTGCGACCGCCAGCCGGCGCAGCACGGAGCGTCGGGTATGTCGGAGGGGCCTCATCGTGTGAACTCCTCGATAGCGCGGGCGACGGCGCGGGCACCCGGGACGGACAGCAGGATCGTGTGGTGGTTAGTGCCGGGAACATCGACGACGAGCGTCTTCGGCACCTTCGCGGTGATGATGTCCCGCACATGGTCGGTGACCACCTCGTCACCGGTGCCGGTCAGTCCGCCGGGTGCCCGAATGAGCAGCAGGGGAACGGTGACGGCCTCCAGTCGCGCGCCGACCGCCTCCCTATCGAGCAGTTCTCGCCAGTCATCGCGAACAGCTTCCATGGATACCCGTGCCCTCATCTCCGGCTCCTTGCCGATGAGGTCGTAGCCGAAGTGCGCTCGCCCGTATATGTCGACGCCGTTCGAGTACACCGGGGTCTGTTCGTAAAACGCCACGTACTCGTTCAGGTTCGTCCAAGACCTGCGCAGCTTCGTGAGATAGAGGGCGAGGCTGGCGTCGAGCAGTTGGTCGGGGGTGACACCGGCGGGCACGTCCTGGGGGTAGCCACCGTCGACGAAGACGAGTCGCTCGACCCGGTCGGGATACCGTGCGGCGAAGGCACCGGCGATGTAGGAGCCCATCGAGTGGCCGACCACGGTGGCCCGTTCGACACCCCTGCTGTCGATGGCGGCAGCGAGGTCGTCCGCATGACGCGTCAGACCGAACGGTCCTTTGGCGGAGGACTGTCCACGGCCACGGCAGTCGATCGCGAGGATCCGGTGTTCACGCAGTTCCGTCGCGAGTCCGGCGAAGGCACGGGAATGCGAGGTAAGCCCGTGTACACACACGAGCGCGCCTCGCGAGCCGGGCCAGTCCGCGACGGCGAGTTCGGCACCGTCCGCACCCGGCACCATATACTGGTCGGGAGATCGAGTTTCTGTCACGCCCACAACGCCTTCTTCATTGGAGGTCGCCCGGGAAACTGGCCACGGGCCGTCGTCGACGACGGTAGGCAAGCGCTTGACCACAGGCTATGTGATCGACCGGCACAGTCCCGGCGGTTCTATGTGGTGGCGGTACGCCCCCGGGAACCGAGGGAGCGGCTGGCAAAGGGCTGTGATCGCCGGCTTATTTCCGGCGATCACAGCCCTTCAGCTCACTAACGCATTCCGCTCACGCCGCGTTCCAAAGAGGCACTTCCGGCGGGTCACCTGCCGGAATACACCAGGAATCGTCCCGGTGACAGCTCACTGAGTCATACTGCACTTCATGATCAAGAGCTGGATCAACCTGGACACTCACGGTCGATAATCGCATGCGTTACTTACTTTTGGAATCGTGACAATTCACTTGCGCCGGATAACTCTATCTTTGCCGAATTCAAGGTGATGCCGCCGAGACCGCACCCGAGGCCGAGACCCACGAGCATCGCACCCGTGCCGACTTGCGCGCTGCCGCTGTCCGAGCTCGCCAGCACGCAGCCATCCCGCAGGGCCGTCGGGGAAACATGATGTCGGCATCACCCCACACCGCCCGTGTCACCCCGCGAGGCCGAAGAACCGTGCCAGGTAGTAGGCGGCGCAGATATTCATGTCGGTCATCCCAGCGCCACCGGCAACCCCGCACTGCTCGGTACCGCTTCCGGGATCGATTGGCTGGCCGTGCGGTTGCCCGGTCAGGTTGTACGTCTCGACGACCGGCTCGCCGGATGAGTCGTAATAGACCCGATGCGGGTAGCCGCGGACTGTGTCCTGCACATTCGGCATCTGGTCCGCACCGTGGACATTGGTCCACTGGTCCATACTCTCGGTCAGATTCATGACGTTGACCGTGCGATCGGCCCCACCGTGCCAGATGGACACCTTCGGCCAGGGGCCGCGCCAGGACGGATACATGCCACGAGCAAGATCTCCCCACTGCTGAGGCGATTTGATGATGCCGGGGTTCATGCAGAGCAACGCGGAGACGGAGTCGGATGCGCACCCAGCGGGCCCGCCCGCGACGATCCCTCCGCCCGCGAACACGTCCGGGTAGGCGGCCAGCAGGTTGGACGTCATGAAACCGCCGGCGGAGACCCCGGTCACATAGACACGCTTGGTGTCGATTGAGGACTCGCCCTTCGCGCGGTCGACCATCTGCTTGATGGACAACGTCTCCCCGCTGTCGCGTGTGGTGTCCCCAGGCTTGAACCAGTTGAAGCAAGCCAGCGGGTTGTTCGCAATCTGCTGCTCCGGGAACACAAGCGCAAACTTGTAGGTGTCCGCCATCTTCGTCCAGCCACTTGCGTCGTCATAGCTGGAGGCGGCCTGTGTGCAGCCGTGCAAGGCCACGACGAGCGGCATGTTCGCCGGCGCGGCATCGGGGATGTATATGTACATCCGCAGGTTGCCGGGATTCGAGCCGAAGGCCAGAACCTGGCGGAGCGTCGCCGCCTCGGCGGCGGATGCCGCTACCGTGGCCGAGATAAACCCAGCGATAAGCAACAATACGCCCAGGAAAGCGACAAGGAAACTTTTCGGGCGCTCTACGTTCAATCTTTTCGTCGTGTACACCACAACTCCTTTGGTTGACGGAACGTACACCCCCGCACGAACGGACCGTACAGTATGTTTTCACCTGGACATATGGGGCCTGAGAACATAGCGCCCCCCATACTATGTGTTGTCGACACTCTGCCAAATCACTTCTTTGCATCTGTCGATTTGCGTTTATATATTCGATATGATCACAGTATCAATTTACGAGAGCGATTAAAATCGCGTGCATGCATTCCCTGTCGACACTTTTGCATATTCACAATTCTTGTTCTCCGCCCCGGGGCGACCCATGGGCTGAATGGCCTAACGGTTCCGCTATGGGATCGGCTCGTTCTCTTTTCTGATGTACCGGACGGGCCGCGCTGCCGCAGGATGTGACGAGAACGTAATTCTCAGCGCGGACAGGAGCGACTGTGCGATTGCAGGACAAAGTAGCGGTCATCACAGGAGGAACGGGCGGACTGGGAAGAGAGATTGCAGAACGTTACCTCACCGAAGGAGCCCGGGTGAACTGTGCATCCCGGCACGACTGTAACGTCAAGCAATTAATCGACGACTTTCCGGATCGCGCCAAGTTCCACCCGGTCGACGTCAGAAACCAGGAGTCGGTCGCAGAACTCATGAAGTTCGTCGCTGACGCATTCGGCGGAATCGACATCCTCCTGACGACTGCAAGCATCGGTCACGACGCCCGGATCGAGCGGTTCGATCCCGCGCGATGGGATGAGGTGATCTCCACTCACCTCACCGGAACCTTCCTGTGCGTTCGCGAAGCCATCCCCTACTTGCAACGATCCTCGTCCGGACGGATCATCACCATGTCCTCGGTGTTCGGTTCACGGCCCACGATCGGGGCCGTAGGGTACTGCGCGGCCAAGGCTGGAATCGAGATGCTGACGCGCGTCGGTGCGATAGAACTCGGCCGCGAGGGCATTCTGGTGAACTGTATAGCTCCCGGCTTCATCAGCACCGGAATGGGATACGCCGTCGAGGCCAACGCCAAAGTATGGCCAATATATCGCCGGAAGATGGTGCGTGGCCGAACAGGCCACGAAGCAGAAATCGCCGACGCTGCCGTATTTCTTGCCGGCCCGGAAAGCACCTACATCAATGGACATGTACTCGAGGTCAGCGGAGGACTGTCATGGGCTTAGCGCAGGAACCTGATTTCATCGTTTTAGCACTGCAGTGTCCGTGGCCAGTGAATACTGGCTCTGGCTCTGGCTCTGGCTCTGGCTCTGGCTCTGGCTCTGGCTCTGGCTCTGGCTCAAAGTTCGTGATGGGTTGCCCCCCCGACAGCTGGCAGATCGCTGACGTAGTTGATCATGCAGCTGGTGCGACGATCGTAGTCTGAATGTGTTGTTCCCCGACCTCGCTCCGCTGTGCATCGGACGGATCATCCGGCGCGGAGCACGGCTTGAGTTGCATGCGGACGTTGTCAACGGCGCGCGAATTTTGGTTCTGGCCCACTTTCCGTGATCAGGTTGGCCCCGGGCGGGCTGGTTTGTGGGGTTCTGTGATCATCTTCGCGGTGCGGTGATCATGGCGTTGTCGGGGTTTTGTTGCCTCATCTTGTGGGCGTGGCGATCGAGTCGGTTGGGCGAGCCGGTGGCCAGGTGGTCATCGTGGCGCGTCCGCGGGCGGAAACGGGGCAGTGTCCGGCGTGCGGGCGTGACTCGTCCAGGGTGCACAGTCGTTATGAGCGCCGGCTCGCCGACGCTGCGGTGGCTGGGCAGCAGGTGCTGATCAGGCTGAAGGTGCGCCGGTTCTTCTGCGGCAACGCCGGCTGTCCCAAGCGGACGTTCGCCGAGCAGGTCACTGATGTGGCCGAACGATACGCCCGTAGAACCCCGAAGTTGACGAAGATGCTGGAATCGATCGGGCTCGCGCTGGCTGGCCGTGCTGGATCTCGTCTGGCTGCCCGGTTGGGGCTTCCGGCTGCCCGTCACAGCCTTCTGCGCCTGGTCCGAGGTCTGGCCGATCCCGAGATTGGCGCAGTGCCGCCGGCGACGGTGATCGCGGAGCGGATCGGCTGGTCTCGGTCGATCCGGGTGCTGTCGGCGCGGGTGGCGGAGTTGCGGCCGGCGTATCTGCCGCCGGACCCGGCGTCGCGTGCTGGCTATGTCGCGGGTGATATCGCGCAGTGCGATTTCTGGTTCCCGCCGATCAAGGTGCCGGTCGGGTTCGGGCAGATCCGCGGACCGAAGCAGTTGCCGGTGTTGACCATGGTCTGCGGATACTCCCGAACGTTGGCAGGGCTGCTGATTCCCAGCCGCACGGCTGAGGATCTGTTCGCCGGCTGGTGGCAGCTGCTCCAGGCGCTGGGTGCCGTACCACGCACCCTGGTCTGGGACGGCGAGGGCGCGATCGGCCGCTGGCGCGGCGGACAGGTCGAATTAACCAAAGAATGCCAGGCATTCCGCGGAACACTGGGCACGAAGGTGATCGTCTGCCGCCCGGCTGACCCGGAGGCGAAGGGAATTATCGAACGAGCGCACCAATATCTGGAAACCTCGTTCCTGCCAGGACGCCAGTTCACCTCACCAGCGGACTTCAACACCCAGCTCCGTGATTGGTTGGCCGTGGCGAACACTCGGACCCGTCGAGCGCTGGGATGCGCGCCCAGTGACCGTATCGCCGCCGACAAAGCGGCGATGCTGAGCCTGCCGCCGGTGCCGCCGGCGACCGGGTGGCGATCCTCGCTGCGGCTGCCGCGGGATTACTACATTCGCTTGGATTCCAACGATTATTCGGTGTCCCCGGTCGTGATCGGCCGCCGCATCGAGGTCGTAGCGGACCTGGAACGGGTCCGGGTGTTCTACGACGGCAAGCTCGCCGCCGACCACGAACGGATCTGGGCCTGCCACCAGACCCTCTCCGACCCCAACCACGTGACAGCGGCCAACATGCTCCGCCAAGCCCGCACGGCGCGTACTCGCCGGCTCCGAGCGGTCAACGAGCCAGAGGTGGAAGTACGGTGCCTGGCCGACTACGACACCGCCCTGGGCGTCGAAAGCGACCACAACAGCGGTCACAACAGCGGTCACAACAGAACGACTGATGGCGCGATCGGCGGCGCGAACGGTGGTGTGGCGTGATGGCTGCTCGAATGCCAACAAGAACATCATCAGGAACGCCAACAAAAACAGCGGCGAAGACGGCTGCGGCAGGCCGGGACATGACCGCGGAGATCGCGTTTTTGACGCGTGCGTTGAAAGCACCCACGCTACGCGAGTCCGCCTCTCGGCTGGCTGACCGCGCGCGAGCCGAATCCTGGACGCATGAGGAGTTTCTGGTCGCCTGCCTGCAACGCGAAGTGTCCGCGCGAGAGTCCCATGGCGGCGAAGGTCGAATCCGCGCGGCCCGACTGCCGGCCCGCAAATCGTTGGAGGAGTTCGACTTCGACCACGCTCGTGGTCTCAAACGGGACGTGATCGCCCACCTCGGTACACTTGATTTCGTCACAGCAAAGGAAAATGCTGTTTTTCTCGGACCACCTGGGACCGGTAAAACGCACCTGGCGATCGGGTTGGCGATACGGGCCTGCCAGGCCGGACACCGGGTTCTGTTCGCCACCGCCGCCGAGTGGGTCGCCCGGCTCGCCGACGCCCACCACGCCGGGCGGCTACAGGTCGAACTGACCCGGCTGGCCCGGTACCCGCTGCTGGTCATCGACGAGGTTGGCTACATCCCGTTCGAACCCGAAGCGGCGAACCTGTTCTTCCAGCTGGTCTCGTCCCGATACGAGCGCGCGAGCCTGATCGTCACCAGCAACAAGGTCTTCGGCCGCTGGGGCGAGGTCTTCGGCGACGACGTGGTCGCCGCCGCCATGATCGACCGCCTCGTCCACCACGCCGAAGTCATCGCCCTGAAAGGAGACAGCTATCGACTCAAAGACCGCGACCTCGGCCGCGTCCCCGCGGCCACCACCAGCGAAGACTAACCACCAAACCGTACACACAGAGGGTCAAAATTCAGATGCCGAAAGTGGGTCAAAATTCGCGCGCCGTTGACACGTTTCGCGAACTGACCCAGTTCCAGCAGTGAGCGTTCTCGTTCTCCTGCCGCGCGATCGAGACGAGCTCCTCGTTCTCGCTTGGCGCATTCTCGTCGCCCCGCTCTGGCGCCATTCGTGCTGACCAGAGTGGGACTGAGCGAGAAGCGGACCGAGAGAGCCGGCGAGATAAGTCTCTCGACGAGCGTTTTTGAACAAACACGAGCGCAACCTCCGTGAGCCCAAGTCGTACGCGTTTGCTTACGTCGACCAAGGGCCGCCGCAGGCCCGAGAAAGTCACACTCCTGCTCAAAACTTGCCGAGAAGTGTCGGTAGCACCGTCCGCGGGCTGTAGAAAACGTTCTCGTCGTGTACGCCACCTCTGGGCGACGAGACGGTATCGAACCGACATTCGAACCATACTTTGGCTGCGCGTCGACGCCCGGCCGTCTACCTCGCTCGCGAGACGAGGAGGCGCCGCAACCTTGAGCACCAAGGAGTCGATACGGCGGTGTTCGCGAAGTCCCCCCGCAGCGTCGCCTACACCGCCCACCACCACCTACCCGCCGGCGGCGGCGCCCGCATCGTCGGCCGACGCGTCCCGGGCGTCAACGGCATCAGCTGGGCCGTCCGCTACGACAGCGACACCGACCCGAACGACCCCGCAACCGGACGAAGGTCGAACTGTTCACCGCCGCCCGCCAATCCCTCGGCAGACGCGGCCGTACAGGGTCCGTACGTCCGCCTCAGCTTGGGCCGCTGGGCTGCCGCGGTACGCCGTTGATGCCGAACCGCTCCGCGAGCATCTCACCCGCCGAAGTGTGCGACAGGCGCTCGTCGCCGATGAGCGCCTCGGCCGTAGCCATCACCTCTCGCTTGTCGGAGGCGCGCAGGCTGGTTTGGGAGATCGCGTGTGGCATGGAACCGGATGGGTCTGCCAGCTGACATACCCGGTGACATTGACGGCTTACGGAGACTGCGCTGGGTCAGGCGTTTCCGTCTGACAGTTGACGGGAAGAGGATGAGCGATTCCGACGCCGATCTGGGCCTCGACGAGATCTTCCGCGCCACGTATCGGCGGCTGGTGGTGAGCGTGTACGCGCTGACCGGCAGCATGGCCGAAGCGCAGGATGTGGTCTCCGAGGCGTTCGTTCAGGCGGTTTCCCGACCGGAGAAGGTCCTGGCGGCGCAGAGCCCGGAAGCGTGGCTACGTACGGTGTGCCGCCGTATCGCGGTCAGCCGGTGGCGGCGTGCGCGGCTGCACTCTCGGCTGCTGCGGCGGGTGGCCGTCGACCGTGACCCGGTGGTCGAGGACATTTCGCCGGATCGGGTGGCGGTGATGACGGCTATCCGCCAGCTGCCCGCCGCGCAGGCGGAGGTGTTGGCGTTGTTCTACATCGCCGATCTGCGGGTCGGCGAGATCGCGGCCACGCTCGGTGTATCCGACGGCACGGTCAAATCCCGCTTGTCCAGAGGTCGTACGGCGCTCGGTCCGCTGCTGGCGGATGAGGCGGTTGCGGCGACGGTCGTTGATACGAAGGCAGGTGCATAGCGATGGTTAGTCCCGCTGATTTCACCGACGTGCGAGAGCGGGCCGGCGAGCTTGCTGGCATGCCGGATCTCGTCGCGATCCGCCGCCGCGGCCGTAGCCGGCGGCGGCTGCGGCGGACCGGCGCGCTGATGGCTCCCGCCGCCGCCGCGATCGTGGTGGGAGCGGTTCTTGCCGGCACGATCGTGGTCACACATCCAGGCGATGGCGCCACCGAACGGGAGCTGCCGGCAGCGACCGCGCCGTGGACGGCGCCGGCCGGCAACCCGCCCAGCCTGCCCGCTCCCATTCACGGTTCGCTGCGTGGCGCTCCCGTCGACCCGGGTCAGCGGATGCAACTGCTGCAAACCAGCACCCCCGACGCATGGCGGTCGTACTCGCTGGCCAAGCTGCGCAACGCTCACTTCGCGCTGATCCGGACACTGGACGGTGGCCGCAGCTGGCAAGGATGGACGCTGCCGGCGGCCGTACCGATGGCGGTCACCGTGAACGCGAGTGAGTCCTCGATCCCGCCGCCGTCGGAACCGGCCGGCCCGGTCGCCGGCCCCGGACAGACGGTTGTCGTCGGCGAGCCCCGGACCGGTGAGTTCGTCAGCCGGGACGGCGGCCAGAGCTGGGCACCGATGCCGAAACCCGGTGCACCCGTGGCCGCCGTCCCGCCCGGCTGGGCGGTCATCGCGCACGCCGAGGACCCGAACTCCACACAGCTACGCGCGATCGACCCGACGACCGGGACACCGCATCCGCTGCGGAACCAGATCGGCGGTTCCCTGGTCACCCAGGGGCCTGATGAATACCTCCACCCCAGCACGGACGGCACGTACTGGGCGATCACGACCCGCAACCCGAACCGGACCGAGCTGGTCATCAGCCGTGACGGCGCCAAGAGCTGGACGGTCGCGTTCAGTCAACGGCAGCTGATGCACGTGGACGCGTACGACACCGAGCACGCTTACGCTGTCGGGACGGTCAGCGCTCGACCTGCGGTTTTCGTCGCGCACGATCGGGCGACCCGGTGGTCGCCGGCCGCTGCGCGGAATCTGCCCGCGGGAACGCTGACCGGTGTGGTCGCCCTTCCCCACGGTGGGCTTGTCGTCGCGTTGCAGACCGCTTCCGGCAGAACACAACTGTGGACCAGCCACGACCAAGGCGAGTCCTTCCGACGCGTGTACGAAGGTGGCGACATCGTGTGGTTCGGCCGCACAGCCACCGGCGGGCTCGCCGCACAAGTCACCACCCGGTCGGGCGACAAGTACGCACCGGCAACCTGGATCGTCTCCGAGAACGGCACAGACTGGCACGCCGGCCTGGAGCCACCAAACGTCTTCGTCGTCCCCTACACCAGCCGCGGCCAAGGCGGCTGACCCCCGATCCCTGATGGGCCAACAGAAACACGCCAGGCCCATCAGGGACCACCGCCGCCACAAATCGCGACCAGATTCCGCAGCCCACCAAAACCACAATGATGGGCGGAATGACGGCGGTCCCCGCTTCAGCTCTTTGTCGGAACCGCCCCGAAACAGCAGTGCAGAAGCTGACCCGGCTGGTGTGTCGATGGGGAGCACATCGATCCCGCGTCGCTGATGTCAAGACTTAATCCCTTCGCGCCACCACCCGAGGTGCCAATACACGCATGCGAGATTTGTCGGCGCGTAGTTGATCTGCGCGTGTGGTGACAGAGTTTTTCAGTGTGGTAATAGGCGTATTTACTGTTCACTATCGAACTGAAGTACACATGTCCAAGTCCACCATGGTGGGCGCCGCAATGGCGCTGGCCTCCGCCGTCGTGCTCGTACCGTCTGCCGCTCAGGCCGGAAGTACCAGCATCACCTGCCATGCGCCGAGAAGCACTCCTTGCCAGACTCCTCGCCCCAACAACAATCTCGGTGTTCATTTCCCGGGCGGAACGCTGAGAGTCACCGTCGACCTTTCGGACGCGCCCGGCCACACCCTGAATTCCGCCGTTCTTCTCAACGGAGACTGTACGAACTGCAACGCATCCGGAATTCCGGAGGCCGAGGGACTGGAGGGGCCCCGCTTCCGTTGACAGTGATCTTGATGTTCACTGGTCGTGATCGGGAGGATGGGAATGGGGACTCGGCGGAAGTTCACTCCGGAGTATCGGGCTGAGGCTGTGGCTTTGGTTACTGATTCGGGGCGTGCCGTGTCGGATGTTGCTCGGAGTCTTGGTGTTCATGAGAATACGTTGGCTAATTGGGTGGCCAAGGCGAAAGAGCAGGGTGAGGTGCCGGATAAACCGTTGTCGGTTTCTGAGCGTGCGGAGTTGGAGAAGCTCCGCAAGGAGACCGCTCAGTTGCAGATGGATAACGCTTTCCTGAAAAAAGCGGCGGCCTGGTTCGCGAAGGAAAACAGGTGAAGTTCGAGTTCATCGCGGATCAGGCCTACGAGAAAGCGTTTCCGGTGGATTAGATGTGCCGGATGCTCGAAGTGTCCCGGGCGGGTTACTACAAGTGGCGCAAGCGTCGCCCGTCGAAGCGGGACCGGGACGACTCGGTGCTGGAAACGAGGATCACGGTGCTGTTTGCGCTGCATAAGCGCCGGTACGGGATCCGGCGCATCCACGCCGAACTGGCGCGCGCCGATGTGCGGATCTCCCGCAAGCGGGTACGGCGGCTGATGCGCAAGCCGGGGCTCAAATCTATGCATCCGCGGCCGCACCGGCGGACAACCGTGCAGGCAGCTGAGCCGAGCACCCTGGTTGACCTGGTCGGACGCCAGTTCAGCCCGGCGGCGCCGGACATGGTGTGGTACGGCGACATCACCTACGTCAAGACCTGGAACGGGTGGGCCTACATCGCCTCGGTGATCGACGGATACTCCCGCAAGGTGGTCGGCTAGGCGATCGAGAACCACATGCGTACCGAGCTGGTCACGGCCGCCCTGGCGATGGCGATCGCGCAGCGACAGCCACCGGACGGAGTGATATTCCACGCCGACCGCGGCAGTCAGTACACCAGCCGAGAATTCGTCGACTTCTGCCAGAAGAATGGTGTCCGAAACTCGGTCGGAAAGACCGGGATCTGCTACGACAACGCGGCCGCGGAATCTTTCTGGGCAACGTTGAAAAATATTGATGACTGTCCACACGTAACCGGCTGTCCGTGGGCGGTTTATCTCAACGACCCGCCGGCGAGACGGCTGGCGGTACGTCACCCGAGGCCGGACAATGTGGCGCAGAGCAGTTTCGCGCGGCGACGGGTCGAGATGCTCGGAATTGACCCTGTGTACCGCGGTCCCAAGCGTCAGCTAGCCACGCGTGTGCGTCGCCTCCGTCCACCACCGCCGATCACGGACGTCGATCTGCGTGCGGCCGAGCAGACGCAGTTGTTTTAGGCAGCCTCAGATCCGTTGTCTATCGTCCTGGTCAGCGATTGGTGCGGGCAATACCTAAGTTCGAGTGATAACTATAAAACGCGGGTCGATTATTCGACCGATTCAGTTCGCGTATGCCCCTCGGGGTGGCGGAGCCACGCACCGAGCGCTTGGACTGCGGCCGATGTTGAGTCGAAGAGGCGCTGCCGAAATGGTTGGCGCAATCTTCCTGACCCCAGGCCGGAGGCACGTACGATTCGGGCGAGGACTGCACACTGCCGATCAGGCAGCGGGAATCGCCCGTGCTGGCGTCGCAATATCTCTCGAGCCGCGTACCCATCGCCCGACTGGATCGTCTCCTCGGTGACCTGGGTGAGCACCTGGTCGGCTGCCTTAGTGTCGACTGTCGCGGCGAGCGTCGCTACCGATATTCCGAGTTGGGCGCGGAAGAAGGCGTAGCCAGGCTCGGGTTGACGCTCGACGAATCTCGTGACCATCGCGTTGATAGCGGGATACCTCGCCACGTTATCCGGATCAGCGCATATGACCGTGAGGCAGGAGGCGACCTGGATTTCCCACGGCTGCAGTGGAGTGCTGTCGGCGAGTGCCGCCCGCGCGCCCGCAAGGTCGCCCTTGATGCACCGAGCAAGGATGGTAGCCTGCCGGCCCTCCATGAGGTGCGTGCCTATTCCGCGATGAGCGTCGGCGTGGCTGACCGCATCGTCCCAACGTCCGGCGAGCGCCAAGGCTCGGACGCCGTCGCCGACAAGGTGCAGCCACACCCATTCACGGAGCTTGTGATGCTCAGCGCGGGTGCCCGCGAGATCAGCCAGCGGCAGGATCTGTTCATCGACGACCGCGTCGGCGTTCGATCTGACTGCCCGGTACATCTCGGTGAGAAGCTGGAGGGCGTGGTCTGCGTGGTGAGCTCGAAGCTGGAGCCGAGCCAGGTTGAGTACGGGTTCGAGCATATGGCGGGCCTGGAGGACGGTGAGCGGGTGTGCGCCGGCGCGATAGAGGTTGATGTGTTGCCAGCACAGGCGACGAGCCAGATCGGGCAGACCGCAGTCGCTGGCGATGAGCGCGGCCTTGTTCAGGGCGTGCGTGCCTTCGGCCAATACGTCTGCGCCGGGTCGTCCAGCGGCTTGGGCTATGTCGGCGATCTCGTGAACTCGTCGCGGTAGCGATGGGCAGAACGGTCGGGGCCGGCCGAGCAGCGGGAAGCGGCGAAGTACGGCGGTGAGCGCAGGTGATGCGGTCGTGGCGTGCACGGTCAGCTCCGGGGCAGCAGTGCAGCGGTCGCCGCGCGCGCCAGAATGCCTTGGCTCTGCGCCGACAAACCGAGTCGGTTCCAATGGAAGATCACCACTTGGGTGAGAATCGCTCGTAGGCCGCGGCTGAGTCGGCCGTCCGCGGCGTCGCGGCCAAGCTGTCGACCGGCGGTCTGCCAGGACGCGAGCCACGACGCCGCGTGCGCGGCCGGTCCGCTGGGTACGAGCAGCTCGCTGTCGGCCAGGTTGGGAATCGACAGGAGCAGACACACGTCGTCGGCCAACCGGTTGACGCGCGCGGTGTCGGTGGGTGCGGGACGCAAGTGGGCGACCCGGTCGAATACGTCTGCGCACTCGAACGTGTCGAGGTTGGCGGTGCGCATGAGCCCGCCAAGCAGCAGGAGGGATATTTCGCGGCGGCCGAGGGCAGGATTGTCCTGGCGGAGATATTCCAGTACGCCAAGGCTATCGGCGCAAAACAGGTCGTGGACGGTCTGCATTCCTGTCGCGCCGCCGAATGCGGCGGTCTCTGCTTCGTACACCGTCGGCCACCACCGCTCGATCGCACCGGCACCCACCCACTCATTGAGGACCTTGTTGACTGCGGCGGTATCGGCGCTGAGCAGGCGCAGCCGCCAGCAGGGATGCTTGCGAAGAAACCACCATCCTGTGACAGCCCCGGCAGCTCGGAGCCGGTCCAGCGATGGACCGATCGTCTCCGTACCGACGGTCTCGGCGGTCGACCAGTCCGCGACGCGGACACGAACGTCGTACCAGGTGCGTTCGGCGCGGCGCTCCAGCGCCGCCAGACCGGCGGCCTGATAGGTGTGGACAGCGTCGGTGAGTTCGGCCGGATCCAGCGCGTGACCGGCCGCGACCGCAGCGGAGTCAGCGCCCGCAAGAATCGCCTGGATCGCCGCTGCGAGGTGAAGGGTGGTGATCGGCGTGGGGGTGGTCAGGTGATCAGCAAGCATGCGTCCCATCCCGTGTGAGGCGGCGTGTTGGTGCGGGAGGGTGCTGGGTTGGGCCAGCGGCTCCACAGGTCGCGATTGTGGAAGGCGAGGCGCCCGATGCCGGCGCCCAGATCGATGATTCTGTTGCCGCTGACCTCGATCGACATGTCGCGCGCCAGTCCCGCCGGCGTGAAGTGGGCGCGGTCGCAGGCGTTGGTGCTCGTCGATGATTCTTGCCAGTTGTCGAGGACGAATGTGCGTTCGTCCTCGGTGAGGTCCCGGCCGAGGTTGATCAATTGGCATGCCTGAGCGTGTAGTCGCTCCTGTTGACGCGTCAATTTTCCCATTGAAAACTCCTCGTGCATGGTGGTCCGAATGAGCATCAAATTGACTGCGGAGTCCGACTACGACGCGTTTCGCTCCGTCCCCAGCTCTGGAGGAAAGATGGCCTTTCAACATCGAGCCAGATACCTCTGGCCGGTCCGCACTCAGACGGGCTTGCTGGATTCGTTCGCGCTGGACGAGTGCGGCGAATAGTTGGGGAAGATGGCGAGCCATCGGTGGGTCTTGAAGGGGTACTCGGCGCCGTCTGTGAGTGTGATGGTGATCCAGGTACCGGCTTCGTGCCGATCGATCGGCTCGGATACGGCTGCGACCAGTCCGGTGATGGAGCGGTGGACGTACGAGTCTTGTGGGCCACGTTCCCAGGACCCCTTGATGAGATCGCCCGGGCGTACGTCGGTGACCAGCCGCAGGGTTGGCTCGCTGGCAGGGATCCGCCAGTCCGCGTCCAGGTCGACGATCGTGAGGGACACTCGAATGTCGGGAACGGGTTCGCCGGCCTCCAGCCGGCGGTAGACGGCCAGGTAGGTCGCGGCGAGGCTTCGTTGTGCGTCCACGTCGAGGCGGTCGCGGTGCAACGCCGCAAGTTCGGCGTCCGGTGCAGTGAGGTCCAGGCCGTGTACGAGCCGTTGGGCGTATCGCATGTGCCGCAGCAGGTCGGTGTGGTCGCTGCTGCGGGAGTCGGCCTCGCGGTGCAGTTGACGCCAGGCCGCGACCTTTGTGGCCAGTTCGACCGGCCAGGGCTGGCCGTGCGGGGTGTCCCATTGTTGGCCATCTCGGCGCCGGCCGGTGATCTCGTCCATCGGCGCGGTGCGGGGCCCGCTGGTGCTGTTCAGGCTGAGGGTTTTCTTGTTGACTCTGGTGACGGCGTACCAGCGATGGAGGACCCGTACGTGGTCGCCTGGGGTGAAGTGTGCGGGTGTCCAGGCAACGAATGTGCCGTCGCTGGCCATCTGCGCGAGTTTGTCCCGCTGGTGGCCGATGTCGTCGGCCAGCCGGTCAATCTCCCGCTGCGCTTTTTGCTGTCCCGGCGAGCCGTCGGCGCATTGATCACGGTAACGCTGAATTTTGCGTTGCTCGGCTTCCAGTTTGTCGATCCGTCGCATGATCGCCGGCCCGCTGGCTTTGGCTGCTTCGTTGGCGGCGGCGCCTTCGGCGCGCTGGCTTAAGTGTGCGGCGTACGCGGCTTCGTCCCAGCCGCGACGGTCGCCAGCATTGATACGTTCCTGGTCGCGGCGCGATCGTCGTTCGGAATGGTGACCGACCTGTGTTGGCTGGCCGAGGGGACGTAGATCGGCGATCGCTTGGGCACGCGCGTGGCTGCGCGCGCTTCGGTAGGCGGCGCGGTCCGCGCGCTCGGCCAGCCGCTCGACGCGGGCGTCGACTCTGGCGGCGCGGTCGGCTTCGCGTTCGGCTGCCGACCGCCACGTGTTGTCGATTTCGATCTCGACGCGGTGGCCTACGGCGCGCAGCGCGTCCGCGAGGCCCTGGATGGCGGGCTGGTTGGCGTCCTTGTCGCGGCTGCCCCGGATGAATATTCCGACGGAGCGTCGATACGTGAATCCGTGTTGGTAGGCCAATTCGAGAACACCATCGCCTTTGCTGGACCCGTGGATGAGGGTGCCGTCGGCGTGCGTATGGGTGATGACGATCGTTGACGCGGATTCGGAGGCATTGTCACGGTGCGGATGGGTGGACATTGGCCTTCTCTTTTCTGGGAATACTCCGGATTGGCGGGTCGATGGGCGCGGTTGTTCAGCTGTCCGGCCGGATGTGTTGGGGTCGTCGGCGGGGTCGGCCGGCGTTGGCGGCAAAGGAGCGCCAGTCGGCGTACGCCCAGACGGTGCCGCGCCGCCAGCACCGACCGGCCCGGCCGTTTGGCGTCGGTTCGTGGTCTTGTTCAGCAAGCGCAAGTAGGCCGGGCGGAAGGCAGCGGTGGGTTCGGTAATGGAGGATGCGAGCGACGGCGGTGGCATCCAGGAGGTCGTCTGGGTCGCCGCTGCGGTCGACTGGCGTGAACCGGGAACGGTTGGCCGCCTGGTGGCCGCTCCACCAGGCGTCGGCAGCCACCGCGTCCCACCACCGCCGCGGACCCTCGCCCTCGATCGGGACCGGTTCGGGAAAGCCCGTGGTGTCGCGGCGTGCGTACCAGGAGGAGACGGTGCCGGGAACGACGCCGAACCGATCGGCCAGGCCGGTACGGTCGAGCAGCAGTCGGCCAGCGACCATTCTGTGGCTCATCACGGCCTCCATCGGAGGATCGACGGGATTTGGTGGTCGGAGTAGAGGCAGCCGGGGTGGAGGTCGTGCGGGGTGGGCTCGTAGGCTGGCTGCTACGACCGCGCGTTAACGGCTTTCCGTTCCGGTTGCCGGGTGGGCGCGCGGTCGAGGTGGCCGGCGGCGGTTTGCGGCGTCCCTCGGGGCGTTTCCGTCGTCGGCTGCCGACCACCTCAGGCGTTCCGACTCGCCTCTGTTTGTTCATGTCCTGATGCGGTCCCGGATACAGCCTTCTCGGCGGAGTCCGAGGTTCAGGCCGTGCGGGCGTACCCAACCGGTTCCAGGTCGGGCTCCTGTGTCTGGTCGGACTCGGGGTCGGAGTGCTGGCGCAGGTGGGCGGGTAGCTGCATGAGAAGTTCGCGGCGTACGGCGCGGGCGTGGCTGCCGGCTGCGTCAGCGTCGTCGGCCATCTCCTGACCTGTGGGGACACGTCCGTGCGCGACGGTCCGCCAGAAGAAGACGGACATCCGGTCCTTCTTGATGATCTTTTCCTCAGCATCCGGTGTCGCGGGGTTGTTCGGGTCCACGGCGGCGTCATCGCTCGACGTTCCGGTGCGCTGCACGTCTGTGGCGACCGCCTTGATGTCGGCGCTGTCGGTGGCGCGCTGCTGTGCGGTCACGAGGCCGCGCAGGTGAGCGATGCCAGCAAGCATCAGCGGCGGGAGCGCGGCCGTGATCATGGCGATCCACCACCGCAAATCCAGGATTCCCGCCGAGCCCGCTGGCAAGGTAAGAGCGTGGTACGCGGCGTTCGCCGCGATGCTGGCGGCCATCGCTGCGAGCGCGTACCCGCGGGCGAATCCGCGTACATGATCCGGCGCCGACTCGGTCGAGGCCGCACCGTTTTTCGATGGGTGCGGAGGCTGGCGCTGCCAAATGCGGATGGCCGTCACAAGAAAGACTTCCACTGCGATGGGCAGCAACCAGGCCAGCGGCACCTCAAAACTGAACAGCGGCAGCGCGCCTCTCATCCCAACCATTTCGGCGAGGTGCGACCACGCGGCCCAGGACATCAGACCGGCGGTCAGGCCAACGGTGACGATGCCGGCGTCCGCCCACCGATCCCTGATTTTCCCTGTGTCGTCGCCAGCCTGGGAACGGCATTCGGCGGCGCGATGGGAATCGTGACGGGCAGGAGGTGCCGAATTGGTGTCGGGGATATCGGACGTGTGCGGGTCGTCGGTGGCGTGTGCGGTGTCCACGAGGGCTCCCTTTGTCGCAGGACCGCACCAAGGCGGTCAGGGTCGGCGGAATCGAGGGGCGGTGGCCTGACTCCCCCTCGTGGTCAGGCCACCGCCGGTCTCGCACACCGCAGCACTCGATTCCACGAACCCTTGACGCATCGTCCATTGCTCTCGCATTTCCCTGTCAGGGCAGGGGTTCTCCGATGCGGGACATCGGGACTGCATGGGCATGGCGCGAATGTGTCAGCCGTACGCGGCATGAGAAATTCGTGCGCTTGCGACCCGCAGCCTGCCGGCCGAGTGATTGGCGATCATTCCGTTGCCGGCGGGATGTCGTGGTTCCGGTATTGCGGTGGTGTCCGGTGAAGCGGGTTTGCGGTTCCCGTTTCGCCGTCGAGAAGAAACGTACCGACCCACACGCCGTGTGCCTAGAGGAAACCGAGGGTAATTATGTGCCACCACTGGTTGCACACGGTGACGTCTCGGACCCCTGCGCGAACAAAGGAATTCCTGGCTTCGACGATGTGCAATTCACAGCGGTACGTGATCACGACCGCGCCCCCTTCAACGCCGCCGCAGTCGAACCGGCTGCCTTTCAATTCCGAAACGCCGTTCAGGCGCAACCGCTAGGCCACTTGGTCAGGTTTAAACGACGTATTCCGCGCGGTCGGGAGATCGATGAGCCGCCGACGTGTGTCGGCAGCGGCGCCGCTGTCGACAATCCTCCAGACCGCGCCGGCAGCGCCCTCGCTCAGGCTCCCGATCGTGGTCGCCACGATCAACCCGTCCGGCACACGATCACTGAATACGCGATGCAGCGTGTTCTCTCGTGTCGGCGACGGCAGCCGGAACAAGACCGGGAAGTTCCACGGCGTGTCCACCAGGCGGAGATAACCGGGCAGCTTGTCGGCCAGCTGGCGCATGCTTTCAGTGCCAGTGTCGTACTCAAGCCAGAACGGCGCGCGATGGCCGTCGGCGGACCAGATGCCGTGGCCGTCCGGGCGGGCGACGCCGCCGATCGCCGCGGTTGCTCGTCGTTCCGACCACCATCGCACCAGCGTTACCTCGGGTTCGGATCGCGCGTACGCGGCGAGCTGCACAAAGAATTCGTTGCAGCCCAGTAAATGATGGATCATCGGCGAGCTGGCCAGCCGATCGGTGCCTGCTCGTACAGCCGACGGCGCTGGTACCGGCCGGCCCGCGGTCTGAGCAACCAACGCAGCGCCCAACGGGCCGAGCGTCCACCTCCAGGATTGTGAGCCCGGCCGCACGTGGTATCGCCATCGATCCAACAATCCGCGCCGATACAGCAGAACCAATCTCTTGCGCGCGCGGTGCGATGACGAAAACGCCAATGCCGTGATCTGTTCGGTGGTGAGTGTGCGATGTTCGTCCAGCACACCCAGCAGCCACCGATCCCGCCCGGTAATGCGAATCAGCTCATCAGCCAGCCGCCGCGGCGGATCCTCATGCATTCGGTCTCTCTCCCCTCAATACGTACGATCGAAATGGACAGCGATCGGCGCTTCGGTCACATGACGCCACCAACGAGGACGGAACGGCGCCGAGACGAGCACCAGTTACGGCCGAGAGCCGACTACCGGGACGGGTAGTCGGCTCAGCATCCTTGTCATTCTGCCTCATCGGCAGATGTTCTATGGGGGCATAGAAATAGGAGCCACGGCCACGGAAAATGGCGGGCTGGTGGGTGACAGGAAGACCAATGCCGCCGCGACTGCTTTGTGCAGGAGGGTGGCGCTCTCAGCGATATCCACTCAGCGTACGGACTTCGACGCCATCCGTCTCGCTCATCCGCTCGCGGATCGTCTTCACGACGTCAATTCCGATCACGGTCACGTACGGCGAAGACGAGGTCTCGCGCGTCGATCAGCCCGAGGCGCTCAGTTTCCCACAGGTCCCGCACGGCCTTTATTCCCATAATCGGTTGCACCTTGGGGTTGATGTCTTCATCCCGGAGGATCTTCGCCGCCTTGAGCAGCTCCGCTTCCGTGAAGGCGCGCGGCTCCGGCTTTGATCGTTCCGGAGCGGGGACCACCGTGACGACCGTCGTCCCGGAATGCTTCGGGCAGTAGTCCCGACCGCCGTTTCGCCCCTTGTAGACGCGCATGAACCCCCAGCCGGCCGCTGCCGCGTCTCGACGTGTCTCGGCGAGCGTGCGGTTTACGATGCCGGTGTACTTGGCGATGCAGACACCGTAGGTGCCGTCGTCGGAGTCGCAGAGCAGTTCCTGCCGCGTGACGTTCATGGTTCGCTCCTTTCTGGCTGCCAACACCACCACCCACGTATGCGGGCGATGATGTAAGCGGTCAAGGTGCCGTGTGGGCCAATCCGTTACGCCACCGCGCCCCCGGTCGGAGCCACCAGACGTTGCACTCGTGGCCATGGCCTAGCGCGCCGCCGCACATGGGGCCGCTGTAGTCGTAGTCAGACGGTTTTCCGTGTGCCGCTCGATAACGCTCGTTGCAGGCGTCAGAGCAGTCTTGGTGTGTGTCAGTGTCGGTCGGCATTTGCCAGCCTTTCCGTGAGCCTTGTCTGCCATCCAATGCGATCTGGGCGGCGTCCACCTCAGTAATCGCATCCGGCGACCGATCCAAGCTGACCGGTCACGGTGTTGAGGCGGACCCGACCCGGGAATCCGGTCACCCAGCCCAGGTTGATCCCGCATGCGGTCGCAATGGCGTTGACGGCTTCCTCGTGGGTCGCGTAGTTCCCGACCACGGTGTACGAGATCCCGGTCGTGTCGTGGTTGTCGACCATCGCCACGAACAGTTTCGACGCCGTCATCTCTTGCACCTTGCCGAGCGCCTTTCCGGTGCCAGCCCTGACCCGGGTCTCGGTGGCGTTTAACGGTTCCGTGTGGTACGGCATGTTCGGTCTCCTGTCTGGCATCCAACGCGACCACCCGCAAAGCGAGGGGCCACGCAAGAGGTCAGGCGGCGTATTCCTCGGCCTTTTCCGCGGCGTACTGGCAGTGCGCGTATTCGCAGAACTTGAACGGCCCTGTGTGCAGTTCATCATGCAAATCACGGACGAAGTGGACCAATGCGCGTACGTCGTCGCACACGGCGCCGTAGTCGCTCTGCATCGCCTTAAGCTCCTCGCGACGTTCTTCTTTGCCAGGCTTGTCATCGCCTAACCACTCGCGATAACCGCGCATTGCGGGACCGTACTCGTCTTGGCTCATTTTCAACTCTCGGTCTAGTCGTGATTTAGAAGTGCCTTGCTACTCGTCCTCATACTCCGCACCGAGGGTGGCGCTCTCGAGCAAATACGGCGACCTCCCGTTTATGTGATCCAGAAACGAACCCGACCGGTGGCGCACTCTGGACAGGCGATCGTGCCGTCTCCGCGAAAATAATGCATGGCGTCCTGGTAGTACCAGTCCTTCTCGGCCTTTCGGTTGTGCGGTACGAATCGGGACTGGCCTCCGATGCCAATCCATCGTCGGCCACAACTAGTGCAGGTCGCGCGACACGTGGAAGCGTCCAGGCCACGCACCTGTTCGACCTTGTCTTGATACCAAGACTCGGGCGGATGGCCGGCCGGTGAGGGGTCCACCTCGGCGACCGTGAGTGGGGTCGCTGTGCCGTTGAATTCGCCGACTTCAGCAAGGACGTACAGTCCGGTCCGGACGATCGGGAGCGTGCCGGTGACACGCGATGGATCGGCGATAAACGGTACGTCATAATGATGGTCCCGCTTGGGTTGACGCATCTCGACCGGCAGAATCGGCCGGGCGACCGTGAACAAGGTAAGGGCTCGATGGTCGGATGCGTAGCTGCGGCCATCGTCGTGCCATAGCCACTCGTACGTACAGGCTTGACAATCAAGCCGCATCGTCCGGATCCGCCGCTGGAACGGCCCGGTCTCTTGAAGAGGCACGAGACAACCGGGGGCTTTCTCACCTGTGAGCAACTGTTTAAGCGACGCGCCTGGCGTCGGGTCCACGACGAGGAACAGCCAATGCCCGGGCGCGTCCCACGTCAGAACGGCTCGCATCGCTTGCGCGGCAGCCGTGTCGGTCCGGCCGATCTTCTTCAAGGTGTGCCGAAGTGTTGCGGCGGCATCGACATAAAGCCGATCTGGCGCGGCAATCGGTCGGTGAATCGATCGATACATCATCGTCTCGTTTCTGGTTGAGGCGGGCGCACCTGAAAATCATTGGGCGCCCGCCTTGACGTGGCGATTACGCGAGGGAGCACTGCGGGGTGGCGCTCTCTGGCCTGGCCGGGACTAGCTGAGCCGGTCGTTCAGCTTTCCAGCCGGAAGGCTGTGGCCAGGTCGCGGCTGGACTCTGACGACCCCTCGGTCGTACATCGGCGCGTAGCTGTTGATTGCTTCAGCAGCGGTGATCGCCTGGTCGAGAACGGCCGCGGCCTCGTCGTACGTCTCATACGGACCAGCCAAGAGCGCAGTACGTGCGCCGCTGCGAAGTCCGGCGTAGAAGCCGATGATCGTGTCGTGAGTGCTGGCTGTTTCCGGGATGTTGGTAGTCATCGCATATTCCTCAGTGGTCGAATTTCGTTTTGGGTGGCGCTCTCACAGTCGCGGGTCGAAAATGTGCAGGCTGCCGTCACATTCGACGGTGGTAATGTCGCCACCGAGTTCCAAGTCGCGCGCGAACGCGGCTACGTCCAGGTAGCTTTCTGAGATTCCGGCATCAGCCATTGCCGCGTACCAACCCATGTCATCGGCGAGGGTTTCGGCGTAGTCTTTGACGCTGTCGAAGGTGCCGAGGTACGCGTCTTGGAATGAGTCGAGGTCGTCCTCGAGGTTGATGCGGTCGCGGGTGGTGACCCATGCGGCGAACGCCGGGCCGTGTTCGGCGATGCCGCGCGCTATGCCCGCTACGGTCGCGATGTCTTCATACTCGCCGAGGGTGACCGGTCCGAATCCCTCGTAATCGTGGATGGCGTACTCTTCTCGCCGGACGTTGCCGCCGGTGTCTTCGTCGGCAAGCATGGACTTGATTTCAAGGTGGATGTCTTCCGGATCCTGTGTGGCGTCAATCCAGACGCCACGCAGTCGGCCGGCGACGTAGGCGGCAAGATCGGCAACGTAGATCTGCGGGCTATCAGCGGACATTGTCAACACCTGCAAAAGAGTCGATACGGCGGAATGGTCAGACGGGGTCAGGTCGCTACTCCGGTTAGCTGATCAGGAAGCCGACCCGGCCGGTGCTGCAGTGCGGACACGTGATGCAGTCGTCAACGTCGAAACCGTCGGCGTCATCGAAGTCCCAGGGCGCGGCATCGTATCCCCAGTCAGGCACGAAGTGCCAGGATCCAGATTCAGCTGCCCACCGCATGCCGCACGTGTCGCATTCGGCCATACAGTGCGACGCAAGGAAGCCCTCGACTTCTGCGGCATGGCAACCAAAATCGTCACTGATGCCGTTTACGTTTCCAAGACAGGAGACTCCGACGGTGCGCATCCGGTAGTCGCCTTCCTCACCGATGAGGTACCACCCCGCAGGGACAGGGTCGAGTTGTTCGGTGATCCGCCAGCTGGACGCGTACGTCCATCCGGACGGTTTGATGTAGTCCGGCATGGTGTATCGCACCTCGACCGGGATCACTGTCTGTGGAACCCGAACGATGGTCAACGCCCGACCGTCCGACAAATACGTGTCGTTTGACGTTTCGTACCACTCCGTACGCACATCCGTGAGGATGCCGAGCTTCTCCAGCTCGAACAGTCGCGACCCACGGTCGGGATACTTGCCGACCGATGGAAGGTCGGTGTTCCACGGTTCGAAGTCTTCCAGCTGGATCCGATGCAGGAGCGGGAGAATAAACAGCGAGTCCGTGGGGTAGCACTCCAGGACTTCGGAAAATGCCGCGCTCGCGTCTGCGTCCGTTTCGAATGCTTCCAGTACGGCGCGCACGGTGTCGGCGCTGTCCACGGTGATGCTGAACTGTTCCACTTGCGGGAAGTGGAGATCGGTAGACATACGAGTCTCCCAGGGTTCCGGGTAGGTGGGTGATTGTCGAGCGACCGTCATTTGCGGTTTCCGGTCGCTCGAACAATGAAAAAGCTACCGACCTCAAAACCAGGTGCCAAGACTTTCCGGCTCGTAATTTTGTGCCATGACCCTTGGCTCAGCGTAATGGAAAACAATTCGCGGCGGAACGCCTTGGCACTGTCACGCAGTCGTCGTAAAATGGAATCACGCTCGCGCGGGATTCCTATTTTGAGCGTCCGCGCACACGAATGGATCCATCCCCGCCGGCGCGAACCAGGCTGCGGGCTAGCCGGCCGGACGCGCCGGCGCAGATGTAGGAGTGCCGCAAGCGTGGGCGATGAGCGGACGGGAACGGAGTCTGCAGCGTGGGGATGAAACCCGTCCGTGAACGGGTTTCACACCGCGCCGCGGGCTTCGTTCCCGTCTGGTCGTAGACCAGTCAGGGCAGCCGCCCGCGCTGTACGCGGCCGGTGACCTGGGGAAATACGAGTGAGCGGGTAGCGTGTTCCGTGGCTACCCAGTGAGCTACCCAACGCGCCACTGAATGAGCGGGTTTACCAGCTGGTGAAGTCGCCGTCCCATCCGCCCAGTAGACCGTTCATATCATTCATGGGGTCCAGGGTCGCGGACGCGGCGTTGGGGTCGTCTGAGAGATCGTCGACCGCAAGCAGATTTGCAGCCAACGGTACGTAGAGACGTTCCCGTTCCGAGGGGGAAATCCCGGTCCTTTCACGCGCCGTTTTTCGCAGCTGCTCGGCGCGTCCGGGCACTGGCGGGATCGGCGGCAACGTACGCAGCGTGACCGGTGGTAATGGCCGTGCGTGCGCGATCGCGCGTAATGCGATCGTGTACGCGTCCATTCGTCGCAGATCAATCTCGTCCAGGAATGGCCGAACGTGCCTCGCCATTTCGGCGGCGTCTTTCTGTTCCAGAGTGAAGAATATCTTGTTGCGCGCGTTTCCGTCTACCGCTGCTTGCATATTCTCGGTGAATTGGTCGATCAATTGGTGGGCGATGACGAGGGACACGTGGAATCCGCGCATTTGTGCGAGCGCGTCGTCCACGCCGATGGGTAAGTGCAGGAAATTTTGCGCCTCGTCCAGGATCAGGGTCGCGTCCAGCCGAGCGGATTCGGATTGTCGCGCCCGGCCGCCGGCGGCCTGCAGCAGACCGGTCAGCAGCATCGAGCCGACTAGACGGGCGGTGTCGGCGCCGATGTCGTCGGTCGGTAGGCGCGCGAGCAGGATGCCACCATCCAGGATCTCGTCGAAGGAGAACGTCGTACGCGGGAGCCCGAACAGTCCGGCCGGCAGGGGGTGGCCAAGGACAGCGCGGAGTTTGGCCTGAAGCGGCGCGGCGAGCGTCAACCGCGCTCCGGGCGGGAGCTGGTCCCACATGTTCCAGAATTCGCCGAGGGTGCTCTCGCGCGGGCCGAGACGGGTGCGGACGGCCCGGACCTGACCGCGTCGCCAGACGTGGTCGGACAGCAGCCGGGACATCTGGCCGAGGGTGCCGCCGTCGGCGTGGGCGAGCGTCAGGGCGGCGTGGTAGGCGATGTCGCCGGAGCGGTGGCCCCACCAGCGGTGCCAGAGTTTGGCCATCACGGCGGTCGTCGCGCCGGCGGCCCGGTACGCCGATCCGCCCGCCACTGTCAGGTCGAGCAGGTTGATAGCCGGCAGCGCGGCCTCGTCGTCCGGGTCGATCAGCACCAGCCGGTCCCCGCAGGAGGCCGGCAGGCGATCCAAAATGTCGCGCACCAGGTCCCCTTTTGGGTCCAGCACGGCGATTCCGCGGCCAGCGTCAGCCTCTTGCAGGGCCAGATTCGCTAGCAGCGTGGACTTTCCGACGCCAGTCGGGCCCAGGACGTGGAGGTGATGACGGGCATCGGCCTGCGAGATCCCGGCCGCCACGCGGCGGCCGATCGTGGTGTGGCCGAGCACTTTCCCAGCTGGACCTCGGCGCTGCTGTGGCGGTACGAGGTGCAGCCGGCGACGATCCGATGGCGCCTGCTCGCCGGTCTCGGCGGTCGCCAAGCGAGGGCGTGGAATGGCCGGGCGCGGGCTCGGCGCAGGATCGGGCGCGGGATCATCGGTCACGGGATCGTTGGTCCTTCCTTCTCCGCGTTGACCCGGCCACCGGCCGCTTCCGTCGGGTCGCTCCACGTCCCGGCCGCCGGGCTCCATAGGCCGGTGGTAGCCGGCCGATGCCGCCCGGACGCGGTCGGCATTCCATAGAGGGCCGGTTCAGTGGGGATCGGGGTGAGCGCGGCGGTTTCGGCCGCGGTCGCCAGAATCGCCCACCGGCCGGGCGCCGGCCGGCGAGCAGTCGCGCGTGCCGCGGGCCACCACGGGATCGGGATCACGGCGTGCGTGAGCGCCGCGTAGCCGCGGCTGATGTCCGCGACGAACGTCGATGCCGTTCCACGACTCCGCGCGGCGACCGTCGTCCGGATGTCGACGAGAAAATGCGGCGCCGCAGCGAGTTTCGCCCGCGCCGTACGCACCAGCGCCGGATCGACCACCGCCGCGCCACCAGCGGCGTGGTCGTCGCCAGCTCGTCCGCGGGCAGCGTCGCGGGCCGGGCCAGGACTGAGCAGGTCGATGACCACCTCGACCGCGAGCTGCAGCATGATCAGCGGCACCCTCCCGACCGCGCCCAGCAGCGGCGTACCGGCTCGTTCTCCCGCGGCAGCGGCGCGTAGAGCGTTCAACCTGCTCGTGGTCGGCCGGGCTACGACGAGTTGAAGTACGGCGACGCCGGAATGGCCGGCGGTGGTAAGCGCGTCCAAGACCGCGTGCGCGTCCTCAATACGAGCCGGCTGCCGGCCTGGCATGGCCGCGGGGTCAAGGCGAGTGTCATCACGGACGGCATCGAAACCGGATTCCCGATATCGCAACCGCCGCCCGACCACCTGGCGGCCGGTCGGCAGATCCGGCGGATCGGTGACACGAACGTGTGCGCCCGGCCAGGCCCGTACGATCGCCCGCATCGTCGGCTCGACATGGACCGCCGGCGGCAGCCACAGGCCACACCGCACCTGATCCCCGTACGCCCACAACTCCACCACCAGATGCCCGGGACGCAAACGCCACCACCGCGCGGCGGGAAGAATTCCCCCGAGCAGACGCCAAAGTCCGGTCACCTGCCGGGCACCGAGCCCTTCCGGGAAGGTGATCTGTACCCACCGAGCGCGCCGCCGCGCGCGGCCGGCCGCCAGGGCGCGAACGATTGTCCACAGCAGCGCACCGGCCACCACCAGGACGGCCACAGGCCACAGCACGCGAAGGTCGATTTCCGCCGGCGACCAGCCACAGGTCACGGCCTGCCCGGTCGCCATCGCCTCCATCCATGCGCGGACGCAATCAAACGGTGACAACGGTGCGACAACAACCGTCCACATGAGACGACCCTGCTTTCGGGAAAGGCAGCAACGGCTGAGAAGAAGGCGGCAAACCGCGCACCTCACATCGGCCCGCCGCCGGGACCTATGCCGACGGCCTGGTGGTCGAGCGATGCAGCGGTGAGCGAAGACCGCCCCTGGTGCCGGTTCGGCGAGAACCGTCGCGACGTCCGTGCGGTGTCCCGAAACGGTGGTCGGTGGCCGTGGCCAGGAGGGAGCCGAGCAGCTCGGTACGCCAGCGCAGCGCGTACCGGACGCAGTTGGCGCAACTGGCGTGCCCGCGACAACCCGTCAACGGTGGCCGGCGACGAGCAGACAGAGACCAGGCGAGACTGTCGCTGCTTGCGAGTTCATGGCCGTACCGCGCGAGGCCGGTGGTCTTGACGCCGAATCCGTGCAACCGGACCGTCGGTATCCGCGTACGGATGGCGTCGAAGATCGCGGCGGCCTCCGTGGTGCCTTGCCGGCGGCAGACCGATCCGACACCAACGACCGGGACGGCAGTCAGGTTCACGCCGGCGTCTTCGTACCGTTGGATGCAGTCCAGGTAGTCGCTGGCCGCCCAGCCTTGTAGTACGGGGATGAACGGCAGGTCCGGCGCGAGTTCACTGAGTTGGAGGTAGTTGGCCACGGTACGGCGTTGGTGCTCTGCGACCGTCAAACCGGTGGCCGCGAGGACCTGCGGTTCGACCATCCAGTCCTGCGGCGCGGCCCATTGCAGCTTCCCGATGTCGGCGGCGTAGCGGCGAACTCGGTCGGCGTACGCGCGTGGGCTGACCTGGTGCCAGCCGCCGTAGGTAGACAGTTCCGTGAACCCGCCGGAGTCCAACGCCCATGGCCCGGCCGCGACCGGGAGAGTCCGGTAGCGGCGCAGCCGCCGGTCGGAAACGAACAACGGCACGGTGAGAGTGCGCAGCCAGTGCGGATGATGCGTTCCCAGGTAGAACCTCATCCGCGCCGGATCCGATACTCGACCACGGTCGCCAGCACCCGCTGCCCCAAGTCCAGAACAAGCGCGGCCGTGATCGCACCGAGCGCCTTGCCGAGCAGTTGACCTGGCAGCAGATTCCAGGTTCCAAACGCAGCCCCGACAAACACAACGCTGTCGACGACGCCGCCCGTCGCGACGGCGAGCAGTGCACCGATCGTGCGCCGGCGGCCGGCCAGCCGTGCGTACACGGCGAAGGCTGCTCCTTCGGCGAGGACGAACGCTGCGGCGCTGGCGGTGGCGATGGTCGGTCCGGCGGTCGCGTACGACAACGCAGCGCCGGCGGCCATGACCGTCCAGGTGCCACAGGTGCCGAATGCGCGCTGGACGAGATTGCGCAGCACCAGCAGGACGCCGACGGCGTAGACGCCGGCGGGCGCGGTCAACCCGAACCCGATCGGCACCGCCCCGCACCAAGCGGTGAGGGAATTGGCTGCCACGACCGCCGCGGCATATCCGACCGCGGCAACGACACCGCTGCTCGTACGGATCCGGGCGGTCGATGCACCGGCAGCTGGCAGGGCGGCGTACGAAGGCATGGCGGTGGTCTCCACAGGTGGGCGTGACGACCCGTGGGATGGGTCCACGAGGCAGGCGGCGGGGATAGGGGGACTGGCTGGCTACACGGAGATCGGTGGTGGTGTCGCGCATGGGTCTGCGCCACCACCGATCGACTGGGGACTGCGACGACTCAGCGGATGTAGGAAAATCCGGGGAACCTCGGGAAGCCGATCCACGGCAGATACGCGCCGAGCGCCAGATACGGCAGCAGTCGGATAACCAGGAAGAACCCGACGGCCAGCAGCACGACGGTGGTGATGGTGCCGGCCACAGCCGCAAGGACGTACCAGCCGCTGTAGGGATCGCGCGACGGCGAGGACGGGGCGGGAGTGGTCGACGGCTGCGGCGTCGTCGGGAGAGACGAGATGGGAGTGGTGGGCATGGCGGATTCCTCTCTCAGCGGGGCCGACGGATGGTCGGTGGCACTGACGGTTGGTCGGGATTCCTGAACTCCGGGTCAGTCCGGATGACGGCCTGTTCCTCGGGCGAGGCGAGGGCGTGGACGCCGACGCGGTGGCGCCCGGCGATCAGGAGCGCGTGGCCGCGTTGGGCGGTGGCCAGGAAGCTGCGTTCGCCGGCAGTCAGCCGAAACGCGGCGGTGATGGCGTCCAGCGCCTGGGGCGCCTGCCCGAGCAGGACGTGCGTGGACGCGTTGTTGAGGACGGCCTTGCCGAGATCGGACTGCAACACGTCGTCCACGTCCTGAGTGGTGACGGTCAGTGCCCCGTTGTTCTTGCGAATGGATTTCGCCAGGCGGTACAGGAATTGGGCGCCGTGGCCGTCGCGGAGCAAGGTCCAGGCTTCGTCGACGTACACCAGGTGCCGCCGGCCACGCTGCCGGTCGGTGATGGTGCGCCAGACCGCGTCCAGCACTAGCAGGGTGCCGGCGGCATGCAGCTCGGGCGGCAGCCGGCGCAGCGAGTAGACGGTCAGATGCCCGCCGGCGCGCGCGGTGGTCGGGCCGGCGAACAGCATCGAATGGCTGCCGGTGACGTACGGCGCGAGCCGTTCGGCCAACTCGGCGCCGATGTCGCCGACCGCGCCGCCCTGCTCGCGCAGGGCGGTGGCGAGGTCGGCCATCAGCGGCGCGGGGCGGCGCCAGGTGCGCGGGTCGCTGTTGATCCCGGCCGCCCGGTAGGTGGCCATGATCGCCGTGTCGAGAACGGCGGACTCGGCGGCCGTCAAGGGCTGGCGCAGCAGGGTGTTGATCAGGGTGTGCAGGAACAGCACCTGTTCGGTCAACCCGTCGGTGTCCGGTGTCGGTGCGGGGAGATCGAACGGGTTGAGGTGCACGCCGCGCTGTCCGAGCGCGATGGTGATGCCGCCGACCATGCCGGCGAGGTCGACGTACTCGTCCTCCGGGTCGATGACGGTGGCATCGGCGTCCTGATACAGGTGCCGCAACAAATCCAGCTTGGTCAGGTAGGACTTGCCGGCGCCGCTGCGACCGAGGACGACCATGTTGGCGTTGTCCTGCCGCCACCGGTCCCACACCACGACACCCGGCGAGGACAGGTTTGTGCCGTACAGCACCCCATGGCCGAGGTCGGTCGGCCGGGTCGGATCCGGCGCCGGCAGGTCCGGCGACGTGAACGGCATCGCCGATGCCAACGCGGACGTGTCCATCGTGCGGGTCAGACGGAGGTGGTCGACCGCGACCGGGAGGGTAGAGGTCCAACCGGCCAGAGCACGCCACGTGGTGGGAGTGGCGCGCAGCAGGAGGGACTCGGCCAGCGCGGTCACCTCGGCCACGTCCTGTTCCAGCTGCTCGACGGTGGTCGCATGGACGGTGAGGTAGAGGCCGAGCCGGAACAGCCGATCCTGACCGCGGGCGAGCCGGTGAGCGAGGTCAGCGGCGTCAGTGGCGGCGGCCTCGATCTCGGGATCGTCGAGGTGCCCGTGGTCAGCGGCATAGCGCCGGTTGGCTTCGAACTTCTCCCGCTGTTTCTTCAGTTGACGCGCGGCGGTGGCCGCATCGATCGGGTCGATGTGCAGCGTCACGTCCAGGTGGGCGGGAAACGCGGCCAGTGGCTCCAGCCAGCCGGCGCCGACCTCCGCGGGATAGCCCGTGACCGCGAGCACGGCGGCATATCCGTGGCCGGCGCGCACATGCCGGGCGGCGACAGTAATCCCGTCCGGCGCGAGCCGACCCCCTGCCTCTTCCCCGGCCTTTGAGGCGTCGTCGATCGTGTTGCTGGCCAGGCGTCGGCCATGTAGTAGCAGGTCGCGCAGCATCACGGGCTCACCTCCTGTAAGCCGCCGGAGGCGACGCGCACGCCGCTGGCCCGGTTGCGGCGGTGATGATGGCGTCGGCACTCGCGTATCCAGCGCTGTTGTCGGTCCCGTCCTGGTACGGCCGGTAGGGGTCGGCGGCCTCGGCGATCACCCGCGCCGCCCGCGCTCCGTCCAATACCTGGGCGGTGACTTCGCACCCGGCCAGCGCGCTGGCAGTGCGGGCGGCGGTGTGCGTGACACGGGCGGCGGCGGCCGGACCGGTGCCTGGTTGGCGAACGGCGACCAGGACGCCGCGGTGCAGTAACTCGTGCCGCTGCGCCAACTCCCGGACGAACGTGGCGTGGCCACGCGCCGCGGCCTCCAACGCCGGGTGCGCGAGCGCCGGCGCGGTGGCCTCGATGCGGTCGGCGACACCGGCCAGGTCGAGCCGGTGGGTACGCACCACGATCTGCGCTGGCGCGTCGAGCGCGTTCAGCCAGCCGGCGAACCCGGCCACCAACCCGTCCTGCTCGGCCGCGGTGCGCAGCTGGAAGTTGACGGTGGATGCGGCGGTGATGATCGCGTACCCGTCGCGGCCGAGATCGATCACGCCGGCGTCGGCGACATCTCGTACCGGCATCCGCAGTAGCCCGGCAGCTGCCGGCCGTACGCCTGCCGAGTCAGAGTGTTGGGCGACATTCACCCAGCCCGGCGCTGCTTCCGAGGGCGTGCTGCCCGCCGGGGTGAGATGGCGACGCCGCAGCCGGTGTCGGGCGGCTGCCAGCAGCCACTGGTCCAGGGTCAGGCCGTCGCGGCGACCGACGACCAGCGCGAGAGCGGCGGCGCCGGCGGGAAGTGTGATCCCACCGAGTAGCCACATCGGCAGGTGCCTGGAGGCGAGCATCCATAGCCCCCACAGCCCCATCCCGGCGATCGCCAGGACCGCGAGTTGGCGGCCGGTCAGTCCGAACATGAGCGTGTCGGGGCGGTCCACATCGGCTGGAAGGCGGGTGCTGCCGTACGGGTCGGGTTGGCTCATCGGTGGTCACCTCCCGGAAGGGCTCGTGGGCGGATCGGATGGGGGCGGGTCGGGGTTGTAGGCGGCGGGTGGTCCGGTGGGACGGGTGGCCCGTCGCCGGGCTGGCGTGGGTGGTGGGGCGTCGGAGAACACCGGTGGTGCGGCGTATCCGGGCCGGGGCGGCGGCGAGACCTGCCGCGCTGGCGAATCACTGAAGCGTGGCGCCGTCGGGCTCGTCTTCGCGTGCGCCGGTCCCGGCGCCTGGGGAAGCGGAGGGGCGGAGCTGAACACCGGTGGCGCCGGTCGCCGTCCGTTGGTCGTCGAGGAGGCCCGCGAGGCCGATGGTGTCGAACCTGGGCGGCTCGGGCCGCTGGAGAACGTGGGCGCGGTCGGTCGTGTCGATGCGACCCGAGGCTTCGTCGACTGCCCGGAGGTTCCCCCTGCGGCGTGGCTGAAGGTGGCTGCGGTCGGCGTGCCTTGCGGTGCCGACAACGGCACCTGGCCGATCGGAGCCGACGAGAACGTCGCAGGCGTCGGCGGGCCGGCCGGCCGTGCTGCACCAGCCGCGACTCCCGCTGAACGGGTCCGTCCGCCGGCTCGGTCGGTGCGAGCGGTCGCGCGTTTCCCTGCGGCGCCGGCACTGGTGGCGCGGGCAGCGCGCGCGGTGCTGGCGCCTGCTCGGCCGGCCCGCTTCGCTCCGGCGGCTTTTGCGCCGTACCTGGTGATCCCGAGGGCGCCGAGGGTTTTGGCGATGATGAGGGTTTTCACGATCCCCACGAGCCGGGAGCGGCGGTGGCCGGCACCGTGGAATGCGGCGCGTTGGGCCCAGAACGGCATCTTGATCAGTACCCACAGCAGGCAGGCGGCGACGAGTGCGTTGACCCACCCCGCAGTTGAGGCCGGCAGCCCGAAGACGGTCCCGCCGGCCGGGGACAAATACACCCGCAGGAACACCACCAGGCACAGCGCTTGGCCGAGTTGCGTGGCCAGGCAAGCGGCGAAGACGCGCCACCAGGTGGCGGCGATCTTCTCGGTCTGCGGTAGCGCGTGGCAGGCCAGCGCCAACGGTGCGGCGATGGTGAGCAGCATGATGGCGACCATCCGCACGATGAACGTCACCAGCACCAACAGGGCCATGATCAACAGGGCGAGTTGGAGGAACCCGCCGAGGGTGCCGAGGCCGCTGAAGCCTTGGAGTTGGTTGCCGATTATTTGCTTGAGCGCGGCGGTGGCGGCGGCCGGATTCACGCCTTGTCCGGCGATGGCGGCGGTCAGTTCGTTGGCGAAACCTATGGCGGTGGAGATGAGGGTGGCGGAGATGTTGGCGGTCACGAAGCCGAGCACGAGGCGGGGCGCGATTTCGCGTATACCGATCCGGGATTGCACGCTCTCGCGGGTCATGATGAGGAGGCCGCCGATGATGATCAGCAGGCCGTAGGCGAGATTGGCTGCGATCCGACTGGCATCCCACAACTCGTGGACCCGTGGCTGCAGGGTTGGGTCTGGTGTAGCCAAGGCGGTCTGGCCCAGCACGGTCAGCAGCGGGGTGAGTGCTGGGCCGATGATGCTGGCCATCCACCCGGCGATCGCGTCGGTGATCCAGCTGGTCACCGGGTTGTGTCCGGGGTCCTGCGGGGGTTCGTCAGTCGGTGTCGGTGTCGGAGTGGGGCGACGTGGCGGCGGGGTGGTGGTTTGACAGGCCGGTGGTGGAATCGTCGGGCCGCACGCTGATCCGCCCGGCGCCGAGACTGACGGACTCGGCGCCGGCGGGTCTGGCGGGCAGGTCTGCACCGGTGGCAGGCACGGCGCGGCGGATGCCGGTCGAGATGGCATCATCCCCACCACCAGCCCGGCGACCACAACCACGCCGGCGAGGGTCACCAGTACGACCAGCGCGACCCTCGCGGTGATGGCAAGAGTGCGCAGCCGGGGGCGGTACGCGCGGCCGGGACCGACGGCGGGGACGGCGGCCATCAGCTCACGAATCCCTGCACGATGGTGAGCACCAGCGGCGCCGACATGGTGAGCATGAACCCGATGCAGGCGTCGCGCATGGTGCGTTTGCCGAGATCTTTCTGCCCGACGCCAGAGGCCGAATACAGCAACGCGCCGTACACGAACATGGCGCCCCAGACTCCGACGGCAAGGCCGATGAGCCACACCTTGATGCGGACGATGACTGCGGCCACCGAGGGCGCGGCGGCCAGCGGTTGCCCGACGGTGGCGGCGAGAACCGGCGTAGCTGCCAAGGCCACCACCGCCACAGCGATGGCCGCGACCACCGTCGCTCGGAGGGCACGACGACCGCGCCGCGGTGCCGCGCGGGTGGGTATACGCCGTGGTGTCGAAGGCGGCATCGCCGACCGGATCGTGGAGGGAGACTGGGGCGCGAGAGTGGGTGGGGTGGGGGCGGCGCAGGGCATGGTCACCTACCGGCGGTCGACAGCGGCGCGAAGCGGGCCAGGAGCGCGCCGGCTCACCCGGCCCGAGTCGTATCGAGCGGCGGCGTGGCGCGAGTGGTTGGAGGTCCCCGAAGACCGGAGCGATCAGGCCGCGTCCGGCCTCCGGGGAGTAGGGGCGGCATCCGCATCGCCGTACGGGTGGGCGGATGTTCCCCTCACCCATACGAATGCGTCCGAAATCGCGAAAATGGCGAAGCGGCCCTCGCGACTGGGTGGTCACAGGTCGCCGTTTCGGATCGCCGCGACCAGTCGCGCCTCCGCTGTCTCCCGCCTCGACGCCAACGTGCGGCGGTTGATTCGCTGCTCCTTCGCGACCGTGGTGACGTGGTCGCCACCCAGCCGCGTCCGACTGATCAGCTCCGCTTCGTCGGCGGTGATGACCCCCGCTTGCACCGCGCGGATCAGCACCAGGTCGGGGTGTCCCCACGGCAGCTGCGGGCTGGCTGAGGCCGGCAGATCAGCGCGCCGATGCGCGTGCTGTTGATCCCGGGTCTTGGCCCGCAGCGCCCGCTGGAAGGCGCGCCAACACAGCCGGCCACACAGATCTCCTGCATCGGGATCGATCGATCGCAGATGCTCGACGAACCCGGCGACCAGCTCGGCATCCAGGTCGGCGGTCGAGCCTTGATGGCCACGTGCGAGTCCCGCCGCCATCGTTCGCAAGCCCGGCAGCGCCAACCCGGCAGCGCCGAGCATCCACTGCGGATCCCCGGTCTGCGCGGACCGAACGACGCGCTCCCACACCGCATCGCGAGCCTCTGGCGAGCAGGACGGGTGAAGCAGGATCGCCAGCATTTCCGTGAGTGGAATCGGCCGCGGCGGCAGCCCAAAACCAACCTCTCGACCGTCGATCGCCAACGGCTGCGGGCCGGCCGTCAAAAGCGTGAACGAGCGGCTGATCTCGTCCAACAACGACGCCGCCGAATTCATCCGGGCGGGCTCGGCGGGAGTGCCGCTGTGGTGCTGCGGATCGGACGTGGGCATGGCGTATCCACCTCGAAAAGGACGGGGACCGCCTCGGCCGGAATGCCGGCTCGTTCAGGCGGTGGTGATCAGGACCCGTCCAGGACGCCACGGCCCCGCGTACGTTCCGCGTACGCGACGAGTAGCCGCCGCGTACGACCGCCTTCGCCGCGAGTACGCCACGAGTACAACCGCGCGTACGCGACCGGCGATCGCCTCGTCATCAGCGCCGGATACCGCGACGCCGACAGCGCGACTGTCCACCACCAGAAACCGTGAAATCGCAGGTCAGCGGGCGCGTACGCGGCGAGTACACCTCCGCGTGGCGGCTCAGGCCGTGCGCGACGGTCCGCGTACACCGTTTCAGCGATTGTGATCGCGACCACAGTTCGGGACGCTCTTCGGCGACGCTGGCATGGCCCGCCGTCGCCATGACCGTTCGCGAAATAGGCCGACGAAATCTCGGTGAGCGCTTCGCCATTTTCGGGCTCAGACACGCATTTGTTGGGTGACGGCATTTCCTCACTCTGATGCGCCCTCGCGCCGACGAAAGCAGGCCGCCATGACCTTCGACTTCGCCTACTCCGCGACCTCAGCCGCGCCCTCCATTGCACCGTCCGCTGCCCCGGTGATGGATCCCGACACCGATGCTGATCCCGCAACGCGGGCGGCGCGTACGCGGTCGGATCGGCCGACGCGGAGTGTGCCGATTCGCATCGGCTGGGCCGAGGAGCTGGTGCGCCTCTACAGTGCGCCCGGCGACCTCGTGGTCAACCTCGACGGGCTGCCCGTCATCGCCGTCGCAGCTAGTCGACTCGGACGCCGCAGCGTCAACCTGGCCGGCAGCGAGGCGCACCTGAACGAGCTGTGCCGGCTGCGCGAAACCGCGCTGATCTTGCCGCGTCGCGCCCTCATGTCGGTCAGCACGGTGCGCCCGGAGAAGACAGCCCGGGTGCTCATCGAATCGCTGGCTCGACCCTCCGGCCGCGCCGCGTTAGCGGTGGCGACCACGGCTCGCGCTAATCCGTACGAGCGGGACGGACTCCTGGACGCGATCCACGCCATCCTGCGCCCCGAAGGACACCTCGCCACGCTCCACCTGCCCGCCGACAATCCCGTCGGACGTCCCGGCCGCGCCATCGGAGCCCGCGCCCCAATTCCGACCGGAACGGTGCTGGCGATCAGCACGCGCCGCCAGCTTGCCGGCCGCCGGTCCAGTTCGCCGCGCGCCGCCTAACTCACCGAGCAACACCTGCGCACCACATCACCAGGTCGTCTCGCCGAGCGCCGTCCGTACGACGTCGCGCGCTCGCCTGGCCGCTGCCGCTGAAGGGAAGATCGCCGTGAGTTTCGCCCTCGTACCCCTGTCCGTCCGCGACGCCCGCGCCTGGCTCGCCGACCCGCCGCAGGCCGGCCATCGGTACCGTGTCCGCCGCCCCAACGATCGGGACGCCACGGTCGCGCTCGCGGTCTTCGCCGTCGCTGACGACCAGCCGTTGCCGCGCCACCGCATCCCACCCGAGGCATCGTTCCACGCGCGTCCGAGCGCCATTGCGATCGCCGCGCCGCTGGCCGGCGCCAGCGACATGGTGACCGTCGAGCTGGCCGATACGTACGTCGATTCCCACCACGCCGCTCTCGTGCTGTACGGCGCGGTTCGACAGGCCGTTCACGCCCTTGGATACCAGCGTCTGGTGGCCCGGATCGGATACCACTCGGCACTGAGGTCGGCCCGTTGGCAGTGGCAGCGCATCGACCTCGACCGGCACCAGGCGACCTACGGGTATCTCGCCCCCGGCCCCGTCCCGTCGCCAGCGGTCGCCACTCTCGCCGAGCACCACATATGGCCGCGCTGGTGGCGGCCTGGTTCCGCCGATGGCCACTATCCGCACCCCGCCGGCGGCGCGAACGACGCCGCGGCGTGACCCACCGACCAGGCGCCACCACCGGTCATGATCGCCGAACCGAATCGGCCATCCCGCGGCCAGCCGGAGGTCCGAGAATCGGATCGTTATGCACCGGTGCGGGTGGCTTGGACATCGGCGTCCAAGCCGTTCTTGGCGGGCAACTCGTCTGGTACGCCGACCCCGACCGCTACGCCACCGCGCTGCTGGCGCGGCGCTTCCCCGACGTGGCGAACCTCGGTGACATCACCACCGTCGACTGGCCCCACGTGCCGCCGGTGGATGTGCTCACCGCCGGCTTCCCGTGCCAGGACACCAGCAACGCCGGCTACCGCACCGGCGTCACCGAAGGGACACGCAGTGGCCTCTGGACCAGCGTCGCCGAGGCGATTCGCCACCTTCGACCACGCCGCGTCGTGCTGGAGAATGTCGCCGCTCTCCGGTCCCGGGGACTCGACCGCCTCCAAGCGGATCTGGCCGCGCTCGGGTACGACACGGCATGGACATGCCTACGCGCATCCGCTGTCGGCGCCGCCCATCACCGCGACCGACTCTTCCTCCTCGCCACCCGCACAACGCCTCCCTACTCAGCCGCCGAATCGCGGTGACAGCGACGCGGCGAGAGGGTCGCTTGGGCCGCTGCGTGGACACGTCGGACACCGGTACCTGCCCACCCCGCAGGCAGTCGATGCGGAGGTGTGTGGCGGCCGATGCGTGACCGAACGGCAGTCGCATCGGCCGCGGCTACAGGTCAATCTGACCGACGTGTGGCGCTGCCACTTCGCACCACCCGCCGTCGAGATCGCGGCGCGCGTCAACGGTGAGAAACCGTGCCTGTGCCGACGCTCCGACCGGACCGGCCAGACTTCCATTCACCGCGAAGACGTTCGCCGTGCCGCCACACGATCCGGGTTGACCGACCTTCGGCAGGACGGTCCGGCACGCACCTTGGCGTACTGGCAACCCGACCGATTCGCGCCGTCCATCTGGGGGCCGTACGAGATCGCCATCCGCCGGTGGGAACACACCATCGGCCGGCCCGCTCCCGACCCGACAGGCCCCGGTCCGAGCGGTATGCCGCGTCTGGCCACCGTCTTCGTCGAATGGCTTATGGGACTGCCGCCCGGCCACATCACTGGCGCCGATCTACCGCGCGCGGCGCAGCTGCGTCTGCTTGGCAACAGCGCCGTTCCCCGTCAGGTCGAGCACGCCCTTCGGATCCTGCTCACCGCCCTCGACGAGCCCCGTTGCGTTGCGAACCACCCTCTGGCCACAGGCGCTGTCTGACCACCGGTTCAACGCCGCCGCGGCGACTGCGCGATCCCAACGACACGGCTGCCGGCGTACCGACTCGATCAGCCACCCGAGTGCGGTCCGTCCTGGCGTGCTCCTTCTCTTCCTCTTTGATCCGCCGCCGTACGGCGGGAAAGTGAGCCTGAACAGTGACCCTCTCGATGCCGCATTGGCAGCGCCCCGGTGTCGCCCTCTACGCCGGCGACGCGCACACAGTGCTCGCCCATCTGCCGGCCGCATCTGTGGATTGCATCGTCACAAGCCCGCCGTACTTCGGCCTCCGCGATTACGGCACCTGCGGCCAGTACGGTCTGGAATCCACCGCCGAGAACTACGTCGCGAACCTGGTTGCGGTCTTCGCTCAAGCGCGTCGCACCCTCTCTGACCGAGGGACGGCATGGATCGTTATCGGCGACGGGTACATCTCCTCGCCGACTGGTCGCGGTGACACCACCCACCGGTATCGCATCCATCCCCACACGCCCTCCGGCGCATCGGCGCGGCGCCCGAAACTGGTCGCGAAAAAGAACCTCATCGGCATCCCGTGGCGGTTGGCGTTGGCGTTGCAGGCCGACGGCTGGTGGCTGCGCAGCGCCACCATCTGGCACAAACCAAACGCTATGCCCGAGTCCGTTATCGACCGGCCGGCGCTGGTCCATGAATACATCCTGATGCTGACCAAACAGCCGCGGTATTACTTCAACCTGGACGCGATCCGCGTTCCGCACGCCGCCCCAACGGTCACCCGTCACCCGGACGATCCGCGGCCCGATGCACGGAGGCGTGGCCACAAATATCGCGCGGACAACCCGCTTCTACCGCCCCGCCACCGATACCACTCGTTCCTGCCTGACCCACGGCAGCCGTACGGACATCCCGGCGGCAGAAACCCCGGCAGCGTCTGGTCCATCCCTTCGCAGTCCAGCCGCGACACCCACTGCGCGCCGTACCCGATCGACATTCCCCGCCGCGCTATCGCCGCCGGCTGCCCACCCGAAGGCGTCGTGCTCGATCCGTTCCATGGCTCGGGCACCACCGGTGTCGCGGCCATCGAATCCGGTCGCCGCTACATCGGCATCGATCTCAATCCCCACTACCTTGAGCTATCTATCAGGCGCCTGATCGACTCGCAGGACGGCAGCGGCACCGCCGGCGCCGACGCTGACGAATACGGCTCCTGACGCAACGCTGACGGGCTAGGCGCACCGCGCCGCACAGAACCTACTCACGCGCGTACACACGCAGACGAGCCCGTCCGCGTCGGCGGATCTTCTGGCCTCCCGGCCAGCGCTTGGCACTCGCTCGCGCATTCCCTCGGAGAGTCTCATGACTAAACCCGTAATCGACCGCGGCCGGATGACGCCGAGTTACGCGGTCCGGCCGTCCCATACGACTCACAAAGCCGGTAAGAAGGCCGGTAACAACGTACGGAGAATGGCAGCTCTCGCCGCCGTGCTTGTCACCTCAGCGGTCACTGTGGCGGTCGCCGCCGGATGCGCGACCAGTGTTCCCGACAAGGTCACGATCACAGGTCACACCCTCAGCAGGGAACAGATCGCGCACCTGATCCAGGACGCCGACTCCACCTTTCGACGCGCTGCCCACGCTGCCGGTGCCGCGATCAATCGATCCTCGCGATGCTTTCTCACCTTCGCCGCGGCAGACCACAGCGAGGCGGGGGACGCGCTACTGTGTGGCCCGGTTCTCATGTACGGAACGGCCCGCAACGACCTGTGGGCGAGGATGCCCGTACGCGTCGTCGGCTCCGGCGACCTTCACCCGGCCGCCCCGGACTTCCCGCCCCGGCCTCGACCGGCCGGGCTCACGCTGGCGCGGCCCGACGGAGCGCAGCCGGACGACGGCGCGAACCTTCCCGCGCCACGTCCACCGTCTGACGAGCCCGGCGACATGAAATACATCAGCGCGGCCGACCTCACCGGTATCCCGATGAAGGCACCGACCGGCGACGGCCTGCTGCTTGGCCCCAGCATCGCCGCGAAGGTCGCCGCCGTTGGCACCGCCGCCGCGTACGGCCGGGGACCCGACGCTCACAGCGCCGCCGCCGGCGAACAATTCCTGTTCCTGCAATGGGCGCCCACACCCGCCTTCGCCACTGTCGTGTCCACCGACACGCCACCCGGGCAGCTCGCCAACCAGCCCCCGCCGACCGTCGGCGGCGCCGTGATCGCCGGTGCCACCCGACACCCATTGCCGACCGTCAACGGCTCCCCCATCCTGGGCGGCGCGACGTTGGTGGTCTCGGTGCCGATCAACACTCCGGCCTACCTGGAAATCAACGACCAAGGCTGCGCGCAACGGCTCAACCTGCGCACCGGCGAGCGCGTCACCGAACCCGAGTTCACGCCGATCTACCGCCGCCGCAACCACGCCATCCTGGGCGACCAGCTGACCGGCGCGCTCACCAACGTCCGCAGCGGCAACACCATCCGCTTCCACCTCACCGCCGCCCAGGCGGCGCTCACACCCTTTGACCGCGACCGCGGATACGCCCCACCCGGATCCACCTGGCTCGCCATCACGATCACCGACTCCAGCACCGATTCCGGCATCGGCATCCCTCAGTTCGCGCCCAACGCGTTCACCATCACAACTGGATCCCAACGCGGCATCGTGGCGCAGCAGGTTACGGTCGGCACCGAACTCGTCCGCCTCCTCGCCCCCGTGCCACCGACGACAACCACCGCCACGTTGACGTGCAGTTGGCGCGGCGCCATCGCCTTCATCGGCACCAGCGCGGCACGACCGTCGCACCCCGCCACCCTCTCCGTCACGATCCCGGCGTGAGGTCGCCATGCCGACGAACATCGACTCACCGGACTCCGGTAAGCCCGACACGGTCGACCTCGACACCATTGACGCCGAAATCGACGAGCACCGTGGGAACGACGCGACAGCACCGGCGCTGAGACTGCTGTCCTTGGGTGCGGGGGTGCAGAGCACGACGCTGCTTCTGTTGTCCTGCCACGGCGATATCCCCCGGTTCGACTACGCGCTGTTCGCCGACACCGGCTGGGAACCGACCGTGGTGTACCGTCACTTGGCCCGGCTGTCCGCGTACGCCGCGCTGCATGGCATCCCGGTCCACCGGGTCACCGCCGGCAACATCCGCGCCGACGCACTCAACCCCGACCGGCGATTCGCCTCGATGCCTTTGCACGTGCGCAATCCCGATGGCTCCAAAGGTCTTGGGCGCCGCCAATGTACGGGGCAATACAAGATTTCGCCGCTGAAAGCGGCGGCCCGCCGGTTGCTTGGGTACCCGCATCCGACGCGGGTGCCGGACGGGGTGTACGCCCAACAGGCGATCGGCATCTCCCTCGATGAAATTCACCGCGCGAAAGACGCGGACGTGCGCTATCTACGCCACGTTTTCCCGCTCCTGGATATGCGGTGGCGACGCGAGGATTGCCGCGCCTACCTCACCGAGCATGGCTTCGGAGATACGCCACGTTCGGCGTGTGTCGGGTGCCCGTTCCACAGCCAGGCCGAATGGCGCCACCTGCGCGACACCGATCCGCAAGGGTGGGCCGACGCGGTGGATTTCGATGCCGCGATCCGGCACGGGCATCCCTCGGCCAACCGTCGCGGACAACCCCTGCGCGGCAGCTACTACCTGCACTCGTCTTGCCGGCCGCTCAGCGAGGCCAACCTCGAGCTCCGACGCGCCGCCCGTGATGGAGCGGAGTCCGAGGGCGGTGGGTGTTCGCCGTGGGGATGCCCGTCCGGCGCCACCGCCGAAGCCGTCGACAACCCCGAGGAGGCGGCGTGAGCGCGGTGTACGAGGATGCGCACGTTGCGCTCTGGCACGGTGATTGCCTCCAACTGCTGCCCGATCTCGAAGCGGATTCGGTGCAAGCGGTGGTGACCGACCCGCCGTACGGGCTCGGGTTCATGGGCAAGGAATGGGACTCCTCCTGGGACGCGTCCCTGCACACCACCAGCTTCCGCGGACGCCACCAACAACCCACCCTGGCCAGCTACCGCGACGGCCGGAACCGGACCTGTCGGGGTTGCGGTCGACGCGAACACGGGAAAGGCCGATGCGCCTGCCGGACGCCGGAATGGAACCGCGCCACCAACGGTGACCTGCGCGCGTACGAAACCTGGTGCCGTGCCTGGGCGTCCGAACTCTTTCGCGTCCTGCGGCCAGGTGGTCATCTGGTCGCCTTCGGCAGCCCGCGGACCTGGCACCGACTCGCCGTCGCGATCGAAGACGCCGGCTTCCAACTCCGGGACAGCATCGCCTGGATGTACGGGCAAGGCTTTCCGAAATCCCTCGACATCCCGCGCGCCCTGCGCACCCACCACGCCGACAGCGCCGACAGCGCCGACAACGCTGGCCAAGAGGCGGCGCGGTGGAAAGGATGGGGAACTGGACTAAAGCCGGCGTTCGAACCCATCCTGGTTGCCCGCAAACCTGTTTGGGGAACCGTCGCGGACACCGTTCGCGCCTACGGCACCGGGCCGATCAACATCGACGCCTGCCGCGTCCACGCCGACGACGCCCACCCACGCGACTACACCGTTCGGCGCCGCAACCCAGGCGCCACCGTCAACGCCACCGGCCGCTGGCAATCAACCGACGAAACGAGCCAGTACGCCGGACGGACAACGGCCGGCCGCTGGCCACCCAACGTCGTCCTCACCCATGCTCCGGACTGCGGTGAGGAAACCTGTGTGCCGGGCTGCCCCGTCGCGATCCTGGACACCGAAAGCGGTACGCGAATCAGCGGCGCCAATCCGATCCGGCGCCACGCGCCGGTCTTCCGACACGTGTATGGCGACTTCACCGGTCAACCCGACTGCAGACCCGCCCGGGGCGCGACCCGAGGCGGAGCATCCAGGTTCTTTCCGGCATTCCATTGGCATCCCAAGGCCGGCCGCCGCGAACGGCCCGCCGTGAACGGCGTTCAGCATCCGACCGTCAAGCCGTTGGACCTCACCCGCTGGCTCATCCGGCTCGTCACCCCCGAGCACGGTGTGCTGCTGGATCCGTTCGCCGGCTCCGGCACCACCTTGGAGGCCGCTCGCGCCGAGAACCGCCGCTGTATCGGCATCGAACAGAACGCCGACTACCTGCCACTGATCCGGAATCGCCTGCGCCGAACCAACGCAACGTCCCCACCCACCGCCCACGCTCGGAAGGAGTAGCCGATGGCCGCCGCCTCGCAACGCCCACTCAGTCACGATGAGGTCCGCGACCTACCCGCGGTCATCAGCCTGCCCCCGTTACCTTTTTCGTGGCTCCTGATCAAGGGAGTTGTGGTCGCCAGGTTCGGCATGACTAACGTCCCCAGTCGTTCGCATGATCCGGGGGGTGGTGTCACCGAGCCTGGTGGCATCGAGGGACCGCTGATAGGGACACGGCCGCCGTCGGGTAGGTCTCGTCGTAACGTGGGTGCCGGCCGTCGATGCCTGACTGGCGACCGCCTGCGACGCGACGAAAGACACGGTGGATGAACAGCGAATATGGCGTGTTCCTCGGCTTGGACGTCGGCAAAGGAGAACACCACGCCGTTGGTCTGGACCCGGCTGGTAAGCGGCTGCACGATGCGCCGCTGCCCAACAGTGAACCCAAGCTGCGGGCGGTGTTCGACAAACTCGCCCGACATGGCCGGTTGCTGGTCGTGGTGGATCAGCCCGCCACCATCGGCGCCCTGCCGGTGGCGGTCGCCCGCGCCTGCGGGCACCAGGTGGCGTATCTGCCCGGCCTGGCCATGCGCCGTATCGCGGATCTGTATCCCGGCCACGCCAAGACCGACGCCCGCGACGCGTTCATCATCGCCGACGCCGCCCGATCCCTGCCGCACACGCTGCGACAGGTCGACGTCGGCGACGACACGCTGGCCGAACTGGAAGTCCTGGTCGGATTCGATGACGATCTGGCCGGCGAGGCCACCCGCATCGGCAACCGCATCCGCGGCCTGCTGACCGGCATCCACCCCGCCCTGGAAGGCGCGATCGGACCGAAGATCGCGCACCCGGCGGTCCTGGAAATCCTGTCCCGGTGCGGCGGCCCCACCGGCATTCGCAGGGCCGGACGACGCACGCTGACCGCGATCGCCACCACCCACGCGCCCCGCATCGGCGAGAAACTCGTCACCGCGATCTGGGCCGCGCTGGACGAACAGACCGTCATTGTTCCCGGCACCACCGCCGCCGACACCGTGCTGCCCCGCCTGGCTGACAGCCTGAAAACCGTTCTGGCGCAACGCGAACAGGTCAAACACGAGGTCGAGGAGATTCTCGATGCACACCCTCTTGCCGCGGTCCTGACCTCGATGCCTGGCATCGCGGTCAGGACCGCCGCCCGCATCCTCCTGGAAATCGGTGACGCCTCGGCGTTCGCCTCCTCCGCGCACCTGGCCGCCTACGCCGGCATCGCCCCAGTCACCCGCGCCTCGGGCTCCTCTATCAAGGGCGAACACCCCGCTCGAAGCGGTAACCGCAAGCTCAAGCGCGCGTTCTTCCTTTCCGCGTTCGCCGCCCTGCACGACCCCATCAGCCGCGCCTACTACGACCGCAAACGCGCCGAAGGCAAGAAACACAACGCCGCCCTCATCTGCCTCGCCCGCCGACGCTGCGACGTCCTCTACGCCATGCTCCGCAACAAAACCCAGTTCCGGCACCCCCAACCAGCCACAGTCGCTACGGCGGCTTGACAAATTCATAGGGACACCCCCCCGCGCCCTGAGCCTGAGCCGCACCACGACGTACGCCCTCGTCCGGGCCGACGCTTTCCCGGTCCCGGTCATTCCGGTCGGTGACGGCTACCGGGTGCCCACGGCCCCGATCCGACGCCTCTTGGGTATCGACCTGCCCGACGGCGCTACCGGCTAGGACATCGGCCTGCGGGAGCAGATTGCTATCCTCGCCGACCCGCTCGTCGCTAGTGGTTCGGTGGGGTTTCCGGAGACTGCCGTTGGCCGATCTCCACAAGCTTGTCGGGATCAAATTCGACCCGCGATCCAGTGTCGAGCAGGACCACGACGCGTTGACTCGATGTGAGTAGTTGCCGGCTGACTATTGCCGGGCCGAGGCTCAGACGCATTCCCGGTTCCAGCTGGCCGGCGGGTACGAGGCGCATATCGAGATCGTGGCAGGAGGGTCTGACAACTCTCGGGAATTGCATCAGATGGGCGCGATAGCGCTGATTGCCTGGTGGCGAGCGCGGGCTCGAACCTATCACCTGACCCGCTGCGACACGCTCATTGATCTGCACGTATGGCAACTCGATCCCGTTTGATGCATGATCAGCCCACTATCCGGGCGCGGTTGGGAGTGGGGTGCGGCAGGTCGATCTGGCGGGTGCGGCGCACCTGGAGATGGTGTCGGGTGTCGTTCAGTTGCGTCCGGAGGACGCCATGGTCGAGGCGATGCTGCGCGGGTGGCGCGCCCAGCAGGCCGCGCGAGGGCTGCGGCAGGACACCACCGCGGTGCGGGAGCGAGTAGTGCGCCGGTTCATGGGATTTACGAACGAGTACCCATGGCAGTGGACCGCCGCGCATGTGGACGAATGGTCGTTGTGGATGACGAGCGAACGCCATTTGGCGCCATCGACAATCCGTGCTTACCAGAACAGTGTGCAGCTGTTTACCGAGTTCCTTACGGACAATGCGCGTTATGGCTGGGTTTCGGCTTGTGAGCGGGAGTTCGGTACCGGGGTGCATCCGATCCCGATTGTGCACGAGTGGAACTCGATAGCCCATTTACAAACCTACGAGGGAAATCCGGAGGCGCGTCCGTTCACACGTGAGGAGTTGCAGCGGTTCTTCGACTACGCCGACGACCAAGTGGATCGTGCGGTACGGGCGAAACGCAAGGGCGTGTTGGCCGCCTACCGGGACGTCACCTTGTTCAAGGTGATGTACGGCTGGGGCCTGCGGAGAACCGAGACGGCCCGCTTGGACGTTCACGACTGGGGACGCAACCCGGAGGCGCCGCAATTCGGCCGGTACGGGATGTTGCATGTCCGCTACGGCAAGGCAAAGCGCGGTCAACCACCTCGTCGGCGGAACGTGCTGTCGATGTTCGCTTGGGCGGTCGAGGCGGTGAGCGACTACGTGGAGAACATCCGTCCACGCTTCGGCTACCCGGACCATCCGGCGTTGTGGGTGACCGAACGCGGCGGGAGGGTACGGCCACCGGAGATCAACGCTCGGTTCGAGTCGTATCGGGATGCGTTAGGGCTGCCGAAAATCCTTGTTCCCCATAGCTTTCGTCACGGGTATGTCTCGCACAACACCGAGGACGGGGTGGACCGGAGGTTCCTTCAGGTCCAGGTCGGGCACGAGTGCGACAGTTCGACCGCGATCTACACGCACGTGTCAGACGACTTCATGAACGCGGCGCTGCGTAAGGCGATCGCGCCAGCCCTGGTACCAACTGACTGACGACAGGAGACACCGTTGATAGGCCAGAAGTTGGACTACCGCTGGCATTTGCGTCAGGTCATGGCGACGCGGGAGATGTTTCAAACCACCGACTTGCTCGCTCCACTCGCGGAGCGAGACATCACCTTGTCTTCCAGCCAGGTCTACCGACTCGTCACCGAACGCCCCGAGCGGCTGAGCCTGAGAATTCTGATGGCATTGCTGGACATCCTCGATTGCTCGATGGACGACCTCATCGTGCCGGTCGCCGACGCCAACACCGCGACCACCCCGAAGAAGAAGGTCGTTGGTGGCGGTTCAGCGGAGAGGATCGGCGAACTGCGACCCAAGCGCGCTCGGATCGCGCCGACGGACCGGTGACGGCGTGACCAACGAGTTGGTCGACGAGGTGCTCGCCGATCCCGTCGGTGTGGTTGTCCGGTTGGTCGGTGAGGTTGAACCGAGCATGGAGGCAGACCAGGTCAAGGAGATCGTCTGCTCGGTGGCGCGGGCGCGCGCCGGCCAACGACGCCTCGCCCAGGCGCTACGAGACAACCCAGCGCTGCTGACGACGGGCCGGCCACCGGCGCCGTTCTGCGTCGCCAGGTTGCTGACCGCGCTGAACAAGGCTGGCGCACGCACGGTTTCACTTCCCCGGTGCGTTCAATGTGCCCGCGCATGCCGCCGGGTCAGCAGCGTCCGCGGCGGTCAATGGTCCTGCTCGCCGTGCTCGAGCAAGTCCGCCGTTTGTGAGGGATGCGGGGAAGAACGCCCGGTCCACAGTCGGGGCCGCAACGGTGAAATGCGGTGCCGTCGCTGCCGCGACACTGGTGACCCGCTGACCGAGTTGGTCGACCTGGTCACGCGGCTGGATCCGGCGCTCGCCCCGGCGACGGTGTTGGGTGCGTTGAATCAGGCGACAACTCGCTCTGCCAGCCAACGACAGCTGGCGTGGGCCGTGGTCGCCCGACCGGATCTGCTGACCGGCGCGGGATGCGAGGCGCCCGCACCAGCGGTGCTGCGGTTCATCGACGCGCTCGTCGCAGCCGGGTCCACAACCGTTGTCCGGCCGGCCTGTCCACATTGTCGCCAGGTGAAGCCGCTGTTGAATCTCGTGGGCGGTAAACGGGTCTGCCGCGTCTGCTACGGCCGCCATGTCGCGGTCGCTTGCGCACGGTGCGGCTCCGTTCAGGTGCCTCGCTCCCGTGATCCGGACGGCGCTCCGTTGTGTTCGAACTGTCTGATCAGTGATCCCGTCAACCACGAGGAATGCCGAGCGTGTCAGCGCCGGAGGCCCGTCTCCGTCCGATTGGTGGACGGGCCGCGCTGTCGCGGCTGCCATCCAAAGACGATGGCGCAGTGCGCGATCTGTCATCGGACTGGCTCGTGCGATACGTCCCGCGTCACGGGGCAACCATGGTGCACCGGGTGCCAGAAGAAATGGGTCACCTGCGGCGGCTGCGGCCAGAACGCCCAACTTCGCGGGAGCACTCTCGACACACCCCTGTGCGCGCGCTGCGTCAATCCGGACCCCGACTTCTGGGGGCGCTGCCCCACCTGCCGAACCACCTGGCAGTTCAGCAATGCTCCATGCCCGTGGTGTGTCCTGGACACGCGAGCCCGAACACTGCTCGGCGATCAGAACGGCGCCATCTCCGCTGGCCTCACCCCGCTCCACGACGCCTTGATGCGCGTGGAGCGGCCGGACACCGCCATCAACTGGCTGGCGCGCCCGAAAGTCGCCGGACTGCTGACTGCCCTGCAACGCGACCGTCGGCCGCTCAACCACCAGGTGCTCGACGAGTTACCAGCAAGCAAGACCCTGGCCCACCTGCGCAGCGTTCTGGTCGCCACCGGCGCCCTTCCCGTACGCGACGAACGACTCGTCGACTTGGAGCGCTGGATCGCGGCCACCATCCAAGCCCGCAGCGATCCCACCGAACGCCAAATCCTCCACAGCTACGGCATCTGGCACCATCTACGCCGGCTACGCCAGCGCCTCGACGGGACGCACACCACCCGTCTACAAGCGCTTAACGTCCGCTGCCACCTCATCGCCGCCATTCACCTTCTGGACTGGCTCACCACCCACGGCCGCGCGCTCACCACCTGCACCCAGACAAACCTGGATGACTGGGCAGCTGCCGGTCACAGCCGTCGAGGAGAGACCGCCCACTTCGTACGGTGGGCTGTGGCCCACAAACACGCCCGTGGCCTGGCCCTCAGCACGATCGGCTGGCACGGCCCCGCTGGACCGCACGACACCGAGAAACGCTGGGACGACGCCCGCCGTCATCTCCACGACGACACCTTGCACATCGCCGATCGGGTCGCCGGCCTCCTCCTACTGCTCTACCCCCAGCGTGTCTCCACCATCACCCAGCTCACCACCGACAATATCCATGACGACGGCCAGACCATGACGATGTCCTTCGGCCACGTTCCCCTTCAACTCCCCGAACTTGTCGCAGTCCTTGTCCGCGAACTCGTGGCGACCCGTAAGGGCAGCACTATTATCAAAACAACCGACACGGACACAGATTCCTGGCTGTTCCCCGGCAGACGGCCTGGCCAGCCACTCAGCGATCACCGCCTCGGCCAACGCCTCCAACGCATCGGACTCCACCCCGGCCAGGACCGCTCCACCGCTCTGTTCGCCCTGGCCACCGAGTTGCCCGCCGCAGTCCTGGCCCGCATACTCGGCATCTACATCAAAGTCGCTGTCGCCTGGCAACACGCCGCCTCCGGCGACTGGACCGCCTACGCCGCCGAGCGCAGCCAACGAACGCCCTGACGTCACGAACGCAGGTCCGCAATCAGGCCGAAGCATGAAATACGGCGAGCTGCGGGCGGGCCGCCGGCTGCCCAGCTGTACGCAGGGCGATAGCAACGGAAATCACGATGGCAACGGCAAGTGCGACGGCAACGTTGGGACGCGGCTGGGCGTCAACCGCTGACGTTGCCGAGTCCACTGGATGATCTGCTGCTGAACCTCGTGGGCAAACCGCCGCAGCAAAGCCTCGCTTGGCCGCACCGCGGACAACCAGTGGGTGTTCCCCCGGCGGACTTCCTGGGCAACCATGCATCCGGAGGCTATGGCCCGTCGACTACGTCAACTCGGGAGCTCCAGCCGGACGCTCGCAACACCGCCCTAATGGACAACGCCGCCGCCGCTCCCGCCGAGGTTGCCCGCGGTCAGATTGGCATGAATAGCCGCAGCGGGATGGTCATCCTCACTCGACCTCTCGGGCGATGAGAGGGGAGTTCGTGGCAATCTCTTCATTCGATGTCGTATCCGGGTCGTGTTGTTCGTGGCTAGGGTGAGCGGTCGCCCGCACGGGGCGCTGCCACGATCACGGGAGATGCCACCAATGCCGCACTCACCGGCCAAGGTTCACCGCATGTTCGAGCTCATCGAGCCGATCGCCACCGTCAGCTTCTCCAAGGTGGTGACCGAGGCGTTTCTGGCTCTTGGGATGCGCAACTATTGGGACGGGTATTTCGCGGGTCGGGCCGCGCCGCTGGGGTTGGCGCCCGCGGAGGTGGTGCACGCCGTCTTCTACAACTTCGCTGACGGCGAGGTGGCGCGTCACGTCCCCTGGGTTTGGGGGAAGACCACCCCGGAAGAGGCGATCGCCGTGCGTGAACGGAGCAGCGCCACCGTGCTGCGGCGCGGGATCGGCGTACTCGCCGAGGCTCCTGGCCTGGTGCGGGTGGCCGACCTGGCCGCCCGGGCGGCGGTCAGCGCGCCGACCGAGGGCCGAGCGCTGTACGCCGCACTCCGGACGCTGGACGTGCCTGCGGAGCCGGTGGCCAGGCTGTGGCATGCGGCGACCCTGTTGCGTGAGCACCGCGGGGACGGTCACAACGCGGCTTTGCTCGCGCACGGGATCGGCGGCACTGAGGCCCACGTCCTGATGGCTCTCACCCTTGGAATGAGGGCCGAGAAATTCGACCGGCTCCACCACCTCCCCACGGCGCGGCTGGCCGCCGTCGTCGACGGACTGCGCGACCGTGGCTTCGTGGATGCCGTCGGCGGGTTTACCGACGCGGGTCGACAGACCAGGGAGCGGATCGATGCCCTCACTGACGAACTGGCTGCTCCGGCGTATGACGAACTCAGCGCGGATGAACTCGACGAGCTGATCGCCGGACTCGAGCTGATCGCCGCCGCACGGTACAAGCGGTCAGACGACTGAGTGCCACCGTTCCGTGGAAACCCGCGGGCCGGGAAATCACCAGTCCTGATGACGCCGACGGCAGACTTCCGATGCCACTGTGACATGAGGTGTGCCGACACCAGTGGTGGCCACGATGAGACGGCCAATGACCAGGAGCAGACCCATGTGCATTCCAATCCGTAATCTGATCGGCCTCGGCCGGTTTACCGCTACAAGTCAACTGTCGCCGATGGTGCTCAGTGCATTGGATTCGCAATCCGGTGACTCACCCGACCTTTCCGATTTCACCGTTTTCGGCTTCGTCGTTGACGGAGGCCCGGCATGAGCCGCGTGACGAGGATTGCCGGCTTGCTCATCGCCATTTGCGGGGCAGCCGGCCTTCAGAGTGCGCAAAGCGCGCAGGCCGCACCGAGTGAGACCGCACTGGGGGAAGATGCGGTGGTCAGCACCACCAGTGGATTGGTGCGCGGTGCTGTCGAGGACGGTTACCGTACGTTCCGCGGGGTTCCGTTCGCGGCACCGCCGGTCGGCGCGCTGCGGTGGCAAGAACCGCGGCCGGTGCCGCCCTGGAGTGGTGTCCGTACGGCCACGCAGCCATCACCCCGATGCGCACAGACCGCTTTCGGTGGCGGAGCCAGTGACCGGGAGGACTGCCTCTATCTCGACGTCACGACGCCTCGGTCGGCCGGTCACCGAACCCCAAAACCAGTCATGGTGTGGCTGCACGGCGGTGGCAACACCTTCGGCAACGCCAGTGACAACGACCCACATCCTCTTGCCGTCGGCGGTGACGTGGTGGTCGTCTCCGTCAACTACCGGCTCGGTGTGTTCGGCAATTTCGTCGTGCCGCAGCTCGGCGACGCGCCGAGTTTCGGCCTGGAGGACCAGCAGGCCGCGCTGCGCTGGGTCCGCGCCAACGCGGCCGCTTTCGGCGGCGATCCGCGAAACGTGACGTTGTTCGGTGAGTCCGGCGGTGCGCTCGATGTGTGCGCACAGTTGACCTCGCCTGGCGCGCGCGGCCTGTTTCAGCGCGCGATCACCGAAAGCGGCGGCTGTTCGACGAGATGGCCGGTCAACGGCATCATCTTCGGTGACCCGGCCGGCACGCCATGGAACTCGATGACGCGGCAACGCGACATCGGCCTGGCGATCGCCGCCAAGGTTGGCTGTACGGATGCGCGCCGGATGCTGGAATGCCTGCGCGGCACCACGACCGCCGCGCTGCTGGCCGCCGGGCCGACGCCGGTGGCAACGGCCATACCGTACGGAAACCGGACCCTGCCCATGCGGCCGGACCTAGCCCTGCGTGCCGGACGATTCGCTCGTGTCCCGGTGATGTGGGGAACCAACCACGACGAGTCCTCGCTGGCCGTCTCACTGATCCCGGACGCCGACCTGGTCTACTCGAAAATCCTGGCCGACGAATTCGGCCCGGATGCCGCCGCAGCCGTGAACCAGCAGTATCCAGCCAAAGACAGCGATCCATACGCCGTACGCGCCAAGGCGCTGACCGCGGTGAACACCGATCGGGTCTGGTCCTGCCAACAGCTCGCAGACGATCGGCTCCTGACCAAGCACACGACGGTTTTCGCCTTCGAGTTCGCCGACCCCAACGCGCCGTTCCCCGCCCCCACCCCGTTTGCGCTCGGTTCCTATCATTCCGCCGAAATCCAGTACCTGATGGATATGGGGGCCGTGCTCACACCTGAACAGCAGGCTCTGTCGCAGCAGATGATCGCGTACTGGTCACAATTCGCCGCGACCGGACAACCCAACCGCCCCGGCCTGCCGGCATGGCAGCCGTTCCACACGACGCACGTGCAGGCACTCGCACCAGGCTCCGGTCAGACCCGACCGGTGAACCTCGCCGCCGAGCACCACTGCCAGTTCTGGTCAACCATTCACGCATAGACAGCACGCATAGGTATCGGAAGGAGCCGTATCCGGGGCCGCGACCTGCGGCCCGGATACGGCTGTCCGCCACGGATCTGGGTTCACATTGGCGCCGCAAAGAAGTTCCGGAGGTCGGTGTCGGATCGGGGCCGAGGTGTTCGTAGTAGGGGTGACAGGGCCGCCTATCAGGTCGTGTCACCGCATCGACGACAGGATCAGATCGTGACTACTGCACACACCAAGCAGGGAGCAGGACAGCGGGAATGGGTTGGGCTGGCCGTGCTCGCCTTGCCCACGTTCCTTGTCACCATGGATTTTTCCGTCCTGTACCTGGCCGTTCCGCACCTGACCGCCGATCTGGCGCCCAGCGGTATCCAGCAGCTGTGGATCGTGGACATCTACGGCTTCCTGATCGCCGGCTTCCTGGTCACCATGGGAACCATCGGTGACCGGATCGGCCGTAAGAATCTGTTGCTCATCGGAGCGGCCGTGTTCGGCATCGCCTCCGTAACGGCGGCGTTCTCCACCAGCCCGGAAATGCTCATCGCCAGCCGTGCACTGCTCGGCGTGTCCGGAGCCGCCGTCATGCCCTCAGTGCTGGCCCTGGTCACCGGCATGTTCACCGACCAGAAGCAGCGCAGCAGAGCGCTGGCGATCTATCTGACCTGCTTTATGGCCGGACTGACCCTCGGGCCGCTTGTCGGCGGCGTACTGCTCCAGTATTTCTGGTGGGGCTCAGTGTTCCTGGTGTCCGTGCCAGGGATCGTGTTGCTGCTGGCGGTCGGCCCCTTCCTGCTTCCCGACCAGAAAGCACCGGACACGGGCAAGCTTGACCCACTCAGCGTCGTGCTCTCGCTCGCGGCGATCCTGCCGTCGGTCTACGGGCTCAAGGAGCTGGCTCGCCACGGCTGGCAGTGGTTTCCCGCAGTGGCACTGCTGGTCGGCATCGCGGCCGGAGTCGTGTTCGTCCGACGGCAGCGTCACCTGGAACACCCGCTACTGGATCTGCGACTGTTCGGCAATCGCACCTTCAGGTCAGCGCTGACCCTGATGATCGTGACCAGCGTGGTCGGCACCGGCACCCTGCTGATGGTCACGTCCTACCTGCAGAACGTCACCGCACTCACCCCTCTCGCCGCCGGCCTGCTTCTGGTCGTCCCCAACGTGCTGATGATCATCGGTAACCTCGGCACGCCACCGCTGACCAACCACGTCCGTCCGGCATACCTGATCACCGGCGGATTGTTGGTAGCCGCGGCCGGCTATCTGATCTTCACGCTGGCCACGCCGACATCCGGGCCCGCGACAATCGTCATCGCGATGTGTGTGGCCATGCTCGGCACCGGTCCGCTGGCCGCGCTCTGCAACCAGCTCGCCATGGGCGCCGTGCCGCCAGTCAAGATCGGCTCAGGCGCGGCGATCGTGCAGACGACCAACGAGTTCGGGCTCGGACTCGGCATCGCCACCCTCGCCACACTCGGCAACGCGGTCTACCGGAGCAACATCAACGATGCGCTCAGCACGGTGCCGGCCGGTGCGGCGTACGCGGCGCGGGAAAGCATCGACCGCGCGGTCGCAGCGGCCGGTCATATCGCGGCAGAACAGGGCGGCGACCTGTTGGCCGCGGCTCGTGACGCCTTCACCTCAGGCGTCCACGTCGTCGGCATCGCCAGTGCGATCCTCTATGCCTGCCTGGCCGTACTCGCCCTACGTACGTTCAAACATGTGCCGACCTCAGCCGATACCGATGACGCCACAGACAACGACAAGCAAATCCACACCCGGTCCGGCGCACCATCATCAGAAAGGCGTTCGCATGCAAAAATCTGACAATTCTCGTCGTCGCCAGCAGACGTTGCGAGTGCTAGACGGCTCTTACGTTCTGGACCGTCCGACAGACGTCACCGACGTTGTTCGGCGCACGGACGTCCTGGCCGTCGTGTTCGGTCCGGACGGAGCCACCGTGATGCGGCGCAACGACACTGCCGACACTGCCGACACCGCCGATATTGACGACAGCGGTGAAGATCCATGGTCGGCGCTGTGGAACGGTGACCAGGCGCACGACGTACAAGCGACCGGGATGCTCAGCGCGATCGTGGCGCCGCTTGCGGCCGGCGGCGTACCCGTCTGGGTGGTGTCGAGCTACGACGGTGACCTCGTCCTCGTGCCGACCGATCGGCTGGATGAGGCTTCCGAGGTGTTGCAGATGGCCGGCCACGAAGTCCGGCGTTGACCACCCCAACCATGAGGAGACGACCTGACATGCAATACCTGTTTTCCGTGATCGACGACCAGACCACCACACCGACCCAGTCCGAACTGGCCGCCACCGGCGCGTTCAACGCCCGGCTCCAGGCCGACGGCTACTGGGTTTTTGCCGACGGACTCGCCTCACCCCGTACGGCCACCGTCGTCGACAACCGAGGCAGCGAGACCAACGAGCCGGTGTTCACCGACGGTCCCTTCCTGGAATCCAAAGAATTCCTCGGCGGGCTCTACATCATCCAGGCCCCAGATCTCGACGTGGCGCTCAAGCTCGCCGCCGAAGCATCCAAGCACTGCAACCGGCGGATCGAGGTTCGGCCGTTCCACAGCGAAGAAGCGTGACCGACCCGAAGGAGGCGATCACGCGGGCCCACCACGCCGAGTGGGCACGGGTGGTCGCCTCGCTGACCAGGCGTTTCGGTGACCTTGACATCGCCGAGGAAGCGACCGCTGAGGCATTCGCCACCGCCGTGGAGCGGTGGCCGGCCGACGGCGTACCTCCCAACCCCGGCGCCTGGCTGACCACCACCGCCACCCGCAAGGCCATCGACCGCGTCAGACGCGAAAACAAGCGGGACGACAAGCACAAGGAGGCCCAGCGCATGTACGACGCAGACCCGGCTGAGCCGCCTGATTCGCTGGGTGCCATCGACGACGACCGGCTCCGGCTGATCTTCACCTGCTGCCACCCGGCGCTGGCGATGCCGACTCGGATGGCGCTGACGCTGCGCATGGTCGGCGGCCTCACCATGCCCGAGATCGCCCGCGCCTTCCTGGTGCAGGAGGCTGCCATGGGACAGCGGATCACTCGCGCGAAGGCCAAGATCAAAGCCGCTCGCATCCCCTACCGAGTGCCGTCCGCCGACGACCTGCCGGCCCGCGTTGCCGGCGTACTCGCCGTCCTGTACCTGGTCTTCAACGAGGGCTACCTGGCCACCGGCCCGCACACCGATCCGGTACGGCACGACCTGACCAGCGAGGCCATCCGGCTCACCCGCCTCATCCACGACCTCCTACCCGACGACGGCGAGGTGACCGGACTGCTGGCGATGATGCTGCTCACCGAGGCTCGCCGCACCGCCCGGCTCTCCAGCAGCGGCGAACTGATCCCCCTCGACCAGCAGGACCGCGCGACCTGGGACCCGACACTCATCGCCGAGGGACATCGGCTGGTACGCCAACGCCTCGCCGCTGCCGCCGCCGGGCAGGCCCCTGGCCGCTACCAGATCCAAGCCGCGATCAACGCCGTACACACCAGCGCCCGCGACATACGCGACACCGACTGGACACAAGTCGTCGCCCTCTACGACCAACTCGCCCGTCTCGACCCGTCACCGATCATCATCCTCAACCGGGCCATCGCCGTCGCCGAGCTCGACGGACCGCACGTGGCACTCGCTGCCGTCGACCGTCTCCAAGACAGGCTGGCCGGCTACCACGCCTACCACGCCACCCGCGCCGACCTACTACGCAGAATGGGCCGCAACCAACAGGCCCGCGCAGCCTACGACAAAGCCATCGAACTAGCCGGCAACACCGCCGAAACCACCTACCTCACCCGCCGCCGCGACCAGTTGCAGTAGCGCCTGCCCCGATCAGCACCGCTCCTCACGTCCCGGCCCGCCAAGTCATCACGAGAGAACGCCTCCAATAGCGACCATTTCGCGCTTGACTCAACCAAACGCTCAGAGTCCACCGAGGGCGGCCACGAGACGGTCCAATAGCGCCCGGGGAAGTCGAGGACGGCGTCGGGATCGGTCCAGCCGGTGGCGCCGGTGGCGTCGAAATGTGACGCAGCCGATCCAATTCCGCGCGCGAGCCGCCAGGCATCCAGCACGACCGGCCGCCAACACTCAACGCCGAACTCCAACTGCTCGGCAAGACCCAGCCTTACTGAATTCGGCATGTTTCGACATTTCGCATTACCAGCAACTCTCAGAGCCTGTTCAGCAAGTGTGGATCTCAGCAGCGGTGAGAGCATGAACGAGCGTGATCATTTCGCATTCCCACATCTGATCGCTACTGACGTCCTGTACGTAGTTGGGAAGTTCGTCCGTGACGATGATCAGGTGACGGTCGCTCGTGGCGACGATGCTCCACGCGGGTCCGTGTAGCCGTACTACGACGCGATGCTCGGTGCTGCATTCGCGACGTAGCGCTCCCGTCGGTATTCGACCGGTGTCCGCAATGAGATCGGCCGCCTCGTCGAGGACGGCCGGCGCCTCGGACGAGTGGTCGATGGTGATAGCCAGACGGTGCGTCCACAGCGGTCCGCCGTGCGCTCCCGCGTTTGCGCCACGGAGTTCCACCGCGATCGTGTCCGCGAGCCGCTGTCTCTGACGTGCTGGATCGGGTGCTTGCCGGTCCTGTTCAGCGTCGCGGGTTACTTCCCGATACTCAGCCGTTGAGAGGTCACACGTCGGTACCGCATGAAGGTGTCGCCGGGACTCGGCCGCCATGCCCATGAGCGTGGCAGGTCGATGTCATGAACGCCACCTCCGCCGGACATGTCGTTGGCCGCGCGAAGTCTCCATCGTTCCGCCGGTGGACAGGCCGGTGCGGATTGTGGCGGTACTGATCGCGACGAGTTGGCCGGGATCAATCTCCAGACGTGGCCAAGGGCGAGTGCGACGACCATGAGTTGCCTGGCGATGCGGAGTTGCCGGTTCATGATCATCTGGCCATGGGCCAGGACCAATATGAACACCCCTACCGCATCCGACAGCAACCTCCTGACACCAACACCAAATGCCGACCAGTACGCCTGGACACCAACAACTGGGCTGGACAGGGCAGGCTTTCCGACGGTTCGAATATCTGACGTCACCATTAATTTTCGCTGAACAACACCAGCCCTCGCCTCAATCCCGAAAGCGAGCCGTCCGACGCCGCACGGGTCAGGGTGTGGGCCGGGTGTGCAGCCAGTAGACGATCTGGCTGACGTCGTAGCCGGCTTTGTCCAGGACGAACCCAACGACGGTGTCGGCTTCGCGATCGGAGGTGGCCACGCGGGCGATGTAGGCCGCGTCCTGAGCGGCGATGTTCGGGACGGGGTCTAGGGCCGCGGCAAGGGTCTGCATGACGGCTCCGGTCGCTTCCAGCTCGTCGGCCTTCCGCTCTTGCTCTTCCGGCCATGCCTGGCCGGCATCAAGCGCCGCGTCCCGGCGATCGTGGAGTCGCTGCGCGTACGTCGCGTGCGCCGAACCGGTGTCCTCCAACCAGGTCCGCAGCTCGGCGTCGTCGAACCGCTCGGCAATGATCGCGTCCAGCGCCTGCTGGCCGCGTTCGACCGGGTAACGCTCCAGCACCAGCGCGGCCAAGCTCCGGGCGATCTCGCGCTGCACGGCCGGGCCGGCGCTGGTGATCATCGCCGACAGGTTGGGCTGGACGGCTTCATACATCACGGTCGGGGCCTCCAGGTGGGTGTCTCGTTGGGACCATAGGACGGGCCGTGTCCTGGCGGCGCGGGCGGGTCCGGTCCGCGCCGGGGCTCGCGAGGCCCTCCGTACGGCTGTCCGGGTGGCGGTTGCTGCATGCGGGTCAGCGGGCGTGCCCCTTCGGCCCGTAACGCTGGCTGGCATGCGCGCCAGCAGATGCCGTAAGCGGCGGCGACCGACTCCAGCCGCAACCCGTCCTCGTCCGGGTCGATGGGAATCCCCAGTGCGGCCTTGTCCTGCTGTTCGTGGCAACTGGGAACGCGCGGTATTCGAAGTGGGCGAATGCTCTTGCCCGATATTTGCTGTCAGTCCGTACTATCGACGCCCTCTCGGCGGCATGAGAGTGCGTTGGTGATTGCGCGGTCTGAACTAGTCGGCCGAGCCCTGTTCTTTGCCTTCAGCCGAAGAACGGGTTGTTCGCCAGTGCTGCGTCGCGTCGTGCCATGGCGGCGCGCTCGCGGGCGGCTTGCGCTTGGCTCTGATGGTGGAGCCAGCCGGCGATGGCGGGTGCCTGTGCGGCTGGAGATGTCCGTACCGCGGAGCTCAGGGCGTTGAAGTCGGATGCGGTGAGGCCGTGTGGGCCGGTGGCCATCCGCAGTTGAATGCGGTGTCGGTCGTCGGCTGCCGTGAGAACGGTGTGGGTGCCGCCGCGAAGGATGGCAACCTCTTCCACCCGTAGGACACCGGCGGTCGCCAGGTCGATCGAGATCGTCCGGAATACCCGCGCGGTGAGGACCGATCCGCTGAGCGCGGCGTAACTGCGCTTGTCCCTGATCGCCAGGGTGGCCACCGCACCCACCACACCGACAGCGCCACCGACGATCGGCAGCAGAACAACGACCACGAGCACGCCGACTCCGAGACCGGACTGATTCGGTCGCAGAATCGCCAGCCCGGACCAAGTCAGAAACATCCCAATGACACCGACCGCGAACCCGGCCGGCGCGATCATCCTCATGCACAACCGGGTCGCCGGCGAGGCAAGGGGACGCGCCGACAACATCAGTCCGCCCGACAGGTTTGCCGTCATGCGACAGAGCATCGCACCAACTCCCAGCGGCGATATCCCGGTTTTGTGCCAAGCACCGCGGCGGTGATTTCTACGTGACAGGTCGCCGGCCCACCATCCGCCGGGCAGGCAGATAGCTTCTGGTCCTCACCACGACGTTGGTCGTTATGTCCTGCAGCGCGCACGTCGACGAATCCACGCACCTCGGCATGAGCGGACATTTAGCTGCGCCACTGACTGAGGCTCTTAGGTCTATTTCTTTTCTATACATAGAAAATTCAATCTGAACCCTGATGCAATTCCGCACTTAACTGGGAACGTGTGGTATCCGAAGTGGGCGAATACTCTGGCCTGATATTTGTCGTCAGTCCGCACGATCGACGCGCCGTATCGGCGCCCGGTACCTCACGTCCGTTGATGGTCTTGAGGACGGCGTTGCGACAATCCCGATCTCAGTCGCTGGACTTGTGCGCGGCGGTCTTTGCTCCTGGTGCGGCGCCATCCGTCGCGTCGACGCGATCCCGAGTGCTGGGACCTCGTCGGCGGACATGTCGAGCCGGGCGAGTTGCCTCGCCAGGCCGTCAGCCGGGAATGTCTCGAAGAAGTCGGGTCCACGTCCACGACCCTGGTCCCGGTCCCGATGATGATCAACTATCCTGCCCTCGACGTGCATGGCTTCCTCGTCACGCGCTGGTGTCACGCGCTGGGACGGAGAACCTGTCAACGCCGCGCCCGACGAGCACGACGATGTTCGCTGGTTCCGGCCCGGCGATCTCGCGGACCTGAAGATGGCCCACCCGGCCGGCGTGTCGAGCATCCTGAGCGCCGTCCAGGTCGCAACCGACTAACCGCTACGAAACCGCTAGCTCGTCGGCCTGAGAGGGCAGTGGGGCGCGTTCCCGCCTTCTCGGGCCAGATGTCGGTATCTCTTTGTGCTGTGCACCCTACCGGGAGTGAGCCCTGATTTGTCTCAAGCCAGTCTCGGTACGGTGCACAGGCGGATGCAGCCGATGATGATCGGCGGTGCGAGAAGATAGCCCAGGATGAAGGTGAAACCGGAGAACACGACCCAGAACGATCCCGGCTCTTCGCTGATCATCAGCGTGAGAATGAGCACTGGGATGCCGGGCAGTAGTACTGCGGCGAGCGCGTAGCGTAGGCCGGCCGCCGGGCTTTCGGCGAGGTAGGCGGCGGTGATGCCGGCGCCGGCGAGCGTCGTGTAGGCGAAGTAGACGACCGACCCGATGGTCATGTCGAACCAGTTCACGTTGCCGCCGGCGATCATGTAGAGCATGACGTTGCCCCACGGAATCGCGGTGATGAGCCAGCCGGCCGGGATCAGGGCGAGCAGGAACGCGGCGACGAACCGGGAGATGACCGTGATGACGTGGACCCGGTCCTGTCGACGGAGCAGCCGGCGAACCAGCTCGTTGGCGTGCCGCGCACCCTTGGTGGAGGTCTTGTAGACCCCGTACAACATCGCGATCCAGCTCAGGGCGGCGACGAGCAGGATGAGCCAGGGATTGTCGCCGGCCAGAGCCCGGAGAATCTCCCAGAGGTCCGGCGCGTTCTGCAGCATGTCCCGGATGATGGCAATACACGCGGGTCAGGCGCGATGTCGCGGACCGGCCACCTGCCGGCCAACTGTGGCTGGCCGGGATCAGCGAGTACGGTCCGCGAGGTGGTGCCGAAGTTGCTCGTGTCGGAATTCGAACACCGGCCCGGGTTGGCGCAGCACGCCTCGCTGGTAGGCGTCGTCGAGGAAGGTCGGCAGGTTCCACGGTAGTTGGCCGGTGAGCGGCAGAGACGGCTGAGGATGATCCACTGGCCCCACGCGGTGAGGCAGATGCCGTACGCGAGCGCCACGACGGCGCCCCCAGTGACACCGCTGACGATCATTTCCACGGCGTTGATCGGCAGCGAGAGGCCGGCGGTCAGCTGCGGTGCGAGGTTGCGGAGAAGTTCGAAGGCGACGTGGCCGAGGGGATCGATGCCGAGCGCCATGATCAGGCCGCCGACGAGCCAGGCGAGCAGCATCTGTGTCAACGCCGTACGACGGTTGGCCGCCAGGAAGTTGCGATGCGATGCGGCGGTTCCGGCGTCGGCCGGCGATTCGAGCCAGGAGGCGAGCGCGACGACGGCGGCGACACCGACCGCGGTCGTGACGGCGACGGCCACTGCGTAGGCGAGCACGAGGGCCAGCGGAAGACCGAGTGAACCTGACACGATGCCGTACACGATGCCGAACGCGAGGCCGCCGAGGCAGGCCCGGAACGTGCGCGTTCGCAGAGCTCGCATCGACACCGCGCCGGGGAGCCGGCCGCGGCCGAACCGGGCCGCGATACGTGACGGTCCCGGCGTGGCGGCCCGGCGCCGACGTACCAGGCCATAGATCAGGCCCGCGGCGAGTCCGGCCGCGGTCCCGTCGAGAGGCGCGGCCAGGGACTCCAGTTGCAGGGTGGCCAGCAACGGCCTGCCGCTGGTCAGCATCACCGATGCGGTGCCCAAGACCAGGAAAGCCAGCGTCACGGCGAGTCCGGCCACGACCCCGATGATGATCGCGCGAGACGGCAGGCTCATGGCGCAGCCGAGTTGCCACCACGCGATGTCCCTGGTGTTGGTTTTGCGCGTGTGCCAGGCCAGATAGCCGAGCCAGCGATCGACCTGGTCCAGCGGCCAGTCGCGGCTTCCGCCGGCGCTGAACCGGGAGCGTACGAAGCCCGCCAGGAGGTGGCGCTCGACGGCGTCGCGGTCGGCGAAGCGGTTGTCGTCGCAGAGGTCGTCTAGATCGGCGTCACCCGTGTCGCGGTAAATCGTCTTGGCGAGGGTGACCAGCAGCGGGGTGGCGATGGTGTCGCCGACCGTTCGGGTGGGATGGCGCGGGTTCTCGGTGGCGGGCAGTACGTAACTTTCCCAGTCGTCGGGGTTTAGGTCGATCAGCTGGATGACCGCAGCATCGGACAGGCCCTCGCCAGCGTCCGCGTACTCCTGTGGCCGGCTGGTGAGGACGTACGGCATCCGGACGTGGTCGAGCGCCCGCAACGCACGGCCGCGCAGGTCGGACGAGATCTCGTCGAACCCGTCCAGGACCGGCCGGATCGCGTGCACCTCGGTCAACGCCGCCGCCAGCGTCAGTTCGCCAGGCAGGGATTCCGCGAGATGCGGATAGTCACGGAGCAGTTGCCCCCTGATCCAGTCACGGAATGGGGTTTTCGGATCCCACGAGCCGATCTGGAACACGACCGGGATCGGATCGTCCGCGCCGCGCGTACGCAGCAGATCGAGTACGAGCCGCAGCGAGGCGACGGTCTTGCCGGAACCGCCTTTCCCGAGAACGACCAGCCGCGGATGCCGCTGCTGCTGGTAGAACTCGGCGATCGCGCCGACCTCGCCCTGGTGGCCGATCGCCGCCGAATCGTACCCCTCCCGCCACCGTACCGGCGGAAAGTCTGGCGGCACCTCGTGCTCGTACTCGCGGTTGGCGCGTCTGCCAACCTCGATCGCAAGCACTTCGGCCGCGTCGTGGAGATGGTCGAGCCGGTGCGGCAGCCGAAAGCCGCGCGGGGTCGGCGATCCCTCGCCGGCCGTACGGCCGGAGCGTACGCCGGCCGCCAAGTCGATGAGCTCCGCTTTCTCGGCATCGGACAGCCCGAGGACCGGTGCCTCGGCGAGCAGCCGCACGGTGACGGCACCTGGGTTCTTGTACTGGCCCTTCTCCAGCCGGCGGATCGTGCGTTCCCCGATCCCGGAGTCGACCGCCAGCTTTGGCTGGGTGAGTCCGGGGACCCGCAGGCGAAACTCGCGCAACCGATTCCCCAGCTCGTTGGCCACGCCACGCCCTCCGGTAGGCCGAACAGTCCAGCGTTCGACCCTAAACGTTGCCCAGCCACATGTGGCCGGTGGGTTGGCCGGCCCCAAAGCATGGCGCTGACCTGCGCGCATTGCCACCATCGCGGCATGCCGCCAACGGCCTTGAGCGGGACGGCAGTCGCTCGGGGCTGTGCTGGCGCAGTATCTGGCGCACTACGTAGGCACGGATGTCGGAGGTCAGCTTGAGGAGCGTCGTACGTGAGGCCGTCACTGGATGGTGGCGCTGGTGAACCACGACTGGAACCAGGACGAACCCTCGACTCCTGCAACGAACTGGCCCGACCCTCCCGCTGTTGGTGAACCGGCGCCGAACCAGATGCCATCCAGCGGCAACGCACCGCGGCCATACCGGAGAGCCGGCGTACGAGGAGCTGGGCTTCAAGGATCCGGCGTTAGAGGACCGCACCCGACAACCCATGTTCCGGCTTCGCCGTATCAGCCGGTAGCAGGGGGTGACCAGTCGCTGGTCCGCGGTGACGTGGTCGACAACTGGCCAAAGCGGTTTCCGAGTATGCGCCAGTGGGTGACTGCCGGGTTGTTTCGTAATTATCGTGGTGTTTCCGCGGCGTTCTTTGCGACCTGGTTCGGAGTGCCGCTGGCGCTGGTGCTGGCCATGGTCGGCGGTGTCTTTGGTGCTGTGGTGGGAATTGTCAACGGCACGCTGTCTCTTGGTACGACGGCGCATGACATTCCCGTGGTCGGTTCGATACTGACGCAGACCGGCGGCGAGATCGGCGGAGTCGCCGGCGGAATGCTGGGTTTCCTGGTCGGCGCCGTGTCCGGATTCCTCGCCGGGTTGGTACTGCCGTGGATCGGGTTGTTCCAGGCCGACCCACTGCACGCCGTCGGCGCGCTGGTCGCACAACTGGTGGTCGGCTTGTTCGTCGGGGTGCTCTATGTGCTGTACAGGATCGCTTTCGAGGGGTGGATCCTGCGCATCAGCGGCGCGCGACGAATGAGCAGGCGCGAAGAGGCGTTGCTCATGCCGATCGTGCAGGACTGCGCCGGCCGGCTTGGCCTGCGCGGTCTGCCCCGGGTACTGCTGAACGACGACCGTACGCCCAACGCGTCGGCGTGGACCCGCCATCTGGTGATCAACCAGGGTTTGCTGGACGAGTTCAACTACGACCGCGAGGCGATCGCCGGGGTCATCTGCCACGAACTGACGCACTGGAACAACGCCGACGCGATCGCCAGCGCCTTCGTCCGTGGCGTCTCGCTTCCGCTGTACCTCCTGTACGCGGCCGCGACCGCCGTGATGACGCGTTTTCGGCACCCCGTGGTGCACCTGCTGGTGTGGCTGGTGTTCTGGCCGGTGCTGGTGACATTCCGGTACTTCATCGTGCCGATGCAGGCGGCGGATTCGCGCGAGGCCGAGTACCGCGGTGACCGGGCCGCCGCGCAGGCCGGCCACCGCGCCGGGATGCGCCTGGTGCTGGCTCGGCTTCGCCGCTCGTTCGACGGCAGCCGCGACGGGTGGGACCTGGCCATCTGCGCCACCCATCCTCCCAACGAGCTGCGCCTGGAAGCCATCGAGGAACCTGGACGGGACTATCCGTTGCCGGACTCGGACGCGCCAGCCCGCCCGATCCCAGTCGCGATGATCAGCACCCTGGACAGGGACTGACGGGCGTGCCGCAGATTGACTGGCCGCCGATCCCACCGTTCCAGGTCGCCGGCAGACAGCAGGTCTTCCTCGGCTGGGACGCCGACGGCGCGTACCGACGGTGCTGGAGCGCACCGGAAGACTCCGTCGGCATCGTCGGACCACCCCGCTACGGCAAGACCTCCGGACTGATCATCCCGACCCTGTTGTCGTGGGACGGGCCGCTGGTGTGCACCTCCACCCGCGGCGACATTCTCGGCTTCACCGGCAACTGGCGGCGCCGGATCGCCGAACCGGTCGGCGGCCGGGTGCTGGTGTACGACCCGTTCGGCAGCGAGTACCCGCGCGACTCGCTGCTCTGGTCGCCGCTGGCGGACTGCGAACAGCCCGGCGTGTGCTACCGGCGCGTCGCGGCGGTCACGGCCGTCGCGGGACAGGGAATCGAGGGTGGCGATCACTGGCGCGCCGGCGCGGCCGCGATCCTACGCGGGTACTTCCACGCCGCGGCGCTGGAAAAGCTGCCGCTGGCGCAGGTCCGGCGATGGCTGGCACGCCAGGAAATCGCCGACCCCGCCGCGATTCTGCGCCTATCGAGCAGCCCGGCGGCGATCTGGGCCGACGACCTTGAAGCGGTTGCGCTGTTGGGTGAGAAGGAACGCGGCAGTTTCTTCTCGGTGGCCCGAAACGCGTTGGAAGCCACCGCCGAACCCACCGTATTGGCGTCGTGCTCGGCGAACGACTTGGACCTCGACGAGTTCCTGGCGACCAAATCGGCGCTGTTCATCATCGGCCCCTCGCATCTGCAGAAGGCCATCGCGCCGCTGGTAGCCGGACTGGTCGACAGCATCGCGCAACGCGCCGCCGAAGTCGCGGCCGTACAAGGTGGCCGGTTGACGTCGCCGCTGCTTCTCGCGCTGGACGAGGTCGCCAACATCGCGCCGATCGAAAGCCTGCCGTCGCTGGTCAGCGAGGGCGGCGGCCGCGGCATCATCACCATGTGGGCCGCGCAGAGCCTGGCCCAGCTGCGGACACGCTACGGCGTCGAGCAGCAGGCCGGCATCCTCGCCGCCACCACTGCCAAACTCATCTTCGGCGGCATGTCCAACGGCCCCGACCTGTCCAACGTCTCCGCTTGGGCCGGCGAGGAAAAAGAAACGTCGATCACCTACCGACCCGGCGCCGTACCGGCCGGAATCGGCCCATCGGCGACACCTACCGGCGTGGCGGCCGCCGCACCCGCCGATCACTCGGTGAGCAGCCTCTACCGTCCAGCCCTCCCGGTCAGCGACCTGCAAATGCTGCCACCGTTCCACGCCTGGCTGTTCTACCGCAGCGATCCACCTCAACGCGTGGAAACCAGACCAGCCGGTCTGATTCCCGAATACCGGCGAATCAAGGGATTCAAGGGCTTCCAACAATGACTGAATACCTGTTCCCAGTCGGATTTCCGCTCGGACAAGCCTTTCCGCTCGATAGCGAGACCTCCACTACCGCACCAGTCGCGGGGGTTCGCGTTGCCGACGTGTTCCACGAACTGAGTCCGGGTGAGTATCTGATCTGGCTGTCGGCGTTCTCGCGCCACACCGCTGCCTCGCTGGTCGGTGTGTCCCGCGACCGCGGCATCGAGGACGCGCCGATCGTTATCGACGCTCTGCTGGGGCTTGGACTGCTGACGACGGTCAACAACGACGATGATCTTCTGCCGAAGAAGCTCGCAAGCCTGCGACTGGTAGCCATTGGTATTGGCCTGGGCAACAGCCGGGGCAGTGTCGGCGATTGGACGATTGGTGACTCAGACCTGAATCCGCGTGCGGTTGTCAACATCGACGTCTACAGCGTTTGGTGTCAGTCCTACCGCCGTACGATCTGGGACGCCTGCGAGCAGATCGCCCAAGACGACCGCCAAGGCCCTCTGAGCGTTGCCCAGAACCTGGTCGACAACCTGCCCGTGTTGCTGGGAGCCGCCTGCGCATTCCTGGACCAAGCTCCATGATGCAACAGCACGAGCCAGACAATGCCGAGGAATCCGGACCGCCAGAACCCAAACCCGCACTCGGAAAAGAAGTCACCCGCACCGTCGGCTTGGAGGTCGTCAAGACCGGCAGCGTTCTCGCCGCGCGCTCGACCGGGCGCGCAGTCGGGTTCGTCGTCGGTGGCTGGACCGGCGGCCCCGCCGGCGCGGCAGCAGGTCAGTACACGGGCGCGCTGGTCGGACAAGCCATCGGCAAAGCCGGCGGTAAGGCCGTAGAAGCCTGGCGAGACGAAGTCCGCGAACGGAACGAGAACGGCGATTCCGATCAGCCGCGGCGGGACCTGAGTCGTTGGCGGCGCAGTTGCGCTGGCATGCGCGCTGGTGGTGCCCGATTCCTCCGCGAACTCGGCCCAGCGATCGGCGAGGTAGTCGGTGAAGCGTTCGGCGGACTCGACAGACATCTCGGGGGCCGTATCTCCGGCATATCAACACGTTTGAGCGGGGCCCGAGACGCAGTCGTGAACAACTTGGGGGGCGCGGCGGCCGGCGTCCTCAAGCCCTTCAGCAACTACCTTTCCGACAAGATCAAGCCGAAGAACCCCGCTCCCGATAACGATCAGGGCGATTCCCCGAACCACCAGCCCAGCAACCCCGACAAAACCCAAGATCAGTCCGCCACTGGATCACCCAGTCCTGCCAACGCCTCTCGTGATCCGAACAGTCCACCACCCAACGACCCGGACTCCAACGAGCCAGAATCCGCTGAGCCAGAAACGGGCGAACCAGAGTCCGCTGAGCCAGGGTCGAGTGGACCAGAGACCAACGAACCAGGATCCAACGAACCCGACTCCGGTGATCCGCAGACCGGCGCGCCGGAGTCTGACGATCTGGAGTCCGCAGACCCGGAGACGGGCGATCCCGCGTCCAGCGAACCGGATTCCAGAGAAGCGGAGAACAACGAACCGGGTTCTAGACGCCAGGAGTCTGGTGAACCCACGTCAAGCGAACTGGAATCTGGCGATCGAGCGACCAACCAACCGGCGACTGATAAGCCGACGACCAACGAGCCGGGGACCAACAAACCCGATATCGGCGAGCCAGCCTCCGGTGAGCCGGAGGCCGACAACCCCGACGGCGGCGAACCAAAACCTGATGCGCCCGAAGTCGACGATGACCGTCCGCAGACAGCCAATCCGCCGAAGACCAACCCCGGTGACAAAGCCGTCGATGAGCCTGATAACGACGAGCCACGACCCGACGCATCCGAGGCCAGCGAAGAAAACCCGCAAACGGCCGGCCCGCCGGAGAACAAACCCGGATACGACCCTCACGCCGAGGACGACCACGTCGCACAGACCATGGGTGGGCATCAAGGAGCCGACAATGCGGGCAACACGGGTACGGGAGCGGGACGCATGACAGATCGGGAGATCGAATAATGGCTGAGCAGCCGGCCAAAAAAGCGCCATGGGTATGGGATCAGCAAGACTCCGCATCCTATCCAACCAAATGGAAAAGCCTGGCCGAGTGGGTACAGTGGTTGCAAGAGGCGTACCACCCCTGGGTTTTGCTACCGCCATGCTGGCCAGCACACGAAGGGCTGTCCACCGAACTGCGGCTTTTTTGGTACTGGCACCGTTGGACTATGGGCGGATCCGCCAGCCCGGTCGACGCCGTCCGCTGGCACAACGATCTACGCCAATCCGCATCAGCATGGCGCGAGTTGGCCGCCTGCACCCATGAGGCGCCATTGCCGCACCGCGCGGCCATCGAACGGCAGCGACGCGACCGCACCGAAGCATTTGTCGATCAAACACACTGCGGGCAATCATCGGCACAGGCGAGTGACATTTCATGACTCTCCCTACGATGTGCCCTCGCTGCCGCACGACACTGCTACCGGGCTTCCCGACATGCGTACATTGCGGCCAGCCAGTCGATCAACCAGCCGATCAAGAAGTAGCGGAGATCGTCGAAAGTCACCACGCTGAAGGCGCGTTTGACCTGCCGGAAACGGCAGCGGACACCGCTTTGATCGCTTCGCAATGGCCCGCGAGTCCCTCTCCCGCGCAGCCACCGCGAACATCATCTCCGGACGAGGATCCGTCGCCGCCACCGACCACCAGGTCGCCTCTCGACCCCAGTGAGCATCCTCCGCAGCCGGAACCGGTGACCGAACGCCGCACCGGGAGGCTTCGGTGGGTCGCGACCGTGCTGCTGGCGGTCGGTATCGGTGCCGGCGCCGGCGCCTGGGCCGTCGACAGGTACGTCGGGGACGCCAAGCGCAGCCCGAGCCTCAGCCCAAGCCTCAGTTCGGGCTTGAGCCCGAGCCTCAGTCCAAACCCGAGCCGGAGCTCAAGCCCGAACTCAAGGCCGAGCCCAAGCCCGAGCCTCGGCCCGACCCCAAGCCTCAGCACCGTCTTGAGCCCAAGCCCGGTCGCCGCGGCCCCGGCCATCGGTCCGATCGTGGGTCTGGGGGGTAAATGCATCAACGGAGACAGCAGCAGCCCTGAGAACGGTGCAGCCGTACGACTTTATATGTGCAATGGCACCAACGCGCAGAAATGGACGGTAAGTTCCGACGAGCGTCTACACGTACTGGACAAATGCCTGGACGTGATCAACAGCGCCACCACACCCGGCACGATGGTGCATATCTACCCCTGCAACGGCACGGCCGCGCAGGTGTGGGAGCTGTGGACGGACGGTTCGCTGCGCAACCCAAACTCCGGACTCTGCCTGGATGTGCCCAACGGTGACACCTCTGATGGCATTCAACTGCAAATCTCTGACTGCAATGGCGCTACGTCCCAACACTGGACCTTGCCGTAGGCGGGACGCCGCCGGCGCACACGGCCCACACACCTACCTTCCCGGCATCGGGTAAGCCCACCGGAAGAGGCGCGGACCCGAAACATTCGTCTTGACCCCTATCGAATAGCGAGAGGTAAACCCGACATGGATCTCGGGGCATCGGGACTGGCGTCGCTTCTTTCGACTCACTCTGTTCCAGACAGCCGGTGGGCGCGCGAGATTTCCCGGAACACCGCGCGAACCACGTTCATGACGGCAGCGGAACGATACGGCTGCGTCCATTAGCCTGTGGTTTATCAGCCGTAGTACGGACGATCCTCCACTTACTGGCAGCCCCATGCACTGGTCGGTATTCCAGCGACGCCCAGTGTCGATCGTTCCAGAGGCGATCCGATCGCGTATGCACAAGATCGTCCGGCGCACGTACGTACGGGCGACACCCTCCGTCTGCGTCTGGTCGGAGGATGGCCCGTAGCCGCTCCAGCTCGTCAGCGAGCCAGCGACAGGGGTCCTCTGCCGCGGGATGCGACGCACTCGTAATGCACCGCCTCCGCGTTACTCCGCCGGTATTCGCAGCTATTTCCCATTTCGCAGATGTAACCGTTGACCTGCGGTTTCATTGCGTCGAAGAGATTCCCAGCGGCGGTGGATTAAGGAGCTGGTCTCGCATTTCCAGGGCGATGTGTGCCCAGAGTGTTTTATGGCAACCGCTCCGTTGGTGCAGTCCTATCGCCGATGGCACCGAGACGACTCTCACGCGAATGGCGTGCCGCCGTCTGTGTTGGCCGCGTTGGCGACACAAGCCGCAACCAGGTGCGGCGCTTCGCGGTTGATATCGCGCAAGAGCTGACCTCACGAAACGTGGCGTACGCGATGTCAACCCGTTGGGCGTTGTCACCAATAGTAGTCGCAGGCAACCTAGCCAACAGCAGCTAGAGATGATGGCGTACAGCAGCCGCCAAACAAGGTGAATGCAGTGGTTTGTCAAGCGGTCGGCTAGCGATAGGTGCGGCGGTCGGTAGTCGCGCGCCGGCGAAACCCATCGTCCTGATCAGCCCAGCGGCGGCGGTGACTGCTCAACCGGCGGCGGTCATACACCGGCCACACCTTGGAGGCTGTGGCCTACCAGTTCGAGCGCGCGGATGGCGCTCTCGTGTCCGACACTGCCGCTTCGTCGGTGAAAGAGATCCTGTGCGCGGCGGTACCGCTGATGAGTTGCGATGGGGCAGCGGTGGTGACGGATGGAAACTTCGTGGTGCGGGAGCCATCAAAGACTGTCCTTAGCGCGCGCGACGAACCACTCAAGAACCTGGAGTGGAATATGAGCCGACAACGTGGCATTAAACGTGGTTCGACCGGACTCATCGTCTCTGAAAATCTCAGCGATCATCGCACCGCCAGGATCGTACAGTTCGAGGCCCAGACCGTCCCGTTCGGATACATCGCTCGCCAGTCTGAGACTATGACCGTCCATTAACGTGGCTCCAAGAATCCCATGAACTTACCGTCCCTGGTGAAACGGACGCCACGTCCCGTCGAGTCGTAGATATTGATCACCTTATTGAGAACCTCTGTTCGTCCGTTTGGGTCATTGAGAATAGAGTCAACGACTGCCTGCCTCTTGCTCGTTTCGACTAGCGGCGTTTCCGGTCGACCTCGGAAACACACTCCCTTTCCGGTCACCGTGTTTCATCAGTGCGCGGCCAGCCTTTGTGAGGCCATTCCGGTCGGCCACTCTTGCTGCTGCGCTCAGGTCGTCGAGAGAGTGACCTCCGACTAACCTACTGCCGCGAGCCAGTCTACTGAGGATCCGCACCAAGGTCACCGCGCCCGCAGAACCTGCGAGTGCTTCGAGACCCACGATGAGCCCGGCGGCGATGAGGATGCCGCCGCCGATGGCTGCCGCGTTCTGTGCTGGAGTGGGCCCGTTGGAACCGGGCGGGCACACCTGGTAGCCGTACGGGGTGCTGATGCACATCTTGCCGAGGTCGGCGCTTGGGTCGTCTGGATCTACGGGGCGAGGGGCGGCAGGTTTGGGTTTGGGCTTTGGTTTCTGGTAGCCCTTCAGGTGAGGATTGCGGCAGCAGTCACCGAGTGGCGGTGCTGAGTAGATGTTCCAGTCCCATTCGGTGCGGCCGCGGTGTCCACGTCCGTTGTTGCGGTTGTTGGCGCCGTCGGGGCCGTATGAACCGCATTGGTAGAGGCAGTAGTCGCCGTCGTAGCCGTGCTCGATATACGGAAGCAGACCGTCGGGGTCGCTGGATGTGACTGGTGCGTTGTTCGCGTAGGAGTAGCCGTTGAGTTGTTGCGGGTCGTCTGCGTTGATGAGGGGGTCGACGGTGGTGAAGCGGCCGGTGGCGGGGTCGTAGTCACGCGCGCCGAGGTGGGTGAGCGTCGTGGCGGTGTTGGTGGTGCCGTTGACGAATCCGTGGTTGTTCGGCCAGGCGGTGCCGGCGCTTGGTGCGCGGTTTCACCAAAGGGTGTGTACCAGCGCCGACTCGTTTGTTTCGTGACTCGCCCGATTAGCTCGGACGCCGCCGCTACCGTACGCAGGGCTGCGGCCTCCGGATCCTCATCCAGCGCGCACGCCAAGACCGCCAGTTCCTGAGCGCGCGGCTGATCTCCCAGCTCCTTCATGGCCTTGAGCAACCGCTCAACCTCGCGGCCATCATCGAACGCGTGCGCGGGTCTCACAGCCCGCCCCGGCTATGTCGTAGCTGAACGACTACCAGGATGGTGTGGCACTACCGAGCCTCGCGAGAGTGGGTCCACACATTGCGGTGACCGTTGGCCGGCGTCCAGGCGTTGTTATGCGCTGGGGAGTGGTCGTTTGTGGAAGCCCTGCCTGTCAGGCTTGGAGGTGGCAGAGTCGGCGATCTCGGTGCTATCGCCAGCGTCGTCGTAGTCATACGTGTGTCGTCGAGCACTGGTCCGTCGGCGAAGTTGAGGCGAACGACGCGCGTTCTGACAAGACGGTGGCCCAGCAATGCGAGCGCGCATAGGTGGCCGCATGGGGAAGGCCGTCTCGTGCCCGAGCGCTGCCACCTCGGCGGCGGCCTCGATGCAGCGCGGGATGCGACGAGCCGTCCCGTCGAGTTCCTGCCGCTAGTGGATGAGCCACGCACCGTCGCCGCCAGGTCATCTTGAGCGTTGCACATAGTTACAGCGTCAATCCAGGTTCTCCGCCATCTCTGCCAAGATCAACTCCTTGAGCTTGTCCACTCGCAGGATGGCAGCCGGGCGTTGCTCGTCACACAACATACCGAATCGAATTTCTTCGAGGTCGGCCTCTGCCTGTCTGAACTCGCGAATCAATGAGCCATACGTACTGTCTAAAGCGCCACCGATAGCAACGAGTGTTCGTTGCATCTCGGCTATCTCAACCTCGGCGCGCTCGAACAGTGCGATAGTGTTGAGCGCATCCGCAAGGAGCCGGTTCGTCACGTCATCACCTCGTCATCACCTCGTTATCACCGTAATGACGATACCGTGCTCGGTGATCACGGTCAGGGAGCCGTTGACATTTGAGATCCGGTCTTCTCCATGTGGTCCCTTGATCCCATTCCGTGCCGTGAACGGGCTGTCCAAGACCTCTTCTACATAACTTGGAGGAATGGATCTCCCGTAGTCGCCACCCGCGGCGGTGCCGTATCCACTTGGCGTCATCCGATCCAGAGCATGCCGCGTATACAGACGTCCATTGATCTCGGCGTAGCTGCGCCCGTCGATGATCACTTCTGGATAGTCGCTGCGGAATTGCCACGGCACTCGACTGCCCGACATTCCACTCTCCGCCGCACCGGCCTCCTCGGCTGCGCCAGCAGCGCGTGCGGCGCGAAGACCACGCGCTATGGAACCAGCAGCACTACGAGCTATCGGGCCGACGACCGGTGCCCACTCAGCAAGGAGAAGAAGACCGTTGAACTCGTTCTCGGCAATGGCTTGGGTCTGCCGCGGACGGTACGGACACACAGTCGATCCGCTGTATGGAAGACCAATACACATGTGGCCGATGTTGATCCAAGGATCATCATCCGGGTTATTGATCTGCGGTTTTGGTGGTGGAGCCGTCAAACACCCAACGGGCGTTTGTAGGCACCGGTTCCTCTTGTACGAACCGGGCATGTCACCATCCTCGCCGCTGATACTGCGGCGATAGTTGTCGAGGTCGCCCGGTAGCGGTCGGGGATGCCGTGAACAATATCTCGTATGGCCACAATTATTGTTGCGGTTGTTGCCGCCGTCTTTACCGTAGGAACCGCACTGGTAGATGCAGTAATCCCCGTCGGAGCCGTGTTCGATGTAGGGGAGCAGTCCGGTGGGGTCGCTGGAGGTGATAGGCGAGTTGTTGGCGTAGGCGTATCCGTTGAGTTGCTGTGGATTGTCAGCAGCAAGAAGCGGATCAGCGGTGGTGAAACGCCCCGTCGCCGGGTCGTAGTCGCGTGCGCCGAGATGAGTCAGGGTAGTGGCGCTACTGACAGTGCCATCAACGAATCCACGGCTGTTGGGCCAAGCACTGCGCACAGCCGGCGTGCGCGATTCTCCGAAGGGTGTGTACCAGCGTCGGCTGATCTGTTTAGTGGAGGTGTCGATCGCGATCTGTGCGGTGCCGTTCTTGTCAGCAATTGTCCATGTGAGGCTGCTAGCAGTTCGGCTAGCGACGGTGGAGCCAGCATAGCTGTAGTAGCGGGTGGTGGTTGGTGTCGTCGCTCCGGCGTCCAGGCTGAGTTCTGTGTTACCGAGTAGGAGGGTCGTCTTGGCTGGTGCGCGGGTAAGGAGGAGGTTGCCGTCGGCATCGTAAACATAGGTGGTGGTGCCACCGGCGTCTCTGCTAGTGACCGGATTGCCTTCGGCGTCATATGTGAATGTGGTGGCGCCGGCATCTGCATATGCACCGTTGAGGGTGTTGCCGGCATCATCGTAGCCGTATGTGCGGGTTGTTCCGTTGGTGGTGGCGGTCTGGACGGCGTGTGGATGTGCCGTGCCGGGTTGCGGGTAGGTGTAGGTGGTTGTGCTGTCGGCGCTCGCGGTGGAGTGGCCGAGACCAGGGGAAGTATCCTGGGTGTTGGCTTTTGCAACAGCCAGCGGTACTGGGGCGGCGTGGTCAGTTTTGCTGATGCGGTTACCGGTTATGTCGTAGGCAAATGATTGCCAGTACGGCGCCGCGCCGCCAAGAGGTGCGCTAGCCGCGTCGATCGCGCAGTCGCCACTCGCCGGTGTCCAACTTTCGACGAGGCGTTGAAGGTAATCGTTACGGAAACATTGGGTGTCAGGATTTGTTGAGGCTGCGTCAGCGAGTCTCGTAACGTTCCCGGCGTCATCGTAGCTGTAGGCCTTATCTTCGATGACCGGGCCGCCGGTGACGTCGAGGCTGACGACACGTGTCCGGTTGAGTCTATGAGTACCGATTTCGTAGCTGAACGAGTGGTCAGCGCTGATGTTGGCGCTGTTGAGGCTGACCTTCTGGAGTTCACCGAAGTCGGTGTACTGCGTCGAGCTGATATAGGGAGTTGCGCCGGCGTTGAGGGTATTGGGCTGGCCGAAGTTGTTGTAACTCGTGGTGACAGTTTCGGCGTTCAGACCGGGCGTTTTTGGATAGCTCTGGCTGCCGACACGCCCTGTCATCGTGTAGCCGGCTTTGAAGCTGTAGCTGCCAGCAAGTGATCCCTCGCTATCAGGGATTGTGTAGGTGGTGCCTAGGGGCCGATAGGCATTGTCGTAACCGGTAACCGAGATGGTGTATGCGTTGCCGTTGTCGAAACGAGTTGACGATGAGAGTTGCCCCTTGGCAAGTGTGTCATATGTCCACGAGGCGCGGAGTGCGCCCGTGGCTGTGTCATCGCGGAGCTCAGTCCTTCGACCGAGGGCGTCGTAGACGTTCGCGACTGTTTGTCCACGGCCATCGGTAATCGTCGCCGGTCGATCCAAGTCATCGTAGGTGGTTCGGGTGGTGCCTCTGTCTGGATCGGTGCTGCTGATTTGTCGGCCGCGGATGTCATAGTGATAACTCCACGTGTTTCCAACTGGGTCTTTTATGATGGCTCGGTTGCCGCGTGGATCGTAGGTATAGGTGGTGCTGTCGTACGGGCCGTTGGCGGCCGTTGTGTGGAATTGCCGTAGCTCAATTGTACGACCTTGCGCGTCGTTGATTGTCGTTGTCGGTGTGCCACCCTGAGGTGGCGTGGTGGTAACGCGATCGCCGCCGTACGCAGTGCTGGTATGCCATTTTTCTTGGCCGTACACGAGCAGCGCGCTGAGAACAGGGCGCTCGGCGCCGTCGTAGTTGGTGATCGTCTGGTCAGAGATGAGGTTGTCGGTGGTACTGGCGATCGTGGTGTCGACTGGATTGCTGTCAGCATAGGTTTTTGTTGCTTTAGTGAGGCCGCGTGAGTCATAGACGGTGTCGGTGATGAGCCTGCCACCGCTGCTGGGGGATTGTGTTTGCCGTGTTCGGAGGAATCCGTCGTAGAGAACGCGTGACGTGAGATATGCGCCGCTGTCGAGGAGTGCCTGCGTGGTGACCGCTGACGGGGCTGTAGAGCGGACGAGGTAGTTGTACTGAATATTGGGCTGCGTGGGGTAGTTAGCTTTGCTGTGATCGGTGTTCCAGATCTGCGTCAGCCGCCCGAGAGGATCGTATGTGGCGTCTGTGCGTTCATTGTTGGCGTCGATGACGTAGAGCGGTTGACCCCATGCTGGTTCAAGGGTAGTCACGGCAGTAAAGCCGAGCATGTTGGTGACCGTTGTGGCGGTGACAGGTCCACCGTTGGTCGGCAAATAACTGGTCGTCGTTTTATTGTTCTTGGCGTCCGCTGCGGTGAGTAGCCGACCATAGAGGTCATAGGTATGGGTGGCAGTGGTGAGGTAAGTAGCGCGGCTTGCGTTCGTGTCCCAACCGTTGACTTTCTCGACATTCGTCGGATTGCCGGCCGACGGCGGGTCGGTGTTGGCGTGGTTGTCGTAGCTGGTGATCACGTCAGTGATGATGTCGTCTGGCCGGTTGGGGGTGGTGGCGCAGTTCTTAGCGACGGTTTCGACCCGCGATGGATAGTTCGTCAGCCAGGCGGTGGTGTTGGGTACGTAGGTGGTGCGGGTGCATTGGTCGTCGGTGGTGGTTGCGGTGTCGCCTTGGTTGTCGAGCTGGGTGGGTTGTCCGTAGGCGTTGTAGGTGGTGGTGGTTTGGGTGCGGCGCCAGCCGCCGGCGGCTAGGGCGGTGCGGGTGCGGGTGGCGGTGGGGTTGACCATGTAGGCGTTGATGCCGCCGCGGCCGTCTTTGTTTTCGGTGGCGGTGGGACCGGTTATTCCTTGGTCGGTGATGGTGCCGGACAGGATGGGGCCGCCGGCGCCGTCGTAGGTGACGGTTTCGCGGGCGAGGCCTTCCAGCGGCCAGGCGTCGCGGGTGGTGCCGCCGTCGGTGTCGGTGATGTTGACTGCTGGGGTGGTGCCGTTGGCTTTGCGGTCGCTGTCCATGCCGCGGAAGTAGCGGGTCATGGTGGAGGACTGGGTCTGCCCGGTTTCGCCTTTGGTGGTGGTGACGGTTTCGTAGCCGCGGTATTCCGACCAGGTGCGCCATTTCCACGGGGACAGTTCGTCGTCGTCCCAGTGCCATGCCACACCATGGCTGTCGTAGGCGTAGTTGGTGACCATGGTGGGTGCCAGGCCGATGCCGTCGGCGTCGGTGACTTGGGTGACGACGTATTTGTGGAACCAGTCCAAAGTCGGCTCGGTGGCATCCGGTGCCTGCCAGTAGGAGGGGAAGCAGCGGTAGGTGTTGCTGTCCGGCGAGGCCGGCATCGTCTTTCCGCGGACGCACTGCTTTGGTGAGTAGGTGATGGAGGTGGTGCCGCCGGTTTCGTTGTGGATGGCGGAGATCCGGCGGCGGTTCAGCGCTACGCAGCAGTCGCCGAGGCCGTCGACGCGGTTGGGCATTTGGATGGAGTCGAAGGTGACGGCTGGGATGGTGGCGGTGCCGCCGACCATGCCGGTGTGGGTGATCGAGTCCAGCCACAGTGCGTTGGGTGAGGTGTCGCCGGGTGAGGGGAAGGAGTGGCCCAGGGTCCAGGAGTCCACGTCGCGGAATTTGACGGTGGGGGTGTCCCAGATCCGGGTGGTGATTTTCGCCAGCATTTTCCGGGTGAAGAACGCGGGGCTGAGCCGGTTGGTGCAGTCGGTGTTGACTGGGCAGATCCGGTCGAACGGCACGTCGGGCCAGGAGTTTTTGGTGGTGGCGTTCAGTTGTGAGGGTGCGCAGGTGACCGAGCCGCTGGGGATGCAGCGTTCGGCAACGTCGAAGGAGATCTGCGCGGTCGGGCCGGTGTTGCCGGTGGTGGTGCCGGTGGTGTATGCGGAGCCGTCGCGGAAACCGTATTCGATTTTGGTGAGGTAGTCACCGGCGATGTAGGCGGTGCGGCTGGCGGGTTTGAGGTTCAGGCCGTAGTAGTTGAATTCCTTGGTGTAGTAGTAGGCCTGCGCGTTGCCGTTGGGGTCCAGGATGTAGTCCAGGTTCCACCGGTAGGCCTGCCAACACCAGGAGGCGGCGTAGGTGGATTTGTTGCAGGGCTCGCCGGTGTGGTTGCCGAACACCGGGACGGTGTCGGTGGAGTTGGTTTCCGGTTTCCCGCTGGTCCACCCCGGGAGCTGGTTTTTCCCGAACCAGTACTGGGTGCCATCCGGGGTGGTGACGATCCACCACTCCCCCGTGTCGCCGGTTTCGCCGAGGTCGCCGTTGGAGGTGCCGGTTTTGTGTTGGACGCGGGTGCCGTCATCGACGCGCAGTTTCCACACGTCAGGGTGGTTGGCGTCGTGGACGAGCTCGGTGGCCTTGCCATTCAACGAGATGGTGGCGTTGTCGCGTTGCCAGCACAGGTCCCCGGTTTTGGTGGTGCCTTGGTTGCCGCCGGTCATGTCGTCGGTGCAGGCCTGGTATCGGCGTTCGATGTAGCCCATCCGCAGGTCGAAGCCGTCGCCGATCCAGGAGGGCTGGTTGTTGGTCGCGGCCACCCGGCCATCCACCGAGCTGGACGAGTAGCCCAGCGCCAGGCTGGGTGCCTGGCCGCCGACCGATGGTGGTACGCGCAGCGGGTAAGACCAGTTGAATCCGCCGCCGGAACCGCCGGCTGACCAGGTCGCCGATGGGGACAGGGAGGTGGCGGCGAAGGTGCCGGCGTTGCCGTCCACGGCGGCCGCGGCGGCGTAGTAGTGCGGCGTCTGACCGGCTGGCACCGCCGCGGTGAGGGTCTTTTTCTTCGCGTTGTTGCTGGTCGGCAACGCGGTGAGCTGACACGCCGGCGCCGAGGGCGTGGTGAGCGCGCAGGCCGGGACGGTGTAGAGCCGTAGCCGGTTGGCGTAGTCGCCACCGGAGGCCTGCTCGAACCCGTCATAGGACAACGTGATCGTGACCGGGGTGCCATCAGGCACCGCATCGGCTTTCGCTGGGCCGCCGGGTGCGGGCAGCACACCAGTGTCGGTGACCGAGAACAGGGATCCCAGGATCCCCGCCTTGTCCGTGCGGGCGCGGTCGGCGAACGCGACCCGGATCTTGCGGCCGGCCAACACCGTCGCCGGCGGACTCGCCTTGGTGCTGCTGTGGTTGGTGGCCGCGTGCGGTGGTTGGCTGGTGAGCCAGATCGGCAGCGCACCGGCCCGCGCGGGTGCCGCCGCTGCTCCGCCGGTCGGTGTGGCTGCCAGGTCGGCGGTGGCCGTACCAGTGGGCCACACCACCGGTTCGGGTGTGAACCGCGGCGCCGGATGGTGCGCGGCCGGCCGGGAGGCCAGCGGGTGGGTGGGGACGCGTTTGTTCCCGTCCGGCAACGACGGCGGCGCCGCTGGCGCGCCGGGCACGGCGGCGTTGGCCGGGCGCGGGTTCCAGGTCGCCGGCAACGTGATCGCCAGCAACACCGCCACGGCCGCGGCCACCAACAGGAACGCACGATGGCGCGCGTTCACCGCGACCGCGGCGCCCCGGGCACGCAGGTCCGCGCTGGAGGACACACCAGCCATCCGCAGCACTACACGAACAGGGTTCGCAACGGTGTCGTCGATGGCGGCACCGATGGCGACACGGACGTGGATCCGGGTCGTCGGTGGTTTCTCTGCGCGGGTCGTTGCACGGGTTGCGCGGTGCACAGCGGGCCTCCCACTGCCGAACGGTCACCCGCGGGGCCGCGGTGACGCGAGGAAACGAACCTGGACTACGTCGGTGCCGTACTCCCGCCGCATCTGCCCCCGTGATGGGCGTGGCGGAGGGTGGGCGCGGTGGTGGTTTCTAGGGTGTTTCGTTGTAGGTGTCAAAAATTTGCTGGTCGGTCAGGACACCGGTGTAGACGCGTACGTCGTCCAGTTGTCCGGGCCATTGGTTCCACAGGCCACTGTTGTAGCGGCAGGCGCCGATATGCACTGGGCCGGTCGCGTTCCACACGGCGGCCGGCGCTGGTGCGGCGGCTGGTCCGGTGTCGCCGGAGGTGATGCCGTTGACGTAGAGCCGCATCTGGTTGTGTGGCCCGTCATAGACCGCGGTGAGGAACACCCATTCCTGTGGGGCGTCCGGGTCGATGCCGGCCACGGTGGAGTCGATGCGGACCTGGGTGGGGTTGATGGTGTCGGTGGCCGGCATCGCGAACGACCATCGGTTGGTGTCTTTGCGGTACTGCAGGAAATATCCGCTGCTGACCGCGCCGTCCTGGCAGACCACGCCGGCGTAGGTGGTCGGGTTGACCACCCGAACCCACGCGGTGAGCGTGAAACTGGTGTCGGTGCGCACCACCGGCCCGGCGGTGGTCGCGTACGCGCTGACGCCGTCGCCATCGAACGCGAACCCCGGTGGGCGTTCAGCCCAGCCCATGTTCGTTCCGGTCGCGGTCTTGCCATGACCAGACAGATCCGCCGTGGTCGTGCCGGTGCCCTCGTCGAACCCCCAGCGACCCATCAGCACCGCCTCGGTGGCCACCTCGGCGATTTCCTCGCTGGTCAACACCCGGTCCCACACCCGCACCGCGTCCACCGTTCCCTGCAACGGGGCCGTGTTCGCGCCGGCCTGCAGGTCACCACCGACCCGCAACCCGCCACCAGCCGGCCACAACCCCGACAACCCGGCCGACGCGGCCAGCACACCGTTGACGTAGAGCCGCAACTGCGTGCCGCCGGCACCACCGGGGTCATAGACACCGGTGACGTGCGTCCACACCCCGGCCGCAGGCGCCGGACCACCGGTGGCGGTGGTGACCGTCGGGGTGTCGGTGTCGGCGCTGGTCGCCCGCAACGCCCAGGAGTGGCTGGCCGCCACGTACTGCAGCGACAACGCCGTGGTCCGGTCCCCGGCCAATCCGAGAACCGCGGAGGAGGTGGTGACGCTGGACAGGGACACCCACGCCGAAATCGTGACCGGCTTGTTGGAACTCACCACCGGCCCGGTGGTCGTAGCCGCCGCCGCGGTCGATGTGGTCGATGCGAACGCCACTGCGCCCTTGTCCCGACCGGTCGTCCAGCTGGTGCCGGAAGCGGGAAGGGTCAGCGGGTGCGCGCCGCCGGCGCTGCTGTCGGCGGCGGTGTTTCCGGTGGCGTCGTTGAACAGCCACTGCCCCGACACGGGCGTGGCCGTGTTGACGATGAAAGAGTACTGGGTCGCCGGGCCGGGTGTGCCGGCCGAGTTCAGCGCCCACACGGTCAGGTAGTTGTCCAGCTGCGTCGTCGGGGTGAACGCCAACGTCGCGGTCATCCCCGTACCGGTGGCCGGCACGCTGCGGTTGGGGTCCAGGACGGTGGAGTTGAACGCGTACGCGTACCGGGTCACCCCGCTCTCACCGTTGGGGCCGAGGGTGAACACGCCGGTGCGTCCCACGCCGTTGCCGACCGCGCCGCCGGAGGGGAAATCGGTCGAGGTCACCGTCGGCGCGTGTTCGGGATGCGCGGCGTTGATGTGGTACTCACACCACGGCGAGTACGGTCCGGCGTCGGTGCCATCCTCGGCGCGGACCCGCCAGGAAATGTCCTCCCCGTCGGCGAACAACCCGGCCGGCACCTGCGCCTGGAACACGGTGTTGGTGGGGTTCTGCATCGCGGTCACGAACTCGCCTCTGGGCGCGGTGGCGTTGGGAATCCACCACTGGAACCGCGCCCGCAGGTTCTGCCCGGCATCCGCGTCCCGCATCGTGGCATACATCGTCGGCGTCGCGGTGGCGATCGTCGGCCGGCTGACGCCGATCACACACGGCTTGTTCTCACTCACCGAGGTCGAGGTCGGCGCGTTGGGCAACGTGTTGTACTCGACGATCATCGCCGCGCTGGAGGCCTGGAACTTCTTCCACGCGAACTCATCGGACTCACTGGCCCGCAGCCCGACCGTCACCCCCGGCCACCCAGCCGCTGCCTGCTGCGCCACCGCCGAGAGAGCGTTGAACTCCAAATACCCATCGCCGCAGCCATGGTCCTCGTTGCCTTTGGACGCGTTCACCGTGGCGATCCGGCGCATCCAACTCGGCTGCGACCTCCACGTCGTGGACGCCGAAATCCCGCCCGTCAACCACAACTCGGTCACCCGCGCCGCGCACGACCACGACCAGGTGTTGTTGATCCGGAACGTCGCCGACAGAATATGCTTGTGGTTGACCGGATCGGTCGCCATCCAGAAAAACGACCGGTTCGTGTTCCCCTCCTGGGACTCATACCCCACCCGCGCGACATTCTCCGACGAATTCCAGAACGACGTCGTCGGATGCAACGCCCACACCGACGTCCACGCCCGCCGGCCCGCCGACACCGACGGATCCAAATACACCGGAAACCGCGTACCCGCACCAGTCAACATCCCCTGATCCGGCACCACCGTGACCGCCCCCGCGGTCAACTCCACCCCCATCTCCGCGCGCGTCGGCTCATCACCCGGCAGATCACCATCACCCGCGTCCGGCGCAGCTTTACCTTGCGGGGTGCTCGCCGGGCCGGGAGTGTCCCACATCGTCGGAGTGGGAGCGTGGAACAAAACATTCCCGCCACCGTCGCGAAAATCGATGTTGCCGGCCCGGTCCTTGGCCGCGCTGACACCCGAGGTCGTCAGACCGAACCGCAATGCCTTCAGCGCCGGGTTCGCCGCCGCCGCGGCGGTCTTGACCACCAGGACCTCGCTGTACCCATCCGCATCCGCCGACAGCCGCAAATCAACATCCGGCAACACATTCGCATACGTGGCCGTATCACCTGACAACGTTGGCGCCGGCAACGCCCCACCCGGCCAGGTCAACGCCAGACTCGACGCGCCGCTGGAAATCCGCACCAACGGGCCAGCACCACCCGCGGAAAACACCATCTGTGTCGGCGCCGCCGCCGGTGCGACCGACCCGTCGCTGCCGCGTACCAGTGTCAGGTCAACCGGAACCCAACTCCCCGACCGGCGCACCCGCACCGGACGCGCGTTCTGCGTCAACGTGAAACTACCCGACGGATTCGCCACCACCACACGCGTTTCCGTCGTCAACGACGACACCTCAACCGGCACCCCCGCCGACCGCGCCTTCGCCAACGCCGCCGACTCACCAAGGACGGCTGACGGCGCCGGTTTCGCCCGGGCCTTCGATGGACTCCCGGCCGAGGCCGGTTGCGGACACGAAACGAGAATTCCCGCCGCGACCAGGGCGCTCAACAACGCCGCGCCCCAACGGGACGGCGCGTACTTTCCGAACAATAAGCGCGAACGACGTGCGCCAGGCACACGTATCCTCAGAATCCCCCGTGCCATTGTCGTCGTCCCTCCGGCCCCGTCCACGATCAGCAGCGAGACAGTAACCCAACGCACGGTCATCTGTCAGTAGGCCGACACGGGGAAAACTAAAATCTGAGCCAAAGAGCGAGTCAAAAACGGGGAAGTCTCCGACCAGAAATCCCAGAACAACTAATACGGCCGATTTCTCGCGTTGCGAGTGAAATGCCGCCCGGCGCCCGGATGCGGTCTCGATATCCCAACCGCGCAGCCGTTGTGGAATTCGACACCAACCCCGAACGTGCCGCGCAACTGGCGTGCTTCGCGGCTCGCCTTCTCGCGGCCGCTTCCGTCGCCGCGAACGTTGTCGCGCAGAGCGGCTATGCCGATCAGTCGCGCCTGAATCGTGAGGTCAACGACATCGAAGGGATCGCCGCCCTGGCCTGTCGGGCCGGCCAGTCGGTCGTGGTGGGATCGGTTTGCGGATCAGCGCACCCGGCTCGAACACCCACAGTCAGGACATCGGGATGCGTCCACGTCCGCACCCGGCCTGTTCCGCCCTTGCCTGTTCCATATGACGGGCCACGTCTTGGCGGCGCGGGATCATCGGCATCATTCCCCGCTATGCGGTTGCCCACGAAGTGGGGGCCTGGTCGCCGGAGCGCTTCCACATCGCCAGAACTTGGCGCAACCGAACGATCGCTTCGCCGGTATCGCGGCTCCGTAGATGCGACATGAATTTGTTCGCTCAGAGATGTCTGCGCACAGACCACACACGACGACTTGCCGACGGAGTGGGCCGGGCACGGCGGCGGAACCGCCGTGTTCGTGGATGTTGCTCACGCAGGACCGGACGGCCGAGGTTCGATGGGGGTGTCGAGTCGTCGGCTGTGGATGTCGCCGCCGGAAGACTTACGGCTGACAAGCCAGTACGCGGTGGGGTCGTCAGCTCTCGCCGCGCGTCGCCACCACTGGCGTGCCTGTTCGCCTTGCCCTGCATCTTCGAAAATCAGCGCCAGTTCTGCCATTTCTGTGCCGTCGCCGGTGGTCGCGGCTGCCCGTCGCCACCATCGGGCGCATCCGTCGTCGTCGCCTATGGTGGCCAGGTGGTCGCCAAGTTTGCGCATGGCGCTGGGGTTGCCGGCTTCTGCGGCGAGTGTCCAGAGCCGGATCGCCTCGGCGGCTTGGCCGTGGGCGAGGTGGACGTCGGCTATGTTGGTCAGGGCGTTCAGGTCGCCGGCGTCGGCCGCCATACGCCACCAGGACAGTGCCTCCTGTGGGCGTTGTTGGTGCTGCCGGAGGCGTGCCATGTTGGCGGCGGCGGGTCCATACCGGTGCCGGATCGCGGCGGTTCGATAGCAGCGTTCGGCGCTACCAATCTGGTGCGCTGACTCGTGGTAGGCGCCAAGGATCGTCATCGCTTCTGGATTATTGGCTGTTGTGGCGGCGTGATACGCGCCGAGTGCGCGGTCGGGCTCGTGGTGACGATGCGCGGCGTGTCCGATTCGCAGCAGTTCATCGGTGGATGCGTACATGATCGCCAGGTCCCAGACTCGAGTGGGAATCGTGGTTGAGGCGGTGCGGACGCTGAGTTCGCCGTGCGGGATGAACTGGGTTTCGCACGAATCGGGCAGTGCGGCGAGCGTGAGGCAGGGGATGACGCCGTCTGGAGCGGTCAGGGCCCATTCGACGGCGGCGCGGAGACGGCCAGGTGTGACGACGGTGTCATTGTCGTCCGGAATGAGGTCGGGAACAAGCGTGTCGACAAGCTGGCGGGACACGGTGGTCAGACCGGCGCGGTGTAGGTCGAGGACCGCGCGAACTACCGTGTGGCTCAGCGTTAGGATCCCGGACTGATCGCCGGCGCGCTCGCCATTCCATTGTCGCCATACGTGTTCGGCGCCGCCGAGGTAGGCCGGGATGCGACGGTGGCCGTACCGCAGAGCGTCGATGATGCGCGGATCACGATGTGGTCGGCGGTTGGCTGCGGTCATCTCGGTTGCGGTGAATTCTTGGTCGAGTTCGACGACCCAGCGAGGATGAGCGAGCCCGGTGTAGGCGCTGGCGAGCGTTGTCGACGGTGACGAGGGCATCGACAGCCGCTGCCATTCTGTGCTGCGGGCCGTCACGACGATCGTCAGATCGCCGCTGGCGAACGGACACAGTCGGGACAGGGCGAGAGCGTCGATCGCGCAGCTGGAGACTCCACCGAGATCGTCGATCCAAATGATCGCGTCGGTCAGCCGCAGGCCGGACCGCGCCAGGACCGTCAGCGCGTCGGCGCGCCGGGGAACGAGCAGCGCGCGGTCGGGCCAGGCCCGAACGGCCTCCCAAGCCGTGCGCGTCTTACCGGCGCCAGGCAGTCCGTGCACGACCACAAGCCCGCCGGCACCGACAGCGTCCCGCAGCTCGTCGTCGCAATCGCGCGACAGGTACGTTGGCGCCCGCCGTCCGGCCGAGGACATCGCTGGATATGGCGTGCCGCGGTAGTCGACCCAGATCGCGGGTTTAACGCCGATGCGGCTCATGTCGGTCAGATCCCGCACCAGCGGAGGCCGCCCATGAGCGTCCAACGCAAATCCAGCCAATCCATCCAGAGATCTAGCAGCCCGGTCGCATTGCATACTCTGCAGGGCCGACCCATTCATCTCGAACGGGTCCCAGCCCCCGGCGATGGTCATGTCGTCAGTGCGCAGACCCGCCTGATCGGCTGGTTGCGCGAGTGCCTGACCGGGCAGGCGGCCGGGCGGTTGGTCGATCGCGAGCATGTCCCGCAGCTCGGGGCGGCGGGCAAGCGTACGGTCGATGGATTCCTTGGCGCGAGCGCGGCCGCGGGCACTGAGCTGGTAGTAGCGGCGGCGTGCCCGTCCCTCCACCCGTGGCTCGATCTGTTCCTCACGAGCGTGCAGCCAGCCGTGCTGTTCCAGGCGGAACAGGATCGGATGGACGGTTCCGGTTGGCAGTCCAGTCTGGTCGCATATCTGCCGCCCGAACAGCTCCAAGTCCGGGTCGGCAATGAAGGTCCGCAGCACCCGCAGGGTCGGTACGGTCATTCGCAGCTCTGGCACGCTTATTCTACCCAGGTGGCTAGGGAAAATGATGTTATGTTGAACAGTGGAGCGGGGACCCGGTGGCCACCAGGCCCCCACCCAGCGGAAATGCGGCTACTTCACAGCGTCATACACCGCATCTCCCACTATCAGGAGGGCCTGTGCCGTCAGACACAAGCCCTCCTGACCAAAGGCGGCGGCCAGCAAAACGAACAGGCCTAACGCACCTTTGCCGAAAGGCCAGTACCGTCGTACCGACTCTCCGAGCCGGAGGGGAAGACACGTGTCATCCCCACCTGGCGCCTTACCCATTTATCCTCCCGTACCTCGAGGTAACCGACCGGCAAACCGGCCAGCCGGGACCGTTGGCCCCCGGGGGGCCAGCGAACCATCCTCGCTGTATGAGAACGCGGAATGTCACGGGCGATGGCGACACAGATCGTAGCGAAGCCGACGCCGGCTGGAGATCTTTTTCTGGTCAGCTGGCCGATCATATTTCCAGCGCATCGCAACGTAGACGATGACCTGCGATGATGCGAGTCGGGCATTATTGTGCCCGATATTCGCGATAAAGATTGACATCCGCGAGGGCGGGCAGAGCTGGTTAACTGCCAGAATGACCCCATCGTTTGGCCCCGGACCCGGTCGGACCCTTGATATCGGAGGGACCCTCACGGTACCGAGAATCGGTTTTGGCACCGCGCAACTTTGCCGTTGCGACCCGGGCAGTCAGCCAATCAACCACACCGAGCAGATCGAACTCACACAACAGGCAGTCGAGCTCGGAGTGCGGCACTTCGATGTCGTCGCGTTCGGCGCGACGTCGGTCGAGCACATCCTCGACATCCTCCACGCTGCGATACATCCCGTTCCGGCCGACGTCACCATCGCAACCAAGGTCAGCCGAACCTTTACCGGAGTAGGGAAGACTGTACGCCAGGCAGTCGAAATGGAATTCCGGCCGATGATCGAGACAGCCATGGACAGGCTCGGCGTCGATGTGCTCGATCTGGTGTACTTGCACAGAGAAGACACCAGCCGAGAAAACGACACGCCCACGGCCGTCCGAGAAACGTACACCTCCCTCGCGGCGCTGCGCGACGAAGGACTGATCCGCCAGATGGGCGTCAGCGGCGCCACACGTGAGGATCTCAAGGAAATCGGTCTCACCGCCGAGCCGATCGCAGCAGTCCAGAATGCCTTCAATATCGCCAACCAGGCCGACTCCGCGCTTGTCGACGAATGCGCAGCCGACAACATCGCCTACATTGCCCGTAAGCCGCTCGACGGCCTCACGACCAGCGAAAAAGCTGACCTGCTACAACGCGTCGCCGACCGCCATGGCGCAACCGCCAACCAGGTCGCCATCGCCTGGGCACTCGCCCGCTCGCCGTCCATCGTGCAGATTCCCGGAACAGCCACCATCGAGCACCTGATTGAGAATCTTGCGGCAGCTGATCTCGTCCTTGACCGTGAGGACATCGCGTTACTGAGCGCGTAGAACAGGTACGGGCGGTCAGGCGAGGGGGATCCGCATGAGCGATCCTGTCACGAGCATCGCTAGTTGGCATCGTCGAATAGCTCAACGCCACAAGTAACGTGCAACCGGAACTTCTTGGAAGATCTGCGGATTGCCGCAGGCGAGGTGCGGCGCGGCACCCGGAAGCCGCCGTCGAGCGACGGTTGATCACGTAACAGTATCCGGCGGGCGCCTTCGCGCACGATCTGGTCGATCCACGATGACTCGCCCGCGACCGAACGGTCGTTGGCATCAGACACAGGGGCAGGGACGCCGGTGAGTACGACGTGCCTTGCCAACCGACGCGCCAACTTCGGCTTGCTTGAGACCGGTTACTCGACCCCAGGAAGGTACGCTCTTCTCAGACCGATCCACAGGTCTGAAGCATTCCTCCCTGATTTACGGGCAGGATTGAATGAGCGTTAGCGTCTTTGCCAAACAGGAGTCTGATATGTCAACGGCGCGCGAATTTTGGATCTGGCCCACTTTTCGTGATGGAAGTTGCCCCTGCAGTGGTTGGTTTAGGTGTGGAGGACGAGTTTCGGAGTAGGTCGAACTTGGCTCGTCCGTACATTTTTCGTTTGATCATCTTGATTTTGTTGACGTTGCGTTCAACAGTGCCGGAACTGTAGGGCAAAGGTAAGGCCGGCCAGGACGGCGGCGTGGTCACGTTTGAGTCCGCGGGTGAAGGCACGCAGTTCGGGTTGCTCGTCAGCCTCGATGCAGGCTATCCAGTTGTTGAGCTGCTCGCCGGTGCGGTGGACGAGCATCTTGGCGAAGCTGGTGACATGCCGCGCCACGGTCGTCAGGTGGTCGCAGCGGCCCAGGATTTCGATGAGTTTCTGCTGGTCGTCGGCCTCGAGGTTGGCGGGGTTGGTGAGGATCCATTTGGTCGCGGTCCGGACCTTCACCGGCGGTGCTGGCGCGGGTGGCGCGCTGGCCAGTGGCCGGAACGCGGCCAGGTAGGACCGCAGGGTCTGGTAGCGGCCGCGGTAGCCGCGGTCGCGGATCTCCTGATGCAAGGTGAGGGCGTTGGTGCAGCCGGCGTTCCAGCGTTGGTGCAGGTAGGGCACGTATGTGTCGAGGATGCTGGGCCGGCGGCCTTTCACCTTGCCCAGCAGCTCTTCCACGGAGCCGGCGCGGACGAACTGGCGCACGGTTCCCTTGGCCAGCCCGAGTTCGTCCATGATCGCTTTGATTCCTTTGCCTGCGGCGTGCAGAGCCTGCACCGCCTCGTACCGATGACGCGTGCGAGCGGCGAGCAGGGACTGCTGTTCCCGTGCCTGCGAGGCGTGAGTGGCTGCTCGTTCGAGGTCGGGATCGACTGCCGGCGCCGGGTCGACGACGGGGTCCGGTTCGGGTTCGGGCGTGGGTTCGGCGAGGCAGTCGCGGTGCCGGGTGACGGCCTTTTCGACGTGTTGGGCGAGGTTGTGCCACAGATGCCAGCGGTCGGCCACCTGGACTGCGTCCGGTGCGCCGTCGTTGGGGCCATCAGCGTAGGCGCCGGCCCGGTCGCGGCAGATCACCTCGGTGCCGGGATGGGCACGTAGCCAGTCGGCGAACGTGTCCGCTTCCCGGTCAGGAAGAAGGTCCACGGCACGGCCGGCGGTGACATCGATGAGCACGCTGCCATAGACATGCCCGCGCCGAAACGCGAAATCGTCCACACCCAGGACTTTTACGGCGGCCGGAGCGGTGTCGGGAATGGCGCGGATGAGCCACAGCAGCGTGCTGCGGCTGGCCGGCATTCCCAGCAGATCGGCCAACCGTGAGCCCGCGCGGCCGGCCAGAACCAGCCCAATCCGCTCCAGCATCTGCCGCAGCAGCGGCGTTCGACGGGCATGCCGCGTGGTCAGCCCCTCCACCTGCTCCACGAAGGTTGTCGCTGAGCATTCGTTGTTGTCACAGAAAAATCGCCGCACCGCCAGCTGCAGCGTCACCAGCTGCCCGGCGATCGAGGCATCGGCCAGGCGCGGTTCATACCGGCTGTGCACCCGCGCCGACCCGACTCCGCAGCGTGCGCAACGCCCGTCCCTGTCGCGCGGGCAGGCGCGTAAACGTACCTGACCTGCTCGCACCTCAACCGCCTGCACCAGCACGCCCGCCAGATGCGGCAACAACCCGGCAACCACACCCACGTCGCCATCGATCACATATCAAATATGATCACGTGTTGATCTTCGAACCAAGCTGCCACGCCGCAGATTTCCCAACTATTTCAACAAAAACCAAGGCGGTAGCGTTGTCCGGACAGGACCCACCCCAGGCGCTTAGCGACGCTCAAAAGTGAGCCGGGTCAACTTCCATCACGAAAAATGGGCCAGATCCAGATCCAGTTTTCACCCGCCGCCGACATGATACGGGATCCAGTGCGGGGCTATTGCCTCGACAGCCATCATCGCAGTTTGGATGAACGGTCATCGAGCGAGCAGTCGGAGCTCTGATCGCTGGCTGACGAAGGAAGGGGGCAGATTCTGGTTCCAGAACCGGATCGTCCTTCCCGAACGAACGGATCCGCGGTCGGCGGATTGACTGTGTACGTGGGTTCGTTCGGTGGTGAGCTACTGTTTCGTGTCTAGTTTGGTCCGTAGCTTCGGCGTCGCTGGCTTCGCTTAGGGTCGTCCTCCTCGGTTGTCCTCGACGCCTGCGGCGGTGCCACTTGTTGTGACCTGATCTGCGCTGGTTGCCGAGATCCTCCAAAAGGTCGATCTCGCTATGTTCCTCGTGGCCGAGAAAACCGATCACCGACGTCCATTCGCCATCTCCCGTTGAGTAGGACTGCCAGACAGATCCGACACTCGAGCTGCGCGACTGTCACAGCACAGCCAGGTGTCTCGTCTTCTAGGTAGCAGCGCACCAGAGGTGGAAGGAGTCCACAACCGTGGAAACCGTGACCGTACGACGGGTCATCGCGGCTCCGATCGAGGAGGTCTTCGACTGGCTCGCGACCACGACGAACTACCGGGCGACTGGCTGGGTCCTGCACGCGCGACTGGCCAGGCCCGGCCGGGGGGCTCCGTACGGTGTCGGCGCGGTCCGCGTGCACACCTGGCTGATCGGCTGGTTTCGCGAGCGGATCACCGGGTACCAACCGCCGCATTCCTTCGAGTACGTGATTGAACGCTGCGTACCGCCGGCACGCCACGACGGTGGCCGCATGACGTTCCAGGAGATCGACGGGAAGACACTGGTCACCTGGACCACCACTATGCAGGCCCGCCTGCCATTTGGCGCGACGGTCACCCGCGTTGTCGCGGCACCTGTGGTGGCGCACGTGTTCGGCCGGATCCTGGACGCCGCGCAGGCAACGTTGAACCGCACCCACGCGACAAGCTAACCGATGGCATGCCGGTACAGATGATCGGCACGATCTCGCAGGTAGGCCGTCGAACGCCAAGGGCCGGTCGTGATCATTTCAGCGGCGCGAGTCCGTCAATCATCCCCCGGTACGGCTCGTCGGGTCGCGACTGAATGTCGGCAGCGGATCTCAGGCGGTGAGTTGAGACACATGGGTCATGTGGTAGGTAGTTCGCACTGTCCTTTGTTTAGGTAGAAATATTCGCGCTTTCCATCTGGTAACCGATCTTGCTCTGTGTCAATCTGACGACACGTTCCGACCGGTTCCGCGTGACACGGCCCTGCGTGGCACTTGCCTGGTGGGGGTGCTGACGACGCGCGGAGCCTTGGCTGAGCAGGGCGAGGCGCGGCGGCTATGACTTGAAGGGAATGACGCATGAGTCTGGCTCTGAGATCTCACGCTCTGCGGCTCGCCGTCGCTTCCGTCGTTGCCGGTGCGCTGATCCTCGCCGGCGGCACCATCGCAGGCCCGGCAGCGGCAGCAGGCGTCCATTCGACCACGGCGGCGTCGACGTGTTGGCAGAGCTACCTGCCTTTGCCCGACCCGACCTGCCAGCCCGGCGCTAACAATCCCGACGTCACGACCGCCACCATCCACTCCACCATCTGCGTGTCCGGTTACAGCTCCTCCATCCGTCCACCGACCTCCTACACCACCCCTCTGAAAATCCAGCAGATCAGCGAATACGGCTACACCGACACCTCCACCGCCGACTACGAAGAAGACCACCTCATCGCCCTGGAAGACGGCGGCGACCCACGCAGCCCACAAAACCTCTGGCCCGAACCCCGCTACACCGCCGGAGGCAAAACCGCCGCCGACAAAGACACCGTCGAAAACAAGATCCACACCGCGATCTGCAACGACACCGTCAACCTCGACGCAGCCCGCCACGCCATCGCCACCAACTGGACCACCGCACTGCAAGTCCTCGGCATCAACTAACCCGGCCTCCCCATCTGGCAGCCAGCGACAGCGGATGCCTGGTCGCGCGGTTCGGGCAAAGACCATAACTCAAAATACGGACAGTCACAGAGCAAGGCGCCGACCCACCGGTCAGGGGTTCTATCAAAGACGGTTCGTGTGTCATGTGGCCATTCCGTAGATGGCCGCGCGTGGCTCCGTCCCGACCGTCGGGCCGGTTTGATACGGGCCCATGCCGTGCTCTGTGTCTGGTCATCGTCGGCTCGCTCGGTCACGAGCTGTTGCGCGGCGGCCTGTCCCCACCGCGTCGCAGCGGGCGCGGATCGGTATAGCGGTTGACCACAGGTTTGGGGCGCCTGTCGCATCCATACCATCGCGTTCCTCACCTGCCGTCGCGGGTGGCCCACCGGTCCGCCTACTTCATGGACCCAAAACGCGAGACCCGCAGACCGTGTACGTCGAGCACCGGGACCTTGACCGTCGATTGACGGTTGCGCCGTGGCCCTGCGGAAAGAGTCCCGGAAGCGGGGGTCAGGTGCGGACCTGGACACCTGCCACCGCGAGTCGCTCCGCGTCGAACTCGGCGGGCCAGCGCGTTGCCGCATCGGCGTGGGCGTCGAGCAGCTCGGCTCCAGTCAGATCGCAGCCACTGAAGTCGGTGCCGCACACTATCGCCGCACGAAGATCGGCGTTTCGCAGGTTCGCTCCCGCAAGGTAGGCGCCGGTCAGATCGGCTTTCGCGAACGAAGCGCCCTCGAGCCAGGTTTTGCGCAGATCGGCCCGGGTGAAGTCGCTTCGGTCGAACCGGCAACCACGTAGCCAGGATCGCGCCAGATTCGCGTATCGGAAGTGGACATCAGTGAAGTGACCGTGGCTGACCTGGAGCCCACGCAGATCGACGCGTGACAGGTACAGTTCGGCACCTCCCGGCTCCGCCGTCGACATGCGATTGACCGCGAACATCGCTCGAGCCAGGACGACCGCCGCGGCCTGCAGGTCAGCCGCTCGAAACTGCAACCAAGGACGCTCATCGACCTCGACAGTGGGATGGACAGGGCCGTTCACCATGCCGACGTGCCATGGAGCGTGATTGCGAATGAACGCGCCCAGGATGAACTGGACCGTGCGCCGATCGCTAGACGAATTCCGGGCGATGCGCTCTAGCGCGTAGATCCCGCCAATTCTGATATCCATGTTATCGCTGCCCACGTGTTCGATGGCCCGGGTGAAACGTTCGGTGATCTGCCCTTCCCTGTTCACCCGTACCTGCCACCAGGTAGCAGCGGCACCGATCACCACCAACAGACCCGCGAAAGTCTGAAGGAGACTGGCGCGGACACCGTTTTGCAGTTGCGCCTGCGTCTGCTGGAGCTGGATACGATCAGCCGCCCCCGCAACAGCATGCAGCTCTGCCGTAGTCAGCGAGGGGTAGAGCCATCCAGGCAGGACAGCGAGGCAGACAATAACGACCACGCCGAGCAGGCCCGCAACGGCGATAGCGATGACGGCCGTACGACGACTCATGCCGATTCCCCGATCGAAGACACATGTCAGGCACCTCATTGACGCGAACCCTATGACACCGGCTCTCGCCTCATGGATGGCCGCGACGGTCGAGTTGGCAAAGGTGCGTATGCCTTCCGCGCGCCGCCGGTCACCGGCCGCCGGTCACCCCATTCGCGCCGACCGATGGGATGCGGAAGTCAGCGTCGACCGACGCGGCGGGTGGTGAGGGGCGAGGCGCGGCCTTGAGCCGGAGCGGGACGCCGGCCGGTTACCGTCGGGCCCTGAGAGCGACAGCGACCGCCTGGCCGTGGCCGGAGCGATCTTGCGGCGAGTGGCCGTCGTCGGCCCCGGAACAGCCGCTGCGGGATCGTCATCGACGGGTGTCGACGGGCGCTGGCTCGACGCACCCGCACCGGAGGCGCTGATAACTGGGCATTATGTCACCAGTTGACGTGGCAACCAGCCGCGGCGACGCACCCTCCCACCACCGACGCATCCGGACATCCGCCGGTCGCGGGGACGCAGGCAGGCCTGGCAGCGGCCAGTTGTCCCTCGGCCAGGCGGCGATCAACGAGACGCCGCTCCCAGCCAAGAGGCAGCGACCGCCATCAGCACACCCCGGGCACGGCCTCAGGGTAACGGAATCAACCGAACTAATTCCTCCGATACCGACTCGTTCGAGTAATTCCGCCGCGTCGGTGTACGCCCCGTCCGCCGCCACTGCAGTGATCTGCGATTCGTCGCCGGCCGATCGGACGCGGACGACCGTGCCGGCCTGGTCGCGCCCGTCGCCTGGGACGGGATGCGCTCGACCCCATCGAACTAGCTAAATCAGATATCCTCCGGCCTGAAACCAGGTGCTCGATTCTAATGCGGAGTACATCGCCGTTTGCCACGAGTTTAAATGAACCTTGCGTCGACTCTCGGCGCACTCTTGCAAGAAGCGGTGCACTCGAGAAGCGCTCCCTTTCCTACGGAGGGCATCAACCTGATATCGGATGTTCTGTAACTCTTGCGCGGCCTGCACTGCATACAATCGCGCCAACTTGAACCGCTTGAAATGGCTCTCCGTGCGTCGCTTCAGAACTTCACCCCAGGAATCCGGGCAACGGACGTAGAACCGAACGGCAACGGGCAGGGTTTCAATGACTTCTGCGTACAACCACGGTTGACGCTCTATGTCATCGAAGTATGGATGCATCGTTTGCTCGTCGGCCGTCGACGCCACGCGATTCCCTTTTACCTTGTTGCACTCCATGCAAACTGCAATCAGGTTTAGAGGAGTCACCGCTAATGCGAAGAAGGCGGTTTTGGGCAGATGGTGGTCCAGCGTAGAGACATCTCTATGCCCGCACAGCGGGCACAGACCATTCGCCGGCAGCAACATCAGCTCGTCGTAAATATGCCGCCCCGCCGACCTTCGCTTCGCCATCCGCCCATCGTAGAGTCGAACGACCTCCTTCTTACTGATGCCCGTCAAGTTGAAATCAGCGGACTTGAGGAGATGGAGATTGGCCGCGGCCGCAGAGTCCACATATCTCGCCTCAGCGACGGCTACCTCGGCACGAACCTGCGATAGTCGCGATCTGAGGTCCGCGTTTAAGATTCTACTAGTGCAGGTATCGAATGAGACAACGGCACTATATGGCGGCTGCGCAACTGTCCACATTCAGTCGTCATCTCCGTCCGCTGCCAGGAGAGCACTTAGGATCGCCTTTGCCTCAGCACCTAGCCTGCCTTCGAATCGAGCCAGAATACGCTCGTAGTTCGGATCCGCCGCCAAGGCGACCTCCAGGATGCGATGGAATCCGGACCGCGTCACCTCAAGGCCAAATACTTCGCGCGTCAGTACACCGACGTTCTCGCCGAAGGTCTCCAGTTGTGGACGCTCCGCGCGAACGTCCCGACCCGAGCGACGCAACTTCCAAACACATGACGACGGTACCTCTTGGAGCACGACCGGCGAATGCGTCGCGATCACTGCTACGCCGTTCCGATTAACGAGAAGGTCAGACAATTCGCGTATAAATGCCGAAAGCAGCGGTGGATGCAGATGGGCCTCCGGCTCGTCTAGTAGCACGAGTGTCCGTTCGTCAACCGTCTCCACTAGACGTGTAATCGTAAGAAGGACGATCTTATGGCCGGAGCTCAATTGCCGGAACAGGCCCATAGCCCGCTCTCGCAGCTCCATATCACTGGACGCCTCGCTCGACGCTTGGGCCAGCAGAGCGATATCGGCATCCGCAAAGATAGGGTCCGCTTCAAGGACCTCAAGGGCGCGGCGCCAGCGGCCTAGCCTTTCGCCTCTTATGCAGTGATTGACACTGCTTCCGAAGTCGCGAGCTAATCCCGTTGGGGTCTTTGGCGGCAAGGTCGTCTGGCTCTGGGATTTTCTAGCTGTCTTTAACCCGACGTAACTATACCGCATTCCAGTCGACGCGTTCCGCACCCTACTAATCGGTTCGAACGTATCGAACGCACTAAAACTTACGTATACCAGACCGGCCAGGGAGTGCTTCGCAGCCGCACGCTCCTCATCGTTCTCGAGCATGACTATCCCACTGTCATCACCAAGGTCACTCCGCTCCTCCATCAAAGAACGACTTATTCCGTTCAGGAGGTGTGTCTTGCCAACTCCGTTACGACCAATCAAGACATGGATATTCGTAGGTGGTTGCGACTCCGGAACAACATCAAAATCAATAGTGAGACGTTCGTCAGGCATGGCGGCGACAGTCGGGCCACGATATAGGAATTTATACCTGGACAGGCGGGCACCGCCGGTTGCTATTCGATGGAACTGGCCTTCGATAGTGGCACGAGGCACTGAACGCATTAAGGATGTCGCGGTGACGTCCTCCCTAGCTACCTGGATAAAGATTTCTCGATTCAGAGCCACATCACGCAACGCCCCAAGAACGGTCTCTCCCAAGCCTGCGTTCAGCGCACCGAGACGTTCATAGTATTCTGGGTCTTGCCCCAGCGAGAAGAACGAGGCGTCGAGTTCCTCAAACTGCTCAGGTATTTCGGGTCTCCGCTGTCCCTCACGCATCTCAAGTTGGCCGATCTTTACCTGGCCAATATATTGCGACGCCTGAGCCGGGGCTGTGTAATAGAGATAGTACTGCGTGCTATATTTGAACCAGTCATCCCAATTATCTTCCACGAGATACATGCTGGACTGACGGACTGCGCCTGGAGGCGACTGATTCGCGCGAAGCACTTTAAACCGCACAATGCACTCCGCAACAGCAAGACCGCCCGTGCGGCACAAGGCATGCGCCGGCCGCGAAATAATCCGAGTCAGGCTCGCGCAAAGTTCGTGGCCAGCGGGTTCGCGTCACAGCCATGCCGACAGTATAAGGATCGTGACACAGTGCGGTCGCGGTTTTCCCGAACTGGGATGCGCAGAAGCCGACACCGCCGAGATAACAGTGAGTTACGAGATCCGGTTGATCCACGCACGTGCTGCGACGAGACTGCCCTCGAAAACTGATCTCAGCTGTGGGCACTGATCTGCGGAACGGGCGCAGTTCAGTCGGTTTGCTGCTGTAGACCAGCATCCAAGTCGCGCATTCTCGGCGGACGGTACGGACGGATCTCCCCGCATAACGCGCGCGGTACGCGTACGGATCTTCGAGCACCTCGATCCCGGCCGAGGCGAACAGCGCATGGCACTCACAGCGGCCGAAAGGCCCGCTCCCGCCAGACACAGTGTCCGTTGACAGCTCCTTGCCGGAAACCGTTGCGCCTACAGCCTCCCCTAGCGCCACCCGCACAGTAATGACCTAGTCCGCCTGGCCGCACTGGCAGCCTGCGCGTGTAGGCGACGTGAAATTTTCGCGCACCGCGGGTACCCTTACGTCCAGCCTGGTGGCGGTCGCCCGAAACTCATCACCATCACCGAACGTCTCAACAGCCAATCAGCCGCAGCGACCACACCGGACCAGCCAGGTTACTGCGCAACCCTGCCGAGCAGCTATTTCGGCGAGGTTCTTGTCTGGCGCCCCCGAGCCTACGACGGGCGCCCATCCGACAGAGGGAGACGACCGCCTGGCGATGGCCTGCGACAGGCCCGATCCCACTCGTGGATGATCGATGCCCGTCCCTTCCGGCCGTATCGACTTCGCAACGATCACCCGGCGCCGCTGATGCGCTTCCGGTTCAGCCGCATCGTCGACCAGCAACCCAACGGTGTCGGCCGGCTCGATCCGGTTCACCACCAGCATCCCGGAGACTTCCGATCCGGTGTCTGCGACTGGCTGGCCAGCCACAGACCGACCGCCGGGTTGAGGCACTTGACTGCGCGCCGAGCAGCCGCGGCAGGTGTCGCGGGTGCTGGTGCGGCCCTTGACGGGCGGACCAGGCCGACTCCGTCGCGTGGCAGCGCCTATGCAAACCGCATACACTCCACCATGTACTCTCTGCTTCACATTGCGTTACTGTTTGCGTGGGGTCGCAGGGCAGCCCGTGCAGGGCATGAGGCGCTGCCCTTCCCACCGACTCGTAGTCGTGGACGGGCTAGATGAGCTATTCCAAGGGCTGGTGCCGCGTGGACCTGGTTCAGTTTCGCGGCCAGTTCTATGTATTCGCTGAGACGAGGTAGGTGTGGTCACACCGGTCCAATTAGCCCAGGTGATCAGGCTCGCATTGAGCACGCTAAGTGCGGACAATGCACATCATACCTTTGAGCACCTGTGTCGCCAGGTAGCCAAGCGGCGCGTCGTCAGCAACGTCATACCGGCAACCGGTCCAGTATCGGCAGGAGGCGATCAAGGACGCGACTTCGAGACGTTCCATACGTACCTTTCCGAGGAGTTACCGTTCGCGATCGGATTCGCCGCGCTGGCCACCACCGATGTCCTCGCGTTTGCATGCACCATTCAGAAGGACGATCTACACGCCAAATTCAAGGCAGACATCACCGCTATTTGCGGGCAAGGCACCCACGTCGATCGGATCTACATCTTCGCCACCGCGAGCGTCCCACCTCGACTGCGACACGACCTTCAGGAATGGACGATAAATGAATATGGCGTCGCCCTCGACGTCATCGACGGATCAGCCCTAGCGGACCTGCTGGCTGAACCAGATCTCTATTGGATTGCCGGAGAATACCTTCATCTTCCGGCCGAACTCGCGTCAGCCGCACCCGCAGAAGGCGAGACCCAATCGCCAGCCTGGTATGTGGGACTGCGTGATTATTGGCAGGAGTCCAGTAGAGAGCCGGCCAGCGTCGGAGACCTGTTCGATTTGCGACGCGGCCTGCGGCATTCGGTGTTCCCTGGGCCGGCTCGTTCTGACCTCGCAGGCTGGCTGACGTTGATGACGCGGCTTGTCGAACGGAGCGCAAGTGTCGAGGTTCGTCTGCATGCCATATACGAGATTGTGATCGCCTGCAGCAGAGGCGCCGCTGATCTACGACCCGCTGAACCATTGGTCCGTCAGTTTATCGACGAGGTACAACAGAGTCATGACCCGACGCTGTTGTTCAACGCAAGCCTGCTGGTCCAGTGGTGCACGATGGCGGCAGCGATGCGCCACAGCGACATCCCGCTGAACGACGTGCTGGGGTGGATACCTTTGCTTCGACATCACGTTGACCGGCTGCTGGAACAGGACTGGGGTCCGAATGCGCGCGCGGCGCTACTGCAGGTCGCTACACATCTCGCATTCCACATCGATTATGCGAGCACGAAAGCAACTGCCACGACAACGCTCAACGATATTGATGACATGTACGGGTCACTCGCGGAGGCAATCGCGCAGAACACTCTCGACTTCGCGCTCGACCCCACCGGGGTAGTCGACCTCGACGCCGGCATGCAGCACCTTGCCGAACTAGTGGACCTGCTGCCGGACGCTCCCGTTTATCCAGTCGGCGAATTCGGCAAGATAATCGACGTGCTCGCCCCGATCCTGCGAGACCATCCGCTGTACCGGAGCGTGTGCGACGGCTTGGACAGAGCCGTCGCCCGCCTCAACGGCGACGCCGCGGTCGGCGACAGGTGTCGACGACGAGCAGAAACCCTCCTCAACGCAAACCGACTGCTCGACGCCCTACATGAATTCCAACAAGCGAAGATCAATTGGTTCCATGGCGACACCATGCGGGCAACATTGCTCACGTTGGCCGCCATCGCGGATATCTATGCGACGCTCGGCATGTATCTCGCCGCCAAGAAATATGCACTCGCAATGGCGACATTCGCGTCCGACAGCGCTGACTTGTCCGACCGTGAGTTCATTCCGCTGGCGCTATTCGCGGCGTCCCAGATGGACCACCTGGCCGGGGCCTGGATCGCTTCCGCAGAGCTGGCCCGATGCGGCAACGAAGCTCACTTCATTTGGGCGCCAGACGCTGGCAACTTCAGCCGATATCCTTACTTGGAGCAAGCCACCGGATTTCAGATTACCGCCGCGCTGGTCGCCGAACAGACTCGCCCCGAATTCCTGCCCACTATTCAGGACATCCTCGAAGACACCCTGTTCGATATCTCCGGCCTCGAGAAAATCACCCCCTCATCGAGTAGATTTCGCAGCGAAGAGGAGTGGACCGACTGGCTCCCGGCCACGCAGGGCGCACCATTCAGCGACGCCGGCCCGCGACATACCGTCACCTTTCACGCCCTAGGTGTGCGATGGACTATGCACGGACGCAATGAACAGGACACCGTTATCGCCTTGGAGGATTTCGCATCCACACTGCAGATCCTTCTGGTGGAATTCTCTGCTCTCGACCTGCTGCTCATCACCCAAGACGTTGACATCGAGATCCACACGTACCAATGCGAGCAGCCTCCCGCGGACGTCTCGCGGACGCAGGTTATCGACAACCGGCGATCATGGCGAATCTACATGCCTGCCGAACATCCGCCAGGAATGAGCCCCCTGGAACAGCTTCGCGATATCATGGTGCCTTTAGCGTTGCAGACTGTGATGGCCCATTCGCTGCTAAACAGGCGACAGTTCAACAGCCTGCTGGCCTCGCCCATAAGAGAGCAGCTGTTTACCAGTCTGGCCATTGGAGGCCCGTACCGGACATATGCGCTGTTCCCCACCAAGGCCGCATCTCCCCCAATAGAGCCGCAGTATCGCCCTCTGACAAACATCGAACGCCCGAACCCGCGAGCCGGCGCACCACAAATGAAATCGCGAACAGGCGCCGGCCCCGGCTACAGCTCTGACCGGGCACAACAAATTCTGATCGAACGTTACGAACACCTATCGCTCGCCGTTCAGTACACCATTCCCACCTTGCTATCACACTCGCACGTGCGCGACCTTTTTCACGACTTGCGACGGGAGGGTTGGAAGGATTGGCACCTGCTCAACGTTATAGCCGGCCTCACGGTCTCGCACCGCGTACGCCTCCGCGGCGGTGCACCCACCGCAGAGATGCCCTCGCAAACCGCTGAAGCGTGGCTCACCGAGGCGCTGCGCGCGGAACAGCCGAATGATCCACAACTCCCGCCGAGTCAGGTTACTCGAGGCGCCATGGAACAGGGCATTCATTTCGCCCTCGTCAACTGCCTTCATGACTGGGATCTGTCCGGACACCAGAGCACCACCGCCCCGGCAGCCGTCCTGCAGATTCTCGCCGAACGGTACAGGTTCTGGGACGACGATGTGCTACATCGCGACCCATTCCTCGGGCAGCTTGACTAGGACGACGAGCAAGATCCAGGAGCGAGTCACCACCGCCCACCAAGCCCCGCAAGGAGTTGGTCTCGCGTCCGAGGACGGCTACCTGCGGGTTAACCACGGCGTTCAGCGCACAAACCTCTGCGCGGTGACAACTACGACTCAAAGTCACGGTTGCAGCGATCGGTACCAGTTGTCAGCTTCTCGCTTCGAGATGTGAAATTGATGAACGTGCGTTCGCTCGGGTGGTCGTCGGCTGATTTGTCCGCCAGGTATGGAAATTCCCGAGATCCGGATGCAATTCCGCTCAGTTAACTGGGAACGTGCGGTATTCGAAGGTGTCGAATTTCATTGGTCGTCGCAGCGCATTTCATTGACGTGCCGTGACCCGTGATCGGCTGTGTTTCCTGCCAGGGTTACGGGCGTGGTCGTGGCGGGCGGAGGAAGTTGAGGATGAGGGTGAGGGTGGCGCAGGCGGCGTCACGGCGGGTTTTGGTCTTGGCGTGGGTGCTGGTGAGCGCGAGCCAGGTGATCAGCGCTAGCAGAGCACCGGTGGCGATGGCTGCCATCAGGGGCATGTGTGCAGCGGTGACCATGGCGGCGCCGGTAGCCGTGGTGCGGCCGATCCAGGTGGCGATAGTGCTGGTCATTGGGTCAGTCAACCCGCCGTCGTGTGGGGTTTGGTCCGACATGAGGGTCCGGACAGGACCGGACAACGGACGCGAGGTGCATACGCGTGGATCGAATGTTGACCGGACTGCAACCATACGGACGTGACCGGTCCACAGTCGCCGCCGGAGCCAGCGCGCCAAGAGTTCCTGGCTGCGCTGCATGAGCTGCGCGCGCTGGTGGGCCGGCCGACGCTGCGACAGTTGCAAGCGGCGGCGAGCCTTGTCGGCAGGGACCTGCCGTACCAACGAGTCGGCGAGTTGCTCAAGAGGGGCCGATCGCGGTGGTCGACGGTGGAATCGTTCGTGCTGACGTGCAAGCAGTACGCCGGCAAGCGGCGTCTGATTGTGCAGGACGGCACCGACCCGTTTGATCTCCGTTCGTGGCAACAAAAGTACGATCGTGGTCAGCAGTCAACAACGCCGGCTGGTGATGTGCTGCCAGTGGACGGTTGGGTCGTTGCGAGGGCGGACGCGCGGGGCATTTCACCCGCCGCTCCTGCGGATGCCGCACAGGGCTGGCCAGCGACGACTTATTTCGCGGTCGCGCGGCTGCGTTGGCGGCCGTGACCGAGTGGGTGAGCGCAGAGCATCCGCCGGGCTGTCCGATAGTGATCACCGGACAGCCGGGGGCCGGGAAGTCGACTCTGCTGGCCCGGGCAGTTCTGCAGACGGAGGGGACATATCCCCAGATGCGCGGAGTGGCATTCCACGCGCATGGTGCCACCGTCGATGAATTTCATGCCGCACTCGCTCAGGCGGTGCGACTACCTGCGACGGCCAGCCACGATGAGGTACTACGAGTACGGGCTGAGCCCGAGGGCGCCGGATGGGTGGTCGCGGTCGACGCACTCGACGAGGTAACTTCCGATGTCGACCTGCGCGCGATCGCAACGCTGCTAGTGGACTTGGCCCGGCTACCCCGGTTGCGAGTGCTGGTCGCGACTCGGGCTTTGTCGCCTGGTGGCCGGTTCGCCATGGGAGCGTTGCTGTCCACCTTGGGGGTGCGTGGCCCGCAGGCCCGGCAGCTGGTCAATCTGGATACGGACGCTTACTTCGATCCCGACGGGCTGCGGGATTCGCCGCTGCGGTCCTCACCCAGAACCTGCCGGGCGGGTCATGGGCCGCGTACCGGGCCGACCCCGGGCTCGCCGGCCGGCTCGCGCAGGCGACCGCCGCTCGCGCCGGCAGCAACCACCTGGTGGCGGCGTTGGCTGCTACCGACCTGGGCAGCCAGGACACAGCCCTCGACCCGGCTCAGCTTGGCTTCGACGCCGCCGGGATCCCGTCTACCGTGGGTGAAGCGGTCACCAAGTACTTGGAGACCTTGCCGCACCGGCAGCAGGCCGCCGCCCGAGCATTGCTGACGGCGATCGCATACGCCCGCGGAGACGGCATCAACGACCAGCGGTGGATCACCTTCGCCACCGCATTGGGCTACCCCACCAGCCAACTGCAGATCGACGAGTTTCGCGCCACTCAGGCTTCCGGGTATCTGTTGCACACCAGCACCATGTGCAACGGCCGTGTCACCCGCCTCTTCCACCAAGCCCTCGTCGATGAACTGCTCGATCTGCGTCCACACCGCCGCAGTGACGAACGAGCCGTGCTGACCACTCTTCTCCCATCAACCCCATTTGGCTGGGGCGATAGCGACGCGTACGTCCGCACTCACGTCAGCGACCACGCCCATGCCGCCGGACAACTCTCCCCTCTACTGAATGACGAGCACTACTTGGCTGTGGCGGACCTGAGCCGGTTGCTGCCCCTGCTGCCTGCCCATCCTGATGAACGCGACGCTACGGTCGCGGCCGTGCTACGCCGAGCCGCGCACCGGGCCACCGATCTGTCGGCAGCTCGTCGTGCCGGCCTGCTTGCGTTGACAGCGACCCACCTGGGCAGGCCTGCCCTGCGCGACCGGTTCAACGCCATTGATTCCAGTGGCTACCGGATCACATGGGCGCACACCCTGGGCGCCGCCCACCAACAACTCGCCGGCCAGATAAGCCTGGCCGTGGCAGCGGTCGGACGCCTGGGTGGCCGAGACATCATCGTCTCCGCCAGCATCGACTACGCGGTGCGGATGTGGGATGCCGCCGGTCAGCCGATCGGCCCCCCCATTGACCGGCCACACCAATTCGGTGGCCGCTGTGGCGGTCGGGCGCTTGGGCAAACGGGATGTCATCGTCTCCGGCAGCCTCGACACGACAGTGCGGATCTGGGATGCCGACGGCCGGCAAGTCGACGCTCCGTTGACCGGCCACAACCGCTGGGTGACGGCGGTGGCCCTTGGGCGCCTCGGTGACCGGGATGCCATCGTCTCTGCCAGCGATGACGGGACGGTGCGGTTGTGGGATGCCGACGGCCGGCAGATCGGCGACCCACTGACGGGTCACACCGGTGCGGTGCGCGCGGTCGCGGTTGGGTGGCTCGGTGACCGGGATATCATCGCCAGCGCCAGCAACGACGGCACCATGTGGTTGTGGGATGCCGACGGCCGGCGGATTACCGATCCATTGACTGGCCACACCGGCGCCGTGACTTCAGTGGCGGTCGGGCGGCTCGATGACCGGGATGTCATCGTCTCTGCCAGCTATGACGGGACGGTGCGGTTGTGGGATGCCGACGGCCGGCAGATCGGCGACCCACTGACGGGCCACGCTGACTGGGTGTTCGTGATGGCCCTCGGGCGGCTCGATGACCGGGACGTCATCATCTCCGCCGGCCGCGACAGCACGGTACGGATGTGGGATGCGAGCGATCGGTCGACGTTCGTCGGCCCGAACGACAGTTGGTGCCTGCCGCCGTCGTCATCGCCGCCACCGAGATAGGTGGCCAGCCGATCCGCCTCGGCCAGGTGGCTGCGGGTGGTATCGGCGTCACCGGCGCGGGCGGCCAGGATCGCCGAACGCAGATGCAGCGGCCCGGCTACCCGCAGCGCCTCCCGATCATCACCGCAGCGGCCCGGATCGATCTCGTCTCGGACGCGATCCAGCAGCCGCTGGCCGATGTCATAGGAACCGGCCTGCAGCATCGAGTTCGTTCGCGCCCAGGCCGCCAACGCGCCCATCAATGGATCCGAGGAACGTTCGGCCGCCCATGTGGTGCGATCCTCGACCACCGCAGACAGGTCGGCGTACCCGATCTTGTAGGTGACCGAATGGGCCGCGAACAGCAGCACCGTCAACAGCCCGAACCTACGTTCGCGGTCCGGCCCGGTCGCCTCATGCGCCGCGGCTGTCGCCTCCATCAGCAGCTCAGGTAGCACAGTGAGTAGGCGGGCATGCTGGGCGGCGCGGCGCATCTCGGCCACCGCGCCCGTGTCGGCCTGCAGCAGCTCCCTCACCACCCCGCCGACCTCGCGCTCGGCTCACGCTCAGCGTACGGGGCGCCACGCTACCGGCATCGCCGATTTCAGGATCGCCACGACCCCGAGGCGATGAACCGCTCCACCGTGGCCGTCAGATCCTCGCCCGGCTGCTCATCCAACAGACCCGCCTCGCGGGCCGCGGTCGCGTCCACCCGGTAGCTGCACGGGTCAGCCTTGCCGTCCCATCCCACCGTCGCCCCAAACGCCCGTGCCACCGTGCTGACCGCGTCCTCGAACGTCAGGTTCACCGAGGCCACGTTGAACGTGCCCGTCGTCCGGTCCCGCGCCGCCCGCCACAACGCCCTCGCGGCCTGGTCGCGGTGCAGCCAGCCCCGCCAGTGCTCCGGGTCCGGCACCGTCACCGTCCCAGACGCCGATGCCTCGCTGACCCATTTCTGTACCCGGTCCGCCCGTACGCCGCGCTCATCCGGCCCGTACAACGCGCCCAGCCGCAACACGCACCACGACAGGGCCGAGGTCACGAGTTGCTGCTCCAGGCCGTACTTCACGCGCGCGTGCCCGCTGACCAGCTCAATCTCCGCGTCCTCCGCGCACAGCCGGTCGCCCTTGTTCCCGTACACCGTGCACGTCGACACCAACACCACATGCAGCCCCGCCGGCGCCACCGCCACCAACTCCGCCAGCCGCTCCGGCTCCTCGTCGTTCGCGCCATCCAGCAGCCACACCGCCGAGCAGCCGCCCGAACCGTTCGACATGTCGGCCAACCACGCCTGCCACGACACGCTCGGCACGCCGTCCCGCTCGCCGCCCTCCCGGCTGACCACCGCAACCTCGAAACTCTCGGCGCCAGCAGCGGTCACCACATGGGAGCCAACGTACCCATGCCCCCCAACAACGAAGCACTCCTCCACGGCCAAAGCCTCCATATGCGGCGACAGCTTTCCGACCGACCCTATCCGCGACAGCATCGAGTCCCCGCCGTGTGCTGGGGTGGTCACCGCGTCGCTGCCGGCACCACCCCAGCCCTTCCTTGGCATTACTGGCTGTACGCGGATCTAGACGCACCGCGAGCTGGGGAGGACAATGCATACGAGCGGCGTGTCAGCAGGGTGGTGAGGGTTGTGGTACCGGCAAGCGATCGCCCGAAAGGAGATCCGGACCGCATGGATCTTGTCCTGCTCAGGTGCACGAAATGCGGGGAGCACCTTCCACTACAAGCGACCTGGCCGAGCCATTGCCCAGCATGCGGCGCGAAGAAGATCTTCCTCGACAAAGTCACGCCCGACTCGTAACGGGGATCATGGGTCGTGGTCATCGAGCAACTGCAGGGTCTGCACACGATTTTCACCCGCCGCTTCCTGTTTAATGCTCTGTTGCCGACACTCATCTTCGTGTCGGTCGATGCCGCGGCTGTCATTCTGTTCATGGATGCTTGGCCAACTACATCGGCCTGGTGGGGCAATTTGGACCTGCCTTCTCAGGCGATATTAGCGATTTCCTATCTGGCGGCCATTTGGTTCCTCGCTGTGGCGGTTGCAAGCCAGTGGCGAGGTATTGTGCGTCTCTACGAGGGATACCCCGCCTTAGCATTGTGCTCCTGGCTGCACATACCGGCGCCAGGTGTTACATGGCATCGCGACAGGTTGAGAACATTGCAGGGATCGGACCCGTACTCGGTCTACACGTATTATCCGGGACAGCGTTACGACGATGTGCTGCCCACGCGACTGGGAAACATCCTGCGCGCCGCAGAAAAATACCCAATCGATCGTTACGGAATTGACCCGATTATCTACTGGCCCCGCTTGTACCCGTTCCTGCCGGAAGCTTTTCAGCGAGACTTCGAGGAATTTACTCGCGACTACGAGTTCCCCTTGGTGGTCTCGATCCTTTCTCTCGGATCTGGCGTTCTGTGTGGCGTGGCGGCGTTGCTGACCGGGCAGCGTCCAATCGTCTTCATCGCCGTGGTCGTCGGTCTGTTCGCCGTGGCATATGGCGCATACCTGGTCGCCATTCCTGGTGCTGTTGAGATGGCGGAACAGCAACGGGTCGCCTTCGACCTGTATCGTGGCCTGATCTTGGAGGCGTGGCCCACGGTCGAAGACGTACAGGATGACGGAGAGGCGTACGAGGCGATCACCGATTTCGTTGTCCAAAACGCCAATCCGCGCTGGTCGGCTGCCCAGACGAGACATCGAGAACGGTCGACGGGACAACAGCCGCCGAATCCGCCCGATCAAGGACGCTGATAGGGCTTCACACGGGCGATCGTGACTTGAGACATCCCCCGTAGCGTCATCCAGCGTGACTCCTGTTGCTGCGTGACGGCTATAAGCACCGCTGGCGGCGCTGGTCTCACGTCGACAACCAGAACACCGTCGATCGTCACCGCGGTCCCCTCGGCCGAGGTGGGGCTCAGAAGTACGTCCACGACATCGCCGCGCGCCAACGCCCCACCCAGGTTCGTCTCGGTCGACGATTCGACGGCAACCAGGCGCCGACTTGCTAGCCAGCCACCGACAAGCACCGGACCCAGCTTTGTTTTGTCCATCGCTGCGTCTTGACCGACGGGAGCCAGGGTGTAGCGGCCGAGCACGCTGTCCCTGTCAATCACTGGCTCGGCGGGAATGGCCTTGGTGGACAGATCAACCTTTCGCACATCGGCCTCGGTGAGCTGATGAAAGGCTGGCAGGTCAACGGCGGCGACATACACCGTGCGCGTGCGCGGGAAGTATGTGAGGTACGCGGCGCCGCCGGCGGCCGCGATCACGACCAAGACCAGGAACAGGTGAGACGCTCGTACCGGCCGCAGCCGGCGTCGGGGAGGAGTGGCCGCCGCGCCCGTCACCCCGGCCACTGTAGGGCCAGACCGAGTCCTGCGCTCCGATCGACACGCTCACGAAGGATGGAGGGCGCTCAAGGCGACACGTCCGAGACAGATCGGGACTTGGTCATGTGTCCGCGCTACGCCACGCAAGGTACGGATCAGCCTGGGGCGACGATGAAGCCGATTGCTCGCCAAGCATATCGGCGACGGCCGGCGATCGCTGCTGCGAACCAGGAACCGCGGCTACGCGCTACGCCCCATAAGGCATTGACGCTCAATTACAGTTGACAGACGACTAGCCGTACCCTGCTCGCCGTCTGAGGAGTCGTAGTGCCAGGAGGTATCAGCACAGGACGGACAGATCGCGAGGGCATAGCGCTCTTCGATCTCCGCGTGTCTCGTGATCTCAAGTGGATCTTTCGCGAGCAGCAAGTCCGCGATCAGGGCATCGACGGCCAGGTCGAGGTCGCCGACGAAGACCGAGGAACGGGCCGACTAATCGCTGTGCAGATCAAGTCAGGCCCCTCGTACTTCGTCGAGGTGCGAGACGGATGGGCCTTCTACTACTCATCGCGCGAGCGCCAACTGTGGCTGGGGCACGCGCTACCGGTGATGGTCGTCATGGTTGACCTTGAGAACGATGCGATCTACTGGCAGCGCATTAGTGCTGAAACTGAGCGAAAAACGCCGAAGGGGTATGCGGTCACCCTTCCGCCGAACCAGATACTGGCCACGGCGGCAGATGCTTGGCGGTTAGCCGCCAGCGGCGTGGAGCAGCGGGCGACTGAGCGGTTCGACGTCAATCTCGAGGTCTTACCGCCTCCCGTCCGCCGCGTGATCGAAACGGACGGCGGCAATGGGTCTCAGGCAACACTCCTGGCGCTCCATCTTGCCGAGGGGCGAGGCAATCCAATCGGTACCGCTCAAGCACTCATTACCTCACGGCCATTCTGGATGGAAACCCCGACCTCATGGTCTTGGCGGGCGCTGGCCTCCTACTGCGCCCACCATGGCGCAATGCGCGAGAGCGCCGACGCGTTGGAAATCGCCGCGGAATCGTGCAGCGATAGAAACGGGATATGGCTCGCCGCCGCCGCGTTGAACGTAGTCGGTGAGGATCGGGCCAGGGCGAGGACGCTGTTGGAATCGGCGCGGAGCCATGGTGGCGGCGATGTGCTTGTCGCGATCGTCGAGGCAATTCTTGAACGCCCGGAAGGGGATGCCTCTCCATTGCGGACTGACACTGTCCTTGCGGCGGCAGGTACAGAAATAGGCACGGACGCGGCGGCTCAGAGCTTCCTCGCCGAACAGGCGATCCGAGCTCAGGATCTAGGCAAGGCGGCACGTCACTGCGAACGGGCTCTGGAACTTGACCCGACCGACACCGACTGCATGGCTCGTATAGCTCGGATTTATGGGCGTCGCTCGATCACCAGCGGTGCACAAGCCGACGACCTACGCCGGGCCGCGGATCTGCTGAGTGCCGCAGTCACCCAACGCAGGCAATGGAGCGGACCTACCCATGAATTGTTAGCGCAACTCGCGCGAACGCTCATGCTTCGTGGTGAGCATCGTCTCGCATTACGTTGGCTTCTTCCGCCCCCGCATGGAACCGCGACGCCAGAGGAAGCAACCGATCCTATCTTGCTGCGAAACACGCTGGTAGCAGCGCATATGAGCGGCGCCTCAGATGTAGTATCGGCAATTCAGGCGCAAATGACAGAGGATCTTCAGGATCGCGTAACTCAGGTACAGCTGGGACTCCTTGCCCTGACTGAGCCGGACACGATGGCACTCTGGCAAGCCGATCTCACGCGCGCCGAAGCTGAAAATGACTGGGAAGGCATTGCCCAGGCCGTACACCGCCTAGCGACATTGGGCGTCGATGTCATCGACCACCTCTATCCGATGATAACTGCCGGAATCCTTCCACCTGGAGCCGATCGACTGCCGCGTGCGCTCGTCGTACTCCACGACCATCCCGAAGATGGTCTAGCATTACTGCGCACTCTGGCAGCTGAAGACGTCTCTGCGGCGGAATATCTTGTCCAAACGCTGATCGACATGGATCGTCTCGACGACGCGGCAGAGGCTTGCCGCGCATCCTTCGAGCGGTTCCGTTCCCCTCGTTTCCTTACTCAGCGCGCCCTGCTCCTTTTCAGTTCGAATCCCGACAACCACGCCGATGACGCACTTCGTGAAGCCTTACAGGTTGAAGACCGGCCGGCAGAGCGGGTAATGCTCGCAACGCGACGAGCCCACATCGCAGGCAACTCTGGTCAATGGTCAATAGCGGAGTCGATCCTTTCTGCGGCGCTCGCCGAGCACGACCATCCTCCAGATTCAGTTGTGTGGGGGCTGATTGAAGTGCAGCTCGCTGCAGCAGCCGAGGATCGAGCCGCCGCGACAATCTCCCGCCATCAACCACAAATTCGATCAGCCAGCGATGCACGGTTGTGGGCTCACGCGATGGCGAACGTCCCATGGGACGATGCCATCGCATCGGAAGCGATCGCGCTGGCCTCCCGCTTCTCCGATCATGCCGCTCTGGCGACTTCCCTTCTGACGCTTCTCCTCTCGGTGACACGTGGCGCGACGGAGAAGGGCAACGCGAGTGATTCGGAGGATGTTGACTCTAATAGCGATCAACTGGACGAACGCGCCGAGGGACATTCGAATGACAATCGCCCTGTTGTCTCAGGCGAGCTGCATCGACGCGCGTTCGAGGCGCTCGGCGCCCTAGTTGAGGAACACGGAACTGCCACCGGCGTTCAGGTCATCGAGTCCACCTCAGCCGATGATCTGCTGAGAACGATCGAGGAAATCACCAGACGCTCCGCTTCACCTGACCTGTCCGATCTAGTTGACAGTATTGCCCGTGGCCGTCTACCTGCAGGAATTGTGGCAACGGTGTTCCGCAAGACCTATACGTCAGCGCTTGTGCGACGAGCTGCGGGACAGCTCGTCGCCGTCGCTGCCGACGAAAGCGAACATGAAGCGGAGATGAACGTCGCCATGTCGGCGCGAGAGGGCCCGGTTGCAGTCGATCTCTCGACATTGATGATTCTTTCCCGATTGACAGACTCAGAAATTCTCACAGGCCAGGTCACCGCCATGCACTTGCCTCGCGCCGGACGTGACGACGTGCGGCGCGCAGCAATCGAGGTGCAGAGTCTCGGATCAAGTCCCGGCAGGCTAGCGTGGGACGCCCGCGCTCAACGGCCTGTATTCTATGAACAAAGTAGCGAGGAATACCGCCTCGTGCGAGAACGAACCGAGGCGATGGAGGCAGCGATTCGGCGAACGACTACCAGAGACGTCCACCCGTCGTCGGTGCTCGAGGAAATGCCAGCCATGATTCAAGGGGAGCCATGGCTAGCCTCGATCGAACTCGCCAAACAGGAAGACGTGCCACTGTGGTGTGACGATCTCGCTGTACGTCGATTGGCACGCGCTGTCGGCGTCCAGACGTTCTCAACGATGGCAATGGCGGACGGTCTACGCGACATCAGGATTGAACTGGCGCAAACACCAGAAGAAGATGACGAGGTTATCCAGTTCATATCCCGCGTGACGGAAGAACTGGTTGCTGAGTATGTAACAGACGTTCCAATTACGCTTGACCAACTTATTAAGCAGGCCCGGGTGGACGACTGGGCTCCGGCGGCGGCAGCCTTGACCTTGTCACGTCCCTCCTGGTGGATATGGCAGACTGAGCCAGTCACCGCATTGCTTCGGCTTTACGCCGCAATCAAGGAATCCGATCCGTCCCAACTGACCAAGTGGCAATATGCAGCGATGCTGGGTGCAGCGCGGTCGCGTTCGACACCTGAAGAGTCAAGGCAAGTCCTGGCGAATCTTGCACTTCTCGGGTGCGTCGGCGATCTAGACAATGACCCTGAATTCGACGATCTCGTCGCGGGGTGTCGAAATGCACGCAGCGTCACCAACGTTCTGGATCAGGTGGGCGATCCGGTGCTTGGACTACCAGCCGCTCGATTGTCGCTGGCTGCAGCGGGAGTCGTCAGGTCCGAGGAGACGATGCAAGCTCTCATTGCCGCGCTTGGAGCACCTTCAGCCGAGCCGTAACGGTCGAAAGGCTCACGCCTACTTCCCATACGTTCCAACCGGCTCCGATGGTTTCACAGAAGCTCGGAGCTGGCGAGCGAACCCGCCGAAATCCTCCCAGCAAACGGCAGTCCAATTCACGCCTGAGCATTTTCCCGTTAGACGACACTCGGGTGTCTGACCACATGCCGGCAGACGTCGCTTCGTCGCTGTTTGTCGGACGTCGTTCGAGCGTCCCGATATGGTGCGAAGGCGGGCTTGAGCGGCGGTGTCCGTAGTTGCCGGCCTTGTTGAAACGGAGCCAACGCCGGCATACGACGCCTGATTGAGGTCGGTGGGGAAATCTGGATGACCACTCTCACACGGTAACTACGTAGGCGGGCGGCTTTCGTCGGACGGCTTCGTACGGGGAGCCGGGAACCCGAGAACAGTGAGCAGATCGCTGCAACAGTGGTTGAGGGCAGTTTCCATGTCCGCCTTCTCATAGAGATTGCTGGCAGGATCAACGCTCGCGGCGAGGACGGGCTGTCGGCGAGCGTAGTCGGCGTGGTGCATGAGGTGAGTGGTGCGTGCTTGCCGGAATTCAGCGTCGGTCACCTCTCCCGCGTTGAGTCGCGCGGTGGCGTTCGTGCGGGCGCGAACGATCCCTACGATCGCGTCGGTAGTGAACGGCGCGTCGGGGTGCCCGATTGCGCGTCGCAGCTGCCGCAGCTCGGGCTCGAACACTGCACGCAACGCGTCGTCGATGTGCTGGTACGGGTCGGGCACGTCGGGAAGGCGGCCGGTGTACCCGACATTCGTCAGTACCTCCAGCAGGTGGTCGCGCGCCTGGCGGGTGGCGTCGGGGTGGCTCATCTGGTTGATCAGTTGCTTGCCGATTGTGGTGGCGATGTCCAGGTTTACCTTCGAGTCACCAAGCCAGGTCATGAACGCACGCCGGGCCTGGGACAGCGGAACGTACTCTTCGCCCCAGTACAACCACAGCCCGACTGGGATCCGAGCGAGGCTGCGGATGCGCTGACCGGTTCGTCGATGGTGCAGCAGGGTCAGCAGAAGCATCCGCTGACGTGCTGGATAGAGCGCGGGGCGGGATCCGCGGCCTTGGCCCGCGGAGCGTTTCGCCGGGTAATCCAGCAGACCCCGTTCGGACCAGTCGCGAATCGAGCGGGACCGCACCGAGTACCCGGCCGCCGCGGCGTCCGCGACGAGGTCGTCGATCGTCCCGGGCTGCGTGATCTCCTCCACCCATTGGAGATTACACGAAACTGGCCCGGTCAGAGGTGTAGCGTTCGTGAGTCTGCCAGGCGATAGTCCTTGTGGAGATGACACGATCTCCTCGATTGAAAGGAGGGAAGAGGATGACGTTGAAGCAGGTTATCGCCATGATCGTTGGCAGCCTTGCTGGCGGTTGGGTCCGGGAGCTGCTCTTGTGGCTCGGCCTGGACCAAACACTCGCCGCCGTCAGCGGGGTTGTCACCAGCTCGATGGTCACCACCGCGATCGCCGCGAGGTGAACCTGACAGCCAACGACCGGTGTCTTGGTCTGGCCGGTCGGCATTCCCAGCAGCCAGGCCAAGACAACGGGCTAACCTCAATATTCTGTCGAGCTGGAACTACCACCCGCCGCGCCAGGCGGTGCAATCCACATCTCAGAGCCAGGCTCTAACCTTCCGGCCGACCTGGATTCTCCGGGGAGCGCGGATGACCTCCGCGATGGCGGTGAACACGGCAGGAGAAGCGCACGGTTGTCAACGGTGGTCCTGGACGCGACCGCAGAGCAGATGCGCGCAATGCAGCGCACCAGAACGTGCCAAAGAGCAGCCACACTGCCCGCCATCACCAACAGCGAGGAAGACCAGTGGCCTCACGATGAGTAGCTGGGATGGCGGGTGTCGGCCTCTGCCTCGTCGCCGGCGGCCAGGTGTCACCACTCGCGATCGCCCGGCCGGCGAGGTGGTCATGGGAACACGCCGACTCGCTTGACGGTTGCGACGCAGCGCAATCTGTTCGGGACCAGGTCGCTAGTGGCAGGATGAACGCATGACCAAGCACGACGGGTCCGGCACATCGAGCCGTACGTTGCGTATGGAACTCGCGGCGCAGCTGCGTCGGTTGAGAGTCGAAGCCGGCAATCCGACGCTCTCCGAGATGGTCGACTTAGGTGCTGCTCGTTCTAAGCAGACTCTGGATGACGTTCTGGAAGGAACCGCCTTCCCGAGGCGTCATCTTCTCGAATCGATCCTTACAGCTCTGAAAGCCAAGCCCGAAGTTAGGCACGACCTGCTGCGACTTTGGGCGGAGGCGATGACATTGGTCGATCGTGACAGACGAAGAGGCGCCGCCTGGGTCAGCATCGTTGACAATCTTGTGTGGTCGTTCAGGTTTGGCGACGCGCTCACACAATCACTTAGAGTCCAGGCTACTCGACGCGAAGAGATAACCTCAGGAACGCGTCGATATTTGGCCACGGTCGCACAGGCGGACTTGAGCAGATGGCGGCAAACATTCCGCGGTCTTCGCAGCGGCGTAAGTCGCGCATTTGATCTTTCCGCCTCGTCGTTTGTTGCGCGTCGAAGCCGATCCCCGCACGAACTATACGCACGCGCAGAGCAGATACGAGTCCGCGGCTACGCTCACCAAATATACGTTGACGAGGTATCCGCGGTCGACGGGGGAGCAGATGTCAGCAACTGAGGAACGTGAAGGTCATCGCCTACCGGCCGTTCATCGCGACCCGAGCGTTCCAGCGAGCGAGCGCCACATCATGTGGCTCGACCGCCAGGAGACGTATCTGGCTTGGGCTGGCTTAGCCTCAGCCCTCATCATCGCGTTGGCGTTCCTCGCTATTTCGACATGGATTATTCTGAGCGGCAATCCTGTCCCCGGAACAATCCTGGGAACAGTGGACATCGTCGGCTTGGTGACGGTCTTCATTAGCGGCAAACGCCAACTACGCTCTAAGGCATCTGATGCCGAAATCATAGACGATGAATAGCAAAGAGGTATCACGACCAATCGTCAATGGAGCAAGGACACTATCGCGGTATCTCGCGTACGGGAAGAATCATCTGCTGACGCCGATGAAGTGGACCCAGTGCGCCCGCGATGGCCGCGATGTCCATTCGGTCCAGGCTCGCAACGAACGCGGACGCCAGGTGCGACGGCTCTGTCTTCGAACTCCCGCCCATAGCCGTCTTGGCGCCCTGAGCATTACTAACGCCTGCTGAAACAAAGAATCAGCTTCGAGATCATCAGGTTGCGACACATGAGATCGGTAAGGCAGTTGCTGCTGCCATCGTAGTGGGTGAGTTGGTGCAGTTCGAGTTCCTGGCCAGGTTGCACGGCTCGTGCGGCCGTGTTTTGGTCGGCACGTGTCGATCCATCTGCTGCGCCTGAGAGAGCTAACGCAGCACGAGTAGGGCGCTAGGTAGATCCGAATCCACCGGCGCCAGCAACGCTGAAGTGGCGATGGTTTGCTGTTGGCTCCAGCAGTCCTAGCCGATCCTGTGTCGAAGCCGATAACACACAGCGACCTCGACCAGAGCCGACTGTTCCAGAGCCCTCATCACTCCTAGCCAGCACGAAACCAGCACGGTAGAGGTGAACTTAGGTGATGAGCGGTGTCCAAAGTCAGCACCAAACCAGCACGGGCGTCAAGAGAGAACAGAGCCTTCGGACTCCGAAACCTCTCTGAGCAGCGGGTTTGCCAAATCTAACCCGAACGTGGTACCGGCGTCGTCAAACGTTGAAGCGGAACTCCACGACGTCGCCGTCGGCCATGACGTAGTCCTTGCCCTCGATGCGCACCTTGCCGGCGGCCTTGGCGGCCGCCATCGAGCCGGCGGCCATCAGGTCGTCGTACGAGACGACCTCGGCCTTGATGAAGCCGCGCTGGAAGTCGGTGTGGATCACGCCGGCGGCCTCCGGCGCGGTCGCGCCGATCGGGATCGTCCAGGCACGCGACTCCTTGGGGCCGGCGGTCAGGTAGGTCTTCAGGCCGAGCGTGGCGAAGCCGACGCGTGCCAGCTGGCGCAGGCCCGGCTCGGGCTGGCCGATGGCCTCCAGCAGCTCGGCGGCCTCCTCCTCCGGCAGCTCGGACAGCTCCGACTCGACCTTCGCGTCCAGGAAGATCGCCTCCGCCGGCGCGACGAGTTTGCGCAGCGAGTCCAGGAAAGTCTCGTCGCCGAGCTCCTCCTCGTCGACGTTGAAGACGTAGAGGAACGGCTTGGTCGTGAGCAGGTTGAGCTCGCGCAACAGGCTGGTGTCGATGCCGGCGTCCTTGGCTCCTGCGAACAGCGTCACGCCTTCTTCCAGCAGGTCGTTGGCCTGCCGCGCAGCCTGAGCGTACGGCACCGTGTCCTTCTTGATCCGCGCTTCCTTCTCCAACCGCGGCAACGCTTTTTCCAGCGTCTGCAGGTCGGCGAGGATCAGCTCGGTGTTGACCGTCTCGATGTCGTCGGCCGGCGAGACCTTGCCGGCGAAGTGCACCACGTCCGGGTCGGAGAACGCACGGATGACCTGGCAGATCGCCGAGGCCTCCCGGATGTTGGCGAGGAACTTGTTGCCGAGCCCCTCCCCCTCGCTGGCGCCTTTGACGATGCCGGCGATGTCCACGAAGGACACCGTGGCCGGCACGGTCTTGGCCGAGCCGAACAGCTCCGCCAGCTTGTCCAGCCGCGCGTCCGGCAGCGGTACGACACCGACGTTTGGCTCGATGGTGGCGAACGGATAGTTGGCCGCGAGCACGTTGTTCTTCGTCAGCGCGTTGAACAGCGTGGACTTGCCGACGTTTGGCAGTCCGACGATACCGAGGGTGAGACTCACAACCGTCCAGTCTACGGACACTCTCCAGGCGGTGACGACCAGGTGCACCACCGATGTCTGTCGATAGGAACCTGCTCTCCTACGCCAACAGGCCGGACATCGTCGTGGACCGGCACCGGCCCGGGTCGTGAATTCTTCCTTTGTAGGAACGAAACTCGCGGACACGTGACACGTGGCCACAGGCCGCCAACGACGCCGGCGCGGTCCTGGTGAGTTTTTCTGGACTGTGCGGGCCGGAAATCACTCGTTCTGATGACGACCATGCCAACTCTGCGGTGGACGCTTGCACCGAGAGGAAGGAACCGCAGATGGGTAAGATCGTGGTGACCGCATTTGTCACCGTCGATGGAGTGATCCAGGCGCCGGGCTTTCGTGACGAGGATCGTGACGGCGGGTTCGATCTTGGTGGTTGGACCCAGCCGTACGGTGATGCCGTCGTCGAGAGGCGCGTTTTCAAGTCCGTGCTTGCCGCCGACGCGTTGTTGTTGGGACGCCGCGCGTACGAGCTGCTGTCGAGCTTCTGGCCGACAGCCGATCCGGACGCGCGGACGCGAAAACTCAACAGCCAACCGAAATATGTAGCATCACGCACATTACGGACAGTCGAGTGGAACAACACGACCTTGCTGCGCGGTGATCTGGTCGAACAGGTGGCCAAGCTCAGAGCCCAGTACGCGCAGATCAGTGTCTGGGGCAGCAGCACGCTGATCCAGCCGCTGTTGGAAAACGAACTGCTCGACGAGTTCGTACTGTTGGTATATCCGATCGTGGTCGGCAGCGGAAAGCGGCTCTTCGCCGGCGGCACGCCGGTCGGCTTGGAGCTGGTCGAGGCTGAAACGTCGACCACCGGCGTTTCGATCCACACCTACCGGCGGGCCGAGATGCCGCGGCTGTCATGAAACGATGAACAACACTCGCGCCAGTCAGTCAGCCATCGAGACGTCCGTTAACCGCTAGCGTACGGCGGCCGGCGGGGCCAGCATGGACGTCGTGAGCCCCATGCCCGATCTCGACATCTGCTATCGCGCGGTGAGCAGTCGCGACGCCCGGTTCGACGGCTGGTTCGTGATGGCCGTCCAGACGACCGGCATCTATTGCCGGCCGTCCTGTCCGGCGATGACGCCGCGCCGCGTGAACGTGAGCTTCTACCCCACGGCCGCGGCTGCGCAGAAGGCCGGCTTTCGCGCGTGCCTGCGCTGCCGGCCGGACGCGGCTCCGGGTTCGCCGGAGTGGAACACCCGCGCCGACCTGGTGGCGCGGGCGATGCGGCTGATCGGCGACGGCGTGGTCGAGCGCGACGGAGTGACCGGACTGGCGTCGCGGCTGGGTTACACGGAGCGGCACCTGCACCGCCAGCTGGTCGCCGAGCTCGGCGCCGGCGCGCTCGCGCTCGCCCGCGCGCAACGAGCGCAGACCGCGCGCGTACTCATCGAGACAACGAAAATCCCCTTCGCCGACATCGCGTTCGCGTCGGGTTTCGCGAGCATCCGGCAGTTCAACGACACGATCCGCGAGGTGTTCGCGGCCACGCCGACACAGCTGCGCGGCAAGTTCCGCGGCAGCGAGTCGGCGCCCGGCGGCATCACCGTACGGCTGCCCTACCGGCCGCCGTTCGACGCCGACGGACTGGCCGACTTTCTCAAGGCACGCCAGGTCACCGGCATCGAGGAGTGGACCGGCGCCACGTACAAACGCGCGCTCCGGCTGCCGCACGGCATGGCGACGATGGCGTTGACGCCGATGCCCGGATACGTCGAGTGCACGTTGCGGTTGGCCGACCTGCGCGACCTGTCCACCGCGGTGTGGCGAGCACGGCGGCTGTATGACCTCGACGCCGATCCGGTCGCGGTCGACGCGGCGCTGTCCGCCGATCCGGCGCTGGAGCCGCTGGTGCTCAAGCGGCCAGGCGTACGCGTGCCGGGTGCCGTCGACGGCCTGGAGATCGCCGTACGCGCGGTCGTCGGCCAGCAGATCTCGGTGTCCGCGGCCCGTACGGTGCTCGGCAAGATGGTCGCCGCGCTGGGCGAGCCGCTGGCGGAGCCGGATGGCGCGCTGACGCACGTGTTTCCGATCGCGGAGGCGTTGGCCGCCGCGCCGGACGAGGCGCTGCCGATGCCGGAGTCGCGGAAACGTACGATCCGTGCCCTCGGCGCCGCGGTGGCCGACGGTCGCGTCGACCTCCATCCAGCCGCGGCCGTGGACGAGGTGACCGAGGCGTTGTGCGCGCTGCCTGGCATCGGACCGTGGACGGCCGGCTATGTGGCCATGCGCGCGCTGGCCGATCCCGACGCGTTCCTGCCGACCGACCTCGGCATCAAACGCGCGGCGGAGGCACACGGCCTGCCGGCGGATCCGGCGGCGCTGACCGAGCGCGCCGCGGCGTGGCGGCCGTGGCGCGCGTACGCGCTGATGCACCTGTGGCACAGCTGAGACCTGCCGTCAACCGGCCGCGTACCCCATAGAGTGGATATCCCGGCCGGAAAGAGGCGGACGATGAGTTTTCTCGACAAGGCGCGAGACGCGGCGAAGGACTTGGCGGAGAAAGCGGCCCCGGTGGTGAACCAGGGCATCGACAAGGCCAAGGAAGCCGTCGACAAGGCCAAACCGCACGTGGCCGAGGCGGTCGACAAGGCCAAACCGGTGGTGGCCAAGGGCGTCGACAAGGCCAAGGAAGCCGTCGACAAGGCCAAACCGCATGTCGCGGAGGCGGTGGACAAGGCCAGGCCGAAGGTCGCCGAGGCGGTCGACAAGGCGAAGACGACCATCAACGATATGCGCAGGAAGTAGCGTTTCGCGGCGACACGCCAGCGGAGGTCGTCGATTCTGTCGGTCCCCCGGTTCAGGATCGAGGCATGGACATTGTCGCCGCAGTCGTCGTCGGTCTGCTTCTCGGCGCTCTCGCCGGTGTGGTGATCGGCATGCTCGCCGGCCGCTCGCGCGCGGCCGCCGTGTTCGCCGAGCGTGACGCGGCGCGCGCCGAGCTGGAAGGCGTGCGCGCGCAGGTCGAGTCGGTGCGTACGGCCGGCGAGCGGACCACGCAGGCCGCCGAGCAGCGCGCTGGCGCGGCCGAGCACCGCGCCAGCGTCGCCGAGCAGCGGTCGGCCGCCGCGCACGCGCAGGCCGCCGCGCTGCAGACCGCGCTGGACCACGAGCGCGCGAGCGCGGCCGACGTGGAGCGGCGGCTGCGTGAGGCGTTCGGGTCGCTGGCCGCCGACGCGCTGCGGTCCAACAACGACAGCTTCATCCGGCTGGCCAGCGAGCGGTTCAGCCAGGCCACCACGGCGGCCAAAGGCGACCTCGCGCAGCGCGAGCAGGCCATCAAGGCGCTGGTCGACCCGCTGGCCGAGCAGCTCAAGCGGCTGGACGAGCGGGCCCGGCAGCTGGAGAAGGAGCGTACGACCGAATACGCCGGCCTCAAGACGCATGTCGCGGAGATGATCCGCACCAGCGAGGGCGTGCGGCGGGAGACCGCCCAGCTGGTGTCCGCGCTGCGAGCGCCGCAGATCCGCGGCCGGTGGGGTGAGATGCAGCTGCGCCGGATCGTCGAGGCCGCCGGGATGGTGGAGCACTGCGACTTCTCCGAGCAGCACACGGTGAAGACCGCCGACGGCGTGCAGCGGCCGGACGTGGTGATCCAGCTGGCCGGCGGCAAGTCGGTGGTGATCGACGCCAAGGTGCCATACGAGTCGTTCCTGGCCGCGCAGACCGGCGACACCGAGGCCAGGCAGGCCAAGCTGGTCGCGCACGCCAAGGCGGTGCGCGACCACGTGAAGAAGCTGGCCGACAAGGCTTACTGGGACTCCTTCGACGACAGTCCCGAGTTCGTGGTGATGTTCATGCCCGGCGAGACGCTGCTGGCCAGCGCCTGGGAGGCCGATCCGGGGCTGGTGGAGTTCGCGACCGAGAACCACGTGGTCATCGCGACGCCGACCACGCTGATCGCGCTGCTGCGCACGATCGCGTACGCCTGGAAGCAGGACGCGCTGACGAAGAACGCGCGCCAGGTGCAGTCGCTGGCCAAGGAGCTGTATTCCCGGCTGGCCACCATGGGCGGTCACGTGGAGCGGCTCGGCAACGCGCTGGACGGCGCGGTGAAGGCGTACAACCAGAGCGTCGGCTCGCTGGAGGGTCGTGTGCTGGTGTCGGCGCGGCGGCTGGCCGAGCTGAAGGTCAGTGACGACCACCTGCCGGAGCCGACGCAGATCGACCGCACGCCGCGCGCGGTGTCGGCGCCGGAGCTGGTCGCCTCCGCCAGCGAGCAGCTGCTCGCCTTCGAGGATCTCGACCACCGCGTCTCGTAGGCGCTCATTGGCCGCGGCGGATGTGCGGGCCGAAACTGTCGCCGCGCGATGTCAGTGTGGATTCGGGGGGCCAAAATTCGGACCGCGGTGAGGTGAGCCACTTTTCGGCGAGGTCCGAACTGTCCGGCTCGTACGGTGGCGTCATGGCCGTCGAAGAGTGCTCCAGCGCGACGAAAAACCAGGCTGGCACGCTCGTCCTGCTGGTCGCCGGCCTCACCGCCGCCTCGGCGGCGGTCAACGGCCTCGGCCGGTTCGCGTACGCACTGGTGCTGCCGGCGATGCGCGCCGATCTGCACTGGTCGTACGCGACCGCCGGCCTGCTCAACACCGTCAACGCGCTCGGCTATCTGGCTGGTGCGCTGCTCGCCGCACCGGTCGCGGCGCGGCTCGGCCAGCGCCGAGCGCTGCTCATCGCGCTGGTCGTGAGCGCCGTCGCCGTGCTCGCCGCGGCCGCGACCAACTTGGTGCCCGTCCTGCTCGTTCTGCGCCTGACCAGCGGCATCGCCGGTGCGGTCGCGTTCATCGCCGGCGGTGCGCTGACCGCGGCGATCACCGCCGACCTGCCACCACGGCGCGCGGCGCTCTGCCTCGGCCTCTACTTCACCGGACCAGGCATCGGCATCGCGGTGTCCGGCGTGGCGGTGCCGCCGGTGGTCAGCGCGTACGGCTGGCAGCTGGCCTGGGTCATGCTCGGCGTGCTGTGCCTGGCCGGCCTGGTGCTCACCGTGCTGGCCGCGCGCCAGCTGCCGGCCGCCGTCGCCAGCAACCGCGCGCGCGGCCGGATGCCGTTCCGGCCGCTGGTGTCGCTGCTGGTGGCCTACGGCATTTACGGCGCCGGCTACACCGCATACATGACCTTCGTGATCGCCTTCATCACCGCGGCTGGCGCGCGACCGCCGACGATCACGGCGTTTTGGCTGGTCCTCGGCCTGTGCGGGGTCGGCCTGAGCGTGGCCGCCAGTCCGCTGCTCGGCCGGCTGCGTGGGCGATACGCTGCGGCCCTGACGCTCGGCTTCACGACGATCGGTGCCGCCTTGCTCGTCGTCGTGCCGGGTCCGCTGGCGTGGTTCGCCTCGGCGGTGCTCTTCGGCGGCGCGTTCCTCAGCGTGGTCACCGCGGTCACCGGTTGCGCTCAGCTGGTCCTGCCGCCGAGCCACTGGGGAAGGGCGATCGCCGGCCTGACGATCGCCTTCGCGTTCGGCCAGTGCTGCGGTCCGCTGCTGGCCGGCCTGCTCTCCGACCGGGCTGGCGGCGTACCGGCCGGACTCGCGATCGGCGCCGTCCTGCTGGCGGTGAGTACGGTGGCCGCGCTCACTCACCGCACCGCTACGTACGAGTGATCATCGGTCGGAAGGCGTCCTCGATGTCGGAGGCCGACGGCGTGACGAACAGCTGCAGGTCGGCGGTGTGCAGGCGATCCGGACAGCTCGATCCGCCGATCTGCACCTTGGTGTTGACGACCAGGTTGCCGGTGCGCAGCTCGTACGCCTTGATCGGCACCGACACGCGGTAGAACGTCACGTACGAGCCGGCTCCGGTGGTCAGGTCGCGATACGGACAGGTCCGCACGGCCGAGCCGAACTCCGCCTCGCCGGCGCACGCCACCAGCGTCGCGTTGGCGGCGTCGGTGGTCCGCCAGCCGGCCGGCAGGTGCTGGGTGTAGGTGTCGTCGCCGAGGAAGACCGTGCGGTTGTAACCCTTCCTGTACGGCGGTGCGCCGCTGTACGCCGCCGGATAGTCGCAATAGCCGGTGCCGCTGGTGTCCGCGATGAGGCCGCGTACGTCCGCCAGCTCGATCGCCAGAGTGGCCCGCCGTACGCCGTCCTGCGCCTTGGCGAGGAACGGACTGGACGGATACTGGTCGATCACCTGCTGATAGCGGCCGCGCGCCGACGCGAAGGCCGAGGCGGCGAGCAGGATGTCGCCGCAGCCGGCGAGCGCGGCCGGCGCGGCTCGGCGGGCGACCGGAGTCGAGCGGTCGAGCATGTCGTGGCTCTCGAACCGCTGGCCGAGCCAGTCGGTGATCGCGGCGGTGACGCACGGGGACTTGGCCGGAATGCCGCGCAGGAACGGGTCGAGCACGACCTGCACCATCCGCTCGTGTCCCGGTGCCTTGCTGAGAATCCTTTCCATGCCGCGATAAGCCGACTCCAGGTCGGCGGTGTCGCCGCTGCTCAGCGCCGACGCGAGCTGCCGGCGCGCCTCCTGCAGCCGCCAGCAGATCCGCGCCGTGTTGTCGTCGGCGGCCATCAGCGGCGCGTCGGCGACCCGGTGGCCGAGCCAGATCCGGCCGTCGATCTTCAGGGCCTGCGCGCAGTCGCCATGCCGGCGAGCGTCGGAGAAGCCCCAGTTGATGACGAAGGCGTCGGCGCGAAGCACCACGACGCACAACAACAACGGCACCGTGACCGAGGCGGCGACCAGCCGGTGGAAACGCGAGGCGACCAGGTGCGTGTAGCCGCCGGCCAACAACCATCCGTGTGCGATCAGAGCCAGCCACCAGAGGATGACGAGCGCCTCGAACCAGACGTACGGCAACACCGTCGCCATCAGGATGACCAGCAGTCCGCTGGCCAGCGTCGTACCGAGCGCCAGCCACAGCCGGCCGAGCATCAGATAGCCGGCTCCGAGCATCGAGGCGTTGCCGAGCGCGACGGCCAGCGCGTCGCGTGACCGGTCCACCGGCGGGATGTCCGGAGCAGCCATCGTCTGGCGGTCCATCGTGATGCCTTCCTCGCGGAGCGTACGGAGGCCGCCATTGTTGGCCGCCCGCTCCGGGAGGGGTCCCCTCCGTGCAGCTTCCTGTCAGACGACGCAATCGGATCCCGATTGCGTCGTCTGATGACCGCTGACCTGCGGTTTTGTCATAATGACTGCCATTCGGACACCGGCTTTCACCCCCGAATGCGACCTTCTTGACCGTACGGATCGATTCAGAAGGTCAACAAGGTGACAATCGGTCACCGAGGCCGGTGTCCGATTGTCACCGGCCGAGGGAAAACCGCAGGTCAGCACGGGTCCGATGACGCAATCGGATTCCGATTACGTCATCGGCGGATTTTGGGCCCCCGGAAAATTAGTGTGGCGCGCGGGCCGACAGGTTTGGCGGGGTCAGGCCTGTGCGGCTCGTAGGTCGCGCTTGATCTGCTGCGGCAGCTGGAAGGTCAGCCGCTCGTCCGCGGTGGTGACCTCCTCGACCAGGTCGTAGCCGCGCCGCGCCAGCAGGTCGAGGACCTCGGCGACCAGGATCTCCGGTACGGAGGCGCCGCTGGTCAGGCCGACGGTCGTCACGCCGTCCAGCCACTCGTCGCGGATCTGGTGCGCGTAGTCGATCAGCCGTGCGTCGTCGGCGCCCGCGTCCTTGGCCACCTCGACCAGGCGGACAGAGTTGGAGGAGTTGGTCGAGCCGACGACGAGTACGAGCTCGCAGTCCGGCGCCAGCTGCTTCACCGCGACCTGCCGGTTCTGGGTGGCATAGCAGATGTCGTCGGACGGCGGTGCCTGCAGGTTGGGGAAGCGCTGCTTGAGCCGGTCGACGGTCTCCATCGTCTCGTCCACCGACAGCGTGGTCTGGGACAGCCAGACGACCTTGTTCTCGTCCGTGACCTGCACACCGGCGACGCCGGCCGGCCCGTCGACCAGCTGCGTCGCCTCCGGCGCCTCGCCTGCGGTGCCTTCGACCTCCTCGTGGCCTTCGTGGCCGATCAGCAGGATCTGGTAGCCGTCGTCGGCGAACCGCTTGGCCTCCTTGTGCACCTTGGTGACCAGCGGGCAGGTCGCGTCGATGGTGGTCAGGTTGCGCGCCGCCGCCTCGGCGTGGACGGCCGGCGACACGCCGTGCGCGGAGAAGACGACCATGGCGCCCTCGGGCACCTCGGACGTCTCGTCGACGAAGATCGCGCCGCGCTTCTCCAGCGTCTCGACGACGTGCTTGTTGTGCACGATCTGCTTGCGTACGTACACCGGCGGGCCATACAGCTCCAGCGCCTTCTCCACCGTCACCACGGCCCGGTCGACGCCGGCGCAGTAGCCGCGGGGCTTGGCGAGCAGGACACGCTTCCTCGGCGAAGACATGGCCTCCATCGTAGGTCCTGCTCTGGCCATAGGCTGGGGGACGTGAGTGATGGCACCCGCAGTACGCCGGACGAGCCGTGGCCGGTCCGGCTGGTCAGCGCCAAGATCGGCCAGTGGATCGGCCGGCTCGGCGACGTGTGGGTGGAGGGCCAGATCACCCAGCTGTCCCGCCGGCCGGGCGGCGGTGTCGTCTTCCTGACGCTGCGCGACGCGAGCGTCGACATGAGCCTGCCGGTGACCTGCAAGGTCTCGGTCGCCGACGCCTGTGAGACGCCGCTGGCCGAAGGCGTACGCGTCGTCGTACACGCGCGTCCGGACTTCTATCCGGCACGCGGCACGCTGTCGCTGCGCGCCGACGAGTTCCGCGCGGTCGGCATCGGCGAGCTGCTCGCGCGGATCGAGCGGCTCAAGCGGGCATTGGCCGCGGAAGGCTTGTTTGCCGCCGAGCTGAAGCGCCGGCTGCCGTTCCTGCCCAACCGCGTCGGCCTGGTGACCGGCCGCGCGTCCGCCGCCGAGCGAGACGTCGTCACCAACGCGCGCGCTCGGTGGCCGGCGGTCGAGCTGCGGATCGAGAACGTCGCCGTGCAAGGCGTGTCGGCGGTGCCGCAGATCATCGAGGCGGTGGAAGCGCTCGACGCCGATCCGCAGGTCGACGTGATCGTGCTGGCGCGCGGCGGCGGCAGCGTCGAGGACCTGCTGCCCTTCTCCGACGAGGCGCTGATCCGTACGGTCTTCCGCTGCCGCACGCCGGTGGTGTCGGCGATCGGCCACGAGCCGGACAGCCCGCTGCTCGACCTGGTCGCCGACGTACGCTGCTCGACCCCGACCGACGCCGGCAAGCGGATCGTGCCGGACTGGTCGGAGGAACGCGACCGGATCGCGGTCGCCCGCGGCCGGCTGGACAGCGCGGTCAACAACCGGCTGGACGCCGAGCGGTCCTGGCTCGACGCCGTACGCTCACGGCCGGCGCTCGCGCGTCCTGAGGTGCTGCTCGACCAGCTGGCCGACCAGATCCGCGCGCTGACCGACCGCGCGGCCCGGGTGCTGGAGCACCGTACGGAGTCGGCCCGCACCGACATCGAGCACCTGCGCGCGCGGGTCGTATCGCTCTCTCCCGCGGCGACGCTGGAGCGCGGATATGCGGTCGTACAACGGAAAGACGGTCACGTCGTCCGCCAACCGTCCGATGTGGACAGTGGTGACACGGTACGGCTGCGGCTGGCCGACGGTGAGCTGACCGCCACGGTGGAGCCGGGATGAGCTTCCGGCCGGAGGACTACCGGCCGCCGGACATCGCACCCGCCCCACCGCGCCGGCACTGGAAAATCCCCGGCTGGCTGGTCGCGCTCGCCTGTGTCGCCGCGCTCGCGGTGCTGGCGGTGGCCGGCGTACGACTGCTGCTGCATTCCACCCCGGCCAGCAACGACCGGTTCCAGACTTTCCCCACCGAGCCGCGAAAACTCGTCAGCGCCGACTCGCTCGCGATCGTCATCCCGGACGCGAGCGAGCCCTACTGTGACGCCGTCCACGACCTGGTCGTGCAGAAATGGCGGCTGTGCATCTGGCAGAGCGGCACCGGCACGGGCATCCGTCAGCTGACCGCGACCGTCCGCTTTTTCCCCACCAGCGCCCAGAAAGTCAGCGGTGCCGCGGCGGCGCTGGCGGACCTGGCACGACTGCGTACGACATTGTCCGACGTCACCGACATCCCCAAACTCGGCGATCGCGCCTTCAGCGGTTTCGACCGTACGGCCGACAAAGTCGTGACCGCGGTGGCGATCTCCAACGTGACCGTGCAGGCGACCTACACCGAGCGGCTGTCGGTCGCCGCCACCGCCGACATCGCGCCGGCGGGCTGGCGGTCGGCCAGCGACCGGGTCGCGCGGGAAATGGTCCGCCGGCTGCGTTGACCGATCAGCCGATGGCGCCGGTTCTCCTGGTCGGGCACGCTCCGGCATGCGGTTGGAGAAACGGGGAGCACATGAACGACACACCGCCGCCGGTGCCACGGCCCGGCGACTTTCAGCTCGCGCCACCGCCGCCGGAGGCACCGCCGAAGCCGCGCCGTAAGGGCCTGTGGATCGGCATCGGACTCGGCGGCCTGTTGATCGTGTTGTGCCTGGTCGCCGGCGTCGTGCTCGTCGGCACCGGCCTCTACATGGGCGTCCGCGGCACACCGGACCGATATCACGACGCGATGCGTCCTGACCAGGTGATGCCGGCCGACGCGGCCAAGGTGGGCGCCTCCGGCGGCACCGCCGAGGTGAGCTGCCGAGAGGACCAGCGACCGAAGGCCTACCAGCACGAGTGCGTCTGGGATGGCGCGTCGCTGGACAGCGGCCAGACGTCGAGCCTTTGGGTGATCATCACCGTTTTTCCCACGGAGAAACAGGAAATGGTCTCCGGGACGGTGGCGGCGGCGGCCGCGGTGGCGGTTACCAGAAAGGCGCTGAAAGACGTGAGGACGCTGACCGGCGTCGGCGATCTGGCGTACGTGGGATGGTGCGTGAGCCCCTGGGAGGCTCGCGTCGTCTTCGTGAAAGGCAACGCCGCCGTCGTCGTCGACTATGGCCTCGACCCCGCGCTGGACGGTTCCAAGCCGGCCGACTGGTCGGCCAACGCCGTGACGGTCGCGCGGCGACTCGCCGCGGTGATGTGAGCCGTACGATCGGACCTGTGGCTGAACCCAACGCCGACATCGCCGAGCTGTCCTACGAGCAGGCTCGCGCCGAGCTCGCGCAGGTCGTACAGAAGCTGGAGACCGGCGGCGTGCCGCTGGAGGAGTCGCTGGCGCTGTGGGAACGCGGCGAGGCACTGGCCGACGCCTGCCAGTCGTGGCTCGACGGCGCACGCAAGAAACTCGACGCGGCGCGAGCCGCGCGCAACGCCTAAGCGCGCAGCGAGGCGGCTAGGGCGTTGAGCTCGGAGTCCGGCATCTGGCCGATCACCAGCACGGTGTATTTCGGCTGCTGGTAGACCAGCGCGCGCTCCTTGTCGCGGCCGGTGTAGACCTGCCAGTCGCGGCCGCCGACCGTACGCGCACCGACCGGCGGGCGTACGCCGCCGAGTTCGTCCGGCAGCAGCGTCGTCACGGCCACGTCGCTCTGCACCAGGCGCGCCGGACCGCCGGTCGGACTGATGAAGCCGACCCGCAGCGTCGCCGTGCCGCCGCTGCCCAGCGTCACATCGGCGCGGGTCACCGACCAGTTGGACAGGCCGCGCGCCTCCAGCACCGGATAGCGGTTGGCGGCGCGTGCCTGGTCGTACGCGGACGACGGGTCGACGGTCGCCGGACCGCCGGAGAGCCACTGCCAGATCAGCACGAGCGCGACGATCGGCACCAGCAGGAGCCCGAGGCTGAGCGCCATGTTGCGCAACATGGGGTTGGCCCGGGACGGGACGGATGAGCTGCTCACTCCCTAACCGTACGACCACCCCATAAGAGGTCGCGCAGATACGGGAGTGGGTGCGAGTCGAGATCCAGGCGTCGTCTGCCGGTGCCGCGGGGCCGGCCGTCGTAGCAGCGCTACTTTGGCTGGTCCCGTCGGTGCCGGCAGGCGGCGCCCGGGCTCGGCAATCGCCCGCTCCCGTATCTGCGCGACCTCTAAGCTGCTAGCCAGACACTGGGGAGGCAGAAAGTGAATGAGCACGGCCGCGTCGGCGGCAACGGTCCGGACCCGGCCGACCTGGGGACCCACCAGGGCGACCCGACCGTACGCAACCCGGAGGCACCGGACCGCAACCTGGCGCTCGAGCTGGTCAGGGTGACCGAGGCGGCCGCGATGGCGGCCGGCCGGTGGGTCGGCCGCGGCGACAAGAACGGCGGCGACGGCGCGGCCGTCGACGCGATGCGGCAGCTGATCAACGGCGTCTCGATGCGTGGTGTCGTGGTCATCGGCGAAGGCGAGAAGGACCACGCACCGATGCTCTACAACGGCGAGCAGGTCGGCGACGGCACGGGTCCGGAGTGCGACGTGGCGGTCGACCCGATCGACGGCACGACGTTGATGGCCAAGGGCATGCCAAACGCGATCGCCGTGCTGGCGCTGTCCGAACGCGGTGCGATGTTCGACCCGTCCGCGGTGTTCTACATGGAAAAGCTCGCGGTCGGCCCGGACTGCGCCGGTGTCGTCGACATCACCGCGCCGGTCGCCGAGAACATCAAGCGCATCGCGAAGGCCAAGGACACCGGCGTCGGCGACGTGACGGTCTGCATCCTGGACCGGCCGCGGCACGAAAACCTGGTGAAACAGGTGCGCGAGACCGGCGCTCGCATCCAGTTCATCTCCGACGGCGACGTGGCCGGCGCGATCTCCGCGGCACGCGACACCACCTCGGTCGACGTACTGATGGGCATCGGCGGCACGCCGGAAGGCATCATCGCCGCCTGCGCGCTCAAATGCATGGGTGGCGAGATCCAGGCCCGGCTGTGGCCGCGCGACGACGCCGAGCGGCGAAAGGCGCTGGACGCCGGCCACGACCTCGACCGCGTGCTGCGCACCGACGACCTGGTACGCGGCGACAACGTCTTCTTCTGCGCGACCGGCGTCACCGACGGCGACCTGCTCGGCGGCGTACGGTATCGGCGCGGCGGCGCGGCGACGCACTCGTTGGTGATGCGGTCCAAGAGCGGCACGATCCGGGTGATCGACAGCTGGCACTCGCTGACCAAGCTGAAGGCGTACTCGCTCGTCGATTTCGACCAGGTTCCATGAGTTCTCCGGTTATCGCTGTCATAGGCGAGAACATCGTCGATCTCGTACCCGCCGGCGACGGCCTGCTGCAGCCGATTCTCGGCGGCAGTGGGGCGAACACCGCCGTCGCGGCCGCGCGGCTCGGCACGCCGACGGCGTTGCTGGCGCGGATCGGCTCGGACGCTTTTGGCCGGCAGATCCGGGAAAGACTGGCCAGCGACGGCGTCGACGGCCGTTTTCTGGTGCAGGCGGCGCAACCTTCGTCGCTGGCGGTCGTGTCCTTCGACGACCAGCGCCGCGCCTCGTACGATTTCTGGGTCACCGGCACGGCCGACTGGCAGTGGCAGCCGGGCGAGTTGCCGGAGAAACTTCCGGATTCCGTACGCGCGCTGCTGATCGGCTCGATCGCGGCGCTCCAGCCGCCGGGCGCGGCTGCCATCGCCGCGTTCGCTCAACGTGTCGCCGGGCCGGTCACGCTGGCCTTCGACCCCAACCTTCGGCCCTCGATCGTCGGCACCGGTCCGGAGGTGACCGCCACGGTCGAGCGGCTGGTCGGGATGTCGCAGCTGGTGAAGGTCAGCGACGAGGACCTCGACCACCTTTATCCAAGTCGTGATCCGTCGGCCGCGGTGGCGCAGTGGGCCGCTTCCGGACCAGCGCTGGTCGTGTTGACCCGCGGCGGCGACGGCGCCGAGGCGGTCGCCGGCGACGAGCACATCTCGGTGGCGGCGCCGAAGATCGAGCTGGTCGACACCGTCGGCGCCGGCGACAGTTTCGCCGGTACGCTGCTGCACGGCCTGGCCGGCGCCGGCGCGCTTGGTCCCGGTTTGTCGCGCGCGCTGGCCGAAAGCGGACTCGCCGACGCGGTCGGTCCGGCCGTACGCGCCGCGGTGGTCGCGGCGGCCCTGACATGCACGCGTGAGGGTGCCGACCCACCGACCGCCGCTGAGCTGGCCACGGCGCTCACACGTTATCCACAGAATCGGTCCTAGCAGGACAGTTACCGGCTGTGCGTTGGAGAAAAATCACACCCGGCAAAGCGGACTGCCGGCTCTGGTAGAGGTGCCGCCGGGTGGCCGGACGAGTAGCGTTCTACCTGCGTGCGTTACCGGCGCGTAGGTCTTATGAAGGGGAGTTCCCTCCACGATCTGGACCCTCCCCGCCCTGGACGAAAGGCCCCTTGATGACAGACCAGAGCACCACCGTCCTTCGTTACCCGGGCGGCGAGCTCGAGATGCCGATCATCCCGGCGACCGAAGGCAACTCCGGGATCGACTCCTCCAAACTGCTCGCGAAGACCGGCCTGGTGACACTGGACACCGGCTTCGTGAACACCGGCTCCTGTCAGTCCGCGATCACCTACATCGACGGCGACGCCGGCATCCTGCGTTACCGCGGCTATCCGATCGAGCAGCTGGCCGAGCAGTCCTCCTTCCTGGAGGTCAGCTACCTGCTCATCTACGGCGAGCTGCCGACCGCCGCGCAGCTGGCCGAATTCGACAGCCAGATCCGCCACCACACGCTGTTGCACGAGGACCTGAAGCGGTTCTTCGACGGTTTTCCGCGCGACGCGCATCCGATGCCGGTGCTCGCCTCCGCGGTCAACGCGCTTTCCACGTTCTACCAGGACAACCTCAACCCGACCGACAAGGCGAGCGTGGAGCTGTCCACCATCCGGCTGCTGGCCAAGCTGCCGACGATCGCCGCGTACGCGTACAAGAAGTCGGTCGGCCAGCCGTTCCTCTATCCGGAGAACTCCCTTGGCCTGGTGGAAAACTTCCTCCGGTTGACCTTCGGCTTCCCGGCCGAGCCGTACGAGGTCAACGAAACCGCGCGGGCCGCGCTGGACCTGCTGCTGATCCTGCACGCCGACCACGAGCAGAACTGCTCGACCTCGACGGTGCGTACGGTCGGCTCCGCGCAGGCCAACCTGTTCGCCTCGATCGCGGCCGGCATCAACGCGCTGTCCGGTCCCTCGCACGGCGGCGCCAACCAGGCCGTGTTGGAAATGCTGGAAAACATTCACCAGAGCGACGACGACGTGGACAGTTTCGTCGCCAAGGTGAAAAACCGCGAGGCCGGCGTCCGGCTGATGGGTTTTGGCCACCGCGTCTACAAAAACTACGATCCGCGCGCCGCGCTGGTGAAGAAGATGGCCGACGACGTGCTGCACAAGCTGGGCGTCGACGACCCGCTGCTGGACATCGCTGTGGAGCTGGAACAGCACGCGCTGAAGGACGAGTATTTCATCGAGCGCAAGCTCTATCCGAACGTCGACTTCTACACCGGCCTGATCTACAAGGCGCTCGGTTTCCCCAACCGGATGTTCACCGTGCTGTTCGCGCTCGGCCGGCTGCCTGGCTGGATCGCGCAGTGGCGGGAGATGATGGACGACAAGGCGTTCAAGATCAGCCGGCCGCGGCAGATCTACATCGGCCCCGGCGAGCGCGACTATGTCGGGATCGACAACCGGTAATGTCCGGTGACCTGCTGGTCGAGCGCGACGGCGCGGCGCTGACCGTCACGTTCAACCGGCCGCGGCAACGCAACGCGATGACCGCGAAGATGTACGACGGCCTGGTCGCGGCCTGCGACCGGGCCGACGCCGAGGACGGCGTCAAGGTCCTGGTGTTGCGCGGTGCCGGCGGCGAGGCTTTCATCGCCGGCACCGACATCTCCGAGTTCGCCGGGTTTTCCGGCACCGACGGCATCGCGTACGAGGCCCGCGTTTCCGACGTGCTCGACCGGGTCGAAAGCGTCCGCGTGCCGACTTTGGCCGTACTGACCGGATATTGCGTCGGCGCCGGTGTGCCACTGGCCTCCGCGTGCGACGTGCGGATCGCCACCGACGACACACAAATCGGCATCCCGGTGGCGCGTACGCTCGGAAACTGCCTGTCGGTCAAGACCTACGCACTGCTGGAGTCGCGCCTCGGCGCCGCCCGCCTGCTCGACATGGTCGTACGCGCACGGCTGATCCCGGCCGGCGAGGCGTTGGCCGCCGGTTTTCTTTCTTCGGTGTGCGTGGCGGCGGAGCTGCCCGAGCTGGTCGGCGATTTCGTACGCACGCTGAGCTCACACGCGCCACTGACGATGTGGGCAACGCGCGAATCCTTGCGGCGCCTGCGAAACTCCTCCCTGCCGGCCGACGACGACATCCTCGCCGAGGTCTATGGCAGCGCCGACTTCGCCACCGGCGTGGCCAGCTTCCTCGCCAAACAACGTCCCACCTGGACCGGCCGGTAGCCGCGAAAGTATCCGCTACGGCGCGAAACTGTCCTACCCCTGTGCCAATCTGGGCCCCCACCCAAATCGGGTGGGGGGTGGGTTCGCGTGGCTACTTACCCAAGTAGCGAAAATGATCTTGATGGCGGCGCCGGCCCCGCCGACAGCGGGCCGGTCTCCCTGATCTCTCGCCGCAGTCCGGCCCGCCACGAGCCGTGCACGTAGGGAGTCCCTGCGACCGGCCCACTTACGACGCCGGCGCCGGATTGTGTTGCGCGACAAGGCGTACGGCCGCCGCCGAGTCCCGCGCCGCGATCGCCTCGACGAGGTCGGCGTGCAGCACCAGGCGGCCGGCCAGATACTCCGGATCACCGGTGGCCGGCAGCGCGCCGAGCGTGTGCGACTCGATGAGGTCCAGCAGGCTGGTGTAGAGCGACCGCAGGATCGGATGCGGACTCACCGCGGCGATCCGCGCGTGCAGCGACCAGTTGGCGTGCAGGAACGCGGTCGCGTCCAGCGCCTGGGCGGCCGCCGCCATGTCGGCGACTTTCGCTTTCATGGCAGCGATATCGGCCGGGCTCGCATGCCACATCGCGTCCTCGACCAGCAGCGGCTCGAGAGCGTCGCGGATGCGTACGGCCTCGGCGACCGACGCCTGGCCGGTGTCCAGCGCGAGTACGGAGTTGCCGAGCCGGACCATCGGCGACTGCTCGGCGGCGAAAAGGCCACCGCCGGGGCCCGGCCGTACGGTCACCAACCCGCGCGCCTGCAACAGCCGCAGCGCCTCGTTGAGCGTGCCGACCGACACTCCACAGTGCACACGCAGGTCCTCCTTGGTGCCGAGCCGCGCACCTGGTGGGCGCTCGGCGGCGAGCGCGGCGATCCGGTCGGCGGCCATCTCCGCGCGGGTCGGTGGATTGCGCAACGCGGCCACCTCGACCCGCGGCGAAGCAGCGTCCACCGGATCTCCCCTCGTCGGCGTGGCGGACCACCTTGACACGTACGCCGGACCAGCGGCAAGGTTTACGTCCTATTCATCATGGTGATTACTCCGCAGGAGCGGACATGTCGTTGCACCGGCTCACCTCCGTGACCGTCGGAGTGCCAAATGTCGCCGAGACCGCCGCCTACTACGCCGACTTCGGCCTGACGCCGGTCGCCGACGGCTGGCTGTCCACCATCGACGGCGGCCAGCAGCTCCGGGTCGTACGTGCACCGACCCGGCGGCTGGTCGCGATGACCGTCGGCGCCGACGACATCGACGACCTGGACCGGATCGGCCGTCAACTGTCCACATTGGACATCGCCGCCGAACGCACCGGCGAGCGGCTGGAGGCGGTCGAGCCGGTCGCCGGTTTCCGCGTGACCGTTGAGGTTTCCGCACGGCTGGAGCAGCCGGCGCTGGAGCCGACCGCCTACAACGGGCCCGGCCGCGTCGAGCGGACCGGCGAGCGTGCGCCGGGTGTGCTGCGAGAGTCGGCCGTACGACCATACAAGCTCGGTCACGTCGTTGTCGGCACCGTCGACCCTGAGGCCACACAGCGGTTTTTCACCGCGGGGCTGGGATTTCGGACCAGCGACTACATCAAGGACGCCGGTGCGTTCATGCGCTGCTCGACCGACCATCACAACGTGCTCGCGCTGCGCGCGCCGGTCAACTTCCTGCACCACACGTCGTGGCAGGTCGCCGACATCGACGACGTCGGCCGAGGTGCCGCCGCGATGCTCGCGGACCATCCGGAGCGGCACGTGTGGGGCCTGGGCCGGCACCACGCCGGCTCCAACTTCTTCTGGTATCTCAAGGATCCGGCCGGCAACTTCTCCGAGTATTACTCCGACATGGACTGCATCGTCGACGACCAGCTCTGGACGCCGGAGGTGCTGGACGGCGCGCGCGGCCTGTTCAACTGGGGTCCGCCTCCGCCGCCGTCCTTCCTGCGTCCGGACGACCTGGCCGCGCTCATGACCGGCGCACACGCAACCTCGTAACTGTCGGAGGCGGCCGCTACGTTGGCGACCATGACACTGAACATCGCGATGGTGACCATCGACTGCGACAACCCGCGCAAGCTCGCCGAGTTCTGGGGTCCGGCGCTGGATCTGGCCATCCTCGGCGACTACGGCGAGTTCGTGTTCCTCGGCCGCGAAGGCGGGATCAACGTCGGCCTGCAGAAGGTGCCGGAGCCGCGCGCCGGCAAGAACCGGATCCATCTCGACCTGCGCGGCGACGGCGAGACGCGCGCGGCGGCGACCGAGCGGCTGGTCAAGCTCGGCGCCACGGTGAAGGCCGAGCACCGCCAGCCGGGCATCGTGTGGACCGTGCTGACCGACCCGGAAGGCAACGAGTTCTGCGTCGGCGAGCACGCCTGACGGTCAGGCCCGTAGGCACCGCCACACCGTCAGTCGACGACCTCGCCGTCGATGACGTTGGGGCCGTACGGCGTGCTCGCGAACAACCGGCGCGCGCGGTCGGCGACCCGCTTGGTGGACACCAGGTCGAAGACACCGCCGACCACCGCGCCGACCACCGGGATGATCCTGCTGGCACCGGTCGAGGCGACCCGCGAGGCGATGAAGCCTGCGGACTTCCCGGCGGCGACCCGCGTGGCGACTCGCTGCGCGGCCTTCGCCTGCACGCGCGGCAGCAACACGCCGGCGGCCTTCTTTCCCGCCGTGACGCCGGTGCTCTTGGCCGCCTCGGACGACGCCGTGCCGGCGACACACGACTCGATCGCGCCGCGTACGCCCAGGTCGGCGAGGTCGTGGCCGTGCGCGTACGCGATCGCCGCGGTCAGCCGGGCCTGCACCAGCAGCGTCGCGGCCAGGCCGACCGGCGCGCCGATCGCCGCGGTCACGAGGCCACCGACGCTGGTCACCGCGCCCTGCAACGCCGCGTGGCCGCACTGCGTCTTCACCAGCCGCGCGCTGATCTCCTCGGCCGACATGCCTTTGCGCCGCAGCGGATCGACCAGGTCGCGCGCACCGCGAAACGGACCGATGCCGTCGATGCCGGCATCGATCGCGCGCTGCAGCCACGACACCAGCACGTTGTCCGACTTGGCCGCCAAGACCCCCACCACGCCTCCCGTACGCCGCAGAATGTGGTACACCCAGTCTGCCGTGCATCTTCACAACATGCTTGGCAGGTGCCCCGCATCGGGAATCCGACCATTCGTTCCAGCGCCCAGACAACGCCTGAACACCCCGGACGGATGTCCGAACACAACCCGGTACGAGGACACCCCTCCGGCGCGCTCAGCCGCCGTCTGGATCACCGGACTGAACGGCCGGATTCCCGATGCGGGACACTGGGCTCATGGCCGACACCACTTCCGAACAGCAGTACCGGATCGAGCACGACACCATGGGTGAGGTCAGAGTGCCGATCGACGCGCGCTGGCGGGCCCAGACGCAGCGCGCGGTGGAAAACTTCCCGATCTCCGGCCGTACGCTGGAGCAGGCGCACGTGGCCGCGCTGGCCCGGATCAAGGCCGCCGCCGCGAAGGTCAACGCCAAGCTCAAGGTCGTCGACAAGGACATGGCCGCGGCGATCCAGGAGGCCGCCGCCGAGGTCGTCGCCGGCCGGTGGGACGACCAGTTCCCCATCGACGTGTTCCAGACCGGCTCGGGCACCTCCAGCAACATGAACATGAACGAGGTGCTGGCCACGCTGGCGACCGAGAAGCTCGGCCGGCCGGTGCACCCTAACGACCACGTCAACGCGAGCCAGTCGTCCAACGACACCTTCCCGTCGTCGATCCACGTGGCGGCCACCGAGGCGGTCGTACGCGACCTGGTCCCCGCGCTCGAGCACCTGGCGAAGTCGTTGCGGCGCAAGGAAAAGAAGTTCGCGGCGATCGTCAAGCCGGGTCGTACGCACCTGATGGACGCGACACCGGTGACGCTTGGCCAGGAGTTCGGCGGCTATGCCACCCAGGTCGAGCGCGGCATCCAGCGGCTGGAGGCCTCGCTGCCGCGGCTGGCCGAGCTGCCGCTGGGGGGCACCGCGGTCGGCACCGGCATCAACACGCCGCCCGGCTTCTCCGCAGCGGTGATCTCCGAGCTGGCCAAGGCCACCAAGCTGCCGCTGACCGAGGCCGTCGACCACTTCGAGGCACAGGGCGCACGCGACGGCCTGGTGGAGACCTCCGGCCAGCTGCGTACGATCGCGGTCGGCCTTTTCAAGATCGCCAACGACATCCGCTGGCTCGGCTCCGGTCCGCGTACCGGCCTCGGCGAGATCGCGCTGCCCGACCTGCAACCCGGCTCCTCGATCATGCCCGGCAAGGTCAACCCGGTCATCTGCGAGGCCGTACGCCAGGTGTCCGCGCAGGTCGTCGGCAACGACGCCGCGGTCGCCTTCGGCGGCGCGACCGGCGACTTCGAGCTCAACGTGATGCTGCCGGTGATCGCCGCCAACCTGCTGGAGTCGATCCGGCTGCTGGCCAACGTGTCGCGGCTGTTCGCCGACAAGTGCGTCGACGGCATCACCGCCAACGCCGACCGCGCCGGCGCGCTGGCCGGCTCGTCGCCGTCGGTGGTCACGCCGCTCAACCGCTACATCGGCTACGAGAACGCTGCCAAGGTCGCCAAGCACGCGATCGCGCAGAACCTGACCATCCGCGAGGCCGTACACGACCTCGGTTTCGTCGCCGACGAGGCCGGCGACGGCGTGGTGACCGAGAAGCAGCTCGACGCGGCCCTCGACCTGCTGTCGATGACGCACCCATGATGAACATCGAGCGCGTCGTCCTGCGCTTCCAGCAGGCCGTCGAGGTCGTCAACGCCGACAGCCCCGGCGGGAACGCCGTACACCTCGCCGACGACGACACGTTGGAGCCGTTGCGCGCCGAGTTCGGCGACCGGATCCCCGAGGAGATCACCCAGTTCTTCTCGCACATCCGGTCGGTCGAGCTGCCCGGCGCGTGGAAGGGCTACACGATCGGGCCGCCGGAGTGGATCGCCGAGGTGCACCGCTCCGGCCGGCCCGCGTACGTGCGGCAGGGCGGCAAGACACACGAGGTGATGATCGTCGCCAGCAACGGCGCCGGCGTGCTTTACGCGCTGGAGCTGCCCTACGACGGTCCGGTGTGGGTGTTGCCGCATTCGACGATCGAGGACGGCGTCTACGACGCGGACACCCCGGAGGCGCTGGTATACCGGCCGGTCGGCGAGTCGTTCGGCTATTTCGTCGAGCAGATCGCCACGTACGCGCTGGTCCGGGAGGACATCGACCTCTTCGACCCGTACAAGCTCAGGTGGTAGTGCCTTCGGAACGCGCGGAGAGGGAAATGCGGTCGCGTACGCGCGGCGTGGCGTGCGATCGTGCCGAGCGTGGAAGACTACGTGAGGTTCAACCAGGCGTCGTGGGACGAGCGCGCGCCGGTGCATGCCACGTCGCGTGACTATCACGTCGAGGCATACAAGACCGATCCGAAGCTGCTGAGCCAGGTGGTGACCTTCGACCTGCCGCGGCTCGGCTCGGTCGAGGGACTGCGCGGCGTGCACCTGCAGTGTCACATCGGCACCGACACCGTCTCGCTGTCGCGGCTCGGCGCGAAGATGACCGGCCTGGACTTCTCCGCCGCCTCGCTCGCCGAGGCGCGCGCACTGGTACGCGACAGCGGCGACGACGTGGATTTCGTACAGGGCAACGTGTACGACGCCGTCGAGTTGCTCGGCGAGGGACAGTTTGACCTGGTCTTCACCGGCATCGGCGCGCTGTGCTGGATCCCCGACATCCGCCGCTGGGCCGGTGTCGTGGCCGCGCTGCTCCGGCCGGGCGGCCGGCTGTTCATCCGCGAAGGCCACCCGATGCTGTGGTCTCTGGACGATCCGCGCGAGGACGGCCTGCTGGCCGTCGAGTTTCCCTATTTCGAGCGGAAAGAGGCGACCGTCTGGACCGAGGGCGGCACGTACGTGGAGACCGATCACGTCTTCGCCAACAACACCACGCACGAGTGGAACCACGGCCTCGGCGAGATCGTGACCGCACTGCTGGCCAACGGCCTGCGGCTGACCATGCTGGAGGAGCACGAGTCGGCGCCGTGGGACCCGCTGCCGGGGATGAGCGAGCGGCTGCCGGACGGCGAGTTCCGGCTGGCCGACCGGCCGTGGCGGCTGCCGCAGACCTACACGCTGCAGGCGGTCAAGCCAGGCTGAGAGACTGTTGGGGACTGAGGTGCGCGAGAGTCGAGATCCAAACGTCGCCCTGCCAGTGCCGGACGGAAGCCCAAATAGCAGCGCTATGGTGGGGTTTCGTCCGGTGCCGGCAGGCGGCGTTTGGGCTCGGCTATCGCGTGCCTGAGTTCCCCAACAGTCTCAGAGCGCCGGAGCGACCCTGGCCGAGCCGATGCCGCGGTCCGGCTTGCCGAGCCGGAAACGTACGCGCCCCTTGAGCACGGTGCCCGACTCGGCCAGGCCGTCGGTCAGCGGCTCGCCGGCGAACAGCGTGAACGTCCACCGCTGGTTGGCCTCGCAGTCCGGTGGCGCGGCGCCGCACTGCAGCACACGCGCACCCCACAGCTGGCGGATCATCAGCGGCCGCGTGTCGACGCCGTCGACGGCCAGGTCGTCGGACTCGGTGACCTGCCGCCAGCTGCCCAGCGCCGGGCCGTACGCGCCGGTCACGGTCACCACCATCGTCCAGGGCGCCCCTGACACACCGAGCACGCCGTCGGGCAGCCGCTCGTCGAAAACGTCGGGAGACGGCTGGCCGAGCTGGTCGGTGCGTACGTCCGCCGGCAGCGCCCGCCGCGTGTCGAGCAACGCCGGATCCGGCACCAGCAGCACGCCATAGGTCACCTCGTCGGCGAACCGCGCTCCGGCGAAACGTGCCGACAGCGCCCGCGCACGCTCCTGCGCGGATTTCCACTGCTCGGCGGTGAAAGCGTCGGCGAGGTAGTCGCGCGTGATCGCCGGCAGGCCGGCGGCGGCCACCAGCCGCGCGACCGAGCCGCACGCGGACCAGCCGGATGCAGCCAACGTGTCGATCTGCGCTGCCTTGAACACGGCTTCGACATTAGAGTCGACCACCGACAATTCCGAAGGGGGCAGGGTGAGCTCGACGCTGAGGCTGGACACGTTGCGCATGCCGGTGACGGCGCCGGGGCCGGACAGTCCGTGGCCGCTGCTGCGCGGCACCGACATCCACGCGACGGTGTCCGGACACGACATGGACATCGACTACGGCAAGGTCGCCAACCTTCTGCCATACCACGCTCAGAACGGCTATGCGCGCGAGCCGGTCATCGCCGACCTTCCGGTCGCCGTACTGGAAAACGAGCGGCTGACGGCGACCTTCCTGCTGACCTACGGCGGCCGGCTGTGGTCGCTGGTCGACCGTCGCACCGGCATCGAGCTGCTGCACAGTCCGCCGGTGTTGCAGGTCGCCAACCTGGCGTTGCGCAACGCCTGGTTCGCCGGCGGCGTCGAGTGGAACCTCGGCACCACCGGGCATTGGGCCCTCACCTGCTCGCCGTTGCACGCCGGCCGGGTCGACGGCGACGGATGTCCGGTGCTGCGGATGTGGGAGTTCGAGCGGATGCGGCGGATGGTCGTGCAGCTCGACGCCTGGCTGCCGCCGGGTTCGCCGGTGCTTTTCGTCCGTCCACGGCTGCACAATCCGCACGACGAGACGGTGCCGGTCTACTGGTGGTCGAACGTCGCCGTGCCGGAGACCGAGACCACCCGGGTGATCGCGCCGGCCGCCAGCGCGTGGCATTTCGGTTACGAGGCAACGCTTTCCAAGGTGGCGATCCCCGGCCCGACCGACGGCTATCCGGCGCGCGGCCGCCGGTCCGCCGACTATTTCTACGACATCCCGGAAAACTCCGCGCCGTGGGTCGCCGCGGTGGACCACGCCGGTCGCGGCTTGGTGCAGGCGTCAACGCCCCGACTGCGTGGCAGGAAGCAGTTTTTCTGGGGCCGTGGTCGCGGCGGAAACCGCTGGCAGGAATGGCTCGGCGGCCAGCCGTACGCGGAGATCCAGGCCGGTCTGGCACGTACGCAGCTGGAGCACCTGCCGCTGCCGGCCGGCCAGACCTGGTCGTGGACCGAGGCGTACGGACCGGTCGCGATCGACCCGGTCGCCGCGCACGGCCCCTGGGACCAGGCCGTCGCCGCCGTCGATGACGCCGTCATTTCCTTGGATACGCTGGAAAAAGCCGATGCGGCGGCGGCCGGCTGGTCGGAGCTGGCGCCGGTCGAGCGGCTGTTCGCCGGCTCCGGCTGGGGTGCGCTGGAAGTGCGCAGCGGTGGGCTACCAGCCGCGCCGGGAACGCCGTTCGCGGAAGACACCCTCGACGAAAAGCAGCAGCCGTGGTTGCGGCTGCTGGACGGCCAACTGCCGGTGAGCGATCCACCGGCCGCGACGGTCGTCGGTCCACAGTGGACAGAGCTGCTGGAGAAACAGCACGACTGGCATTCCTTGCTGCAGCTGGGGCTCGTACGCTATGCGGCCGGCGATCTCGACGGCGCGCGCCATGCCTGGCGTGAGTCGGCCGCGGCGGCGCCAAACCCGTGGAGTCTGCGCAATCTGGCTCTGCTGGCGGAAAACGCGGACGCGGCGGCGCTGCTCTACACCGAGGCACATGACCTGCTGCCCGGCGACTGGCGGCTCAGCAACGAAACTCTCGGCGCGCTGCTGGCAGCCGGCCGCGCGGCGCACGCGCTGGCGCTGGTCGACCGGCTCGACTCGATGCAGCGCGGCCACGGTCGGATCCGGTTGCAGGAGTGCCGCGCCGCGATCAAGACCGGTGCGCTGGATCGTGCTGGCGAGATTTTGCGCGGCGGCTTGGAAATCAGCGACCTGAAGGAGGGTGAGGACAGCCTCGGCACGCTGTGGACCGAGTTCCAGGCGGCCGCCGGCACCGACGAGCCACTGCCGGCGCGGTACGACTTCCGGATGCACCCGGAAGTCTGACTATTCGCCGAAAGTGCGCCGATAGGCGGCCGGCGTCGTGCCGAGCTGCCGGCGAAAGTGCGTACGCAGCACGCCCGCGTCGGCGAAACCGCACCGTGTGGCGACGCGGTCGACCGACAGGTCCGAACGTTCGAGCAGCTCGGCGGCACGGTGTACGCGTTCGCCGAGCAGCCAGCGCAGCGGCGGCAGGCCGATCTCGGCGACGAACCGGCGCGCGAAGGTGCGCTCGCTGACGCCGGCCCGGCCGGCCAGGTCGGCGACCGCGAGCGGATGGTCGAGCCGGTCGCGCGCCCACTCCTGGACGGCCGCGATCGTCGGCGCCGCGGTCCGCGCCGGCACCGGCGTGTCGACGTACTGCCGCTGGCCGCCATCGCGGTGCGGCGGCGTGACCATCCGCCGCGCGACGGTCGCGGCGGCGGCCGAGCCGTGCGCCTGGCGTACGAGGTGCAGGCACAGGTCGATGCCGGCGGCCGTGCCAGCCGATGTCCACAGTGGACCGTCGCCGACAAACAGCGCGTCGGTTTCCACGGAGACACGCGGAAAGTCGGCGGCCAGCCGATCGGCCAGCAACCAGTGGGTGGTGGCGCGACGGCCGTCGAGCAGACCGGCGGCGGCGAGCGTCGCGGCGCCGGAACACAGGCCGGCGACGGTGGCATCCGCGCGCACGGCCGACCGCAGCGCCTCCGCCACTCGCTTGTCGACGGCTCCGAACCAGTCGAGCCGGCCCGGCACGACGACCAGGTCGGCACCGACGAGCCCGGCCATCGTGTGCGTCGGCTTCGCGAGCAGGCCGCCTTCCAGCTCGACCGGATCGAGCGTGGCGGCACAACGCCGCAGCTCAAACGCAGGCAGGCCGTGCTCCGTACGGTCCTTTCCCCAGACCTCGACCACCACGCCGACATCGAAGGCGTTGTTGCCCGGCTGCAGGACCATCGCGACCGTACGCATGGCGGAAATCTACCCTGAGATGACCTTCCTGCCACTAGTGACAGTCGCCGCGATCGGCGACAGTCGACAGCATGGACGCTATCGCGAGCAATGCCGCACTCATCGTCATCGACGTGCAGGAAGGCTTCAAGGACCCGAGCTGGGGCCGGCGCGACAACCCCGACTTCGAGGCCAACGTGGAGACGCTGGTGACCGGCTGGCAGCGTACGAGCCGGCCGATCGTGCTGGTCCGGCACAACTCGCGCCAGCCGGGATCGCCACTGCGGCCCGGCCAGCGCGGCAACGACCTGCAGCCGCTGGTCGCCGACCTCACGGCCGACCTGGCCGTCGGCAAGTCCGCACACTCGTCCTTCATCGGCGACCCTGACCTGCACGGATGGCTGACCGCGCAGGGCATCCGGGAGATCGTCGTGTGCGGCATCCAGACCAACCGGTGCTGCGAGACGACCGCGCGGGTGGGCGGCGACCTCGGCTATCGCGTGCTCTTCGCGATCGACGCGACCCACACCTTCGACGAGGTCGGACCGGACGGCTCGGCGGTGAGCGCGGACGAGTTCGCCAGGATCACAGCGGCCAACCTGCACGACAACTTCGCGACGGTGACGACCACCGCGGCGATTGCGCACGCTATCGCCAAATGATAGTCGGCGCTATCGTACGAGCATGAGCCCCGCCGCCAAGCTCGCCACCGCTCTGGAGTCGCTGTCGTCCGAGGACCGCCAGGAGGTGACCGCCTGGCTGCTCTCGACCCGGTCGACCGACACCGCGCCGGCGCACCTGCAACGCGCTGCCGCCTGGTCCGGCCTGCCGCCGGACTGGCGCCGGCAGGTCACCGGCCTGCTGCCCAGCGGCGAGAACAGCCAGCTGGTGACCGTACGGCTGCCGACCGACCAGCACAGCCGGCTGCGCGTGTGGTGCGGCGAGCACAACTTCACCATGGCCGCGGTCGTACGCGGGCTGATCGAGCGCTTCCTCGACGACCAGGCCGCCGAGCGCTGAAACGCCGCAGGGCCTCCCTACGCGCGGTAGGGAGGCCCTGCGGCCTTCACGTACGGGTCAGTACCAGTTGTTGGCCTGGAAGTGGGCCCACGCCTTGCACGGCGAGCCGTAGCGCGGCTTGATGTAGTCGCGCAGGCCCCAGGTGATCTGGGTGGCCGCGTCGTCGCGCCAGTTGGGCCCGGCGGACTTCATCTTCGAGCCAGGCAGCGCCTGCGGGATCCCCCACGCGGTGCCGGCGTCGTTGGACGCGTGCGTCGACCAGCCGCTCTCCTTGGTCCACAGCGGCTCCAGGCAGGCCATCTGCGCGGTGGAGAAGCCGAACTTCGGCAGGAACGAGCAGCCGATCCGGCGGTTGCCGCTGTATTGCATGCAGTCGATCGGGGTCGTCGGCACGTCGAGGCCGGCACCGGACGTGCCGTCGTCGCGGCTCTGCGAGCGGGCGGCGCGTGCGGCCGCGGCGGCCCGGTCGGCGGCCGCCTTGGCCGCGGCGGCGGCCTTCTGCTGCTGAGCGCCGATCTGCGCGGTCGAGCCGGCACGCTTGGCGTCGGCCAGCGTGTTCGGCTGGTCGACGCGGTCGTCGTAGACCGGTGTCCTCTGCTCGACGGCGATCGTGCGCGTGTCCTTGTTCGAGGTGGCGTAGTACGCCGCGCCGACGCCGATCACCAGGACGGCGACCGCGAACGCGCGTACGGCCAGGCTCGAACCCCGGATCATGATCCGGTTCACCTGCGAACTTCCCTTCGTCGTGCGCACCAGACCGCCGAAGCGGCCCGCGAACGGCTCCAACACCCTGTCGCCGGACGGTCGTCGTCCGGCAACCCGGCCTGGGGAAGGAAGGCGGCCGAGCGTGCGGGTAGTCGTACGTGGGATACATCGCCGCGCTGGTCCAAAACGTTATTCCGAACCGGCGAAACGGTGGATCCGCACGTCCGCATATCGGCACTTTAGCGACATAGCGAACAACGAACGACCCGCGGGGACCACAATACGGTCCCACGCGGGTCGTGCCGCATGCGCCACGCGGTTACAAATTGAGCCCTTCCAGCATTTCGGTCACAAGGGCCGCAACCGGCGACCGTTCCGAGCGCGTCAGCGTCACGTGCGCGAACAGCGGATGGCCCTTCAGCGCCTCGATGACCGCAGCGACCCCGTCATGGCGGCCAACCCGCAGGTTGTCGCGTTGCGCCACGTCATGGGTGAGTACGACGCGCGAGCGCTGGCCGAGCCGGGACAGCACCGTCAGCAGGACGTTGCGCTCCAGCGACTGCGCCTCGTCGACGATGACGAACGCGTCATGGAGACTTCTGCCACGAATATGCGTCAGCGGCATAACTTCCAGCATGCCGCGGTCGGCGATCTCGTCCATCACGTTGTCGGACACCAGCGCGCCGAGCGTGTCGTAGACCGCCTGGCCCCACGGCGACATCTTCTCCGCCTCGGTGCCGGGCAGATAGCCCAACTCCTGGCCGCCGACCGCGTACAGCGGCCGGAACACCACCACCTTCTTGTGCCGGCGCCGCTCCATCACCGCCTCCAGGCCGGCGCACAACGCCAGCGCCGACTTGCCGGTGCCGGCGCGGCCGCCGAGCGACACGATGCCGATGTCGTCGTCGAGCAGCAGGTCGAGCGCGACGCGCTGCTCGGCCGACCGGCCGTGCAGGCCGAAGGCCTCGCGGTCGCCGCGTACCAGCCGGACGGTCTTGTCCGGCAGGACGCGCGCGAGCGCCGAGCCGCGGCCGGACAGCAGCACCAGGCCGGTGTGGCACGGCAGGCCGGCCGCCGACGGCAGGTCGAGGCTCTCCTCGCCGTACAGCGTGGCCATCTGCTCGTCGGTCACGTCCAGCTCGACCATCCCGGACCACCCGTCGCCGGTGGCCATCTCGTGCCGGTATTCGTCGGCGGCGATGCCGACCGAGGCGGCCTTCACCCGCAGCGGCATGTCCTTGCTGACGAGCACGACGTCCCGGCCTTCGGCGGCCAGGTTGAGCGCGACCGCGAGGATCCGGTGGTCGTTGGCGTCGGCGCGGAAGCCCGGCGGCAGCACCGCCGGATCGGAGTGGTTGAGCTCGATCCGGATGGTGCCGCCCTCGTCGTTGACCGGGATCGGCGTGTCCAGCCGGCCGTATTTGACTCTCAGTTCGTCCAGTGTTCGCAGGGTTTGCCTGGCAAACCACCCCAGCTCGGGATGGTGTCGCTTTCCCTCCAGCTCGCTGATGACCACCAGCGGGAGGACCACCTCGTGCTCGGCGAAGCGAGCCAGCGCGCCAGGATCAGACAGGAAGACCGACGTGTCGATGACGTACGTCGTGACACGCGTACGGGCTCCAGGGGCGGGTGTGGCAGATGAAGTAGTCACGGCGCCGCTCCAGCAGGTGTGCACCCGACACCCGCGGTGAGGATGTGGCCGGGACCAGACCCCAGGCAGGGGCCGGGTGCCGGCCCCCTCGCTGAGTGTCGCCTCCGGAGGAGACGAGCAGCGGTCGGACCAAGAAGGCTCCTTAGCAGGGGCCACCCGAGCGGCCCGGAAGCCCCGGTCCGCTACTCATGACGCTACGCCGGCCGGGCCAGAGATCAAGACCTTGACACGCCGGCCGGTGATGTGCGGGGACCTGCTGAAACACCGCCGGCATCGGCCGGACACACGCGCGACACCTGGCGTTCAGCGGCGCGGCTTGCGCCGTCGGCGGAACGGCTGTCGCGCGCCGGTCCGGTGCGTCAGGGTCGTACCCATGAGACTGCTCATCCTCGGTGGAACGGCGTTCCTGTCCAGACAGACCGCCCGGCAGGCGGTGGCGCGCGGACATCAGGTGACCTGCGCGGCCCGCGGCTCGGCGCCGACCGCGGACGGCGTCGAGCTCGTACGCGTCGACCGCGACTCGAGCCTGGACGCGCTGGCCGGCCGCGAGTTCGACGCGGTGATCGACGTGGCCCGGCGGCCGAGCCACGTGCGGCGTGCGCTGGACGAGCTGTCCGACCGCGTCGGCCACTGGATTTTCGTGTCGACGGTCAGTGTCTACGCCGACGACCTGGCAATTGGGCGACGCGTGGAAAACTCGCCGCTGCTGGCTCCGCTGCCGGCTGACGGCGACGAGACTTTGCCTGGAAACTATGGCCATAACAAGGTTTCGTGCGAAAACCTGGTGACGCGGCGGTGGGGGTCGGCGGCGTTGGTCGTACGCGCCGGGCTGATCGTCGGGCCGGACGACCCGTCCAACCGTTTTCCTTACTGGGTCTCGCGAATCGCGCGCGGCGGCGAGGTGCTGGCGCCGGGCGACCCCGCTGATCTGGTGCAGTGCGTGGACGTACGCGATCTGGCGAGCTGGCTGGTGGATGGCGCGGAAAAGCGGCTCGGTGGCACGTACGACTCGGACAGTCCGCCGATGACCCGCGCCGACTTCCTCGACGGCGTCAGGAAAGGTGTCGGCGCCGACGCGACTTTCACCTGGGTCCCGCAGGAATTCCTGGTCGATCACCAGGTCGAGGAGTGGATGGGGCCGCGGTCGCTGCCGTTGTGGGTGAAGCTGCCGGAAAACGCCGGATTCATGAGCCGTGACGTGACCGCGGTGGTCGCCGCCGGCCACGAGTTTCGTGACATCTCCGACAGCGCGGCGGCGACTTTGGCGTGGCTACGCGCGGAAAATCCGACGCTGACGCCGGCCGGCCTGACCGCTGAGGAGGAGGCGAAGCTGCTCGCCGCCTGGCGCGGCTAACCGCCGAAACGGCGGTGGCGATTGGCGTAATCGCGCATCGCGCGCAGGAAATGCGTGCGGCGAAACGCCGGCCAGTAGGCGTCGCAGAAATAGAACTCCGAATAGACGCTCTGCCACAGCAGGAAACCGGACAGCCGCTGCTCGCCGGACGTGCGGATGATCAGGTCGAGCTCCGGCTGGCCACGGGTGTAGAGATGCTCGGCGATGTGGTCCGGCGTGAGGATCTCGGCCAGCTCCTCGATCGAGCTGCCCCGGTTGGCGTGCTCAAGCAGCAGCGAGCGTACGGCGTCGGCGATCTCGCGCCGGCCGCCATAGCCGACCGCGATGTTGACCCGCATGCCGGTGCGCTCGTCCGTCCGCGCGGCCGCCTCCTTGAGGATCGCCGCGGTGTGGTCCGGCAGCAGGTCGAGCGCGCCGAGCACGGTCAGCCGCCACGGCTGGCCGTCTTCGGACAGGTCGGTGGCCAGGCCCTCGATGATCTGCAGCAACGGCCGCAGCTCCGCCTCCGGCCGGGACAGGTTTTCGGTGGACAGCAGCCACACCGTGACCGCCTCGACGCCGGCGTCCTGGCTCCAGCCGATCACCTGCTCGACCTTGGCCGCGCCGGCGCGGTGGCCGTCGCTGGTCACCATGCCGACATCGCGGGCCCACCGGCGGTTGCCGTCGATGATCAGTCCGATGTGCCTTGGCAGGTCCTTGCCGGCCAACGCGGTGGCCAGGCGTCGCTCGTACACCTTGTAGAGAAGATCCTTGATGGCCACGGGTGCACACCTTACGCCGCCAGACGCGATCCGGAAGAGGTGCGTGATCGGCGAAACCATCGCCTGGCGTTCCGGTTGAAGATGAGGCCATAGATGACCACGAGCGCCGCTGTGGCGGCCGGCAGCGCGTCGCGTACCAGGCCGTCGACGCCGAGCACCATCGGACAGATCACCGGCTGGCTGGCGATCACCATCACGGCCAGCAGCGACACGACCCAGCGCGCACCCGGCACCTTGCCGAGACCGACCAGCGCGTACGGCAGGACCAGCACGAGGATCAGCACGACGACCAACTGCGCGCTGAGCGCGGCGGTGGCGGCGACCACCCGCAACGCCGGATAGCGGCTGGCGAGGTCACCGGTGAACAGGCCGGCGGCGCCGACCAGCAGCGGCACGACCGTACAGGCGGCCAGCGACGCCGCGAGCGGACGCGCGGTGAGGACCCAGGTCGGCTCGTCCGGCGACGGTGTGACCAGCCGGATCAGCAGGTTGCGCCGCTTGGTCGGCGGCCGGCTGAGGTGTTCGCGTACCGGCGCCAGCCACACCACCAGCAGGATGAGCGCCGCGCACAGGGCCGCCGAGGCGATCAGCAGGCCGTCGACCAGTGCGTGTGGCAGCGGTCCGACGGCCGGGTCATAGCGGCCGCCGACCAGCCGTACGGTGTTGAACACCGTCGACACCGCCAGCACGATCACCACCCCGCGCGCCGCCGCGGAGCCGCGGTTGACGTGCCGCGCGGCGAGGATGAGGCCGATCGCGCGTACCAGGGCCCAGGCGGCGCGTACGACCAGGCCGCCGACCCCGCCGACCGGCTCCGCCTGCGTGTTGTCGCTGGTCAGCAGCTGGAACACCACGCTGCCGTCGGCCGCCAGCGTCGCCACGCCGGCCAGCACGCAGGCGACCACCGCGACCGTGACCGCCGGATGCCTCTTCACCCTTCGATTGTCCCAGTCGCATGGCCACCATGCGTGCGTTGGACGCACGCATGGTGGCCATGCGGCCCTATGCCGCGGAGCCGAGGAGGGCGAGGATCTGGGGGTGGAGGGTCGGGTTGGCGGCGACCAGCGTCCCAGTGTCGGCGCGCGGCTGGCCGGCGACGTCGGTCACGACCGCGCCGGCGGCCGTCATCACCGCGTACGACGCGGCGAAGTCCCACACCTTGCCACCGGGACAGAGCACCGCCTCGTAGCGACCGGAGGCCAGGTTGCCGAAGGCGCTCGCGTCGCCCACGGTGTACATCTCGTACGACGCCGCCCGGACCCGCTCGATGCCGTCGCCATAGCCGCGGCGCCGCCAGACCGCCGGCCCGCTGTATGCGACGTGTGCCTCCTCCAGGCTCTCCATCGTCGACACCGCGATCGGGCCGCCGGTCGAGTCGGCCGTGACGCCGACCGCACCCCACCACCGCTCGTGCAGCGCCGGCATCGACACGACACCGACGACCGGCGTGCCGTCGACGGCCAGCGCGATCAACGCGCCGAAGCCGTGCCGTCCGCGCGCGTAGTTAGCCGTACCGTCGATCGGGTCGAAGATCCACCGCCGCCGGCCGTCCGGATCGCCGGTCAACCCTTCCTCCTCGCCGAGCACGGTGTCGTCCGGCCGGGCCCGCGCGAGCACCTCACGCAGCCGCGCCTCGACCTCCTTGTCGGCGTTGGTGACGAGGCTGTTGTCCGGCTTGACCTGCACGTCCAGCGCCGGGTCGCGCCACCACCGCCGGCTGATGTCGTCGGCCACGTCGGCCAGTCGCAGCGCCAACTCCAGATCGTCAGACAGATCACCCATGCGGCCCAGCCTGCCAAACATCGCTGACCGGCAGGCGTACGCGAGCTGTCATCTTCGCCACGTGCCGGCTGGCACGGATCAGGGATTCGCCCTACGCCGTGGTCGCCGAGCATGAAGCGGCAACCACAACGCCTTGGGAGATGCAATGCCGCAGCCCCTCCGCCTCGGAGTCCGCCAGACCGGCCAGACCGGCACCTACCTGCTCATCGTCGGCCTGATCGCGGCTATCTTCGCGGTCGTCCTGGGCGGCACCGGCTGGCTGGTCGGCAGCACCATCGGCGGACGGCCGATCGCCGGCCTCGCGGTCGCGACGGTCGCGGTCTTCGCGGTGGCGGCGTTCTGTGTGCCGGTCGCCGCGGTCATCCTGCGCAACCGGTACGCCGAGCTCGACGGCACCGTCCTCACCGTCCGTACGCTCACCACCAAGACCGCCGACCTGGCCACCGCGCCGAAGGTCTGGCTGGCCGCGACCGCCGAGGCCACCGGTTATGCCAGCTCCGGACGTAGGCTGGCACCGACCGGCGAGCGGCCGGTGCCGGTCCTTGGCGTACGCAACGAAAGCGGCGGCTCGCTCGCCGTACGCCTGCAGCCGCTGACCCCGACCGAGCTGCGTGCGCTCGCCAAAGCCCTCAAGCGCAACCCGAGCACCGACGCTCGCGAGGTCGCGCGCTGGCTCAACCACGTCGCCGGCGCTCAGAATCCCCACGGGTCGGAGTGAGGCGTACGGGTCGGGTCGTCGGACCACACCAGCCGCACTTCGACGTCGACGCCAGCCAGCTCGCACAGGCGATCGGCGGCCCATCCGTTCCAGAAGACGCTGGTGGAGGACGGCACGCGGAATGCCGGCAGGTCGACCGGCACTGCGTCGGCGCGAAACACGCCTTTCCTGATCACGCCGTCCCATTCCGGCGCTGACGACTTCTCCGTGTCCAGGCAGTCGACGACCTGTTCCACAAGAAAGACGGACCACTCCGTGCTTTCGACGCCGTCGATGTGCAGCGGCAGCAGGCTGCCGGACGCCTCGAAGGCGGCGCGGAACGCGTCGGCGACGCGGCTGCCGACGACCGGCACGTCACCAGGCCCCGGCGCGAACTCAACCGGCCGCGCGGCCGGATCACCGACCCACTCCGCGTTGATGTCCCTCGGATAGTCGTCCGGCGATCCGGACAGCTGCCACCGTAGGATCCGGGTCAGCTCGCCGCCGATGGTCAACGTACGGTAGTCGCCGCGGTGCCTGCTCATGCCGGTCAGCAGCCGGCACACCGAGCTGAGACGTCCGATTGTCACCTTGTTGACCATCTGAACCGATACGCCACGGCAAGAAGGTTACATTCGGACGCCTGCTGTGGCAGCTCAGCGGACGCGTGGGGTCAGCTGGCGTTGAGGCGGGCCTTGAGCGCGTCGAGCTCGGCCCACAGCACCGTCGGCAGCTTGTCGCCGAACTTCTCGAACCACTCGGTGACCTGCGGGATCTCCGCCTTCCACTCGTCGACGTCGACGTGCAGAGCGGCCCGCAGGTCCTCCTCCGTCAGGTCCAGACCGGCGACGTCGAGAGCGGCCGGCGTCGGTACGTGCCCGATCGGCGTCTCGACCGCCTCGCCGGTGCCTTCGATGCGCTCGATGACCCACTTCAGCACGCGCGAGTTCTCGCCGAATCCGGGCCACAGGAAGCGGCCGTCCTCACCGCGGCGGAACCAGTTGACGTAGAAGATCCGCGGCAGCTTGGCCGCGTCGCCGGTGCCGCCCTTCCCCATCTCGATCCAGTGCTGGAAGTAGTCGCCGCCGTGATAGCCGATGAACGGCAGCATCGCGAACGGGTCACGCCGTACGACGCCGACCGCGCCGGTCGCCGCGGCGGTGGTCTCCGACGACAGCGTCGCGCCGAGGTAGACGCCGTGGTTCCAGTCGCGCGCCTCGGTGACCAGCGGGATGGTCGTACGCCGGCGGCCGCCGAACAGGATCGCCGAGATCGGCACGCCCTTGGGGTCCTCGTACTCGTCGGCGAGGATCGGGCACTGCGTGATCGGCGTGCAGAAACGCGAGTTGGGATGCGAGGACAGTTCGCCACTGTCCGGAGTCCAGTCGCGGCCCTTCCAGTCGGTGAGGTGCGCCGGCTGCTCCTCGGTCATCCCCTCCCACCAGATGTCGCCATCGTCGGTCAGCGCGACGTTGGTGAAAACCGAGTTTCCGCGCGCGATCGTACGCATCGCGTTGGGGTTGGTCTTCCAGCCGGTCCCCGGCGCGACGCCGAACAGGCCGTACTCCGGGTTGACGGCGTAGAGCCGGCCGTCGTCGCCGAAACGCATCCAGGCGATGTCGTCGCCGAGCGTCTCGACCTTCCAGCCGGGAACGGTCGGCTCCAGCATCGCGAGGTTGGTTTTCCCGCAGGCGGACGGAAAAGCCGCGGCGACGTAATGGGTTTTGTTCTCCGGGCTGGTGAGTTTGAGGATCAGCATGTGCTCGGCCAGCCAGCCCTCGTCGCGCGCCATCACCGAGGCGATTCGCAGCGAATAGCATTTCTTGCCGAGCAGCGCGTTTCCGCCGTAGCCGGAGCCGTACGACCAGATCATCCGCTCTTCGGGGAACTGCGTGATGTATTTGGTGTCGTTGCACGGCCACGGCACGTCCCGCTGTCCGGCCTCAAGAGGCGCGCCGACCGAATGCAGACATGGCACGAAATCCGCGTCCCCATCTGATCCACTAGTGAGCTTTTCCAGCACGTGCGCACCCATCCTGGCCATGATGCGCATCGATGCCACGACGTACGGCGAATCGGTCAGCTCCACGCCGAACATCGGTTTTTCCGCGGCGAGCGGCCCCATGCAGAACGGTACGACGTACATGGTGCGGCCGCGCATCGAGCCGCGGTAGAGCTCGGTCATGATCCGCTTCATCTCGGCCGGATCCATCCAGTTGTTGGTGGGACCGGCGTCGGCCGGGTCGACCGAGCAGATGAACGTGCGGTCCTCGACCCTGGCGACGTCGGTCGGATCCGAGGCACACCAGAAAGAATTGGGTTTCTTCTCCGGATCCAGCCGGGTCAGCGTGCCGCTGGCGACCAGCTCGTCGGTCAGCGCGGCCCATTCCGCGTCGGAACCGTCGCACCAGTGGATCCGGTCCGGAGTGGTCAGCTCGGCCACCTCGCGCACCCATTCCAGCAGCTTGGAATGCTTTGTGGGGGCCTGTTCGAGGCCGGGAACGGTGGCGGTCATGACGCGGGTCCTCTCATCCGGTCGACGCTGACCGGCGGTTGGCGACAGTGGATCTGGCAACGGGTCGACCCCCGTGCGAGACCACTTCTGCACGGGAATTTTCCGTGGGGATTCTCGGCAGCTTAGTGGGCCGGCCGGGACTGTGCCGGTTCCAGCATGTGAGAACGTGCATAGAAATCGGTTCAGAAGGCGTGACTCACATCTCGGTTTGCCGCGCGATTTTGTTTTTCCTATAGGCCTTTCGAGCAATACTGCAAATTGCCACGTTGTAAATGCAGCAAACGAATCCGGCGCAGGTCACACCGTGACGTACGCCCGGCCACTGGCACCCCAAACCTACGGTCCCGTAACCTTGGTGCGTGCCCAACTCGCTGACCTCCGCGCGAGCCGACCTGTCCGAGGTCGTGCCGCATCTGTTGACCCGGCCGCGGATGCGCGGCTGGCTGCATCTTTACGCGTTCGGCGTGGCGATCGTCGGCGGCATCGTGCTGGTCGGCCTCGCGGCCAGCCGGCCCGGCTGGCTGCCGGCGGTGTCCTGCGCGGTGTACGCGGTGACCGTCTGCGGGCTGTTCGGCGTCAGCGCGCTCTATCACCGGCGGCTGTGGCGGCCGCGCGGCTATGCGGTGATGCGGCGGCTCGACCACTCGATGATCTTCGTGTTCATCGCCGGCACGTACACGCCGTTCTGCCTACTTTTGTTGAAACCCCCGACATCCGTCGTGCTGCTCTCGGTGGTGTGGGCCGGCGCACTCGCCGGCGTCGGGCTGAAGATGTGCTGGCCGTCGGCGCCGCGCTGGCTCGGCGTGCCGCTCTACGTCGGCCTCGGCTGGGCGGCGGCATTCGTCCTGCCGGACATCCTGCGGATCGGCGGCGTCACCTCTTTGGTGCTGCTGATCGTCGGCGGCGCCGCCTACACACTCGGCGGCGTGTCGTACGCGCTCAAGTGGCCGGACCCGTGGCCGCGGACGTTTGGCTTCCACGAGATTTTCCACGCCTGCACGCTGATCGCCGCGATCTGCCACCAGATCGCCATCTATTTCGCCCTCTTCGCCTGACCTCAGGCCGCGTCGATGACCTCGACGCGCTCAGGGCGGTAACCACCAATCACGGGCTCGTCCAGATCCGTCCGCAGGACAATCCCATCGGCGAAACCCGAACCGTATGGGACACGCACTCGATCGCCGGGCATCAGCCTCGGCCGCCCCCGCTTCACCATGCGTGGTCCTCCAAACATCCCGCACTTTCTGCTTTACCAAACGATCCATGGCAACCGCCAGGCCGGCAAGACTCGACCGCCAGCGTCGAACCGAGGCCAACGTCAACGGCCAGCCCAGCACCGCGATCTTCGCCACCTTGTCGTAGTCATCATGCGCAATGCCATTTCTCGCACTGTTGAGCAGCTCGAGATTCTGCCGCCACAGCTTGCCTTTTACCGGACACTGAGCTGTCGCGTTGACGGCTTCGTTATGCAGGTCGCGGCAGAAGCCTCGGAATTCACTGGCCATGCGAAGGACGATGGCGTGGTTGAGCTCTTCGGTGGCCCATCGGCGGCCCGCTCCGGAACCGCCGACGACGACATGCGCCCGCATGAGCTTGTCGAGCCGAGCCGACCGCTGATGGCGCCATTTTGAACAGGGATGTCGAGGTCATGAAGAAATCGTATGACCGCGCGACCCCGGTTTTTCGGTTGTCCACAGAGCGAAATCCAGCTGGAAACCCTGTGGAAACGCGTCACGGTCCCGGCGCCGCAGCACCGGGACCGTGACCGGGAAATCAGACGCTCGGGCCTTCCGCGCGGAGGCGGTCGACCTCGGCCATCGCGCCGCGCAGGCCCTGCAGCCAGTCGTCGGTGTGTTGGCCGACCAGCTTCACGCACCACGCCAACGCCTCGGACCGCGACCGCGCCACGCCGGCGTCGACGAGTGTGTCGAGCACCTGACGCTCGCGCTGCCGCAACCGGGTCATCACCGGCACCGACAGGTTGGTGAACAGCTGCCGCGTGCCGCCGCAGGCGGCGCCCCACGAGACCTTGCGGCCGTAGCGGTGCTCGACCTGCTGGCTGATATAGATCCGCGCGTTGCGCGTGTCCTCGCGAAAGCGCGTGATCCGGCCGTTCTCGGCGGCCGCGCGCTCAGCGCGCGAGGAGGCGTCGTCAGCCGGCGGAGCGCTGTCGATGGCCTCCGACAAGGTGATCGTCTGGTCCTCGGCCCCTTCCTCCGGCTTACGGAAGTCGACCGGCGTCGTCTCACCTTCGGCCGTTTCCTCGCTCGGCGCGTCCTTTGGCCGGTCCGCGGCGGCTTCCTTGCCGCCGGCAGGCTTCACCTCCGGCTCGGCGATCCGGCCGACGATGACGATCTCCTCACGGTCGACCGACACCTCCACCGGCTCGGTGAACCAGCCGTCCGGCATCCGGCCGCGGATCCACGCCGCCGCGTCGTCGGCAACCGGAAGATCCGCCTGCTGCCATCCACCCTGCCGGCCGAACCCGGGGTGCCTGCGCTGTCCAGACATGTGTTGCTCCTACTTCTCCACCCAGGCCCATCTGCACTGGTGACATACATGATTACACCGTTACGGCGTTACGTCGATACACCGTCAGGATGACTTTAGGTGGACGTGGCAAACCGGTCGTTATGACGCGGCGATGAGGGTCAGCTGGCCGGTACGGCCACCGCGAGTGGCGTCTGCTCGGAGCCCTGGCCGAGCGGGTTGTCGGCGAACAGCTTCTCGAAGAACGCGTCCGGCCGGTCGGCGGCGGAGCCGAGTACGTTACGGCCGATGTCGTTGGCGTCGATGATCACCACACCGGCCAGCTTGTCGGCGATCGCCTCTTCCCCCGCCTCGCGCAGCGCGGCGCGTACGGCCGTGGTGAGCGCGGTTGCGGCCTGTTTCGGCTTGGCCGGCGCCAGCTTCGCGGACACGTTGGACGGATACGCCGAATACTCGGTCGGCCCGTCGATCGCGCGTACGGAGTGGCCGGCGACCTGGTAGAACAGGCCGCGCCGGCCGATCACCTTGCCGGCCGCGCCGGCCGCCGACGCGACCAGGATGCGCGGCAGGCCGGCCTCCTGGATCGCCAGCTGCATCGTCCACGGACTGCCCAGGCCGATGCCGTACGGTGTCTTCACCACGAACCTGGACAGCGTGCGGGCCCACCAGTTGGGCTGGATGTCCCAGATGAAGTACGACCGGCCCTGCGCGATCGCCACCACCTTCTCGCTGACCAGCAGATACCACGGCCGCTCGAACCGGCCGGTGTGCCGGCCGTCGGCGCGTACGGCCGCCACGAAGCCGGTCACATAGCCGGAGATCAGCTTCTGGTAGTCGTCGCCGCGCGCGAAGAGCTCGGTGCGCACCGGAAAGCGCAGCCACCGCTCACCGTCGATGGCGATCTCCAGCTCCTTGCCGCTGTTGGCCTCCAGCGGCCCCTTGACCGCCGGCGCCGGCTGCTCCTCCGGCTTGGGGTCGACGAAGGCGGCCATCCACAGCTCGACGTTGAGCAGCCGCCAGAAGATCGCGGCGTCGGCGTTGCGGCCCTTGATGAAATCCTCGAAGGCGACCAGGATCTCCTGCTGCGCGAACCACGGTCGCGTCGTGAACGACTCCGACAGGAACGTGCCGTAGACCCGGTTTTTCAACCGCAGCAACCATTCGCGCACCGGTCCGGCCGGTCGTACGGCGCCGGCGGCGGCTCGTACCCGGGGCGTCAGCCTGGCCGCCAGCTGCTCGCCGTCCGGGATTTCCTGGCCGGCGAACGGAAGCCGGACGCGGACGCCGGTGTGCGCGCCGACCCGGTCGGCGACCCGCAGCGCCGCCGCGACGGCGTCCGGCCGGCCAGCCGGCTCACCGTCCACATTGGACAGGAGGGTGGCGATGTCCACCGTACGCTTGGCTTTCGGCTGCTCGACGGCGATGCCGAGCGCCTGCTCGGCACCGGCCGGATCGACCAGCACCTCGACACCGGCGGCGGCCTTGGCGACCGCCAGGGTCGCGTACGCGGCGAGATCCGGGACCGGCTCGCCGAGGATGCGCACCAGGTCGGCCAGGTCGGTGCCGAGCTGATCGCCGGAGGCCACGACGGAGGCAGGCGTGCGGCCGAGCGCGGTCGCGGTCGCCTGGCTGGTCGGCGCGGTCGAGGTGGGGCCGCCGGTCAGCACGAAGACCTCCGCGTCCGGCAGCCGGCTGGCCAGATAGGCCGCTGGCGCGCCAAGGCCGAGGTGCACGCCGACCTTGCGTCCGCGCAGGCCAGCCAGCGTGTCGTCGACGGTCGTCGGCGTGACCCCGGCCGTCTCGTACGCCTCGGTGGTCGCCTCCACGACGCCGTCGGCCGGCCGGAGCGTGGTGACATGGCCGGCCGGCACGCGCGAGACGCCGGCGAAGAACGTGCGCTCGCCGCTGTCGGTCGCGCCGGTGCGCAGATAGTCGCGGACCGCCTGGTCGTCGGCCGCCGCCGTCAGGCCCGGCGCGGCCAGCAGAGCGGTGGGCTCCGACGCGTACGCGTGGCTGCCGGCGGTGATGCCGGCGTGGTAGAGCGTTCCCCCGCCGATCCGGTCGACGGCCAGGTGCGTACGGCCGTCCCGCCGGTCGGTGATCGCCACCGCCCAGACGCCGGCCAGCCCGCCGAGCGCGGCCAGGCCGTCGGCACGGTAGGCGGCCAGCACGGCCTCCGCATCGGTCACGCCGTCGGCGCGCTCGGACAGCTCCCCGTCGAAGGCGACGCTGACCTCGTCGTCGGCGGCCCGCTGGCCGGCCGGCCGGTGCGCCTGCGCGGCGGCGATGTTGGCGGCGACCACCGCCGGGCCGGCGACATCGCCACGTACACCGGCGAGACCGTGCGTGGTGTCGGCCAGCTCACTGATGTCATGCGAGTCGCTGGTTGCGCCGCTCATCGGTCGGGATTCTCCGGATCTGGTTGCCAGCAACGACTCCCGGATGGTAGCCAGCCGCCGCCGACCCACACCGCACCGGCCTCCGCCTGCCCGGCGTTACCCGCTACAGCGCGAAACTGTCGTACCCCCACGCCAGGATTGGCCCCCACCCAGTAGCGGGTGGGGGGGGGTGGGTTCGCGTGGTTTCTTACATATGAAGAGAAGTTGATCTTGGAGGCTCAGCGCGGAGGATAGGGACCCGACGGCGGCTGCGGCGGCGCGTAGTGCTGCGGTGGTCCGGCCGGCGGCGGCACGTACGGCTGTGGCGGCGCGCCAGGCGGTGGACCGGCAGGTGGACCAGCGGGCGGACCGGACTGCGGACCAGCCGGCGGGTACGGCGGCTGCGGCGGCATCCCGGCCGGCGGACCGGCATGTGGACCCGGCGGCGGACCGGCATACGGACCGGGCGGTGGTCCGGCGGCCGGACCAGGCTGCGGCCCAGCGGGCTGGCCGGCAGGCGGACCACCCGGCGCGCCGAACTGCCGCAGGTCCTGCTCGGCCTGCGGCGGCGGCGGGAACGACGCCTGTGCGCGGCCCTTGATCATCCCCTGCAGCGCCATGCCATAGAACTTCGTGCCGGTGAACATGTGCACCTGGCCGGAGCTCAGGTCCACCACCACCGGCCGGATCTCGCCACCCCACACGTTCTTCGGCTTGGCGGTCGCGGCGGCGACCGCGTCCGGCCGTACGACCGGCGAGACCAGGCCCACGAGCGTGATGACCGCCGTCCCCAGCCCGCGTACGCCGTTGGTCGCCTGGTGCGCGTGTTGCGCCGCGTGCTGGCTGAAGTCGCCGACGATGAACGCGTTGACCTCCGGGAAGCTCGCCGCGACCAGGCAGAAGTGCACCTGCCCCATCACCGCGCCGGCACCGTCGTACATGTTGGCCACGAAGGCGTTCATCGGCCCCACCTGGGCCTGGTAACCCTGCGCGTTCACCCTGGCCACCCGCATGGCTACGGCCTGCAGGTATTCCTCACCGGTCAGCACCGAGCCAGTATGCACGCTCAGGCCGGAGCGGTGTCCATCGTCCTGGTCATCGCGTGCTCGACCAGCCGGATCAGCGTCTCCTTGGCCGACTCCAGGCTGCGCGCGTCGCAGGAGACCACCGGCACGGCCGGCTCCACGGTCATCGCCTCGCGTACGTCGGCCAGCGTGTGCGACATCCGTCCGTCGAAGCGGTTGACCGCGACCACGTACGGGACACCGTGCTCCTCGAAGAAGTCGACCGCGGAGAACGAGTCGGCCAGCCGCCTGGTGTCGACGAGTACGACCGCGCCGATCGCGCCGCGCACCAGGTCGTCCCACATGAACCAGAAGCGTTGCTGTCCCGGCGTGCCGAACAGGTAGAGGATCAGGTCGTCGGCGAGCGTACGGCGGCCGAAGTCCATCGCCACCGTGGTGGTCACCTTGTCCGGGGTCGCGGCCAGGTCGTCCACCCCGATGCTGGCGTCGGTGATCTGCGCCTCGGTGGTGAGCGGCGGGATCTCCGACACCGCCCCGACGAACGTGGTCTTGCCGGCGCCGAAGCCGCCGGCGACCACGATCTTCGCCGAGATCACCTGCTGGATGGCTCTAGATGCGGCGGAGTCCACTCAGCACCCTTTCCATGAGCTGCATACGCGCGGTCCGGTCGGTCGGCGCCGCACTGCGGTGCACCGCGATCAGGCCAGCGTCGGCGAGGTCCCCGATCAACACCTTGGCCACGCCGAGCGGCACGCCGATGCCGGCGGCCACCTCGGCCACCGACCGCGGCCGTACGCACAACCGCACGATCGAGCGGTGCTCCACGCGCGGCACCGCTGCCTGGCCGGCCGGCGGCACGGTCGAGGACACCAACGTCTCGATCTCCAGGTCGACGGACGCCTTGGTGCGTCCGCTGGTCAGCGTGTACGGACGTACGACGGTAGCGGCGGTGTCCACCGTGATCGACTCCGCCGGGCTGACCGGCTCCGGCGGTGGCGCCGGTTCGGCCGGTCTGACCTGCTCTTTCGTCCGCCCGCCCCGGCGCCTTTTCCGGCCGCCGAAGCTGACCGAGTTGACCACGTCGCCGAAGGTCGCCTCGGCGTGCGCCGGCACGTGACCGGCGTCCGGTCCGATCCGGATGTGACCGCCGACCGGGCGCTGGTGCGTGGTGTCCAGCAGTGGGTCCAGGAGTGGGTCCAGGAGTGGGTCCGGCACTCTGGGCAGTTCGCCGGAGCCGCGCTCCGGCTCCTCGCGGCTCACGGCCTACGCCGAACGGTAGGCGGTGCCCTGCAGCTGCGCGCGCAGCTGCGGCGTGAGGATCTGGCCGACCCGCTCGACCAGCAGCGCCATCTCGTACGCGACCTGACCCATGTCGCAGTTCGGGGCGGCGAGCACGGCCAGGCAGGAGCCCTCGCCGATGGCCATCAGCATCAGCAGGCCGTGGTCCATCTGGACGACCGTCTCGCGTACCCGGCCGGCCTCGAAGCACCGCGCCGCGCCCTGCGCCAGGCTGAGCAGGCCGGAGGTGGCGGCGGCCAGCTGGTCGGCGCGGTCGGCCGGCAGCCGGGAGGACGAGGTGAGCAGCAGGCCGTCGCTGGACACGACGATGGCGTGCGCGACACCAGGCACGCGCTCGGTGAAGGTGGTCACCAGCCAGCCGAACTGGGCCACGGGAGACTCGCCGCCGGTCATCCGCTCTCCCATCCCGAACCGTCCGCCGCCGACCTGCCGGCCCTGACACCCCGCTGATAGCTGCCGAACCGGTCGCGCAGGCTTTCCGCGCTCTCTCGTGCCGTCGCGGTGAGCGGCCCGACCGGTCCCATCGGTGCCACCGTAGCCGGTGTGACCGGCGCGGTCACGGGTGTGGGGTCGGCGGATTCGGTGGATGGAACGCTGCCGGGGACGAGCCTGGCGCGCGGCGTACGTTTGGGCAGTCCGGCGGCCGTACGCTCGGTCGGCTCCACGGACGCGCGGCTGGCCGCCTCGAAGCCGGCGTCGGCGGCGAACCGCCAGGCCTGCGGCTGCGGCTGCGCCGGCGGCCGGTCGCCGAACCAGGCCGAGGAGACCTCCGGGATCTGGCCCTGCATCTGGTTGAAGATCGGCGTGCCGGTCGGTGGCACCGACTCGGCGGCCGGCGGCTCCGGCGTCGCCACCGGCTCCGGCTCCGGCTCCGGCTCCGGCGTGCGGCCACGCCGCCGCGGCAACGCCGGCAGGTCACCACCTTCGTCGACCTCGACCACCCCCGCCGAGGGTGACGTTTTGACCGTCTCCGGCGGCGTGTCGACCGGCGAAACGTCGCCCTCGCGACGCTCGAACGTCACGGTGCCCGGCACGCCGAGCGCGACCACCGCCACCGGCGGTCCGGCCGGCTGAGGCTCGGGCTCCGGCACGTTGGCCTCGGCCGGCGCCGCCGACCCCAGCGGCGCGTCGGCCTCCACCGGCGGCGGCACCGTACGCGGCGGCTTGGCCAGCCGGCGCGGCCGCCGCTTCGGCAGCGACGCCATCAGGTCGTTGCGGCCGGTGCCGTTCAGCAGCTTCTGCCGCGGGATCGGACCGCGGTCGGGCGCCGGCTCCTCCGGTGCCTCCGGGGTCAGCAACGCCGCCGGCAACGTGACCGTCGCGCGTACGCCACCGATCTCCGGACCGCTGTTGAGCAGCACGCGTACGCCATGGCGGCGGGACAGCCGGCCGACCACGAACAGTCCCATCCGCCGCGACGTACTCGGATCGACCTCGCGCGCCGACGACAGCTGTGCGTTCATCGCCATCAGCTGCGCGTCCGGGATGCCGATGCCCTGGTCCAGGATGTCGATCGCCACGCTCTCGTCGCGCGCCGTCGAGCACGTCACGGTGACGCGCGTACCAGGCGGGGAAAAGGCCGTCGCGTTGTCCAGCAGCTCCGCCAGCAGCCGTACGACATCACCGACCGCATAGCCGGCGACCGCCACCGCGGCCGGCTGGTCGAGCACTACGCGCTGGTAGTGCTCGATCTCCGACACCGCCGCGCGCAGCACGTCACCGAGACCGACCGGCTCGGCGAACTGCCTGGCCACGTCGGTGCCGGAGAGCACCATCAGGTTTTCGTTATTACGCCGCATCCGGGTCGCCAGATGGTCCAGCTGGAACAGGATGGACAGCTGCTCGGAGTCGGTCTCGTCGCGCTCCAGCTGCTCGATCAGGCCGAGCTGGCGCTGCACCAGCGTCTCGCTGCGGCGCGACAGGTTGACGAAGATCTCCGCGTAGTTGCGCCGCAACCGGGTCTGCTCGACGGCGAGCCGCAGCGCCTGTCCGTGCATCGCGTCGAAAGCGGCGCCGAGCTGGCCGATCTCGTCCGGTCCCGGCTTGGACGACACGGCCGTGTCCACCTGCCGGCCGGCGCGCAGCTCGGCGACGGCGGCAGGCAGCCGGCGCGCGGCGACGTCCTCGGCCCGCCGGCGCAGCCGGCCCAGCGACCGTACGAGCTGGCGGGCGATCGCGATCATCACGCCGGCCGCGGTGATCAGCGCGACGAACAGCACCACCGAGGCCAGTCCGGCGAGGTTGCTGGCGTCCTCGCGGAGCTGCGCGACCGTCGCCTGCAGCTGCTGCGTGAGGCTCCTGCTCACCGACCGCAGCGCGGCCTCCGCCGGCGCCGAGGCGGCCGACCAGTCGGCGGCGGTGACCGTGCCGCCACCGAGCACGACGTTTTTCAACTGCGTACGACTGGACGCCGCCGGAATGCCGACCGCCTTCTTGTACGCCTCCGCGGCGGCCGGGCTCGCGACCGCCAGGAAGTCGGTGGCGCGCGCCGCCATCCGCGCGTCCGACGCGCGCAGCAGGTCACGCTGCTGGGTGGTCACCGAGCCGTTGGTGCCCGCCATGGCGGCCGCCTGGAGTGCGACCTCCTCCTGCACCGACTGCAGGTCGAACAACGCGAGCGCGGCCGAGGCCAGTTTCGGGTCGGCCAGGCCGGACGCGAGCTCCTGGTCGACGAGCAGCAAGGAGCCGATGACCGGCGTGTACGTCTCGATCGGGGTCGCCGAGCCGCCGCGCATCCCCGGCAGCTTCGCGAGCGCGTCGGTGACGGTCGTGGTCGCCGGCAACGCGCCGGCCTGCGACAACGCGGCGGTGAAAGCGGCCACCGCGAGGTCGGTGGCGTGATAGCGCGCGGACAGCCCGCTGCCGGTGGCCGCGGCCGTACGCTCCTGCTGCAGCGCGGTCAGCAGGTCGCCGAGCGACGCGGTCACCGCGACCAGCTTCTGCACGCGCGCGTACTCGCTGGTCTGCAGCACCGCGCCACGGATCTGCCAACCGCCGAGGGCGAACAGGAACAGCAGCGGGACGCAGATGACGGCGACCAGCTTGGTGGTCACCTTCCAGTCGCGCCACTGGAACAGGCCAGCCCGAGGCGCCGGCGTCACCACCGGCAGGATGATCTCGGCGGTGCCCGGCTCGGTGCGCCGCGGCGCCGGCAGGTCAGGTCGAGGTCCGGCGGCCGGCCGCATCAACACCACCCACTCGGACCATCACGCCACCGTATTCCCGGCAACATCCCCGGCAACCTCCGCAGTCCCCCTCGCGGCCACCCGATTTCTCTCCGACGTCCGCGCGCTCACACCACATCCGGCGCACATTTGTGCCGCGGCCGGAAAAACACCGCGGAACCACGACGCGTACCGGCATCGGCAGCCGCTCTCTGGCTCAACCCCTACTCGCCGGCAGGCATTCTTATGGAATGCCGGCTGCTACGATGCGACGCAACTTTACACCACGTGCTCAGGCGTTCCGTACCCCAGGAATATCCTCTGCAGACGAGTGCTGCGCCACGACCGGAAATGATCCTTCCGGCTGGTTTGCATGAGCAACGCGCATAAAGCAGCGCCAGCGGTGAGTTGTCTCGTGAACTTGACGGTGGATTCGGGCCGCGCCGGGAGGATTTATGACACACCCCACGTTCGGCGGACCGCCGTCCCCGTGGCGCGACGACCCGTTTCTGCCGCCGCCGCTGGAGCCGCCGCCTCCGGACTATCCGGCGATCCAGGCCAGTCCGGAGTTCGCCGACCTGCGCCGCCGGCTGCGCCGGTTCGTCTTCCCGATGACCGCGCTGTTTCTCGGCTGGTATCTGGCGTTCGTGCTGCTCGCCGCGTATCTGCCCGAGGTGATGAGCCGCCGGGTCTACGGCACCATCACGGTCGGCCTGCTGCTCGGCGTGGCGCAGTTCGTGTCGACGTTGCTGATCACCACCTGGTACGTACGGTTTGCCAGGAAGCGGATCGACCCGCGGGTCGCCGAGATCCGCCGGGCCGCCGGCCAGGACACCGGGCTGGAGGACTGGCAGGACGTACGATGACCGGTGACCCGCTGATCAACACCGGAGTTTTCGTCGCGTTTCTGATCGTTACGCTGTTCGTGGTCTACCGCGCCGGAAACCGGAACAGCACGACCATCGACTATTACGCGGCCGGCCGGGGGCTGAGCGGTCCGCAAAACGGCCTCGCGATGGCCGGCGACTACCTGTCCGCCGCGTCCTTCCTCGGCATCGCCGGCGCGATCGCGGTCAACGGCTATGACGGTTTTCTCTACTCCATCGGCTTCCTGGTGGCCTGGCTGGTCAACCTGCTGCTGGTCGGCGAGCTGCTGCGCAACACCGGCCGCTTCACGATGGGTGACGTCCTCAGCTTCCGGATGCGCCAGCGGCCGGTCCGCGCCGCCGCCGCCACCTCGACGATGGCGATCTCGTTCTTTTACATGGTCGCGCAGATGGCCGGCGCCGGCGGCCTGGTCGCACTGCTGCTCAACATCCACGACAAGCTCGGCCAGTCGCTGGTGATCGCCGGCGTCGGCCTGGTGATGATTTTCTACGTACTGGTCGGCGGCATGCGCGGCACGACCTGGGTGCAGATCATCAAGGCCGCGCTGCTGATGCTCTGCATCACGCTGATGACCGTGTTCCTGCTCGGAAAGTTCGGCTTCAGCATCTCGGCCATCATGGAGCAGGCCGCCGCGCACAACCCCAAAGGCACCCAGATTCTCAGTCCTGGCGTGGAATACGGCCGTACGGACCTGACCAAGCTCGACTTCGTGTCGCTCTCGCTGGCGCTGGTGCTCGGCGTCGCCGGCCTGCCGCACATCCTGATGCGTTTCTACACGGTGCCAAACGCACGCGAGGCCCGCCGGTCGGTCGTGTGGGCCACCTGGACGATGTCGATTTTCTACCTGGCCACGCTGGTGATCGGCTTCGGCGCCGCCGCACTGGTCGGCACCGACACGATTCTTGCCGCTCCCGGCGGCCAGAACTCGGCCGCTCCGCTGCTGGCACTGCGGATCGGCGGGACCGTACTGCTGGCCGTCGTCGCGGCGGTCGCCTTCGCCACCATTCTCGCCGTCGTCGCCGGCCTGACACTGACGGCGTCCGCGTCTTTTGCGCATGACGTCTACGCAAACATCATCACGCGCGGTCGCGCCCGGCCTGGCGTGGAAATCCGCGTCGCGCGCGTCTCGGCGGTCGTTTTCGGCGTACTTTCCATCATCGGCGGCATCCTGGCCAACGGCCAGAACATCGCCTTCCTGGTCGCGCTGGCTTTCGCCTTCGCCGCCTCGGCGAACCTGTCGACGATCCTGTATTCGCTGTTCTGGAAGCGTTTCAACACCAGCGGCACGTTGTGGGGGATCTACAGCGGCCTGATTTCGTGTTTCGCGTTGGTCGTGCTGTCGCCGACGGTGTCCGGCTCGCCGTCGGCGATTTTTCCAGGACTGGACTTCGCGTACTTTCCGTTGACCAACCCGGGGATCGTGTCGATCCCGGTGTCGTTCCTGTTCGCCTTCCTGGGCACGTTCCTGTCCCGCAAACGCTCCGATCCGCGCCGCCAGGCCGAAATGGAGGTGCGGTCACTCACCGGCCTTGGCTCCTAGTTTCTCGCTGAGCTCTTTCGCGTCAGTGACCGGAAGATCGCAAACGAAGCCCTTGCACGGATAGGCCGCCGGCTGCCCGTTGACGAGCGTACGGTCCCTGAGCAGCGCGACACCCGGCTTGTCTGGCTCTCCCTGGACGATCACCGCGCCCGGTGAGCACGCCTCCCAGGCCGCCTTTGCCAGTGCATTTCCGTCGCCGACGATCGCGATTTCGTACGGCCCGGCCAATGCCGCCTCGGCGACCGCCAGCGCGTACCCGGCGAACCTCGGCGCCCGGCTCATCAGTGCACTCAGCCGCTCGATCGCTTTTTCCGTGATTTCACGGTGTTTCGTGGATCCGGTGAGCGCCGCGTAGGTGAGCAGCGCGGCAGCAGTGAGCGACGTGCCCGACGGCGTGGCGCCATCGGTGACGTCCGACGGACGTACGACCAAGGACTCGGCATCGTCTGCGGTGTCGTAAAAGCCGCCGTCGCCATCCGCGAAGCGATCGAGGACGACGTCGAGCAGTTTTTCCGCGCGGCTCAACCATGTCACGTCACCGGTCGCCTGGTGCAGCACGAGAAAGCCCTCGGCCAACGCACCGTAGTCGTCCAGCACGCCCGCCGGACTGCCGACATTTCCGTGCCGTGACGCTCTGCGCAACCGCCCGTCGACGAAATGCACGCGCCACAGCATCTCGGCGGCCGTTTCCACGCTGTCCAACGGATGTCCGGTCAACACCGCATGCTCGGTCAACGCCGTGATCGTCAGCCCGTTCCACGACGCGATCACCTTGTCATCGAGCCCCGGCTGCGGTCGTTTCCTTCTCTCCTCGGCAAGCTTCGCGCGAAGCTGCGACCACCGCCGCGGGTCGTCGGGATCCTTCCGCAGCTGCAACACACTCGCGCCGTGCTCGAACGTACCTTTCTCGGTGACGTCGAGCAGATCCGCGGCCCACCGGCCATCCTCCTCGCCGAGGACGTCCACGAGCTGCTGTGGCGTCCAGACGTACGTCAGCCCTTCGACCCCATCGGTGTCCGCATCGAGCGACGCCGCGAAACCACCTTCCGGCGTCAGGAGATCGTTATACAGAAAGGCAACCGTCTCGTCGACGACTCGTTTTGCCAGTTGTGAGCCCGTACGCTGCCAGAGCTGCGTATAGACTCGCAGCAGCAACGCGTTGTCGTACAACATCTTCTCGAAATGCGGCACGGTCCAAGTGCCGTCCACCGCGTAGCGCGCGAATCCGCCGTTGAGCTGGTCGTACATCCCTCCGCGCGCCATCGCCTCAGCCGTACCGTCGACCATGTCCAGCGCCGCCGCGTTGCCGGTCCGATGATGGTTGCGCAGCAGGAACTGCAACACCGACGACGGCGGAAACTTAGGCGCACCGCCAAAACCGCCGTTGGTGTCATCGTATTCTCTTCGCAGGATGGAAACCGCCTGGTCGACCGCCGCCACATCCAGCCGGCCACCACTCGGCAGCCGGCCACCCAGCGCGCGTACCACCTCGGCCCCCTGCTTGACCACCGCGTCCCGCCGCTCACGCCACGCCTCCGCGACCGCCACCACCAGCCGTGCGAAGTTGGCCTTCGGGAAGTAAGTACCACAGAAGAACGGCTGGCCATCCGGAGTCGCGAACACGGTCATCGGCCAGCCACCCTGGCCGGTCATCGCCTGCGTGGCCTCCATGTACACCGCGTCAACATCCGGCCGCTCCTCGCGGTCGACCTTGACCGGCACACAATGCTCATTCACCAACGCCGCGATCTCGTCGTCCTCGAACGACTCATGCGCCATCACATGACACCAGTGTTATGTCAGAGGGTGTAACCAATGGCAGGATGCGTACCCCACTGAGATCAACATGGGTACGTCCCGCCTTCTTGCCTCTGACATCGCCTCCTCTCCCCACTCCCACCAGTCAACCGGGTTGCTGGCGTGCTGCAGGAGGTAGGGCGACGTAGCTCGCTCCAACCTGTTCATCCCTCCATCCTCACACAGAACCGTACGTGCTTGATGGATGATGATGTCGTGGCTGATCTTCACGGCTCTGGTGACCGCGTATCCTCCTGGGTGGCGACCCGGGAAGAGCAGCTCGAACGACAGCAGCACGCCCGCAGGGTCGTCGGCTTGGAGTTGGTGAACGTCCGGTACGTGGACATCGACTATCGGCGTCACGAATTCGCTCCCCAGCACACCGGCTGGCGTACGATCAGCGCCGACGCCGAATGGACAAACCCCATTTGGCGCCTCTCCGGGTTCGACTCGATTGATTACGGCGTGGAATTAGCCTTTGCCGGAGATCGGACCTTCTCTGTATCCTGGGATTCGCCCGGTTCTCATGAGGGCATCGGCATCCGCGAAGTTGGCCTTGCCGGTTACGCCGTCGCCGAGGATGCGGACATCGCAGTCTGGTCGGTGGCCTCTCGGAGCAGCTGGTCACAGTATATCGGCAACACTGTTCGGGACGTGATGATGCATTACACCGCTTGGCTTGGCGAAAAGTCAGGCTTCTGGGTGTCCGAGAATCTCACTCATTTTTGATGACACTGTCGTCGAGTTCCTCCTCGGCGAGGCGGACCTCACCGGCGTCCTGTCCCCGTCTGCCGACAATGTGGCCGTCGTCTTTCCGCCTACGCCGCTACCAGCCTGGGTATCAGCAGGTTGACCTTGGCTACGTGCCATGCCAGCAGTGGCAGGCCGCGTAGCCGACGGAGATCAACAACGGCACGTCCCGCCGCCGCGCCTCCGCCATCGCCTCCTCTCCCCACTCCCACCAGTCCACCGGGTTGCCGGCATGCTGCAGGAGGTAGGGCGACGCAGCCCGCTCCAACCTGTTCATCCCCCATCCTCACACGCGATGCGCTCGAACGCTGGGAGGATGTCCGGATCGAATGTGCTAACTAGGCCCACTTTTCGCGGCGGCGGTGGGCCTAATTAGCACATTCGACGGCGTGGATGCCCCAGGAGTCACGGCAGCCGCAGGGACCGTCGCCCGGAAGGCGTCTCCGCAACGAATGTGGAAAACTGGGGGCACTTTCGCCGCGACAGGTGCCCTTCCGCACTCGATTTCCTGACGTCACCATGGCCTGACCTCCAGCTCGCCGAGCTCGTGCAGGGCGACCCGGTCCTCGCGAGCGAGAACGTCAACCATACGAACGACTTCGGCCACCGTGGCATAGCGGCCGCGGCTGACGCGGGCGGTTGGGTCGGGGCTGTCGAGCCAAAGACGGGGCTCATAATAAATCTGTACGATGTCGCCGGAGCGTCCCCGGAAAGTGGCGAAGTTTCCTTCGCCTGCTGGCAAGCGGTCCAGCAACGACTTGCAGTCGGCAAACGACAACAGCAATTCCACGTCGGCGTTGTTACGCACTCGGTCGAAATATGTCACCACCAGCCGATCGTCGGCCGATTCGTTGTACGCGGCCGGGCCTGGGTCACCGAGCCAGCGACGGTGCCAGGTCAGCGGGACGCGGATTCGCTTGGCGGCGTCGCCGTTCCAGTCGACCCGCAGGCCGTGCTGGCGCAGCGTCGCGGTGATCTCGGTGCCGATAGCGGCGGTGTCGGCCGGGTCGGGCGTCCTCAGGCCGTCGTGCAGAATGCCGTACGCCAGGTCCAACCCGTCGCCTCGAGCCGCGGCCTCGGCGTCCTGGTGGTGATAGAAGGCGTATCCGCGCGGCTTCGAGCCCTCGGCGGCCTCGGCTCCGATCTCGGCGGTCCCGCAGTTCTGGCAGCAGGTGAAGTTTTCCCTGGCGACGATGCCGGCGCGGTCCAGGTCGCGGAACGCGGCGGTGAGCCGGTCCGGCTCGGTGACCGGCGGCCAGCTGGCCTGCTCGGTGAGGTGTCGGCGCAGCTCGGCCACCGCCAGTTCCTCGGCGAGCTCGGTCACCTCGGCCGAGTCACCGTAGGCCTCAAGCGTCCACCTGAGGATGTCGCGGAAATCTCCGTCCGCGATGTCCACCCGTACGCGTACGAAGTCCGACACCTTGGTACGCAAGGATTCTTCGATCACCGCGAGAACAAGCCAAAACTGGTCCGGTCGATGACGACCGGCTTGGCCGGCAGGCCGTCGAGCGGGTTGCCGTCCCGCGGGATGATGCCGGCGGCGACGATCCGGTCGAGTACGTCCATGCCGCGCACGACCTTCCCCATCACCGAGTAGTTTTTCGGGATGTGCGCGAAAGAATGCACGATGAAGAACTCGCTGCCGTTGGTGCCGGGCCCCTGGTTGCCCATCGCTATGGTGCCGCGCTCGTACGTCTCGGTGCCGTCGACCTCGTCGGCGAACTTGTAGCCGGGGCCGCCTTTCTCCACCTCGATCAGGTCGCCGCACTGCAGCACACCGAGCCGCGCGCTGTTGGTCAGCCGCCAACACCGGCTGTGGTCATAGAAATGCTGCAGCGCGAGGCTCGCCAGGTTGTGCACGGCACATGGCGCGGCGCCGGCGCGGTTGAGGCGTACGGTCACCGGACCGTAGTTGAGACGGAACGTGACGTCGACAGTCCCGACGGTCAGCGCGTACGGCGTCGGCCGCAGCACCGGTCGCGCGGCCGGGTTTTCCGGTGTTGGCGTGAAAGTGCACCTGACGACAGGCGCGGACGCCGACGCCGGAGTGGCGGCGATCAGCGGCACACAGAGCAAAAGTACGAGAATCCAACGGCGTCTCATGCGCGGTAAGCTACCCCACGTTTCGTAACTGGTGAAGCATCCGCAGCTGGCCGATCTCCGCCGCGTTCTTCATCAGCTCGGCGTTGACCCCGGCGACCATGCGCGCGACCGTCTTTCCCGCGCCAGGTGGATCTCGAAGAGCGGTCAGGTCAGCTCGAACTGCCATCGCAACAGGTCGCCGCGCGATACGGACATGGCCGGATCGTGACACAACGGCGGCGTGTGCAAACCCGTTTTAGTTTTCTGGTGCGACACGGAAAGTACGCAACGGTGAGCCGGCCGCGAGCACTGTGCCGGCGAGAATGCCGACGCTGGCGATGAGGAGCGTGGTACGCAGACCGAGCGCGGAGCCGAGCAGGCCACCCAGCAACGCACCGAGGGCTTGCATGCCGTAGACCAGAAAACGCCAGGTCGCGTTGGCGCCGGACAGCCGGTCGGCGGAAATCAGCGACTGCCGCAGGGTTTGCTGGTTGACGCCATACAAAGACGGCCCGACTCCGCGCAACATCTGTGCCAGCACGGCGATCGCGAAGGCCACCAGCACCGGACCGGTGGCCGCGGCGAGTACGACGCCGGCGGCGGCCGTCAAAGCCATGCCGGCGACGACGACCGCACCTGGCCCGGAACGCCGCGTGAACCAGCCCGTCACCAGGGCGCCGAGGACGCCGGCCGCACCGCCGGCGGCGATGACGATGCCGACGAGCCCGGCAGGCAGGCCGAGATCGCGTACGAGATAGATGACCAGGATGACCATCTGCATCTGGTTGCACATCGCGCCGATGGTGGCCGCGAGGATCAGCGCACGCAGCACCGGGTGCCGAAAAACCGTGTGGATGCCCCGGAAAACGCCCGCCGCCAGCGGCCGCTTCGGCCGGCCGCCACCGTACGCGCGGACCCGCGCGGTGAAAAACGCCGCCACGACAAAGGAAAACGCGTCGACCGCGATGGCGATCGGCGCGGTGAGCAGGGTGACCAGCAGGCCGCCGACCGCCGATCCGCTGGTGTTGACCGCGGCGTTGCTCATCGCCAGCGCGCCATTGGCCGTCAGCAGCTGCTCGCGGGGCACCAGGCAGGGAAGATACGACTGTGCCGTCACCGTCTCGAAGAGACTCCCCAGGCCGGCAAGCAAAATCACCACGTACAGATGCCACAGCCGCAACAGTCCGCAGGCCGCCAGGACCGGAACCGTGCCCAGCACCACCGCCTGGCCGAGGTTGGTGGCGACCAGCAGCCGGCGATAAGGCAGCCGGTCGACCCAGACACCAGCCGGCAGACCGAGCACGAGATGCGGCGCGAGCGCGAGCGCGCCGAGAACCCCCATCTGCGCGGCGGAGGCGTGCAGATAGGCGACGGCGGTCAGCGGCAGCGCCACGGTCGTCACGCTGGAGCCGAGCAAGGAGACCGAGCTGCCAGCGAAAAACCGGCGAAAGTCTGGGAAACGTACGAGGACCGGCACCATGGAGGCCAACGTTAGGCGGCCGTGGGGTGACCGATCGGCGTTCAGCTCAGCGCGTACATGTGAGAATGTCCAGCCATGCGGCAGCCGCTCCTGCACGAGCTCACCACCTGCGTACGCGCACCGACGGTCGCGCTGTCCGGCGCGGACGGCCAGATCGGTCCGGCGACCGGACCGGAGAACGCGCACGGGGTCCTGCACGCGGACATCCGCGTCTTGGCCGAGGCCCTGCTGACCGTCGACGGCCAGCCGCCGGAGCACCTGGCCGGCGGGCTGACCGGCGCGGCGACGGCGACCTTCGTCGGGACCGTACGGCTGGACGACGACTCGGCGTTGCGGCTCGTCCGGGAGCGTGAGGTCACCGCGGCCGGGATGCGTGAGCGCGTACGGCTGGTCAACCAGACCGGCGAGAAGGTCGAGGCGAGCGTCGCGCTGCGGCTGGCGACCGACGGCGCGCCGATCACCGAGATCCGAGCCGGCCGCCGCGGCACCGCGCTGCCGATCGAGGCGCATGGCGCGACGCTGGCCTGGAAGGCCGGCACGACGTCGGTGTGGGTCACCGCGGAGGCTGGTACGGCGTGGCAGTTGCGCGTGGAGCCGGCCGGGTTGACCTGGTCGGTCGCCGTACCAGCCGGCCAGGCCGGCGAGATGGGGTGGCAGCTGCGCTGCACCGACCCGTCGTCGGTGGTCGGGCCGGCGCCGGTCGGGCCGTCGTGGGTCACACCGGAGGTGCGGGCCGGCGACTCTCGGCTCGCCGCGTGGCTCGCGCGCGCGGTCGACGACCTCGACGGCCTGCGGATGACGGCCGGCGGCGAGGTCTTCATCGCGGCCGGCGCTCCGTGGTTTTTCACGCTGTTCGGCCGGGACAGCCTGATCTCGGCGCGGATGTTACTGCCGCTGGGCACCGAGCTCGCCGCCGGTACGCTCCGCGCCCTCGCCGCGCGACAGGGCCGGCGGACCGACGCCGGGTCGGCCGAGGAGCCCGGCAAGATCCTGCACGAGCTGCGGCGAGGTACGTCGTCGTACGGCGGCGGACTGTCCCTGCCGCCGGTCTACTACGGCACGGTCGACGCGACCTGTCTGTGGGTCGTCCTGCTCAACGACGCCTGGCGCTGGGGCCTGCCGGCCGACCAGGTGGCGGCGCTGCTGCCGGCGGCCGAGGCTGCGCTGGAGTGGATGGCCGCCAACGCGGCCGCCGGCGGCGGTTTCCTGCGCTATCTCGACACGTCCGGGCACGGCCTGGCCAACCAGGGGTGGAAGGACTCCGGTGACGCGATCCGGTTCGGCGACGGCAGCATGGCGTCGGGTCCGGTGGCGTTGTGCGAGGTGCAGGCGTACGCGTATGACGCGGCCGTACGCGGTGCCGAGCTGCTGGACGCCTTCGGCCGACCTGGCAGTGCGCGCTGGCGGTCGTGGGCGGACGAGCTGGCGATGGCCTTCCGGTCGCGGTTCTGGGTCGGCGGCGGCTATCCGGCGGTCGCGCTGGACGGCGAGGACCGGCCGGTCGACACGGTCACCAGCAACATCGGCCATCTGCTCGGCACCGGCCTGCTGGACGACGCCGAGTCGGAGCTGGTGGCGCGGCGGCTGGCCGAGCTGAGCTCCGGTTACGGCCTGCGTACGTTGTCGGCGGACGCGGTGGCCTATGGCCCGGACACGTATCACTGCGGCACGGTGTGGGCTCACGACACGGCGATCGCGATCGACGGGCTCGTACGCACCGGTCACCACGATGTCGCCGCCGGCCTGGTCGAGGGTCTGCTCGCGGCGGCCGAGAGCTTCGGCTTCCGGATGCCTGAGCTGCACGCCGGCGACACGCGCGGGGCGTGGCCGGCGGCCATCCCGTACCCGACCGCGTGCCAGCCGCAGGGCTGGTCGGCGGCCGCCGCCGTGTCGGTGCTGTCGTCGATCCTCGGCCTGCGCGTACACGTGCCGGCCAAGCGCGTGTCACTGGAGCCGATGCGGCCAAGCCCGGTCGGCGCGCTGACGGCGGCGGGGTTGCGGGTCGCCGGCCGCACCTTCACGGCTACCATCGACGCGGCCGGCCGCCCCGGCTGATTACCCGCTACGGCGCGAAACTGTCGTACCCCGGTGGCAATTTTGGCCCCCACCCAGATCGGGTGGGGGGTGGGTTCGCGTGGAAACTTACATAAGTTCGAAAGTTGATCTTGACTTTCTGTCGCGTGCGCCTCTTTCGCCGCTCTGACCTCTCTAGTCACATCAGCCACACGACGCGATGCACGCATGGGGGCCTTGCTTGCGCTGGACGCACGCAAGGGGGCCTTGCGTGCGTTCGCCAACCAGACAAAGACCGCATTTAGCGCTCCAATTGTGGCGACCAAGATCAACTTTGCATTACATAGGCAACCTCTCAGACCCACCCCCCACCCGACCACTGGGTGGGGGCAATTTTTCGGGGAGGGTATGACAGTTTTGCGTTGGTCTCGGTGTGTCGCGGTGGTCAGTGGTTGGAGGCGAGTGACGACGAGCCGCCGTCGGCGGCTTCCTCGACCAGGGCGGTCACCGCGTCGGCGGACATCGGTGGGTAGAGGCCATAGCCCTGGCCGCCGGTGCATCCCAGGCCGGCCAGTTCCTCGCGTTGCAGGGCTGTCTCGATGCCCTCGGCGATGACGCGCAGGCCGAGGCTGGTCGCCAGGGTGATGGTGCTGCTGACGATCGCGTACGCCTCGACCGAGTGGTGCATGGCCTTCACGAACGACTGGTCGATCTTCACCTCGTCGACGCGTACGCGCGCGAGGAAGGTGAGCGACGAATAGCCGGTGCCGAAGTCGTCGACGGCGATCTGCACGCCGATCCGGCGCAGGCCGTCGAGCACCTCCTCGACCACCTCCAGCTCGCTCATGATCACCGTCTCGGTGATCTCCAGTACGAGCGCGCTCGCCGGCAGCCGGTATTTGCGCAGCATCCGGTCGATGTCCTCCGGCAGCCGTCGGTCCAGCAGGCTGCGCGCGGACAGGTTGACCGCGACCGGCACGTCCAGGTCGCCGGTGTCCCAGTTGCAGATGATCGACAGCGCCTCGTCCAGCACCCACTGCGTGAACGGATGGATCAGCTCGCTGCGCTCGATGACCGGGATGAACTCCGCCGGCCCGAGCAGGCCACGCCGCGGATGCCGCCAGCGGACCAGCGCCTCGGCCCCGAGCGGTACGCCGGTCGACAGGTCGACCAGCGGCTGCAGCTCCAGGAACAGCTGATCGTCCTGGCTGAGCGCATAGCGCAGCTCGGCGGCCAGCGACAGCCGGTCGAGCCGGCCGCCGTCGCGCTCCGGCGAATACATCACCAGGCTGCGGCCACTGCTCTTCGCCTCGTACATGGCGATGTCCGCGCGCCGCAGCAGCTCCGCGTGCGGACAGCCGTCGGCGACCTCGGTGATCGCCAGGCCGACGCGCACCTCGACGGTCAGCGTCACGCCTTCCACGACGATCGGCTCGGCGAGCGCGCTCTGCAACGCGCCGGCCCGCTCCTTGGCCGCTCGCGCCGCCGCCTCCGAGTCCAGCTCCGGCGCCATCAGCAGCGCGAACTTGTCGCTGTCCAGCCGGCCCAGCTGCTCGCCGAGCGCCAGGCCGTCGGCCATCCGCTCGGCCACGCGTACGAGCAGCGCGTCGCCGGCGGTGTGGCCGAGCGTGTCGTTGACCTCCTTGAAATGCGAGAGGTCGAAGAGCAGCAACGCGAAGGCGGCATCCGGGCTGTCGTTGACCGGATGCGTACGCCGCAGGTCGATCAGGTCCAGCAGCCGGTCGCGGTTGATCAGGCCGGTCAGCGTGTCATGCGACGCTTCGTAGCGGGTGCGGTCGGCCAGCTCGCGGATCCGCTGGTGGGCGCTCGCGTTGGCCAGCGCTGCGGCCACCGCGTCCGCGTACGTCGACAAGGCCAGCCGTTCGCGCTCGCCCAGATCGACCTGGTTCTTGAAGCACAGCCGCAGCTCACCGACGACCTCGCCATCATGCGCGAGCGTCGACGGCACCACCAGCGGCTCACTTCGTACGAGCGCGCCCGGGGCGCCACGCCAACGCGAGCCGCGCCGGTCGCCGCGGGTCAGCCGCCATTGCGGTGGCGCGTACGCCGAGTCGATCTCGACGACGTCGGCGGCGAACATCTCGGCGGCGCCGGTGATCGCCGCGTCGATGACCTGGTCCTGGTCGAGCTGGTTGAGCGCGCGCGTGGCCGCTGCCAGCTGGTGCCAGGTGCGGCGCTCCTGCCTCGTGCGCGTACGCCCCACGTGGCCCTGGTGCACCAGCCACAGCACCGGCGGCACCGCAAGCAGGCCCCACGGCTGCAGCTGGCCGATCTCGATCACGCCGACCGCGACGGCGATGTTGCCGATCATCGCCACCATGGAGATCGGCCGGCCCTCGGTGAGCACCCGAAGCGGCGAGATCTGCTGCGCCATGCCGATCGCGACGCCGATGAGTACGTTGCTGACCAGCCAGCCGCAGATCGCCGCGGCCGCCAGCAGCGGCAGCGTGCCGAGCTCGACATGGTTGTCGGCGGTGCCGCCGAGCAGCCGGAACAGCCCACTGGCAGCGCTTACCGCGATCGCGGTCGCCGACACGTTCATCAGCATCTTCAACGGCGGACGGCGCCGGGCGAGGTCGACGATCACCATGCCGGCGACGCTGGCCAGCACCACCCACGGCCCGGCGACCAGCACCAGCGTGACGACGACGGCGGCCTCGCTCCAGTCGGCCATCAGCCGCTGACTGCCGAACCGTACGGTCACGAAGATCCACCGGCAGGCGATCGCCAGCGCGAACGCCACCGCCACCCGTGGCCACTCCTGCGCCGCACCGGCGGCCGCCTGGCTGGCCGCGAGCAGGACCAGGCCCGCGGCCACCACGGCGACACCGCCGACGTACAGTCGCAGCGGCTGCGTGCCGGTCGTCCCAGCCGCAGCGGTCACCCTGCCACCCCCCAGCCTGCCGATCCCCGTGCAGGTCGAAAGCAGGTCACGACGGTCTCGTCCAGCCCAGCCATTGGGCTAACGCCAAATTTCCGCGACCCCAGCGCCACTAGTGTCGCAGACGCGGCGTATCCGCCTGACGTCCGTCGAGGATGTCAGACAAGACGACGAGAAACTAGTCATTGACATAACTAAATGCTCAGCCCCACTGGTCTCCGCGCTCCACGACACTCACCCCCTATCTATTCAGGGGGTGGATCTGGCCACCAGACCGGGAAACATTTACGGACTCAACGTGCCTCGGAGTCCTTTTTACCCGCTTTTACGTCCGAAATGTCGGATTCGACCTCGGCTTCGCGGGAATCTTGGCCGGATTGTTCATCAAAACTGGCCGGCAGTCGCTTAATTCGCTTGTTCATGTTCCTTACCAGCAGAACAGTCGCAATAACGAGCAGCAGAATGACGAACAGACCCAGCGGTCCGGCGACGCCACCTGGCAGCGTGTCACCGAAATTGTTGGCGGCCAGAATCGGCGAACTCACGTCCGCATCCGGCCCGACGTGTGCGTTGATGACATCCACCACAACTGCCATGAAACTCAGCCAATCCCTGGAGACCGCGGCCACTCTAACGTACGCGGATTTTCCGTCGCCGACGGTCTTGGACTTACCATTCGTTCATACGCGTACACGTTCGGTGATGCCGGCGAAAAGGTCGTCCTCCGGCAGCCGCGTGTCGACCAGCGACCTGGCCAGCTCGAAGTCCTCGGTCGGCCAGGCCCGGCGCTGCACCTCCAGCGGGGTCTGGAACCACCGTCCGGTCGGGTCGACCTGCGTCGCGTGCGCGCGCAACGCGTCGTCGCGTACGCCGAAATACTCACCGCACGGCACTTTCGTGGTCACCCGCGCCGAACTCGTGTCCTCCTCGCCGCTTTCCGCCCATTTCTTCAGCCATTCCTCGTACGGCGACTCCAGGCCGGCGGCGACCGACTCCAGGTGAAGCGCTTCGACCCGCTGGCGGCTGAACCCCATGTGGTAGTAGAGCTTCAGCGGCTGCCACGGCTCGCCGGCGTCTGGATAGCGGTCCGGGTCGCCAGCCGCGTCGTACGCGGCGACCGAGATGTTGTGGCACATGATGTGGTCGGGGTGCGGATAGCCGCCCTTCTCGTCGTACGTGGTGACCACGTGCGGCCGGAACTCGCGGATCAGCCGGACCAGCGGCGCGGCGGCCGTCTCGACCGGCTGCAACGCGAAGCAGCCCTCCGGCAGCGGCGGCAGCGGGTCGCCTTCGGGCAGGCCGGAGTCGACGAAGCCGAGCCAGGCCTGCTCGATGCCGAGGATGTCGCGCGCGGTGGCCATCTCCTCACGGCGGATCTCGCTCAGGCGCTCCCACACCTCCGGCCGGTCCATCGCCGGGTTGAGTACGCTGCCGCGCTCGCCGCCGGTGCAGGTGGCGACCAGGACGCGCACCCCTTCCCGCACGTACTTGGCCATGGAGGCCGCACCCTTGCTGGACTCGTCGTCGGGATGCGCGTGGACGGCCATCAGCCGCAACTGTTCTGACACGCTGGTCGTGCTCCTTGCTGGACGGGGAAGGAGCGCGGCACCGCGCGTGCCGCACCACTCCTATTGTCCCTCGCCGCCGGTGCGTCGCGGGCACAGGCCCCTACCGGCCATGAGCTGGCCGGCAAACGGAAAGTAACACCCCGCGTACGCCGGAGAGGCGGTAGCGTGTTGGGACCGCGAACGGATGGCCCCGTTCCGCGGACCGGCCACGCCGGTCACACCGATGGTAACGTCGGTAGTTCGTCCTGATCCGTCCACCGAGGAGCAAGCCGTGTCCACGACCGACCCCAAGGCCCGCGCCACCTGGCTCACCCAGGAGGCGTACGACCGCCTGAAGGCCGAGCTGGACGGTCTCATAGCGAACCGCCCCGCCATGGCCGCGGAGATCAACGAACGCCGCGAGGAAGGCGACCTCAAGGAGAACGGCGGCTATCACGCGGCGCGCGAGGAGCAAGGCAAACAGGAAGGCCGGATCCGCGAGCTGCAGGAGCTGCTGCGCACCGCGGAGGTGCACGACGCGCCGGAGAAGACCGACAAGATCGACCTCGGCGTGGTGGTGAGCATCCACTTCGACGGCGACAAGAGCGACTGCGAGACGTTCCTGCTCGGCTCGCGCGAGATCGCCAAGACCACCGAGCTCACCGTCTACTCTCCCGAGTCGGCGCTCGGCGCCGCGATCATCGGCCACCGCGCCGGCGACACCGTCACCTACACGACGCCGACCGGCGCCGAGATCAAGGTGACCATCGACAAGATCGAGCCGTTCACCGGCTAGCCGCGCGTGTCGTAGGTAATAAAACTCAGGCACAACCCGCTGGCTGTTGGCAGACTCTCAACACGTGTATGCCTATCGCCGCAACGTGGCGGCTGCGCTCGCGATTGTGCTGGTCGCCGGGGTCGCCGGCTGCGGGTTGTTCGGCGACTCGCCGCCGGTGGCCGCCGCCAAGGCCTTCCTGACCGCCTGGAACGACGGCAGGTACGACGACGCGGCGGCGCAGACCGACGCCGGGTCGGCCGCGAAGGACCTGCTCACCGCCACCGCCAGCCAGACCGGCGCGAAGGCGTCGGTGAAGGCCGGCTCGGTCACCGAGAAGGACGGCGTCGCGACCGCCAGCTACACGGTCACCTGGCCGCTCGACGGCGGCACGCATCCGTGGTCGTACGCCGGGACGCTGAAGACCGCCAAGAGCGGCGACAACGACCGCGTGCACTGGACGCCCGCGGTCGTACAACCGACGCTGACCGCCGGCCAGCGGCTGCAGGTGTCGCGTACGCTGCCGCTGCGCGCGCCGCTGACCGACCGTACGGGACGCGAGCTCTACGCCAAGCTGCCGGTGGTGACCATCGGCCTGGAGCCGCAGAAGGTCACCGACCTGGCCGGCGAGGCGAACACCCTGGCCAGCGTGCTCAAGCCGGAGGGCGTCGTCGCCGCCGACATCGTCAGGGACGTGCGGAAGGCCAAGCCGAGCGACTTCGTACCGGTGATCACCCTGCGCCAGGACCGCTACAACGAGGTCAAGCCGCAGATCTACGACCTGCCCGGCGCGAGCTTCCAGACCGGCCAGCGTACGCTCGCCGTGGACAAGGACTTCGCGCCGGCGCTGCTCGGCCGGGTCGGCGCGCCGACCGCCGAGGTGTTGAAGGAGAGCGGTCTGGGCAAGGTGACCGGTGACATCGGGATCTCCGGCCTGCAGCGCGCGCTCAACGACAAGCTGACCGGTACGCCGTCGACGGTCGTGTCGCGTGTCGACGCCGCCGGCAACGCCACGAAACTGGCCACTTTCAACGGAAAGTCCGGCACTCCGGTGAAGCTGACGCTGGATCCGAAGGTGCAACAGGCGGCGCAGTCGGCGTTGTCCAGCGTGTCGCTGCCGGCCACCATCGTCGCGGTGCGGCCGTCCACCGGTGAGATCCTGGCGGTGGCGCAGACCAGCGCTTTGGCGTACGACATCGGCGTCAACGGCTCCTATCCGGCCGGTTCGACGTTCAAGATGATCACCGCGGCAGCGCTGCTGGAGACCGGAAAGTTCACAGAGGACACCGTCGTGCCGTGCCCGGGGTCGACGGTGATCGGCGGCAAGAAGTTCATCAACGAGAACTCCTTCGACCTCGGCAACGTACCGTTGCGAACGGCGTTCGCGCAGTCCTGCAACACGACTTTCGGTGGCCAGGCGGCGAAACTGCCGGCCGCCGACTTCATGAAGGCGGTCAGCCAGTTCGGCGTCGGCGCCGGTTGGACGCTGCCGGGGCCGGCCTTCTCCGGCTCGCTGCCGGCGCCGGCCAGCCAGACCGAGCAGGCCGCCGACGCGATCGGCCAGGGCAAGGTCGAGGTCAGTCCGCTGACGATGGCACTGGTGGCCGGCGCGATCCAGCGCGGCAGCCTGCCGACGCCGTCGCTGGTGGCCGGCCAGCCGGCGACTGCCAAGAAGCCGCCGCCACCGATCCCGTCCGCGGTGATCGGACCGCTGCGCGACCTGACCCGCGCCGTCGTCACGTCCGGCACCGGCAAGGCCGACCTGTCGGGTTTCGCCGGCGTCGGTGGAAAAACCGGCACCGCCGAGTACGGCACGGACACGCCGCCGCGTACGCACTCGTGGTTCGCCGGCTACAGCGGCGACCTGTCCTTCGCGGTGTTCGCGTACGACGGTGCCACCGACGCTCAGGCCAAGGGCACCACCATCGCCGCCAGGTTCCTCAGCGGCCTGCGCTGAATGGCCGCGGGCTCACGACCCGATCTGTACGCGATAGCCGGCGGCGCGCAGAGCCGTCAGCAGCTGCGCCGAATGGTCGGTCCCCTTGGTCTCGACGCGCAGCTCCACGTCGACCTCACCGAGGTGCAGGTGCGGATCGGCGCGCAGGTGCGACACGTCGAGCACGTTCGCGCCCTGCTCGCCGACCAGCGTCAACATCGCCGCCAGCGACCCCGGCCGGTCGTCGAACTTCACCGTGAACGACAGGTAACGGCCGGCGGCGGCCATGCCGTGCTCGATGACGCGCAGCAGCAGGAGCGGGTCGATGTTGCCGCCCGAGAGCACGGCGACGACCGGCGGTGTGAAGCGGTGCGGCTCTGCCATCAGCGCGGCCACGGCGGCGGCGCCGGCGGGCTCGACAACCAGCTTGGAGCGCTCCAGCAACAGCAGCAGCGCGCGTGAGATGTCCTCGTCGGACACCGTGACGACGTCGTCGACCAGCTCGCGTACGTGCGCCAGCGTCACCTCGCCAGGCAGGCCGACCGCGATGCCGTCCGCGATCGTCGCGATCTCACTGAGCGCGACCGGCTGACCGGCCGCGATCGAGCCGGGAAAGGCCGCGGCTCCCTCGGCCTGCACGCCGACGACGCGTACGTGCGGATGCGTCGCCTTCACCGCCGCCGCGACACCCGACAGCAGCCCGCCGCCGCCGGTGGCAACCGCGATGGTGGCGACCTCCGGACAGGCCTCCAGGATCTCCAGGCCGACCGTGCCCTGGCCGGCCACCACGTCCGGATGGTTGAACGGATGCACGAAAACCGCGCCGGTGTCCTCGGCGAACCGCGCGGCCGCGGCCAGCGCGTGCTCGACCGTCTCACCGCGCAGCCGCACCTGCGCGCCGTACCCCTTGGTCGCGGCGACCTTCGGCAACGCCGCGCTGGTCGGCATGAACACGGTGGCGCGGATGCCGAGCAGCTGCGCCGCGAGCGCCACACCTTGTGCGTGGTTGCCGGCACTGGCCGCGACCACCCCGCGCGAGCGCTCGTTCTCCGAGAGCCGCGCGATCCGCGTGTACGCGCCGCGGATCTTGAACGAGCCGGTGCGCTGCTTGTTCTCGCACTTGAGATAGGCCGGACCGGCCAGCCGCGCGGCCAGCGGCCGGGAGTCGTCCAGCGGAGTCACCCGTACGACTCCGGACAGCAGCTTCTGAGCCGCCTGGATGTCGGCCAGGGTCACCAGCGCGTCTGCATCCACGTACCGCATCGTCGCAGACCGCCGGCCATTCCTCAGCGCGAGGTCACCGGCCGTACGCGCGCAGGACGGCTGGTCGATGCCGGCTGTCACGGCGTTGATCACGTGTGGCGGTTTCGGGCGGGGCGGGGCTAGGTTAGTCACAACAGCATTACCAGCCTCAACAGTCACGCCAGTCCCAGCGTCCGCCGGTGATGCGGATGCGAAAGCCCTATTTCTTGCTTCTAGCGCCATAGTCGACCTCCACGCCGAGGCCGGCCGGCACGTGAGCAATCCGTCACGTTCTGTGATGCCGGCGTCAGAAAACTCCAATGAGATTGTCGGAGCCTCGCGTTAGTGTCGGTCTTCGTGGAGACCGATGACCTTGCCGTGACGGAGGCGCCGCTGATCCAGGCGCGGGGACTGACCAAGCGGTTCGGCGAGTTCACCGCGGTCGACGGCATCGACGTGTCGGTACGCAAAGGCGAGGCGTTCGGCTTCCTCGGCCCCAACGGCGCCGGCAAGTCCTCCACGATGCGGATGATCGCCTCGGTGTCGCCGCCGTCCGGAGGCACGCTGCGCATCCTCGGCATGGACCCGCGCACCGACGGCCCGAAGATCCGCGCCAAGCTCGGCGTGGTGCCGCAGCTGGACACGCTGGACGGCGAGCTGTCGGTACGCGAAAACCTGGTCATCTACGCGCGCTATTTCGGCCTCTCCCGCAAGATCGCCAACGAGCGCGCCACCGAGTTGCTGGAGTTCGCGCAGCTCACCGAGCGCGCCGACAGCGTGGTCGAGCCGCTGTCCGGCGGCATGAAGCGGCGGCTGACGATCGCGCGCGGCCTGGTCAACGAGCCGGAGATCCTGCTGCTGGACGAGCCGACCACCGGCCTGGACCCGCAGGCCCGGCACATCCTGTGGGACCGGCTGTTCCGGCTCAAGCGCTCCGGCGTGACGTTGGTGATCACGACGCATTACATGGACGAGGCCGAGCAGCTGTGCGACCGGCTGGTGGTGATGGACGGCGGCAGGATCGCCGCCGAAGGCAGTCCGCGCGAGCTGATCGACCGCTATTCCAGCCGCGAGGTGCTGGAGCTGCGGTTCGCCGACGACGACCACGCGCCGTACGCGGAGAAGGTCGAAGGGCTGGCCGAGCGGGTCGAGGTGCTGCCGGACCGGCTGTTGCTCTACACCGAAGACGGCGAGAGCGCGCTGGCCGGCGTCTATCGGCGCGGCATGACGCCGCTGTCCAGCCTGGTCCGCCGGTCGACGCTGGAAGACGTGTTCCTGCACCTCACCGGCCGGACGCTGGTCGACTGATGGTCACCGCACCGTACGCGCACCGCGCGCTGCGCTTCTGGCTGGTCAACTACAAGCGCACCTGGAAAGGCAGCGTCTTCTCCAGTTTCCTGTCACCGCTGCTGTTCCTCGGCGCGCTCGGCTTCGGCCTCGGCTCGCTGATCAGCCGCAGCGGCCATCCGACCATCGACGGCATCGCCTATCCGGTCTACGTGGCCGGCGGCGTGCTGGCGGCCAACGCGATGATGAGCGGCGTCGGCGAGGCGACCTGGCCGGTGATGGGTGCGATCAAGTGGTGGCGGCAGTACGAGGCGATGCTCGCGACCCCGCTCGGCGTCACCGACGTGCTGCTCGGCCACCTCGGCATCATCGTCGTCCGTACGTCCATCTCGGCGGCGGCCTTCGTGCTGGTCGCGGCCCTGCTCGGCGCGGTGCCGTCGCTGTGGGGGATCCTCGGCGTGTTCGCCGCGATCCTGGTGACGCTCGCGCACGCCGCGCCGATCATGGCGTTCAGCGCCACGCAGCAAACCGAGACCGGGTTCAGCCTGATCTTCCGGATCGGAGCCACGCCGATGTTCCTGTTCTCCGGCACATTCTTCCCGGTGCACCAGCTGCCGGCGGTGCTGCAGCCGATCGCGTACGCGACACCGCTCTATCACGGCGTCGAGCTGTGCCGCGGCCTGGTCGCCGGCACGGTGGCGCCGCTGCCGGCGCTCGGCCACATCGGTTATCTGCTGCTGTTCCTGGTCGTCGGCCTGGTCCTCGCGCGGATCAGCTATCACCGCCGGCTGGTGATCTGATGGGGGCCGCGCGGCTGGTGGCACGGCTGATCCCGGTCCCGGCCGGTGCCGGACTGGCCAGGATGTTGTTCGAGCGCAACGTTCTGGTCTATCGGCGCGCCTGGATCGCCTTCGTCACCGGCTTCATGGAGCCGGTGTTCTATCTTTTCTCGCTGGGGATCGGCATCGGAGCGCTGGTCGGCACCGTCAGCTACGGCGGCGAGCAGGTGTCGTACGCGTCGTTCGTGGCGCCGGCGATGCTGGCGACCTCGGCGATGAACGGCGTCGTCTTCGACATGGTCTTCATGCTGTTTTTCAAGCTGAAATACAACAAGGTCTACGAGTCGGTGCTCAACACGCCGCTCGGCGTACGCGACATCGCGGTCGGCGAGTCGGCGTGGGCTTTGGTGCGCAGCACGATTTACGCCACGGGTTTCCTGGTCGTCGCGACCATCGCCGGCTTCGTGCACAGCTGGTGGGCGGTGCTGGCGGTGCCGGTGGCGGTGCTGATCGGTTTCTGCTGCGGCTCGCTGGCGATGGCCGGCACCACCTGGATGCGTACGCACCAGGACTTCGACTATCTGAGCCTGGTCCTGATGCCGCTTTTCCTGCTGTCGGCGACCTTCTATCCGCTGGACACCTATCCGCCGGCGCTGCGCTGGCTCGTCCAGCTCTCGCCGCTCTATCACGGCGTCACCCTTGAGCGCGACCTGATGCTCGGCCATCTGCACGCCGGCCTGCTGGTCAACGCGCTCGTGCTCGCGCTCGTCGGTCTGCTCGGCCTGGCGATCGCCGGCCGCCGGCTGGAAAAACTGCTGCTGTCGTAAGAGGGCGTCCTCGCGCCGTTGCCAGCCGAGATAACCGCGGGTAGGTTTCCGGAGACATCCAGTCAGGGAGGAAACCGCCGATGCGTGGTCGCGCCGTGCTGCTGTTTTCCGTGTTGTTGGTCGCGTTGTTTGTCTCGCCGGCCGGCGCCGCCACCGGCTATCGCGAGTACGTGGCGCTCGGCGACTCCTGGACCGCCGACGTCAACATTCTCAACGTCGCGACCACGTTCGTGCCGTACGGTTGCGTGCAGAGCGCGGCGGACTATCCGCACCAGGTCGCGAAAACGCTGGGGATCGCGACGTTCACCGACGCGAGCTGCGGCGGTGCCACCACCGACCACATGACCAAGCCGCAGTCGGCGCCGCTCGGCGGCACCAACCCACCGCAGTTCGACCGGCTCACCCCGACGACCGACTTGGTGACCGTCGGCATCGGCGGCAACGACGCCGGCCTGGTCGGCGTAGTCACCAGCTGCATCCGGCTGCTGCCGCTGGGAAAGACCTGCCAGTCCACGTACGTCTCCGGCGGTGTCGACAAGGTGTCGCAGGCGATCGCCGCCGCCGCACCGAAAATCGCCGCGACGGTCGCCGGCATCAAGGCCCGGTCGCCACACGCGCGGATCGTGCTGGTCAACTACATGAACCCGATTCCGAGCGTCGGCTGCTATCCCTACATCCAGATCTCCAACAAGGATGTCCCATGGCTGCGCGCCAAACTCGCCGAGATGAACGCGGCGATCGCGACGGTCGCGGCCAACGCTCAGGTCGGCGTGGCCAACACCGATGTCGGCATGGCCGGACACGATGTGTGCCAGCTGCCCAACAAGCAGTACGTGACGGCCTTGTTGCCGTTGTCGACGGATCCGCTCGTCGCGGTGCCGTTCCATCCGACGCAGCTCGGCGCCGACCACCAGGCGGCGGTCGTGTCCGCTTACCTCACCGGCGGCTCGTACTCAGCACGTACGTGAAGAAGTCCCGCACGGCCGGCACCATCTTCAGGCCCTCGTGCGCCGCACCGGCGATGAGGTCCTGACGTACGTCAAGGCCGCGCTCCCCCAGTTTTTCCTTCAGCACGGCCATCTTCGTCAGCCGCGTGACCCCGACGTCGTTGACCCCGGCGATCCAGCCGGGAGTGTCCGGTGTCAGGCTGATCTCCCACGTCTCGGTGTCCCGGTCCCCGATCACCAGCTGCACCGGCACCTGCCGGATCGCGTCCCAGTCCGGCCGGACGCCGAGCACCTCGTCCACATTGGACAGTCCGGCCGGCCATGGCAGCGTGTCGTCCGGCAGCGTCACCACGCCTGGCGCGCCGATCGCGGCGCCGAGCAGCCGCTCCGGATGCAGATAGAGAAAGCGGTGGGTGAAGTGGCCGCCGCCGGAAAAACCGAAGAGCAGAAAGCGATCCGTGCGTACGTTGTAGCGCTCGGCCACCTCGTCGACCATCGCCATCGCGACCTCGTCGAAGCGGATGCCGGCGTACGCGAAATACTTGAAGTTGTTGATCTCGCCTGGTGTCGCGATGCCGGCCGGAAACAGCGGCAGCAGCACGATCGCCCCGGTCTGCTCGGCGAAATCCTCGAAACAGTCCCGATACTGCTCGGCCGACCGGCCAGTGCCGTGCATGACCATCGCCAGCGGCGCCCGCCGGCTGTGGTCGTACGTGGCCGGCACGTACAGGTAATACGACAGCCGCTGGTCGGCCTGGCAGGCGGTCAGCGGGATCCGGCCGGTCTGGTGAGCTGCGAGATGCGTCGGCAACAAGAATCCTTACGTGACGAGGTCGAAGTGGTGGCAGGCGACCAAGCGGTCGTCGCCGGCCGGCACGAGTTTTGGCTCGGTGGCGCAGATGTCGGTGGCCAGCGGGCACCGGCCACGAAACCGGCAGCCGGCCGGCGGGTCCTTCGGACTCGGGATCTCGCCGGAGAGCACGACACGTTGCCGGCCGCTCTCCCGCACCGGATCCGGAATCGGTACGGCGGAAAGCAAAGCGCGCGTGTACGGATGGCGCGGCCGCTCGGCGAGCTCGACCGCCGGCCCGATTTCCACCAGGCGGCCCAGATACATGACCGCGATCCGGTCGGCGAGGTGCCGCGCCATCGCCAGGTCGTGTGTGATGAACAGATACGTCAGGCCGAGCTCGTCGCGCAGATCCTGCAGGAGGTTGACGATCTGCGCCTGGATCGACACGTCCAGCGCCGCGATCGCCTCGTCCGCGACGACAAAACTCGGCTCGGTGGCCAGCGCTCGCGCGATGCCGACGCGCTGGCGCTGGCCGCCGGAAAGTTCGTGCGGATAGCGGTCGACAAGGCGGCGGCTCAGGCCGACGAGGTCGAAAAGCCCGGCCACCTTGGAGGCACGCGAACCATGGTCGCCGAGGTGGTGCACGGCCATCGCCTCGGTGATGATCGCGCCGACGGTCATCCGCGGGTTGAGCGAGGCGTACGGATCCTGGAAGACCATCTGCATCCGCGGCCGCACCTTGCGCAGAGCGGAAGCGTCGTACGAGGTGATATCGGTGTTGTCAAAGACAATCGCGCCGGCGGTCGGGCGTACGAGGCGGAGCAACGCACGTCCGGTGGTGGATTTCCCTGAGCCGCTCTCCCCCACCAGAGCAACCGTCTCGCCGCGGCGGATGTCCAGGCTCACCTCGTCGACGGCGCGGATCGCGCCGACCTGCCGGCGCAGGATCCCTCGCCGCACCGGGAAATGTACGCTCAGGCCGGTGGCGCTCACGATCGCTGTCATGACGCGTCCCGCACCAGCTCGGCGTGCCGGAAACACGCGGTGTCATGCCGGTCGGCCACGGTGACCAGCGGCGGAGCGCTTTCGCCGCAGGCCGCTCGAGCGTGCTCGCAGCGGGGGCCGAACGGGCAGCCGGGGCCGAGCCTGGCCAGGTCCGGCGGCGAGCCGGCGATCGGCACCAGCCGGCTGCGTTCTCCGGTCGCCGGCGGCAGCGACCGCAGCAGACCGGCCGTGTACGGATGGCGCGGCTGCGCGAACAGTGGTCGCACATCGGCCTGCTCGACGATGTGGCCGGCGTACATGACGGCGACCCGGTCGACCAGGCCGGCGACCACGCCGAGGTCGTGCGTGATCCAGACGATCGCGGTGTCGAACTCGTCGCGCAGTTTGCGCACCAGCTCGATGATCTGCGCCTGCACGGTCACGTCGAGTGCGGTCGTCGGCTCGTCGGCGATCAGCAGCGCCGGATTGCACGACAATGCCAGCGCGATGACCAGCCGCTGCCGCTGACCGCCGGAAAACTGGTGCGGATAGTCGGAAAGTCGCTGCTTCGGGTCCGGGATCCCCACCAGCGTCAGCAGTTCCACGGCCCGCTCGAACGCCTCGCGGCGACCGAGCCGGAGGTGATGGCGCAGCACCTGGGTGAGCTGCCGGCCGACCGCGATGACCGGGTTGAGCGCGGTCATCGGATCCTGGTAGACCATCGCGATCTGCCGGCCACGAATGCCGCGCAGCTCCGGTTCTGTCGCCGCGACCAGGTCTTTTCCGCGAAACCGTACGGATCCGGTGACGGTCGCCGACTGGTTGGTGAGCAGCCGCATGACGGTCAGCGCGGTCACCGACTTTCCGGATCCGCTCTCGCCGACGATTCCCAGCGTTTCGCGCTCGCGTACGACCAGGTTGAGGCCGTCGACCGCGGTCACCGGGCCGTCGTCGGTGTCGAAGGTGACGGTCAGGTTTTCCAGCTCCAGCAATGCAACCATTGTCGCTACCTCCGCCGCCGGCGTGGGTCGACCGCGTCGCGCAGGCCGTCGCCGATGAAGTTGACGCACAGCACGATCAGGAAGATCGTGAGTCCGGGAAACAGGCCGAGCCACCACTGGCCCTGCGCGATCACCGGGCGTTTCGCCTCGTTGAGCAGCGCACCGAGGGTCGCCTGCGGCGGCTGGAAACCCAGCCCCAGAAACGAAAGCGCCGACTCGACCATGATCGCCGCGGCGATGCCGAGGGTCGCCGCGACGATGACCGGTCCGAGCGCGCCGGGCAGGATGTGCCTGACCGCGATGCGGAAGTCGCCGACGCCGGTGGCCCTGGCCGCCTCGATGTATTCCTGGCCCTTCAGGCTCAGATAGCTGGCGCGCACCAGGCGCGCGGTGTTCATCCAGCTGAACAGCGCGATCGCCGCGACGATGGCCGGGAAGCTCGGCCCGACCAGCGCGACCAGCAGGATGACGACGAAAAGCGCCGGGATCGAATAGAAAACGTCGACGAAACGCATCAGCGCGTTGTCGACAAATCCTCCGACATATCCAGCGAGCGCCCCGATAACGACACCGAGTGCGAGCGCGGCGAGGACGGCTGAGGCCGCCACCGCGATGGTCAGCCGGCCGCCGTCGAGCACCCGCGCCAACTCGTCGCGACCGAGCTGGTCGGTGCCCATCGGATGCGTCCAGGACGGCGCGAGCGTACGCGCGGCGAGATCGATGGCATCGGCCTGATACGGCCAGACCAACGGTCCGACGAGGACGGCCAGGACGATCAGGCCGAGCGCGCCGACCGCCGCGACGGCGAGCCGGTGCCGGCGAAACCGCGACCACGCGTCGGCGCGCAACGACCGTGCTTTCACCGGAAGTTCGATGCTGCCGGCCAGACTAGTCATAGCTGATCCTCGGGTTGAGCCACGCGTAGAGCACGTCCGCGAGCAGGTTGGCCAGCACGACCAGCACCGCCGCGATCATCAGGATCCCCAGCAGGACGGGATAGTCGCGCAGGTTGGCGGAGTCGACGAACAGCCGTCCCATGCCGGACAGGCTGAAGATCGACTCGGTGATCACCGCGCCGAGGAACAGCTCGGGGATCGACAGGACGGCGATGGTGACCACCGGTGCCGCCGCGTTTTTCAGCGCGTGGTGCAAAACGACCGTACGCTCGGGCAGGCCGCTGCCTCTGGCCGTACGCACGTAATCCTGGTCCAGGACCTCGATCATCGACGACCGCACGTACCTTGTCAGGTGTGCCACCGAAATCAGCGACAGCACCGCGACTGGCAGGATGAGGTGCAGGGCCAGGTCACCGATCGCGCCGACACCCTGGTGTTCCTGGCGCAGGTCGGTCAGGCCGGAGGAGGGCAGCCAGCGCAGCTGGAAAGCGAAGACATACAACAACATCAGGCCAAACCAGAAGCTCGGCGTGGCCAGGCCGGCGAAGGCGGCGCCGGTCGCCGCGTAGTCGAACACCGAGTTTCGCTTGTACGCCGAGAAAACTCCGACTGGCAGCGAGACCAGCAGGGCGACCACCAGCGCGAGGCCGGTGATCAGCAACGTCACCGGCACCCGCTCGCCGATCATCGACAGCACGGAGTCGCCGGTGTTGTAGGAAGTCCCCCAGTCGCCGGTCAACAGGCCGCCGATCCAGTGCAGATACTGCACCGGCAGCGGCTGGTCCAGGCCGTATTGCTCGCGCAGTTTCGCCACCTGTTCCGGACTCATCTGCGTCGCGCCCTCGCCGCTGACCAACGGGCCGCCGGGAGTCATCTGCAACAGCAGGAAAACGATGATGCTGATGCCGAGCAGCAGCGGCACCGCCTGCACCAACCGGCGCAACACATAGGAGATCATGGCGTCATCCAAAATGCCAGTAGGCCGAGCTCGCGGTGGTCCACATTCCGTCCCAGAAGTCGGTGCGTACGCCGCGCAGGTGGCTGTTCCAGGCCCAGCCCCGCACCGTACCGTACAACGGCAACGCGACGCGCGTGCCGGTGAAGATCGTCCCCATCTGCTGGAAAAGCCGCAGCCGCTTGCCGCGGTCCACTTCGGACGCCGCCGCGGTGTAGAGCCTGTCGTAGTGCGGATTGCTCCAGTGCGAGTAGGTGAAGCCGTCCGGACTTTTCCTGGTAGGAATGGAAGCCGTGGTGAAGACCTGCGTCCAGGCGCCGGGATCGGGCGAGTCGGCGCCGGCGCGGCTCATCATGATGTCGTAGTTTCCGGTCGCCAGCAGGCCGCCGTCCTGATAGCCGCCGAGCATGATGTTGGACGGCACGTTCTGGATTTTCAGCTCGATGCCGATCTTTCGCAGGTCGAACTGGACGAGCTGTTGGTAGAGCACACGCGTCTGGTCGCCGCTGATCGTCTGGAACTTCATCCTGGCGCGTACGCCGTTTTTCACCCGGATGCCGTCCGGCCCGCGTTTCCAGCCGTCCGCGTCCAGAAGTCTGTTTGCGCGCGCCGGATCGTACGGTGTCGGCGGCACTTTCGCGCCGGCCCAACCGGTGTAGACGAAAGCGCCGCTGGCCGTGCCGAAGCCGCCGAGGACGCCGTTGATGATGGCGTTTCGGTCGATGCCGCGGTCGATCGCCTCGCGTACGACCGGATCTGCGAGCACCGGGTGCGGTCTGGTGTCGTCGCCGTGGTCGGCGAGGTTGAACCACAGCCATTCCACCGACCCGACGTGGCCGCGGTCGGTCACGACCGTCAGCGGCAGGCCCTGGTCGGCGCCGGCCTGCACGTCCTGCAGGTCGTTGCCGGTGAAGAAATAGACCGCGTCGGCCTCGCCGTTGATGAACGCGCTCATCGTCGACTGTTTGTCCGGTGTCACCTTGATCGTGATGCCGTCCAGCTTTGGCAGCGACGGATCGCGCCAGTAGTGCGGATTGCGCTTCAAGGTGATCCGGTCGCCGGTGTTCCACGAGACGTAGACGAACGGTCCGGTGCCCAGCGGCAGCCGGGCCTGCGGGTCGCCGGCGGTGACGGCGGTCGAGGAGAACTTGTGTTTTGGCAGCACCTGCTGGAAAAGACTGAGGAAGGCCGGATTCGGCTCCTTCATCAGCACCTCGGCGGTGTAAGGATCGACGACGTTGACGCGGTCGACGAGCTCGTACTCCGGCTCGGTTTGCGTTGCGCTCTTCGGATTCTGGAAGACCCGCACGGTGAAGGCCAGGTCCTGCGCGGTGAACGGCGCGCCGTCGGACCAGGTGATGCCGTGCCGGAGGTGGATGGTGACCCGCCGGCCGTCCGCGCTGACACCGCCGTTGGCCAGTGTCGGGATGTCGGCGGCCAGATAGGGAAGGTAGTTTCCGTCCGGCCTGGCAAGGAAAACCGGCTCCACCACGAAGGCGGAGGTGATGTCGGAGCCGCTCTGGTCGTTGAAGAACGGGCTGAGCAGGCCAGGCTCCTGGATCAGCGCGACCAGCGCGATCCGGCCGGTCGTGGTGGCCGGCGTCGCGCAGCCGGCGAGCAGTGCGACCAGCGCCGCGAGGATGACGAACCGCCGGGACATCGGCACCTACCCCAGCACAGAGCCGAAAAACGCACGTACGGGCGGCAGCAACGGAGCCAGCTCGTGGCTCGCGCCCGGGACCAGGTCGACCTGGTGGTCGATGCCGTTTTCGGTGTAGCTCTTGGACAGCGCGCGGAGCCGGTCGATACGCGTACGTCCCTGTTTGACCACTCCGGGAAGATAGCGCGGATCATCCGGCTCCAGGGTGATCTCCCAGGTCTCGGTGTCCGCGTCGCCGACCACCAGGTGGACGGCGACCTCGCGGATCGCGGGGAGGTCGAGCTCATCGCCGAAACGGTCGGCAAAGTCGGCGGTGCCGACCCACCACGGCTCCTCCGGATCCAGCAGCGTCACCATGCCGGGCGCGGCGATCGAGGCCGCGCGTAACCGATCCGGATGCAGATAGAGGAACCGGTGGGTGAAATGGCCGCCGCCGGAAAAGCCGTGCAACAGGAACCTGTCGCTGTCGACCCGCCAGGTGGCCGCGACCTCGTCGACAATGCCGAGCAGGACCTTGTCGTAGCGGATGTCCCGATACGCGATGAACTTGTAGTTGTTGAGCTCGCCGGGCTCACCGATGCCACACGGAAACAGCGGAGCGAGCACGACGCAGCCGTGTTTTTCGGAGAAATCGACGAACTCCTCACGGTAGGTCTCGACCGTACGGTCGGTGCCGTGGACGACCACGACGAGCGGATGGCGGCGCTGGTCGTCCTCGTATCCGCGCGGGACGTAGAGACAGTAGGAGAAGCGCTGGTCGACCTGCGCGGCGAAAATCGTCGTGCGGCCGCGCTGGTAGTAGGAAAGCTGGCTCACCTTTCCTCCGTCCCATCATAGATGTTCCACGGCAACGTCTCGAACTCGTACTGACACGGCGGCCCGGCGGCGACCAGGAACTCGCCGGTCGTCAGGTCCATGACGCAGGAGGCGATCGTCTGGTGCTGGTGGACGGCTTCGAGGCCGTCGTCCGGATGCGCGCACAATGCGTTTGGATAGCCGAAATGGTCGGACAGTGCTTCCGCGATCAGCTTGCGCGGCTCGGCGCTGTCGCGGCAGCGTGACAGCAGTTTTTCCAGTCGTGGCAGGCGATAGAGCGAGCTGGTCGAGCCCGGCCGGTAGTCGGCCTTCAGTTGCTCGGGGACCCAGTCGCGATAGTGGTTGGTGTGCACCAGGAGGTCGTGCTCCGGATAGAGCCAGTGGTGCGCTTTTGGTGTGGTTTCCAGGTCGATGCTCATGCCGTCGCGGTGGGTCAGCAGCAGGTTGGCGGCGATCTGTTGCCGCACGGTGACGGCGACCCGCATGGCGTCGGTGAAGCGGGCCGAGTCGAGGATTTTCCGCCGAATGAAGGTCTGCGGCACGCCGATGCTGTTGTCGAAGCGGCCACCCAGACCGTTGGCGTTGAGCGCGATGCCGGCGGAGTTGGCGCCGTGGCGGCCGATCTGTCCGGCCTCGACAGTCGTGACGATCGTCGGTTTTGGCGGCTGGACAATGCGTAATGCGAGTGTCGTGTCGGCGACACCGGCGCGCCAGTCCCAGTTTTGTCCACAGTAGACATGGCCGTCGCCGGACGCCTCCGCGAGCAGCGCGAACGACGAGCAGCCGTCGGTCTCGTCGTTTTGCCCCATCGAGGGGAAAGTCTGGTCGTAGACGATCTCGCCGCGAGCGTTGAGCGCCAGGATGTCCAGCGGACCGACGCCGGCGCCGGCCGCGACGCCGTGCATCTCGGCCACCACGTCCGGCGCGAAGTCCTCCACCAGCGGCATCCACAGCCGCGCGCGGTCGCACACCTCGGCCCACGACAAACCGGCCGAGACCGCGAAAAGCTCGGTGTAGTAGGAGATCGCGGCGGCTATCCGGTCGCGGACCTGCTCGCCGTACTGCTCACCGCGCTCGCGCGGCTCGCCGGAAATCTCGATCAGCGGGATGGCACTCATCGTGGCCTTTGCGTTGTAGTGTTGACTACAAGAACGTAGCTAGCTGTCATCGAATCCACAAGAGGTAAGGTGTGTCCTCCCCCGGACTTCATGGAGCAGGAACGACGTGACCGCCGACGAAAGCACCGCGCCGCTGGCCGAACGGATCACCGAGCGGCTGGCCGGGCTGTCCCCCGCCGAGCGCAAGGTCGCGGAGTTTCTTCGCAACCAGGCGACCGAAATCCTGTTCGCGTCGGCCGGCGAGATCGGCGAGCTCACCGGCACCAGCGACGCCACCGTCGTACGCACCGCGAAAGCGCTCGGATATTCCGGACTTCCCGAGCTGAAACGGCAGATCAGCCGCCAGGTCGGCAAAACCGTACGGCCGGCGCTGCGGCTGCGTAACCGGATCGAACACGCCGGCGACTCGGCCGCGTTGATCGACCGGGTTTTCACCGAAGCGGCCGAGCGCGTCACCGAAACGCACCGGATGACCGATCCGGCGGCCTTCAGCAAGGCGGTCGACCTGCTCGCCGGCGCGCGCGAGGTTTTCGTTTTCGGCATTGGCCTTTCCGGCGTGATCGCCAACTATCTGGCGATGCGCCTGGTCCGCCTCGGCCGGGCCGCGCGCAGCACCGACCACACCGGGTTCCGGCTCGCCGACGAGCTGCTGCCGTTGCGTGCCGGCGACGCGATGGTCATCTATTCCTCCGGCCGGCTCACCACCGACATCGAGGTGCTTCTGTGGCGCGCAAACGAAGTCGGTGCGCGTACGATCCTGGTCACCGACTCGCTCGGCCCGGTCCTCGGCGACCGCGTCGACGTGTGGCTCGCCGCGGCGCACTCACCGAGCGGCTTCACCGGCGAGGCACTGAGCGCCACCATCGTGACCGACGCGTTGTTGCTGGCCGTCGCCGCACGCGACGACGCGGCGGCGACCGCCACCTCCGACCAGCTCACCGGCATCCGCCGCGAACTGCTCGGCCACAACCCCGACCTTTTCGTGCCGAAGCGCGGAAACCGCCGCCGCCGCAAGGAATAACGGTGGTTGCCGCATTTCAGGTGGCGGTTAGTTCGTAGTGGAGGGTCCTGTCGCGGGTGAGCTTGTGCGCCAGCGGCACGACGATCCCGTGCAGCAACGGATGTTTGCGCGCCAGCCGACGCGCTGCCGCCCTGGCTTCGGCGCCGTCGAGGAGACGAGCGCGAGCGGGTACGAAGTCGCCGGTCGGTTTGCCCCTGGTCGTCGACGGACAAAGCTCCACGTCCGGAAAGTTGCGCAACCGCTTGCTTTTCCAGGACTTTCCGTACGTCCGGACATAGCCGCGGCCGGCCTCGACGGCGATGTTGACCGGCGTACCGACCCAGCTGCCGTCGCGTTTGCGGGTCCGCAGGAGCACCGTCTGCTGCCTGGTGAACCGGTCCAGTGGCTGTTCGGTCATACCATCTACAACGAAACAGACAGACCGAGTGTGACGGTGATGGACAGCGCGGCGGCGACACTGCACTCTTGTCCAATGTCGACAGAGGTCAGCAGCCCGGCGCTCGCCGTGGAACGCAACGGCATCAACGTCATCGACGAGTCCGAGCGCAAGGGCCGGCCGGCGGGGTTGTTCTGGCCGTGGTGCGCGGCCAACATCTCCGTGCTGGCGATCAGCTACGGCGCGTTTCTGCTCGGCTTCGGGGTCAGCCTCTGGCAGGCGGTGGTCGCCGGCGTGCTCGGCTGTGTCGCCTCCTTCCTGCTGGTCGGCCTGGTGTCGCTGGCCGGCAAGCGCGGCTCGGCGCCGACGATGGTGTTGTCGCGAGCGGCTTTTGGCGTACGTGGCAACGCGTTGCCGGCGGCGGTCTCCTATGTTCTGTTGGTCGGCTGGGAAATCGTGCTGGTGTCACTGGCGACCCTCGCCACCGCAACGGTTTTCCAGCGCTTCGGCCTCGGCGGCCAGCTGCCGAAGATCGTGGCCTTCGTCGTCGTGGCGGCGATCATCGTCGGCGCCGGCGTCCTCGGTTTCGACGCGATCATGCGGTTGCAGACCTGGCTGACCATCGCGCTCGCGGTCTTCACGGTCGGCTACATCGCGCTGACCGCGCACCAGGTCGACTGGCCGGCGCTCGCGGCGCTGCCGGCCGGCGGTTTTGCCGCCACCGTCGGCGCTTTCGTCCTCGCGCTCACCGGTTTCGGCCTGGGATGGGTCAACTCCGGCGCCGACTACTCACGCTATCTGCCGCGTACGGCCTCCGGCACCGGTGTCGTCGGCTGGACCACCTTCGGCTCGACGGTGGCTCCGGTCGTGCTGCTGTTCTGGGGGACTTTGCTGGCTGGATCGGACAAAAAGCTGTCCGCGGCGATCGGCCTCGACCCGATCGGCGCACTGACCACACTGCTGCCGACCTGGTATCTGGTGCCGTTCGCGATCGTCGCGATCGGCGGCCTGATCGGCGGCGCGGTGCTGGACATCTACTCCTCCGGCCTCACGCTGCTGACCCTGGGCGTACGGCTGCCGCGCTGGATGGCGGCCGGCATCGACGGCATCCTGATGATCCTCGGGACCGGGTACGTCGTCTGGTTCGCGGCCGACTTCATCGGCCCGTTCCAGGGTTTTCTCATCACGCTCGGCGTGCCGATGGCCGCCTGGTGCGGGATTTTCCTGGCGGACATGCTGATCCGGCGGCGCGCGTACGACGACACCGACCTGTTTTCGCCGGCTGGCCGCTACGGCGGCTTCCACTGGTCGGCAATCGGCACCATGGTGGTGGCGACTGCGATAGGTTGGGGCCTGGTCGTCAACACGTCCGCGCCGGTGTTTGGCTGGCAGGGATTTCTGCTGGACCCGCTCGGCCTCGGTCCGCGGACGGATGGCCCGTGGACGTACGCAAATCTCGGTGTGATCGCCGCGCTGGTGCTCGGCGCGGCCGGGCAGCTGCTGTTCGCGCGCGGCCGGATTCGCCGGCAGGAGGCCGGTTTGCCGCCTCGAGAGGCGGCGGCTGTCAGGACACGGTAAGTTCCCGCGCGCGAAACATTGACTGTTGACCATCGGCGGACCACGATCATTTCACCTCGACGAGGCGGTCGTCGACAGCGACCGTCCATCGCGCACGTGGCATGGCCGGATGTCTGAGCCCAGGGTCTGAGGAGGACGGCGTGAGCCAGACCAATCTCGAGAAACCAAGTGAACCGGACGGGGTGAACTGGGAGGAGGTGCAGTCCACCGCGGAGTTCCAGGGTTTGCGGCGGACCCTGCGCAACTTCGTCTTTCCGATGACCGCGCTGTTCCTGATCTGGTATTTGCTTTATGTCATCCTCGCCGACTACGCGCACGGCTTCATGGCCTTCAAGTTGGTCGGAAACATCAACGTCGGCCTGGTGCTCGGCCTGCTGCAGTTCGTCTCCACCTTCGTGATCACCGGCCTGTACGTACGGTTTGCCAACCGCAGGCTGGATCCGGTCGCCGACAGGATCCGCGACGAGGTCGAAGGAGACCAGAAATGAACGCCGGCATCCTGGCGGAGGCGGCCGGACCGGCCAGCACCAACCCGTGGCTGAACATCGGAATTTTCGCGGTGTTCGTCATCATCACGCTGGTGATCGTGTTCCGGGCCAGCCGGCGCAGCGGCACGGCGGTCGACTTCTACGCCGCCGGTCACAGCTTTTCCGGCGCCCAGAACGGAATCGCCATCTCCGGCGACTACCTGTCGGCGGCCTCGTTCCTCGGCATCGCCGGCGCCATCGCGCTGAACGGCTATGACGGATTCCTCTATTCCATCGGATTCCTGGTGGCCTGGCTGGTGGCGCTGCTGCTGGTCGCCGAGCTGCTGCGGAACACCGGTCGCTACACCATGGGCGACGTGCTGAGCTTCCGGATGCAGCAGCGTCCGGTCCGCGCGGCGGCCTCGGTGTCCACCTTGGTCGTGTCGTTTTTCTATCTGCTGGCGCAGATGGCCGGCGCCGGCGGACTGGTGGCACTGCTGCTCGGCGTGACCGGTGCCGGCGGCCAGGCGATCGTGATCGCCGTGGTCGGCATCATCATGATCACGTACGTGCTGGTCGGCGGCATGCGCGGCACCACCTGGGTGCAGATCATCAAGGCGGCGCTGCTGCTGGTCGGCGCCGCGGTGATGTTCATCTGGGTCCTCGGCCTGTTCGGCTTCAACCTCTCGGGCCTGCTCGGCGACGCGGCCACCAAGGCCGGCGAAGGCGGCCAGGCGCTGCTGGCTCCTGGCAAGCAGTACGGCAAGTCGGCGATCACGCAGCTCGACTTCGTCTCGCTCGGCCTCGCGCTGGTGCTGGGCACCGCCGGTCTGCCGCACATCCTGATGCGCTTCTACACCGTCCCCAGCGCGAAAGAAGCGCGGAAGTCGGTCGTGTGGGCCATCTGGCTGATCGGCATCTTCTATCTGTTCACGCTGGTGCTCGGTTACGGCGCCGCCGCGCTGGTCGGTCCGAAGGTGATCAAGGCGGCGCCCGGCGGGCAGAACTCGGCCGCTCCGCTGCTGGCCGAGGCGCTCGGCGGGCCCGTACTGCTCGGCCTGATCGCCGCCGTGGCGTTCGCGACGATCCTGGCGGTGGTCGCCGGCCTCACGATCACCGCGTCGGCGTCGTTCGCACACGACATCTACGCCAACATCATCAAGAAAGGCGCGGCGGACGACAAGAAACAGGAGGTGCGCGTCGCGCGTATCACCGCGGCGGTGATCGGTGTGATCGCGATCCTCGGCGGCATCCTGGCCAACGGTCAGAACATCGCCTTCCTGGTCGCGCTGGCCTTCGCGGTCGCCGCGTCGGCGAACCTGCCGACGATCCTCTACACGTTGTTCTGGAAGCGGTTCAACACCTCCGGAGCGCTGTGGAGCATCTACGGCGGCCTGGCGATCACCATCATCCTGATCGTGTTTTCCCCGGCGGTGTCAGGAAAAGTCGATCCGATGACGCACAAGAGCCTGTCGATGCTGCCGGTCGGCATCGACTTCCACTGGTTCCCACTGGACAACCCCGGCCTGGTGTCGATCCCGCTGTCGTTCCTGCTCGGCTATCTCGGCACGGTGCTGTCCAAGGAAAGCAACGCGAAGAAATACGCGGAGCTTGAGGTGCGCGCGCTGACCGGAGCGCACGCACATGGCGCGGTAAAGGAAACTCCGGCGAAGTAAAACCGCGCGAGGGTGACGTTCGGCGCAAACGTCACCCTCGCGCTGGTCAACTGGTGCGTACGCCTGCGCTGCGCCCGTCCAGATGCCATCCTCGGCACGTGGACACGGAGACTGCACAGCTGCACGTCACGGTCGGCGACGGACGGCGACTGCGAGTGAGGATCAGCGGCGTACGCGGTGGTCCGTTGGTCATCGCGCACCACGGCACTCCTGGTTCGGGCCTGCCGCTGCCGGCCGCGATCGAGGACGTGGCGGCCAAGGGCCTGCTGTTGGCGACCGTCGACCGGGCCGGCTTCGGTGAGTCGGACCGGCTGCCGGGCCGGCAGGTCGCGCATGTCGCCGCCGACACCGCCGCGGTCGCCGACGCGCTCGGGGTGGAACGGTTTCGGGTCTGGGGTTGGTCCGGCGGCGGTCCGCACGCGCTCGCCTGCGCGGCTCTGCTGCCCGACCGGGTCGAGGCGGTCGCCACGCTCGGCGGCGTGGCGCCCTACGACGGCGAGGGCCTGGACTGGATGGGTGGCATGGGTGAGGCCAACCTCGCCGAGTTCGGCGCGGCGGTGGCCAGCGCCGACAAGCTGGAGGAGTTTCTCGCCGAGGAGCGCCGCGAGGTGCTGGCGAGCCGGCCGGAGCAGCTGGTCGAGCTGCTCGCGAGCCTGCTGTCGCAGCCGGACCGGGACGCGATGGACGAGACCACGTCGGCCTATTTCTACGCGTCTTTCGCGGACGGCCTGTCCGGCAGCCATCACGGCTGGCTGGACGACGACCTGGCGTTTGTACGCGGGTGGGGCTTCGACCCGGCGACGATCACCGCGCCGACGCTGATCGTGCACGGCCAGCACGACCTGATGGTGCCGATCAGCCACGCGCGGTGGATGGCGCGGCGGATCCCGCACGCGGTGGTGTGGATCTCCCCGGACGACGGCCACATCAGCCCGCTGCCGAAAATCAGTCGCGTCCACGAGTGGTTGCTGGGGCAGGATCGGCAGACGTGACCCTCATCCGTTCGCCGTACCACCTCGAAGACCCGATCCCCGCGCTCGCCGACGGCGACGTTCACGCGCTGCCCCTCGCCTCGATCCTGGAAGACGTGGCCGCGCGCGTCGCGGTCGCGCGTACGCCCGTGGTGCTGTCCGGCGACTGCACCACCGCTCTGGGCACGGCCGCCGGCCTGCACCGGGCCGGCGTGGAGCCGACGCTGTTGTGGCTGGACGCGCACGGCGACTTCAACACGCCGCGGACGAGTCCGTCCGGCTATCTCGGCGGCATGGTGGTGACGATGCTGACCGGCCGCACCGATCCGCGTGAGCTGGTGCGCGGCCTCGGCCTGCGGCCGCTGGCCGACGAGCGGACAGTACTCGTCGACGCGCGCGACCTCGATCCCGGTGAGCGCGATGCGTTGGCCGCGGTTGCCGTGCGGCGGTGTGCGCTGGAGGAGCTGCCGGTGCCGGCCGGGCCGGTGCATCTGCATCTCGACCTGGACATCGCCGGTGACCTGCCGGCGTTTCGCTACAAGGCGCCGGGTGGTCCCGGTTTCGATGCGGTGGTCGCCGCGGTCGATCGTGTTTTCGCTGGTGGTGAGGTGTGTGCCTTCGATGTCGCGGTGACGGTGGATCCGTCCGCCGACGGCTGTCTGGAGGCGATCGAAGCCGTCCGGCGTACCGGTTGGATCGATGACGAGCCGTTGCTCGTACGCCCGGCTCGGTTGTCCGATGTCGACGCGCTCGTGGGGCTGTGGACGGCCGCGGGGCTGCGGTTTGACGCGGCCGCCGTGGAGGAGGAGCTGTCGGCGTGCCTGCCCGATGGGCTGGCGTTCGTGATCGCGTCGGAGAAGCGGGTGGTGGCGTCGGTGTGGGGGACGTACGACCGGCGGCGCGGCTGGATCCAGCGGCTGGCGACCGCGCCGGACTGCCGCGGCCGTGGGTTTGCGCGGCGGTTGGTCGCGGTGGTGGAGGCTCGGCTGGCCGGGCTCGGTTGTCGGCACCTGGGCTGACCGGATGTCCGCATGGCCACCATGCGTGCGCTGATCGCAAGCATGGCCACCATGCGTGCATGCGGAGCGGCGGCCGGTGGCCGGTCGCGGAAGTGTGGCGCGGTGGATGCGGGGACACGGCATAGTGGCGAGGGTGACTGCAGCGACAGACGAACAGCTGGACGCGCCGATCGTCGCCGTGACCGTCTATCCCGGTCAGGCCCGCGTCACGCGCCGCGCGCGCGTCGAGTTGGTGCCGGGCGAGCGGCAGGTACGGCTCGGCGGCCTGCCGGTCAACCTGCATCCCGACTCGGTACGGGTCGCCGGCCGCGGCTCGGCGTCGGTGCTCGGGGTGGACGTACGGATGGCCCGGCTGGCGCGTACGCCGGACGCGGCGATCACCGCGCTCACCGACCAGAAACGCGGCCTCCAGGCCCGGCTCGACGAGCTGGCCGACGCGGACCGGGTCGAGGAGGACCGGATCGACTACCTGCGTACGCTGTCGCGGCGCGGCGGCCGCGAGTACGCCGGCACGCTGGCCACCGGCACGGCGCAGGCGCAGCAGGCGATCGCGCTCGGCCAGACGATCGCCGACGAGCTCGCCACCGCGCTGGCTCGCCGGCGCGACCTCGCCGAGCAGCGACGGCTGGCGCAGGAGGACCACGACCGCGTCGAGCGTGAGCTGTCGGCGCGCCGCTCGCCGCGGGCGCCGGACCGCCGCGAGGTGGTGGTCGACCTTGACGTGACCGGCTCGCCGGTCGAGCTGGAGGTGTCGTATCTGGTCGACGGTGCCCACTGGGACTCCACCTACGACCTGCGGCTGGCCGGCGACCGGCTGACGCTCGCCTGGTTTGGCCTGGTCAGCCAGAACACCGGCGAGGACTGGCCGGAGTGCGACCTGCGGCTGTCCACGGCGCGGCCGGCGGTCGCCGTGGAGGTGCCGGAGCTGGAGCCGTGGTTCCTGTCCAAGTACGAGCCGCCGCGGCCGATGCCGCGCGCGCCGATGATGCAGGCGGCCGGCTACGGAGCGGCGCCGGCGGCACCGGGTGGCGCGTACGACGCCGTGGCCGACATGGACGTGCCCGATGTGCGCACCGAGGTGGCCGCCGTCGAACACGGCGCGACGGCGACGACGTACAAGCCGAGCCGGCCGATCGCGGTGGCGGCCGATGGCACCGCGCATCGCGCCGCGGTCGCCACCTTCGAACTGCCGGTGCGGCTCGACTACGTCACCGTGCCGCTGCGCGGTGTCGAGGCGTATCTGCGCGCCACCGCCACCAACAGCTCCGAGCACGCGATCCTGCCCGGTCACGCGGCGCTGTTCCACGAGGCCGAGTACGTCGGCAGCACCGACCTGCCACCGTGGGCTCCCGGCGAGGAGGTGGAGCTGGCGCTCGGCGTGGACGACCGCGTACGCGTCGAACGCGAGCTGGTCCGCCGGTCGGCGAGCAAGGCGGCGCTCGGCGGCACCGAGCGGCGCGAGCTCGCATACAAGATCACCATCGGCAACTACAGCCCCGGCGCTGCGCGGATCACCGTGCAGGATCAGGGTCCGGTGTCGCGCGATCCGGCGATCACGGTACGCGACGTGACCTGCCAGCCGCGCGAGTCCGAGCGCACCGAGCTCGGCGTCCTGACCTGGCGGTTGGAGGTGCCGGCCGGCGGCAAGACCGAGATCACCATCGGCTTCCGGGTCGATGTGGCCAAAGGCGTACGGATGGTCGGCTGGCGCGAGTAGGGCCGGTGTCGATTCGCCCGGGTGCCGTTCGTGTAGTCGGTGAAAGGGGTGATCGCGATGAGCGACGTACTACTGACCGGACTGAAGATCGGCGAGTCGGCGCGCTGGCACGACGGCCGGCTGTGGCTGTGCAACTGGGGTACGCGGCAGGTGCTGGCGGTCGACGACGACGGAAGAGCCGAGGTGATGGCGACCGTACCGACGACGATCCCGTTCTCGATCGACTGGCTGCCCGACGGCCGGCTGCTGGTCGTCTCCGGCCCGGAGGGCCGGCTGCTGCGGCAGGAGCCGGACGGCTCGCTGGTCGAGCACGCGGACCTGAGCGCGTACGGCGGCCTGAACGAGATCGTCGTGGACGGCCGCGGCGACATCTTCGTCAACGGTGGCTCGGATTTTCATCCCGACGAAGGCGTGGCGCCGGGGTTCGTCCTGGTGGTCCGGGCGGACGGCGAGGTGCGCAAGGTCGCCGAGGACATCGCGTTCCCCAACGGCATGGTCGTGACGCCGGACGGCTCGACGCTGGTCATCGCGGAGTCCTTCGCCGCGACGCTGACCGCCTTCGACATCGGCGCGGACGGCGGCCTGTCCAACCGCCGCGTGTGGGCCGCGGTCCCCGCTGACGGGATCGTGATGGACGCCGAAGGAGCCATCTGGACGCCGAGCGGCGCGTCCTGCCTGCGGGTCGCCGAAGGCGGCGAGGTGTTGGCGACCGTGCCGCTGGAGCACTTCGGCTTCGCGTGCACGCTCGGCGGCGACGACGGCCGTACGTTGTACATGCTGTCGGCCGACTGGCACATGGGGGACGGCTTCGAGGCCAACCTGGAGCGGCTGGTCGGCGGGCCGGAGACCGGTCGCGTCCTCACCACCCGGGCACCAGCCCCGCACGCCGGCCATCCGTAGACCTCGCCGAAACTGTCGGCCGCCGGTGAGATGCTGGAAATGGGGACCTCGCTCCCCCCGGGGGCTCCTGGGGACCCCCGAATTCCATTCTTCTCCGGGTGGCCGACAGTTTCGGCGTGGCCGGGGAGGTCACGGAAAGTAGTCGGCCGGGAAATGTAGAGATCTGTCGAGGCGCTCCGACCAGTCAGCGAAACCGACGCTGAGAGAGGCACTCGACATGAGCGACAAGAAGGCATGGATCGGCCTCGCCGTACTGGCGCTGCCCAGCCTGCTGGTCTCCATAGATGTGTTCGTCATGCTGCTGGCGCTGCCGCGGCTGTCCGCCGATCTCGGCGCCAGCAGCACCGAGCAGCTGTGGATCATGGACGTGTACGGCTTCCTGCTGTCCGGGTTCATGATCACCATGGGTACGCTCGGCGACCGGATCGGCCGCCGCAAGCTGCTGCTGATCGGCTCGGCCGCGTTCGCCGCCGCGTCGGTGATGGCCGCGTTCTCGGTCAGTCCGCTGATGCTGATCGCGGCGCGTGCCGTGCTCGGCATCGCCGGCGCGACGCTGGCGCCGTCGACGTTGGCGCTGATCAGCAACATGTTCCCCAACCCCAAGCAGCGCGGCCTGGCCATCGGCATCTGGCTGATGTGCTTCATGGGCGGCGCGACGCTCGGACCGCTGGTCGGCGGCGCTCTGCTGCAGCACCTCTGGTGGGGTGCGGTGTTCCTGCTCGGCGTACCGGTCATGGCCGTCCTGCTGGCGGTCGGTCCGGTGCTGCTGCCGGAATACCGCAACCCGGACGCCGGCAAGCTCGACCTGGTCAGCGTCGCGCTGTCGCTGGCGGCGATCCTGCCGTTCGTGTACGGCGTGAAGCAGCTCGCGTACGCGGGCTGGCAGCCGGTGCCGGTCGCCGCGGTCCTGGTCGGCGTCGTCGTCGGCGCGGTGTTCGTACGCCGGCAGACCCGGCTGGAGCATCCGCTGCTGGACCTGCGGCTGTTCACCCGCCGGTCGTTCAGCACGGCGCTGGTGAGCATGCTGGTCGGCACCATGCTGATGGGGGCGATGATGCTGTTCCAGACCCAGCATCTGGAGCTGGTGCAGGGCCTGTCGCCGCTGCAGAGCGCCTTCTGGATGATCCCGATGGCGGTCGCGTCGCTGATCACCTTCCAGGTGTCGCCGCTGCTCGCGCGCCGCTTCCGTCCCGCCTACCTGATCGCCGGCGGCCTGGCCGTGTCGATCACCGGCCTGCTGGTGATCACGCAGGTCGGCGCCACCTCCGGACCGGTCCTGCTGGTCACCGGCTGGTCGCTGATCAATCTCGGCTCCGGACCGCTGGTCACGCTCGGCACCGACCTGGTGATCGGCTCGGCGCCGGTGGAGAAGGCCGGCTCGGCGGCCGCGATCGGTGAGACCAGCAACGAGTTTGGCTTCGCGCTGGGGATCGCGGCGCTCGGCAGCGTTGGTACGGCGGTCTATCGCGCGCTGCTGCCCAGTGGCGTCCCGGCCGCGGCTCGCGACACGCTGGCCAGTGCCACCGAAGTGGCCGGCACGCTCTCCGGCCAGGCCTCCGACGCCCTGCTCAGCTCCGCGCGCGAGGCTTTCACCAGCGGCATGCATGTCGCCGCGCTGATCAGCGCGGTGGCGCTGGCCGTCGTCGCGGTCGCCACCGCGATCCTGCTCCGGCACGTACGCCCCACCGCCGAGCCTGCGCCCGCCGACACGACAGACCCCGTCCTGGTCACCACCTGACGACTTTTTCAGAAGGAGAGAGTCATGAGCACAGTCACGTCCACTGACGGCACCACGATCGCGTACACGTACGTCGGCTCCGGCCCCGCCGTGATCCTGGTCGGCGGCGCCTTCCAGCACCGCGCGATCGACGCCAGTACGCGAGAGGTCGCACAACGGCTCGGCGAGGACTTCACCGTCTTCCATTACGACCGGCGGGGGCGCGGCGAGAGCAGCGACACGCAGCCGTACGCGAAGGAGCGCGAGATCGAAGACCTCGCGGCGCTGATCGCCGAGGCCGGCGGCCGCGTGCACCTGTATGGCATGTCGTCCGGCGCGGCGCTCGCGCTGGACGCGGTCGCCGCCGGTCTCGACGTGGCGTCACTGGCGGTCTACGAGGCGCCCTTCGTCGTCGACGACAGCCGGCCGCCGTTCCCGGACAACTACCTGGAGCACCTGACCGCACTGTGCCGGGCCGGCGACCGCGACGCGGCTGTCGCGTACTTCCTGACCAACATCGGCGTGCCGGCGGACCTGCTCGACGGCATGCGCCAGGCGCCGATCTGGTCGGACTTCGAAGGCGCCGCGCTGACACTGGCGTACGACGCGGCGTTCATGGACGGCACGACCGCCGGCACGCCGCTGCCGGCCGACCGCTGGTCGAAGGTCACCGTGCCGGCGCTGGTGATGCACGGTGGCGCGAGCCCGGACAGCATGCGTACGGCCGCCGAGGCGCTGACCGCGCTGCTGCCGGCCGCGCGGCACGAGGTGCTCGCCGGTCAGCAGCACGACGTGGCGACCGACGTACTCGTGCCGGCGCTTCGACACTGGCTGTCCGTGGAAAAGTAGGGGCATGAGCGATGACGGCGAGTTCAAGCGGGACCTGAACTACATCTCGACGCGGATCACCGCCGACGGCCGCGACGGCTATCCGGTGGAGCCGGGACGCTATCGGCTGGTGATCGCGCGGGCGTGTCCGTGGGCCAACCGCGCGGCGATCGTCCGGCGGCTGCTCGGCCTGGAGCCGGTGCTCTCGATGGGGATCGCCGGCCCGGTCCACGACGTACGCAGCTGGTCCTTCGACCTCGACCCCGGCGGCCGCGACCCGGTGCTCGGCATCGAGCGGCTGCAGGAGGCGTTTTTCAAGCGCCAGCCGGACTATCCGCGCGGCATCACGGTGCCGGCGATCGTCGACATCCCCACCGGCGCCGTCGTCACCAATGACTTCAAGCAGATCACCATCGACCTGTCCACGGAATGGACCGCCCACCACCGCGCGGGCGCTCCTGACCTCTATCCGGAGGCGCTGAGCGACGAGATCGAGGACGTCGCCGAGAAGGTCTTCCGCGATGTCAACAACGGCGTCTACAAATGCGGTTTCGCCAGCTCGCAGAAGGCGTACGAGGAGGCCTACCAGCGGCTTTTCGAGCGCCTCGACTGGCTCAGCGACCGGCTGTCCGGCCAGCGATATCTGGTCGGCGACACGATCACCGAGGCGGACGTACGGCTGTGGACCACGCTGGTCCGCTTCGACGCCGTCTACCACGGCCATTTCAAGTGCAATCGGCAGAAACTCGCCGAGATGCCGGTGTTGTGGGCGTACGCGCGCGACCTGTTCCAGACGCCGGGTTTCGGCGACACGATCGACTTCGCGCAGATCAAGGAGCACTACTACGTGGTGCACACGATGATCAACCCGACCCAGATCGTGCCGGTCGGCCCCGACCCGTCCGGCTGGCTGACCCCGCACCACCGCGAACAACTCGGCGGCCGCCCGTTCGGCGACGGCACCCCGCCCGGCCCGCCACCGGAGCACGAGATCGTCGCCGACTCCCCCGACCAGCCCTGAACTACCCGCTACAGCGCGAAACTGTCGTACCCAGGTGCCAATCTGGCCCCCACCCAAGACGGGTGGGGGGTGGGTCTGAGAGGTTTTTTTAAATATAAGGGAAAACCGACAAAAGCCCCACATTGGCACTTGCCGGCCCCGCCAGCCGGCGCCGCGCGAAGGGCTCCGCTACCGCCGCGCCGGTTGATCACGGACGGCCGACCAGCGACCAAGATCAACTTTCTATGTATGTAAGTATCCAACGCGAACCCACCCCCCACCCGATCTGGGTGGGGGCCAAAACTGTCACAGGGGTACGACAGTTTCGCGCCGTAGCAGGTATGTCGATCCGGGCTGCAACGGTGTAACACCCTGGCAACAGCAGACCCTGTCTCAGCGGTCAGCCGCGGCGTAGGTTCGGAAGGCGTGACGGCACCTGAATCGCAGAACACCCCCGCACCACCGGACACCACCCTCGGACAGCTGCGCGCCAGCGGTCACCTCCACCGCGGCGTCAAAGCCGAGATCCGCGACAACCTGCTGGCCCGGCTGGCCGCCGGCGAGCCCTCCTTCCCCGGCATCGTCGGCTTCGACGAGACCGTCGGGCCGGAGCTGGAGCGCGCGCTGCTGGCAGGCCACGACGTCGTGCTGCTCGGCGAGCGCGGCCAGGGCAAGACCCGGCTGATCCGTACGCTCATCGGCCTGCTCGACGAGTGGACACCGGTCATCGCCGGCAGCGAGACCAACGACCACCCGTACGACCCGGTCAGCGTCTACGGCCAGAAGCTGGTCGCCGAGAAAGGCGACGACACACCGGTGACCTGGCAGCACCGCAGTCGCCGCTACGGCGAGAAGTTGGCCACCCCGGACACCAGCGTCGGCGACCTGGTCGGCGACGTCGACCCGATCAAGGTCGCCGAAGGCCGCACGCTCGGCGACCCGGAGACCATCCACTTCGGCCTGATCCCCCGCACCAACCGCGGCATCGTGGCCATCAACGAGCTGCCTGACCTGGCCGAACGCATCCAGGTCGCACTGTTCAACGTGCTGGAGGAGCGCGACCTGCAGGTCCGCGGCTACACGCTGCGGCTGCCGCTCGACCTGCTGGTGGTCGCCAGCGCCAACCCGGAGGACTACACCAACCGCGGCCGGATCGTCACGCCGCTGAAAGACCGGTTCGGCGCGGAGATCCGCACGCACTATCCGATCGAGCTCCAGGACGAGGTCGCGCTGCTGCTCCAGGAGGCACGTACGGTCTGGGACGGCAAGTACGGCGAGCCGGTGATCCCCAGCCACCTGGTCGAGATCGTGGCGCGCTACACGCGGGTCGTCCGCGAGTCGCCGCAGATCGACGCACGCAGCGGCGTGAGCGCGCGTTTTGCCATCTCCGGCTTGGAAACCCTGGCCGCCTCCGCCGTACGCCGCGCCGCGATCACCGGCGAGCCGCCGGTCGCGCGAGTATGTGACCTGCCGGCGCTGGTGCCGGCCAGCCGCGGCAAGGTCGAGTTCGAGGACACCGAGGAAGGCCGCGAGCTGGAGGTGCTGGAGCACCTGCTGCGCCAGGCGACCGCGGCGACCTACCGGCTGCGGATGGCCGGCGCCGACACCAGCGGCCTGCAGGCGGTGTTCGAGGACGGCCGTACGGTCGCGGCCGGCGACACCGTGCCGGCCGGCGAGCTGCTGCGTCAGCTCGGCACTTTCAGCGGCCTGGCGGCGATACTGGAACGCAGCGGCGTCGACGACGGCGCCGAGTCACCGGGCCTGGCCGCCGCGGCGGTCGAGTTCGTCCTGGAAGGTCTCTATCTCAGCCGCCGGCTCGCCAAGGACGCCGACGGCGGACGTACGGTCTACGGAGCCTGACATGCCGTTCCGTTATGGAAGATGGTCCGGCGGACCCGATCCGCTGGCACCGCCGTACGACGTCGCCGAGGCGCTGGACGCGATCGGCGACGAGGTGCTGGCCGGCGGCACGCCGACCGACGCGCTGCGCCGCCTGATGCGCGAAGGCGCCAACGGCCTGCGCGGACTGGACGACCTGCGCCGCCAGGCGCAGCGGCGGCGCAGGCAGCTGCGCAAGTCCGGCGAGCTGGACGGCACGCTGGAAGAGGTACGCCGGCTGCTGGAGCAGGCCCTTGAGGCCGAGCGTCGCGAGCTGTTCGCCGATCCGTCCGACGACGCTCGGTTGGAGGAGGCCGAACTCGACACGCTCCCGGACGAGACCGCCAGTGCCGTACGTGCGCTGGCCGATCGCCAGTGGCGCAGCGCCGCTGCTCGCGAGGCGTACGAGCAGATCACCGAGCTGCTGCGCAGCGAGGTGCTGGACAGCCAGTTCGCCGGCATGCGCGACGCGCTGCGCGGCGCCGACGCGGAGGACATGCGGCGGGTCAAGGACATGATGTCCGACCTCAACGACCTGCTCGACAAGCACGCGCGCGGCGAGGACACCGAGCAGGCGCTCTCGGACTTCCTCGACAAACACGGGGACTTCTTCCCGGAGAAACCGTCCACTGTGGACGAGCTGATCGACCAGCTGGCACGCCGCGCGGCGGCGGCGCAGCGGATGATGGCCGGCCTGACACCGCAGCAGCGCGCCGAGCTGTCCGACCTGATGTCCAACGCTCTCGGCGGCGACCTCGACCTGGCCGCGCAGCTCGACCGGCTCAACGCGCAGCTGCAGGCGGCCCGGCCCGATCTCGACTGGAACAGCGACCCGCGGATGTCCGGCCGCGGCGAGCTCGGCATGTCCGACGCCACCGCGGCGATCGCCGAGCTCTCCGACCTGGAGGCGCTGGAGCGTGGCTTCAGCCAGTCGTACGCCGGCGCGTCGCTGGACGACATCGACCCCGAGCAGGTCGCGCGTGCGCTCGGCCGCTCCGCGGTCGACGACCTGCAGGCGCTGCGCCGGATCGAACGGGAGCTGACCCGGCAGGGCTGGCTGACACGGCGCGACGGACGGCTTGAGCTGTCACCGCGCGCGTTGCGGCGGCTCGGTGCGACCGCCCTGAAGCGGGTCTTCGCCGATCTGGCGAGCACCGGGCGCGGCCAGCACGACGTCACTGGCTCCGGCATCGCCGGCGAGCCGACCGGCGCCTCGGTGCCGTGGGAGTTCGGCGACACCCGGCCGCTGGACGCCGCGCGTACGGTCCGCAACGCGGTCGTACGCTCCGGGCCTTCTTCGAAGATTTCGCTCGATGTCGAGGATTTCGAGGTCGTCGAGACCGAGCGGCGGACCCGAGCGGCGGTCGCGTTGCTGGTGGACCTGTCGTACTCGATGGCGCTCAACGGCACCTGGGCGCCGGCCAAGCAGACCGCGCTGGCGCTGCACTCGCTGGTGACCACGCGGTTTCCGCAGGACTCGATCGAGATCATCGGTTTCAGCCAGTACGCGCGGACGCTGAAGCCGACCGACCTCGCCGGCCTGGACTTCGACCCCGTACAGGGGACCAACCTGCAGCACGCGCTCATGCTGGCGCGCCGCCACCTGACGAAGCACTCCGGCGCGGAGCCGGTCGTCATGGTCGTCACCGACGGCGAGCCGACCGCTCACCTGGAGCGGGACGGCTCTGCGGTGTTCTGCTGGCCGCCTCTGCCCGAGACGCTGGAGCTGACGATGGCCGAGGTCGACCGGGCGACCCGCGCCGGCGTCACGCTCAACATGTTCATGCTCGGCGACGACCCGCGGCTGGTGGAGTTCTGCGGGGAGCTGACCCGGCGCAACGGTGGCCGGCTGTTCACCTCCGACGGCAGCGACCTCGGCGCGTACGTCGTGCGCGACTACCTCCGCCGCCGCACCGGCACCCCCAGCGGCCGCCGCGCCTCGTAGGAACCCTTTGGCCGCGCCGAAACTGTCGGTGCACCGCGCGAGGCTTGATATCGGGGGCCCAGAATCAGGCTGGCGGCAACCGTACGGTCGGCGTGCGGTCGTCGGCAAAGGGCACCGTCGGCGTGTCCAACCGCGGCGGAAAGGGGCCGACCGGGTGCGCCGGCCTTCCCGGGGCTGGCCCCGGCGGCGCGTTCCCGATCGGCGGTCTGGGTCGCACCGGCGGCGCGAGCGCCGCGTCCAGCGCCTTGGCCAGCGCGATCGCGCCGTCCACGCGTCGCTGGACCGGCGGCGTGCCGCGGCCGAGGTCCTGGTCGTGCACGACGACAGCGGTGCGGTGCACGACGACCCAGCTGTCCGACAGCGGCAGCAGCGCACGCCGTACGGCCGGATGGTTGAGCAGCCGCATCGCCGCCGGGTCGATCCACCCACCGGTGCAGTCGGCGTCGATCGGCCGCTCCGGACGTACGCGCCCGGGGATCAGCAGCACCGGACCGACCCGGCCCGAGCGCGTCGGTCGCAGCAGTTTCACCCGTACGGCACGGAAAGCGGCACGCTGGTCCGGCACCACCGCGTCGGCCTCGGCCGAACCGATGAGCACCCAGCGGAAGGTGAAGACCGGCACGCCGTGGATCAGGCGGTTGCGAGCGGCGGTCACCAGCAGCCGCGTCGACCCCGCCACCATCGTCGCCGCCACCGCACGCGCCAGCGGCGCGACCCATTGCGCGCCGACCACCGGCGCGATCGGACCCGGCCTTCGTACGAGCGGCGGCACTGCCGGAGGCATCGACGCCGGAGCCGCGGTGTAGGCGGCACCGAAACCGACCACGGCCACCAGACCCGCGGTCATCACCAGGAAACTGGCGACCGCGGCGGCGATGAACGCCGGTGCCTCCGGCAGCGCCTGCGACGCCAGCAGAAAACTGAAAAAGCCGGCGACGCAGGCCGCCGACGCACCCGCCATCCCCCACGGCAGCCACGGCCGCGGGCCCGGCAAGGTGCCGACCGACGGCCGTGACCTCCGCATCGCCATCGGGTCTGGCACTCCTGCATGGTCGCTCACCCACGCAAGCATTCCCGCAGGACGGCGAAAGACGCCGTACGCGCGTGCGCACTAGTGTGCAGTCTTTCCTGCACGCCTTGCCGGGCCAAGCGGTGACCGAGGCCCTACAGTCTGCTCATGCGCGTCTTCCTGCTGACCCTGCACGTACTCGCGGCGGTCTTCGTCATCGGTCCCCTGGTCTACTTTCCGATGAACGGCCTGCGCGGCATCCGCACCGGCGATGTCGACGCGGTACGCTCCGCGGCCCGCCAGACCTTCCTCTACTCGCTGCTCTCGCTGCTGGTCTTCGGCCTCGGCGCGGCGGTGATCGCGGCAAGCACCAAGATCACCTTCGGCACCGCGTGGCTGACCATCTCGATGACGCTCTACGTGGTCGCCTTCGCCATCACGCTGGCGCTGCTGGTGCCGGCGCTGCGGCACGCCGTCACGCTCATGGAGGCGAGCCACACCGACCTGGAGAAGGACGAGACGGAGGTGCGTACGCGGTCGAAGCTGGACTCCGTACGCGGCCGCGCCGCCGCCTCCGCCGGCGTGGTCGCGCTGCTGTTCGTGGTGATCACGATCCTGATGGTCGTCAAGCCCTTCGGCCCGTCCTGATGTCCGCATGGCCACCATGCGTGCACCCAACGCACGCATGGTGGCCATGCGGCTATTCGGTCGACGGGGCCAGCTCGGGACCGATGCCGGCCAGGTGGATGACTGCGCCGACCAGCATCGCCAGCGACGCGAGCAGCATCGTCACACCACCGCCACCGAAGGACAGCGTCACGCCGGCCGCGGCCGGCGCGGTCACCAGCGGCTCGAAGACGACCGTCTTCACCGACACGGCATAGCCGGCCATGATCAGGAAGGCCGCGCCGGCGGCGGCCACCGACAGCTGACGCGACCCGAACGGCAGCGGCACCGAGCCGCTGCCCGGCCGCATGCCGACGCCGACCATCGCCACCACCGCGATGGCCAGCACCACCGGCAACGCGGACAGCGGGAACATGAACGTCCGGCCGCTCCACGCCGAATATGACACCGGAGCGCCGAGCTTGAGCAGGTTGGGAAACGCGCCACCGTACGCCACGAACGGCGCGAACGAGCCGATCACCAGCAGGATCGCGGCCAGTGTGGCGACCAGTCCGCCGACCGAGATCCGCCGCACCGGCCAGCCGCGAAACCACGCCACCAGGCCGTCGACGTCGACCACCGGCACCTGACGCGTCGGCTGGTAGACCGGCGGCGGGTCCATCCGCGGCACCACGACCGTCTCGGCGACCGGTGCCTCAGGCCGTACGTCCGCCGTCTCGGCGACCGGCACCTCGCCGGTGTCCGGCTGCCGGTGCCGCGCCTGGCGCTCCGGCAGCTCGCCGGCGGACGGCAGTGGGATGTGCGGCAACGCCTGCGTGTACTGCGCGGCCGGCCCTCCCCACGCCGGCGGCGGCGTGGCCAGCCGCACCTGACCGGCGCCGGCCTGCTGGTCGGCCGGTTCCGGCGCGGGCTGCGGCCCGTGCGGACTCATCGGTTCACCCTCTCGGTCTCTTGCCGCGGGACGGCGGATACGTCGATCCTCGCATCATCGACCGACCGAACAGAACCTTTCGCGGCCACGACCACGTCCAGGAAGACATGAAGGACGCCAGATGCTGACCCCCCAGCGGCCGGACTTCGCCGATTTCGTCGGCACGGCCGCGACCCGCCTACTGCGTACCGCCGAGCTGCTGACCGGTGACCGTCACCAGGCCGAAGACCTGGTGCAGGCCGCGCTGGAGAAGGCCTATCTGCGGTGGCACCGGATCCGCTCTGACGACCCGTACGGCTATGTCCGCCGCGTACTGGTCAACACGCACAACGACTGGTGGCGCCGCAAGCCGTGGCGCGAGCGCGCGACCGGCGAGCTGCCGGAGGAGGCGAGCGCGGACGTGTCGGAAGAGCACGCCAAACGCGACGCGGTGTTCCGCGCGCTGGCGACGCTGACCCCGCGCGAACGTACGGTCGTCGTCCTCCGGTACTACGAGGACCTGTCGGAGGAGGCGACCGCCACCGCGCTCGGCGTCGCCGTCGGCACGGTCAAGAGCACCGCCGCGCGCGCGTTCGCGAAGCTGCGGATCACCCCTGACATCGGCGAAGTACGCCTGACCCGGCCAGTGGAGGCACGACCGTGAACACCATCGACGAGCTTCGCCAGGCAATGCACGAGGCGGTCGACCACCAGCCGACCTCCACCGTCGACACTGTGACGATCACGTCCGGAGCGCTGCGCCGCCAGCGCCGCTGGATGGCGACCGGCGTCACCGCCGTCGCCAGTCTCGCCGTACTGACGCTCGGTGCGTCCGCGGAGCAGCCGGTCAACGTCGTCGGCATTGCCGCGAAACCGCCAGCCGGTGACGGACGCGTGTGGGACCTGCTGCATGACAAAGGTCTCCGGCTGCTGCCACCTCCGGTCACCGTCCCCGCGGACGGCAAGGCGGCGGCGTTCACCACCGAGCGCGGCGACCGGATCGAGGTCACCAACACACCTGGCCGTCGCTCCGGACCGCTGGACGGACTCGGTGCCATCGTCAGAGACGGATCCGACCCGGCCAGAGGGGTCGACCTCAGTCGCGGTGGCTGGGAAGTCGACGAGGCTCCGGTGGACACGGTCGGAGCGATCAAGGCCGTCCGCGTACGCACCAGCCACGGCGTCCTGCTGATCGCGCTTGGCGGCACGACCACCGGCGTCGCCGGCTACGCGATAGCCGATCCGGACGCCAGCCAGGTGCCGGCACCGGCGGCTATGAAGCACAAGGAGGTTCGCGGTGACCGGCATGCCATCGTCATGTGGTCGTACGTGCCTGACGAACCCGAGCTGGGGATCAGCGCGCTCGTCGTGACCGGAAGGGGTGGTCAGCCGCCGTCGCTCACCATCAGCTTCGTGTCCGTTCCTGACCTGAAGAAGGTGCTGGAGCTCCGGGACCTGCCGTGAATGTCCGCATGGCCGCCATGCTTGCGTTGGATGCAAGCATGGTGGCCATGCGGCCACGGGTACGGGTCTAGCCGAGGGCCTGGGTCAGGTCGGCGCGCAGATCCTCGACGCTCTCGATGCCGACCGACAGCCGGACGAGGTCGTCCGGCACCTCCAGCTCCGACCCGGCCACGCTGCTGTGCGTCATCAGGCCGGGATGCTCGATCAGCGACTCGACGCCACCCAGCGACTCGGCGAGCGTGAAGACCTTCGCCTTGTCGCAGACGGCGACGGCGGCGTCCTGGCCACCGCGTACGCGGAAGCTCACCATCCCGCCAAACCGGCGCATCTGCTTGGCGGCGATCTCGTGGCCGGCGTGGTTTTCCAGTCCCGGATAGAAAACCTCGGTGACGGCCGGGTGGCTGACCAGCAGCTGCACGACACTCTCGGCGTTGGCGCAGTGCCGGTCCATCCGTACGGCCAGGGTTTTCAGGCCACGCAAGGCAAGCCACGAGTCGAACGGGCCGGCCACCCCGCCCATCGACTTGAGGTGGAAGGCGATGTCGTCGGCCAGGTGCGCGTCGCGTACGACCACCGCGCCGCCGACCACATCGGAATGGCCGCCGATGTATTTGGTCGTCGAGTGCACGACCGCGTCCGCGCCGAGGTTGAGCGGCTGCTGCAGATACGGCGAGGCGAAGGTGTTGTCGACGACCAGCTGCGCGCCGGCCTCGTGCGCGACGCTCGCCAGGCCGGCGATGTCGGCGATCCCGAGCAGCGGGTTGGTCGGCGTCTCACACCAGATCAGCTTGGTCTCCGGCCGGATCGCCGCGCGTACGGCGGCCAGGTCGGACAGCGGCACCGGTGTGTAGTCCAGGCCCCACCGCCGCAGCACGCGGTCGACCAGCCGGAAGGTGCCGCCGTACGCGTCGTTGGGGATCAGGATGTGGTCGCCTGGCCGGCAGACCGCGCGCAGATACGTGTCGGTCGCGGCCATGCCGGACGCGAACGCGAATCCGCGCGTGCCGCCTTCCAGCGCGGCCAGACAGTCCTCCAGCGCCGCCCGCGTCGGGTTGCCGGCGCGGCTGTAGTCGTATCCGGCCGGCAGCTCGCCGACCGTCGGCTGCCGGAACGTGGAGGTCTGGAAGATCGGCGTGATCACCGCGCCGGTCGAGGGATCGGCGTCCTGCCCCGCGTGGATCGCCAACGTCTCGAACCCGTGCGCTGTTTCGGCGCCTTTGCCGTCGGTCATGACCGCAAGGCTACGACGGTGTCGGCTTCCCTGTCGGTCCGGACCTTCATCAGCGGCAGGAAGACGTGCACGAGTGGACCAATCGTGAGCGCGTAGAACAGCGTTCCGAAACCGACCGAGCCACCGAGCAGAAAGCCGACGACGAGCACGCTCACCTCGATGCACGTACGCACCAACCGGACGGATTTGCCAGTACGCGCAACCAAACCGGTCATCAGTCCGTCGCGCGGTCCCGGTCCCATGCCGGCGCCGACATAGCATCCGGTCGCGAAGCCGCACAACACCACGCCGGCGACCAGGAAAACGATCCGCAGCACCAGGTTTTGTGGCGTAGGAAGAAATGCCAGCGACGCGTCGACGGCGAGCCCGACGACGATGACGTTGGAGATCGTGCCGATCCCGGGCTTCTGCCGCAGCGGGATCCAGCCGAGCATCACCACCGCGCCGACGATGATCGTGATGGCGCCGAAGCTCAGGCCGGTGTGCTTGACCAGGCCCTGGTGGAACACGTCCCACGGGTCCAGGCCGAGCTGCGCGCGGATCATCAGCGCCGAGCTCAGGCCGTAGAGATACAGGCCGACGAAGAGCTGGACGAACCGGCGGAGCCGGCGGTCAGGTGGCAGCATGTCGATCATTTTCGGCAGCCAATGGCCTCGGATTCGTGGGCCAAACGTGAGAGATTGGTCCGATGGTGACAGGGGTCATGCTGAGCAAGGTGCTCGGCGACTGGTGGCACCGCGGCGACGGTCCGGCGCACCGGCAGCTGGCCGACCGCATCCAGGTGCTGGTGCTCGACGGACGGTTGCCGCTGCGTACGCGCCTGCCGGCGGAGCGGGAGCTGGCGTCCGCGCTCGGCCTGAGCCGCGGGACGGTGACGACCGCGTACGACGCGCTGCGCGAGTCGGGTTTCATCGGCAGCAAGCGCGGCGCCGGCAGCTGGGTCGAGCTGCCGGCACGGTCGCGCAACGACTCGCCCACCTGGGCCTTGACGCCGTACGGGCGAGACGGTGACCCGATCATCGACATGGCGCACGCGGCACCCGGCGCACCGGCCGGCGACCTCTATCCGGCCGTACAGGCGGCGACCGCGCGGTTGCCGGAGTTCCTGCCCGGCAACGGATATTTCGGTTCCGGCATCGAGCTGCTGCGTACGGCGATCGCCGACCGCTACACGCGGCGTGGCCTGCCGACGCGCGCCGACCAGATCATGGTGTGCGCCGGCGCGCAGCACGGCATCACGCTGGTCCTCGGCGCGGTCGCCGCGGCCGGCGACCGCGTACTCGTGGAGCATCCGGCCTATCCGGCGATCTTCGACGCCGTCCGGCAGGCCGGCTGTCGTACGGTGCCGGTCGCGCTGACCGCCGACGGCTGGGACCTCGACCTGATCGCCGCCACGATGGCGCAGACCGCGCCGCGGCTGGCATACGTGGTGCCCGACTTCCACAATCCGACCGGCGCCTGCATGCCGGCCGAGCAGCGGGCCGAGCTGGCGCGGCTGGCGCACCGGCGGCAGACGTTGCTGGTCGTCGACGAGTCGCTGGTCGAGCTGGGCCTCGACCATCCGGCGCCGCGGCCGGTCGGCGCCGACCTGCCGGCCTCGGTGCAGGACGTGCTCGTCCACATCGGCTCGACCAGCAAGACCTTCTGGGGTGGCCTGCGGGTCGGCTGGATCCGCTGTCAGCCCGACCTGTTGCACCGGCTGGCGGTCGTACGCGCCAGCACCGACCTCGGCAGTCCGGTGTTGGAGCAGCTGATCACGGTGGAGCTGCTCGGCAACGCCGACGACATCCTGGCCAGACGCTGCAAGGAGCTGGCCGAGTCGCGCGACCACCTGCGCTGGCTGCTCGGCGAGCGGTTTCCCGGCTGGTCGGTGCCGTGTCCGCCCGGCGGCCTCAACCTGTGGATCGACCTGCGCCGGCCGGTGTCGTCGATGCTCGCGCTCACCGCCGGCCGCTTCGGCCTCCGGCTGGCCGCCGGGCCGCGCTTCGGCGTCGACGGCGCGTTCGAAAACTGGCTTCGCCTGCCGTTCACCCTGTCGGCCACCGACACCGCCGCGGCCGTCGACCGGCTCGCCGCGGCCGCCGCCAGCATGGGCGGCGCGACCGCTCCGGTCGTGGCGCCACCGACCGGCGTTGTGTGACTGCGGAATCATGGGTGGTGGGTCGTGGTTGACTCAAGCGAGGAGGCACGAGATGTTCGGATTTCGCCGCAGCACCATGGTCGACCCCGCCGACGCGCTGCCCGGCCGGCAGGAGCCGATCCCGGTGGCCGAGCGGCACGCCGTACTCGGCACGCCACTGACCGGCCCGTGGCCCGACGGCCTGCAGGTCATGGTCGTCGGCATGGGATGTTTCTGGGGCGCGGAGCGGATTTTCTGGCAGACGCCGGGGGTTTACTCCACCTCGGCCGGTTACGCCGGCGGCTTCACCCCCAACCCGACCTACGAGGAGGTCTGCTCCGGCCGCACCGGCCACGCCGAGGTCGTCCAGGTCGTCTTCGACCCGGCCAAGGTGTCGTACGAGCAACTGCTGAAGACCTTCTTCGAAAACCACGACCCGACGCAGGGAAACCGGCAGGGCAACGACGTGGGCTCGCAGTATCGCTCGGCGATCTACACCACCACGCCTGAGCAGGAGCGGGTCGCGAAGGCCGTGCTGGAGGCTTTCCAGCCGGTCGTGACGAAGAACGGCTTCGGTCAGATCACCACCGAGATCAAGCCGCTGGATCACTACTACTTCGCTGAGGACTATCACCAGCAGTACTTGTCCGACGCGAAGAATCCGTACGGTTATTGCAACCACGGCCCCAACGGCATGTCCTGTCCGATCGGGGTCGCTCGCCTCGACAGCTAGCGACCCGGTTCTCACGACTCTGTGACCGGCGAGGCTCGACAGCCGATGACGTTGGTCCGCGAAGGTCGCCGACTCGTACGCGTCAGCCGAGCCTAGCCACAGCGTCGCCGATCAGACTCGACCGAGCAAGCGACGCGGTTTTCACGAACTCGACGTTCTGGTCGTTTTCCAACGTTAAAAAGGACCAAAACGTCGAGTTCGCGCGCCGGCCGGCTCCACAGTCGCCAAGGCTCGACAGCCGATGACCTTGGTCCGCGAAGGTCATCGACCCACACGCGCCAGCCGAGCCAGCCACAGCGTCATCGACCAGACTCGACCGAGCAAGCTACACGGCCTTCGCGAGCTGACCTCACCGCGCGCGCCAAACTGTCGGTCCTCGGAATTGGCACCGGTGTGACAAGCCGCGATGGTCTGGGGGGCCGGTGACCGTACTCGGCGGTAAGGTGGCGGCCTGACGGCGGAGAGGTGAGGCGATGAGCGGTTACCAGACGATCGTGGTCGGCACCGACGGGTCGGAGACCTCGCTGAAGGCGGTCGACCGGGCCGGTCAGATCGCCCGGGTCGGCAGCGCGACGAAGCTGGTCATCGTGTGTGCGTACGTGCCGGCCGAGCCGCGCGACGTGGACCGGGCGCAGGACATCCTCGGCGAGGACGCCTACCAGGTGGTCGGCTCGACACCGGCCGAGGACACGCTGCGTACGGCCGCCGACCGGGCAAAGGCGGCCGGCGCCGGGAACATCGAGACGGTGGCCGTGCGCGGCGAGCCGGTGCGGGTGCTGATGAGCGCGTCGAAGAAGCATCGCGCCGAGCTGCTGGTCGTCGGCAACCGCGGCCTGAACACGCTCGCCGGCCGCATCCTCGGGTCCGTACCGTCGGCGGTCACCCATCGCGCGGAGTGCGATGTCCTCGTCGTCCACACCACCTGACGCGGCGGCGGTCCTCGAACAGATCCTGCTCGGCGGTCCGGCGCACTACAACCGCCACCAGGTCGCCGACGCCGCACAGGTGCCGCTGGAGCGCGCGCAGCGGCTGTGGAAGGCGATGGGATTCGCGGACGTCGGCGACGACGCGGAGATGTTCACCGACGCCGACATCGTGGCGCTGCGGGTGTGGGACTCGCTGGTACGCGGCCAGGACATCGACAGCCACGAGGAGATCACGCTGGCTCGCGCGCTGGCGCAGGCTTTCGCCCGGCTGGCCGAGTGGCAGGTGCAGCTCTTCCGCACGTTCATGGACCGCGACGACGACCTCGTCGACGGCGTACGGCTGGTCGAGGAGCTGATCCCGGTCGTCGAGCGCCTCCAGTCCTACGTCTGGCGCCGGCAGCTGACCGCCGCGATCGGCCGGGCGATGATGGAAAACGGCGAGGAGCTGGCGACCCGCGAGATGGTCGTCGGGTTTGCCGACATCGTCGGCTTCACCTCGCTCACCAGGCGGATCGGCAAGGCCGAGCTGGCGGCGCTGCTGGAGGACTTCGAGACCGACGCGGCGCTCGCGGTGACCGAGAACCACGGACGGATCGTCAAGAATATCGGCGATGAGGTGCTGTTCGTCGCCGACGACGCGGCCGACGCGGCCGAGATCGCGCTGCGGCTGACCGACCCCGAGCGCGAGGAGCGCGGCCTGCCGCAGCTGCGGATCGGCATGGCGTACGGCAACGTGCTGCTGCGCTTCGGCGACGTGTTCGGCTCGGTGGTCAACCTGGCCGCGCGGCTCACCTCGGTCGCGCGGCCGGGCACTGTGCTGATCGACCGCGAGATGGCGACCACGCTGTCCGACAACGACACCTACAAGCTGCGGCCGCGGCGGCCGATCGCCGTACGTGGCTATCCGCACATGCGCTCGTGGGTGCTGCGCCGCAACGACTCCTGGCAGAGCCTCGCGGACTGACCGGACAAGATCTTGCCGAGCGCGAGACCTGTGTCTGATTTGTCCCTTTATTCGGCTCGTACGGCCGAAAGGTTTCCGTGATCCGCCGTCACGGCCGTCCACAAGTGGCAGCGGATGTTGCATGCACCGTACGCTCGAAGTGCAATTCTTTTCGACGTTCACCCGAATGGAGGGAAATCTTCTTCATGACTGCGACCATCGGTGCCTCAGTCGCACCTGCCGACGTGCACCAGCGACTGGCCGAGCACGTGCTGACCGACGGCTTCAAACTGGTGTTGGACACGCGTGCGAGCCAGGGCTCGTGGATCGTCGACGCACGTACGGGTGAGCGTTATCTGGACATGTACACGTTCTTCGCGTCGGCTCCGCTGGGCCTCAACCACCCCGGCGTGGTGGACGACCCGGAGTTCATGACGCTGCTGGCCGAGATCGCCGCCAACAAGCCGGCCAACCCCGACATCTACACCACGCACTACGCCGAGTTCGTCGAGACGTTCGCGCGCGTGCTCGGCGACCCCGCACTGCCGCACCTCTTCTTCGTTGAAGGTGGCGCGCTCGCGGTGGAAAACGCGCTGAAGGTCGCCTTCGACTGGAAGAGCCGCCGCAACGAGGCCGCAGGCCGCTCGCCGGAGCTGGGCACCAAGGTGTTGCACCTGCGGCACGCCTTCCACGGGCGCAGCGGCTACACCATGTCGCTGACCAACACCGACCCCGGCAAGACCGCGCGCTTCCCGCGGTTCGACTGGCCGCGCATCGACGTGCCGGCGACGCATTTCGGCGATGTCGAGCAGCTGGAGAAGGACGCGCTCGCGCAGGCCAGGGCCGCTTTCGAGGCCAACCCGCACGACATCGCGTGCTTCATCGCCGAGCCGATCCAGGGCGAAGGCGGCGACAACCACCTGCGCGCCGAGTTCCTGCTGGCGATGCAGGCACTGTGCCACGAGTACGACGCGCTGTTCGTGCTCGACGAGGTGCAGACCGGTGTCGGCACGACCGGCAAGCCGTGGGCATACCAGCACTTCGACCTTGCGCCGGACATCGTCGCCTTCTCCAAGAAGGTGCAGGTCGGCGGCATCATGGCCGGCCGGCGGGTGGACGAGGTGCCGGACAACGTGTTCGTGGTGAGCGGCCGGATCAACTCGACCTGGGGTGGCGGCCTGGTGGACATGGTCCGCTCGCGCCGCTACCTGGAGATCATCGAGCGCGAGGGCCTGTTCGCGCAGGCCGCCGAGCGTGGTGAGTTTTTCCTGGCAGAGCTGAAAAAGCTCGCCGACCGGCACTCGATCGCCAATGTCCGCGGCCGTGGCCTGATGATCGCCTTCGACCTGGAGAGTGCGGCCGTACGCGACGACGTGCTCGGCCGCCTGCGCACCGATGAGCACCTGGTCGCGCTGCCGAGCGGCGAGCGGTCGATCCGCTTCCGGCCGGCGCTGACGGTGTCCGAGGACGAGCTCAAGTTTGCCTTGACGGCCCTCGACAACGTCCTTCCATAGCCGGTTCTTGCCGCAACGCCCCGTTACTGTCACCAGCTGCCAGTAACGGGGGGTTGCGGCCTTCTAGCTGTTCCGGATCCACCAGCAGTCGTTGACCGCCGGCAGGCCGGCAAACCGGGCCTTCAGGTACGGATAACCGGTCGCATACCAGGGCGCCACGCCGAGGCCGTGCTCGGCGAGCAGCGTCCAGTCGGCGTCCACGGTCGCGCCGCCGGCACACCATTCCTTCACGTTTCGCTTGTTCTGCGCGAAAGGCACGATCTCGTCGAGCTGTCCGTGTGAGTTGAAGACAGGTGCCTTCGGTGCCTGCGACCCCATGCTCTGCCGCGTGGTGACCGCGACGATTTCCGGCTCGACAAACAGATCCGGCGAGGTCGTGTACGCGTTGATGTCACGGAACGGCAGCTCGGCCACCAGCTGCGCGGCACAGGCGTTCTCATAGCGCTGGTAGAGCGTGCGGCCTTTGTCGTTAAGGAATTTCCGCAGCTGCGGATACTGCTTGAGGATGCCGATAATGCCACCGGCGGCCAGGCCGGCCGCGGCCTTTCCTGGGCCGGTCAGCCATTTCACCACGTCGAGCAGCTTCGCCGGCGTGCCACCGCCGGCCGTGCCGACATAGTTGAGCTCCGGCGCGTACGTCCCCTGCAGCTCACCGGCCCAGCCGGTCGCCAGTCCCCCGCCGGAGTAACCGAAAGTCGCCACCTTGGTGCGCGGATCCAAGCCAGCGGTGGAAAAGTTCAGCGCGGCGCGGATCCCGTCGAGTACGCCGTGACCGGCCATCCGGCCGACGCCGAACATTCCTTGCGGTCCCTCGTAATCCGGCACCACCACGGCCCAGCCGAGGGCGAGCGCCGGCCCGACGGCCAGCGGGTCGGCCAGCGGCTCGCCGAGGCCGGCGAAGATGCCGTTGCGCCACGCGTACGACGGTGCGCAGTCGATGCCGACCGAGTCTTCCGCGCTCTGGTAGGAAAGCAGCGGCCGCGTGCCGGCGCCGGTCCACGGCGCCGCTGGTACGAGCACGGTGGCGACCGTCGCGGTGGCCGCGTCCTCGCCGTCGTTCGTACGATAGAGCACCTGCCACGCGCGCACCGCCGGCAGTTGGCCGATCGCAGTTTGCGGCGCGATCTGCCGCGATCTGATGACCGCACCCGGAGCGTACGAGCCGACATCCGAGGGCACCGCATAGAACGGGTCCTGGCTCGGTGGCGCGATGGCCGCCCCGGCCGGCGCGGCGGCGGTCAGTCCGGCCACGAAGACGAGTGCGGCGAGCAGCAGCGACAGGCGGGATCTCTGGACCACATGGGCCTCCTGTGAGGTGGGTCACCGGGAACCTACTGGCAGGTAGCATGCCGCTTTGCCAGAAATATTTCAAGTGCTCGATTTATTATTGTCACGTGGCTGAGCAAAAACGGCGTACGCAGGCCGAACGCCGCGCGGCGACCAACGCGAGCCTGCTCGACGGCACGATCTCGGCGCTGTCCGAGCTCGGCTACGCGCGCGCGACGGTCAAGGAAATCAGCGCCAGAGCGGGTGTTTCGGCCGGCGCGCTGTTCGGTCACTACGCGACGCTGACCGACCTCATGCTGGCCGCCGCCGAGGAGGTCGCGCGCCGACAGATCCAGCGGTTCACCGACTATGTCGCCGAGCTGCCGGAGGCCGACCCGGTCGCGGTGCTGCCGCGCGTACGCGCCGGCGCGCGCGATCCGATCAACGCGGTCTGGATCGAGCTGCTGGTCGCCGCCCGCACCGATCCGGTGCTCCGCGAGCGCCTCAAGCCGGTCGCCGGCGCGTTCGCCGAGGCGATGCTCGAGGCGAGCAAGCAGGTGCCGGTGCTGCGCGCGCTGCCGGACGACAAGCGACTCGCGGTCGTCGCACACGTCATCCACTACTTCGACGGCGAGGCGTTGTCGGCGGTGCTCTATCCGGACGTGGATTTCGACCAGCGGCGGATGGACATGATCGCGACGATGCTCCAGGCATACGTACGCGCGGAGTAAAATCTCACAGCCTGGAAGCGCCGGCCGGCGAAGCGAGCATGATGGCGCCATGGACGAAAAACGCTTGCGGCAGCTGGAATCGCTCTACGAAGAAGGTCGCCAGCACGACGAGAAACAGCCCGACCGGCTCAAGCGCCGCCGCAATGTCGACCCCGGCGCGGCCGCGTTCCTGGTCACCCTGATCCGCGCGATCCCGGCGCCCCGGGTGCTGGAAATCGGCACGTCCAACGGATATTCGACGATCTGGCTGGCCGACGCGTGCGCCGCGGTCGGTGGCCAGGTGACCACAGTGGACACCGAGACCCAGGCGGGTGCCAGGGACAACCTCGAAAAAGCCGGCCTGGCCGAGCACGTCACCTTCGTCGCCGGCGACGGTGGCGAGTTTTTACGCGGCTTGGCGGAAAACAGCGTCGACCTGCTGTTCCTGGACGCGGAACGGACGGAATACCCGGGCTGGTGGCCACATCCGCTGCGGGTGATCCGGCCCGGTGGCATCCTGGTCGCCGACAACGCGCTGTCGCATCCGGCCGAGATCGCTCCGCTCCAGGAACTGCTGGAAAACGAGCCGAGCTGCTATTCGACGCTGGTGCCGGTCGGCTCCGGCGAGCTGGTCGCCGTGCTCGACAGATAGCCGTCGATCTCGCCGCCGATCCGCTTTTTCACCGCCTCAGGCGCGAAAGACGCGTCGACCGCCGCCTTGGCCAGCGCGGCCAGACCGGCCTCGTCGAGGTCGAGCAGCCGCGCCGCGACGGCGTACTCGTTGGTCAGCGTCGTGCCGAACATCGGCGGGTCGTCGGAGTTGATCGTCACGCGCAGGCCGGCCTCGACCATCCGCGGCAACGGATGCGTCTCGTACGAGTCGACGACACGGGTGCGTACGTTGGAGGTCGGCGACACCTCCAGTGGGATCTGTTTCTCGGCAAGGAAATCGACCAGCTTCGGATCCTCCATGCAGTGTGTGCCATGGCCGATCCGCTCCGCCTTGAGCAGGTTGATCGCGTCCCAGATCGTCGGCGCGCCGGTCGACTCTCCGGCGTGTGGCGCCGAATGCAGGCCGGCGGCGATCGCCTGGTCGAACCACGACTGGTAAAAACCGCGCGGCTGGCCGATTTCCGGCCCGCCCAGGCCAAAAGCGACCAGACCATCCGGCCGTACGCCGGTCGCCGCGTGCAGCGTGAGATCGGCCGCCGGCGCGCCGTACTCCCCCGGGATGTCGAAAATCCACCGCATCTCCAAGCCAAACTCGGTGGCCGCCTTGGCGCGTACGTCCTCGATGACCTCGCAGACCTGCTCCGGCGAGATGCCGGCCAAATGGTGGGTGTACGGCGTAACCTGCAGCTCGACGTAACGCACCTGCTGCGCGGCGAGGTCGCGCGCGATCTCGTACGTGAGCAGGTGCAGGTCGTCGGTGGTGCGGATGAGCGCCACGACGGCCTGGTAGATCTCGATGAAATGGGCGAAGTCGCTGAACGTGAAATAGTCGGCGAGCGCTGCCGGGTCGGCCGGCACGGTCGTGCTGCCGGCGTGCCGCGCGGCCAGCTCGGCGACGATCCGCGGCGACGCCGACCCGACGTGGTGGACGTGCAGCTCGGCCTTCGGCAGGCCGGCGATGAAGGCGTTCAGATCTGTCATGGCGAGACATTAACACTGTCGTGTCAATCTTGACCACGACTTTGACCAGCGCCGATCCGCCGTGGCGACGAGCTGCGCGTATGCCTTGACATCACCCCGTCAGCCCATGGCCGCATGGCCACCATGCGTGCGTTCGACGCACGCATGGTGGCCATGCGAACCTCAGCCGGTCGTCTGTGTGCAGGCCGACTTCGCGCGATAGCAGTCGGCGTAGCCGGTGGCGCCGTGCGTGGAGTCGAGCGCGCCGACCCAGACCAGCGTGATGCCACCGGAGACGGCACTGCCGTCCAGCGGGATGTTGCCGATGCCGTACGTCAGGCCGTGCGCGCTGCTGTAGCCGCAGTACAGATCGGATCCGGTCGGCCGTTCCTCGTCGTCGATCATCCGGTCACCCTGGAAACCGGTCGCGGTCACGTAGCCGCACTCGTGCGGCGCGACCCAGACCTGGACGTTGGTCAGCGTGACCGACCGGTTGGACCAGGACAGGCCGCCGGTCACGATCAACGCCGTCGCACCGGCGCCGCCGCTGTGTACGGCCTTGGCCACGAAGGAGGTCGGCGACGCGTGCGCCGCGGTGCCTGTCCCGAACAACGCCGCCATGACCAACCCGATGACAACAAGAGCATGCAGAATTCGTCGCTTCAGCACGGAAATGCCTTCCGCTTCACCCTGCCCGCACCGGATCATGCCAGACAGGGCGGCGTGTGGGCTCGCCTAGCCCGAACCGGCCCGCTTTGATCTCACCGAGGGCGGCGCGCCAGTTGTCATGCGAGAAAAGAAGAACAGGACTGGCGTCGCGCAACTTGCTGTCCCGTACGCCAATAGCTAACGACGAATTGGCAACTTCGACGCAACCATTAGGAGTTTCGGACCGCGTCGACTTTCGCCAACCTCGCACTCACAACTCCTTCATCACCCTCTCGATCATCTCGCGCGAGTCCTGCGGATCGAGGGCCTGAACCCGCAGCCTGGCAAGGATATCCCGATACGTTTCAATCTCCGCCGGCTGCTCGAAGTAGCGAACGCCTACGCGCGTCTCCGCGTACACGACTCCCGGATCGACGACCAAGTCGCTCGGCAGCGAGAAATAGGTGAATGTGCCGTCCAACGCCGGATGTGCACCTTTGGCGAATGGCATGACCTGAATCTCGACGTTTGGCATGTCGGCCAACCTAATCAGGCGTTCCAGCTGTTCACGCATGGTGATCGGACCGCCGACCATCCGCCTGATAGTCGCCTCGTCGAGGATGGTCCAGATCCTTGGCGGGTTCTCCCGCTCAACCGTTTTCTGCCTGGCCATGCGAAAATTCACACGGCGGACGACCTCATCATCGGACATCGTCGGACTGCCGCCACGCATGATCGCGGCGGCGTACGCGCGCGTTTGGAACAGGCCAGGCACAACGACGGCGTGATACTCCTCGATCTTGGCCGACGCGGACTCAAGTCCGAAGTACAGATCGAATTCGTCCGCATGACTCAGGCCGATCCACCAGTCGCGACCTCTTTTGGCCTGGCGCAGCATGTTCCGGTAGAACTCGACCTTCTCCGGATGGCCGTACCAGGTCAGCAACAGCTCCAGGTCGCCAGGCGAGGGCAGGTTGCGCATCGTCTCGATGTGGCCGATCTGCGCCGAGGTCTTGCCGAGCCGTTCGGCCGCCTCCGGGCGCGTCCGGCCGGCCTCCTCGCGGAGCCGCTTCAGCTCGTACGCGATCAGGCGCTTGAGGACTGTCGGCGAGTACGTGTCGGACACCTGACGCTCCGTCGTTTGTTGCGCACAACATACTTGACGCACTCAGCGTTGCCGACAAGTATACGGAGGGTTGGATGTTCACTCATTTGCGGTGCCGGCGGACGGACGAACCGGAAGGGATCCGCGAGGCCGCGCAGTCGCTCGCACCGCTGGCCGCCATGGATCCCGACGACCTCGACAAGACGCTGCGCGTCAACCTCGTCCTGCTCGCCAACCACATGTGCAAGCTCGACGACGCCGAGAAAGCCGCCTGGCGAGCCGTCACCCGCATCCGCACGCATCTCGGCTCGACCTGACCGCGAGGGTGACGTCTTGACGGTCAGGCCGGCCGCGACGGCCGTCGAAACGTCACCCTCGACGGGGTTTACTCGTGGGTCAGGTAGCCCAGGAGGTCCTGGCGGGTGAGTACGCTGCGCGGCTGGCCGCCGTCGTGCACCAGCGCGGCGTCGGCTGTCTCCAGTGCGTGCACCGCCGCCGAGACCGGCTCGCCGACGCCGATCATCGGCAGGGCCTTGGACATGTGCATCTGCAGGCCGTCGGCGAGCGCGGCGCGGCCGTTGAACAGTGCGTCCATCAGGTCACGCTCGACGACCGTGCCGACCACCTCGGCGGCCATCACCGGCGGCTCCTGGCTGACGACCGGCAGCTGCGACACGCCATACTCGCGCAGGATGTCGATCGCCTCGCGGACCGTCTCGGTGGGGTGTACGTGCACCAGCTCCGGCAGCTTCCCGCTCTTACGCGCGAGCACATCGCCGACCGTCGTGCCGACACCGCTCGCGAGGAAACCGTAGTCGGCCATCCAGTCGTCGTTGAAGATCTTCGACAGATAGCCGCGGCCGCCGTCCGGCAGCAGCACCACGACCACGTCGTCCGGACCGGCCTCGCGCGCCACCTCCAGCGCGGCGACCACGGCCATGCCGCACGAACCGCCGACCAGCAGGCCCTCCTCACGGGCCAGCCGGCGCGTCATCAGGAACGAGTCGCGATCGGAGACCGGCCGGATCTCGTCCGGGATCGACGGGTCGTACGCGGTCGGCCAGAAGTCCTCGCCGACGCCTTCGACCAGATACGGCCGGCCGCTGCCGCCGGAGTAGACCGAGCCCTCCGGGTCAGCGCCGACCACGCGTACGCGACCCTCGGAGACCTCCTTGAGATAACGGCCGGTGCCGCTGATCGTGCCGCCGGTGCCGACGCCGGCGACGAAATGCGTGACGCGGCCGTCGGTGTCCTTCCAGATCTCCGGACCGGTCGACAGATAGTGCGACTGCGGGCCCTCCGGATTCGAGTACTGGTCCGGTTTCCAGGCGTCCGGGATCTCCCGCAGCAGCCGGTTGGAGACGTTGTAGTAGGACTCCGGGTTCTCCGGCGCGACCGCGGTCGGCGCGACGACCACCTCGGCGCCGTACGCGCGCAGCGTGTTGATCTTGTCAGCGCTCACCTTGTCGGGACACACGAACACGCACTTGTAGCCCTTGCGCTGCGCCACGATGGCCAGGCCGACGCCGGTGTTCCCGCTGGTTGGCTCGACGATGGTGCCGCCGGGCTTGAGCTCGCCGGACGCCTCGGCCGCCTCGATCATCCGCAACGCGATCCGGTCCTTCACGCTGCCGCCGGGGTTGAAATACTCCACCTTCGCCAGCACCGTCGCGGAGATGCCGTCGGTGACGCTGGAAAGCTTGACCAACGGCGTGTTGCCGACCAGGTCGATGAGAGAGTCGTAGACGCGCACGACGAAACGCACCTTTCGGTGAAATACGCGGGACCGGCCACTATGCCGGGACGACCGCTGCCTCCAGAGTAACCGTCCAGGTGTGGCCACCTGCGGTTACGGCACATACGGCGCATCACAGACCGGTGTCGATTGACCCGTTTACAACGTTGCACTACACCTTTCGTCAAGGCGTGTTTACTGGAGGCCAGATGAAGCTGCTCTACAGCGCATTAGCTCTCGCACTGGTGGTCGCCGGCCTGGTGGCGCCGGCGCCGGCCGCGGCGGCAGGGAGACCCGTGTTTCGCAATCCGATCAACGGCAGCGCCGACCCGACGATGACGGTCTACCGCGGCCGCTACTACCTGGCGACCACACAGGGCGACCGGCTCTCGGTCTGGTCGTCACGCAGCATCGGCGGCCTGCTCAACGCTCAGGAGCACGTCATCTGGCGCGGCGCCGACGACGATCCGAGCCGCGGCACCCAGATCTGGGCTCCGGCGCTCTACAAGTTTGGCAAGCACTGGTACGTCTACTACACGGCCAGCGACGGCGTCGACGCCAACCACCGGATGTACGTGCTGGAGTCGACCGGCGACGATCCGCTGGGGCCGTATCATTTCAAGGCGAAAATCGCCGACCAGGGTGTCTACGCGATCGACGGTGAGCCGTTTGTCCACAATGGACAGATGTACTTCAGCTGGACCAGCCCCGGTCGCGGCTATCCGACGGGTCCGCAGCAGATCTACGCGCTGAAGATGACAAATCCGTGGACCGCGGTCGGCACTCCGGTCGCGCTGCCGGTGGACAACGGCGGTTGCGGATCGGTACGCGAAGGACCGACCAGCCTCCGGCACGGCAACCGGCTTTTCCTGACGTACTCGACCTGCGACACCGGCCTGCCGGACTACCAGCTCTGGATGATCTCCATCAGGAACGGTGCCGATCCGCTGGTTGCCAGCAACTGGACCAAACATCCGGCGCCGCTGCTCAAGCGCAACGACGCGGCCGGCGTCTACGGACCGGGCCACCATTCGTTTTTCACGTCACCGGACGGCCGGCAGGACTGGATCGCCTATCACGCCAAGAACAGCTCGGCCTACACCTACGACTGGCGGACGACACGCGCGCAACAGGTGCACTGGAACGCCGACGGCACGCCATACATCGATCCGCCGGTGGCACTCGGCCAGGACGTGGCCGTGCCGTCCGGCGATCCGGGCGCCGGCTCGTATGTCATCAACGACACCGATGCCGCGGTTTCCTATGCCGGCAACTGGAACTCCGGCAACGGCTGCGGCGTGCAGTGCTTCCGCGGCGACGACCACTGGAGCAACAACGCCGGCGACACCGCGACTTTCCGTTTCAACGGCACGCAAATCGCGCTGCTGAGCGTACGCGACACCGGCAACGGCATCGCTGCCATCTCGATCGACGGCGGGCCGGAGGTGAAGGTCGACTACTACGCCAACCCGCGCACCGGCCAGGCGCCAAACTACATCAGCCCGAAGCTGAGCCGCGGCCAGCACACGCTGACCGTGCGCGTGACCGGTGAGAAGGCGCCGCAGTCCGGCGCGGCATACATCAGCATCGACCGCGCGGAGGTCTGGGCATAGCGGCGAAGCACGTTCCGGGATGGACGGGGGATCGCGTACGATCCCTTCGTCCATTTCGGCATTTGACGGCGGGATGTGGTGCGGATGCGGCGCTTTCTTGGCACGGTCGTCCTCGGTCTGGCCCTGCTGACACCGGTGCCGGCCACCGCCGCACCGGTCGACCGCCAGCAGGATTTCGCCGCCGCCGCTGAGAAATACGGCGTGCCGGTGTCGGTGTTGCTCGGCGTCTCGTATCTGGAGTCGCGCTGGGACGACCACCGCGGATCGCCGAGCTCGGCGGGCGGTTTCGGACCGATGAACCTCACCGACGCGCGTTACGTCGTCGCGCACGCGCCGGCCGGCAACGAGTTCGCCGATGATCCGCGCGGCGACGAACGCCGGCCGAGCGGACCACTTCCGGACACCGGCACGCCGGCACTCGACGCGCCGTCGATGCGCACGTTGCCGGAAGCGGCCACCCTGACCGGTCTCGACCCGGCCGCACTGCGTACGGACCCGGCCGCCAACATCGCCGGCGCCGCCGCGCTTTTGGCGCGCTATCAGCACGATCTCGGCTTCTCCGGCGCCGAGCCCGGCGACTGGTATGGCGCGGTCGCGCGATATTCCGGCGCGACGACCGGCACCGGAGCGCGACAGTTCGCCGACCAGGTCTTCGACCTGATCCGCACCGGTGCGAGCCGACAGACCAACGACGGCCAGCACGTTTCGTTGGCTGGCACCGACCTACGGCCGGCGACCGGCCAGCTGGCCGCACTGCGGCTCGCCTCGACGACCTCCACGACCACCGAGTGTCCGTCCACTGTGGACTGTGACTTCGCGCCAGCCGCGTACACGCAAACCGGTGCGTCCAAAGAGCAATATGGCAACTACGACTGGGCTCACCGGCCGGCCAACCTGAAGATCCAGTACATCGTCATCCACGACCAGGAGGGCTACTACAACGGCACGGTGAGCTGGTTCCAGAACCCGGCGGCGAAAACCTCGTCGACCTACGTGATGCGCTCCAGCGACGGTCACATCACCCAGATGGTGAAGACCTCCGACCTCGCCTGGCACGCCGGAAACTGGTATCTCAACATGCATTCGGTCGGCATCGAGCACGAGGGTTTCGCGGCCGCCGGCGCCACCTGGTACACCGAGGCGATGTATCGCCAGTCGGCCAAGCTCGTGCGCTATCTCGCGCAGCGCTTCGATATTCCGCTGGACCGGCGGCACATTCTGGCGCACGGCAACGTGCCCGCGCTGGTGCCGGCGAAAATTCCGGGCATGCACTGGGATCCGGGACCGTACTGGGATTGGAACCACTACATGGACCTGCTGCACGCGACGCCGCGGCCGGCTCGTTTCGGTGGCCTGCTGACGATTTCCCCGGACTTCGCGACCAACCAGCCGCCGGTCACCGGCTGCGACAAGTCGGGCAGCGGCAACCCGTGCCCGCCGCAGGCGTCGAATGTCGTCTACCTGCGCGAATCTCCGTCCGCCGACGCGCCGCTGGTCACCGACACCGGCCTCGGTGCCGGCGCGTACGACATCGCCGACTGGGGTGCGCGCGCCGAGGCCGGCCAGCAGTTCGCGTCGGCCGGCCGGTCCGGCGACTGGAGCGCGATCTGGTATCTGGGCCGCAAAGCCTGGTTCCTCGACCCCCGCAAGGCGCCGACCGCCTACGCCTCGGCCGGCTTCACCGTGACGCCGCGGCATGGCCTGTCATCCATCCAGGTCTTCGGCGCGGCCTATCCGGAACCGGCCGCGTACAACGGAAATCCGGTGCCGGCGCAGCCGGTGACGCCGCTGCCGTACGCGATCGCGGCCGGCCAGCGATACGCGCTCGGCGAGTGGCGCGTGCCGACGGATTACTACTACGCGCCGACGATCGACGCGTCGTATCCCGGCGACCACACGGTCGTACGCGGGAAGACGCGTTATCTGGAGATCCAGTTCAACCACCGGGTCGCGTTCGTCAAGGCATCCGACGTCACGCTTCTCCCCTACTGAAACCGCCGGTCAGGTGTTCGTCGCCGTCGTGGCGCCGGTTGGCGCTGCGGCGGCGAGCCACCGGGCGGCCGGCTGCCCGCGCGCGGCCGGGCCGCCTGCCGGCGTACGCGCGGACGCGGCTCGACGGGGCGCCTCGGCAGCGGCATCGTCCGCTCGCGGCGCCAGGCCGCCAGGATGAGCCGCAGCGTCGCCTGAGCGGCGCGGCGGCGCTCACGACGGCGTGACCAGACCGCCGGCAGCACGACGCCGACGACCAGCAGCAGGAGAACGGCGCCGAGAATGGCGATGACCAGCCAGACCGCACCCTGCAGGGCGGTGAGCACGGTGGCCAGGTTGCCGATGAACCGCTGAGCCCAGCGTTGCATGCCGTGACCCTTTCGAAGTGGTCCGTCGCGGGACCCCGAGCGGTAGGGCGTCGTCTCGTCATGAACCTGCTGGCAAGGACCCCCGCAACCCCCAGGTGCCCCCTACGCACCTTCCGCTAACTTTGCGGCAACCGTAGCAGAGCGGCGTGCACATGCCAATGCACAGGCCGATGCACGTGCAGCTACCGACGGTCACCCACGTACGCGCACGAAGATCACTGATTACACGAATCGACTGTCAAGTCTCCCTTGACGCTACAGTGGTCGCGTGGACGATCGCGATCTTGACGGTCCGGCCGACGCGGCGCTGCCTCGTGCGGCGCTGGCCCGGCTGGCGCTGAGTGCCGCCGCGAAGGAGGTCGCCGACCGCGCGATGTGGTTGGTGCCGGTGCCGGCCGAGCCACCGCCGGACGCCAGGCACGTGGAGGAGGCCGCGCGCCTGGTCACCGCGGCGCAGGCCGTCCTGACCCAGGCGGTCGTACACGCGCGCGAGAGCGGTGCCAGCTGGTCGTCGGTCAGCTCGGCGCTCAACGTCACCCGCCAGGCGGCGCACCTCCGGTTCTCCGACGCGGTCAGCCGCTGGCGGGCGGCGCTCGACCAGCCGTGGACGACCGACGACGACGGCATGCGCTGCGAGCTGCCCAAAGGCGCCGACCTGCCGGACCAGCACATGCGCGCGCTGGACCTGTGGTGCCACCGGCACATCAACCCCGAAATCGAGGCGAGGCAAGGCTTTCCGGTGCCACTCGGCAGTGGCGCGCACATGGTCTCCGACAACCTGCCGCAGCACACCGAGGAAACGCGGCGAGCGACCGCCGAGCGATTCCGTCGATCCTAGGGCGGTTTCGTGCGGGGCGGCGACAGCCGAGCCCAAACACCGCCTGGCGCGATCTCAAGGGAGGGGCACCGGGACGCCAAACGATCGACTGGAGCGCGCCTACGTGCGTAATACTTGTTTAACAAGACATCAAACCGGGCATTTATTCTCGCCCGGCAGTCACAACAGCATTATCAGCCTCACTAGTCACACCCGCCACAACCTCCGGCAGCCGCGATGACATGAAGGCCCCGTTACGTGCGTCCAGCGCACGTAACTCGACCCTCACACCATCTGTGAACCCCACATACTGGACCTGCCCGCCACCCACCGAGACGCCACGGCACCGCCGGCGCCCCAGCCACAATCCCGGTCCACCCACCTCGAGAACCGCACCCGCCGCACCCAACCCAACCACCACCCAAACCCTCGCGCGTCCCTCCCCTTGAGGTCGCCCTCCGCGCAGGAGCGCCCGCCGCGCAGGCGATAACCCCACCCGCCCAGCGCACCAATCGGGAAGGCGCAACCACCCCCAAAACACAACAATTAAGCTCGTTGCGTGCCGAGTACACGCAGAAGGTCCAGCGCCTGTTCGGCGCTGCTGCCCGGCTCGGCGGAGTTGACGATCAGCCGCTGGCCGGCGTCCGGCAGCATGAAGACCTCGCAGTCCAGCTGGATCTCCCCCACCTCGGGATGGACGAACGTCTTGGTCTGCGACCGGCGTACGGACACCTCGTGCTCGTCCCACAGCCGCGCGAAGTCGGCGCTGCCGGCGCGCAACCGGCGTACCAGCTCGGGACCGCGCGGGTCACCCGGATGCGCGGCCACGGCGGCGCGCAGGTCGGAGACGTGGCTGCGCGCGTTGTAGTCGCGGTCGCGCATGACCAGGCTGGCCTGCCCGTCCGGCGGACAGAAGAACATCAGGTGCATGTTGCGATCTGCGTCCGGCAGCTGCGAATAGTCGCGGCCGAGCGCGGCGAAGACCGGCGTCCAGGCGAGTACGTAACCGAGGTCGTCGCAGACGATCGCGGCCACGTCGGAGAGCCGGTCGAGCATCCGCAGCACGCCGGGCCGTACGTGGCTGGACGGCGCACCGAGCCGCGGCGCCTCCTCGCCGACCAGGTGAAACAGGTGGTCGCGCTCGTCCTCGGTGAGCCGCAGCGCGCGAGCCAGCGAGGTGAGCAGCTGGCGGGACGGACGCGGCCCGCGGGCCTGCTCCAGCCGCGTGTAGTAGTCGCACGACATGCCGGCCAGGTTGGCGACCTCCTCGCGGCGCAGTCCTGGTGTCCGACGGCGGCGTCCGACCGGCAGGCCGACCGCGACCGGCTGCAGCACGGCCCGGCGTCTGCGCAGGAAATCGGCCAGAGAGGCAGCGTCCATGGCACCATCCTGGCGCGGCCGCGACGGCTCAGCCAGGGATCGCCGGTCCCAGCCTTGGCGGGTCTCTACCGGGCCGCGCGGAAGGCGGCGATGGTCGAGGCATGACAACTCTGATCACCGGTGCCACCGGCAAGGTCGGCAGCCGGTTCGCGCGGCGGATGCTCGCGGCCGCCGAGCCGGTCCGGCTTTTCGTACGCGACAAGGAAAAGGCACTCGCCGGCGCGGACGTCGTCGTCGGCGACCTGCGTGACGCGGCGGCCGTACGCGACGCGGTCGACGGCGTGTCGGCGGTCGTACACATCGCGAGCTCGTTCCGGTCGTGGGACGCCGACCAACTCGTCGAGGTCGACATCGCCGGCACCGAACAACTCGCGCGCGCGGCGCTGGAGGCCGGCGTGACGCGGTTTGTCTACACCAGCACCAACCTCGTCTACGACGGCTGCGACTACGGCCGGCCGGCGACCGAGGACGACCCGGTCGGCACCGACCTGTTCGCGTATCCGGCCGCGAAGGCCGAGGCCGAGCGGCGGTTGCGGGCGATGGCCGGCCTCGACCTGCGGATCGTACGGCTGCCGTTCGTCTACGGCGACGGCGATCCGCACGTGGCCGACGCGGCGGCGAT